>CAVUOS010000024.1:0-337197 GCA_963743105.1 Terriglobia bacterium
GGGGCCACGGGTGCAATCGTCCTACTCAGCTAGAGAAAAGGCTCTCGGCAGGCTCCAGTTGCGCAGCGGGGATTTCTCGCGGCCGGCAGCACCAATTGGCGGGCATAGTACTGCCGGGGTGCGAGCGCACCAGAATCCAAACGTGGTGCGAAAACAGAGTGCTCGTTACGCCGCCGAATTTTTCCGTGTCAGCTTACGGCCCAGAAAATCGTTAATTGCACTTCCAATCTCCTGAGCATGCGTCTCCAGAGCGAAATGCCCGGTGTCGAAGAAACGCACTTCGGCCTCCGGGTTGTCGCCCTTGAATGCTTCGGCGCCAGGAGGCAGAAAGAACGGATCATTCTTTCCCCAGACTGCGAGCAGTGGCGGCCGCTTTGTACGAAAATATTCCTGGAACTTGGGATAGAGAACGACGTTGCTTGCGTAATCCAAGAAGAGGTCGAGCTGAATTTCGTCGTTGCCAGGCCGGACCAGTAGCGCCGAGTCGAGCTGGTAGGCTTCCGGCGCCAAGAGCGCCGTATCCTGCACTCCGTGAGAATATTGCCATTGAGTTGCTTCGGGCTTGAGGAACTCGCGCAAGGCCGCACGATTCTCTGCCGTTGGTTCCTTCCAATATTTCTGGATCGGATTCCAGCCATCGCTAAGCCCCTCTTCATAGGCATTGCCGTTTTGAGAGATGATGGCGGTGATACGCTCGGGGTGTGCCAGGGCCAAGCGGAGCCCGACCGGAGCACCGTAATCGAAAACGTAGATCGCGAAACGATCGAGACCAAGGATTTCGGTAAAACGTCCGATCACCTTAGCCAGTTGCTCGAACGTGTAGCGGAAGTGCTTCCGGTCGGGAGCATCCGAGAAGCCGAAGCCCAGCAGGTCGGGCGCAACCACGTGGTAGCGGTCCGCTAACGCAGGAATAAGGTTGCGAAACATGTGCGACGAGGTCGGAAAGCCATGCAGCAAGAGAATGGCAGGTGCAGTTTTCGAGCCGGCCTCACGGTAAAAGATCTTGTGGCCGTCGACGTTAGCGTGCTGATACTTGATCATGATGAACCTCCTCCAAAGATTTGGCCGGTTGGCCAGGACGGCCTCGGCTAGCGTTTGCATCCAGGGCCCTCCTTCATACCATCAGATGTGCTAACCGATAATAAGTTGCATTAGTGGTGTTATAATTTCAAAAGAGGCTAACCCGTGAGCAAGGCCGGAATGACTCCGCACTCAGATTGGAAAGACGGATTCCTCTTTCTCGGCAACCACCTGGCGCTGGATTTCTTAAACACCCGTCCAGTCCAGAACGGCGAACCTATGGAGTTGCTTCCGGATTTCAGCGCGCTGTTACGCTGGTTTCAGGCGGCCGACCTGCTCAGCTCTCGTGAAGCGGCTAGTCTTCAGCAGCAGTGGGGAAGGCAATCGGTCCGGGCCCGGAATGGGTTGGAAGCAATGCGGGCGCTGCGGGAAAGATTGAGGAAGGAGATCCTCGCCTGGGAAGGTGGTGGTGCTGTTCATCACTCAACCGTGGATGAATTGAATCGACTGATGGCGGAGCATCCCATGCTCACCAGGCTGAAAGCAAATGGAAAAGAACCCTCGACGGAACTCTATTTCGAACCGCACAATCCCGAGGACTTGTGTGCACCGCTGGTGCACAGCGCAGCGATGTTGTTCGCCAGCGTGGATCGCAGCCGCGTCCGCAAGTGCGATCAGTGCGTACTGCACTTCCATGACACCAGCAAGAAGGGGACGCGCCGCTGGTGCAGCATGCAACTATGCGGAAATCGTCTGAAGGTCGCGGCCTATGCAGCCCGACAACGCTCTGCGACCGTCGATGAATAACCAGAGGAGCATGCGATGTTAACCCAGGCAGTGATGGCAGGTTATGCGTCACACCGGCGTCACAAAATCAATCCCGAACGCTGATCACAATTTTGCCGAAGGCGCCGCGTTCCGAATCACGGACCTCGGAAACCGCATCCGCAAGCTGCAAAGAACGTCTGGCTCGGGAGCGGCCCAAATCAAGGCGGCGTGATCGGCAGGAAGCCCGGGCTACAATCTCTCGTGTGGCTCACGGAGCTAATCATCTGGAAAAACATCGCTTATCTGGCGAGTGACAAGCGTCGTGCCGAAGCATTCGCCACGCTAAAACAAACGGTTGGAACGCGTCTTGAACAGATTCTCGCTGCCAAACATTCCGCTCTAGCTGGCATCGGCAAAGCTGGCATACTTCCCGACGTGAGTCCGCAAAAGCTTCTTTCGATTGCCAAAATTGCGTTGGAGGAGTTCGACAGCGACCTGAGTCCTGTTCTCAAGAAGCCATTGCCCCAAGCGAAGAAAGCTTTGAAGAGATTTCCCAGCATCGGCGATCCGGGCGCGAAAAGATACTCTTGTTACCGTTCAATCCGGTGATGGCGCTCGATTCGAATGGGTTGCGAGTGCTGTGTCGAGTGGGCTTCGCCGAGGAGCAGAAGAATTATTCAGCGACATACCGCTTGGCTCAGGATGCGGTACATGGGCAACTCCCCAGAGACTACACACGATGCGCGTCTGGACCGGCTCCTGAGAGTGCCGGACGCAACGCTTCTACAATTGCTTGCACAGCGCAAGAACGTGACGTGGAGACTTCTTGCGGCCCGTGCAGCCTACATCCGGCTTGGCTTGTTGAGCAAATACTGACTTCTCATGTTTTTCCTAAAAGGTATTCCCACGCTCGCTCTGAAAATCTTCAGCGTCGCTGCTGTCGCATGTGCAGCACCAGCTTGGGTTCCAGCCATTTGGTGGAAACCGCAATCTTGGCCGTTGATTCGAGTACCGCTGCTATTCGCAAGCCTTAGCTCAGTTCTGCAACTACTGTTCGTAATCCTCGTCGCGATTGGAGCAATATCGCTGGGTTGCTTCTTGTGTTTTTGCGCGGTCGGAATTCCTTGCTCCCTCTTTGTCATCCTATGGGCGATGAGCAACCCGCGAACAATCCTCCTGTCTCTGGGCGCTATAATCAGTTCCTCGCTCACGATCGCAATGTGGCTGTTGTTGGCGATGTTGCATTGAAGTAGCAGTGCTAACAGGTGACGCAATCAGCCTTTACGCTCAAAACCCCTGCCCGGGGGAATTTGAGCGCAATGGGGATTTTGCAACAACTATGACCGGACTAGGTTCGAGGTGCGAGTTGCCAGTTGTTCAAAATGGCCTAGCAGTTCGCGGCTTAAGAGATTTGCTTGGAATCAGTGAGGGCCGCTGCGCGAGGCCAATAGATGCTTCGCTCTTTTATCGTTGATGGTATCCACTGCGAAGGCCAATAGAACATTTCCGGCCATGGCGTTGGTGTAGCCGGTATTCACAAAGAGCATGCCATTGACGATTGCGGGACCGGCGCCGTTCAGGGAGCCGCCGTGGGCGTGCACTCCGTTAGTGGTCTTGAAATTCCGCGCGGTGTCGAAATCCCAGAGCACATCTCCACGGTGTGTGTCATAGGCACGCAGGTGACCGTCCAGAGATCCGGCGAACAGGATTCCCGGAATCAGAGTTGGAGGGGCCATCTGAGCAGGACTACAGCCGTATTGTCCGGCGCAGACGGGCTTTGGCGGAGAAACATGCCACACTTGTTTCCCGGTGAGAAGATCCAGGGCGAAAACTCCGCCGCCGACATTCGGCTTGTCAAAATCAAAATCGGAAAGAGGGAAGTAGGCGTAGCGGTTATTGGCGGCACCACCCCATTCCACACCACCCAACGGGCCTCCGTGGCCGATGCGAGTCGTCCACAGTTTTTTGCCTTGATGGTCAGAGTCGAGGGCATAGATCATTCCGGATTTTTGCGCGAGTAGAAGAATCCTTCGGCCGTCGGGAAGTAATTGCAACATGGGCGGCGCTCCGAAATCGTAATCATCTCCGCGATGAGACGGACAGTTATCTTTTTTCTCGGCTACGCATCCGCTATTCCAGACGTCCTTCGGCATGAGTTGGCGCGACCATAACTTTTTGCCGGTCTTCATATCTATGGCGACGACCGCATCCGACATCTCTGTGGCAGGATCCGAGTAATTGTTCCCAGTTGCGATGTAGATGATTTGTCGCTTCAAGTCTGCCGTGGGAGAAGACCACACTGCAGCGCCGGAGGGTCCCCAGTACTGCACGCCCTGCGCTTTCTTGCGGGTGGGTCGCGGATCTTCGGCGATGGTGTAGGCTTTCCAGACTTGTTGCCCTGTGGCTGTGTCCAAGGCGATTACGCTGCCGCGAAATGTGCAGCACGGATAAGCGGGATCAGCGGACGCGCCTTCTTCCCCGGAAGAAATTGGAACGTACAGGCGCGTGCCAATGAGCAGGGGGGATCCGGTAATACGTGCGGCCTGGTGGGCTTCGGGATGTACCTGCCAAATTACGGAACCGTCTTCGGCCTTGAGCGCGTACACGTTGCCATTGGTGTCTCCGAAGAAGGCTGCGGTTCCGCCGTTGCCGATGGAAATTGCGGTTTTCACCGTAGCGGAGGCTTTGAACATCCACCAGAGGCAGCCGGTTGCCGCATCGAGAGCGTAAACGGTGCCGTCTTCACTGCCGACGAAGAGTTTTCCTGCGTATGACGTGGGCTGGCCGAAGGTTGCTACGGCTCCGGGAAATCCGAATGCCCATTTCAGTTTTAAATTTTTCACTTGGTTGCGGTCGAGTCCTGCGGCCGATTTTCGCTGATAACGGCTGTTTCCTGGGTCTGCGCCCCAACCATTCCACACCGGCGGATTCGGCGGCGGATCAAGATTTTGCGCGCAATGGCCGGTGAAAGCTACGACCGGGGAATCGGGTGCAGCGAGATACGATGCAATCGCGTTCTTTTGGAGTTTCGAGAGTTCTCGGGCTTCAAATCTCATCCTTCCGGAATTCAGTGCAGCCAGGATCAGGCGCTTTGACATCAGGTGCAACGCTGCCGGCTCGGGAGCGCGCATGTCGTTCCCTTTGCTGTGGCAACCGGTGCACTTGTGGATAAACAACGCCTCGCCATCGGGTGGCGGAAAATTTGGTTTGCGCGAACATGATTGCAGGCATAGAGCTGCCGCCAATCCGGAAAGGATTGTCGCGATCAAGCCAGGGCGAATCCAACCCCGCCGCCCGTTCGGGGCAGATTGGGCCATCTGAGCACTATCTTTTTCCGCAGTGACGAACATTTGGATTTAGATGACTCCGCGCGCCGATGCGCGAGTAGAGTTACGTAAAGATTCGTTACGGGAGAGAATCTCTGGAGGTGTCCTCCGAGCATACCCTGGGTGCCGTGTGGAACTTTGCGGTCACGTTGTGAAGCAGAGAGTGCACCATGATTATGTTGGCGGTTCAGATTTGGCAGTAGCCTGCAGTCGTGTCCTAACTTTGACAAACTGTTGACAGGCCCATGACACCAACCATGATTACATCTGGTTAACTGGCTGCGTCCGAAGGTTTATCCGAAGAGTGTTTGGCCGCTAACCAGTTGGTCGATCGCTCGATCAGAACCCGCCATGACGACACGGATTCTGGTGGCCCTCCAGCCGTCGATAGGAGATAGCCATGACTCTCGGAAGCTTGCCCATTTTTCCGGCCGTTCGCACCCTCACGTTAGCAGCACTTGCCGTCGGTCTGGTGGCGAGCACGCCCTTCCCGGCTCTCGCCGCAAATTCGGGTACATGGGCAAATACCGGTAACATGAACGTTTCCCGTGCGGGCCACAGTGCCACTTTGCTCCTGAACGGCCAAGTGCTGGTTGCAGGGGGTGAAAATTCGACTGCAGGACAAACCAGCGCCGAACTGTACAACCCAACTACCGGCAAGTGGACCCTCACAGGCAGCATGGCGATTGGTCGCTATGCCCACTCGGCTGTATTGCTCTCAAGTGGTGAAGTTCTCGTAGCCGGCGGGATCGTCAGCACCAACATCCAAGGGATCGTTTCTTATACCGCCACAGCCGAACTCTATAATCCATCCACCGGTCAATGGACGACGACGGGCAACATGTCAACTCCCCGGTTCGCGCATGGCGTGGCGCTACTCCAGAGTGGCCAGGTGCTTGTGGCAGGCGGTGCCAACGCTAACGGATTACTCGCGACCGCCGAGCTATACGAACCCTCCACCGGCAAATGGACAGAGACCGGTAGCTTGAACCACGCCCGATCCACTCACGCGACCCTGCTGCAAAGTGGCCAAGTCCTGATGGCGGGTGGGGGCTTGAGTGGGAATACCGCCGAACTCTATTCCAATCGCGGCTGGTCATTGACCAGCACAATGAAGTTCAGTCATCCCAGCACCAGCGCGGCACTTCTCCCCAACTGGGACGTGTTGGTGTTCGGAGGACATCTTTCGAGCTATGCGGGCGAGTTCTACGACCCGTCTGCAAACACTTGGACGGCCACTCACAACATTGGTGTAAATCCTCCGAGCGGCCCCTTAACCCTCCTTACTACTGGCAAGGTTTTGCTGGCTGGAGGGGAGAGCGGGTACGGAACGGATGCCCTCTGTCGGCTTTACGACTCGTCAACCCCATCCTGGCTGCTCACCGGCAGCATGAACCATGCTCGAGCGGCTCACACCACCACACTCCTGCAGAACGGACAGGTGCTGGCTGCGGGCGGCGAGGTGAAAACGTCCAACGGTACCTTCAGCGTACTCGGCAGCGCTGAACTTTATACGCCCTAGGCGAACTCCCACTTTCGGCTCGCGTGGACTCCTTGAGTCGGGCGAGTGCTTGCTTGTTCGGACATGATTCTTCGTCATGTTTCTTGGCTTGCGTGGCAGGCGCATGCCGCCGCGCCGCGGCTAGTAACTATTAGCAACTAGTGGCTAGTAAGAGATGAACAATGAGGATTCACAGATGATCAGGATCAATGCGAAAGCTCGATTGGTTTGTATTGCAGTTACTACAGTTACATTGATAGCGCCGATGTCCGCACAGACAGGCACCTGGACTCCGCCCGTGGTGCTCAGTACGGGAGGTCAGGGCTGGGAGGCAGCCGCGGCCATAGATGGGAATGGCAACTCGGTGGCTCTCTGGGATGAGCGCACAACTCAAGACCAGCTCTGGTCACGCTCGAAACCGAGCACCGGCAATTGGGGATCCGTAACGCAAGTCTCCCCGACACTCCAGACAACTTCTGTTTTTCCGGCCGTTCGGATCAGCACGGCAGGACTCGCTACAGCAGTATGGAGCGATCAAAACGGCGTGTGGACAGCCGATCGCCCGCGCGCTTCGAACTGGAATCCCCCTCAGTTTCTGATCCCTGGCGTGTCAAGTCCGATATTCGTAATGAATTCGCGCGGCGATGCCGCGATAGCTTGGACTGTGGGCGGCGGTCCGAGGGCCTCCAGCGGCTCGGTAATAGCTGTATTGCGGCCTGCCGGGGGAGCCTGGACGTCTCAACAGATAGTCGCTAGTGGCGTGCATCTTTCCGCCGATCATGCAGGAATCTCCGAGAATGGCGCGGTGATTGTGACTTGGGAATCCTATAACGCAGTTTGCACGAGATATGGTTGCGCGCTGAGCAGCTACGTTCTGCATGCCGCACGACATAATGCGGGTACCGGTGCTTGGGTCGACTCGGGCGTGCTGTTGGGGCCCGATCGTGCTGCGCATGCCGCGCGAGTAGCGCTGGATTCCACCGGGGAAGCGATGCTAGCGGCACTGAGCGGTTCCGGCGCCTACATTTCGACCACGCAGGGGAGCTCCGACGGCGCCTGGAGTCCGTTCAATACCATCGTAAATCCTCAGACTTCGACGATTGTTACCGATCTGGCAAGTGACGATGCGGGGCAGCTAATGCTGGTCTACGAGTCCATCGCTTACCCAACGTCGCAGGTGCTTGCGGTCAGCGGGTCCATTAGCAACAACACGTGGTCGTCGCCTGTGGTTCTTTCCGGCACCGACACGAATGTTGGCCAGGTGTATTTCGCTCTCGCTCCGAGTGGCGCTGCGCTGGCCATTTGGTTGTCGAGCAGCGGGACTCCTGTGATCCACGCCATCACTAGAGCTAACGCGACGGGGGCCTGGGGTAGTCCGATCACTGTCTCTGGACCGGGCAGCTACATCTCGCCGGAAGCCGCCGCGGTGAACTCCTCGGGAAATGCGATCGTCATTTATTCCGGCTACAACGCAGCCAGTGTGCACACTGAGTACGCCACAAATTATCAGCCTTAGCAGCGATCCGTGACTGGACGGTGACGCTGCTCCGATTCGGGCGTCGCCGTTCGGTTCGCCGTCGCGTTAACGCGATAACTGATGTAATCAGATGGGATGAGTTCTGCATGGCGCACAGCGTCACAACGATCAATGAAAACGTAGTTTGCTGGCAGTATGCTGTGCCGAGGCGTGTGGTCCAGAGGTCTTCGACCTTACTGGTGCTTGAGAGCCCGAGGATGAGTTTGACCCGGGACGCGCTTTGGCACAACGGACTGTAGCCTCCTCGTGAGGGGAGAGCACGCGAGGGAGATTCACCCTATCGGCGCGTCCTGGATCACACGTCAAGGAGGTGTAGTCATGGACGTGCTGCATCCGAGATGTTGCGGTTTGGATGTACATAAGAGCTCGATTTCTGCTTGCATTTTGCTGTGGGAAGCGGGACGCGTGCAGAAACACCAGCGTCGCTTGGGGGCGATGACCCAAGATCTGCGTGAGCTTGCCGAATGGCTACGGCAGTTCGGTGGGACTCAGGTAGCGATGGAATCCAGCGGGGTTTACTGGAAGCCAGTTTGGAACATTCTAGAGAGACAGTTCACGGTAGTTTTGGCGAATGCGCAGCACATCAAGAATGTGCCGGGTCGCAAGACCGACCAGAAGGATGCGGAATGGATTGCGCAGTTGCTGCAGTATGGTCTTCTGCGGGCCAGCTATGTACCCTGCGAAATCATTCGCGATCTACGCGACCTGACCAGAATGCGGGCCAGTCTGTCCCAGGAAGCTTCGCGCATCAGCAGTCGAATTCAGAAGGTGCTGGAAGACGCCAACCTAAAACTGGCGAGCGTGGCGACCAACGTTCTGGGCAAGAGTGGACGGGCAATGCTGGAGGACATCATCACCGGTGAAGATCATCCCGAGCACCTCGCCTCCCTCGCCTTGGGTCATCTGCGCGTGAAGATTCCGCAATTACGACTTGCTCTCGAAGGAAAGATCCGTTCCCATCATCGCTTTCTGCTGCGGCGTTTACTGGATCAAATACAGTTTGTGGAACACGAAATCGCAGTGCTCGACGAACGCCTGGAGGACCTCGGCCAACAAAGACCGGACCTGGCGCAAGCGGTTGCGCGCTGGGACACAATACCGGGGATCGATCGAGTGGCAGCCTGGGCTCTTCTAGCCGAAATAGGGGACAACATGGCGCAGTTTCCAACCGCTGAGCATCTGGCCAGTTGGGCCGCGCTATGCCCTGGCAATCACGAAAGCGCCGGCAAGCGTTTGCGCGGTACAACTCGTCAAGGGAGCCCCTGGTTGTGCCGCATGGCTTGTCAGTGCGCCTGGGCTGCTGCGCGAACCAAAAACACTTACTTGTCCTCGCAGTTCAGACGCTTAGCGGCAAGACGCGGCAAGAAAAGAGCCATCCTCGCGGTGGCACACACCCTCATCGTCATTGGCTACCACTTGCAGAAAAACCAGAGCAACTATGACGATCTTGGCGGAAACTACTTCGATCGCATTCACTCCGACGGTCTAAAGCGGTACTTGGTGAAGCGGCTCGAACAACTCGGCCACAAAGTAACTCTAGAGCCGCTTGCAACTCCTTAACCCACCACCTCCGCAGCTGTTTTCGAGGGAGAAGGCCGGTCTCCGGACGGGATGCGGTGTACGCTCCCAAGTTATCGACGTGCTCGAAGCACAGATAAAAAGGAGACCGGCAATGAAGAAGGTTAGCACCGTAGCGGCAAAGGCGAGCAAGAAAATCTCTCAGCAGAAGTTAACCGTTGGATTGGATTTAGGAGATCGCAACTGTTGGTACTGCGTGCTGGATGAAGCCGGCCAGATACAAGTGGAGCAGCGCGTGCGGACGACTGCGAAAGCGTTGCAGGAAGTCTTCGGCGCGCTGCCGCACAGCCGGATCGCGCTGGAAATCGGGACGCATTCGCCCTGGATCAGTCGCTTGCTCAGCGAGTTGGGGCATGAAGTGATCGTGGCGAATGCGCGCAAGGTACGGCTGATCGGGGAGAGCCGCAAGCAAGACGATCGTCTGGATGCGCAGACCCTGGCGCGGCTGGCGCGGATCGATCCCGAGTTGCTGTATCCGGTGAAGCATCGCAGCGCGCAGGCACAAGCCGATCTGATGATGATTCGGGCACGGGCAGGGCTGGTGCGCGCCCGGACGGGGCTGGTCAACGCGGCTCGCGGACTGGCGAAGAGCTACGGCGAGCGGCTGCGCGGATGCAACGTGCGGAATCTGAATGCGGAGAAAGCCGAAAGCTTGAGTCCAGAGCTGCAAGTCGCACTGGAACCCCTATTGAACGCAATGGAGTCGCTGAGCGAGCGCATCGTGGAATACAACGAGCGCATCGAGAATCTGGCCCAGCAGAGCTATCCGCAGGTGGCGCTGCTGAAGCAGATCAAGGGCGTAGGCACGCTGATCGCGCTGACCTTCTTGCTGACGCTGGAAGATCCACGTCGCTTCCGCAAGAGCCGCGACGTGGGCTGCTATCTGGGACTGCAGCCGGGACGAAGAAACTCTGGCCAGAGCGAACCGCAGATGCACATCAGCAAAGAAGGCGATCCTTATCTGCGGACATTGTTGGTGCGAGGAGCGCAGCACGTTCTGGGTCCCTTCGGTCCCGACTGTGATGTCAGGCGCTGGGGCCTGAAACTAGCAGAACGTGGAGGGAGAACCGGCAAGAAGCGAGCCATCGTGGCGACTGCGAGAAAGTTGGCAGTGTTGCTGCATCACCTGTGGGTGAGCGGAGACGTATACGAACCATTGCACAATAGCAGCCCAACGACAGTAGCCGCAGCCGCGTAAAACAAAACCGTTCCTAGGAAGAGAAAAGACAAAAGCCCAAAGCCGAGTTCCGGTGACTGCGTTAATGGCCTGGCCCAGGTTCGACTCTGAAAAGCAGAACAACCGGGCGCCAAACAGATGGCAGCACCGGCTGAACCGAGAACGCCCAACATGCACCGAGCGAAACGAATCGCTCCTCGAGAGTGCGGATGGAAGCCTGGCGACAGTGGCCACTCGGCGGAAGAAGAAACGTGCCTAACAAAAAGAGAAAAGAATCCACTTGACTCCGACCGGCCTTCTCATTTGAATTCTGGGCTACAAATGCCCGGCCTATTTCAATCAGTGCTTTGTAATCCCGAAGGTGATAGTTGATGACCGACTCGCCAACGAAGGGTTCGGATCGAATTGCGTCAAGTTCACGGCTTTTAGCGATCTCGACCCGTGACTCAGCAATTCGACCACTAACCGCTGTGTAAATGCCGTATTCCCCATGAGTGCCACAATCGTTCGGACACAGTGCAAGCGCACGCCGGTACTCCTTCTCAGCAGTCTGCCAGTCCCAGTCATACTGCCAACTTATTCGTCCAAGCAGCAGGTGGGCGTCGCAGTTGCTGTCATCCAGCTCCAGGGCCTTGTGAACGGCTTGCTTTGCTGATGGGAAGGCCTCTCGGGGGGACTGCCAACGTTGTGTCGCAAGAAGAGCATGGGTTGCTGCGAGTTCGGTGTGAGCCGGTGAAAAGTCAGGATCTTTTTCAATGGCCTCTAAGAAGTAGCTTTGGGAAGTTTTGATTCCTTGATGTCCGCTAAGATCTACATGAGTTCCCGCAAGATAGGCTTGATAAGCGTCAGGATCCACTTTGGGGACAGCATCGAGTCGAGACTGCTGTTGGGGAGTTAACTTTATACGAACCCTTGCTGAAATTACGGGGTAGAGCCTGGACGAGAGTCCGCACCATGCGGTTCTCACGTCGCCACCAGCCGCAGAAGACTTGCCGCGAGAATAGCGGACATGTAGGGGACACCACCCATCAGGATCAACGTCTAGCATGAGAACGAGAGGTGGGTCGTGTCGAGACTGCCCGGTGTGCGCCGGTAACCACTCGCCGAGGCTAACATCCACGCGTGTTGTGTCGACCCGGAGCCCTACGCGCAGTGCCTTGAGGGCGCTCTCTTTCGCGCTCCACAGCAGATTCACCAGCAACGGTCGTTCCGCGACGAGTGTTCGTGCAACGAGTTCCTGCTCACGGGCCGTGAGGTAGTCGGCGATGAAGGCATTGCTGCGCGCCTCGATCAGCTCCAGATCACAGCCGAGGCCGGTGCCGGACAACGCGACGGCACACATGGCGGTACCGGCTCGGTGGCTGAGTGAAATTGTCAAAGGCGCTGTTTGGTTGAATAGAAATGCCTCGGGTGCCCCCGACGCCGCGGCTCTTATTTCTATGTTCGCAAGAGCGTGCAGATCACCTGGCATGTTAAGGCAGGCAGCTAGCGCACGTTTCGCTGTCCAACGGCCTAACCTCCAGTCGTTGAGCCGTCTAGCAAAGCGCAGGCGGCCAAGGAAAAAAATTTCTCCCGCGCTCAGCCATTGATTTTCCGCTGGCACATCGGCGTCGGTCTGCTCCAGCCAGTAGACGTTCATTGAAGCTACCCGTTCCCAGTTCGACCTTGTTACAAACCCGTCTGCCGTGACTAGGCCGCCTCGACGATCTCGAGTTCTGCTTTCGCCTTTACATTCTCCTCGCTACTCATCCCACGTTCCACTGCATTGACGAGATACGGGCGAAGATTCGCGGGCGGAATAATGTGATTCAGCGCGCCTACGCTGAGCGCGCGGTGCACACTGTGGATGCGATCAAACTCGCCAGCCATTTCACCTAACTTTTCGGAATGTACGACTTTGAAAAGTTCACTCCACTGGGCGCGCAGCCGCCCTTTCTCGACGCCGTCGGCCTTAAGCATCGCCTGATTCAGAGCCTGGAGCCGCTCGTCTTTACGAGTTCGTGCCTCAACTTCACCGGCGAAAACAACGGCCGCGGCGGGAGCCCCGCCGATAACCGAGGCGTACGTACCCTCCAGGGCTGCCACTTCGAGCTGATCGTTCAGAGCCCGTGAGAACACTACATACGCGCCGCCGTGATATCTCGAAATTACACAGAACACAACAGGGCCCTTGAAGTTCACTACGGCCCTGCCAATCTCTGCGCCGTACTCAAGCTGCAACCGCCGCATCGATTCTGGCGAACCATCAAATCCCGACAAATTGGCCAAGACCACAACCGGGCGATTATTACTGGCAGCATTGATGGCGCGCGCCACCTTCTTGGAAGACTGTGGAAAGAGCGTGCCTGCGCACCACTGGTCCGGTCCGTCGGCGGGAACAAATCCCATGCGGGGCACTGAGCGAGACTCGATACCGATAAGGCACACCGGGTATCCACCCAGGTGAGCGTCCCAAACCACGGCAGTTTCCGCCGCTCGCATCCCGGCCCAGCGCTCCAGGGGCGCGTGGTCCTGGTCTATAGTTGCCATCATTACTTTGCGAATGTCGAAGGGTCTCTTCCGTCCGGGATTCGTCTCGTTAGACAAGATCTCCCCAACCCGCGCGAATCCCTCCTCGCCATTCTTGTTGTGAGGATAACTCTGTACGTCGCGGTCAATGGGGTCGGTTGTCTCCGCCCGGCGGGGGAACCTCTCTCCCGGCAAAATGTAGGTGTGCTCGTAGTGCCGAAAGAGAATGTGGCACGCTTCGTCGATGTCGCGTGCCCAGTATTGCGCCTGGCCATTCACACCCATGATGCGGTCGTAGCCACCAATGCCTTGATTGTCTTCCGCGGAAATCCCGCCCGAGTAGTCGAGTGCGCGCTTGCCGGTAAGCACCATGGCTGCCTTCGGCGTCATCACCAGAATGCCGCGAGTGTGCATCAGCATGGTGGCCTCGGCGTTCCAGTATGGTTGTGCCCCCACATTAATCCCGTTGATCACGAGATTTACTTCACCGCCCGCTTGCGTGAATTGCACCAGCCGGCGCAAGACCTGGGCGATCCAGTCCATGTTCTCGACGCCACTGTCCATCGAGATCTTCGCACCGGCTGAGATCGGGAACCACTCCAGCGGCACACCCTTTTCCTCGGCTAGATCCAGAGCGCCAATAATGAGCCGGCATTCCGCCTCGGCAAGTGCTCCTAAGTCTTTGCTGGGGTCTCCCAGCAGCAGAACCCGTGTCATTCCCTCGGGATATCGGTTTGTGAAGTTGTGGATGACTCCAACAATAATGTTCGCCTTGTTCTGACCGTAGGGACGATTGACCGGAACCAGCCGTCCTTCGGCGTCAAGATCGTGCTCCACGAAATCGCCGGGAGGAAATTCAGATCGTGTGTCTTCCCGAGACGGAGTGAGCATCTTGATGATCTCGTACGGGTAGACCATTCCGCGCTGGCGGACGCGAATAACTTTCTGATCGTATGCGGTTAGCGGTTTGAGCGGGAGCAACTTGTCGGCGGGTCGGAATGTGATCAGCAGGCCGCTGCCGACCGGGCTTGAGATGCGCACCACCATGTCACGCAATTCCCCGGTGGAGGGGTTGGGAATGCGAGCCCGCACAACGACCTGCTCCAGCCCCAGGCCTTCGGTCTCGGGCACAAGCCTGCGCACAATATCGGTCAGTTCATCAGGCTTGAGATTGAGCGGAGGCCAGACATAGAGAAATACGCGGTTCCAATACAAGCGATCCTGGGGCCGGCGCCGCGACTGGAACAAGCGGATCGCCCCCAACGCTTCCATTAACATGCGTTCCAGATGCGGAAGCTGAACGATACGCCCTGCGCCATCTCGCACGGGAGTCACGTCGCGGACTTCGGCGGCAGCAAACAAACGCTCATCTTTGGGGTTGTCGTGGGCGATGGCGTGGAGAAGATAGACGTCCGCGACCGAGGGCAGACGCTCGATCTTGAAGTTGCTGAGGCGCCAGAGATGCAGTCGCTTGCCCATCATCGGATGCACTCCGCGGTATAGCGTCTCCTCCTCGTATCCTCCGTCTCGTGGGCGGTATGTAAAGTGCTGCATGCCGTTCACACATTGACCCTGGCTCGCACCGGCAACTGCCACCACGATCCGACGGATCGAACGAGGAAAGACAACTTGATTCAGCATAGCTTGCACTTCCACTTGTGCCGTGTCCGCGGCACTCAGCTTACTGCCGGAGCAGACGTGAAAATCCAGGACGACGTCGTGGTCAGCCGGCACCTCTTTAATCACGGGAAGCAGGGCCTTCGCCACCGTGAAGAGACTGCGATACTCCGCGTAGGCAGCGAAGACGTGAATGCGCCTGCCCTCATGATCGTATTCTGCGGAAACATAACAATGCCCGTCCACCTCCGATGCATTCGGATTCTGGAGGGTCCGAATCTTGTAGTACCTCGAGGTGAGCACCTCCAACATCGTGAGGCGCAGGGCGGGATCGGAAGCGGGAAACCGCGCTGCGAACACGCCCGCGAGAAGCTGCGGACAATCGATCAGCGCACGGATCCTGGCGCGGCAGTCGGCACCGTCGGGATATGCCGCCAGATATCCAAGATGGTTTTCCGCTTCCTCGTATACTTTGTTTGTCGCCTGCTCAAACAAAGGCTGATCGAAGTAGCGATAGCGCACTTCCCGGGCAAGATCGCTGACCGAAGGATAGAGCTCACGAGCGATCGAGATCATGCGATCAAGCAGCGTCCGAAAAGATCCGTTGAGGAATGGCTCCGAGGCTTTCACCAGCCGTAGTCGGTGCTCGAGGATGTCCAGAACAGATGCGGCTTGCCGGTCCATTCGCTGGTGTGATTTACAGATCCAGAGCAAGGTTTCCTTCAAGTGGGGCGATCCATCCAGAGTGCGCACACCATAATGAGCCAAAGCGCGGCATAGCGCATCGACAAAGGTCTGAGGAAGTCCTTCACCGTTGGTCTCGACCATGCGCAAATAGGAGAAGAGGTAAGCCTCCGCGCTCGGATCCTCCCCCGCCGTGTGATGATCCACCTCCGGTTCACGCTGAAACAGTGAACAAATGTTGACAAAGATGTTGAGAATCTCGATTTCGCACTGTCTTATTTCTTCGCTGTTCGCCGGGCAGAGCTGTCTCCAAGCAGAAAGCTGGCGGGTCCCCGCCGGGTCGATGTCAAAACCCAGCATGAGTTGGCGAAGTTCTTTGAGGCTTTCTCGGCAACGCGGCATAGCATCCGATCCGTAGCCGCCCGGGCTTTGAGAAGCGCCAAACACCACACGGTTCAAGGATCTAATCGTATCGTCGCTGCTGGCGGCTTCGATTTGGACCAGCGGGGCTCCGGTATCCACCTGCACGTTCGGCATCGTCATCACCTTTCGGACTTTGCCGGAAAACGAAGCGACCACCTGCGTTTCCATTTTCATGGCTTCGAGAACAGCCAACGGGTCTCCAACGGCAACAGTATCTCCTGGCTTCACTGCAATCGAAACCACCACCGCCGGAGCAGGCGCATGCACGATGCCACCGTCATCTCGATCCACCCGGTGCGATATACCATCGACTTCAATCCTGGAACTCACTCCTTGCGCGATCGAGACAACGTGGAAGCGCCGCCCAAGGGCGGTGAGCCAACACTCGAACTGGCCCATGCGGTCGATGTGGGCCTCGATCCGCGTTCCATCGACTTCCACCCTGTAGTCTTGAGGGCCCGTTCGATGGGTTGTTATCGAGTAGAGTTGCCCTCGATAGCTCAGCACTAGAACGCGGCCAATCTCGCTCCTTACGTGCGGCCGGCCACGCGCAGCGGATGCGTAGAACTGGGATTGCTCGACAGCCAGCTCTGCATCGTAAGCATCGATCGCGGCCTGCACCAAAGCGACATCGGCGTGCTCGCGAGAGAGATGGTCGCCGGCCGCTGCCACGCGGTCGAGCCATCCAATGTCAGCTTGCCCGTTCTGTACTTCACTGCGGCTTAGCATTTCCAGGAGAAACGCCTTGTTACTCGCCCCACCCCTAATGACAACGACGCTATCCTGCAGCGCCCGCCGCAGTCGGGACAACGCCTCGTCCCGGTTTTGACCATAGGCAATGATCTTGGCGATCATCGAGTCGAAGTCCGCCGGAACGGTTTCGCCCTCGGCTACCCCCGTGTCCACGCGTACGCCGGGACCCGTCGCAATCCGGAAGCGTTCAATCAAGCCTGGTGCAGCGGCAAAACCGCTGTCGCAGTCCTCTGCATTCAGTCGAGCTTCAATCGCGTGACCGGTGCTGCGCGGGCACTCTCCTTCCAGACGACCACCGCGCGCAACGTGAATTTGAAGCTTCACAAGATCGAGTCCGGTTGTGCATTCGGTAACCGGATGCTCAACCTGCAAACGGGTATTCACCTCCATGAACCAGAAGTGGTGGGTCTCCGGTTCGTAGAGGAACTCCACGGTGCCGGCATTGCAGTAGCCGGCGGCTTTGCTCAGACGAATCGCGGCTTCGCGTATCGCCTCATCCTCCTGTCGAGAAAGTACCGGGGAGGGCGATTCCTCAAAAACTTTCTGGTGTCGGCGCTGTATCGAGCAGTCACGCACGCCCAGAGCCCACGTCGACCCGTAGCGATCGGCGATAATCTGCACCTCAACGTGGCGCGCGCCCTGTACCAGTTGCTCAAGGTACACAGTGGGATCTCCGAAAGCCTTGGCCGCCTCGGCTCGGGCACTCTCAAAAGCCTGGGGCAGTTGTGCCATGGATTGCACACGTCGGATTCCCCGACCACCTCCGCCCGCCGTGGCCTTAATAAGGAGGGGAAAGCTCAAGCGCTCAGCATGAGAGCATGCGTCCGCGAGAGTCTCGACAGGTCCGCCACTCCAGGGGGCGACCGGTATATGTGATTGTTCTGCTAGGCGTTTCGCGGCGATCTTGTCGCCAAGCCTGAGCATCACCTCTCCGGGAGGCCCGATGAAGACAATGCCCATCTCCCTGCACAGATCGGCGAATGCCGCGTGTTCCGCAACAAAGCCCCATCCCACCCAAACCGCGTCCGCGTGAGCGTCTGCAAGTGAGCGTTCAAGCCGCTCGTAATCGAGATAGCTACTCTTGGGTCGATGGGTATCCGGGTCGATAAATTGCGCGGCGCCGAGAGACACGGCCTCGTCTGCTTCGCGGACGAACATGGCATGATGGTCAGGCTCTGTGTAGAGCGCGATGGTGCGCAACGGCACGCCGTGCTCGTCTCGGAACTCCCGCGCCGCGTGGAGGAAGCGCATCGCGGCTTCGCCGCGATTCACAATGGCAACGCGTTGGAATTCGTCTTGCATGAGCGTCTCTGCGAAACAATCGTGCTTCTATCGGGGCGTGCGTCAAGCCACAAGAACGGCCTCTCCGGACATGATGGCCTGCAGGCTTTTCAGATTTTCTCTGTCAACGGCATCGGAGAGAGCCACTGTTTGATAACTACTGAGACGCAGGTAGCAATTTCCCTTTTCGTCCAGTACTTCAGCGTCGAAGCTTCCCCGAACCTCGTCAGGAGTGACCACCGCGTACAATCGGCCATCGGCCACGTTTGGTGTACGGAACTCGGAGGCCTGGCGAACGCGCTGTGGCAGTCCCATCCGACCCTGGATGCCAAGTTCCCAAATCCCGGCAGTTTGAAAGCAAAGCTCGATCAGCCGTGGCGCCACGACCGTCTCTAAATCTGACGGATGGTGATTAGGAGGCAATCCTTTGGCCAGCAAACCAGTCACGTGCTTTCCATCCCACCATGCCTTCTCCAGCACCTGGTACGCGGGCCCATGGAAGTAGAGGCGATAGATGTCAGCTGCTTCAACGCAGCTTCCGACCGGCGTGACAAATGCCCTCGCGGTTGGCGTCTCGACAGATTGTTTCGCGAGCCGCACACGCGCAGTGAAGTGCGTCGTTGTTTGGGGCTCTTTTAGATTTGGCAGGGAGCGGTAGCCGATCAGTCGGCAATCTGCCACTAACCTCTCTCCCTGCGGATGAATCCCTGTCTCGATCCGAATCAGGCGTGGTTCGCTTCTGTAGAACTTGAAGGGCGCGCTGAAGCTGATGTCTTCGATTGCTTCGACCTGCCACCCGGGAAGCAAGCAGAGCGCAGCTTCAGCAAATGCCTCGATACCCATTACGCCTGGTAGAACCGGAGTACCGTCAATCTGGTGATCTTGAAGAAAAGGTTGAGCGGGTGGATCCAGTGTCGTCTCGATGGAGTAGCCGTCGTAAAGACACATGGAGGCAACCTTACCCACCATGGGTCCAATGGCTGGTAAATGCTTTCCTGCTTTTGCAGACGCAGGGTCGAGCCCACCAGTCGTATCCCATTCATTTAGCATTACGCCCAGGCGCTGGCCGATCACAATCTCGCCGCGCGTCGCTCCGGCGGTGAGTTCGCGACGGATCAGTGGGATGCCGGCTTCCGGCGGCAGCATGTCGATTCCGGCGAGTTCCATGATCTTTGGGATCGAGCCGCGCGTGGCCATGCCGATTCCGCCCCATGCCGTCCAATCGATCGCGATGCCGCGGGTCGCGGGACGGGTGGTACGGAAATTCGACGTGATCTTGCACAGGAGATCATTGGCGGAACTGTAGTCAGTCTGTCCGGCGTTGCCGAAGCGGCCGGCAATCGAGCTGAACACGACTGTCGCACCAAGGGGCATCTCGCCAATTGCATGCAGCAGATTAAAGAATCCGTCGCTCTTGACGTCGAACACCAGATCAAATTCTCGGGAATCCTTATCCGGCAGGGAGTGGCTTCGCTCAATACCAGCGGCATGCAGCAGGACGTCGATGCGACCGCTGTGCTGGCGCACCTGGCCGATCACCTTAGCGACTGCCTCCGCATCTGCCAAGTTGACACTAAAATAATGTGGCGTGCCGCCAGCCGCATTCACAGCATCGATGGCGCTCTGGGCAGCTTGCGCCCGCTCGAGACTGGCGAGTTCTTTTTCGATGAGAGCTGGAGTGGCCCGTTCGCCGCGAGTCTGGATGCGCGCAAACAGGTCGCGTTTGAGGTTTTCCCTGTCATTCACGAAGCGCTTGAGATCAGGATTGTCCGGATCGGGCTTCGGCACGAGATCGAGCAAGTAGAAAGTGCCGCCGGATGCAGCCGCCAGATCCGCCGTGATGGCGGACACGATACTTCCCGCCGCGCCAGTAATAACGAATACGCTGTTCTTGTCGAGCACCATGCCCGGTTGTCCATCAGCTGCCGGTTGCTCCTGCAAACCGACGCTCCAGCGCTGGCCGCGTGTGTATCCGATCTCCACCGCTCCCGGATCGCGCAATGTCTCCTCGATCAGAAGATCGGCGACTTCGTTTGGGTTGGGGTTCGCTTCAAAGTCGACGGCCTTCACCAGAGATTCCGCGCGTTCCCGCTTATACGTCTTGGCAAAACCCGTTACAGCGCCGCCAAGAGGAGCCACCGCTCCAACGTCGTCATATCCGTGATGTCCTCCGAGTTTCGTCGCGGTCACGAGAAACGTGCCTGGGCGGCCCATATGCTCATACAAGGTACGCATAGTTGTGTAAAGCAACTTCACTCGTACCCGCACCGCGTCGCGCCAGGAAGTAGAGTCCAGTTTGCGTAGATCACCTTCGTTGTCGAGGGCAGCCAGCCAGAAGACTCCATTTACTGCGCCAGTTGCGGTCCACGCTTTTAAAACGCCAGCCAGGGTGTCGGACTCCGGAGTGCCTTCTATGCAAAGTACTTCGACTCCCAGTGCACGGAGCCGTTCTGTCAGGGCTTGGCCCACACGGCCCTTGTCAGGCATAAGTACGACGCGGCTGTTGCGATCGAGTTTCACCCCGGTTGCTTTGCAAACTGTGAGCGGAGGACGCAAGATCGCCATCGGCACGCGTCGTGGAATGCGATTGGCAGCATCGAAACTGGCGAGCACGGCGCGCACAGGATCGCCGGAAACCAAAACGGTAGGTGCTGTAGGTTTCTGTTCCGCAGGTGCTGGTGTCGGGGAAGGCACCGCGAAGGCCTTTGCCCGCGCAGACCCGTCGTGCGCAAACTTGATCACATGCGCCAGGGTTGGAAAATCACGCAGCTTCAGGGTTTCGTCACGTGGAATGTTGTAAGCAGCACGCACGGCCGCGAACATCTCCGCCTGTTTCACCGTATCAACACCCAGATCTGCTTCCAAGTCGAGATCCAGATCCAACATGTCTTCCGGATAGCCGGTCTTTTCAGCCACGATCTGCAGAATCTTCTTCTTGATGGGATCATCGGAATCGGCTGGCATCACGAGTGGCGTGGAAGCATGCGCGGGCACATCGGACGTAGTCGGCGTGATTGAGACTGTCAACGGTGATACCGGTGAGGACAGCCCCACCACAGGTGCACCTGCCAAGTCCGGCCGCTTCTCGTACACGAATCGGATCACATGTGCGAGCGTGGGATAGTCGCGCAGCTTGCGGTTCTCGTCGCGCGGAATGTTGTACATCTCCCGGATGGCCGCGAACATCTCCGCTTGCTTGACGGTGTCGATGCCCAGGTCCGCTTCCAGGTCGAGGTCCAGGTCCAACATGTCTTGCGGGTATCCAGTCTTCTCTACCATTAGTGCCAGGATGCGTTCCTTCACGGAATCGCCGGCGTCGGCCGACATCTCCGTGGGCACTGTCGCGGATCGCTTCAGCTTCGCGATCTTGCTCGACTTTTGGCGCAGGGACTTCTGTTGCTGGGACCGGAAGTTGGTGCGGCTTGCGCCGTACCAAGTTCCGGCTTCTTCTCGTACACAAATCGGATCACGTGGGCGAGCGTCGGAAAATCTCGTAGCTTGATTTTGTCGTCACGGGCGATGCCGTACGCTTCACGGATCGTGGCCATCACTTCCGCCTGCTTTACGGTATCGACTCCCAGGTCCGCTTCAAGATCGAGATCAAGGTCGAGCATGTCCACCGGATAACCCGTCTTCTCAGCTACCAGCGCCAATACCCTGTCCTTTACCGGATCGCCTTGCGCAGCAGATATCGGAGCGACGGGCGGCGCGGGCGGAGGCGTTTGCGCTTGCACTCGCGATTCGACGACCGGGCTCGACGGGGGCACATGTTGTACGTCGACCACGGGAACCGGGGCTTCGTAGGCGTGGGACGGGGAACTTCGTTGGATTTCTGAGCAACGTCTGCCACTCGTGCGGCGGATCCTTGATCGCGTATCCGTAACGTGCGATGCACGACTTCCAGTTCCGCTGTGGGATAACCTGCGACTCGGCTCAGCCAGTTCTTCCAGCAGTCCTCATCCACAATGCGATAGGCATAGCCCAGAGCGTTGGGGCGGCGACGGACACCGTCCTTCGGTTGCGACCCAACGCAGCAGCGTCATGCTGATTTGCGAACCGAAACCCGCACCAAGGCGTATCGCGTACTCGACGGGATACGTA
This sequence comes from Terriglobia bacterium, assembly GCA_963743105.1. Taxonomy (GTDB): domain Bacteria; phylum Acidobacteriota; class Terriglobia; order Terriglobales; family Acidobacteriaceae; genus Sulfotelmatobacter. The sequence goes on from CAVUOS010000024.1 coordinate 22,275, forward strand.
CCGCCCTTGGACAAATTCAAGGTACCCAGCTCGGGATCAATCTCTTTAAAGTTGGCGACTGGCGGTACAATGCCAGTTTCCAGCGCCTTAACTGCCAGCACATCTTCTATTCCAGTCCCCATCGCGTGACCGGTCATACCCTTTGTGTTGGCGATCACGACCTGATCTGCTGCATCGCCGAATACGTGACGTAACGCATGAATCTCGGCGGAGGCGCTGCCCCCGCGTGCGGGAGTGTAGGTTTCGTGAGAAACAAATACGGTGTGTGGCGCGATCTGCTGGCGGGAAATACCGCTGTGAGCTTCGGCTTGTGCGATCAGGTCTTCCATCACCTGGCCGATATGCTGTACATCGAGGCGAGTACCGTGGAAAGCGCTATTGGCCGTGGCGGTGCTTAGCACTTCGCAGATCGATTGCATTCCGCGTTCCTGGGCAGAGTCCGCGCTCTCGACCACAAGGCCTGCAGCTCCCATCCCGACGATCAAGCCGTGCCGGCGACGATCAAAAGGAGTAGCAGCTTCTTCGACCACTTCGTCCGTCGCCGCTGCACCGCTAGCGAGGAATCCAGCGCCAAACCATTCGATCAAATGGTCGGAAGTAACATCGTCCGCGGAAACGATGATCACGCGGCGGCACCGTCCGGCACTGATCCAGTCTTGCGCCAGCGCCACAGCTTGCGTGGTGCTCGCGCAGGCAGAGTTGATTTGGGTGTTCGGACCGCGGGCGCCAATGAATTCAGCGAACTGCGAATGGCCCATGGCCAGCGTTCTGAGCAGGAAGCGCCGGTCGAAGACGTAGGGCTCTTTCTCGATGCATGTCTCGCAAGTCTTCGGCACGGCGCTCAATTTCGCGTTCGAGCACGGAATCGCCATTGGCCTTAGCGGACCGGACAAGCAGGGTTTCCAGCGTCCCCAACTGCTCGCGGCGGGAGTGATCCGTGTAGTAGCGCGACATTTCATCCGCGAACGAGTCGCAACCCGGAAAGGCAGAAGCGAAGATCACGCCGGTGTCGTCGCGCAAAGCGTCAGGGAGGGCCCATCGATCCGGCAACTGCGAGCCTTTGCTCGTTGTCTTGTAGCGCATGACCAGCGGAATGCCGGCATCGCGCAGGGCATCGATTCCCACGGCGATCGCCAGTTGGGTGTCGCGGTCGAGAGCCGCCTTGCGGTCGGCGGAAACGCCGAATTCACTTTCCAGATCGAACGCACCTCCGCGTCCTGCCAGCTTGATGACATCGGCCACATTGTTGATGGTTTCGAATGTAGGTCCGCCATTGTCGCTCTTCATCAGGCGGGTAATGTGCTTGTCGAGCATTGCCTTCCGCAGGCGTGTGGGGATGAGATCGATGAATTGATCGCCGCGCAGGATGCGAGCGAGGTTCGCATCGTCAAAGATGCGCTCGGTGCCGGGCAGACCGAGAGCCGCACCTGTGATGACGACTGGCAGGTTCGCCGGACCATGGTCTCGTTCACCCTGAATCTTCCGGGCGCGCTCAAGAACCTCGGCGAAGAGCCGGCCGAGTTCAGCGAAATGATCGCGATTCGACTTGGCGCTGCCTGTTGAGTGGTGGGTGCGGAAGCGCTTCGCGACGAACTTGTCCGACTCGAGACGGTGACTGGGCAACTAGAGTGGATGCTTCTGCTTTCTCCGCCGGGACTGCAGCAGTTCCGCGGCCCAAGCCCGCTGCGTAGAGGCCACACAGCGCCTGATTGAACGATGCGATGTCGCCGAACTTCGGATGATTGGTAAAGAGCGAAACCACATCGCCACGGTCGCCGAGGACATCTTCCGCGAAACCCTGTAGCGCCTTCTTCGGCCCGACTTCCACGAAGATGCGTGCGCCGGCTTCATAGAGTGTCCGCAGGCCCTTGATGAATTGCACGGGAGAAGCGACCTGCTTGGCGAGAATGTCCAACATCTGAGGCACGACATCCGGCCCGGTAGGGTAGAATTCGCCGTTTATGTTCGCCACGATCGGCAGGCGTGGTGACTCCAGATGCAGACGCTCCAGTTCCCGCCGCAACGGTTCGCTGGCTGGCGCCACAATCGAAGTGTGAAAAGCATGGCTGACCGGCAGCTCCGCAACGTCGTAGCCAGCGTTCTTAAGAACCTCCATGGCTTGCGTAACCGCATTGCTGGCGCCGCCAATCACAGCCTGATGTTCGCTGTTGATGTTGGCGATCACCACGTAGCCGTTGACTGTCTTCAGGATTCGTTCGATCTCATTCAGAGGGGCAAACACGGCTGCCATCCTGCCTTTGTCGGCCACGGCAACCTGCGTCATTCCGCGACCGCGGGCGCTGACAGCCTCCAGTGCGTCCCGGAAGGGAAGAGCGCCGGAAGCGACCAGTGCTCCGTATTCACCAAGGCTGTGTCCCATTGTCATGTCCGGCTGGATGCCATAAGCGGCCAGTAACCGGGTCAGTGCTAGATCGATGGCAAGCACGGCCGGCTGAGTGATCGCTGTCTGCCGCAAATCTTCATCGGCCTTGGCGACGGCGTTGGGATCGGCCTGGTCTACAAATACAAAGTCGGTGAGTGGCTTGCCCAACAAGGGGATCATCACTCGATCTGCCTCGGCGAAAGTTTCAGCCACAATGGGTTCAGCGTCGTGCAGAGTTCGCAGCATGTTCACGTACTGGGAGCCTTGGCCGGTATACAGGAATGCCACCTTGGGAGCCGGTCCTTGACCACGGAAGATGCCTTGCGCGCGCAGCGCTTTCCAAACGACCGCCTGGTTTGCTGCCAGCGCCTTGAGTGCTTTGGCTGACTTATCTGCCAGGTCCGCGGCATCGGCATAATCAATCGCCAGACGTTCGGGAGCGCGCAGGTCGGTTTCAGCCGGTGCTGCGTTTGCAGGTACGTTGCTGGCTTGAGCATTCTTCATTACGGCGCGCAGACGCTCGGCGAGCGCAGCTCTCGGAGGCGGCACCGATCACGAGCGCGCCGCGCAGCGGCGGCTTGCAGACAGACAGATACGCAGAGGACAGAACATTGAAACAGCGGGAACTTCTTTTGCGTTCATGACAACCTCATTGATCGCAGTCTGGGGCAGCGTGCCGACAGCGACGGACCGCTTTCCATTTCCGGTCAGCTTGTGTGGAATGTGCTCTTCGAGCACGATATGGAAGTTGGTGCCTCCAAAACCGAAGGCGCTCGACCCCAGCACGCCGCGGAGTGTCGGGCGGGACGGTCCAGGGTTTCAGTTCGGTATTGACGTAGAGCGGGGAGTGGGCGAAGTCGATATCCGGACTCGGGTGTTCGCAATTCACGCTAGGCGGTAACACCTTGTCTCGCAAAGCCAGTGCGGTTTTCAGCACACCGGCCGCGCCCGCTGCTCCTTTGAGGTGTCCGATATTCGATTTGACCGAGCCCAGCGCCACCGAGTGGGTTGGAAGATGCTGGCTACTGAGCAGATTCGCCATGCACTGAGCTTCAACCACATCACCCACTCGAGTGGATGTACCGTGGCCCTCAATCAAGGTCGCGGTAGCGGGCGATAGCCCGGCATTCTGCCACGCGCGCTCAAGGCAAAACTTCTGACCGACCGGGTTGGGTGCGGTGATTCCTTTTCCTTTCCCGTCGCTTGACGCGCCGATGCCACGGAGCACGGCGTAAATTTTGTCTCCGTCGCGCTCAGCATCCGCCAGGCGTTTCAGCAGGAAGATCGCGGAGCCTTCGCCCATCACAAAGCCGTCCGCTCCCTCCGCATAAGGACGAGTGCCGGTCGCAGACAGCGCGCCGATCTTGCAGAACTTGACGAAGGTCTGCGCTCCCATGTTGCGGTCAATTCCGCCGGTGATGACCGCGTCAAAATCGTTTCTCTATCAGTCCCTCGACGGCCGCGGTCATCGCCGCCATCGCTGAGGCACAAGCCGCGTCACAAACGTAGTTCGGACCGTGGAAGTTGTAGATATTCGCGATGCGTCCGGCAATGCAGTTGGCCAATTCGCCGGGCATGCTGTCTTCGGTCACTTGTGGGAGGCGCTTGCCAATGCGGTCGTGCAACTCGCGGGTAATGCTCGCGCGCACAGCCTCCGGAAGGGCCGCGAAGCTCTCGCTTTCCGCGAGTTCGTGCGCATACTCCGGGAAGTTCAGCCGCAGCGCGGTCTGATAATGTCTTTCACCGGCCATAGCGTTGCCGAGGATTACAGCGACGCGATCCGAATCGAGCGGCCGCTTCGGGTAGCCGTAATCTTCCAACGCCTCGCGCGTGGCCGCGATAGCCCACTTCTGTGCCAGATCCATGGCATCGGTGACACGCGGTGGGATCGGCAAATGCCACTTCATCGGATCCCATGCCCATTCGCGCACCCAGCCGCCGATCTTCGAGTAAGTCTTGTCGGGAGCGCTGGGATCGGGGTCGTAGTAAAACGCCGGATCCCAACGATCCGGTGCAACCTCGGTGATGCTGTAACGACCCTTCTTTACGTTTTCCCAGAAAGCCGCCACGTTGGCGGCGTCGGGCAGAATGGCTCCCGCTCCTACAATCGCGATCGCACGATTGGCTGTGTCTTCCATGATGACGCTCCTGTGCAACCGATGGCAGGTTGCTATGACAAATAGTCAGGCGTCTTGGGACTTATGCGGCGAGTGCAGGCTTGGCTGCACGGGCGTAGAGGACGTCGGCTATAAAATCCATGTCAGAAATCAAGCCCGCCTGGGCACGGTGAATGGCGGGCAACTGCAAACTTGTTTCAAAAGCGGACATCTCAGCGTCACTCACGCCGCCGGCTCCGCATTACCCAGCGCAAGCCTTCTTCCGCGACCTTGAGCGCCGCTTCGCGGGCGAAAATGCGGCTCACTGCCGCGAGTGCTGGCGCGTCAAAACGCCGGTTCGCCTTTTCGTTCAGCTTTCTCTCAGCAATGCGGGCGGCGCGACGAGCCAGACTGCCTGCGCTCTCGGCGTAAGCGATCCACTCGCCCAGACGCAGAAGAATGTGCTGATAACGGGTAAGGCGTGCGACGCGCGCTTTCTCCATCAATTCGGCCAGCGCGTGATGCGCCAGCGCCGCGAAATTCGCGCCCACGTTCGGATGCTGGGCATGCAAGCGCTTCCAGCTCGCGCGCCCGCTCGTGATAGTGCTGGCCGCGCGTCTTCAAGTGAAGTTGCCAGCGGTCGCGGCTAATGGTCATCTCCATGATTTCGGAGGTGCCTTCGTAGATCGTGGTGATGCGCACGTCGCGGCTGATCTTCTCCACGAGATATTCATGCGTGTAGCCGTATCCGCCAAGAGCCTGGATGCTGGCGTCGGCCGCCTGATTGCCAGCTTCGGTCGCCATGTATTTCGCGATCGCGCCTTCGGTGTTGAGACTGCCTTCTCCGGCGTCGATCCGTTCGGCAGTCTCTTCGATATAGGCGCGTGCGGCTTCGAGCCGGGCGACGTGCGGCACGATCAGCTTGTGGGTGTAGCCTTGCTTTTCCGAAAGCGGCGCTCCGGCCTGAATGCGCTTGGTTGAATAAGGAATCGCGCGATCCAGAGCGGCCCATCCTGCCCCAAGGCCAAATGCCGCCACCATCAGACGCGTGTATCCGAATACAGCCTGCGCCTGAATCAGGCCCTGGCCTTCGACGCCACCGATGAGGCGGTCGGCATCGACATAGACATCATTGAATGCAAGCGCCGCGGTATTGCTCAGGCGAATGCCGTGCTTGTCTTCTGGCTCGTCGTGGGTAAAACCCTTCGCACCTTTTTCCACGACGAACCAACTCGGGCCGGCTGGCGTGTTGGCCAATACCGTGTACGCGCCTGGCCATTCCGCCATTGCTGATCCACTGTTTGTTGCCGTTGATCTTGTACCCGACGATGCGTCCGTCCTGCAGGACCGGATCCGCCGTGGTGCGAAGGGCTCCCAGGTCGCTGCCAGCTTCCGGTTCAGTGGCGCCGTAGGCGAACAACAATCCTTCGTCTGCGATGCGGCTCAGCCAGAGCTTCTTCTGCTCAGGCGTAGCACCCACGGTGATCGGATCGCTGCCGAGAAAAGTTGCCAGCACGGAAGTCGCGATCCCGAGATCGATGCGCGCCATCTCCTCACAAATGCAGTAGACATCGAACGTGCCTCCGCCCATGCCGCCGAACTCTTCCGGGATGAACAGGAGTTGAATTCCCAGCTTGTCGGGGCTGCACATGTCGCGGACGATTTCGATGGGACATTCGTCGCGAGCATCGAGATCGATCAGCACATCGTCGGGCAGACGCTTCTTGGCAAATTCTTTGAGAGACTTCACGCTCAGTTTCAGTGTCTTGTATGCAAGCATGAGTGCGACCTCACTTGGCGGCAACGCCGCGCATTTCACGAGCTTTGTTGGTTAGTTCCGGCAGGAACTCCAGGACGTCGTCCACAATTCCCACATCGGCCACCTGGAATATGGGGGCCTTGGGATTCTTGTTGATGGCGATGAGGAAGGGATTCCCTTTGATGCCGGCCAGGTGCTGGAACGCCCCACTGATGCCGCAAGCCAGGTATACCTTTGGCTTTACGGTTTTCCCTGACGACCCGACCTGACGTGACTTCTCCATCCACTTCGCGTCGACCACAGGCCGCGAGCAACTCACTGCTGCGCCCAGCACCTCGGCGAGTTCTTCGGCAAGAACCACGTTGTCCTTCTCCTGCATGCCTCGTCCGATGGAGACCAGCACGCTGTGCTTTGTGATATCCACATCGCCTGCCTCGGCAACGATGGTCTCGATATACCGGCGTCGTGCTGTCAGAGTGCCTACGGCGGAGGACTTATCGATGACCACGCTCGAGATCGGAGTGACTTGCTCCGGTTTAAATGCGCCGGGACGGACATTGATCACCGCGCCCGAGGAGATATCACAGCGCACGTGAGCACTGACTTGTCCGCCGAATTCCTGTCGTACCACTCTGAGGGAATCTCCCTCGATTCCATCAATGGCCAGCACATCGGGAATAAAAGCTGAATTCAGCTTGATGGAAAGGCCCGGCGACAGATCGATCCCAAAATGATCGTGCGGGACCAGCAAAACCACGTTGGCCGGCAGAATGCTCACTAGCGCTTGCCGGACTAACTCGGCGTTGGGATAGCGCGAGCGCTTCGTTGGCTACCTTCCAGACCTCCCCAAAAGAAGAGAGGAGCGAGTTACACGCTGTATCGAGATCCGCACCCCAACCGGTAACAATCGCGGTAGGAGGTGCGGTGGGATCTATCCTTCTCGCGGCGGCTGCGAGTTCCGCCGCAGAATCGTCAACGACGCCGCCTCTATGAACGATGTAAGAAAAAATGCGAGCCATTATTTCAGCCCTCCCCTCGCTGCTACCAACTCAAGAACTTTGTGCGGCGTTCTCTTCCCGGCTGCCGTGCAGCATGTCCGCCCCCTTGCTCGGCGCAGGAACGAAGTAGTCCACTCGCCTTACTTTCGCGGCCGCTTCTCCGACCGCAGCCTTGATCAACTCCGAGGTCCGAAGCGCCTAAGGTCGGGATCGGCACGGAAGCCACCTGCCGAATACCGCGCATCCCGACGTAGCGCGGCTCATTAATGCCGGTCTGAATGGAGAGGACGCACGGGAGATCGATCTCGTTAAGTTCCCGATTGCCACCTTCGATCTCGCGGCTGACTTTCAGCTTCCCGCCTTCAACCGAGATGGAATTCACAAGAGAAGCAAATGGATAGTCGAGCATCGCTGCCAGCATTCCACCGACTTGGGCGGCACCGTCGTCGGCCTGGACCCCAGTCAGGATCAGGTCGTAGCGACCTTTCTGCACAAAATCCTTGAGGATGGTCGCGATGCCTCGGCCGTCGGATCCGCTGAAGTCCTCATCAGAGATCAGCACGGCCTGATTCGCGCCCATCGCTAATTCACGGCGCAGGACCTCTTCGTCATCCTCCCCGCCGACCGTCACGACGGTGACGTTGCCGCCGACACGATCGCGGATCTGCAGGGCCTCTTCGACCGCGTAGTTGTCCGCCTCATTCACCGAGTACACCAGTTCGTCGCGCTCAATATCGTTCCCGGCCGCATTGAGCTCAATCTCGTTCTCCGAGGTATCGGGCACTCTTCGCACACACACCAGGATTTCCACGTTCAACCTCCAGAAGTCGCAGTTTCCAATTCCTTTGCTTTCTCAGGGACAGACTTCGCGAACCAGGTGCTGGTCCACCAGTTCGGTCAGGTCGATGGCAGACATCTTGCCTTCCAGGCCCGCCACCTTGATCGCATCTTCGATATTCACCATGCAGAACGGGCACGCCGTCACGATCACGTTGGCCCCAGCTTCGGCAGCCATGCGGACTCTGAGCACACCCATCCGCTGCTCTTCTTTGGGTTCGTAGAAGAGCATGAGACCGCCGCCGCCGCAGCAGAATGACCGGTCTCGCGACCGCTTCATTTCGACTCGCTTCAATCCCGGAATGGCGTCGAGCACCGCGCGCGGTTCGTCGTAGATCTGGTTATGGCGTCCCAGATAGCAGGGGTCGTGGTAGGTATAGACTCTTGTCTTCGTCTTCGACTCGATTGAACTGGACATTGCCAGCCCTCACTTCCCGGGCGATCACCTGGCTGATGTGCTCGACCGGGGGCACATCCTTATAGTCGTGCTTTAGCGCATTGTAGGCATGCGGGTCGGCGGTGACGATTCGTTGTACTCCCGATGCCTTGATGGCGTCGGTGTTGTGATCGCGCAGCGCCATGAAGAGCAGTTCTTCGCCGAACCGCCGAACTTCGTGGCCACTGTCCTTTTCTGCTGCGCCGAGGATTCCGAAGTTTGTCTCCGATATGGCTGAGGATTCTGCGAGGTGGATCGCCCGATCGACTGCATGCGGTCGTCGTAGGAGGTAATGCTGTCGACGAAGTAAAGAGTGTCAGTGTGACTCTTTCCGTCGAGGACCTTGACGCTGCAGGTTCGCTGGAACTCTGCAGCCTTAGCCCAGTCGGCCTTTTTCTTCTCCATCTTCCCGTATGGATTGCCGCGATTCTCCAGAGCCTTTAGCGGCTTCTGCAGCGATTGGGGCACATTGCCGTCATCGATCATCCCGCGCCGCAGGTCGACGATCTTGTCGATGTACTCGACCAGCAGCGGGCATTCTTCTTCGCATGCGCCGCAGGTCGTGCACGACCAGATTTCGTCTTCCGAGTAAATGTCGCCGATCAACGGCTTGCCATTGTTGGCCTTGCCGAGTACGGGATAATGCTGAAACACGTAGTCCCTGGCCTTGATGGTGAGGAATCGTGGCGCTAACGGACGTCCCGCCGCATTCGCCGGGCAATTGTCGGCGCAGCGGCCGCAGTCGGCGCAGGAATAGAAATCGAGCATGTGCTTCCATGTGAAGTCTTCGAACGTCTTCACGCCGAAGGATTTCACTTGATCAAGACGTTCGTCGGGGACATCCCATCTCACCGGCTTCAGCGTCCCCCGTTCCAGTTTTGCGAAGTAAATGCTGAACAGCGACGTTTCCACGTGGAACTGGATTCCAAAGGGCCGATAGCAGAGCAGAAAGTAAAAAGTCACTTCATGGACGAGATACGCGGTGACATTCAGAACCCAGAGTGTGGCTAACGGCATGGAGCCAACAACGATCTTGAATATCCAGGGCAGTGACAGGATAGCCAGCGTCTCAGAAGGTTGGCCTTGCTGTACCTGACCAGCGGCCTTGCTGGCAGCGAAGAGGCTATCGGCTACCATCAGAAGAGCAATCAGCCCCAGAAGGAATACGGCATCGGCCATATGGCTTCTGCCGTACTTCGTGGGAACCGCATATCGCGCGGGCTTGAAGACGAGTCGACGGATTGCGGCGACTACCATGCAGATGAAGACGACGGTGGCTGCGTAGTCCGTAATGATGTCGTAGATTTGGCCGGTCCTTCCTGAAAGGCCGGGCATCACGAAGTTCTCGGAGACGCCAACGATCAGTAGAGAGAAGGCCCGAGCCGCCAGGAGAATGAAGCCCGCGAAAATCAGGATGTGCATCGTCCCCGCGAACTTGTAGCGCGGATGTTTCCACTGCCCCAGCCAGAACTTGAAAACTCTTCCTAGCCGCGTCCATGGCCGATCAAAACGGGGATCGTGCTCGGCTCGAGCGAGGGGCACCAATCGCTTCGCCACAATGTAAAGGAAACAGGCAACCCCAAGGACATGGATGGACAGAAACAGGTTGCGGCTGGGAATCATCCAATCCATGAACGACGAGGCTAAGTAGGTACCTACCACGGTCCGCACTCCAAGCCTTGCATGCCCTACGCAACGGTGAGCACTGAGAGAGCGTTCTCCTGTTCACTCGTTGGCGCAGGTTCTGGCACTCGCTTCGAATCAATCGGGGCAATGCTACTCACTACTGGAACGGGCGATGACCCGGTTGTGGCCGGCGCGGCAGCCGCCGGTGCGGCCGCACGATTCCGGCGAACTTTCTTGGTCTGCAGCGGCCTGATTCCGGCCGCATCTCGCAGCTCTGTGAAACTCGCCTCCAGCAATTTCTCCATCTTCCTCAGGTCAGGCGCTGCATGCGCATCGCCGCTGAACCCGAAGTACACCATGCCGTTGTAACTCAGGACGGCGCAGTTGACCGCCATTTCACCGCCGACCGGAACATACGGATAGCAATGCAGCATCTTGTGGCCAATTAGGTATAGCGGCAATTGCGGTCCCGGCACGTTCGTGCAAACCATGTTGAAAGGTGTAATCGGCAACTGGCTGATAAGCGGTCCGGTCATTCCCTGCATGGACGTGGGAAAGATCCCGATCAAGCCACCAGCCAAACTAACCAACTCGGCGGCGTGTACGCCCTTGAGGAACTCGGTCCGCTTGTGGACCGCGGCCAGCAACTTTCGGGGCTGCCGAATATCCAAGGGAATCGTGACGGGAACCAGGGATATCCGATTCCCCAACTCCGTCGTGCTGCCACTGCCGCGCAGGTTGACGGGTACCATGATCCGCAGCAGTTTCCCTTTCACCCGGTCGCCATGCAATTCACAGTAGCGGCGGATCGTCGCGGTCACCAGGGCGAGAATGACGTCGTTGACGCTGGTTCCACTCTTGTGCCGGATAGCCTTGACTTCCGGCAACGGAATCTCAGTACAGGCAAACTTCTGCGGTCCGCGGTAGATCACATTAAACCGAAGCCGCTCGGTAAACGCGGTGATTTCTGGAAATAGAGTCGCAAACTCGTCTCCGACCACAGTTCCGCCATTCCCAGCAGCACGCTGTGCCATGCTGAGCAAATCGGTCATTGCGGAGAGAATCCGTTTGATGAAGTCGGAATACGAGTCTACAAACCCAGTTGTAAGCGAACTTAGCGGATCGAGTGGCCGCGGAACATGGAGCTTGAGCTTTTTCCTGGGCAAGCTAGGCACTTCCGGACTCGCATCCAGAAGCATGCTCAGGATGCCGACTCCCGCAATGCCATCAGCCAGACAGTGATGCAAGCGGAAAATCATCCCCGTACGATTACCTTTCAGACCCCGGACAACCGCTATGTCCCACAGTGGGTGCCGCCGATCCATTACGGAGCCAAATAGTTTGGCAGCAGCGGCCTTCAGTTCTATATCGGTGCCGTGTTTGAGCGTCACTTCGTGCACGTGGCGTCGCAGATCAAACTCCGGGTCGTATTCCCAACTGGGAAGACCAAGACCGAACGGCGCGGGCACAACACGCTTGAGATAGCGAGGCAGGAGCGGCAGCTTCGACTCGACGAACTGCACGCAGTCTTCGAACTTTACCTCACCCTCGAAGATGCAGATGCTGGCCACATTGAGAGGCATGCCTGCCCGCTCCAGGTGCAGGAAAACGGTGTCGCCCCAGGACAGGCGGTCACTCTGTTGGTGGTTCTGCACGCCAGTACTCCTCTTCAGTTGTGCGCCCAGAGCGCACTCTAGTTCACGAAGGAAAAACGATGGGCAAGCTTCACCAGCTTGAGCACCTTATACACATCTACGTTGACGCCCCGTAGCACGACCCTGACAGCTTTGTCGTCGGCGATGCGGGCAAACTCTTCCATTGCTTGCAGCGCGCCTGAATCGATCCGGCGCACCGAAGAAAAATCCAAAATCGCCTCACCTTGAGCGCAGTCCAAATTCCTTCTCGCCTCTTGCAGGGCAGGAACAACGCGCTCTTCATCAATATTCAGAAATACGGGAAGCATCGCCATATGCACCGCCATGCGCTACTTGATTTGTTCTGACGAACCAGTCGCCTTCGCCAAACCGCGGCCCTCATACGCCTTCCAGAACAGTTCCGCCATTTCGCTCATCAGGGGCATGCGAGGGTTCGATCGCCAAGAGGGGTCGTCAACCGCCGTCTTGACCAGTTCGGGCACCGCTTGCTCAAACTCTTTCTTTGAAATTCCCAACTCCTCGATCGACTGCGGAAAATCCAGTTCATCGAGCAGTTGCGCCGTGGCTGCTATCAAGTTCTTCACTTTCTCATCCACCGAATGACCGCCCAGACCGAGCAAATCCGCGACCGTCGCATACTTCTTATGCGCCACGTATCCCTTGGTGTAAGGCGACGGCATAAACTTTGTGGGCACAGCGGCGTTATACGCAATGACGTGCGGCAACATGAGGGCATTGGCGCGGCCGTGCGCGACGCCGAAGCGTGCGCCGAAAGCATGCGCCAGCGCGTGATTCAAGCCGACCGACGCGTTGGAGAAAGCCATCGCCGCAATACAGGCGGCGTTGTGCATCATGCAGCGCGCCTCTTCGTCGTCGGGATGCTTATAGGCGATCGGCAGATACTTGAACACCAGCCGAATCGCCTGCATGGCGCTGGAGTCGGTATAGGCTGAGGCGAAAGTTGAGACTCCAGCTTCCAGTGCGTGGGTCAGACAGTCGATGCCGGTATCCGCCGTCAGCCCCTTTGGCATGGACATGACGAACTGCGGATCGACAATCGCCACATCCGGCGTCAGCGAATAATCGGCGAGCGTTACCTTGCGCCCCCGATCCTTGTCGATTAGCACGGCAAATGGGGTGATTTCACTTCCCGTTCCACTGGTCGTGGAGATGGCAATCAACCGCGCCCGGTTAATCTTTTCCGTCGGATATTGCACCACTCGCTTGCGCAGATCCAGAAAGGGCGCAGCCAGATATTCCAGGTCCGCCTCCGGCGATTCGTACTTGAGCTTCATGATCTTCGCCGCGTCGATTACCGAACCGCCACCTAGCGCTATGATCTGGTCCGCTTTGTAGAAATTGAGCGCCTCCACTCCTTGCAGGATGACCTTGACCTCGGGCTCCGCATCGGGGATGACCTGGACATGAACGTGAGTCGTAGGGCAGATGTGACGCCGCACAATGTCCACATGGCCAATTCGCTCCAGACTTGGATTGGTAACAATGATCGTCGAGAGGGAAGGGAACCGGCCCAGATTCTCCACCGCGTTCATGTTGAAGTAAATCTGATTAGGAACTCGAAACCACATATGGTTCTGTGTCCTTCGGGCGACCCGCTTTACGTTCAGGTAATGAAAGATATTTACGTTGTCGGTCGTGCTATTGCCTCCGCCCGTCCCGCATCCAAAGGAAAAAGTGGGAACAAGATCGTTGTAGACCGAGCCTAGCGCTCCGACGGATCCCGGAGAATTCACAATGATCCGCCCCGCGTTGATTACCTCCCCGAACTTGCAGATAATCTCCTCGTTGCGCGAGAAGATGACCGCCGTATGTCCAAGGCCTCCCGCATGGTTCACGTCCACACACACCTTGAGCGCCTCACCGACCGATTTCGCGCGATAGACCGCCAGCACAGGGAACAACTTCTCGACAGACAGAGGATGTTCACGGCCGACACCTTGAATTGGCACAATTAAAAGTTTGGTGAGCGGCTTAACCGCCAGACCGACGAGCCGCGCGATATCGGTAGCCTTCTGGCCGACCGCCATAGGCTGCATGAACCCCGTTTGCGGATCGATCACCGTGCGCTCCAACAGTTTGGTTTCTTTCTCGTTGCAGATGTGCGCACCCAGGTCCGCGAATTTCTTCAGCACGTGGTCGTAAATCTCATCGTCGATTACCACTGTCTGCTCGGAAGCACAGATGGTTCCGTTATCGAAAGTCTTGGAAACAATAATGTCGACCACCGCTGTATTCAGGTCCGCGGTCTTCTCCAGATAGACGGGTGTATTTCCTGGTCCCACGCCCAAAGCCGGCTTGCCGGAACTGTAGGCCGCTTTGACCATGCTTGGCCCACCTGTTGCATCTACCAGTCCCACGTCTTTGTGCCTCATCAGGTAGGCGTTGTCTGGAAGAGTGGGCGATTCCAGACAGGTAAACACACCCTCCGGTGCGCCATGCTTCAAGGCGGTCTCGTACATGATCCTTACGGCTTCGGCGCAACAGTGCCATGCCTTCGGGTGGGGACTGAACACAACCGCATTCCGAGTCTTAATGGCCATGATGCACTTGAACAAAACCGTGGAGGTGGGGTTCGTAATGGGCGTAAGCGAAAAGATGACCCCGATGGGCTCGGCCATCTCCACCAGATTGCGCTCGGGAAGCGAGCGTATGATGCCAACCGTACGTTTGTCCTTGATGTAGTTGTAGACGAACTCGCTGGCCACCATGTTCTTGATGACCTTGTCTTCCATCACTCCGAGCCGGGTTTCTTCGACGGCCAGGCGGGCGAGGTATTGTGCCTGTTCCAGTCCCGCGAGGACCATCGCTTTGACGATGCGATCGACGTCCTCTTGATTGAATTGGGTGAAGACCGCAGCGGCGGTTCTGGCCTGGCGGACCAGTCCGTCCAGGTACGCAATGCGCTCCGCACTGAGGCTTTCTGCGTTAAGCGGGATCTGAACCCGCTCCTTTATTATTGCTTCGCTTGCGATCATTGCTGCCTCCGCTGCGCTCTCTCACTTTCGCCGGTGCAAGCAGGTCTCGCTCTTACTCTGCCTCTCTTAGGCGTAGTCGATCGGATTCTTCTCGAGCCAATGTTCATCGCGGGTCTTACCGACACTCTTCCATGACTTGGAAGCCACAGTCGCGGTGAACTGTCGGCTCTCCCAAATCACGCCAGCGCCAAACGCGACCGCCCCGCCCAATAAGGCGCAGACGAGGGCTCTGGTTTTGGAGCGCCGCCCGGTCGCTAGGTAACCGCCCAACGCTCCTAGACACGCGCCAATAGCGGCAGGCGCCAGCGCTTGCCGAGCAGACTCGCCGAGAAACGATGTCAGCGATTCCTCTTTGAGAAATTCGCTTTCCCCTGTACGTGCTCCCTCCAGTGCGGAATCCACCAGCTTGCGCCCGTAGTCAACGTTGGATTTTGACCATTCCATGACATTCATGGGACCCTCACGATGCAGCGGATCGCTGCCGCACGCTCACCTTAATGGTGATTACGCCGCCGTCTCAGAACTTTCCATTTTGGATTCGATGAGTTCGAGCAACTCTTCGAAGGTCATGCCTCGATCGAGCATGCCGATGAGATCGTGCGCGTCAAAGCCCACCGCTTCTCCTGCATGTGTGAGTCTCTCGATTGCTTCGTAAACCGAAACGTCGTGGGATTCGCGCAAGCGCGTGAGGAAAGCTTCAAAGGTATTAGCTGACTGGGTTCGGGCGAGCACCATACCACGGCCTCATTATTTCCCAAAGTAGAACTCTGGTTTCCAAAGTAGAACTCCAGCGGTGGTCCGAGTCTGCAACCCATGTCACGTCGCGTTGTGACCAAGGTCACACCGTCTCGAAATGACCCTTGTCCGATTGCGTACACCCGAAGAAGTGAGTGCTGTGGTTGCCTGCGATTTCTAGTTTGGGATGTTGGGGAGAGAGCGCTCGCCAATGCGCAGTGCGTGCTGAAGGAAATGTTGCAGAAAATGCAAAAAATGCGCCCGGGTCTAAGTGTTCCAGGCCCGGGCGCTCCGTTAGAGAGAAATCGTTTGTCGTCGGCTGTGTCGTTAGTCGCCCGATGGCATGAGCGACTCCTCCATCGACATGATTTCCGGGACAACAGACGGGCACTCGCCCAGGATCGGCTGGCAGGCCGCGTCCGGGCCATGTTTTGGGCGCGCTTGAAGCTTCATTTCTGAGAACTGCTCCTGCTCGGTCGATCCTTCTAGTGCTGTAGTCGAAGCGGTGCCGGCGGCGATCACCTGCGTGAGCGCGTCGAAGTATCCGGTTCCAACGAATCGCTGATGCTTCACGGCCTGATATCCATACTGGGTTTCCCGGGCGAATTCTTTTTCCTGCAGGCGGGAGTATGCGGTCATGCCGCTGTCCTTATACCCGCGTGCCAGTTCGAACATGCTCAAGTTCAACGCATGGAACCCGGCTAGTGTGACAAACTGGAACTTGTATCCCATCTTCGCGAGTTCCCGCTGGAAACTGGCGATGGCCCGATCGTCCAGGTTCTTCTTCCAATTGAACGAGGGCGAACAGTTGTAAGCCAGCATCTTGCCCGGATGCTCGGCATGCACAGCCTCTGCAAAGCGCCGCGCTTCCTCGAGATCAGGATGTGAGGTTTCACACCAGATCAGGTCGGCATATGGAGCGTAGGAAATGCCGCGCGCAATGGCCGACTCCAGTCCTCCGCGAATTCGGAAGAAACCTTCGGCGGTCCGTTCTCCAGTGATGAACTTACGGTCGTGCGGATCGATGTCGCTGGTCAACAGATGGGCGCTGTCAGCATCAGTGCGAGCCATAATCAGCGTGGGCACGCCGAGCACATCGGCAGCCAGACGCGCTGCGATCAGCTTCTGAATGGCCTCCGAGGTCGGTACCAGAACTTTTCCGCCGAGGTGCCCGCACTTCTTCGCCGATGACAGCTGGTCTTCGAAGTGGACGCAAGCCGCCCCAGCCTCGATCATGGCCTTCATCAATTCGAAAGCGTTCAAGGTGCCACCGAATCCGGCTTCGGCATCGGCCACGATCGGAGCCATCCAGTAGACGGCGTTCTTCCCATCGAGGTGATGAATCTGGTCAGCGCGCATCAGGGCGTTGTTGATGCGACGAACCACGTTGGGGACGCTATCGGCTGGGTACAGACTCTGATCCGGATACATGTGGCCCGCGTCGTTGGCATCGGCCGCGACTTGCCAGCCACTAAGGTAGATCGCGTTCAAACCGGCTTGCACCTGCTGTACTGCTTGGTTGCCGGTGAGTGCTCCGAGAGCCGGCACGTACGTTTCGTTATGCAGCAGCCACCACAGCCTCTCCGCACCAAGGCGCGCCAGAGTGTGCTCGACCTGAATCGAGCCCCGCAATTTGGCGACGTCCTGGGCGCTGTACGGGCGTTTGACGCCGTTCCAGCGGGGATCCGTATTCCACTGCTGTTCTGGAGTGTTTTGAGCGTGCATGTCTGAAGTCTCCTCTGTGGTCTGTGCCGGTCAGGTTGCAGTAGAACCCATCGCAGGAAGCACCACAAGCAAGCTCGTCCGTTTTGGCCCGGTCGTCCGTTTTGTTCCACCGGCGCGGCGCGCTCTCCCTGAGAACCGTACTATTACGGACATGGCCACCATCGCGAACGGCAATGAAATCGAAACCCAGATCCTCACTCCAGAAGCAAGCCGCTTCCTGACCCGCATGGCGCGCGAGTTCGAACCGCGCCGCCGCGAATTGCTGGAGCGTCGGCGAAATCGACAGTTGGCGATCGACTCCGGCGCTCTGCCGGGCTTCCTGCCGGAAACAGCGCACATCCGCGAATCGGCATGGACAGTCGCGCCAATCCCCCAGGACTTGCTCGACCGGCGCGTGGAGATCACCGGCCCGGTCGAGCGCAAGATGATCATCAATGCGTTGAATTCTGGTGCCAGTGTATTCATGGCGGACTTCGAAGACTCGAATTCTCCGACCTGGATGAACAACCTTGAGGGACAAGCCAATCTTCGCGATGCTGTCGATGGCACGATCACCTTCTTGAGCCCGGAAGGGAAGCGCTATCAACTCAACGACCGTGTGGCTACGTTGTTGGTGCGTCCTCGGGGCTGGCATTTGAATGAAAGACATTTTCTGGTGGACGAAAAGCCGATCTCCGGCTCCCTGTTCGACTTCGGACTCTACTTCTTCCACAATGCGCAACCGCTGATCCACAAGGGAACCGGGCCGTACTTCTATTTGCCCAAGTTAGAGAGTCATTTGGAAGCGCGCTTGTGGAACGACGTGTTCTGTTTTGCACAGGATGAATTCGGCGTCCCGCGCGGCACGATCCGCGCCACCGTGCTGATCGAAACGATTCTTGCAGCCTTCGAGATGGATGAGATCCTCTATGAACTGCGGGAACACTCTTCGGGATTGAACTGCGGGCGCTGGGACTACATCTTCAGCTTCATCAAGAAGTTCCGGAATCGCCCCGACTTTGTGCTGCCGGACCGCTCCACTCTGACCATGGAAAAGCATTTCTTGAAGTCCTACGTAGAACTGCTGATCCAAACCTGCCACCGCCGCGGGATTCACGCCATGGGCGGAATGGCGGCACAGATTCCGATCAAGAACGACCGCGAAGCTAACGAGAAAGCGCTGGAGAAAGTGCGCCAGGACAAGCTGCGGGAAGTGATCGCCGGGCACGACGGTACGTGGGTCGCGCACCCTGGTCTCGTGCCGATCGCCAAAGACATGTTCGATCAGCACATGAAAGAACCAAATCAGATCGGCCGTCATCGCGAAGACGTGCAGATCAAAGCAAGCGATCTCCTCGCCGTCACTGAAGGCAAGATCACCGAAGAAGGTCTGCGCTGGAACATCGACGTCGGATTGCAGTATCTGGAGTCGTGGCTGCGCGGTTCAGGGTGCGTCCCTATCTACAATCTGATGGAAGACGCCGCTACGGCCGAAATCTGCCGTTCCCAGGTATGGCAATGGGTAAAACACACGGCCTCGCTCGCTGATGGCCGCCCCGTGACGCAAGACATGGTTCGCAAAACCATTGCCGAGCAGAAAAACAGTTTGAGGGGCGACCGCATGGCGGAAGCTGCGGAGATTTTCGAGCGGATGATGACCAGCGCGGATTTCGCAGAATTCCTGACCCTGGAGGCATATGATTACATCGACTAGGAACAGGCGAGACGCCTGCGCGGACGATGATGAGTTCCCACTCCGCCGAGATCTCCGATGAGTTTCTCGCGCAACTCAAGGAAGACCTGGTGTGTCGGCGCGTGGGGCGCGGCTTGGCGCGCCTGGAAGAACGTCGCCCTCTGCTGACCTCGGTTGACCCCGAAGCGAAAAATTCTGCTCTGTTCGCCGGCTATTTGGCCCAGTGGGTCGACGTTGGATTTCAACGTCCCGGACTGGTCAAGGAAATCGTCGATCGGTTTTCTCGTGCGGTTCGAGCGCGCTTGCCACTGCATGACTACTTGCATCTGCGCATGGCAGAGGGCATGGTGGCGATGGCGGAGGAGTCAAAGGATGAAGCGATTCGGCACTTTGAACTTGTCTTGAGTCTCGAACAAGAGACGGACGATCAGGAACTGCTGTCGATCGCAAATTTCTGGAAAAGCCGCTGCCTGCGCATGAAGGGCGAATATGATCAGGCCCTCGCTTTTGCAGTGAAGGGCAGAGACCTTGCCCTGAAACTCAGCCACCCGCCGATGGCGGCGGTTATGCGAGTACTTGAAAGCTGGCTCTTCTTCCAGAAAGGCAATGCCAAGCAGGCTCTCGAGATCTTGCAAGCCGCCGAAACCATCCTCAGCAAGACGGACGACTATCTCACTCTGGGCAACATTCATTCTTCCTATGGCCGTATCGCCCGCCGCCAGGGCCGTTATCAGCACGCGATTGAGAGCTTTACCACCGCTATCGCGCTTTACCGCAAGCTCGATCCACAGCATCGCAATGTCGCGCGCTCTCTGAATAACATGGCGTACGTGAAGCGGCTCATCGCACTGCAGTTGAGGCGCAAGATTGATGCCGAAGCGGAACGGAGCAGGAAGGCCGCCATCCGCGGCGGTGCTCGCAACGGCAAGAACAAGTTGTCCTATCGCAGCCGTTTTGAACAACTGCGCGCGGAAGCGTTGGCTGAACTTAGCGAGGCGGTGGCCATCTATGAACAGCACGGGAATCATCATGGACTGGGTAGCGTGCACTTGAACTACGGATTTCTCCATCTGGACAACGGTGATCTGGAAGATGCGGAGGCGGAGGCGAAGACGGCTTTCCACCTCGCAGAAGCAAGGCGAGACCATATCCTCATGGCACGCAGCCAATTGCTGCGTTGCATGATCGAAAACGCTCGTGTCGAAGAAGGGATCGGAGAGAACGCCGAACCCGGCGGCCACGCTCGGCTCGCCCAGGATTATGTCCAGGAAGCCATCGAACTGGCGAAGCATACCGAGAACCGGCGTCTCCTCGCCCACGCTTACGTCTGGCAGGGACTGACTTACTGCAACCGCTTCTTTGATGACTCCGAGTCGGCGCGAGATTGGTATGACCAGGCCCTGACCCTTTCGAAAGGCGTCCATGCCGAGGGCGCATGGGATGATCTGCAAACCCTGAAGGCCCGAGTTCAACGCGGCGGCAGGGTCAACCCTACGCTGCGTGCGTGGTCCCAGGGTTCGGTTGGAGACAAAACGTTCCAGCAGATCACCGAGGAATTCGCAGAACTCATCATTCCTAAAGTTTGGGAGCGCGAGGGCCGGAAGATTTCGCGCGTGGCGGCTCGCCTCTCTGTTTCTCCCAAAAAGATTCGGGCCGTCCTGAGCCGCGTCGGGCGGAGGAAGCCGCCGACGGAGTGACTAATAGATAAGTCCGTGTTTGATTTCTGCCGCTTGTGCTGCATCGCTCCAGGTTGTCTCCGCCGCGGGAGGGATGAAACTCATCGCGCGTTCCGCCAACGCTGTGATGGTCAGGCTCGGGTTGACGCCGAGATTTGCCGCCAGAACAGATCCGTCGCAGATGTACATATTGCGATAGCCGAAGACACGGTGACGATCGTCCACCACGCCGCGATCGGGAGAACCTGCGATCACGCAACCTCCGATGCAGTGTGCCGTGCCGGGAACATCGAAGAGGATCTCCGGAAGAATGCTCATCGCCGTGCCACCAGCGACTTGCGCAACAGTTCGAGCAAACTGATTTGCCCTTGGAATGTAGGTCGGCACTTTATCACCGCGGCTGACCAGCATCTTGCGGAATGGCCAGAACCAGGGGCGTTGCCAGCGCATCTCGATATGTCCCTCCAGCGCTTGCATGCACAGGAGAATGACGTGCTCTCGCGCCCATCCCTTGGGCCAAAACAACCGTGCCGTTTTTATCGGGTGGAACAACAGAGAGCGCAGAACATTCTGCAGCCAGAGCCGGATGCGCTGTGCTCCGGGGCGGCCATCGGTCAGAATCGTGGTGAGAAGGCCCATCGTGTCCGAGCCACTGGGATAGCGCACGGCTTCAATGTGCGTGTGTTCGTCGATATAAATGCCGGAGCCGATCGCTATGCCTAGCGAAAGATCTTCCGTGCACCCCGGCATGCGCGCTCCGATGAGCGACTCGGAATTGGTTCGCACGTGTTTGCCCAGACGATCGCTGATGGCGCCTAACGAACCGGTGTTTTTGAGACGGAACAGTAGTTCCATGGTGCCCAGCGAGGATGCCGAGAAGACCACACCACGGCAGGTAAGCGTCTGGGGCTGGCGGCGAATCCACGCCGTTGACTTCACTGTGCGTATTTCATAACCGAAGCTGCCATCGCTCGTGCCGTCCAGCGGTTCGACGTTCACCACCTTCGTTTCTGGAAAGATCCTGGCGCCGCGTTTTTCCGCCAAGTACAAATAAGTGATGTCGAGGGTGCTCTTTGCGCCATAGCGGCAACCCATCATGCAGCCACCACAGCTGGTACACGTGGTCCGCGGCGGTCCCTCACCGCCGAAGAACGGATCGGGGAAAGTTCTGTTACCCGGCTCTCCCTCGGCTGGTTGGAAGATGCCCACGCTGGTGTGGTAGAACGTATGGCCGCAGCCGGCGGCGTCGGCAGCTTTCTTTAAGAGATGATCAGCAGGTCCGAGGATCTTATTTTGCGTAACTCCCAGCATGCGAGAAGCGGTTTGGAAATGGCGAGGCATCTCCGCCTTCCAATTTGTCAAACCCGTCCACGACCCTGCGTCCCAAATCTTCTCTGGGGGCGGAAGCAGTGTGCTGGCGTAAGTGATCGATCCGCCTCCGACCGCACAGCCGTGGAAGATCGTGGCATGGCGGAACAGGCGCATATTGAAGAAGCCGCGCAGGCCGAGTTTCGGGCGCCAGAACCAGCGATGAATGGACCAACTGGTGAGCGGGAGTGTCTGGGGCGTCCAGCGACGCCCCATCTCCATCACGGCAACCCGATAGCCTTTTTCCGCCAGACGCAGGGCGGAAACACTGCCCCCGAATCCGGATCCGATCACGATGAAATCGAAATCAAATTGTGGGTGGTCGGATTGACGATCGGATTGATGGCTGCTCGGTTCCATCCCGCACCGCTCGACTTGCTTCGGCTTAGTCGACACGAAGACCAGCCCGACCTATGCGACCATGTACTTGCCCATTTCGATGACTCTGTGTGCGATCGTCCGCCTCAGGGCCAGTGTGTTAAATGGTTCGTATTTGCACAGTCGGCGCAGAATTGCCAACTGCGAACGCAGCATGTCTCCTTCGGCGCACGCTGCAATGACCAGTCTCGCCGCGCTTTCAATTTTCTCCATTGCGACTGAAATATAAACGCGCGTCATAGCAACAGCTAGTGCGGCGCCAGCCTCGCCGTTCCGCGCCGCCAGTTTTTGCGCGCGCAGCACAGCTGACTCCATGGCATAGGTTTCAATGACCATATTCGCAATCGCGCCCATGATCTCCTGCTGATCCTGGATCGCCTGCATATACTTTTGCGTCGCAATGCCGGCGGCGAACAGCCCAATTTTCTTGGCCGTCGCAACCAGCTTGCGCTCCTGGGCAAGCGGTCCTTCTTCGCCCTCGTCGGTGGCTCCCGAAATCACCTCGTCCATGAGTTTCTTGATCGCTGCCATAAGCGGGAGCTGCCCGGACATGGCCCGTTTCAGCAGAAATCCCGTGATGAGCAACCGGTTGATCTCGTTCGTGCCTTCGAAGATCCGGTTCACGCGGACATCCCTGTAGTTGCGTTCGGCGGGGTATTCCTCCACAAAGCCGTATCCACCGTAGATCTGCACCGCTTCGTCCACCACATAGCTGATGAACTCCGATCCCCACACCTTGAGGATCGAACACTCGACCGCGTATTCGTCGATGACCTTGCGGACCGGCGCCATGTCGTCGTGTCCTGGGCCAAGCTGCGCAATGGCCGCATCCATCATGCCGACCGTGCGATAGGCCATGGCTTCCCCAGTGAAAATGCCAGCCGCCATGTTGGCCAGCTTTTCGCGAATCAATCCGAAATCGGCAATTACTTTCCCGAATGCCTTGCGCTGCTTTGCATAGGCGATGGCACTCTCGATGCAATTGCGGGCCGAGCCGACACATCCGGCACCCAGTTTGAACCGGCCCACGTTCAGAACGTTGAATGCAATGTGGTGTCCTTTGCCGATCTCGCCGAGAACATTCTCCACCGGCACCTTGCAGTCATTCAGGATGAGTGGACAGGTGGACGAGCCACGGATTCCCATCTTGTGTTCTTCCGCACCCACCGAGAATCCTGGAAACCCACGCTCCACGATGAATGCGGTGAACTTCTCGCCGTCAACCTTGGCGAAAATGATGAACAGGTCGGCGAACCCTGCATTGGTGATCCACATCTTCTCGCCGTTCAACAGGTAATGCTTGCCATCGGCGGAAAGCATTGCTCGAGTTCTGCAATTCAGAGCATCGGATCCTGACGACGATTCGGATAGTGCGTACGCTCCTACCGTCTCGCCGCTGGCCAGTCCGGGAAGATACTTCTTCTTTTGTTCTTCCGTTCCGAAATAGACGATGGGCAATGTGCCAATGCAGGTGTGGGCGCCCCAAGTCGTGCTGAAGCCTCCGTACTTCGCAATACGATCGGCGATGATAGCTGACGTCACCTTGTCCAGTTCCATGCCGCCGTATTGTTCCGGAACGTCAACCCCGCTCAACCCGAGATCGCCTGCCTTCTTTACCAGGTCCCGGACAACGGAAAAATCCTTGTGCTCCATCTTTTCGATGTTGGGCACGATTTCTTTGTTCGCGAATTCTTCTGCGGTTTGTGCGATCAGTAAGTGCTGCTCAGTGAAATCTTCCGGAGTGAAAACATCCTCTGGCTTGCGTTCCTCGATCAGGAAGCTGCCTCCGGCAACCTTGGTGGCGGGTACTGCGCTAAGCGTAGCCATCTTCGCTCTCCCTCAGAAATGTACTCGTGTGGTTCGGTTCAGCATGGGAAACGAGTTCATGACGTGGCGCAATCTTGTATTACACTCTCGAGCCCGATGTAAAGCTTGCACTCGGCGGACAAAGCCGGACATTAGCGCCCTGGTGCGAGGGCTACTGTCTTCGCTCGAATGCACAGCAAGATCGCCAACGTGACCTGGCAGTGGGCCAGATCACGTTGGCGCATTTCAGTGGCTCTGTTTCTTGTCAAAACTAACGCCGGCTGCGGAAAATGACTGCAAATCCGTCAAGCTACTGCCGCTGCCGTCTTCGCCTTCCTTACCGGCTTCCTGACGTGACGCTCCGCCTTTCCCACGGTCTTCGCTGCATTCGGAGGCTTCACCATTACATCCATCAAGGCCTTCTGCGCCTCGACGTAGCTCTTTACAGCCTCCCGGGTCAGTTCGCTTAATGGGAGAGATGGAAACGGCCGCAGGAGTGTCACGGTCTTGCCTGCCGTTTTCACGTTGGCATTCACCTGTCGCCCGGCGATGTCAACCAACCGCTTTTGCGCTTCAATGAATGACTCAGTGGCCTTCCGCGCCAGTTCTGACAACTCGGTTTGCTTCATCTTCTTTCCAGCGCCGTTGGTGTGTTTCGCCCCGGTTGCCTTCGCAGTTTCCTCGGCGATCACGTCGAGGAATTGCTTTTGGGCTTTTACGAAGTTCTCCATGCCCTCGCGGGCCAAGCCGACGAACTGTTCAGGCTGGTACGGCTTACCGGCCTTGGCGGCGTCCACCCAGGTATGAGTCTGCTTGCCGGCAGTCTTCAGAAACTGCTCCTGCATATCAATGAAAGTTTCGACGCTACGCCGTAGCAGGTCCGTCATTGCATGGGCGACAGGCCAGTTTCCAATACGTTCTTTAACGCTGGTCATGAGGAGTTCGTTCTGTTCCCTGCCCAGATCGAGAAGCACTTTCTGTCCTTCGAGGAAGTTGGTCAAACCGTCCCCGGCAACTTCGCTGAGGATGGCGGTTGGAGAGTGAAGGGGATCGGATAGTTGTTCCCGGATAGCGTGCATTACGCTTGCATTCTGCCGCATTGCCAGATCGATGAGGATCCGTTGCGTGGCGAAGAGAGTCTGCGCGCCCTGTTGCGCCCAGCCCGAGAGTAGCGAAACTACCGATGACTCTCGCGGATGAGTGCGGGGAGATTCATGCTTTACTGCTGGGGCCATATAAGGACCTCCGATTGCTGCATTGCAGCATCGGTTAAACTATACGAAATGACGGCGGTTATGTCAAGATAATCCTGCAGGCTTGTGCATAGCAACATGAGCAGGAATTCATGAAACCTTCAGTGGTCCTGATTAAGAAATATGGGAACCGCCGGCTCTACGACACTGCGGGCAGCCGCTATGTGAACCTTGATGATCTGGCCGCGCTGGTTCGTGCCGGCAAAGAGGTCCGCGTTGTTGACGCGAAGACTGGCCAGGACCTGACTCGGGTGACCCTTACGCAGATCATTACAGAGGATGCGAGGGATAAACCGACGGGGCTGCCGCTCGAACTGCTGCGGCAGTTGATCATCGCGTCCGACGAGGTGCGGCAGGAATTCCTCATGTGGTACCTCAAGTCCGCGTTTGACACTTACGAAAAGCTGCAAGATGCAGTACAGAACCGGCTGAGTGAGGTCCAGTCCGCGATCCTGTCCCCGGTGGACATGATGAAGCGGTTCCTGGGCAGCGCATCAGCGTCTCCGCGAGCCGCCGATGAGTCGGAAGTTGAGACCCTGCGCAGGCGAGTAGCTGAACTCGAGGCTCATCTGGGAAAGCCAACGCGCAAGCCGGGTCGCCCTCGCACGAGACGATGACCCCTATCTAATCGGCGCGTGCAGAAATGTATTAGGAACAGAAACGAAAAGCGGTACAATATTGCAATGCAGCATTTGCCGTTTCCGCCTCGACGCGGAGATCAGGCAGACCCGGGACGAACTTGCCGCGTAAAAAGAAAAAAGCAGCAGCGCGTCCTTCCACCATGACGCGGCGTCCGTCTACGCCGCGGCGCTACCCCGAAGCCGATACCTCTCTTTGGACCGAAGCCCTGTTCGGAGCTGAAATACTCATTCTTCACGCAACGCCCGTGTACTACGGCCTGGGCGTGCCGCGTGGCGATGGCTCCGCGGTCGTCATCATTCCCGGCTTTCTTGGCACAGATCTCTACCTTACGGAACTTCATGCTTGGCTGGGGCGCATTGGATACCGGCCCTATTTTTCCGGCATCGGCATTAACGCGGAGTGTCCAAACCTGCTGATCCAGCGCCGACTGAACCAGACGATCGACCAGGCATTGACTGAGACCGGACGCAAGATTCATCTAATCGGTCACAGCCTTGGAGGAGTAATCGCCCGTTCGTTGGCGGGCCAACGCCCGAAGGACGTGGCTTCCGTGACTACGCTCGCCGCGCCCATCCGTGGTACGGTCGCGAATCGAGCTGTTCTCCACGCTGCCGAAGCAGTTCGCCTCCAGATTCTCGAAGAGCACGGCCGCGGAGTCCTGCCCGATTGTTATACCGGACGATGCACCTGCAATTTCCTGGACTCGCTCCGGCGCAAGGTTCCCGACTCGATGGTGGAGACCGCGATTTATACGCGCCATGACGGCCTCGTCGACTGGCGCTATTGCATGACGATGAACCCTGAAGTGGACGTGGAAGTTCCGGGCACTCACATCGGAATGGCATTCAACCCGGCAGCCTACGCCGTCGTCGCCGAGCGCCTTGCCTCGGCTCAATCGACCGAGTAGTTCACCCAACCATCTCCAGCGCGGCACCGGCGGTCGTTTCTAATCTCTCTGGCGTTCCGTCAGCGCTCTCCAGCACAAGCGACGCGGATGCCAGGCTGTTGTTCCTAACTTCAAAGCTGCCCGAGCAATCTGTCTTTACGTAAGGAAGCCGATGCAGCCTTGAACCGCTACCGTCGATCGCAGCATCCAGCCGGACTCCATTTCGCGCAACAGTGCGAAATCTCCACTGCATGTTTTCGCGGTCGCTTACGGTTTCATCCAGACGGCGGAAAACGTGCTGCTGTCCATCGTGCCAGAGTACTGCTTTGCGAAAGACCAGTCCGAACGGCATCTCGTAGACCAAGGCTTCCAGAGTACTCGCGGATCGGCCGGCCCGAGCAAAGTAGGCATGAGCCCACGTCCAGAAGTTGCGATGCCGGTACCCACAGTTGTGTCCCTGAACTCCGAAGCCCAGCGGATCCCCGGCAAAGGTGCGGCCATCCATTGTGATCTGGCCGGAGAAAACTGCATCGGAGTGGGGAGTACGCGAGAAACCGATCCAGCCTTTGTTGCTCAAGGTCACGCGAAAGCTGGAACGGTAACGCAAGTCCCATGAGATCGAGTGACCATCAACTTCCAGGGCTCCCCGACAGGAACCCTCATCAACATCGTTGCCGCCAATTCGAAAGTGAAACGGAGACTGCCTTTTGCTGCTGAGATCCAGCCCTCCCAGCGGAAATCCCTGAATGAAGCTTTCCGGCTTGCCACCCGCTGGGAACCATGTCGCCCAAACCTGAACGGGCATCCCGCGCGGGCTTCCGGCGCAGCCTCCGCGCCCGGGATTCATCAGCAAATAACGGAACCACCACGCGCCGCCACCATCCGCCAATCCCATGCGAACGAACCAAACTTCGTAACGGCGCCGGACCGACAACGCGGAAAACACTTCGTTTAGAGTGGCCAAGGACTTCGCTGCTCCGAACAACATCCACACTATCTCACGGAACGTCAAAGCTTCCGGTGATGGCAGTCACTGCGGACTCCTGTGCCGAGGATCATAGTGTGGACCGGTAACTTCCATATGCTGGATGCGTCCGCCATCGCAGCGGGCTTTCGCCAGCTCGCGCCCGACCAGTTGCGCGCGGCCCTTACGAATTTCTTGCCGAAGGGCACGACCGGCGAAAGAATCAGCGCCATTGAAGCCGGTCTACGAAGCCCGGCCGGACAGTCCGTTCGGGAGGCGATGGCGCGATGGATCGTGGACGAGATCGTCCCAGTGGAGGCGCTGGTTCCGGAAGCTTACATTAAGTGGCGCCCGCCGGTGCGGGACGCCATGATGTTCGTGGTGGCGCACCTCTCCCCGGCACGCCTTGCTCCGAAACTCCTCGAGCAGATCGAACTTCCAGCCGGGACGTCAGCCGAAGTCCGCCTGCTTAAGCTCATCGCCAAGGTGCCCGGCTTGCAGAAACTAGGCCAGGTCATCGCGCGAAATCAGCATCTGCGTCCCGCTCTTCGCAAAGCGCTAGCCAAGCTGGAGAACGGTATCCGCGACGTCAAGCCAGAAGACGTGCACGCCATTATCCAAGAGAATCTTGGACCCCAGCTCAACCGCTTCGCCGTCGAAATCGCGCCGAGGATTCTCTCGGAGGCCAGCGTAAGTGCGGTCGTACGCTTTACCTGGAGAAATCCTGACACCGGACGACGTGGGCGTGGTGTCTTCAAAGTCCTGAAACCCCATATCCCCGACTACTTCGCCGAAGACATGGTCTACCTCCAAAGGCTGGCCCAATACTTCGGGGACCAACATCATACTTATGGGTTTCCAGCTGACCTCATCCCCGACACATTTCGGAAAGTTCAGCGCTTGCTGCGACACGAAGTCAACTTCGCTCGCGAACAGAGGACGTTGCTGGAAGCATGGACTCTCTATCGATCCATGCCGGGCGTTCGAGTGCCACGCGTGATCCAGCCTTTGTGCACGCCAACCATCACGGCGCTCACGGAGGAGCGAGGAATTAAGGTAACGAGCGCCGCGGCGCGCCTGTCGGTACCGGGTCGACGAAAGTTAGCCGAACAACTTGTCGAGGCCCTGGTCGCAGTTCCTCTCTTTGCGGCGACTCAGGATGCGATCTTCCACGGCGATCCCCACGCGGGCAACCTTCTCTACAACAACAGTAGCGGCGAACTGACCGTCATTGACTGGGCTTTGAGGGAACGGCTGGGACGAGAGGAGCGCCGGCATCTCGCGCTCTTGTTTCTGATGGTCAGCTTGCGCGACCCGGTGGGTACCTGCAACGAAATTGCGGCCCTCAGTCATTGTCGTATCGGCGTGACTTCACCTCGGGGTCGAATGATTCGAGAGTTAGTGGCCAGCTTCCTCGACGAAATACCGCCAACCCGTATGCCCAGCGGAGCCGACGCAATGCGGCTTTTGGAACGTGTAGCGATTAGGGGCATCAAGTTCCCCGGTTCGCTGATCATGTTGTCCAAGGTCATGTTTACGTTGGAAGGGCTCCTGGGCGACATCGTTGGGTCCGAAAGGGCGATGGGGTTCGCCCTCGTCCGACATGTCGCCCAGCATTGGCTTGCCAATCGATCTGCGTTCCGTTCTCCGCTTGGAACGCGGGACTGGCTCACACTGCAGTGCAGCGCATTGCTCTACACGAGTCGATTGTGGGTGCAATGGGAGCAATCGATGCTGAACCGCTTCCTCACACCCAAGTCATCTGTTATCGCCTGAGAACACACAACTCAACAGCAACCTACCTCACGCCGGCACGACCTTGTGCTGACGAACGGCACGGCCTCGCCCCTGCTTCGCGCGGCCGGCGACCTTCTTTGGCGGCTTGATAAGCGACCCGATCAGCGATGTTTCCGCGTCAACGAACCTCCGCATGCCTTCACCAGTGAGATTCGCCATTGGTACCAACCGGGACGGTGACATCAGTTCCAGGGTGCGAGTCGTCGCATCGAGGTTAACGTTCATCTGCTGTCCCATAACATCGAGTAATCTCTTTTGCGCTTCGATAAATGCCTTTCCCGCTTCGCGCGCCAGTTGTGCCAGTTCAGTCCTTTTCGCGACCTTGACGTCGTGTTCTTTCTTGCCGCTCGTCGCCTTAGCCGCCTCTTGCGCGACCACGTCGAGGAACTTCTTCTGCGCACGAGTGAATGTCTCCACTCCCTCGCGGGCAAACTCGACCATCCGAGTGCCGCGTTCGCCTTTCCCAGCTTTCTCCGACTCCAACCACTGCAGCGTCTGCTTGCTTGTGGTGGTCAGCAACTCTTGCTGCATCCCGAGGAGAGTCTCGAGGCTGCGTCGAACAAGGTCGGTCATCGCAACCGCTGGCAGGAAGCCGCCTATCCGTTCCTTTACTCCGTTGAGGATGATGTCGTTTTCCTGTTGTGCCAGGTTGAGGAGAGCGCGCTGCGCTTCTACGAGGCTCGATGTTCCTTCTACGGCCAATTCAGTCAGAATGTCGAGGGGCGAGTGCTCATCGTGGGCTTTTGTGTGAGTTGGCATAAATTGTCTCCGATTGCTGCACTGCAGCAATAACAACAATGTAGTGTTGAAGCACCCAATAGTCAATAGAAGCCTCTTGCACTGTGCGTCGCATCAATACGAGATGTGATTCCCGTCACTCTCACAGGGCCCAGGCTGTGGTCTGTTTACCTTGGGAGATTGCCGATGGACAGGATCACTGAGGTCGAGACCGCGAAGGCATTGATGAACGAGGCTGGGTCATGGTCGGTGATGAAGTGGCTGCGCGAAAAGAAACGAGTGCGGAAGACCGCTGACCAAGCCAACGCTGCCCTTGATCAATTGAACCAGGCGGTCAAAGACCGTTGGCCCGGCGATATTAGAACTGCCTATGAAGGACTCGTTGCTCAGAGACCCAACAAGACGCCACCGTCGCCTGTGATCGAACTGCAGTCAAGGCTCAGCGCCAAGAAGGTCAAGGAGGCGGATGATGCAGCGTACCGTGCAAGAATGGACGCGGAAGGTACCTTCGACGAAGCTGAGAGACAACTAAGCACCAGCCTCGCGCGGGAAGGATGTCGAAAAGCCATCCAATCGTGGGAACTGCACGAGAAGGCAATTCGAAGAGCGGAAGCCCTCGTTTCCTCGCAGTAACGAGCGGCAGCAGTGCAAACAAGCCTTATGCGAGAACAACAAGAGCTATCCCTTCGCGGCCTGTAGCGCTGTGCGCGTAGCGTCCAGCGTCTTGATCAACGACTCCTGCGGGAGTTTCTGGATAATCGGCTCAATCGCCCATCCGAGCCCAAATGGTACGTCGCGCGTCAGCGAAATCGCCCGACACTCGATGTATACACCGTCAGACCGCTCCTCCAAGCGCCAGTAGGAATACAAGCGCCACAGGAATCCATGCCCGGTGTCGGGCGGCAGCACTTTCTCTTTCGGGCTCCCAGGGTTTTCCACCTCCTCAATACGGGTCGTGTGGGTGCTACACAACCAGCGTGATCGATCCAGAGAGCGATAGTGCACATCATGGTAGGTATCGAGTACCACTGTTATGACTCTCTTCTTTAGAAGGCGCAGATAAATTTGGAAGTCGTCGCCGTGGTGGGCAATCAGCCTTGAGGCAAGCACCTCCGGCTTGTAGATATTCTCGTGATTATCGTAGTCCTGGATCAGCGCCAGCGTTTCTTCGACGCTCTTGCCGGGAATCAAGGCAGCGCCAACCCAGTCATGAATCAGGCCATTCGGTACTTTGACTGGACCTCGACCGGCCCAGAACTGCGCCACGACCTGCCCTGCTCGGATCTGCTGAGTTCTGTCGGAACACCTATCAGACCAGAGGAATGGACCGTCGGCGAGCACGGTCTGCTCGGCTGCCTTCTCGACCGCGCTTATGTACGCATTAAAAGCCTCTACAGTTTGAGGCTTCAGCTGCACTGACTGTGCAGTCTGGGGCATAGGGCTCGACCGGCGATCGTCCTGCTTTTACGTTTCGCAAGATTCCGCATTACACCACGGAGGAAACTTCCTCTGCTTCCCCGTACAGTTCATCGATCTGCTTGCGATAGCGCTCCTCGATTACCTTGCGGCGCAGTTTCAAGGTCGGGGTCAGGGCGCCGTCGCTTGCGGTAAATTCCTCGGCTACCAACAGAATTTTTTTCAACGTTTCGAAGCGAGCGAGACCTCGGTTCACCTGGGCAACGATACTTTCGTATAGAGCCTTAACTTTTGGATTGGCTACCAGTTCTTTCCGGGACGAGTAGGATACCTGGTTCGCACGTGCCCACTCTTCAAGCAGAGGAAAGTGCGGAGAAATAATCGCGCAGGCAAATTTCCTTCGGTCTCCGAGTACCACAGCAGTTCCAATCAAAGCATTGAGCTTGATGGAATTCTCGATTGGCTGCGGTGCTATGAATTTTCCGCCCGACGTCTTAAGTAGATCTTTCTTTCGATCGGTGACAGACAAAAATCCCTCTTCATCCAGATTGCCGATATCTCCGGTTTTAAACCAGCCATCCACAAATGCGTTCCTTGTCTCTTCGGGCCGATTCCAGTAAGCGCGAAAAATCGAAGGGCCGCGCACCAGAATTTCCGAGTCCTCCGCTATCCGGACTTCAACATTGGGCAACGGACGCCCGACCGTGCCTACTTTGTGGGCGCGGGGCGTGTTAATCGCTATTACTGGCGAAGTTTCGGTCAGGCCATAGCCTTCGTGGATGCGAATCCCAATACTCGCGTACCACTCTGCCAGTTCCTTTCCGAGGGGCGCGCCCCCAGAGACGAATATTTCTACCCGGCCGCCCATTCGAGCATGTACCTGCGAATAGACGAGCTTGTTCGCCAGCCTCCAGCTAGGCGCCGTCGGTGTTTTTCCACGCAGAATCTTGTGACGGTGGCCACGGCCCACGGAAACAGCCCAGCGATAGACCGCGTTCTTGGGAAAACCCTTAACCTTCTGGACCACCTGGCTGTAGATCTTCTCGTAAACCCGTGGAACCGCTACGAAGATGGTGGGAGATATCTCCAGCAGAGTCTGAGGCAGATCTTCGATGAAGGGGCAATAAGCCAGGGTCACACCGCGGTAGAGTAAGGCGAAATCAGCATGACGTGCCGTCACGTGCGATAGAGGCAGAAAAGAAACACTGATCAGTCCCGGGGCGTATATCAAAACCGTCAAGCGAGTGCAATATGTTCGAGGCCAAGTTGCCATGACTGAGTTGCACACCCTTTGATGTACCTGTAGTTCCCGAGGTGTAGATGATCGATGCCAGATCGTGGGCGGCGATCATGCGCGCACCGGCTTCCAGTTCGGCATCGCAATCCGTAGAACCTGCATGCATCAGCCGTTGCATGGAAACCGCATTGGACGTTTCCATCGGATCCATTACCACCACTTTCTCCACTGCGGTTTGATCCTTGATAGAAAATACTTTTTCCAGTTGCTTCGCCGAGGAGACGACAACGACTCTCGCTCCGGAATCGCTCAAAATGTACGCAGTCTGTTGGGCTGTCAGCGTCGAGTAAATCGGCACAACCACAGCGCCCAACAAGAGCGACGCGAAGTCCGCCACCGCCCACTCATGCCGATTTTCACTCAGGATGGCGAGCCGGTCTCCCTTGCTCAGGCCCCATTTCTTCAACTCGCGCGCCATCGCCGCTACTTTCCGATAAAGTTCCTGCGAACTAATGGGAACCCATCGGGATGCCTCGCGGACCAGCATCACCCGCTCCTGCTTGCGTCTCACGATGGCAAAGAAGATGTCGTTGAGCGTCTGAGGCTTCATGGTCAGGGGTCCTCCTGACTCGTGTGAAAATGATGAATATTCGCCGGAATGCATTTTCGTCATTCCGGGTCAATGAGCGTCAACGCGATTCCGAAGGTCCGGATCGGACCGCTACGCGGCCGCTAAGAGTTCCAAGGAAATACGCGATGCCGCTTCCGCGTTGTCCTCGCTCTGTTGTTCGTCAATCGGCCCACAACTCAGACCGAGACACCGTGCACACCGAGAGCCCTCGTCGAAAAACTTTTCTTCGTCGCATTCCACGCATCTGCTGTAAGCGCAGGTACCCATGATCCAACCTCGTGGTTTCTGAATCAGTCTCCGCAAAACTGTGCGCGTTCCGTCTGCGAATTCTTGTTACGGCCCACGGCGCGAGAAATAGTGCGACCATGATGGTCGGTACCGTGAGAATACTGATCGGGAGAATCGTAGGAATCAGGAAGTAGAAGCAGCGACCATTTTGGAAACTCAAAACTGCCTCCCGCAGCCTGCGCTTGACAAGCTGCCGGCTGGGTCGCCAGTCGGATCATTTTCTTATTATTCCTTACGCTGGGGCTCTGCAGTGACCCAGGTCACTGGACACTGTGACGGCATGTGCTTCCAGCCGCGCCATGCTAGGTCCTCCGTCACGGAATGCGGCCAGACCGATTGGGCAGCCGGGGAATCGAGTGTCCTACCATTCGCCGTCCTGCTATGGCAAACGGATTACGCGGCAAACGCGGGAGCAGCGGGCCACCTGGCATGGTTCGTCGTCCTTCAGCAATTCCCTCTGGTTTCTGCAGGTACGCTGAGGAGAGTCAGAATACCTTTTAGGAAAAAAAGGACAGTCAGTATTTGCTCAACAAGCCAAGCCGGATGTAGGCAGCACGGGCCGCAAGAAGTCTCCACGTCGCTTTCTGGTCACGCGCCATCAATCGTATGAGTGTCGACTCGGGCACTCTCAAGAGGTGGTCCAGACGAGCATCGTGCTTTTGCACGCTGGTGTAGCTAAGGTTGTGACAGGATCTGCATGCAAAAACCTGAAGCCAAACTGGTCTGTAGAGTTTGAAGGCTCTGCGGCCACAACGAGGACAGACTAGGCACAACCGCCGACCAGGTCCGCGCGTGGCCACTGTAGTGAACTGAAGGCCGAGCGTTAGACAGCACAATGCATCAGTCGCTTTGACAGCCTCGCAATCCTCCACCACAACACGCGGGATGATGTTCGCCGGTCGGCTCATGAGTTTTCTCCAATACGTATTCTCCCCTGCACATTGACTTACGTGAGGAGAGATTCCAAGAACTACGGGCGACTAGCGCAGCGAACACCGCCGCCCACTCTGTTTTGCTGACCCGGTTCGTACCAGCAACGTACCAGCATGGTTTGTAAGTGATTGAATTAACGGCCCGTTGAATGGCAGACTTCGTGGTTCGCAACGATGAGGTCGTCGGTTCGATCCCGACTAGCTCCACCAATCCTTTCCACAACTTGGCGATAGGCCCGGGCCTGCGCTATCCACCGTTGCCGCTCGGGTGACACTGGTAACAGTTGACGCTGTTGTATACATACCCATTCACGTTCTCGTGACGGAAGTTAGCGGCGTTGTTGCCGCCGTGGCAGCCGGTGCACTGGAATATGGCGTAGTTGTTGGAATTAATGTGGCACGTGGAGCAAACACCGTTGGCGTCGCCATGGTTAACCGAGAATCGGGTGTACTGCGTGTGATTGAACGTTGCACCGGTCCACGCTGTGGTGTTGTGGCAGTTCTGGCACGTGTTCGGGAAGAACTGCGGTTGCGCCGCGTGTCCCGGATTGGTTGTGTTGTTGTAGTCGATCTGATGGCATCCGATACACGTGGTTGGCAGCGTCAAGTAGTTGCCGTTGACATGGCAGTCCGTGCACACGCGCGGAGGCACCCGGTGCGAACCGGTAAGGGGGAAGGCCGTGTTGTTGTGATTGAACGTGGAGTCTGTCCAGGCGGTGGTGTCGTGACAGAGTTCGCACGTAGTGGGGAATCCGGCTGCAGCGTGCGCGGGATTGTTCGTGCCGGTGTAGTCCTTCTGGTGGCACGAGTAGCACAAGGTGCTGTTCAGAGAATAGTTGTTGTTGACATGGCAATCGACGCACTGCCGCGGGGGGACGGCGTGACTTGCAGACAGGGGGAAACCCGTGCTGTTGTGATTGAAGGTCGCGTTTGCCCACGAACTCGTGTTGTGGCACTGGTCGCAGGTCTGAGGAAAGCTGGAGGTAACATGATTGGGGTTCGTAGTCCCTTGATAGTCCTTCAGATGGCACGTCACACAGGCAGCGCTTGCCAAATTGTAGTTATTGCTGATATGGCAATCGGTGCACTGCCGCGGCGGCACGGTGTGCAGTCCGGTGAGCGGGAAACCTGTACTGTTGTGATTGAAGGTCGCATTGGCCCATGACGTCGTGTTGTGGCACTGCTCGCAGGTCTGGGGGAAATTCGAGGTGCCGTGACTCGGATTGGTCGTTCCCTGATAGTCCTTCAAATGGCAACTGACACAGGCTGTGGTCGCCAAGTTGTAGTTGTTGTTCGTGTGGCAATCGGTACATTGCCGCGGCGGCACAGTGTGCAGGCCGGTGAGAGGGAAGGCCGTGGTGTTGTGGTTGAACGAAGCATTCGACCATGCATTGATGTTGTGGCATTGCTCGCACGATTGTGAGAATTGTGCCGAAACGTGATTTGGATTTGTGGTGCCCTGATAGTCCTTAAGGTGGCAGCCTACGCAGGCGGTGCTCGCGAGGTTGTAGTTGTTTCCGAGGTGACAGTCGGCACACAAGCGTGGTGGAACGGCGTGGCCGCCGCTGAGAGGAAATCCAACAGAAGCGTGATCGAATTTTGCGTTTAACCAGTTGTCGGTGGTATGGCAGGCTTCGCAGGCCGTCGAAAACCCGGCGGCCACGTGGTTTGGACTGGTGGTTGCTTTGAAGTCTGCAGAGTGGCAGGAGAAGCACTGCGTGGACGTGATCTGAAATTTGCTGGTCGCCCCTCCTTTGTGACAGAAATCGCAGTCCACCGTAGCGTGCGCCCCAGTCAGCGGAAAGCGGTTGTTATGTTGTTGTACCTCTCGAATGGAGACCTGCCATCCCCGGACCGAATGGCATTGCTCGCAATTCGCCCCCAGTTGCCGCTTGTGAATGTCGGCGTGGCAATCCTGGCAACGTTGCCCAACGCTGGTGAAAACCGGTCTGACGTGACATTGCGTGCAGCTCACCGACTGGTGCATGCCGCGCAGAGGATATTTCGTCTGGTTATGATCGAATTCTGGAACTCCGCGGATGGGCTTCCAGGCGGTTGCTGTATGGCAGTTCTGACAAGCAATGCTCAGGTTGCCGTGAGGACTATGCGTTCCTCTGGACTCTTGTGCATGGGCACTCCGCGCACTTGCAGAAAATGCGAGTGCCAAGACCCCAAATAACTTGAGAACGTCCCCGGACCCGAACATGCCCGCCCCTTGTTTTAGTGCCTGACATCAGAACGAAACGGTATTAGGAATGAGTGCGCGCGATGCAATTCACCGTCCCCGGATCAGTTGTCCGGCACCTCGTCGGGAAATGTCCGGGGCTGGTGAGAGGTTGTTGGGCATTGCCCAGCCTCCCAATTGCCCTCGGCACAAACTAGGAGTGAAAGTTTAGTTCTTCGCGTTGCCTAAGTTCTTTGCTGTACGTCAAAGATGGGTACAAAAGCTTAACGTGTACAGGCGTTGGGCGGGTTCCTTGCGCTAGCCAAAGTCCAGCTTTCGCTCACGAAGATGAACTGGAACAACGGGTTATAGGAGGGCACAGGAAGAACTCACTGCCCGCTGAAGAACTCCGTCATGTCCGGGGCGGTTCCGGCCAAGCCAGGGAATGTGTTCACGCCGGAAGCGGCGAGGACGAGGCGCAACGTGTTCTGGTGCTGGTACTCGGTGTTGGACTGGTAGCTGGATTTCGATTTGGAACTTACTATGACGGTCGCAACGTGTCCGCCGCCGTGATTCATGTCGGTCGCGGCTCCTTCGTCAAAAGTGATAATCAGGAGACCGCTATTTTGGAATGCGGAACTCGCGAGTAGAGGGGCGATGTTGGATTGCAGCCAGGAGTCGGCGGAAGCGAGGGTCCCGTCGTGAGCGTCGTTATTCAAATTGGGGGCGATGAAGGAGAATTGCGGAAGGCTGTTGTTGGCCAAGTCGGTGGCAAACTGGGAAAAGGGGACGATGTTTGCCGCTTGTGAAGCGTCGTTTTGCACATCCGAGAGATAAGAGAACGGGTCGTGATGGCGAACATAGGGGAGAGCGTCGCTGCCAAGATAGGCAGTGTTAGGGATCGATTCTTCGTAGGCCTTCCAGGATTTTCCCGCCTTCACCAATTCGCGCACGACGTTATCGTCGCTGATGGTGCCTGAGAAGTTGTCATCGAATGTTTCCGTCAGCCCGGTGGTGAGCATCAGGTAGTCGGCTATAGACGGATGGGCGTTGGCAAAGTACTCGGTCGCGAGGCCGTATTGCGAAGCCAGGCTGTTCAGGTACGGCATCGAAGAGTTGCCAATAGCCTCGGAGTAGCTGTGGTTCTCTTCCACGATCAGGAAGACGTGGCTGAAAGTGGGTTGGCCGGAAGGAACCGGCGTCTGAACGGGTGAGGAGCCGACTCCATGGCTACCACAGGCGATTTGGAGAGCCCCAAATGCGCTGAGAATCGTGAGAGGCGCGAGCAGTTTCTGAATTTGTTTGAGGGTTAATCGATTGGCCACGAGACGTTGGGATGCGGATCTCTCCGCAAGTGTTTGCGGAAAATAGTTCATGCGTTATTTCGCTTTTCCGTTGTTGCCGAAATCGAGGCCGAACTGGGGCTTCTCGTAGGTTCCCAGAATGTGCACAGGAACAATTTCGCCCTTCTTTTTCTTGCGGAACAGCGGGTCCATGATTTTTAGCAGTAGAGCTTTCGCGCCGCTGGATGTCTTGGAGATGTTCGTGTCCACCTTCATTTCGCCGTGAAGGTCGATGTGGTAGTTCACAATGTTGTAAGTGCCGTGCAGATGAGCTTCGGCGCCGGGCACTCCGAAATCGAGATCAGAAAAGCGCGCCACGCCGCCTGAGAGATCGACCGTTCCCTTCAAATCGGTGAGAACAGTTTCGGGATCGTCTTTGGTGTCACCACGCGCTCCCGCGCTCAGGGCATTGACGTCTTTCTGGGTTTCCGGCTTGAAGCTGCCATCATCGATGCCAAATTTCCCTTCAAGCTTTACTCTCTCGAGAAATGGCTGGTCGCCGCCTGGGAGCTCGGTGCGAGCGACGAAGGACATATCACCGGACATGGGAGAGCGATCTGCGGTGACAAAAAGTCCGAGGAGGTCTTCGATCCGGCCGTGGCGAGAAGTGAAACGAAGGTTGGCGATTTTACCTTTTCTGCCCTCAGAACCAGCGATGCTGCCTTGGGCGAGGAGCGTGGTTCGACCAAGGCGAGCTTCGACCCGGTTCAGGAAAGTGTCGCCGCGCATGGCATCGACGTATGCGTCGAACCGCGTCGTGAGCCGGTGCCGGTGACCACCGGACGTAACGACGAAGTCAGGCGTGTCGGTTGTGCCGGAAACATTGACGTGCTTGAATGCGCCGTCGAACTTTCCCGTCGAACTCAGGATGCCCCCGATCCCGCCATAGACGCCGAGGTCCGCGTGATCGAAGGTGTAGGTGCCTGACATGGGAGTGTCCTGCGGGTGGCCATCGGCCCAAGGTCCGAAGCGGCCTTTGACGGCCAGTTCTCCGGAAGGATTGGGATTATGGAGTTTGAGCTGGTACTGGATCGGGCTGCCCCAGCGCACACTGCGCAGTAGGGCCTCGTGAACGTCGAAGACCGGCAGATGCTTTTGCGGCTCGCTTGAGATGAATTCCACCACGGTTCCGTTCGCAACGAGTTGGTCGACGACTAGTGCGGAATGCTGCGAGTGGAATTCTGTGTTGGTCCCGAAAGGGGGAATGAAAATGCGTGCGCCGGCAGCCGTGATGCGTGGTACATGCCGCGTGAGAATCCCTGAGTAACTGCCTTCGATGATGAGCCTGGGGATGGTAATGAGTCGGAATTGATTCGCACCGTGGCGAAACTCGACGTCTTCGAGGATGCACCCGGGATGAGGGAAGTAAGTAGGGTGATAACGGCGAATGGTGACATTGCTGTCCGCGGCCTCGGCGAGATCTTCCTGCACCGCCTTTTCGGAGAATGGCCAGTACTTCACACTCAGCACGGCGGCCGCACAGAGGACGACCGCTGTGACGCATGCGAGGATGACAAGCGTTTTGCGGAGTCTTGCCCGGGTCTGAGATCGGTCTACGGCGCGTGTGGAGGTTTGGGGTCCGACGACATCGATCGATGACATGAAGCTTGGAGTGCAGTTCGTTAGGAAATGTTGGAAGCTGGATCAGCAAATTTCCTGGCACACGCTTGTACCCTTTTCCACTGATTGTCTTTTCGGGCACGTGCCTGCGGAGGTTGTTTATGCGGGTGATATGATCATATGTGAATCTTCTAAGGCTCGATCTTCGCCGTTACATCTGCGAGCGCATTGCTCCCGCCGGTCTGTAGTTCCTTTCCTTTCGCGGATCTGAATCTTGTTTCGTTTCTTTTTTCACGGCAGGCTTGCGATTGATCCTGCGCGGTCGTGTCCGATCGAACTGCAGGCCGCTTGTCTGCGATGGCAATTCTTACGGAGGACTTATGAAACTGTTGGTGATTGGTTCCGGCATGATGGGATCGGCGGCAGCTTTTGACATGGCGCGCACGCCACAGGTGAGTTCTGTGACGCTCGCGGATAGCGATGCTAAGCGTGCCCGAGAGGTGGCGGCGCGGGTCAATCGCATTACTGGCGACAGGAAAGTACGGGCGGTCGCTCTGGACGCGAGCGATGAGAAGGCTGCGAGCAAGTTGATGCACGGGCATAACGCAGCGCTGTCGGCGGTTCCATATTTCCTGAATCTTGGGTTGGCGCGAGCCGCGGTCGAAGCACGATGCCACTTCGCTGATTTAGGCGGGAATAACACCGTGGTGCGGCAGGAATTGGCGCTGTCCAAGAAGGCCCAGAAGTGCGGGGTTGCGCTGGCGCCAGATTGCGGGCTCTCCCCGGGGATGGCGTCGATCCTGGGTGGAGAGTTGGTACGCCGGCTCGGAGGCCGCGCCGACGCGCTGCGGCTTTATGTTGGAGGCCTGCCCGCACAGCCCACTGCGCCATTTCACTATCAGCTGGTTTTTTCCGTGGAAGGGTTGATCAATGAATATGTCGAGCTGGCACGCATCCTGCGGAAAGGGAAGCTGACGACGATCGATCCTCTGACCGAGCCAGAAGATTTTCACATCGCGGGATTTTCTCCGCTGGTGGCCTTTCACACCTCCGGCGGAACGTCCACTTTGCCGGAGACATTTGAGGGTCGAGTGGGCGAGTGCTTCGAGAAGACGTTGCGTTATCCCGGTCACTATGACCTGCTTTGCGAGTTAAAGGAACTGGGATTGTTCTCGAGCGAGAAGATAAAGTTCGGCAAGGCCGAAGTCT
This sequence comes from Terriglobia bacterium, assembly GCA_963743105.1. Taxonomy (GTDB): domain Bacteria; phylum Acidobacteriota; class Terriglobia; order Terriglobales; family Acidobacteriaceae; genus Sulfotelmatobacter. Next base: position 63,481 of record CAVUOS010000024.1, read on the forward strand.
CTCCGCGCGCAATGATGTCGAAGATATTCGAAGGGAAGTTCGCCTCGAAGGGGCCGGACGTGTGCATCATGCGGCTGGAAGCGCACGAATCCGTGAATCGCGCGGGCGTGCGCGGACTGCTCGGGGGGCGGCTAAAGGGGCGGGTTGCCTCATTCACGATGGTGGACCACTACGATCCGAAAACGGATATGAGCGCGATGATGCGGACGACGGCGTTTCCGGCGTCGATTGTAGTGCAGATGCTGGCTTCGGGCGCGATCAGCAAGCGAGGCGGCGTGCTGCAGGAGTTGGACGTCCCGGCGGATCTGTTCCTGGAAGAAGTCGAGAAGCGTGGCATCAGGATTGATTACGCGATGGAATAAAGGAGTGTCATAAAAAAGGCCGCACAGTGTGAGCTGTGCGGCCAAGGGTGAGAGGAAACGTACGAGAAACGAAAGAGCTACGCCTTGGCGAATTTGCGGCGGACAACGCCAGCCAGTCCGATCAAACCTGTACCGAGTAGTGTTAAGCTGCCGGGCTCGGGAACGGGGCTGTAGCCGATAAACTCCTGCGGGCCGCAGCCGGGCTTGCCATGGAGTGGAGTGTAGAGAAACAGTCCCGAATAGGCGCTGTTGGGAGCGGTCTGAGCGAGCGACAGATAGACGGCCTCGGTAGCGGGCCCGCCGTAAGTCAGGAACCCATTGTCATGCTGGGCGTTGGTGGAGAAAAGCCCCCAGATCGCCCACTGCGCCTGCAGAGTTGTCAGCGAACCGGTCAACATGCTCTTGTAGATCAGGCCGGCGGCCTTGTAGTCCAGCGTCATCGAGGACCCGAAGAGGCCACTCGCGATTCCCGCCAGGAAAGGCGACTTGGTGGCGGTCCAGGTTTCACCACTGTGGATGTGGTTGTCAAAACTGTCGCACATCATTGTCGAGAAGTTGGTGCTGCCATTGATGGAGAAGTAGTAGTGGTTCTGATGGTCATACTCGAACGTCAGGCTGACGGAGTTGGCGAAGGCGGAGTTGGTGAGGACCAGTGCGAACAGTGCAATGAATAGGGCCAGAGAAAGACGCTTCATGAATTTGCCTCCGAACATTTGAGCAGAGCTACATCCCCAACCATGGTGCGCGAATGTTTACCGATTTTGCTACTGGGGGAAATCGCTGAAGACCATTCGGGGGATCGGTCCAGCTTTGGTGCTAGCCGCCGTAAAGTGACGGTGGGAACTTCCTTACGGAACTGACTCCCGTAATCAAGGGCATAGTACCAACGGGAGGGACGGCCGAGGAATGGCCCGGAAGTGGCGTTACTTTCGCAACCAGGATTGCGATACAGTGTTCCGGACAGGTCGGCGTTTGAAAGCCATCCGAATTCTGCCGGCGGTTTTCGACAGAAGGCTGAAGGTGCTGGAACGGAATAGGGTCTGGGAAGACGGTTTGGGATGGAAAACCTGTGATTGAGGACTTAGGGAGATACCGGCCATCATATTTTGTGCAAAGGTGTGCACTCTCTGGTAGCATTCATGCCAGAAAAGCCCGAAAGCTCTAAGGTTTAGCGAGAGTCGGGCCTCGCGATTATGGCAACTCGAACTGCTTCGGAGCAGACGGATCTGTGTCGGCCGAGCCCCAGAATCTGGCCGGCAAGGTAGGGTAAAAAGTTGTCGAATGAACCCGAGGTAGGGGTAATGCGCACGGTGATCCGCAAACGGCGGAGCCGGCGGCATCGTCGCAATCGCCGGATCCAGCGCGCGCTGCTGATCTTTGCCTGCGCCGTGCTCACCTTCGTGCTTTCCTCCGTAGCGCTGCAATTTCTAAGCCCGTCGCTGTTTCATGCGGCGAGGAACGCAGAGCCGGACCGGAGAACGGCGGAAGCCAGTCGCAACCTTCTCCTGACGTCTCAGCAGGAAGTTTTGCGCCAGATGGAAGGCCGCACGGTGTACAGATACTCGGTGGTGCCTGGCGGTGTGCAAGATGTGCGGGAGTTAAAGTGGGCCGCGGAGCATGATCCCGTCGTCGCGGCGCATTATGCGGGTTTCGATTACGATCACGCGCGGGTGGTGAAGCTGGTGCTGGCGCGGACCGCATACATTTCCTATCGCATTGGGAATAAGGTTTACTGGACGCGACACCGGGTCAGCCTGAAGAAGGGCGAGACGGTCATCACGGATGGCAAGATGACGGCGCGCAGTCGTTGCGCCAACCGGGTCGAGGAGGTTCCGCAACAGGCAACTTCGGAATCGGAGCCACCAGCAGTAAGGTTTGACGAGCCGGTTCACCCGGACATGGGAACGGCTATGACCGCTCCGCCGGTACCGTTCCAATCGGCCCTGATGGATCGCAATCCTGTGCCGGGAATGGGCCCGGCGGTGCCGCTGAGCTCTTACGACCCGATCGCCAATGGGGGCTTCACGCCGATTTTGCCCCCGTCTTTGCCGGGCGTGTGTGGCGTGGGAACAAAAAAGAAGCCTAAAGATTCCGCGGGTATCGGAACGTTGTCGGTGACTGCCGGCGATAAGAAAAAGAAGAAAGGCGATCCTTGCGGCAGCGGCGGCGGAGGAGGCGGGGAAGTTCCTGAGCCAGGAACCTGGCTGCTCATGGCCTCCGGGGCGGTCGGCGTTTACTGGAAAGCCCGCCACAAGTTTTCCCGGTTGACCTCGTCGCATTCTGACTCCCAGTCTGTGTAAGCAGTTGACATCAGGGGCTGAAGCCCAACGTTTAGAGGTCCGCGGCAGCGCGGCTAAAGCCGCGCCCTTTCAAAACCCCCTCGTAGAAGCAAAAGCCGGACCCCTTCGAAACCCTCTCCACGGCCGGGCAGCTGAATAGCCACGCGTTTTCGAGACGACTCCTCGGCAAGACGCGCAGTGCTGCTGGAGTGCGAACCAGAGGTCTAGTACCTTTGGGGGAATTCCCCCTGCAAATCGCTGCTACAATTGCCTTTAGATCCAGCAAAATATCAACCGGGCGCAGGTTTTCATGCTCAAATCTTCGCGAGTTCTGGCGTGTTGCCTTCTGGCAGCGGGAGCATGTGTTTGTCTGGGTGCCAGATCCCTGGCACAGGTGTCGGTCCGCTCGGTGAAGGTCCTGGGAAGCAAAGATATCGTTGAGATTGAGGTGGAGGCGAGTGACCGGATCATTCCTGAGAGCCAAGTGCTGACAGGGCCCGACCGGTTGGTGGTCGACTTTCCCAATGCGGTGCCGGGCAATCAGGTTCGTAACCAGTCGATAGATCGTGGGGAAGTGAAAGACGTTCGCGTGGGACTGTTCCAGGCAAAGCCGCCGGTCACGCGGGTAGTGCTGGACCTGAAAAGCGCGCGTTCCTATCAGATATTCCCGTATGGCCGCACGGTGATGATCAAAGTCACGGGGGGCTCTGTATCGAGTGAATCCGCCGCGACAGATTACGGGCAGCATGCGAGCCGTCCTGGCTTGATCACAGCCAACTACACGAGCAGCGCGGAGCCAGTGAGCGTTCCCGCGCCAACTCCGCTGCAGGTGTCGTATCGCGATGGATGCTGGGAATTTACGCCAACAAAGCAACGCTGTCAGAAGTTCTGTACGCAATCCAGCAGCGCACCGGAGCCGACATTTCGATTCCCGCCGGCGCCGAGCAGGAGAAAGTGGTGGCGGAAATTGCTCCGGCGCCTGCGGCTGAAGCGGTTGCGCGGCTGCTGAATGGATCGCGATTCAACTTCTTGATTTTGAATTCAGCGACTGACCCGCGGCACCTCGATCGCGTCATTCTCAGCACCCGTACTATGAGCGCTGGCGGATTCGTACCGCCTCCGCCGCAACCGCAAGAGGAAGACACCACCGCTGACGAGCAGCCCGTTCCGGTGGCGAATCAGCCCGCCCCCAGTCCGGAGAACGCGCCTGCGCCCGACCCTCCCGCAGACAGTCCGCAGACCAGTAAAATCGTCCAGATCCTTCAGGTCAAAGCGGTCGCTGTCTACGGGAGGCGTGATCAGGCGAACCGGGACTGGGGAATTCGCGGTCAGGGCCGTGCCGACCGGGTCGCCGCTTCCGTTGCCGCATCCCGCGACATTCAACACCGTCACGTTGACGTTGCCGAACTGATCTGCCGCGTTGATGAATACCTGAAGAAACCCGACAAAGGTAACAGGTGTGCTTGTGCCAGATGCCAGGGTCACGGGTCCCTCGTCGAAAATGGGGAGTGAAACGATTGAAGGGCTCGCACTGATGGGGCTTCCGTGGGTGAGACCCGCACTCAGCATCGGACTATTGCTGCCGGCAAGAATCTGAAACGGGTAAGACGCGGGGACCTTAAAAGGGTTGAGAGAATCCTGCCCTGAAGGGCTCGTGACGTTCCCTGCCGCAGTCTGATGAATCAGGCAAGAGACTCCATCTGGAGTAGGCCCTTCCGGATTGTGATTTAGATCCACGGCATTGGTGCCTCCCGAGCCGGGAGGCAACCCACAGGTGTAATTCGTGGCAGCGTCGCATCCTTCGATTGCCCGCTCGAATTCGTCTCCCTGGGTGCAGGAAGGTACAGCCATCACTGGCGTGCCGACCTGTCCCGGAACATACATCAGGTTCGGCGGAGGCTGGATGTGGGCGGTGACGCGATTTGGCCTTCGGGCTGGGAAGTCGAAGGGTGCACGAGATTTGATTGCTGAAGCGGCAATCGGGGACGAGCCAGAAAGTCTCTCCAATGATCCCGCCCGTGCCAGTCCCGTTCAAAGAGATCCCCGTGGTGACGATCGAACCATCGGTCAAATTGACAATTTTGGCGCAATTTCCTCCCGCCCCCCCGGTGCAGATTCCAACACCACCACTGGTGTTGTGCAGGGGGTCCTGATTGGGTACGACCCAGGGCTTGATGCAGCGAGGCTGAACGGGAATGAGCGTGCCTGTCACCGTATTTCCAGAATTCCCTGAGTTTGAGGGGTTGAAGGCTTCTGCCGTGGCGGTCGCGCTAACGCTGTTGGAGGTATTTCCCCAAATGCGCGAAAAGAAGGTGGGCAGGCTGCTGCGAGTGAGTTGCACGGTGACGATCGGGTTCACGCCGAAGCCAGTTGTGTTGAGAGCGGTGCAATCTGGGGAAGTCGAGCCACCTGATGAGTAGGTCACGGTTGGAGTGGTAACCGGGGCCCCGGCGATCAAATTCTGATTCGCGACCGCTTTCGCGACGCGCGTAGCCACCCCGTTTGTGCCGTCGTCCGGACCGCAAATCGCGCCCCAGTTGAGTGTGCTGTTGCCAGGGTCGCCGGTGATGCCGGAGAGAGAGAGACCTTCGCGGCGGAAAGGGCGGCGGCATCGGCCGAGCGCTGCGCCTCCTGCTTCGCCAGATACAGCGTGATGACATCGATGGAGAGCGCAGCCATGGCGATGATGGCAACCATGGCGACCGCGACCAGCACCATGGTGACGCCCAGCTCACGGTGCTTGTGTGCTGCTCGAGATCGGCAAATGGTTGGCGTCTTCATGGATCAGTTCTCGTTGGCGGATACGCCGACTGCCGAAATTGGGTTGGGCAGCATTGTAGTGACGCCCAGGAGGCTGGCGGCTTGGCCGAACTTCCAGGGATACCCGTATCGAACGCTGACGCAGGTGCTGATGATGGCAGTCTGCGAGCCGGGATTCTGAGACTGGCAAGTGGCGCTGAGTGTCCCTCCCGTGAGGGGAAAGTAGTATCCGCGATTCACGATGATGGTGAGCCCGGGTGACGGGCATCCGTTGCCGCTCCCCGTGAAGGTCCAGGTCAACCCGGAATGGGTTGGTGTCGAACTGATGCCGCAGTCGTTCAGGTTATTCGCGAGCAGATAGTTGTCGACAATGTAATACACATCCATCACCGAGACCGGAGCTCCAGTGCCCCCTCGCACATCGTTGCTGGGGTCGCCCGCTGCGGCGCGGGCGGCATCTCGGGCCATGTTCGTGAGCCGCTGCTTCAGCGTCAAGGCGCCGCTAAAATCAAAGATGCCCACAACGAATACGACGAGCAGCGGCAGGGCGACGGCAAACTCGGCCAACTGAGCGCCGCGCTCGCTTCCCAGCCGTGTTCCGGCCATCCGATCGAACCAGCGATTCACCGGGTCTCCATCCGCATCCGCGACGATGAGGTGATCCAAATCGTCTGTTTGTTGATCGAAGTGAAGGGCAGCCAGAAGCGGTACGGGTAGCGCATCGAGACTGAAATACCGCAGAGACCCGCGCCGCCCTGTGAGGTCGTCCTCAATTGAATGGGGGCTTGAACGCAGAAATTTGTACTGGCGGTGCTGCTACAAGCGACCGTGCTTCCGTCGGTACAGGAAAGCAAAGAGGGTTGTGGAGAGGGATACTGCGCCCGAGCGGGATCAAGCTTAGCGACCAGGAGGTCGTTCTGTACGGCAGCGACGGCGTTGGTGGCAAAGGCAGAAGGCTGATTGCAAGTGGCGCAGGAAGGAAGGGCTCCGGCGCGGGCTCCATCCTGCGCGGCTCGGGTGATCGCTCCGTAGATGCTGAAGGCCTGGCCGAACCAGAAGATCCCTAGCAGCATGGTAAACATCAGCGGGAGCACGGCAGCGGCCTCGGCGATCTCGGCGCCTCTGGTATCGCGGGCGAGCTTTCTCAGATAGCGGGCAAGACTGGGCATCAGGCCACCATCCTCAGTTTCCAGAGAATCCCATAGAGCACGACTGTCAAAGCCAGAGCCACACCCTTGGGAATAGTCAGAGCGTCGGGGTTGTCGAGAGTGACGTGCGATCCGGGCAGGCGGAAGGTGACCAACGACACCAGAATATGGCCGATGTTCTTGATCGTTTGCAGCAGGCGCCGCTTGTAGATGACTAGTGCCAATGCCATGACTCCAGCAACAAAGACCGAGCCGATCAGAATATCAATCAGGCGTCCAGGACCAGTGTAGGCTCCGAGCGCCACTGCGAATTTCAGATCGCCGGCTCCAAGACTCTTCAGCAACCAAAATGGCAGCAACAGGGCGAATGCCAGGCCTGCACCGAGCAATGAATCTTTCAGTCCACTCCAGCGCCCTACAACGGCGCTCGCAACGACTCCAAGCGCGAAACCTGGGACTGTGAGCCAGTTTGGAATACGGCGACTGCGCCAGTCCGTCCATCCGGCAATTACCGAAAGCAGGATCGCTCCTGCCAGAAGAGGCAACTTCAAGCGCGCCCCGACTTGCACGATGGCCGGAATCTTCCGACCTGATAGTGAAAAGGACCCATTCTTGTGACGGTCTCGGAGCGCTCGCGGGATTGGGACCAACCTGAGATACTCTCGCCTTGCCCCCGCAAAATCAGCCTCTTGCGCGGATTCTCACACAGCGAGAGGGGTAAGTCAATGAACCAACTAAGCTCCCAGGTTTCCTTCGTGTACCTTCGTGACCTTTGTGGTGAACGCCTTTAAAACCCCGAACCACAAAGGGCACTAAGGTTCACGAAAGGAAACAAAAGGCCCGAACTGGGTCCGGGCCTTTTCGAGAGAGTTTTTCCTCAGAGTTATTTAGCGGTTAAACGCCGGGGCCGCGTTGTGTTCGGCCACGATCTTCTTGGCGTTTTCCGCCAGGGACTTGGCCTGAGGCAGAAGCTCAAGGCCTTTGACACTTCCGGATCGGACTCGGCCCGCACTTTCAAGCCTTCCTCCTGCCCGAAAGCGTCGACGAAGATTTCGCTCTTGATGTTGGACCTGACCCAGTCGTTGTTCTCCAGCAGGTCGGCCTCGGTATAGGGAACTTCTCTTCGTCGAGCGACTTGCGGAAGTCCTGCAGCATCACATCATCCACTTCAAAGCTCTTGGTCGGATGGTGGTCACGACGTAGTGCTTGGCGAAGTTGAAGAATGCGTAGTGCTGCAGCAGCGAGTCCTGGAAGTGATTGCTCTTGACCGGTGCAATCTTCACGTCAGGAGTGATGCCGCCGCCGCCGTAAACCGTGCGGCCGCTGTCCGTGAGTTTCACTTCGCGATTCGCCGTGTTGTTCTCGTCATTCTCGCGATTGAAGTAATAGTCGTAGAGCGAAACGTTGCGTAGTCGCGCTGAATCAGGCGTCCGCTGGGCGTGTAGTACTTCGCCGTGGTCAGCGCCAGCCCGGTGTTCTCCGACAGCGGATACACGGTCTGCACCAGGCCCTTGCCGAACGTGGTTTCGCCGACGATCAGGCCGCGGTCATGGTCCTGAATCGCGCCGGCAACAATCTCCGCCGCCGAAGCGGTCAGGCGGTTCACCAGCACGACCAGCGGATATTCCTTGCCGCCGTTGCCATGCTGCGCGATGTAGCGCTTCTCGGGCGAGGAGCGTCCATGGTGCGAAACGATCAGCTGTCCCTTCTGCAGGAACTTGTCGGCCACGCCAACGCCTTCGCTCAGCAGGCCGCCGGGATTGCCGCGCAGGTCGAGGATCAGTCCCTTCAGATCGCCCAACTGGTCGAGCGCGTCGGCAACTTCGTGTTCGGTGGTCTCGTTGAAGCCGGAGACGTGCATGTAGCCGATGCCGGGCTTGATCAGGAAGTGCAGGTCGACGCTGTAGCGCGGAATTTCGTCGCGCACGACCGCGAACTCCAGCGGCTTGTCCGCGCCTTCGCGCAAGATGCGTGATGTGGACCGTCGTGCCCTTGGGCCCCTTCAGCAGGTCGGCCACATCGCCGGTGCTCATGTTGTCGGTGGGCTTGCCGTCGACGGCGATGATCAGTCGCCCGGGATGAATGCCGGCGCTATAAGCGGGCGTGCCCGCGAACGGAGCAATGACGATCACTTTGTTGTTGCGCGGCCCGACGGTCATGCCGACGCCGTAGTACTTGCCGCGCTGGTCTTCGCGCAGCAGCGCGTAGGACTTGGGATCGAAGAAATTGGAGTGCGGATCGAGCACGTGCAGCATGCCCGGGATCGCGCCGTTGTAGATGGCCTTGTCGGCATTCACCGGCTCGGCGTAGTTCTGCTCGACGAGGGCGTAGACGTCGGTGAATTGCTTGAGGCTGTCGCTGACGTCGGAGTCGCCGGTGAGCGACGACTGCTGGCCGGAGCGCTGGGCAAACAGAATGCCCAGAAATCCGCAGGCAAGGAGGAAAAAAGCTACCAGGAAGAGTGACCGGCGAGAACTACGTGCCATCTTGAATTGTCCTTCGTTGAGGGCTAACGTCCACCCCAGCTACGGCGCTGAATACACGCAGTATATCACTAGTTGGACGCGACTGGACCGGGATGGTTACCGTCGGTAACGCCCTCATTAGTTAAGATGCCCGGCAGTTAAGATGCCCGGCGGACCACTTAAGGTTCTCAGACGTTGATTTTTGGCTGATATGTCGGGGGCTGGCCGTCGTCAAATCTTTTGTCTCAGCGATTGCTCCTCCTTCCTCGGGCACAGTATGATGAACGGCATGAGTTTCTCCGAGACGATCTTCCTGTTCTTGCTGGCCTTGGTCATCTTTGGGCCCAAGAAGCTGCCGGAGATCGCCCGCCAGGTCGGTAAATATCTGAACGAGTTCAAGCGCGCTTCCAACGAGTTCAAGGCTCAGATTGAGCAGGAAATCGCTCATCTGGAAGTTGAGAGTCCCAGGCAGACGATCCTGCCGCCAACGCCTCGTGTGGAGGGTGCGACCAGCCGTACACTAAGTTCCGCGCCCGTCGAAGAAAGCACCGCCGAAGCGTCGGCGCCGACCGAACCTGCCGCGATGGAAGCTGCAAGCCCGGAAGCTGCAACCCTAGCTTCCTCTGCCGACGAACATACCTCGACATCCGGAAATGGCGCGACGCCGCCGGTCGCCACCGAGGCCGTGCCGGAGTCGGAAGAAGTGACATCCAAAACGTCCCAGGAATCGCATGCCTGACGTCGCGACCGAGACTCCTCCCCAGGAAGACGACAAAGAATCAATGCCCACCATGGGCTTCCTCGATCACCTGGAGGAACTGCGCAAACGCATCATCTATTCGATCATCTCGGTTGCGGTTGGATTTTTCGCGTGCTGGGGATATCGCGAACAGATCTACGGCATCATGCAAAAACCCATTATGAATGCCCTGAGGGCTAATGGGATGGCGGAAAAGCTCGTGTACCTGAACCCCACCGAGCCCTTCAACCTTTACTTGAAGGTTTCTGCTCTGGCCGGGCTGTTCCTCACGTCACCCTTCGTGCTTTACCAGGTATGGATGTTCATTTCCCCCGGCCTTTACCGCAAAGAGAAGCGCTACGTCGTGCCCTTCATGATCTCGACGATTGCGTTGTTTTCCGCTGGCGGGTACTTCGGCTACAAGTTCGTCTACCCCTACGCGCTGACCTTTCTAATCGATTTCGGCAAGCAGTTCCAACCGATGATCACGATCGGCGAATACACGTCGCTGTTCCTGAGCATCATCCTCGGCATGGGCCTCATCTTTGAAATGCCGATTCTCGTCTTCTTTCTCGCATTGATGGGCATCGTCAGCGCAGGATTCATGTGGAAGAACTTCCGCTACGCCATCCTGGTGATTTTCATCATCGCCGCAATCGTTACCCCGACCACCGACATATTGAACATGTGCATTTTCGCCGCCCCCATGATCGCCCTTTACGGTGTCAGCATTGGAGTGGCGTGGATGGTGCATCCCAAGCAGCGCGCTGCGAGACGAGAAAAGAAGGCGTAATGAGACGAGCGAAGCGTCTCTCGTGGATCCTGCTGGGCGGCGCGTTGGCGATAATCGCCTGTGACCGGGACAAGGAAGCTGCCCCGGCACCGATTAGTTCCGTTTCTGCCAGCCCACCTGCAAGCGAACCTCTGAAGCTGCTCCCAGATGAGGGTCCTCCGCCTTCCGTCGATGGCGACCGCGCGATGCAGTATGTGAAAGACATCGTGAAATTTGGTCCGCGGCCGCTGGGTAGTACCAGTCACAAGAAAGTCGAAGAGTACATTTCCTCACATTTAAAAGGCGATCAGGTCGAGGACGACATTTTTACGGCCGACACGCCCGAGGGCAAGTTTCCGGTACACAACATCATCGCGAAATATCCGGGTACGAAAGACGGCATCATCATTCTTGCCAGCCACTACGATACGAACTATCCCTTGCGGAAAACTTCCTTCGTGGGTGCGAATGATGGGGCTTCATCGAGCGGACTTCTGTTGGAGCTGGCCAACCATCTGCGTGGAAAGCAGCGCGAGGGTTACAGCGTCTGGCTCGTGTGGGACGATGCGGAAGAAGCGATGAAGCCGGACGGCTCCGGAGGTCTGCCGAATGAGATGCCTTTCAGCGCGGACAGTCTCTACGGCATCACGCATCTCGCCGAGAAATGGCAGGCAGATGGAACCCTCAAGAAAGTGAAGGCGTTCATCCTGACCGACATGATTGGCGACTCAGACCTGAACGTCGATCGGGAGACGAATTCCACGCCCTGGCTGGAGGATGTCGTTTACGAGGCGGCCAAGCGCTTGGGATATCAATCACACTTTTTCGGGATGCAACGAGAGGTTTCTGATGATCACCTGCCGTTTGTGAAGCGTGGCGTCCCTTCGGCGGATCTCATCGATTTCACTTACGGCTACAATCTCGCGTACTGGCACACAACGGAAGATACGATCGACAAACTTAGCCCGCGCAGCTTGCAGATTGTCGGGAGCGTCGTGCTCGAAACGATCCGCATTCTCGACAAGATGGATCCGCTTCCACCGAAGTAAGAGCAATCCACCACGAAGGACACTAACGCACACGAAGGAAAGCGGAGAACTCCTTCGTGCACGTTCGTGTCTTTCGTGGTTGCAGCGCTTTGCTCTTTTCCAGAATTTCATTTCTAATGCAAAACAATATGCGAACTGTGAAGACCCTGTTCTTTGTTTGCATTATTCATCTAGTTTCTTTTGCCGCCAATCCTCCTGCAGACAATAACGACGTCAACAAGATCATCCAGGCTGCGCTTCAGCCTTCGCCGATTCAGGAGAATCTTCGCCGTCTGACCGACGAGATTGGCGGGCGCATTCCGGGCACGCCTGCCATGCAGCACGCCGTGCAGTGGGGCATGCAGGCTTTTGGCGCGGCGGGCGCAGATAGCGTGCACAGTGAGGGTTTCGAGATCCTAAACTCCTGGGCCGAAGGCGCAACCGAGATGAGCGCGACTACAGCACACCAGGTCAGCTCCACAGGAGTGGGAGGCGGGACGGTACTTTCTTCGTTTCGCGTGCGCGCCGTGTCCGTAGCGTGGGCGCCAGCGTTGGCTCCCGTCAAACACGTTCCTGTCATCGATGTCGGCGAGGGAACGGAATCTGACTTTCAGAAGGCCGGAGATGTGACGGGAAAGATTCTGCTAGTGCACACCGCGGTACTCAAAACCTGGGAGGATCTTTTCGCCGAGTACACGAACGCGCCACCGATCATTGATCGCGCAGCGAAAGCCAAGGCGAAAGCCATTGCTTTCATGGCGACCCGCGAGCACGACATTCTCTATCGCCATACGAATGCCGCCGCCGGGGAAATTGATCGCTTGCCGATGGTCATTGTTGCGCGCGAAGACGGCGAGCGCATGGCCCGGCTGCTCGCCGGGGGCAGTCTCGTGTGGGGGGATCTTTCCATTCCGAACCAGATTGGCGGGCCCGTCAAAACCTCCAACGTGATCGCGGAGATTCGGGGAAGCGAGAAGCCGGAGGAATTCGTGATTCTCGGCGCGCATCTGGATTCCTGGGAACTAGGCACGGGCGCACTCGACAATGGCTGCAACGCTGCACTGGTCATCGATGCCCTGCGCGCCATCAAAGCCTCAGGCGTAACGCCGCGGCGCACAATTCGCTTCATTCTTTTCTCGGGCGAGGAAGAGGGCCTAATCGGTTCTCGCGTCTATGCGTTCGCCCATCGCGCCGAGCTCGACCGGGCTGCGGGCGTAGTGATCTACGATTCCGGTACCGGGAAGACGACCGGTTTTTCGCTCGGCGGCCGCAAAGACGTGTACGGCATGGCGAAAGAGCTGATCTCGCCGCTCGCGCAATTCGACGTGAAAGATCTGAAGCTCGACATGGAGTGGGGCACGGATCATTTCGACTTCATGCTGGAAGGAGTGCCGACCTTCGTCGCCGATCAGCAGGAGGCCAACTATCTCGAGAACTACCATGCCGTTTCGGATACCTACGACAAGGTCGACTTCCCGCAATTGAAAAAACATGTCGCCGAAGCCGCTGCGTTGAGCTTCGAATTGGCGAACCTGTACGAGAAGGTCGGACCGCGGCTCACCCACGATCAGATCGAGCAGACGATGCGCGACAGCAACAGCGTGGAGATGTTCAAGGCCTTCGGCCTTTGGGACGCTTGGCAGAGCGGTCAGAGGGGAAGGCAAAAATGATTTCAGATTTCAGATTGAAGATTTCAGATTGAGATCCGTGTGCTGTATCAAACAACTACGCAATTAGATCTGAAATCTACAATCTAAAATCTGCGATCCCAAGGACTGCCGGGGAGCCTTTTGCTCTACTTCTGGATTCTGTTTAACGTCTTCGCGCTGGGCATGCTGATACTCGACCTGCGCGTCTTCCACCGCCCAGGCCATGTCGTGAAGTTTCGCGGAGCGTTGGTATTGAGCCTGATGTACGTCGCGCTGGCGGCTGCGTTCGCCGTCATCCTGTACTTCTGGCAAGGGCGTCAGTCGAGCCTGGAGTTCGTTGCCGGATACGTGGTGGAGTTGTCGCTCAGTGTTGACAATCTGTTTATCTTCCTCGTCATCTTCAATTATTTTGCTGTTCCCGACGAGCAGCAACACCGCGTCTTATTCTGGGGAGTTCTGGGCGCACTGATTCTACGGGGAATCTTCATCGGCGCCGGAGTTGAGCTCATCCAGCGCTTTCACTGGTTGCTGTTTGCGTTCGGCGCGTTACTCATCTACAGCGGCATTCGCGTCTGCCTCTCGGGCGCGCACCAGGTGGATCCGTCGTCCAATCCAGTGGTGAAAGCGCTGCGCAAGTGGATTCCGGTCACGACGGACTACCGCGGCGGCCGATTCTTTGTGCGGAATCAGCAGGAGAATGGGCGGCTCTATGCTACTCCTCTACTGGTTGTACTTTTGGTCATTGAAACCACCGACGTGCTTTTCGCCGTCGATTCGATTCCCGCCGTCCTCGCCATCACCTTAAAAGCATTCGTGGTCTACACGTCCAATGTGTTTGCGATTCTGGGACTGCGATCCATGTACTTTGCGGTTTCGGGGCTGATGAAGCTCTTTCGCTTCTTGCATTATGGATTGGCAGTCATTCTCATTCTGGTCGGCGTGAAGATGATTCTGGGAGACTACTTTGAGATCCCCATTGGAGTGACACTCGGAACGGTAGCCTTGGTGCTGATGATATCGATTGGGCTTTCGGTGGCATATCCCGCGAAAGATGAGGGACGGAGCTCCGATAAGAAAGAAAAGAGTTCAGAACTTTAGCGTCATGAAGACGGCAACGATGTCCATTGGCCAGTGGGCAAAAACGAACGGCCCGAGGCGGCGTATCTTCAGAGATGGCAACAGGACGTTGAGTAACTGGGTTCCCATGCGGGCCCTCACTGCTTATACGAACACTACTTTATCCCCGCGAACGATCGAATGCTTCAGAAATCTCTTGTCATCGTGATCGGGATAATCCATGCGGTAGTGGGCGCCACGGCTTTCTTCCCGAGACAGCGCCGACCTTGCCACCAGCAGCGCAGCAAGATGCAAGTTGGCAGCTTCATGTCCACGCCGTGTTTTGGGATGTGCCAGCTTCGGAGCCATCTCCTCGAGCGTTTTGACGGCCTTCTGCATTCCCGTGCGTGTTCGCACGATACCAACCTCACTCCACATCAAGCTCTGAATCTGTCCGACCAACTCTTCAACGCCTGAATCCACGGGACCATTGGAGTATGCGGCTTTCGGACCTGGTGCCGCGTGCGATGAGACCCTCTCAGCGTTCCGCATCGCCTTTCCCGCACGCGCCCCGAAGACAAGAGCCTCGAGCAGGGAATTACTCGGCAGGCGATTCGCTCCATGCACACCGGTCGCCGCAACTTCACCTGCGGCGTAGAGTCCGCCGACATTCGTCTTACCGTCCAGATCCGTGAGCACTCCGCCCAGAGTGCAGTGCGCCGCCGGACGCACCGGAACAAGATCTTCCGTGATGTCGATGTTGTAGGCCATGCAGATGGCATAGACGCGCGGGAAGTGCTTCTGAATCTGGGCAGCGTTGACGTGAGTCACATCGAGATACACGAAGGGATCTTTCGCGTGGCTCACCTCCATTTCATGAACGATGGCGCGCGCGATCAGGTCTCCGGGAGCGCGTACTCCCAGGGGATGGTACTTTCCCATAAAACGGTTGAGTTCGAAGTTGCGAAGGTAAGCGCCCTCTGTCCGCAGACTTTCGGGCAAAGGGAAGCGCGGCACTTTCTTCATGCAAAGAGCGGTGGGATGGAACTGAACGAACTCCAGGTCGCCTACTTCGGCTCCGGCGCGAAAGGCCAGCGCGATCCCGTCGGCTGTGGCTGAGTCGGGGTTCGTCGTGTTGGAGAAGATTTGTCCGCATCCACCCGTCGCGAGCAGAACTGCGGAGCAGGGGATGTTCAGCGGCGCTCCTTTCTCATCGAGCAGGGAAATTCCCTGAACTTTTCCGTC
This sequence comes from Terriglobia bacterium, assembly GCA_963743105.1. Classification (GTDB taxonomy): domain Bacteria; phylum Acidobacteriota; class Terriglobia; order Terriglobales; family Acidobacteriaceae; genus Sulfotelmatobacter. The sequence continues at coordinate 78,984 of CAVUOS010000024.1, forward strand.
GCGGGTCCGCAATTCTGTAACAAAGGTGAAAGGGGCGAGCGTGACGGGTTTGAGCGACTCGACGCTGTGCGCCAGCGTCCGAAGAATCTCCTTGGCGGTGGACTCACCGTGGGCGTGCAGACGGCGGCTGCGGCTATGCGGGCTTTCCAGTTCGAAGGAGAGTTTCGTGCTGTGAAACTTGCCCCACGACAGCAGTTCGTCAATTCGCTCGGCACCTTCCTCGATCAGGATCTTGACTGCGGCGGGATTCGATAAACCTGCGCCGGCTTCGAGAGTGTCCTGCAGGTGCAGGATGACATCATCGTCATCGCCTAGCCACTCGGCTTCACTTTTGGCGTCGCGCGATTTAATAAAGGTTAGGAATTCATTCTTTGTCAGCAGCAAGACATGCCCGGACTCCGCTAGGTCGATCGCAGCGCGCAGTCCGGCGATACCGCCGCCAATGACCACGTAATCGGTCTGGGCTGGCAGACCCTTCATAGACGGGCAATACTACCACTGAAGGTGTAGCGCAGGGATAGGAACGCATACGCTATTATGGAAACGCAATGACGCAAGCGACCATACACGTCTTGCCACGTCCCTATCAGGCGTGGATCGAGAACGGCTTGCTCACTCGCGCAGGATCCATCCTGGGAGATCTGCTACCGCAGACGAGCCGTATTTTCGTCGTCACTGTTGCCCCGGTACGGAAACGCTGGGGAGCCAAATTTCTGACTGCACTGAAGACGGCGGGATTCGCGCCACAACTGATTCTGATGCCTGACGGCGAGCCTTCGAAGCGGCTGGCAACCGTGGAGGCAATGGCGGAGAAACTCGTAAGGATGGGGGCCGACCGCAAAGCGGTGATCATCGCGCTAGGGGGCGGCGTCGTCGGCGACGTCGCTGGTTTGCTGGCCTCGCTTTACATGCGCGGCGTCGAGTTCGTGCAGGTACCGACGACTGTACTCGCCCAGGTGGATGCTTCCGTTGGCGGAAAAACGGGTGTGAATCTGGTCGCAGGCAAGAATCTGGTTGGAACCTTCTATCATCCAAGAGTCGTACTGATTGACCCGATGGTGCTGAAGACGCTGCCGGACCGCGAGTTTCGGGCAGGGCTCTACGAAGCATTAAAGTGCGGAATCATTGGGAACGTCGAGTTGTTCCTGCGATTCGAGCAGAATCGCGCCAAGATTCTGAAGCGCGATCCGGTGGAACTGGAGTGGTTGATTGCACAATCGGTAAAGCTGAAGGCGGAAGTGGTTTCCGCGGACGAACACGAGGGCGGACTGCGCCGCGTGCTGAACCTGGGGCATACGATCGGTCATGCACTCGAAGCCGAGACCAAGTACCGATCGCTGCTGCACGGGGAGGCCGTCGCCTGGGGCATGATCGCCGCCACGAATATTGCGCTGACCGTGGGACGCACGGATAGTGTGACGGCGGGCCGAATCGCCGACGCTGTCTTAAGCCTGGGACGCTTGCCGGAAGTGAATGTCAGCGCGAACAAGATTCTGGCGCGCCTGCAGAACGACAAGAAGACGCAGAACGGTGTAGTGCACTTTATTTTGCCGCGAGAAATCGGCAAGGTCGAAGTTGCCGGCGACGTGCCGGAGCGGGCCGTGCTCGATTCCGTGGAGGAATTGCGCCGCCTTTCACGCGGCGGATGGGTTTGGGGAAGGTAGGGGGAGTGATGCAGGAAACCGCCGAACAGTACATCGGAAGAATTCTTGGATACGTGAAGGGCCAGGACGCGATCAAAGTGCAGCGAACAACCGCGGCCAGGCTTAAGAAATCGATCGCGGGCCTCACCGCCGCGCAGTTGAAGTGGCGACCTGAGCCGGTGAAGTGGTCAATCGCTGAGATCACTGCGCACCTTGCTGATGCGGAAATCGTGGCCAGTTGGCGCATGCGCTCCGTCATTGGAGAGAACGGAATCACAATTCAACCCTTCGATCAGGACGCGTGGGCTTCCGTCTTCCGCTACCGTAATCGGGACGCTCGCCGGTCGCTGGAGGTGTTCCGCGTGCTGCGCGAAAACAATCTGGCCATGCTCAAGGAGATCGCTCCCGAAGTCTGGGACAACTACGGCATGCATCTGGAGCGCGGCAAGGAATCGATCGCGCACCTGGCGCGCATGTTTGCAGGGCACGACACGAACCACATTCTGCAGATCGAGCGCATCGTCAAGCAAATCAAGAGCGCTAAAAAGAAGAAGCGGTAGACCAACCCGAGAATCGTGCCCGAATCCAAACCTCCAGTTGTTGGCGCGGCACCGGACGGCGCAGGCGACCGCGACTCCGCGGCCCGCGCGGTGCGCGAGATGTTTACTTCGATCGCGCCCCGCTACGACCTGTTGAATCACGTGCTTTCATTCAACGTGGATCGTATATGGTGGCGCCGGACTGCTCGTACGTTCCGGCACATTCTGGCGCGTTCCGATGCCCGCATTCTAGACCTTTGCTGCGGTACCGGTGATATGGCGTTTGCGCTGCAGCGGCAAGCAGGGAAGTCGTCGGCGCAAATTGTGGGAGCGGACTTTTCTCACGCCATGCTGCGCCGGGCAGCGTTCAAGTCAGCCGATCGTAGAGTCGCGCCAGAATGGATTGAGGCCGACGCTCTCAATCTTCCGTTTCCCAACACGCACTTCAGCCTGGTCACGTCGGCATTCGGCTTCCGCAATCTCGCGGATTACGATGCGGGCCTGCGGGAAATTGCGCGAGTCCTTCGTCCCGGAGGAGAGTGCGGCATTCTCGATTTTGGCGAGCCCAAGGGAGTGATGGGAGCTCTCTACCGGATTTATTTCAGACAGGTGCTGCCTCGCGTAGGCACGGTGATCTCCGGTGTACGCGGGCCTTACGCGTATCTTCCTGCGTCGGTCGAACGATTTCCATCGCCAGAGGAAATGTTGACGCGCATGAAGAACGCCGGCTTTGCCGAAGCCAGTTGGACGCCGTGCACGTTCGGAATCGCGGGACTGTACCGCGGCAAGAAAGCGGCTCAGTCGCGGGAATGCTGATGCTGTTTTACCTTCGTGTTCCTTCGTGTCCTTTGTGTTCTCAGATTTTCAACCACAAAGGACACGAAGGTTCACGAAGGAAAACAATTATCCCGCATCGCGCAGAAGCTTGCTTAAATTCTCGATATCCTGCGCTCCCACATCACCGACCACGAAATATCGCAGGCCGTTCTTTGCCCAGCTTTCCACCGTGAACGACAGCATCGAAACCGGAGCCGAGGCCGGCGCTGCCGCCTCGTCCCCGCGATCCTGGAAGATGAATACGGATATTTCGTGCTGGCGAAGGCGGTAAATCAACTGCGCGCCCGAGGATTGGGAAAGATAGGTGACGCGTCCGCCTACAAGAGTGAAATCGGTCCCTTGCAGTTCCGGCAGGCTGAAGCTGAAAGGGATCTTTCCCTCGAACCATGGCTTTACGGTGTGCCGGTCGGTCGAAATTACGTCAACGGGGCTGGCACTCGCGAGCGTCGTGACGTGGAGATCGGTCAGTTCGCTGTAGAGACGTTGGCGGCGGGCCTTTTCGCGATCAACGTAAAACCCTACTGACAGTGACAAAACGAGAACAAGGGTGGCGGGCAAAGCCACAATCTTCCAGACCCACGCCCCTTCCCGCCGCCGGCTCTTGCCCAGACTGTGCCGTACCTTCTCCCGAAACTGAGCGCTCGGCTCGTAACGCTTGCCGGCCACGGCAACCGCGCGCTTCATTTGGACTCGCTCCAAGGCCTCTACCGCACAACTGGCGCATTCCCGCAGATGCCTCGCGAGAGTGGCCGCCTCCGACGGGGGAAGCTCGCCGTCGACGTAAGCGTCGAGCTTCTCCTGCCATGACTCACATGCCATTTGGAGCTCCCTTGAACCTTTCAGCAAGCAGCGCACGAAGTGCCTTGCGCGCGCGATAGAGGCGAGACATGACGGTGCCCACCGGAACGACTAGGACGTGAGCGATCTCTTCGTAAGACATCTCCTCCACTTCGCACAGTAACAAAATTTCGCGATAAGGCAGTGGCAGGTCTGCAAGCCCCTGTCGGACCAGTTCGCGATTGGCTTGGGCAATGAACACACTCTCAGGATTTGGAGCTGCGGCAGGAATCTGCTCAAAATCAACCTCTTCGTCGCTCATCACCGTGGATTTCAACCCAGTCCGAGAGGTGAGGAACGTGTTTCGCAATATGCGAAACATCCACGCTGGAAAGTTGGTGCCCAGCTGAAATCCGGAAAATCCGCGCAGAGCCTTAACGTAAGTTTCCTGCACGAGATCTTCCGCCTCGGCCCCGTCGTGCGTCAGCCAGTGCGCGAAGTTATAGAGCTGGTCGAATAGCGGCAGAGCCAGCTCTTCAAACGTCTCGGCAGAGAGGCGCTGATCTGGCACCCTGATAGCTTAACCGTACAATCGCAGGTTTATTCCCGTTGCCGGAAAAAATATTTCTTTCTGATCAGGAATCATTCGCGCCGTCCCCAGTTTTTCAGCGAGCTGATGCGCAGAGACGCGACGGATCGAAGGCCGAGCTGCCATGCATGAGATCTGCTGCAGAGTTGTGCGAACAGAGTCGCAAATAGCAAGGTCTCGGCGATTCAGAAGCGGTTACCGAAGACCGCCCATCGCGCGAGCGAAGGACCGTCTCTCGTGAGAGCCAAATAACATCTCTTGCGCTCGCCAAATCACCTCTTCGCCTGAACCAAAAGCACGCGTCTCATTACCTCCCAACGATACTTGTCGCTCTTGCGTTGCTTAAGGCAACCTGCCGGAAGCAGTATTCCCGCCGCTTCTGACGATCGCTTCTCTGGCCTGATGTTCAGCAAAGAATTTCAAACGCAGTTGGGTGCGTGCTTCGTGTCAGCTCGCGAGGAGTCGAGCCCGCAACACCAGAGCTGAGGAATCCCCCGCCCCAGTCCAATTAGGAGAAGAACGATGCAACGAAAGACATCCAATCAGCTCTATGTCGCGGTTCTCGTCGTACTTGCCGTAATTTGGCTCTCTTCATCAGCGCATGCCTACCCGAACGGCGTTTCTGGTTCCTCCGGCAAAGGTGGTTCAACTTGCAAAACGTGCCATAGCGCCGGCACGACGCTGCCAACCGTCGTTATCAGTGGGCCGGCGACCGTGGTTTCCGGTTCGACCAACTCCTACACCTTAAACAATAGTGGCGGTCCAAATAGCGGATTAGACGTGGCGGCATCCGCCGGAACGTTCACCGCGGGATCGAACACGCAAGTGATGAATGGTGAGATCACTCATGTTTCATCGCTCACGACGACTCCTCTGACTTGGACATTCAACTGGATAGCACCGACCGTTACTACCACTACCACAGTAACTATGTACGGCGCTTCGATCTCGGGAGGATATGGAGGGTCCACAGGCACGGGTATGCTCACGATCACTGTGAACCCACCGGCGGTTGCACCATCGATCACGTCTCAGCCTGGCAACCAGACTGTAACGGCGGGGCAGACGGCCACTTTCAGCGTGAGCGCAAGCGGCACTGCTCCGTTGAGTTATCAGTGGCGGAAGAATAGCGCAACTATCACTGGCGCGACCTCCAGTTCCTATACCACGCCGGTGACAACTACGGCAGACAGCGGTTCCACCTTCTCGGTGGTGGTAACCAACTCCGCGGGAAGTGCGACCAGTAACAATGCAACCCTGACCGTAAATGCTGCAGCAGTGGCGCCGTCGATCACGTCTCAGCCTGCGAGCCAGACCGTAACCGCGGGACAGACAGCCACCTTCACGGTGAGTGCGGCGGGCACGGCTCCTCTGAGCTATCAATGGCGGAAGAATGGCACGAACATTACCGGCGCGACTTCTAACTCCTACACCACGCCAGTCACAACAACGGCAGACAGCGGGTCGACCTTCTCAGTCGTGGTCAGCAACTCTGCCGGAAGTGCGACCAGTAACAATGCAACGCTGACCGAAAATGCAGCAGCAGTAGCGCCGTCGATCACGTCTCAGCCTGGCAACCAGACGGTAACCGCAGGACAGATGGCGACGTTTAGCGTGAGCGCGGCTGGCACGGCTCCTCTGAGCTACCAGTGGCGGAAGAATGGCTCCAACATTACTGGCGCAACCTCCAACTCGTACACTACGCCAGCGACGACTACGGCAGACAGCGGGTCGACCTTCTCAGTCGTGGTCACCAACTCTGCCGGGAGTGCACCCAGCAACAATGCGACCCTGACCGTGAATGCAGCAGCGGTGGCGCCATCGATCACGTCTCAGCCTGCGAGCCAGACCGTCACCGCGGGACAGACGGCCACCTTCACCGTGAGCGCGAGTGGAACTGCTCCGATGAGTTATCAATGGCGGAAGAACGGCTCCAACATTACTGGCGCAACCTCCACTACCTACACCACGCCAGCCACAACAACGTCAGACAGCGGCTCCACCTTCTCGATAATGGTTACCAACTCCGCGGGAAGTGTGACCAGCAACAATGCGATCTTGAACGTAAATGCAGCAGCAGTCGCGCCCTCGATCACGTCTCAGCCTGCGAACCAGACCGTAACCGCGGGACAGACGGCCACCTTCACGGTGAGCACAGCGGGTACGGCTCCGATGAGCTACCAGTGGAGGAAGAACGGCACGACTATTACAGGTGCGACCGCCAGCTCGTACTCCACGCCGGCCACAACCATGTCAGATAGCGGCTCAGGCTTCTCGGTGATGATCAGCAATTCTGCCGGAAGCACGACCAGTAACAACGCCACACTGACGGTCAACCAGGCAGCCACGATTGCCCCGTCGATTACTACGCAGCCAGTCAATCAGACTGTAACTGTGGGACAGACGGCGACGTTCAGTGTGCTCGCTTCAGGGACTGCGCCCCTTAGCTACCAGTGGAGGAAAAACGGCACGAACATCACCGGTGCGACCTCCACTTCCTACACCACGACGGCTACAACGACTGCAGATAGCGGGTCCACTTTCTCCGTGGTCGTCAACAGCTCAGCGGGAAGCGCGACCAGTAACAGCGCGACGCTGACGGTGAACAGTGCATCGCCTCCGTCAGGCAGCGGCAAACTCGTGCTCTCGGCTGAACGGCTGGTGTTCTACGCCGAAGGCAATTCCGCTCCAGCCCCGAAGACGATCAAGGTCACGAGCAGTTCGGGTTCAGCGATGACCTTCAACGCTGATGTCTACGGCGGTTCGTGGGTCTCGATCAATCCGTCGGCGGGCACAACTCCAGGCCAGATCACAGTCTCTGCGTACGCGACCGGACTCACGGCGGGTACGTACTCGTGCGTGATAAAGATCACGGCCAACCGCACGACGAAGCGGGTCTACGTGGTGCTGGTGGTCGCGAGAGGCGGAGATGACGGAGGCGACGAAGGCGAGGGCGATGATGACGCATCGGTACTGCCTTTCAGCTTCGATCCCGGAGCGAAGAGTACAGCAGACGCAACGTGGTTAGACGGCTATGGGGTTCCGGTTCAGACCAAGAAAGATCCAACTAGCCAGGGCTTGGTCGTAAGAAGGAACCCATCAGCCCCGAAGACGGCGATTGCTGGTGCCGCACTTAGAGGCGCCGCCGGGTCGCAGCTCTCACAGTTGAGCTTCGACATGCGCAGCGACAGCGAGTGCAGCACCCAGGCGCCTCAATTCGTCGTCGTCACCGCTGACGAGATCGTCCATAAAGCAAGCTGCGCCAGCGGAACCATGCAGGCGCTGTCGGTGTCTGGCTGGCGGCGCGTGACCATCGATCCCGCAAACCCTGGGCAGCTGTCGCCCGCGGTAGCCCCAGGGATGGTCGTGAAGACCATTGCTTTGGTCATGGATAGTCCTATCGGTACGGGAATGGCAGTGCTCGACAACATCAACGTCAACGGCAGGTACATCGGCAGGCAGTAGAGCCGGGCAATCGCTCATCCCCAGCAGGCCTGGACTTATGGTCCAGGCCTGCTGGGCGTTTTAGCGCCGGACGGCACGCCGTCCGCTATCTCCCGGCAATGCGGACAGTGCTCTATGAAATCAGAGACTAAGTTGTCGTCACGGGTTTGAAACTGTCGGCGAAAGCATCGGTGACCGTATGGCGGATGACGTGTTCGTATTCGGGCCCGAGGAACCGGCGGAGGCGATCGGTGTTCATAATGTACTCGCCGGTCATATAAGGAATGGCCTCAGGAGGGATTGCAGAAATCTGCTGCTTCCACAGGAAGTTCAGAACCTGCCGCATCACCCATTTTCCCGGCACACGCACTAGCTTTGCCCGCGCCATCTCAATGCATTTTCCAAAAGTGAGGGGCTCCCCACGGCCCGCGACGTTGAGCACCGTGAGCCGCTGCGTCTCTGGTTCGCGCTGCAGGATGTGCCGGATCAGGCGAGCCATATCGTCAACATGGATGAACTGAATCTTGTTGTCGAGATACTCCTGGCCCCGCGGCAACATGCACGGCAGGCGCTTGCCTTCGCTCCGCATCTTCTCGGCGCGCGCACTTTTGCCATTCGGCGTTCCCCCGAACGCATCCATCAGATAGTTCCTGACACTGGCCCCGACAAAAATGTGCGGACGCAAAATGTAAACGCTGCATCCCCGCAAGGCAGTGCAACGCTGTTGAACGACTTCATCGGATTCTTGCTTGTGAATGGCGTAAGGCAGCGTGTGCGCGCCGAACGGGGATTCCTCTGTCGCAGGCGCCGGCAGATCGGGCCCATACACCGAGACGCTGCTGGGAAAGATGAACTGCTTGATACCGTCGTCGGAGATGCGATTGACTTCGGTGATTGCTTCCATCACGCGGGCCGTACCGGCGACGTTGATCTGCCACATGTGCTCTACGTCGAGCACGCCCGTGCGCACGGGATCGATCACGAAGGCCAGGTGGACGACGGCGTAGGGATGAGTATCGCGCAGCAGTTCAAAGAGTTTCCGCGTGGAGGACTCCTGTCCCAGGTCCAGGCTCTCAAATTGCAGTTCAGAGTCGGTCTGGGGTGGCATAACGTCCACTCCGATCACTGAAAAACTGCGGAGAAGCGGCAACAATCTGGAGCCCAGGTTGCCCGAAACACCGGTCACCACCACGACAGGTTTGGCCATCAGTCTTTTTGAGGTGCAGGAGCCTGTCCTGACGAAGGTTGTGCCGCTGGGGCCGTCCCGGGCCGTGGACGCGGCATCCGCGGTGGCGGCATCGGACCCGCACCGCCCGGTCCAAAATACGCTTCGTTGGAAACGGAGCTGAAAGATGCGTTCAACTTTTCCATCTTCTCGCGCATGCGGTCGTTCTGAATTTTTCCACGAATCTCGTTTTTGGCTTGATCGAGGGGCATCGTGGTCTTGCTGTTCATTTTGTAGATGTAGTGCCCGCCGGCATCGCTGATGACCTGCGAAACCTCGCCTGGCTTTAGATCGAAGACAGAGACATGAGGCTGAGGCAGACCGTTGCGGCGCACGCTCGGCAGATTCACTGTGGGAGATTCGATCTTGATGCCCCCGGCGTCGAACGCCTCCTTCTGCAGTTTGGCGATGTCCTCTCCGGCCGCGACGCGGGCTCGCAAGGAATCTGCCAGCTTGGTCATGGCCTCCTCACTCTTCTGCGCCTTGGCCTTCTCGGCGGTCTTCTCGGCGTCCTCTTCGGCCTTCTTCTGCTGCGCCGTCAGCTTGTCGTCCTTATCGTCGTCTTCAGCCGCTTCCGCCTCAACCCCCTGCTTGGTGCGCGGCACGAAGATGCGGTCGAGGTTGTACTGCTCGAATGCGTCAGGATTGTCTTTGTAGTACTTCTCGATATCGGCGTCTGAGATGTCGGCAGCTTCGTCCTGGATTTTACGCTGCAATTGGTTGCTGAGCACTTGCATCTTCACGTACTCCAGGGTCTGTGCGTATTGCTCAGTCTTGTCCATGCCGCGCTCTTTGGCTTGTTGCGACATGGCAAGCAAACGGGGAAGTACGCTGGCCAGTTGCTTCCTTTGCTGCGGCGTAGCATTGGGCGCAAGCGCATTGGCGAGTTTCTCAAACTCGGCCTTGGTGATGACGGTCTTGCACTCGGCAGAGGCGCTCGAAGCCGCAGGTTTTTCGCCACATACGCCCGTAATCGTGAGGACTGGGGCATCAGCCGGCACCGATGCCGAGGTATCAGCCGGTATTGCCGCTGGGGCCTGGCTTGGCGAAGGAGGCGCGCTCTGGGCGGCCTGTCCCCAAGAAAGCGTCCCCAGTAAAACACACACCAGCCAACTCATACGCATAACCGTTATCCTCCGGGATTGGTCCACCAGAAAGGTGTAAATGCCAAGCAGGAAATCGTAGCACAACCAGTAGCGATTAAGTCACTGGGTGATTGAGTGATTGAGTCAAATTGGGTGATTGAGTGATTTTAAAATCCTTCGGTATGGGTCGGAGGCAGAGCTTCTTCGTCAATTGGTTGTTCAATGACTCAATGACTTAATCGCACAATGATCAATCCCCCTCGGCTTTGCCGTTTCTGGGCTTAGCGGCGATAATTCCAGCATGTCGGGCACGCCGGCGATGTCTCCATCGGACTTGATGCGCGCAGAGAAGCGCGCGGTCGCAGGAAACTCCGTCTTGGCGGCGCTGGTGATCACCGGCCTTAAGTTAGTGGTGGGCATCACGACTGGCAGTCTCGGAATTCTCTCCGAAGCCGCGCACTCCGGACTCGACCTCATCGCGTCGGTGCTGACATTTTTCTCCGTACGCGTCTCCGACAAGCCTGCAGATGCTGACCATCAGTACGGCCACGGAAAGGTCGAGAACTTTTCGGCGTTTGTCGAAACCGGGCTGCTCCTGCTGACCTGCGCCTGGATCATCTACGAAGCGGCTCTGCGTATATTCTTCCGCCACATTGAGATAGAGCCTTCGATCTCAGCCTTCGCCGTGATGCTGTTCTCGATGATCGTCGACTGGTGGCGTTCGCGAGCGCTCGGCCGCATTGCCAACAAGTACGACAGCCAGGCCCTCGAGGCCGACGCTCTCCATTTCTCCACTGACATCTGGTCCGCGGGCGTGGTCGTACTTGGTCTCGTGCTCGTTCTGGTGGGGCGGACTTATCACATCAGTTGGCTGTCTGATGCCGACCCGATCGCGGCTTTATTTGTGGCTGGCGTTGTCATCTCGGTGAGTTGGCGATTGGCGCGGCGCACCATCGATGCGCTGCTCGATGCGGCTCCTCCCGGCGTGCGCTCGCAGATTTACGATGCTGTGTCGCGCGTCGATGGCGTCCTGGAGGTCGATCGCGTCCGCATCCGGCGCGCCGGAAATCGCTACTTTGCCGATCTTGCCGTGGGGCTTGCCCGCAACGTCACCTTCCAGCGGTCCGGCCAACTTGTGAGCGCGGTGACAGAATCCGTCCGCCGCGTCCTGCCTGACGCGGATGTGACGGTGCAACCCTTGCCGCGAGCGCAACACTCGGAAAACATCTTCGACCGCATCCGCGCGGTGGCCACGCACCATAACCTGAATGTTCACGACATCAGCGTGCAGGACTTTGCCGGACAGCTTCACGTCGAGCAGCACATCGAATTGGACGAGCGGATGACGCTCAAGGATGCGCACGATCAGGTCACCGAACTGGAAGCCGAGATGCGACGGGATGCACCGGAAATTGCCGAGATCCTTACCCACATTGAAAGCGAGCCGGCGACGATTGAGCGTCCGGAAGAACTGGTGGGAGACGCCGAACTGGAGCACCGGCTGAAGTCGGTAGCCGCACAGTTTCCCGAGATTCTCGACGTGCACGATTTCATCTTCAAGCGCGTCCGCGGGCGCCTGTACGTTTCCTGCCACTGCACGCTGTCGGATAACTTGTCGCTCTCCCGCGTGCACGACATCCAGACAGAATTGGAAATTCGTTTCAAACAGGACGCGCCGGAGTTGTTTCGCGTTTTGATCCACCCCGAACCCAGTACCGATAATCGGAGATAAAGAGTGATTTCAGCCAAAGCCATCTGGACGGATAACGAGCGTTACATCGCGGATGCCAGCTCGCGCCATGCAATCGTGATGGACACTGCCAAAGAGAAGACTGCGAACACGCCGATGGAGCTTGTATTGATCGCGCTCTGTGGTTGCACTGCGTCGGACGTGGTCGGAATTCTTCGCAAAAAGCGTGAGCCGTTTACCAGTCTCGAAGTTAGCGCAGAAGGCGAACGAGCCGAGGGATATCCGGCCGTTTACACGCACATCAAGTTGACTTATCGCGTTGGTGGTAAAGTGTCGAGCAAGGCGATGGAGGACGCGGTCCGACTGTCGAAAGAAAAATACTGTTCTGTATCGGCAATGCTGGAAAAGACCGCGAAGATCACGATCGCGATCGAGTACTTAGGTTAATCGGTAACTGTGAATCATGTTCACACGAGCCGAGAGGCGACGGTATGTGAAAGCCCGGCACGGAAGTGCCCGATCGCGAATGAAAGTGCGCGAGTCCCGGAGGGACGGCACACGCCCGTCACGACCAAATTGATAGGAGCCACATAATCCTACTCTTCACCCAACCCGGCTGCTTCTCCTGCGAACTGATGCGGATTTACCTGGAGGCTCGCGAGATTGCGTTCGAAGAGCGTGACATCAGCAAGGATTCGGAAGCCCGCCGCGCCATGACTGAAACCTACGGCAGCAATGAAACCCCCACGATGCTCATTGACGAAGAAGTGATCATCGGATTCGATCCCAGCCTGCTTGACCAGATTCTCGACTCCCCAGCATCATCGGACTCGGTGAACTGAGCTGAACACCAGAAATCCCAATTCACACGCGCACCCGCTGCGTGGGTATTTTTTTATTGCGTTGGCTACACTCCTGTGGGGAGTGTCAGCTTCGCTCGGACGCGCGGTTTTCACCGGCAAACTTCCATTGGCGGGGGAAGCGTTGCATCCCATCGATCCGCTGATCCTTTCACAGAGCCGGACGTCTTTTTCGCTGCTCGTGCTGCTGCCGCTGCTTGTCGGGCGGCGCGGATGGCAGCGCATCAAATTGCCCACGCCCGACCTGATTCAATGTCTAATCTTGGGCATGCTGGGTGTGGCAGCGTCGAACTATTTCTATTACGTCGCCATTCAGAAGACCAGCGTTGCCATCGCGATCGTCCTGCAATACACCGCACCCGTATGGGTGTTGCTCTACGTGGCGGCTCGTGGACAGCAGAAGCTCTCTCTGCAGAGAGTCGCCGCGGTGCTGGTCGCAGTGGCCGGAATCTCGCTGACGATTGGGATCATCGGCGGCAAGTCGGCGCCACCGCTGCGGTTCGATTCCTACGGCCTGATCGCCGCGATGCTGGCGTCGTTCTCCTTCGCCTTCTACAACGTTGGCGGACACGGCATCCTCGCCCGCCACGACCGCTGGCGAGTCCTGGTCTGGACGCTGACCTCGGCCGCCGTCTTCTGGCTGGTGGTCAATCCGCCATGGAAGGTAGTCGCCGCGCACTACACGGCCGCGCAATGGGGATTCCTGTTCGTCTTCTCGATGATCTCGGTCTTGGGATCGTTTTCGCTTTACTTCCTCGGCCTGCAACATCTCGAACCGACCAGGGCGATCATCGCCAGTTGCCTCGAGCCGGTCTTCTCGATCCTATTGGCTTCGGCGCTGCTGGGAGAAGGCGTGCGACCAATTCAGACGTTGGGGATTGTGTTGGTACTCTCGGCGATTGTGATCGTGCAGTTGCCGGGAAGGGGAGCAGCGGAGCAGGAAGTTGTTGTAGTCGACCCGATCGATTGATACAGCGCAGAATCAAACGCGTTTGCAGTGAGTCGCATCCACGTCGAAGGCGCTCGACGCGCCGTAGGACCGCGAGCGACCGAGAGAGCGGAGGCCGGCGAGCGTGGAGAAGGGGAGGAGAGAGGGGGGGGGGGGGAGGGGGGGGGGGGGGGAGGGCGCGCGGGGGGCAAGAGTCAAACCATATCTCCGATCATTTCTCTAGACAAAATAACGTTAACAGTGTAAATTTAATCGGTTTGCGCTTGAGGGGCAATTGTTATGGCAAGGCGTAGTCCTTAAAGTACAGCAACTTACACAGATACATTCAAGTAGAAACTAAAGCAGTCAGTTCTCCGCCGCGAAATCCCGGCGCAGCGGAAAGTAATACCGTTGTGTGCAATGCGCGATTTGTCACTTCAAAGTCACAGGAGACCTCACCCTTGCTCATCCGCCGTCGATCCGTACAATGTTCGGCAGTTTTCAGTTTGGTCGTAGCCATCTTCTTAGGAAATTTCTCCCAGGCACAATCCGTTGCGCAGTCCAGAATCGTAAGCCCGATCCGGGACGAACAGCGCTCCACGCTGCGCAGCACCACGCCTGTACTCGTTAAGCGCAGCCTTGATGCAGGCCGCCTGGCGACCAGCCAGAAACTCGGCCATATGGTTCTGCTCCTCGCGCCCACGGCACAACAGGAACAGGACGCCGCCAAACTCGTAGCTGCCCAGCACGATCCCTCCTCTCCCAACTATCACAAGTGGCTCACGCCCGCGAAGTACGGTGAGCGCTTCGGTGTAGCTTCAGACGACGCGCAAAAGGTGCGGCAGTGGCTGGAGAGTAAGGGCCTGACGGTTCATGAAGTTTCCCAGAGCCGCCGTTTCATCTCCTTCAGCGGCACAGTCGGCCAAGTCGAGCAGACCTTCTCGACCCAGATGCATTCCTACAGCTTCAAGAAGCAGAAATTCATCGCCAACTCCACCGACATTCAGATTCCCGCCGCCCTCACGCCAGTGGTGAAGGGCGTGGTGCGCCTGCACAGCGATCCGCATCAACCCGCGCTCAAGATTGGGGACAAGATCAAAGTCGAGAAAAAGACGGGAAAAATCGAAGGTCCCTACGGCCTCCACTTTCTTGGGCCTGCCGATTTCGCGACCATCTACAACGTGCACGCTGTACGATGCCGGCATCAACGGCGCGGGCCAGACCATCGCCTCTCGCCCGCAGCCTGGTCGATTCGAACTACGGCGTCGACGGCATCCAGGACATCCGCGACTTCCCAATGTATGGGACTTCCGTGAACACCGAGAGATCTCAACGCGCGACCCTCCTCAACCATACAACGACCCCAAGCCCTCCTCCCAAAACGCCGCCCTCCCCCCCCCCCCCCCCCCCCCCCCACCAACTCCCCCCCCCCCCCCCCCCCCCCCCCCCCCCCCCCCCCCAATCCCCCTCTCTCCCCCCCCCCCTCCCCCCCCCCCCCCCCCGCTGCCGCTGCCGGCATTATGGCGCTGGTGCTGCAAAATAACGGCCAACCCAGGGGCTTCCCAACTATGTCTTCTACAATCTGCCCCCACCAGTGGCTCTATCACCAAAATATCCAAGAAAACAAAAAAATGCCCCACACCAACGGGCAAAAAACCATTGGCTAAAATCCCCCTCCCCTTCCATCCCCCCCGTCGTCTTGGATCTTCCCACGCCCCCCCCAAACCCCCCCCCCCCCCCCCCCCAGTGCCGGTGCCGGATGCGCGGCTCCTACGGGGACGTGGCTCAAGACACCTCCGTTAGTTGTGACGGTCAACAACTAACCAGCAAGAATCACCAACACAGAGGGCGCCGACCTATGCGGCGCCCGTTGTTATCCAGCCGGCAGAGTTCGCTGCCAGAGGGATCTCCCCAATCTCTATCGGGTTCGTTCGCGGGCGATGTGTGCGGAATCATTGTTGATTGCTGATTCTTGATTGTTGACTGAAAACCCGACGTGCCACCGTTAGCCGCAGGCAGCTTTGGCGTTCATCCAACAATCAACATTCAAAATTCAACAATCGGATTACCCCGGTTACTTCCGTGCGCCAGATGACATTTTCATGACAACCGTCATGGCCCGATTCGTTAGGCTTTCTATACTCCCCGAAAACATCATTAAGAGGCTCTGCTATGAGCATTCGTTCCGCTATCTACGCGCTCGGGTTTCTCTGCGCGAGCTTCACGCCAAGCTTCGCGCACCATACGGCTGTCATCGTGAACAAAGATAATGCTGTAGCGAACGTATCGTCGGCGCATCTGGCGAAAATCATCCGCGGTGAAGTGAAGAAGTGGCCCGACGGCAAGAACGTCATTTTGGTTCTTCACAAGGACTCTGCCGGCGAACGGGAGGCGCTCGAGCACCTGAACAAGATGTCGGCAGGGGAGTGGACCGCGTTCGTACTTGCCCACAAGGAGTCGATCCTCTTTGTCGACACCGATGCTGATGTGCTCAAGGCCGTGCAGGCAGAACCCGGGGCGCTCGGCCTAATCGAGGTCCACTCGATCGACAACCGCGTGAATGTGATCCGCGTCGACGGCAAGCTGCCGATGGAGTTTGGATACTTGCCTCACTAACCTTCAACGAACATTCACCACAGAGGGCACAGAGGTTCACAGAGGAATGCCACTGCGCATCCTTTGTGTTCCTCAGTGCCCTCTGTGGTGAAATTATTACTCTGTACGCCGAAGCCGCAGGAGGTGGAAGTACCGCCGGGCCTTCTTCACATCGCGCGCGATCTGCTCGCGCAGAGCATCGACGGAGGGGAACTTGATCTCATCCCGCAACCGCTCCAGAAAACAGATCTCTACTTCCGTATCTGGCGTCAATTCGAGCGGATGAAAATTCAGCAGGTGCGTCTCGATGGCGAACAACTCCGTACCGAAGGTCGGACGATTTCCTACATTCGTGACCGAATCAAACCGCTCGCTACCGACGCGAGTCCAAGTGATGTAAACGCCGTCGATCGGAGCGAGTTCCTCATACCGCGCCATGTTGATGGTAGGCACGGTGTACTTCGATCCGTAACCGCGCCCCCGCCCGGGATTGCCCAGGATGCAAAATGGCCGCGCCAGCAGATGGCGGGCGCGGCTCACACGACCCTCGCCGATCAATCGACGGATCTGACTGCTTGATACGGTTTCTCCCCGTAGCTTCATCTCGGGATAGACCTTGACCTCGAATCCCATCTCGCGCCCAAACTCCGCCAGCATGTTCATATCGCCCGCGGCCTTGTGGCCGAAGCGAAAGTTGAATCCTTCATGTACTTCGCGCGCGTGCAGCTTCTTTTTTAGGATGCGCTCGGCGAACTGGCGTGGTGTCATCAGGGACAGGTCGCGGCCGAAGGGAAGCAGCAGCACGGCGTCGACCCCCGTACCTTCCAGCCAGCGCAGTTTTTCTGGAGTTGGCGTAAGCAGTTTGAGTCCGGCTTCCGGCTTCAGAATTCTCGTCGGATGCGGTTCAAACGTGACCGCCACAGCTTTGGCGCCATTGGACCTGGCGCGCGCAACGATTTCCCCTAGCACGTGCGCATGCGCCCGATGCACGCCGTCGAAGTTCCCCACGCTGACGAAGGTAGGGCCGAAGTTGGCGGGGACGTCCTCGAGTTTGTGAAAGACAAACATGGATTGTCGAATGACGATTGCCGATTTTCGATTGTGATCGAGGGGGAACGCGGCGCCCAATCGAAAATCGGCATTCGCAAGTCGGCAATTAGATCTCAAATTCCAGCTTCATACCGTCATACGCCAGCCGCACGTGCCTCGGCAGGCTTGCATTGGTCGCCTCATGCCCCAGATCGTGGCAGATGTGCGTAAAGAACGCGCGCTTCGGTTTCAGCCGGTCCACAATCGCCAGCGAGTTCTTTACCGTGGAATGCGTTGGATGAGGCTTGTGCCGCAACGCATCCAGGAACAAAACGTCCAGGCCCTCCAGTTGATCCATCGACGACTCGGGGATCTCGCTGTGGTCAGTGAGATACGCGCCCGAGCCGAATCGATAGCCATAAATCTGCGTTTCGCCATGAATCAGAATGATGGGCTCGAAGCGCACTCCAAAAACATCTAACGGTCCGTCGATCGGGTGCAGTTCAAGTTGAGCCAAGCCGCCGAACTTGTAATCGGCGTCGAAGATGTAAGCAAACATCCTGCGCAGAAAGGCCGCTGCTTCAGGGCGTGCATAGAGCGGGAGTTTGTTGGGCTTGTGGTGATAGCTGAGCGGCCGCAAGTCGTCGATGCCTAAGATGTGGTCTGCATGGGTGTGGGTATAGAAGACCGCGTCGATATGGTGGATCTTCTCGCGGATCGCCTGCGCGTAGAAATCCGGAGTGGTGTCGATCAGCACGACCTTGTGGCCGTACTCCAGCATGATGGAGGGGCGAGTCCGCCGGTCATGCGGATCTTCGGAGTGGCAAACGTCACAGTCACAACCAAGCGTGGGGACTCCCATCGAGGTCCCACTGCCCAGCACGGTCAAAGTCGCTTTCATCTTCCAGTCGTTCCGGTCGCGGGTCCAGGCTGCGGCGGACGCGCGAGAGCGTTCGTTACCTCCACATAGGCCATGCGCAATTCGTACAAACTGTTCTGCAGAAAATTCTCTTCCGCCGCGGTCAGATTGCCCTTGGTCTTCTCCGAGATCAGACTAAGCGTGTCGATCGTCAGACGCGCACCGATGATGTCCACTCGCGGCTGCTCGCCTTGCGGGCGCATCAGCCCTAGTTGGAGCATCGCGGTCATGTAGAGTTGCGCCATGAAACGCTCGAATGTAATTTCGAATTCCTTCGCCGAGTGCCCGCCGAGTTCAACCTCTTTGTCGAGGTCTTGTGAGGACTGGCGGTAGGCCGCGGCCTGCGCGTCTTGTTCGGCTTGAGTAGGAGGCGTGGGCATCTCGCGCTCTGTTGCCTCGCCGACCGCCGCGACGGGTGGCTTCGCCGCAGTTTCTTTTGCTGCGCTGGTCGCCTCAGGTTTCGGCCTTTCCACTTCCTCCGCGATATCGGAGCGCAACTCCCCGTCTGATGTGAACAGGCGTCGATCGGTTACTGTGAAAGTAGAATCATTCTTCTTGTCAGCCATAGCTTCTTCCCCAAACCGAAATTTGATCAGTTTCTATTATGCCGGACGCGCTACGGGCGAACCCCGGTCCTGCGTCAGCAAGGCCTCGGGAACCGGCAACGGTACGATAGTGACGCTCACCCCACCTATCATCACTTCGCGCCCAGGATTGCTGATTTCGCGGCGAATGTATCCCAGCGCGGCGGTCTTTTCTACGTTCGAGAAGCGCAAGGTCGCGGCGCTCGTAACTTCTCCCACTTCCTTTTCTCCGGAAACAATTTTCGTTCCTGCCGCCATCGCCCTCGCTCCATCAAAAAGGAATCCGGAGAACTTCCGATGCACAGCGCCACGCGAACGAATGCGTTCCACAATTTCCTGCCCGATATAGCATCCCTTGTTGAAATTCAACGCACGAGCCTGTTCCGTTTCTTGCGGCAGGTCGCGCTCGCGGATATCGACTCCATACAATGGAATGCCCGAAGCGATGCGATGGATTTCGAGCGCCTCGGAACCGACTCGGGCAGCGCCGTGCGCTACCAGAGCGTCCCAGGTCTTTCGGACGTCGCCGGGGGCCAGCCACAACTCGTAGGTCTCGTACTCAGCATCCTCGCCGCGCACCGCGGTGCACTGTGCGCATTCGCAGTCGCACGTGCACTTCGCTTCAAACATCTGCAGAGGGCTCGTGTCTGGGATGGCGATGCCTGCGGCGGCGAGCACCTCGCGGGACTTCGGACCGGCAATGCCAAGCGCCGTGATTGAATCGTTCAGATTCGTCACCTCCACGTCATCCATGATGATGTAGTGGTCGAATGTCGCGAGTATCTTCTCAAGCTGGCAGCGGTCGGTGTCTACGATGATCGAATCACCGCGGTTGTAGGCGTAAAGATCGCCGAGGATATGTCCCTGCGGGTTGAGCAGGAAGGCATAAGCGCCCTGTCCCGTTGCCAGATCGCGGATGTTATTCGTGACCATGCCGTTCAGCCAGCGCACGCGGTCGCCACCGGTCAGAGAAATCTTCGCGCGATACCCGAGGTCGTACACCCCGCACTCATTGCGCAGTTTCGCGAATTCCGTGTTCGGATCGCCGAAGCGCGCTGCCGTCGTGGCGCCACGATACTCGGCAACCGCCGCCGCGCCCAATCCCTCACCCTGTTCCTGCAAAGCCGTAGGCCCCATACCTGTATTCGATTATAGCGAGTGTGTT
This sequence comes from Terriglobia bacterium, assembly GCA_963743105.1. Classification (GTDB taxonomy): domain Bacteria; phylum Acidobacteriota; class Terriglobia; order Terriglobales; family Acidobacteriaceae; genus Sulfotelmatobacter. Next base: position 98,893 of record CAVUOS010000024.1, read on the forward strand.
AACGTTCCTGCCGTGGAGACGAAAAAGACAACGAAGAAGCGCATCGCCGTTATCCCCGGGGACGGCATCGGGAAAGAGGTGATTCCACAGGCCGTTAAGTCGATACAGGCGACGGGCGCAGCGGTGCAATTAACCGAGCTCGACTGGGGCGCCGACCGCTACTTGCGCGATCAAACCACAGTGCCCCCAGATGGATTCGCAATGCTGGCCCGTGACTTCGATGCGATTCTCGTGGGCGCATTCGGCGACCCGCGAGTGAAGACGAATATTCACGCCAAAGAAATCCTGCTCGGCATGCGCTTCAAGATGGACCTCTATGCCAATGTGAGACCCGTGCGATTGCTCGATGCCGCTTTATGTCCGTTGAAGGGCGTTGAACCGAAAGATGTGGATTTCGTCGTGCTACGCGAGAACACAGAGGGTGTGTATACCGATGCCGGGGGTGTGTTCAAGCAGGGAACTGCTGACGAAATCGCTACGCAGGAAGACATCAACACCCGCAAGGGCGTCGAGCGGATTATCCGATATGCGTTTGAATATTGCCGCACGCACACAAAGCTCGACGCTTCCCCGCGCAGCAAGGTTCTGATGTGCGACAAGTCCAACGCCATGACTCACGCCGGAGGGCTGTGGCAGCGCGCTTTCAAAGAAGTCAGCGCCGAATATCTCACAATCAACGCGCAGCACATGTACGTCGACGCCCTGTGCATGCAGATGGTGCGCGATCCGGGCCAGTTCGACGTGATCGTGACCAACAACATGTTCGGCGATATCATCACCGACCTTGCTGCGGGTTTGCAGGGAGGCCTCGGCATGGCGGCGAGCGGCAACATACATCCGGGCCGGACCTCGATGTTCGAGCCGGTGCACGGCTCGGCGCCACCGATTGCAGGCAAGAATCAGGCGAATCCGTTTGGAGCGATCCTGACAGCCGCCATGATGCTGCGGCATTTGGAACTCACGAAAGAAGCGGACAAGATCGAAGCCACAGTGCTGGAAGCGGTCCGCCAGAAGAAGACAACACAGGATATCGGCGGCTCGCTGGGAACCCGCGAAGCAGGCGACTGGATTGTGAATCGATTGTCATCCTGAACGGAGCATGCCGAATTCACGAAGTGAATCGGCATGCGCAGTCGAAGGATCCCTACCCTCTTCGCTACTGCCGGTGTGTCGAGCACTCGAGCGAAGGGCGGGACGAATTCCCGTATGAGTCAGGCTTCACTCAAGTCGAAAGGGATCCTTCGACTCCGCAGGAAGCGCGCCTCGCGCGCTTCCTGCTAGGCTCAGGATGACACTTTGAAAGGGCAGTCTGGATGCTGATTTTCGAACAACTCGTCAGCCGCGGCCTGATGGCTTTTGACCCCAACCGCAAAGTCCTCGCCTTCAACCTCCCGGTGATCGCGAGATTTCCCGCCATCCGTCAGCAGAAGATCGAAGAATTCAAATGGGTGATCGGCGACTGGGCGTTCGAAAACCACGTCCGCGCCACGCCCACCACTCCCGCCTATGTCGATACCTACTTCTATACCTACGAACTCGCCGACAACGGCTCGCGCTACACGGTCAGCGGCCATGGCGCGAAGGCTCGCCCCTACCTGACTTTCGACCCATTCAGTAATCGCTGGATGATGACCTTCACCGAGGGCCTCTTCGGCGTGCTGCAGTCCAACGGATGGCAGGGCGACACCATCATCTTCTCGGGCCCGCTCACCATGCTAGGTATCGACTGCGAACTCCGTCAGACGATCGCCAAGAAGAGCCCGGACGAATTCCACATCCTGAATGAAGAAAAACTGCGCGATGGAAGCTGGAGAGAGACCGACGAATTCTTTTGCCGAAGGAAGCAGCCCTAGGGTCGCGCCCCGGTCAGTAGAGCCAGTTCGCGCCACTTCCACTGGCAGTCAACATGTGTGAAACCAATCTCGCGCAGCCAGCACAGTTGCGTCTCGACGTCCAGAAGCTTATTCGAAGGGTCTTCCGTCTCGACAGTAAAGCCGATTCGTAACAGGAATTCTTCGTGCAACCGCGGTGTGGGCGAAGCCACATGCTCCAGGTTACAAAACACCCCGCGTGCGTCTAACAACCCGTAGATCTCCGCATACAGCGCCCGTTTCCGTTCATGCACCAGATGATGAATGGCAAAGCTCGAGATGACAGCATCAAACTTACCGAGCGCCGGGAGCGGAGAATCCATATTGTGATCCACGACAGTAACACGCGAATCTCCAGCGAACCTCTTTCGCACCGCCTCGAGCATAGCCGGGGAAAAGTCGACTGCGACCGCTTCCGCCTCGAGATGCTGTTGTCGAACGATCGCCAGCAGGCGCCCGTCGCCGGTGCCCAGGTCAAGTATTCTCCGCGTGCTGGCCGGAATGAACTCCATCAGCGCCGCCTCACCCTCGGTCCGGTGCGAAATCTGGTCGGCGCGTTCCAGATAGTCGCTGACGTGCTCGCTCGACGTCCACAGGTTGACGGGGCCGGTAGTGGTCATGAAACAAGTATAGGGAAACGGGTACACTCAATCTCAATGAATAGAAGAGAAGTGGGGCCCTCAGGGATTCAACGGTGGCTTTTGCCAGTTGTGCTGGCGGCGTTCGCGTATCCGCCGACGATCATCGCTCAGAACAATCCGCCCTCCGATCAACCGGCGCAGGTTCCCGAGCAGCAGCAGCCGACCAAGCCGATTCCGCCGCCCGAAGAGCCCAAGGGCGAAGTCAAAATTACTCCCCGGCAAGCCGAAGAACTCTTCCACACCGTTGACGAGATTCTCGCCTTCGACAGCAAGGAGACCGGGCTGCCCATCAAGCGCGAGGTCAAGCGCAAACTGACCAGCCGCGACGAGGTCGTCTCATACCTGACCAAGCATCTGAACGACGAAGACACGCAACGCCTCCGCCGTTCCGAACTCGTGCTGAAGAAGTTCGGCCTCCTTCCGCACGACTTCAATCTGGAAACCTTCCTGGTCGCGTTGCTCCGCGAAGAGGTAGCCGGCTACTACGACCCCAAGACGAGAACTGTAAACCTGCTCGACTGGGTGCCGATGGAAGAGCAGGAGCCCGTCATGGCCCACGAACTCACCCACGCGCTGCAGGATCAGGCTGTGAATCTACAGAAGTGGATGAAGCGCGGCGAGAAGGATCTGGGCGAGATTAAGAAAGACCCGACGCCGGCCGACATCGAAAACGACGAAATGGACAATGCCCGCGAAGCCGTTCTCGAAGGCCAGGCTCAGGCCATGATGTTCCAGTACGCGATCGCGCCCACGGGACACTCGATCATCACTTCGCCGGAATTGGTCGCAGCGATGCAGGAAGAAAGTCTGACCGGTACTCCCAGCACCAAGGTCTTTAACGATGCCCCGATTTTCCTCAAGGAGTCGATGACATTTCCCTACAGCTACGGCATGGGTTTCGTGATCAAGGTGCTGCAAAAGGGCGGCAAGAACACGGCCTTCGCCGGGATTCTGGCGAATCCCCCACACACAACGCGCCAGATCATGCAGCCGGAAACCTACCTGGCGGGCGAGAAGATCGAGCCCATGACCGTTGCCGACTTCAAGCACGACTTTAAGGACTACCAGAAGTTTGATATCGGGGCGATGGGCGAGTTCGATGTCGCCGTACTCGTCGAGGAATATGCGGGGAAGAAAATCTCCAGACAGATGTATCCGGAATGGCGGGGCGGATACTACTACGCGGCGAAGTCAAAGACGAATCCTTCCGGTCCGCTTGCTCTATTCTATGTTTCCCGCTGGTCGAGCCCGATCACAGCCGCCCAGTTTGCAGGGATTTACGCTCATTCGTTAAGCCTTCGCTACAAGAAGGTGACCGAGGCGGGCGATTCGAAAGAGGCGGAGCAGAAGACGCAGGACAGCAACGACAGTGCCCCACTGCCACTAGAAGGCCGTCACAGCTGGTCCACCGAAGATGGCACCGTCGTGATCGAAGAAAAAGGCGACACGGTTTTCATCACGGAAAGCCTCGACGATGGCACCACCGCTACGCTGGAAAAAGAGGTGTTCCCCACTGCCATACCGGCGAAGTGAACGACTCATGTGGGACAGCCGCCTTCGGCTGTCCAGCGACGCGAAGCGAACGGTCAAGATTTATCAAGTAGGGCAGGACTCACTTCTTCTTTGCGTCCTTGTCCTCTCCCGACTCTCCCAGAAAATGCCGCACTTTCGCCACTACGCCGAACTTTTTTCCCGCACGTTCGATCGTCAGCTTCTTCTCTTGCCCCGGTGCTCCTCCCAGCATGGACCACACCTGCCCCATAGTCGCGCCGCGCACGGTGAGGTCATTCACGGCTTCAAGATGATCGCCGCTTTCGACGCCGTCGACTGAGGGTTTCCCATCAACATCAGCCACGCCGAGGATGGTGAATCGGCCGTCGCCCTCTGGCCGCAGAATCACCCCGACGACATCAAAATCAGGAAACTTGTAGGTACGCCCAAGATCGAAATAGACCGTAGAGTGTGCGTAGTCGAGTCCCACGCGATAATTCAACAGCACATTCGCTCCCACGAGGCCAATCGTCGCCATCGCTGCACGTTTTGCGAAGAAGTCCACGACCGGTTTCGGCAGCGCGACCATGGGCACGTTCGTCAGGAACAACGGCCCGAATTGTGCGCGGTCCACGCTGATGACTTTCCACTTCGTTTCTTCCGGAGCGCCCCACATGTTGGCCGAGCCCACCGCCCCGGTCATGCGCGGCCAATCGGCATGAGTGGCCGCCAGCCTGTCGAAGACGTCCTCGGAAAGAAAGCTGATGCTGGACCCGATATCGAGCGCGAGATTGTTTTTCTTGCCCTCGATCTGACTAGGCACCTGGATCAATCCATTTTCTCGGTTCACAAGCACTTTGGCCGCCGCGCCTCGGAAGTGAATGATTCCCGGAGCCCCGAGCGAAAACTGGCGCTCCACAAAATCGATCAGCACGTCATAGTGCCGCAGAACACTCGATGGCAGATTGATTTCCGCATTCATTCCCAGCGCCAGAACCGCCGCCTCGTTCACCGGCCTCAACGGAATCTTCGCTTCCTTCACAGCCGTGAGCGGGATGCTCATCCCTCCGATCACAATCTCAGCTGGAGGAGGTGATGAACAGTCCTGATCCCCGCATTTCAGTGGCAACGACAACAACGTGGCTAGACGACGCGACAGATACAAATCAGGATTGCCATTATCGACCCAGGCGCGAACCGTCTCGGACGAACCGTCCGGCAACCGAAGAACGGCCTGAATCACCACCCGGTTGTGATCGATGGTTGCGGGAACGGTAACAACGCGCGCTCCTGCCGCGGTCTTCTCCTGCGCGTGAAACTGCCCGGGCAGCATTAGCAGTAGCAATCCCGCGATCACGACTCGCATAGCAAAATTGTAGCTTCCGCCCGCGGTTCCGGTGCGTCTGCAGCGGTACGCTCGCTTCGCTCGCGGGCGGACGAGGCGTCCGCCCCTACACAGTCAGGACCCGAATTTGAGTCCTGTATAATCACGAGTTTGCCTCAGTGATCTAAACGTTCTGGAGGATCATTGCCACAAGCGGAAATCGGAATCATCGGCGGCAGCGGGCTCTACTCGATGCCCGGACTGACAAAAGTAAAAGAAGTACGCCTAAGAACACCCTTCGGCACCCCGTCTGATGCTTATGTCTGTGGCACGCTCGAAGGCCGCAAAGTTGCCTTCCTGGCCCGGCACGGACGCGGTCACCGCTTGCTCCCCAGCGAACTGAACTTCCGCGCCAACATTCATGGCTTCAAGCAACTCGGCGTTGAACGAATCGTTTCTATCTCTGCCGTGGGATCTCTCAAGGAAGGGCACAAACCTCTTGATTTTGTGATCCCCGATCAGTTCTTCGATCGCACCCGCCACCGCGTCGACACCTTCTTTGGCAACGGCCTGGTCGCGCACATCGCGTTTGCCGACCCAGTGTGCGGCGAACTGGCGTCAGTTGTCGCACACGCCTGTCAGAAGGTTGGTGTCGTAAGCAAACGCGGCGGCACGTACCTCTGCATGGAAGGCCCCCAGTTTTCCACCAAGGCCGAGTCGAATGTTTACCGAGGCTTGGGTATGGACGTGATCGGCATGACCAACCTGCAGGAGGCGAAACTCGCTCGCGAAGCGGAACTCTGCTACGTCACCGTCGCCATGGTGACCGACTACGACTGCTGGCACCCACATCATGACTCCGTCACGGTGGATCAGATCATCGCCGTGCTGGTAAAGAACGCCGAAAATGCGGCGAGAGTCGTGCGCCAAACCGTCGGAGACATGCCCCGCGATCGTTCCTGCAAGTGCGGTTCAGCCCTGGCGCACGCTATCCTGACCGATCCGAAAAAGATCCCTCCAGCGACGAAGAAGAAGTTGAAATTAATCGTCGGCAAGTACTTACGGCCCGATTCAAAATCCAAATGAAAGCAGTTCCTTCGTGCCCCGCAGCCTGCCCTGACCAACGTCGAAGGGTGTCCTTGTGGCTGAGGCCTTTGGACGAAAGCGCACAGGAACTCGAAAGAAAGAATGAGCATACTGGTTGTTGGTTCGGTTGCATTTGATGACGTCACTTCGCCCTCCGGCAGCGTGAAGAATGTTCTGGCCGGCGCTGCGACGTATTTCTCTCTGGCCGCCAGTTACTTCACAAACGTGCGAGTCGTTGCGGTGGTAGGAGACGACTTCGGCTTCGATCAGGAAAAAGTCTTCCACCAGCACGGAATCGACATCCGCGGCGTGGAGCGCGCGAACGGGAAGACCTTCCGCTGGGGAGGCACTTATACCGAGAACCTCAACGAAGCGAAGACAGACTTCACTCAGCTGAATGTCTTCGAATCGTTTAGACCGCAAATTCCGAAAGAGTACGAGGACTCCGACTATCTGTTCCTGGCCAACATCCAGCCGACCCTGCAAGCCGACGTGCGCCGTAAGATGGCCCGGGTGCGCCTGGTGGGTTGCGACACCATGAATTACTGGATCAAGGGCACTCCTAAGGAGCTTGCCGAAACGCTGAAGCTTGTCGATATTTTGCTCATCAACGACACTGAAGCTAAGATGCTGGCGCACGAGACCAACCTTCCCCGCGCCGCTCAGAAAGTAATGGCCATGGGGCCACAGGCGCTGGTGATCAAGCACGGAGAGTATGGCGCGACAATTTTCTTCCGCGAAGGGGCCTTCGGATTCGGACGTCATCCATTCCGCGCCCCGGCTTTACCCATCGACGAAGTCAAGGATCCGACCGGCGCCGGCGATTCCTTTGCCGGAGGATTCATGGGCTACCTGGCGTCGCAACAAGAAGTCAACCGCGAAGTGCTGAAACGTGCCATGTTCTACGGCAGCGTCATGGGATCGTTTGTAGTCGAGCGCTTCGGCACCGAGCGCCTGCAATCGTTGACTCGCGACGAAATCGACACCCGCTTCCAGATCTTTCGTGAGCTGACGCACCTGGAGTAGTGGAATGAAGATGGGAAAACGTGGAAGAGCGGCGCTTTAGCGCCGCGTAATGCGCCGTCAAGCGCGGGCTTTAGCCCTTGTGGTCATCTTTCCGCTTATCTGACTTGCTATACGCGCTGACTTGCGAAACATAAACCTGAGACTCGCTCGCATATCTAATGCCCAAGCCGCCCAAGAACAAGCCGTCATCCCCGGGCGATTCCGACATCGCTCTGCTGGCGTGGTTGGCGACATCCGTCTCGATCCTGACGTTTTTGTTCTACTTGAAAAATGGCGAAGTGCTGCTCTACGGCGATGCCGTGGCGCATATCAACATTGCGCGCCGCGTGTTTGACTCAAAAACTCCCGGACTGCTGCAACTCGGCACAGTTTGGCTCCCGCTCCCGCATCTGTTGATGATCCCATTTCTAGTCTCCATGAAGATGTGGCGGACTGGCGCGGGCGGCTCGATTCCGTCAATGGTCGCCTTCGTCGTCAGCGTGGTCGGAATGTTCAGACTCACACGATCCGCACTCTCCGGCTCGGAACTACCGGATGAGATAGCTCGAGCGGCGGCTTGGATCGCGGCCCTCATCTATGCCGCCAATCCCAACCTGATGTACATGCAGTCCACGGCGATGGGCGAAACTGTCTATCTGGCCTTTTTCATTTGGTCGGTGGTCTTCTTCTGCGAATGGGTCTACGGCAAGACTGCAGCACTGAGTAGATGTGGCCTGTGCCTGGCGGGTGCGTGCCTGACGCGCTACGACGGGTGGTTCCTGGCGGCTGCCATGACTCTCTCGGTTTTGTTGACATTCTGGAAGCAGGCCTTGGAGAACCGTGGAAGAGCGGCGCTTCAGCGCCGCGACAATCTCGCAGGGAAGACAGGGGCTTTAGCCCCACGCGCGGGCCTTGTTAAGTTCATACTGATCACGGCCGCCGCTCCCGCTCTGTGGCTCGCCTACAACGCGATCGTCTATCGCAACCCGCTGGAATTCGAAAACGGCCCGTATTCGGCGAAGGCAATCGAAGCCAGAACCCAGAGTGGCGGCAACCCCGGGCATCCCGGAAGCGGCAGCCCTCTTGCCGCGGGAATGTATTTCCTGAAGGCGGCCGAAGACAACGTCGCCGCGAATATTTGGCTTGGTCGAGGATGGGTGCTGCTCGCGATCGGCGCTGTGCTCACCCCATTCATCCTTTACCGCAACGAATCCTTGCGGCCGTTTACGAAGTCCGCGTGCCCGCTAGCCTTCCTCCTCATTCCTGTTCCGTTCTACGCGCTGTCGATCGCGTACGGCGGTGTTCCGATCTTCGTCCCGGAGTGGTGGCCGTTCACCCAGTACAACGTGCGTTACGGACTGCAGTTGCTGCCCGCTTTCTGCGCATCGATCGCCATCTTTGTAAATTTCGCTCGTCACTCCGCCTGGAACTGGCGCCTTCGTTTCGCTTCAGTTCTGGTGCTGTTAGCATTCGTCCTTGCCAGCTACAGCCGTGTCTGGCGCGCCGGGCCGGTCTGCCTCCAGGAAGCCGAAATCAATATGAAGACGCGGACCCAGTTGGAAATCCAGCTCTCCACCTGGCTTGAGCGGCTTCCTCCCGATGCCACCCTGCTCATGTATCTCGGCGATCATGTGGGAGCCATCGAGCGCGCTGGCATCCCGCTGCGCAACACGATTAACGAAGGTAACCACCGTGTCTGGAAGCAGCCCACCGATCCCGAGGGCCTGTGGGAGCGCGCACTCGGCGACCCGCCGAAGTACGCTGACTACGTCCTCGCGTTCGAGGGTGATCCGGTTTGGCAGGCGGTGCACAATCTGCCGCTGCCGGAACTGGTCGAGATTCACGTCACAGGACAAACTCGCGCCGTCCTCTATCGCGCTCGGTAATCACCGGGGTTAACGCGGCTGCGTGATGTCCCAGTGATAAAATCCGGCCATCCGAAACAGGTAGAGGTAGTGGGAAGCTCGCATGAACTGGCAACACTTCGTCGACTTGATTCACGGGGAGATGGCGAGCGGCATTGTCGGCAGTTCGCTCACCCGGCTGCTTTTTGCGGCGACTCTTGGGGGGTTAATCGGCCTGGAGCGCGAGTCGAAGCACCGCGCCGCCGGCCTGCGAACCAACATATTCATCTGTTTCGGGGCGGCGTTGTTTACGATTCTTTCTCGCGGCCTTGCGGCCGAACCCTCGGACTACACCCGCATTGCGGCGCAGATCATTCCCGGCATAGGCTTCATCGGCGCTGGTTCCATCCTGCACACGCGTGGCCTGACCACCGGAATCACTACCGCAGCGACCATCTTTGTCGTTGCTTCCGTTGGCATGGCTGCCGGAGGCGGACTCTACCTGACCGCATTCTTCGCGACAGCGCTTGTTCTTGGCTCGCTTTTCTTCCTGGGTTATGCCGAAGAAAACTTCAATATCAAGCTCCTGTTGTCGAGCTATGAAGTGACCGGAGCGAGCGTCGAAGAGATCAGCCAGGAAGTCAACCGCATCCTCGAGACACATCACCGCATGATGCAGAACGTGATCAGCGGAAACACTGGCCAGCATGTTCGGGTGCAATTCGATGTCGAAGGCTGCAACAGCGAGCACAAGGAACTGCTCCGCCTGCTGAAAGCCTCGAAGGTTCTGCAAAGCGCCGTCTCCCTGGGCCGGGTGGAGCGCGAGTGAGGCCCGCCGTTCGCACCATCCCCTTCGTTAAGGCCAGCGCATGCGGCAACGATTTCCTGCTGATCGACGCCACGCTCGCGCCCTCCGATATTGCCGGCTTCACGCGCCGTATTTGCGATCGGCACGACGGCGTGGGTGCCGACGGTGTGGAATGGATGTCGCCGCACTTCTCGACCGACCTCGAAATACGCCTGATCAACGCGGACGGCTCGCCGGCAGAGATTTCCGGCAACGGCACCCGCTGCGTCGCTGCCTATGTCTGCTCTACGCAGGGAAAAGAGCGGATCGCGATCTTGACAGGAGCGGGACTCAAAGTCTGTGTGCTGACCGCGCGCCGGGACTCGGAATACGAATTCGAAACAGAAATGGGAAAGGCCACGGTCGGACCCGAACTCACCGTGAACACCACTCCCGGAGAGGTGCGCGGCATTCCTGTTTCGATGGGCAATCCGCACTTTGTCATCATCGTTCCCGAATTCACTCGCAACTGGCAGTCGCAAGCGGCAGAGATCCAAAGGCTGCCACAATTTCCGGAAGGCGTGAATGTCGAGTACGTCGTGGTCGACAGCAAATTTGATCTGCGGGCCCGCTTTTTCGAGCGCGGTGCCGGCGAGACAAGATCGTCTGGCACCGGTTCGTGCGCGTCAGCAGTGGCCGCAATCAGTGCGGGACGCGCCGATTCAACCGTCAAAGTTCACGCGCCCGGTGGCACGCAGACGGTTCGCCGACAAGTCAACGACATTTACTTGCGCGGTCCGGCACACTTGGTGTGCCAAGGAGAATTCTATATAGGTTGACGAGGGCCTGTTCGAGTCCTCGGTCCACTCCCGTGCGCTTATGTCGGCCTCCAGTGTTCAACTCGTCAAGCCTCCCGCCCTCCGTCCCGGGGACACGGTCGGTATCGTCGCGCCTGCCAGCAACATCAAGCAGGCCGACCTCGAAGCTGGCTGCGAGGCCCTGCGTCGCGCGGGGTATCGGCCGTTCTACCTGGACTCGATTCTTGATCGGGATATTTATTTCGCAGGTTCGGTGGAGCGCCGCGTCCGTGAGTTGGAAGAAATGTTCGAGCGCAATGACGTCCGTGCGATTGTTTGCGCGCGTGGCGGCTACGGGGCGAATTATCTGCTGAATCAACTCGACCTCGAGAAGATCGAGTCGCATCCGAAAATCTTCGTCGGATACAGCGATATTACATGCTTGCTGACACATTTTACGGATGCAGCCGGGCTCGTCACTTTCCACGGGCCGATGGCGGCCAAAGATTGGGCCCACGAAGGTGGAGTCGATCAGTCGTCATGGCAATCGGCTATGTCGCAATCGTCACCTTGGGATGTTCCACTAAATCAACTGGCCACGGGCCTTGTCGACGGCGAAGCTCAAGGGATGTTGTACGGAGGCTGCCTCTCGATCCTGGTGGCTTCGTTGGGAACTCCCTTCGAGATAAAGACAACAGGCACGATCCTTTTTCTGGAAGACGTTGCCACCAAGCCGTTTCAAGTCGATCGCATGCTGATGCAATTGAAACTGGCCGGACATCTCGCCGCGGTTCGAGGCATTGTCTTCGGCGAGATGCTCGATTGCCTCCAGTCGCCAACCCAGGACTACACTCTCCAGGAAGTCATCGTAAGGATCGTCGGCGATTTGGGAATTCCCGTCGCGTTTGGTGTGAAGTCGGGCCACGTGACGTCCGGAAACATCACGCTCCCGTTCGGAGTGCAAGCGAACTTGTCAGTGCGGGGCAATCGAGTAGCCTTGAGAGTGCTGGAAACAGCAGTGACGCTTTAACGGGTCTCGATCAATCTTTGGCGTTTGCCGCATTGTGGAAGCACGCTGGAAGCCCGTGGAGAGCACCATAGAACGGTGGAGGGTACTGTAGAACGTTGGTGGAACGCACCGTAGAAATGTTGACTGTACCGTGGAAGAGCGGCCCTTTAGGGCCGCGATAAACGTCCAAAAATGTCGGGGCTTTAGCCCCTGTGGTTGTTTTCGGAAGCAAAGGAGCAAATCTGTTCGAAGCATGACACCGCCCAAACACATCCACCTGATCGGCATCTGCGGCACAGCCATGGCCTCTCTAGCGGGAATGCTCAAGCAGCGAGGACATCGCGTGACCGGTTCCGATGCCGCTGCCTATCCGCCCATGTCGGATTTTCTCCGCGATCTCGGTATCCCGGTGGCCCAGCCATTCGATACGAAAAATCTCGAACCAGAGCCAGACCTCGTCGTAGTAGGCAACGCGATCTCGCGCGGCAACGCCGAACTTGAGCATATCCTCGATCAACGCATCCCGTTCTGCTCGCTTCCGCAATTGCTGCACGATGAATTCCTTCGCGGGAAAGAGGTGTTAGTCGTAGCTGGAACACATGGCAAGACCACGACGACTTCGATGCTCGCCTGGATCTTTCACCACGCCGGCCTTGATCCCTCGTTCCTCATCGGCGGTATTGCCGAGAATTTCGGGTCGAGTTTCCACCTGGGCCAGGGCAAGCACTTCATCCTGGAAGGCGACGAGTACGACACTGCCTTCTTCGACAAGGGACCAAAATTTCTGCACTATTTTCCTGACTCCGTGATTCTTACCTCGGTCGAGTTCGATCATGCCGATATCTACAAAGACCTCGACGCCGTTGAGACCGCATTCAAGCGCCTGGTAAATCTAGTTCCGCGCCGCGGTTGCATCATTGCCTTTGACGGCGCCGCAGGCGAGTCCACCGAAAGCCCAAGTCTGGAGCGGTGTCTGGCAAAGGCCTTCTCTCCGGTGGAGCGATACGGAACCGGTCCACGCGCCAATTGGAAAATCACGAAGCTCCGCCTTGATCCAGACGCGACGAGATGGATCGTCGTTCGCAATGGCCAGCCTTGGGCTGAATTCGAGTTTCCTCTCGCAGGTGAATACAACGTATGGAACGCCACGGCCGCAGCCGCATTAGCCTCATCGTGCGGCATCTCCAAGGAAGCGATCGTTGAGGCGCTCAACACTTTCAAAAGCGTGAAGCGCCGCCTTGAAGTGAAAGCCGAAGTGAATGGCATCACGATCATCGATGACTTCGCGCATCACCCGACAGCCATTGGGGGAACGCTGAAGGCCCTGCGCGCGCGCTACGCCGGCGCACGGCTCTGGGCCATTCTCGAGCCTCGCTCCAACACTCTGCGCCGCCGCATTCTGCAAACCGATCTCGCCCACAGCCTTGCCCAGGCGGATGAAGTCGTCGTTGCCAACGTCTTCCGCTCTGAGGCCGTGCCCGAGAACGAACGCCTGGAATTGCCGGCCCTTGCCGCTGAGATCAAGCAAAACGGGCGCCCGGTACGCCTTCTCGCCGACGCCGACGCTATTGTCCAATCCATCGCTCCAGAACTCCGCAGCGGAGACGTCGTTGCGATTCTCTCCAATGGCGGATTCGGCGGCATCTATGAAAAGCTCCCCGCACGCCTGCGCGAAATGGCCAATCGGAAATGACGACGCACGCTATCCGCCGCGCCGTCCGGGTCGCACTCTGTACCGCCATTCTCGCAGCCTTCTCCGCAGCGTCTGACGTTGCCTACACCGTCTCTCTCGACTCTCCGGAGCAGCATCTGGTGCAGGTGCAGATCATCCTGCCTCCCGGCGCGGCATCGCGCGAACTCCAGCTTCCCGTCTGGAACGCACTGTACCAGGTCCGCGACTTCGCCCAATTTGTGAACTGGGTTCGCGCCAAAGACCGCGCCGGAAACACTCTTCCAATCCAGCAGGCTAACGACAGCCGCTGGCGACTCGAGGGCGCCGCGGAAGGCGCGATTGTCGAGTATCAAATCTACGTGGATTCCTTCGGTCCATTCGGCGCACAGCTCAATTCCCACCACGCTTTCCTGAACCTCGCTCAAATCCTGATGTACCCGGTCGACGCTCGCAACGCTCCCCTAACGATCCATTTCAGCCACGTGCCCAGCGACTGGCATATCGCCACGCCCTTACAGAATGTGTCTGACGCCTACAGTGCCGAAAACTATGACCGTCTCGTCGACTCTCCCGTCGAAATGAGTGCGTTCCGCGAGTTGGGCTTCGACGAGGCTGGTGGCCACTTCCGCGTGATCATCGATGCCGACCCAGCCGACTACGATCCCGACAGGATCATCGCCAATCTCCAGAAGATCGTCGTTGCCGCCACTTCCTGGACTAGTGACCACCCCTTCGATACCTACACGTTCTTCTACCACTTTCCCCGCGGCCCAGCTGGCGGTGGAATGGAGCACGCCTACTCGACGGCGATCGAGATCAACGCTGAAACTATCCGCCGGAGTCTTTATCCTTTGAACTCCGTGACCGCTCACGAATTCTTCCATTTGTGGAACGTCAAGCGAATTCGCCCGCGAACTCTAGAGCCCATCGACTACACCCGCGAAAACTTCACGCGCGCCCTCTGGTTCAGCGAAGGCGTAACCAGCACGGCCGAGGAAATCATCCAGCTTCGCGCTGGCTTGATCGACGAGAAGCAGTTCCTGGCCCGCCTTAGCGAACAGATCTCGGAGCTCGAGAACCGGCCCGCGCACCTCACGCAAACAGCGGAGGAATCGAGCCTGGGCGCGTGGCTCGAGGGATTTGATTACTACCGTCGTCCCGAGCGTAGCATTTCCTATTACAACAAAGGGGAGTTACTCGGATTTATGCTCGACCTTGCCATTCGCGATGCGAGTCACGACCGCGCCTCGTTGCGCGAACTCTTTCAGTGGATGAACGCGAACTACGCGAAGAAGGGCCGATTGTTCGACGATTCTAACGGCGTGCGCGAAGCCGCCGAAGCGGTCAGCCACGCCGATCTTGGCTGGTTCTTCACGAAATATGTGGCGGGCAGGGAAGAGCTCCCTTGGAACGACTTCCTGCTCTACGTTGGCCTGCATGTCGAGCAGTTCTCGATCAGTATTGCGGACACGGGCTTCATCGCCTCCCGGAATTTCGATGGGCCCATGTCGATCATCGCGGTTACGCCGGGCGGCGAAGCCGAGCGCGCCGGACTGCATGTTGGCGATATCATCACTGAGATCCAGGGCAAGCCTGCCAGCGAAGAATCGAACCAGCAACTTGCGCGAATGAGCATAGGAGAGACCATCTCGGTCAAGATTCGCGCTCGAGGCGCCGAACGAGAACTGAAATGGAAAGTGACTGGGCGCCAGGACGTCTCGTACCACGTAAGAGACCTTGACCACGTCACGCCCGAGCAACGCGCGCGCCGCGCCGCCTGGCTCAAAGGCGAAGCGGAAGCGACCTCAGGAGTTCCGGCGCAATGATCCGCACCGTTCTCATGCTGACCTTCTGGGGCATCGCCGCCCCAGTGGCGGCATTGATCGGATTTCCCTGGACGTTGCTGACCGGTGACATCCGCCTTCTCTATCGCTTGTTCATGTGGGGAGCCCGCGGCGGAGTCTGGGTTGCAGGCGTGCGCGTCGAACCCGTCGGCCTCGATCGCTTCGATCACTCCCGCAGCTACATCTTCATGACCAACCACGTTTCGAATCTTGACCCGCCGATCCAGGTTCCGCTGATCCCGCGGCGAACCTCCGTCATGGTCAAGAAAGAGTTATTCAAGACGCCGATCCTGGGCGCTGCCATGCGTATGGGATCGCTCGTCCCCGTCGATCGCGGCAATCGCGATGCCGGCATCGAAGCAGTGCGCGCCGCCAAAGCCGTTGTCGACGAAGGCCTGAACATGATCATCTACATCGAAGGCAAGCGCTCCTTCGACGGCAAACTGCTCCCCTTCAAGAAGGGCCCGTTCTACCTGGCGATGGAGTGCGGCGTTCCGGTGATCCCGATGACGATCGTGGGCACGCACTACGCCATGCCCAAAGCAAGATTCGCCATCAAGCCCGCGAAGGTCCAGGTGATCTTTCATCTCCCGATTGAGCCGAAAGACTTCGGCAGCCGTGAATGTCTGATGGAAAAAGTCAGAGCGGTGATCGAAAGTGGATTGCCGGAAGAATACCGGCAACAATCGCTCACCACAGAGGACACAGCGGAACACGGAGGAACGGCGCAACCAACTCCTCTGTGATCCTCAGTGCCCTCTGTGGTTATTCTTTTGATTTTTGCGCCCGCACCGCCCGTGCAATCTCCGGCAGCCGCGGCAGGATCGCCGAATACTTCAGCCAGAGCTTGTGATCCACCGCCGGAGCACCGCTCACCAGCGCTCCCGCAGCAATGTCATTTGCCACCCCACTCTGCGGCGTCACGATGGCGTTGTCGCCAACTTTGCAATGGCCCACGACGCCGACCTGCCCGGTTAGAATTACGCGGTTCCCAATCTCCGTCGATCCCGCAATGCCGACTTGCGAGCAGAGGAGCGCGTCTTCCCCGACGGTTGATCCGTGTCCGACCTGTACCAGGTTGTCGACCTTCACCCCGCGCTTGATGCGGGTCTCGCCCACGCTCGCCCGGTCGATGCAGGAATTCGCCTGCACCTCGACATCGTCTTCGATGACCACCGGTGCGGGCTGCGGAATTTTGTGCCAGTGTCCCTCGGAAGTGCGGGCAAAGCCGAATCCATCGCTGCCGATGACCACGCCATTGTGCAGCAGGACGTTGTTGCCGATCCGGCAGTTTTCGCGCACAGTGGCATGCGCATGCGCGAAGAAGTGGCTGCCGATCTTCACGCCGCGATAGATCACCACATGCGCCAGCAGCACCGCATCGGCCCCAATCTCGACGTCTTCGTCGATCACGACGTAAGGACCAATATGTGCGTTTGCCCTTATGCGCGCGCTGACATGCACTACCGCGGTGGGATGCACTCCCGGAGCGTACCGCAGCGGCGCGTGAAACAGTTCCAGAGCCTTCGCGAACGAGAGATACGGATTCTTCGCCCGGAGCATCGCCGCAGGAATCGCCGGGAAGTCTTCGCTCACAATGACCGCCGCCGCGCGCGTAGTCCGCGCCGCCGCCGCATACTTTGGATTGGAGACGAACGTTAGTTCCCCGGGCCCAGCCTGTTCAATCCCATTGAGCCCGGAGATCTCAGTGTCAGGGGACCCGTTCTCAAGACGCACTTCAAGTGCCGCAGCAAGAGCAGAGAGTTTCATGGATGTCGAGTGGTAACGAAGTAAATCGTACACCACTGCGACATGTTCAGGCCGGGAGCGCCTTCCACGAGTACGCCCAGCGAATGCGTAGGCCGCGCCGGATTGAGGTGCCGCCCTCACCCGAGACAATCATCTATTGGACGATCAAATACATCTGTGTGCTGCGCGTCAATCCTCCACTAGTAGCCGTAACCGTGATGTTGAAATTGCCTGTGGGCGTGCCGGTCGTCACCACAAAATTGACGGGACTCGAAGGGCCGCCTCCAGGAGGCGGGTTCGTCACCACCACTGGAATTTGTGCCACGGTCGCCAGTTGACTTGCGGAAAGAGAAACGACAATCTGGTTGGCACTCGGCATATATCCCGCCATCGTGGCGCCGCCCAGGGTGACGCCGGAATTACTCATAAAATTCGCTCCGTTAATCGTGAGGTTATCCACCTGCGAACCTGCGGCCACTTGCGATGGGCTCAGCGAAGTAATCGACGGTACGGGATTCTTGTGGGGAGGCGGGGGCGCAGGTGAGCTGCCTCCTCCGCAACTCGGCAAGGTCAGCATGATTGCCAACGCCAGCAACCCGACTGACAGTCCTCGCCTGCGTGGGGTTGAAAGGCCGATCAAGCATGCACCCATCAAAAACAGGCCCGCCAGCGAAAGCCAGGCAGTTCCCATCTTCGCGGCTCGCAGTCCGCGACGCGCTTGCCCAATTGCTGTCGACGCGATCGTAAGTGTTGCTGAAACAGCCTGATTTGGATCGGCGGTTAGTTGGGTCGTGCTGAACGTGCAGGTTGCTTCCGCAGGCAAGCCTGAGCAGCTGAAGTTGGTGACTGTCCCCGCAAAGCCCGCTGTGGAGTTAATACTGAAGGTTATATTCTGCGATTGCCCGGCCGTAAGCGTGACCTGCGGCGGATTCAAAAACATGTAATAGTCCGGCATCGTAATACCGGCATAGCCGGAGGAGGCGGGATAGTTGCTGTCTCCACTGTAATTAGCGACTATGCCGTAGCCATCGTTAACGGTAAAGGCTGCTGACGACTGGCACGCATAATTGCCGCTGCTATCGGTCGTGCTCGAGCACGTTGTTGGTCCCGACACGGTCACTCCGGTTCCGTTGTCGACAAAAGTGACGGTTCCGCTCGGATATGCTTTCTTCTTGCCGCTGGACACTAAAGCTGTGACTGTCGCCGTCCCTCCGTAATTTACCGTCTGCGATGCTGGCGTCACCGTCGTACTCGGAGCTGGATAGAGAACGGTGATATCGGTGACCACGGACGTAGAGCCGTTGTAATTCGCATCTCCGCTATAGATCGCTGTGATCATATAGTTTCCGGGAGACGGAAATGCACTTGCATTCGTGTTGAACCAGTTAGAAAACGACGCATAATAACCGGGGCCCCCGTTGTTCGAACTGTAGGACGACGTTCCGCTCAAAAGCTTTCCATTCGCGTAAAAAGTAATGGTGCCGGTTGGCGCGACGCCATAGCTTGTCGTACTTACGGTTACGCTTATCGACGCAGCTTGACCCACTGTGGCGCTGTAGACAGCCGGGGCCGGCAGCGAGGTGGTAGCCGGACTCACTGTGATCGTTACCGACGTAGAGCCGGCATTGTAGTTTGGGTCGCCGTTATATTGCGCATTTAGAGCGTGTGTTCCAGCTGCCAGTACGAATGCCGCGACCGGTGTTTGGATGAATGCCGTTGTATCCAGCGGGTATGGTCCGTTCCCCAGGGCAACAGTGCCATCACTCAGACTGATGCTTCCGGTGGGGCAGGTGATTTTTCCATACGGTGGAGGATTGCAAACTTTTCCGCTCGCGTTCTCCACACCGGCGCTGACCGTGTATGGATCGTCATACTTCACCGTCGTGACACTAGCACCACCAAGCTGAAGTCCGGGCAGAACTACGGTGCTGTTCTCCTTGTTGACCGTAACGCTCACGGAATTGGAATAGCTGCCGCCGTAGGTTCCATCGCCACCGTAGTGCGCGATCACGTCGTAAGTGCCCGCTGGCAAGAGGGTGGTGTTGCTCGCAACCGATCCTCGACTCAACGAGAAGAAATCGATCGCCTTGCCGGTGGTGGTTCCGGGCCCCACATCCACGAGCAGAGCTGCATTGCCGGTTGCAGCGGTCGGACTCATGGCGACATTGACGGGCACGGCCGTGCCGTGTGTGACATTGATAGGACTCCCGCTGTTCAGCGTAAGTGTCGCCGTCGTTGCCGTGAATGTCGCTTTGCTCCAGTTGTTGACGAGGTTCGCCGCGTCAACCGAGCCCAAACCCGTTGCCAGATCATATCCCGTGCCAGAGCTGTATCCCGTCAATATCCCGTAAGTGTGACCTGATGTATTTGTCCTGCAGTTTGGAGTGCCGGTGATGCACGGACCTCCAATCGTTGAATCGGTCGGAATGTCGTGAAAGGCGTTCGGCTGCTTGCTGACGAGTTTGTAGAGCGCGAAGCCCGGAACGCCCTGGGCTGATCCCATCTTCTGGTTGACTAGAGCCATGATTCCCGCGAAGGCGGGCGAAGCCACGGAGGTGCCGCCGTACCCCGCAAAATTGTTCAGATCGCACACGCCATAGGTTTGATCCTGCTGGCATATGACGTAGTAACTGCCGAGGAATCCGTCGCTGGCAAACAGCGAAATATCGGGAAGATCCCGCAACTGATCCGTCTGTGTCCCGGTTCCGGTCTGCCATGACGGTTTGGCATAACCGCTCGTACAACTGCCCACCACTCCCTGGGTGTTTACGACGCAATTACTCGGCCCGCCGCTCCCGCCCCACAAGATCACTCCTCCTGCATTGATCATGTCCGGATTGTTGCAGGCCTGCTCGGCGTTGCTCCCATATCCCAACGTAACGGCGAGAGCATTTGTGCAGGAATCGTTCCAGGTTGTTTCTGGAATGTACCCTTTCGCGGATTGCTGAGTCGTAGCGTTGTTGGACGAATTCCAGTACGTGGACCACTTGTTGTACTGATTGAAATCGGTTCCTCCGACAGCAGCATTGAACGGCGTAGACGCGAGTCCATTTACGTTTAGGCCATATTGAGCCGGTCCGTTCGGATTGTCGCAGCCCGCGGATACGTTATCGCCAGAGGATACAAACACGCTAATGCCTTGGGCAGCAGCTTGTGCCCAGATGGTCGAATAGAACTGATTGCCTGCCGTACCCAGTCCGAGTTCGCACTGCCCATAGCTTTCGCTCATTACAGGGGCCAGATTATTTTCGACGATATAGATCGCGGACAGATCTACACCGTCGGTAGTGTTGGTGGATTGCGACGTGACGAAGTTGATCAGCGCCTTCGGCGCGACGGCGCCAGACCACTGGATATCGATGTCGGCCTCGCCTTCGTCTCCGTTGATTCCGGGATCTGGCCCATTAACTGTGATTGTCAGCTTGTTCTGTGGAACACTGAGCCCAAATAGTGACCAGAAGTTCGTTACATCGACAGGATTGATGTTTGTGCGTCCGACGATCGCAATGGTCTGCCCGGTACCATCGATCCCAGCATTCCAAAGCGGCAGCACGTCATAAATCGCCGCGAAATCATAAGGAACGAGTCCATAACACGTGTAACCGCCGAAGCAGGAAAACGTGTAATTTGGTTCTGCCGAAATCAGTTGTTTCGTGTTCTCGGAATACGTCCCAACTAACTTGCTCATTGCCTTCTTAGGAAAATTGTGGAGGGACGCAACCCCCGCCACCGCCGGCGCCAGCGCCGCCGGAATACTTGGATCACTGGCATTGGCCCAATGCTGCTCGCCATTGACCACGTATTTATGAATGCTGGTATGAAACGCTTCACGCACCTGGCTTGCCGAGCCCGAAAACTCCAGCACGCTGCGTCCCTTGGTCGATCCCACTTGGAAACCGTGCGATTGTAGCCACGACGTGATCGTCTGCATGTCCGCGTCGCTTGCACCAAACTGCGAGCCGAATTGCTCCGGTGTGAGCCACTTGCGGTAGTTGGGCGAGTTCTTGTCCTGCTGGTCGTCGAGCATTTTGCGCAGGGCAGTTTCCTGCTCCTCGCTGCGTTTCAGCACCAGCAGCATGCGCTCCATGGGCAGGCTTGCAGGAGCCGTGCCCAAGTCGAACTCACGCCGCGCCAGCGGATGCGTATTGCCCTTCAGGATCGTCAGCTGCGACTCGTCGAGAGCTTGGGTAATCAGTGGCCGCGGACTCGCCACAACGGCTTGCGACTGTTCCTGTGCGGCGACCGAGTGGGAAAAGAATGAGGTTCCGAGAACTACAGCCAGAGTGAAGGAGTTTGAGAACACAGCAGGCTTTACGAATGACGAGGGGAGAGCGCGCATCATCACACCTCAACCTGGGTTGACACATTGCCCGTTGAGAGCCAACGGAAGGAGGAAGGAGGGACTCCGCCAGGTCTCTTTCGGCTCGAGAGCCTTGGACCAGAAACAGTACAGCAAGGCACGCCATTTTTCAAATAGATGTATCCATCGTGTCACCGCCTGAACGGCGCGCTGGGACAGAGGCTTCAGTGTGTACTACTGGGTCTTACGGCTGCAGATGCGCCGGTGGCATACTGGCACCACACTTTTCAACTTGGGGGACCCATGAGTCGTGCAGTGGCAATGCCGTTGGCCGCGTTCATATTAGTTTTCGCCGCGCTCGCGTCGGCCCAGACCTATACCATCACCGACCTGGGCGCGCTTAAGGGCGACAACGAAAGCAGCGGATTCTGGATCAACGATCTCGGCGACGTGGTTGGTTGCTCCGACACCCAGACTTCGTACGGATATCCGTGTACCGGCCTGGTCCCGGGACAGCGTGCCTTCTACTGGAGGCGGGGTAAAGGGATGAAGGATCTGGGTACGCTTTCCGGTGGAACGGTGAGTGGTGCGATCGGAATCAATGCCGCGGGCAATATCGTCGGCTACTCGAACGTCAAGGGACAGCCCGCAACCGACTTCATCGCGGTGCAGTGGTCGCCGACCGGGACCATCAAGAAACTCGGCACGCTCTCGGGGGGTTCGTCCAGTGCGGCGTTCCAAATCAACTCCGCGGGAGAGGTTTCCGGAGATTCCTTCCTGAGCAGTGGCATGGTCAACGCCACCAAATGGGCCAACGGCAGGATCCAGAATCTCGGCAAGTTGCAGAACGCGATCTTCACCGCCGGGCTCGCGATCAACGACAACGGACTGATCGTCGGCGAATCCGTTTTCAGCTACGGTCCGCCGTTCTCCTCGCACGCTTTTCTTTGGAATGGCTCCAAGATGAAAGACCTGGGCGTCCTCTCGGGAGGCGTGACTAGCATGGCCAATGCGATCAATTCGCTGGGAGTCATCGTAGGACAGTCAGACGGCATCCACACGGGCGGCAACTGGCACGCAGTCAAGTGGGATGCTTCCGGCAGAATCAGAGACCTCGGCGTGCTGAAGGGTGGGACCTACAGCGTTGCCTTTAGCGTGAACGATTCTGATGTCGTCGTGGGCTACGGCAACGTTTCGAACAATGCACCGCATGCGATGATCTGGACGCCGTCACACGGAATGCGGGATTTGAACTCACTGATCCCCGCGCACTCGGGATGGACGTTGATCAACGCCAACGCCATCAACAACGTCGGGCAGATCACCGGCTACGGCAGCCACAACGGCCACAATCACGCCTTTGTACTGACTCCGGTGAACTGAGGGATAGGTGGGAGCGTCGACCACCGGCTTTGCTAATTTTTGCCGTGGTTCGATGGAGTTTCGTTTTGGGAAACCGGTGCACTTTCGGGGTACCCCTCCCCCCTCCCGGTCTATTGGGATCATGGGGTTACCGGAAAATCCCGAAATAATCTATGGGGCTCAACCGCTTAGGGGCACAATATTGAGCCGCAAGGAGTTAGGTTCTATCGACCGATTCCTGCTTGCACCGCTTTCGCTTTGGCTATGATCTGCTCTGCTGATTTGGTGCGCAAGGGTTGAGGTCACATTGGGCTGTGATTTCTCTCACCAGCGGCTCTAGACGCTTGCTGTCAGCAGTCGGGTACCCACCGGGCCGTCGACAAAGCGGCGAGGTCTTCCAACTGCGCGGCCTTCGGAAGGTCTGACACAAAAAGCTGCCTAAGAAGGAAAAACTTTGACCAAGCGGCGATCGACCGGCCGTTCCTCGCCAACTCGGGGACTGGGCAGAGGAGTCTTGGTTCCCGCAAATGGATGTCTTGACCAAGCTGCCGCTTTGGCCGAACTCAACGATCGGTGGCCGTTCGCTAACTCAAGCGCTTGATCTTCGCTTCGAGATCCTACTCCTCTAAGTGCAAGCAGACCTCCGTCTCCTCTTGACTTTTATTTATCATGGATTTCCCCGGATTTCCTCACTGTTTTTTCCTAAAAGGTATTTGACCCCCGACTGAATTCATCGCGAGATCTCTGGATTCTTGGCTCAAGATTTCGGTTGACGGAAAGGTTTCGTAAGAGCAGACTGTGGGCAAATTAAGCTTTGCCCTCGCGTAAAGTGCCATTTCAAGGCAATCGCGATTCGTTCGCGGGCCGATTCCTGGGGTAAGTCCGAAGACAACTAAGGAGGTCGCTATGCACATGCGACCGAGTGACCCATCTCCGCATCTTCGCGGGGTCCGGGCCGCACCCCGCACCCATATCACCTTGTAACTTGTGCTCCCAAAAGGCCACCAGGAGAATCGAAATGAACAAATTTGAATGTCTACATGCAGATTCAGCCAAATTCAGGCCGAGGCGCCTACGGATTCTCTGGGCGGCCACATCCGTGATTGCATTGGCTGCCTATTCCATCACTCCTTCTTTCGCGAAAGGGCCCAATCATTCAGGGTTGCACTGGGTTGCGGCATGGCAAGGGAGCCCGATGACAGGGGGCACATTCTTCTCTCCCGGGTGCCCGTCGGATGTGGGGCTCACGAACCAGACCGTCCGCAACATCATGTACCTGAGTGCCGGCGGGGACAAAGTGCGGGTACGGATCTCCAATGCTTTCGGCGCTACCCCGTTGAATGTCGGGGCCGCAACGGTCGCAGTCTCGGCAGGTGGCGCGGCGGTCATTCCAGGAACGTTGCGGACTCTGCGCTTCAGTGGGAAGACTTCCCTCATTATTGCGGCGAACAGCGAGGCCCTAAGCGATCCAATCAACTTGCAGATACCGCCCCTGACAACTCTAGCTGTTAGTGTCTTTCTGCCAGATAGCACGGGCCTGGCGACACAACACTTCTTGGCGGTGCAAAACAACTACCTTGGCGCGGGCAACACTTCCGCGGTAACTGACGGCAGCGGATTTGCCCAGACTATCTCCTGCTGGATGTTTGTCTCTGGTGTAGATGTACTGGCCTCACCCAGACTCAAGGGCGCACTGGTTACTCTTGGCGACTCGATTACTGATGGCTATTTATCCACTACGAATGCTGACCGCCGGTATCCTGACGTGGTCGCGCGCAGATTGGCAGCCCGGCGGGGAGAAACGTTGTCTGTTTCCAGCGCAGCAATCACCGGAAACGAGTTGTTGACGAATCGTCCCGTTTTCCCCCAGTTTGGAGTTGCGATTCCGGGCCGCCTTGGTCGTGATGTGGTGCTCCAGCCCGACGCAAAGGCTGTGATTCTACTCGCAGGCATTAATGACATCGGCGATGTCTCCACAACTGCCGACGTATTGATCGCTGTTGACCAGCAAATTATTCTTGCGTGCCACCAAGCGGGATTGAAAATATACGGCGGCACATTGACGCCTTTTGGGGGCTCGAATGCGATCTACGGTGGGAGCTACGGGACTCCTTTCGGGGAACAGGAAAGGCAGAAATTGAACCAGTGGATACGTGCGAGCCATGCCTTCGACGGAGTGATCGATTTTGACTTGGCACTCAGGGACCCGGCCAACCCGACTAACCTTTTACCCGCGTATGCCGGCGACCCGTTACACCCCAACGACGCTGGTTATCAGGTAATGGGGAATATGGTGGACCTGGATGCAATTCTTCGCGACATCAACAAGGACCATTGATGCCAGCCTGATACCTCAGAGAGGACATGCAGGCCCTGCGCGACTTTTATGTGGCTCGGGTTAAAAGGAATGCGGCCGACGCTGGCCCGTCTCACCGCACGAAAGATCGTCGCGATGACTCTAACGAAATTGAAGATGCAGCTGAGATGGGCGCAGCTGGTTCGACCGAAGGAGGGAGATATGAGGAAATTATCAGTTCGAGATTTTTCGTCACCAATATGGCTCCTTTGCTTTGTAATGGGTGTTTGCGTTCTTGTGCTGTTGTTTTCACCAGCAATGCTTGGACAGGCGCCAACAGCAAACGCGCCAATGAGGCAAGCCACGCTCGACGTTGTTAATGTGGGAGAAGATTCCCCGCCGGGGCGACTCACCGGGTTTGGCCCACCCGAACCCGCTACCGATGGCGGATCTTGGGGCGGCGCGACCGGAGACTTCTATCGTGTAGTCTGGTTTCCGGACGACGAGCCCTCGGCCATCGTGGAATTGAAGATCCCACCGCACAGTGTGGCTCAGAGAATCGAGATAACTTACCTGAACGGCATCTCCGGATGCTTTGGGTCGCCCCCAGGCGACACATTCCAAACCTACATTGGCAATACATCCAATCCTGCCGTGTGGGCTTTCGTTGGAACAACTCTTTGGGATCCCTCCGCGTGCACGGTCGGCGAACAGGAGCGCGGGGTCGTGCTATACATTCAACGGTCAGCGAATGAATTCGATGTTGGCCTTAGCGGTGGCAGCACAGGGAAGGATCTTTTCGTGAAGATTGTTAGCTCGGCGGGATTGGCCAATCAGCCTTGGGCATCGTTTAACCTATTCGGCCAAGTAGGAATCCATAGTACAAAACTGATCGGTGTTACCAGAAGGCGTAGAGACGAGACGGCGGGCACCCCACGTGAGTAAAGGTACAGTCCGACGAACTGATTCGCATCAAACAGACAAGCCTAAGACCAATTGAGTCTGCAGATCACCTGAAGTTTTCCAGCGCGAGGCTGGTTATTCGCGGCGCAAGGCGGTTCATAGGGTGGGTGCTGAGGGCTCGCCGTGCCGGGATGTAACACGCCAGCCTAGCGACTGCCGCAAGGAACAACGGCGGTTGTCGTACCCTTTTACGCGAGCACAAAACCCGGTGGCCACCCCTTCGACTTCGCACTGGGCAGGTTTCTTTGCGCTTTTTTGCAAAGGGTGGGCATTCGATGCCTTCTCCCCGTAATGTATGCCGCTAAGCAACCGTCCGAATCTTTCATCACGGCCGCAGGCCATTGATTGATCTTTACCACGCCCATTGGGTCATACGCGTAGCTGCGATAGCTGCTGTTTCCGCTCGAGCAGCAGTCTGCCCTTCACCCGATTGCGATGAATGCAGATGAACGTCACCGTAAAGCGCTTGAGACCCTTGGGCATGCTTTGCTGTAAAGAGAGAGCGCCGGCTTCAGTATGAAAAGAAAGTCAAAACCTCAAAAGGGGTCCAGGATTGGGAATGCCCACCCTTTGCAAACAACTGTTGCGTCCAAACCACGCAAAGGATGGGAACCCGGTGGGCGGACCCCTGCCGAATGCAAGCCTTGCAGTGACTTGGGGCTCCGAGCTAGAGCTGTTGAGCGACACGCGGGCTTCGCCCGCGGGACGGAGGGAGGCGTCCGTCCCTACACAAACCTACTCTTCGAACATCGGCACCTGGCGCTGATCCTGCGGGCGACGCTGGCGGCGGGCGGCGCCGATCACCGCCAGCACAGTCAGAGATTCCAATGCCGTGCGCGGGACGAAGATGCGCTGAGTGTTCGAGCGCTGGTCGGGAGGATTTACCAGATATCCCTCGGGCATGCTATGCAGCAGGTCGGCCGGCATCAGGCCTTCGAGCACTTCGCTGTCCTTGAAGCGCAGGCGCACCCACAGTCCCTCAGCGCGAGGACGGGAAGTGAATGTCTTGCGGGTGAGGGACTCGGCTTCCCCGAATTCACGGACGAAATAGACGCCCTTGATCTCGCGGAGATCGATCGCGATCACTGTCCCGGAAGTATTCAGAACCTCTACCTTGCCGTCGTTGACGAACTGAGTCGGCGATACGTATCCCGAGACCGAGTCGCGGTCCATCTTGCGGACAATGACTTTCTTGTGTGTTGAAGGCATGGAAGGCTGGGACCAGAGGTCAGGGCCAGCGGTCAGCAAGTGAGATACTGGCCCCTGACCTCTGATCCCTGACACCTACCTATCTGATTTTCGCACTTTTTGCCCACAAACTGCCGGAATCCCGCTTGGCAGTAGCCAAAATATAAACGTTGTGTTATTTTCTTGAGTTTGCCGGAGAGATTCCATTCTGTATAAGTAGTTGCTACTAGGCCACTTGCGTGCTGGTGGCTTAAGGTCGGATGCTGTCGCGTGTCGGACCTGTGGAAATCTTGTGAAAAACGCGGCAAATCGGACCCTCCCCCGGGGCGATTCGCGCATCGAATCGCGTTTGGCCAAGGGCCTGACAGCTGCTTGAAAGCCAATGGCTGATTACATTTACACGATGGAAATCCGGCTGACGCCGGACCAGTTGAAGGGCGTCGGCCTCGTGCAAGACGTAGCCCGCGCGGCGGGCATGAATCTTTACCTGACGGGCGGGGCTATCCGCGACATCATCAGCGGATTCACCATCCGCGACCTTGATTTCACCGTTCAGGGCAATCCCCTCAAGCTGCAAAAGGACCTCGAAAAGGCAGGCGCCAAGATCACCGCCGTCGAAGAGGACACGCGCACGATCTTTCTGGCGCTGCCGGGGAACGCGCGCGCCGAAGTCAGCATGGCGCGTACCGAGCGGTACGAGAAGACCGGCAAGCCTCCCCTCGTAATGCCGTCGACGATCCACGAGGACCTGCGCCGCCGCGACTTCACCGTCAACGCGATGGCGCTATCGCTCAACGAAGGCTCTCGCGGACTGCTGCTCGATCCCTTCAACGGCGTAGCTGACATTGAAGCGAAACTGATCCGCATTTTGCATAATTATTCGTTCCTGGAAGATCCCTCGCGGCTGATTCGGGCCACGCGATTCGCCGCCCGCTTCCATTGGCCGCTGGAAGAACGCACGCAGGCCCGCTACGACGCCGCCAAAGAAGGAAAGTACATCGACCACATTTTGAAGTCTTCGATCGGACACGAGATCGGAGCACTGGCGCACGAAGACGATCCGCTGCACGTGGTGAAAATGCTTGAGAAGGAAGGCTGGCTCGAGATCCTGCACGATAAGTGGACGTCGGCCAAGGTCGATACCAACGGCATCACCGCGCTGATGAAGACGCGGCAGCAGATGGTCGATCTGGGCTATACGCCCGATGCCGGACCGGCAGTGATGTACTTCCTTACATCACACTTCTCGGACAAAGACGTCAGCGACATTCAGAAGGTGATCCCGCGCAAGGATCTGGTCGAAGCCTGGCGCGACATTGAAGATCACGCCAAGGAACTGGCGAAGCGGTTAATGGGGAAAGAGGCAGCAACGCCTTCCCGCACCTGGCAGCTGCTTTCGTCGGCGCGTCCGGAGATGGTGCTGTTCCTGGCGGTCACGGCGAAGCAGCAATCGGTCGAGCAGAAGATCAAGAATTATCTGACCAAGTGGCGGCAAGTGCAGCAGAAGATCCCGTTGCCCGAGATGACCGAGTTGCTGATTACGCCGCAACTGCCGATCTATCCCAAGACTGGCCAACGACGTGTTCCTGTTGCTGCTCGATGGCAAGCTGCGTTCGCGCACCGAGACGCTAAAATTCCTGAAACCCTTTGCGCCGCCTCCGCCGCCTCCACCTCCAGCGCCACGGCGCGGGCGCGCGGCCAAACTGGCTGCCCAGCAGACCGCTCAGCCGGCTGTAGCTCAGCCAGCAGGGAAAGGGAAGAAAGGGAAAGCGGCAGCTGCGCCAGCGACTCCTGCACCAGCGAAACCTGAGGCCAAAGCGGCGGAAAAAACCAAACCTGGGAAGCCAGCACCCGCGCCGGCGAAACCGGCGGGGAAGCCGGCATCGAAACCTGCGAAAGAGCCCGTGAAGAAACCCGCATCCAAAGCACCTAGCAAGAAACCCAAGAAGAAAAAGAAGTAGACCCCGTCTCTGACGAGAGTTTGTGAGCACAATCACCTGTCCCGGTGATTCGAAGCATCGTCATTTCCTATTCCCCCGCACAGACTGAACTGTAAGACGGTCCGTCCCGCTCGGGGCTACGACGGATTCACAGCAGGTCGGGGGGTGTTCTATGTCCGCAACCGTGCTCAGTATCATCATTGCTGTCCTTGTACTGGCAGTCGCGCTGTTTGTCTTTCGGGCGGTCCCGGGAGTGCGCGCGTACTTTAGGTTTCGAGGCAAACGCCTGGTAACGTGCCCGGAGACGCACGAGCCTGAGGCCGTCGACGTGGCCGCCGGTGAAGCGGCACTGGGAGCCTTCTACAACGAACCCACTCTCCGGCTGAGAGAGTGTTCCCGCTGGCCTGAGCGCCAGGACTGCGGTCAGGATTGCCTGTCGCAGGTCGAAGCCGATCCCGCAGAATTGCCTGGTGTGGAATATCGTGGCCAAGTGGTATGAAGGGAAAAGGTGCGTGCTTCTGCCGCAAGCCGATCGGGACACTACATCATCTGGATCATGGCTCAGCGTTACTGGGCCCCGATTTCAGGACGTCAGAGTGGAAGATGTGAATCCGTCCAAGCAACTGCCGGAATGTTTTCTCTACACACCAGCCTGTCTGCTGGAATTGCCACATCACGGAGAGCTTCCGGCGTCTGCATCCAGAGTTGGTAACGGATCGGCCGCTTAGGCGAGGCGCGTCCACTAGGCTAACGATTGTGCGAATCGCTCAGCCCTGGGATGCCTCACGGGTGTCGATGAAGCACATGAGTAGCGATGTCGGGCCAATACCCACAGAACCATTCTTTCGATTCAACCGGCGGAGGAGCGGTTGGCTTCCTGGCAGATGACGACGGTAGCCTACCGCAGAACCTTCTCCTTCGGGTTCTCCGCCGAGGCCGCGCCCGCCAAAGCGCGCGCCTCCCGTCCATGGAAGAACAAGCAAGTGGATCAGGAACATGGCAATCAGCACCGCGCCGAACGTGCACACGATGGTCGCCCCAGTCGGCAGGTCCAGCAACACCGAAAAGTACACGCCTAGAGGCGGAAACCAGCGTCCCCATCGTCCAGCCGATCGCCAGGCGCGGGCCAACGCGATCCGCAAACAACATGGCTCCCACCGACGGAACGATCAGATAGCAGAACACCAGCAGAACGCCGGCAATCGCCACCGACGACGTCACCACAAATCCAAACGATGCATAGAACAGAAAGTCCCAGAAGCGGATGTTGATGCCCTGGCGCTCGGCCTCGGCCGGGATCGGTGGAAATCAGCAGAAACTTGTGACGGAAGATGTAGTGGAACAGGCCCACGCCTCCGTACAGGAGTGCCGTCTTCATGACGTCAGGCGCGGGACACGCGAGGATGTTCCCGACCAGCATGTCTTTGAGGTGCTCGGTCTCGCCGGTGGCCTTGCTCATGGCCAGAATGGCCGCAGCCGAGGCGACGGCATACGCGATGCCGATAAAGGCTTCCTGCGGAATATGCCCGCGCCGCGTG
This sequence comes from Terriglobia bacterium, assembly GCA_963743105.1. Classification (GTDB taxonomy): domain Bacteria; phylum Acidobacteriota; class Terriglobia; order Terriglobales; family Acidobacteriaceae; genus Sulfotelmatobacter. Next base: position 129,600 of record CAVUOS010000024.1, read on the forward strand.
CGCGCGAAGGCAAAAATCGCCGCGCCCACGAAACGTGAATCCCAGACTCAGCCAGTACGCGCCGCGTCCGTGCGGATCCATGCCGACCAGGATCGCGATGGTCGCGCCTAGCGCGGCAATCTGCGCCAGCGCCAGATCGACAAAGATCACGCCGCGCTCCACTACGTGCACGCCCAGATACGCGTGAATGCCGGTCAGAATCAGGCTGGCCACAAACGGCCAGATCAGAAAAGGAAGAATTTCCATCGGTCTCCTCGAACCTATTGCGTCGCTTGGAATGCCTTGTTCAGCAAGTCCAATATCGTAATCGAACAATTTGAAGTAGTCCGTCACATCTTTCTCTCCGCCCACCGACGGCAGATATATCGACGACCTTGCCTCCGGTTTCGCGAGCAATGGTTGCGGCGTCTTCAGGTCAAAGTAAGGCTCGACCAGGATCAGCTTGCAGTTCTCCCGCTTCATCAGCCCGATCAATTCGATGGTGTGGCTCGGCGTCGGCGGAATCCCCGGCCGAGGCTCCACGTATCCGATCACATTCAGGCCGAAATGCTTGGCGAAGTTGGGGAAAGAATTGTGATAGGTCACGACTTTGCGCCCGCGATACGGGCTTCATGTCCGCATCCCACTTCTGCTCGGCCGCCGTCAGGCGCTTGTCGAAATCCTGGAAGCGCTCCTGGAAGTACGCCGCATTCGGCGGGATCGAGTTCGCCCAGCTTGCCCGCGAATACCCTTGGCGATGCGGCGTCCGTTGTCGGGATCGAGCCAGTAGTGCGGATTGCCCAGAGGATGCACGTCGCCCATCGCGCGGGTGACGGCGCCCTGCGGAATATCCAGAATTTCCGCAAACTGCGAAGCGTCCAGGTATCCGGCCGCGCCGACCTGAATGCGCGCGTTGCCGCTCTGGTGATCAGCGGCGGCAGCCAGCCGATCTCCAGCTGCAGGCCGACCACGATCAGCAGATCCGCCTGCCGCAGCTTCAGGAGGAAGCTCGGCTTGGCCTCGACAAAGTGCGGATCCTGATAGCCCTTCGCGATCGATTCCACCTGATCTGGTCGCCGCCGACTTCCTGCGCCAGCGCAGCCAGGTCGGTGGTGGCCGTGACGACATTCAGCTTCTTGGCTTCGAGCCCAATTCGGCAAAAGCAGCAGCCGGCCAGCGACAGAGATCAACAGCAAGGTTTTCAGCGCTTCATGCATTCCTGTCCTTCCATGTCTAGAACGGATGCGCCCCATGCGCGCCCAGCGAGAAGATCAATTGCATGAAGAATTCGTTGGCTGTCCGATGTTACTCGCATAATGCGTAAAGCGATACTGCCCGCGCAACTGGCTGAACTCGCTCGGCCAGTAGGTCAGAGTCGCCGCGACTCCCTTGTCGGTGAGATTCGTCGAAGCGGCTGCGATCGGAGTGGTCAAAGCGCCCGCCCACAAACCACCGCCGCGCCAGCTGGTAATCGGCAGAGGCATAGAACCCGAAGGCACGTCTGCTCAGCCGGGAACTGCTGCCGCTGGCTCCAGATCAACTCGCTGCGCCCGACAAACGAGTGGTAGATCGAGCGGCGCAGAGGCTTCCAACGGAGCGTCGCATCCACTCCATACAAATGGGTCAGGAAGTCCCCGGAGTGCCGCTTGCAAGCATACTCGTTGTGCCCGCGCGCGTAGGAGAGCCCGAGATCGAGGTTCGTGGACTCGGTGAGGTCTTTATATCCGCTCAGGTGCGCCACAGCGCTGACGTCGCTGCGCGTCGTCGGCTCGGAACACGTCGGCCGAATCTCCGCGAAACACCTGGCCGGTTGCTTCCAGGAAGATGCCCTTGGGCGCCGGGAGAATGCGCTCGACTGAGAACGCCGGCGTCGTCGATGCCGTCCTCGCCACCGACCAGGTTCGTAGTCACCAGCGGACGATCCACCCAGGGCAGCACGTGATTATGCATCATGTTGACCTTACCAAATGCCGAGCGCATCTTGCCGACTTTCGCCACGAATCCGGCGGGCAGCGCCGTGAATGTGATGTAACCCTCTTCGAGATCGACGCCTTCCTCGCCGAACGAAATGAAGAAGTCGCCGCGGGCGTACGGGTCGATGATGGCCTGCAGGCCGATTTCGGACTCATGCATTTGCAGGGAAGGGAACGGCTGCAAGCTTGCCAGCGGCGGGACGGTCCCGTTCCCCGCCGCTCCGATGAAGTCCCCGATCACGCTGATGTCGGGATTGAGCGCCTTGGCGGCCGAGGATGCGCCACCATAGTTCGGCAAGGTCCCTCCAGTACTCACGACCGCCGACTCTCCCTGATTCGGAGATGTGGTGCTCGGGACGGCCTGCGGTTGGGGCTCTGCCTGCGGCGCAGCGGCGGCCGTTGCCGTTGGCGGAACTGCCGCAGGTTGCGCCTCGGCGGCCGGCTGTGCGGGTGGCGGCGCGCTCTGCAGCATACGAACTTTCCCTTCGAGCGCGATCAGCCGGTCCTCCAGGTCGCGGACCTTTTGCTCCAAGGCCGCATTCTGTGCGGCCAGGTCGGGGGTGCTCGTCTGTTGCCCCCAAAGAGGAATACAGAATACCGTCATGAACGCCGCAACCATCCACTTTTTCATGCTGCCTTCCTCCTGCGCAAAGCTTGGATTCGTAGTGCTTCTGTTCTTTCCTGCGTTTTTCTCAGAAATGGAACCCCAACTCCGCTGTAACCGCTCGGGGGGTCACATAATGCGTTCCGCTGAAAGTGGAAAGGAAATTGTAAAGTGCATAAGTATTCGTGAGATTGATGGCCGTCACCTGCAAGCTCACTTTGTACTTATCGCCGCGGAGCAGATTGTCATGCCCGACTGCCAGATCGAACACATGACGTGGAGCAATCCGCGGAGGATTCTTGTCGTCGTTCTCGGTTCCGGGTGCAGGGATGCTCACCAGGCTTGACGAAAACTGCGACCCTGGACAGGTCGAGGGCAGCGGAGCTGTCGGAGTAGACCGCTGCCCATTGCAGATTAGCCCTGCCTGAAACTGTTGATCTGCCGTGAGTCCACTCAGGTTCACCTGGAAATTGGGACTGTTCGGGTCGCCTGAGGTCGCAAATGGAACTGAGCCCGCTACCAATCCACTGTCATACCGCCAGTTGAATCCGACCCAGGGGCCGCGTTTCCAGGGCTGATATTGCAGGTGCGTAGTCTGGTTGAACTTCTCATCGTGATCGATGCGGAACACTCCCCCGGGGGCGGATGGCACGGCCCCGGCTCCTCCTAGTTGAGGCAGAAAGAACCGCGCCGCTACGCTGGAAAACACCATCAGCGCAGAAAAGCCGTGGAAATCCGGCACGCTCACCCGTCCCGCGAAACCGGGAATCTTGGAGTTGTGCCATTCGATCGGGAAGGTGATCGGCGTCGCGCCAAGAATACTGAAATCGTAAGCGTTGTGCGTGTACTTCCAGATGTACTCGCCCGAAAATACCAGGTACCGTCCTGCTGCTTGCTGAATTCCCGCATGGAACTCATTTCGCCAGGCGGGACTGAGCGGGTTTATTCCTGCTGCCCCGCACCCCAGCAAGGGATTCAAAACGGCGTTCGCACAACCTGAGCTGGCGAGCACCAGGTTCTCGTTAAAAGGCGTCTCCAAAACTCGCGCATACGAGGTGCGAAGAACCGTACTGCTCTTTTTGACCTTGTACGCAACTCCAACACGCGGCTCGGCTTCATGGTGCGTAACCAGGCCGTTGTAAAAGTCTCCGCGCATTCCGAGGTTGAGAGACCAGTTTCCCTTGTTGATCGCATCCTGCGCGTACACCGACAACTCCTTGACGTCGGTGTGTCCATGAAAACCATACACGCTGCCATTCCGCGTTAAATCGTAAGGAAGCAGGTCTGAACAAGGGGCGCCGATTGCCATGCCCGTAACTGCGTTGTAACAGGGATTCCCATTTGCATCGCTGAGCGAAGGGAGGAACGTAGGATCCACAATACCCAGGCTATCGTTCTCGTTGAGGAAGGTCTGCTGGTAGACGGCCCCCACTTTTACGTTATGGATGCCTTTTACATACGAAGCGCTGGCACGCAGTCCGGCGTTGGTCAGAGTTCGATCCTGGCCGGCGGTCTCGGATTGCAGGTCCGGTGACAAGTCTGCGAACGGATTGCCGCTCGGATAATAGTCATAGTGATCGCGGCGCACGAAGGCGCCGACGTTCAGGATGGACGAGGGGCTCAACACCCGGATCCATGACGGAGCGATGTTGAACGTTTTGATCTGTGAGCGTTGGTCGGCAGCACCCACCACCTTGCCGTCGGGACCAAGTCCGCCATTGCTGACCGTCACGCCATTCCATGCGGTTGCATTCTGCGCGTCGAACGAGTTCGGTGTTTGAAACCACGAGCGGGTGTAGCCCAGATTCAAGTGAACCGAATCGGCCGAGGAGATCTGATAGTCGGCGCGGTCAAAGAGATTCTCTTCGTTCCCCTTGTCGTGCATCACCGTGAACTCCGGCGGGTCGAGAAAGCGGCCGGTATTTAGTCCACTGACGAGAAAAAAGTTTCCCCAGTTCTTGCCGCCGTAGGCGAGATCAAAGGCGGCGTTCGCGGTCCCGAATGATCCATAGGATGTAGTGAGACTGCCGTGAGGCGTGGTCACGCCCTGACCCGACCGGGTAGTCACGTTGATCACCACGCTGGTCTTGTCGCCATATTCGGCGGGCGGTGCGCCGGAAATCACTTCCAGGGATTCAACCGAATCCAGCGGGATCTGGTTGGAGAACACTTTGCTCTGCTGGTCCGTGATGGGCTGATTGTCGACCACAAAGGAGTTTTCGGCGTGGTCTCCCAGTCCGTGAAACAAACCGTTCGAGTCGGCCGAAATTCCGGGAGTGGAAAGCGTCACCAGGGAACTGACCTGCGAAGTGGAGCTCTCCAGCGGGAGCTTGTCGAACAAACCCTTGTCCACATCCGTGTGAAACGTGGGATCGTTCTCGATCAGATCGCCGGCTCCTTCCACCGTGACCTGGGTAGTCGATCCCTCGACCTGCAGGGTGATGGAAAGATTGACCGGGACGGACGAACGCGGCTCCACGTCTTGCGCATAAGAAGCGAAGCCCGCGGCGGTTACCGACAGGTGATACGGATTGAAGGGGACATTTGAGAATTCAAACATGCCGGAAGTATTGGTTGTTGTAGATTGTTCGAATCCACTGACGGGGTTCCGAATCTCGACTTTCGCATTCGGCACCACGGCGCCCGTCGGATCCGCAACGGCCCCATGGATCGAACCTGAGTTTCCAGCCTTCTGCGCTCCGACGATCGAGGGCGCGAGGAAAAGCGCGCTCGCCAAGGCGACGCGGTACACCTTACCGAAGATAGGCATAATGCTCTCCTGACTGCATGATGAATAGGGAATAAGCGGTTCATCCGCGTAAGCGTCGAACCAGACTGCAACTGAGTGGATTCCCTACAGGACAGCAGGAGGACCGCGAATGCCGGCATCGGAAAAATCAAACCGGGCCTTCGCTACTACATTTTCTTCTTGCAACTGGCCGATCGCCGCGAACACCGGAGCGGCCTGGCCGGAGATGGCTGCCGGACTGGCGCTGTGCGCCACCACGCAGATTAAGCAAGATGCGGAATCAGTCTGGTTCGGGTGATTGTGGGTCGACTCCGCGGCCACCGTCCATAGCATTAAGGACAAGCAGAGCAACGCCGACCATCGTACCCAGACACGCATAGATTTCCGCTTTGGGTTTAGACTCCTTAGAGCTTATAACGGTTATCCGCAGCGCGGCAACTTCCGACAAGTTACTATAGGCAGGGGCGCGACTGTGGGGTCGCCTCTATCCACCAGCACTTACTATCCCTAAAAGAGAGGCAATATGGCAGAACCGAGTTACGAGGAACTCAAAGCAAAGCTGGCTCAACTGGAAAAAGATGTCGAAACCAAGAAGCGCAGCGGCGACCTGATTTTCAAGGTCGGAGAAAAGGGTGGGGTCAGCGTGTACGGACTTGGCCGCTTTCCCGTTACGCTGTACTACGAGCAGTGGAACCGCCTGCTCGGCGCTGCAAACGACATCAAGCAGTTCATGGAAGAGAACAAGTCAAAGCTTAAACTCAAAGACCAAGGATAAAGCAGCAATGAGCAATGAGGGATGAGCAACCCAGCCTCTGCTCATAACTCATTGCCCATGCACTACGCATTTTCTTTCGCCCTTCGGCGCTTAACGAACTGAGATAAAATCTCAGCCACTGGTCTTTCCATTCCGGGTTCGATTTCACGGTAGGTGAACAAAATGGCAAGGAAATTTCTCGCGTTAGCAGCCGCAGGGGTGCTGGTGGGACTCCTCGCGAGTCTCGGTGCGTCAGTTTTGGCTGCGACCCCGTGGCAATCCGAATCCGACTTACTACGCGATTGCCAAGACCGAGTTCGGGACCAACGGCAACCCATCCTGCTACTCGATTAATGAGGCGGCAGGCAACAGCTGCGTGTTTAACGATGTTACGCAGGGAGATATCGACGTGAATTGCCAATTCAACGGCACTGTCTTTAGGGCCGATTGCTATCGTCCCTCAGGCACAAATGGCGTCATCAGCACGCAAAAGATCTCCAGCCTGACGTTGAAGGCGGGCGGATCAGGCTACACCACCACGCCGACTTGCACCATTACTGTTCCCAACAACAAATCGAAATACCTGTCGCCGACTGGCACCACGATTTTCGCAGGCGGTACTCAGGCCAAGTGCACTGCAACCGGAGTGACGTTGACCGCCGCCGGAAGCGGATACACCGGTGTCGCCAAGTGCACCATCTCAGGCGGAGGCGGGAAAGGCGCGACCTGCACCGCTACGATTACGCCAACGGTGGGTGCGAACTCGTATCAACCCGCATTCGGCGCGACTCCAGGCTGGGATATGGCTACCGGCCTCGGTAGCGTCAATGCCTACAACCTGGTCTTCAACAGCGCCTGGTAACAGCTGGAGCTGTCTCACGAGTGCTTTTGGAACGGCGTCGTTCCCGTTATGTGCGTGCGAACTCGTTTCTGATCATTGAAGTCGAAAGAAACTGCTGGACGCGCGGCTGACACTGGGTTGCTTGGTTCAGGCGTCCCTCCGGGACGCCGTTCTTTCGTGCCGCGTTACCCAGCGTTGAAACGCTGGGCTACTATCAGATGTCCCTACCGGGACATACACCGTGCCCACCGTTCTAATTGTCGCCTACGGAAATCCGATGCGCTCCGATGACGGCGTCGCCTGGCGCGCCGCCGATGCGCTCGCGCCCAAATTCGTCGAATCTCACATCGAGATCGTCCGCCTTCATCAACTCACGCCGGAATTGGCGGACACTGCCCGCAACTTCCGGTGCGTCATTTTCGTCGATGCGGCCTCATGCGATGATTCCCTGAATAAGCCAGGCGCGATTCGGCTCGAAGAAATTCGCGGCGGCGCGGGCGAGCCTGCGAGCTTTTCCCACATCCTCTCTCCGCAGAAGGTCCTCGATCTGGCCGTTCGACTCTATGGTGTAAGCCCGAGGGCGTTCGTAATCACCGTTGCGGGAGATAACTTCAACCACGGTGACTCTCTTTCTCCCGCAGTCGCGGCGGCTCTTCCAGAGTTGGTTGCACAGATTTCGGTTTTGGTGGAACAGGACCTATCAAAGGCGTAAACCACGAAGCATCGCGAAGGCCTTGCTGGAAGTTTAAAATCAAACTTGCGGATGCCAGTGACGCCCAAAGCCGCAACGCAGCGCCTCCGGGTCACTCTGCGCGGAGCCGTGCAGGGCGTCGGCTTCCGGCCCTTCGTCTACCGCCTTGCCACCGAGATGTCCCTCACCGGTTGGGTACTGAACTCATCCGCCGGGCTTGTCGTGGAAGTTGAGGGTGCTCCTGAGGAGCTGCGACTTTTTGAACAGCGGATCGAGGGGGAGCGCCCGAAAGCCTCAGTGGTGACCGTCCGCGAGTCGGACTGGATCCCCGCGCAGGGCTCGACGAAGTTTGAGATTCACCACAGCGACGCAGACTCTGCGAAGTCAGTCAACGTTCTCCCCGATCTCGCCACCTGCGCAGACTGCCGCGCCGAGCTCTTTGATCCCGCCAATCGGCGATTTCAGTATCCCTTTACCAACTGCACCAACTGCGGCCCGCGCTACACGATCGTGGTCGACATTCCTTACGACCGTCCGAACACAACAATGCGCGAGTTCGTGTTGTGCCCGGCGTGCCGGGAGGAATACGAAAATCCTGCCAACCGGCGCTTTCATGCTCAGCCCAATGCCTGCCCGGTGTGCGGACCGAAGCTCGACGGAACAATTGCCGAAACAGCCGCCGCTCTGCTGCGGGGAAAAATAGTCGCGCTGAAAGGCATCGGTGGATTCCAGCTCTTGGTCGACGCCCGCCAGCCGGCCGCCGCGTCCCGCCTGCGCCAGCGCAAGCATCGGGAGGAGAAGCCATTTGCGCTGATAATGCCGTCGCTCGAGATGGCACGCGAATACTGCGAGATCACGCCCCCGGAACAGGAACTACTCGAGTCGCAGGCTGCACCCATTGTCCTGCTGCATCCCAAGTCCGGCACCGATATCGCGTGGAATGTGGCGCACTGCTCGCCCTATCTCGGAGTCATGCTGCCATACTCACCGTTGCATCATCTGCTGATGCGGGAGTGCCCGTTCCCGCTAATCGCGACCAGTGGCAACCGCAGCGATGAGCCGATCGCAATCGCGAATGACGAAGCGACCACTCGCCTGAAAGACATCGCCGATCATTTTCTGACGCACAATCGACCCATCGTGCGCGCCTGTGACGACTCGGTCGTGCGCCTCACGCGCGGGCGCGCCGGAATCCTGCGTCGCGCCCGCGGCTATGCGCCGCTGGGAATTCGCGTATCCCGCAATGTCGCGCCGGTGCTTGCGGTCGGCGGCCATCTGAAGAACACGGTCGCCATCGGAATCGGGCAAGATGTCTTCCTCAGCCAGCATATCGGCGACCTGGAAACATTCGAAGCGCGTCAGGCCTGCGAACGCGCTATCGAGGACCTTTGCCGCCTCTACAGCTTCAAACCGGAAGCGGTCGTCTGCGATCTGCATCCGGATTATGCATCGACGCAGTGGGCCGAGAATTCAGGGCTGCCGCTGATTCGCGTGCAGCATCATCAGGCGCACGTGGCTGCGTGCGCGGCCGAGAACAACGTCGAAGGTCCGTACCTGGGCGTCTCCTGGGACGGCACCGGATACGGACTTGACGGCGCAATCTGGGGCGGGGAATTCTTTCGTGTGGAGAATCAGGGGGTGAACAATAACCAGTACGAGCGGGTCGCGCACCTGCGCCCGTTCGGTCTTCCGGGGGGAGACGCCGCGGTGCGCGAAGGCTGGCGCTCGGCCGCCAGCGTGCTGTTCGAAACTCTCGGACCTGACGCTGTCGACTCGCCAGTGCGCACCATGCTCGAGCGAAGGATTAACGTCGTGCCAACGACCAGCGTCGGACGCCTGTTTGACGCGGTTGCATCAATCACGAGTCTTGCGCAGCGGAACCGCTTCGAGGGCCAGGCGGCGATGCTGCTCGAAAATGAAATCGGCTCGTTGCGTACCGAAGAGGCGTATCCTCTAGCCAGTGGGGATTGGGCTCCCCTGATTTTGGACCTGCTACGAGACACGCGGGACGGGTTGCCCGTTTCCAGAATCGCAGCGCGGTTCCACAATGCGCTGGTGAATTGGATCGTGGAAGTGGCCGCGAACTCGAAACTGAAGCAGATCGTGCTGAGCGGCGGAGTATTTCAGAACCGTTATCTGACGGAACGCGCCTCGGCAAGGCTGGAGTCCCAAGGCTTCGTAGTGCACACCCACCGCCAGGTCCCGCCAAACGATGGCGGGATCGCACTAGGGCAGGTCGTTATGGCGTAGCGCCGCCGTTGGAGTGCTGCCAAAGAACGGATAAATGCGCGAGGTCAGTCTCTCGTGGAATTCAGTCTACGTGGAAGAGCGGCCCATCAGGGTCGCGTTGAGGACGATCGTTGATCGCGGCTTTAGCCGCTGAGATTCGCTTATGTGTCTAGCCGTTCCAGGCCGCATCGTCGAGATCACCGATAGTGGCGACATCGCCTTCCGCGTCGGCAAGGTGGATTTTGGCGGCATCCGTAAAGAGGTCAACCTGGCCTATACGCCTGAGGCTGAGGTTGGAAAATACGTTCTGGTCCACGTCGGCTTTGCCATCAGCGTCATCGACGAAGAAGAAGCGCAGCGCGTTTTCAAGCTTCTCGAAGAGATGGGCGCCGTGCAAGAGGAACTCGGTGAAATTCCTCAGTGAATATCGCGGCCGTGAGGCTGCTGAACAGCTAGCGGGCGCGATTCGCAAGAAGGTCACGCGCCCGTGGACGATCATGGAGATCTGCGGCGGTCAGACGCACACCATCGTCAAGAGTGGCCTGGAAGACCTGCTGCCGCGCGAAATCACTCTCGTGCACGGCCCCGGATGCCCGGTGTGCGTCACGCCTATCGAGCTTATCGATAAGGCCGTTGCCATCGCGAAGCGACCTGATGCGATCTTCTGCTCGTTCGGCGATATGCTGCGGGTGCCGGGATCGTCGAAAAGTCTGTTCGACGCCAAGGCGGAAGGCGCCGAGGTGCGCATCGTCTACTCGCCGCTGGATGCGCTGAAACTGGCAAAGCAGAATCCCGAAAAACAAGTTGTGTTCTTCGCCGTTGGTTTCGAAACTACAGCTCCCGCCAATGCCATGGCCGCGTGGCAAGCGGATCATGATGGTGTCGAAAACTTTTCTCTTCTCGTTTCGCATGTACTGGTTCCTCCCGCCATGGAGGCGCTGCTGTCGTCGGACAACTGCGTGGTGCAGGGATTTCTCGCCGCGGGCCACGTCTGCACCGTAATGGGCTTTGAGGAATATCTCCCGATTGCCGAGAAGCACAATGTCCCGATCGTCGTGACCGGCTTTGAGCCGCTCGACATTCTCGACGGGATTCTCATGACAGTCAGCCAACTCGAAGAAGGCCGCCACCAGGTCGAGAATCAATACGCACGCGCCGTACGCCGGGAAGGGAACCGTCCAGCGCAAAAGACGATCACGGAAGTCTTCGAAATCGTTCCGCGGCAATGGCGCGGCCTGGGCGAAATTCCCGCGAGCGGATTCCAGCTGCGCGGGCGCTTTCAGAAATACGATGCCAACCGCCGCTTCCCGTTCTCCGGCGAGCCGGCTCGCGAATCGCCGGATTGCATCAGCGGACTGATTCTGCAGGGCATCAAGAAACCGTACGAGTGTGGGGCGTTCGGAGTGAAATGTACGCCGGAAAATCCGCTGGGCGCGCCCATGGTATCGTCCGAAGGCGCGTGCGCGGCCTACTATCACTATGGCAGACGCCAAAATCACCACGTTCAACCTGAGCTGTCCGGTCCCGCGAGTCGCTGACGACCGCATTGTGCTGGCGCACGGTGGCGGCGGACGTCTGACGCACCAGCTCATGGAAAAAATCTTCATGCCCGCATTCTCGAACGACGCGCTCGAGCAGCGTCATGATGGAGCAGTAATCTCTATCAACGGTGCACGTCTGGCTTTCACCACCGATTCCTTTGTCGTGCGCCCGCTGATTTTTCCCGGCGGCAACATCGGCGATCTCGCCATCAATGGCACGGTGAATGATCTGGCCATGTGCGGTGCGCGCCCGCTGTACCTCAGCGCGGGATTCATTCTCGAAGAAGGATTGGAGATGGACACGCTGCGGGCGGTCGTCACTTCGATGCAGCACGCCGCGGCGAAGGCGAACGTGAAGCTCGTGACGGGAGATACCAAAGTCGTCGACAAGGGTAAAGGAGATGGGATCTTCATCAACACCTCAGGGATCGGCGTGATCCAGGAGTTCGCGAGTCTCGCAACATCGGCGAGACCCGGGGCACCCCCGGTCAAGAAAAAGGAAAGAACAGAACGTGGGGTGCCCCACGCCTCGCCTGGGTTGCGAAACGTGGGAGAGGGTCCAGCCATGATCGGCCCGGCCTCGGTTCAACCTGGCGACGTTGTGATCGTCAGCGGAGATCTCGGCCGCCACGGCATCGCAATTCTTTCTGTCCGCGAAGGCCTCGAATTCGAGTCACCGATTCTTACTGATTGCGCGAACGTTTGGCCCGCAGTTGAAGCGCTGCTGAATGCGGGAGTAGAGATCCACTGCCTACGTGACCTGACCCGCGGCGGCCTGGCGACGACGCTGAATGAGATCGCGTCGGATCGCAACGTCTCCATCAAGCTGGAAGAATCGCTGATCCCGGTACAAGAAACCGTGCAGAGCGCCTGCGAAATCCTCGGCCTCGATCCTCTCTATGTAGCAAACGAGGGCCGCTTCGCGGTATTTGTCCCAGCAGCGCAAGCCGATGCAGTACTCAACGTTCTAAAGAAGATTGAGGTGTCGCAAGGCTCAGTCCGCATCGGGAAAGTCGAGGAGAGCCCCGGTCGCACAGTACTCCTGCAAAGCCGCATCGGGGGCAACCGCGTGGTCGATATGCTCAGCGGGGAACAACTGCCAAGGATCTGCTGAGTGCTGCAATGGATGAGAGATGCGAGTCCTTAAAGTCGCGGGAATCGTGGCGGCGTTGACGATCACTTGCTTGGTCGTAGCTCTGTGGCGGGCTGGTCGGCCGCCACGGCGGCCGCCTGTCCTCTCTGCCAACGCGCTTTATATCGAAAAGGGGGCCGTGCCGTTTAAGCTCTCGAATGGCGGAGAATGGCTCGATTGCTGGTTTGACGAACATGAGAATGTCGCTCGCTGTAAGTTGACAAACATGGACGGTTGGTCGGAATTTGAGGACGTCTTTCTGCCTTACCCGGGCCAAGCGCCACTCTCGATCGCCGACTTGGTATTAGATCGGCGAAAAACCGGCGGCCTTTGGTGCGGCACGTATGAGAAAGGCACCCACTATCCCATCCCTTACCTGGCGAACGGCGAGATTCTCCTTCCCAAGAGCGAGTATGAGAAGGCGCGGGGATGTGTGAATTGGACGATCAGCACGAAGCGATCTCAGGAGGGAATCCCGTTTTGTGGAATCAAGGACGCTGAACGTGGGAGCAAATGAGAAGAATAGTTCTTACCCCTCCCACGGATTGACCAGCCTCACCCCGCACCCTTCGAAGTCGCCGGTGTCGCGCGTCGCGAGGGCTGCACTTTTGGCGCGGGCAATCGCGGCGATCTGCGCATCGAATTCCGCCATAGGTCTGCCTTGCTTTCGCCGCGATGATGCGATTACAGAAAACTCGCGGGCAGCTCTGGCGTCAAACGTTAGAATGCGGTCCGTGAACACCACCTGAAACAGTCGTTCAGCACCCGCTCGAAATATCTCCTGACGCTTTCCCCGCGGAAGGAGTTCGATTCCGTAGAAAATTTCGGCCATGGTGATCGCGGTTACGTGAAGTTCTTCGGAGACTTGGTCACCGATCCAGCGCAGAACGACGGGTGCCGGCACTGGCCGCATGATCTCCGAAACGACGTTCGTGTCGAGAATAGTCATCCGCCAAGGTGGAAGCGCAGACTATTCTTTCCAGTCTTTCAGCCAATCCGGATCGGACATAGGTTCGCGGGGAAACGGTTCCAACTCGACACCTCCCAATGGCTCAAAGATCTCGCGAATTCGTTTCACCAGATCGGCGCCGCTCTTGTGCTTCTGGCGCAGCGGTTTCTCGCGCAATACGCCGTTTAAAATCTCCCGCGCTTCCTGCTCCATCGAATGGCCATTCAGCGCCGCCCGCACCTTGAGCTTGCGCTTCGTGCTCTCTTCGAGATTTCGGATGGTAATACTCGCCATGCAATCAATGATAGCATTGCAATCATTGATTGCACAGCCCGAAACCCGCCGCAAGAGCCATCCTAACCGGGGCTTGGCCTCCCGAATCTTGCAAGCCGGCCGCTGGGCGCTCAGAATGTAGAAAGCAGGGAGGTGCCCGTGTTGGCACGGTCCGCGCGTTCCCGTAATCCCTTCATTCCACTCCACATCCATCCACCGTGACTGCAATCACCCGCGCCCGTGAGAATTATCACTGCCCGCTTCTTATAGAAGCCGACAATGAGGAGCGGCATTATGTTCTCTAAGTTGTACCTACGGAGGTAGGACCTATGTCTGTGATGACACCCCCGGGAATCAAAGTTCCAGGGGACTACATTGAATCCGTGATGATCAGTGTGAAAGCGAAGAACCCCGCCGAGCCCGAGTTCCACCAGGCGGTCGCAGAAGTGTTCGACTCTCTCAGGTTGGTCCTCGCGAAGCACCCCGAGTATCAGTCGACGCGTTTGCTCGAAAGAATTGTCGAGCCCGAGCGCGTCATCATGTTCCGCGTACCCTGGGTTGACGATCAGGCCAACGTGCAGGTCAACCGCGGATTCCGCATCGAGATGAACAGCGCCATCGGCCCCTACAAGGGCGGACTGCGCTTCCACCCGAGCGTAAACCTCGGCATCCTGAAGTTCCTCGCCTTTGAACAGGTCTTCAAGAATTCGCTCACCACGCTGCCCATGGGTGGCGGCAAAGGCGGATCGGATTTCGATCCCAAGGGCAAGAGCGACAACGAAGTCATGCGCTTCTGCCAGAGCTTCATGACCGAGTTGCAGCGCCACATCGGCCCTGACACCGATGTCCCGGCCGGCGACATCGGCGTGGGTGGCCGTGAGATCGGCTTCCTGTTTGGACAATACAAGCGGCTGCGGAACGAATTTACGGGTGTCCTGACGGGCAAGGGCCTGGGATGGGGCGGATCGCTGATTCGTCCAGAAGCCACGGGCTACGGCTGCGTGTATTTCGCGAACGAGATGCTGAAGACCCGCAAAGAGACGCTGGAAGGCAAGCTGTGCCTGGTTTCCGGCAGTGGCAATGTCTCGCAATATACGGTCGAGAAGCTGCTCGATTTCGGAGCCAAGCCTGTCACGGTGTCCGATTCGAACGGCGTCATCTACGATCCCGACGGCATCGATCGCGACAAGCTGGCTTATGTGATGGAACTGAAGAACGTGAAGCGTGGACGCATTCGCGACTACGCTGACAAGTTCAAGAAAGCCATCTTCATGCCCACCGACATCAAGCTGGAGCACAATCCGCTGTGGAACGTGAAGGCCGATTGCGCATTCCCGAGCGCTACGCAGAATGAAATCACCGCGAAAGACGCGGCGAACCTCATTAAGAACGGCATCAAGCTGGTGGCCGAGGGCGCGAACATGCCGTCCACGCTCGAAGCGACCAAGATGTTCCTTGAGGCCAAAGTCCTGTACGGACCGGCCAAGGCCGCCAACGCTGGCGGCGTGGCTACGTCAGGCCTCGAAATGGCCCAGAACAGTGCAAGACTGAGCTGGACCCGCCAGGAAGTCGACGACCGTCTGCACAAGATCATGATCGCTATCCACCAGAATTGCTTCGAAACGGCCGAGAAATACGGCACGCCCGGCAACCTGGTGAACGGCGCCAACATCGGGGGCTTCCTGAAAGTAGCCAACGCGATGCTGGATCAGGGCCTAGTCTAATTGGTTGTGAAGTCAACATAAAAATGGGGTGCCCCAGGTCTCGCTGCAGTTGCGAGACCTGGGAATGCCACTACTCCGGCGTTCCTCGGCACCCCTTTTCCCTTTTTCCCGTTTCCCTTTCACTTCTTTCAGGATCCCTGAGTCGACGTTCCGAAGCCGTAGCCCTCGTGCATGGCTTGGCGGAATTTTTCCCGCTCTTCCGGAGTCATCCTCTTACAACGGCTGTCCCAGCGGCGCCTGGGACCCGGGCCGTGGCCTCCCAATCCGCCGAACAGAATCCGGCACAGGGCCAGCAATCCCAGCGCTTGCCAGAAGCCGAGCGTTCGCCATCCGAACAGCGGCGGCAGCAGCCAGTTCCACAGGTGCATCACCACTTCGCCGCCGATAAAGAAAAACAGCGGAATCGCCACAATCGCCAGCGGAGCAATCCAAAACCATCGCTTTCTCATATCATCCTCGTTTCGTAAATTCGTCGTACACGCGCTGCAATCGTTCGCGTAGATGCAGCACCGCATACCGTTTGCGCGAGAGCAGCGTATTCACGCTGACGCCGGTCTCCGCGGCTAGCTCTTTGAAACTGCGTCCTTCGAGCTCGTGCGCCATGAAAACATCGCGCTGTTCTGTCGGCAGTTCGCCGAGCGCCTCCTTCAGTTCCTCCAGAAGTACCTGGCGGGCGTAGACCGCCTCGGGTCCGCCGTCGGGCGAAGGCAGAAGATCCTCGAACTGCACGTCTTCGCCGTTCTCGTCGGAGAACTCGATCTCGCTGAAATTCTCCGGTCGCTTCTTGCGAAACAGATCCGTGATGCGGTTGCGCGCCACCTGAAACAGCCAACCCGTGATGTGCTCGATGGGCATCAGCAGGCGGTTAGCTTCGACCAGCCGGTAGAAGACGTCCTGCAGAATGTCCTCCGCATCACCCGGTTCGGACACGCGTCGGCGGATGAAGTTCAGCAGGCGCGACCGCTCGCGCTTGACCACTTCCGAGATGCGCTGGTCCTGTTCGAGTGCCATGCGCTCAACTGTCGTGTACTGCGGGCTCGCCGCCTCGTTCATCCATTTGTGTAGACGAATGAGGGGACCGGATATTGTAGAGTGGCGGAAAGTGCGATGGGTCAATGCTTTACTGAAGTGCTGGAGTCCTTTTGCGGCGCAAGGGCGATCAGCAGCACACCGACAATGAAGAGCGGGAGGACTGCCCGCACCAGGTCGACTCGAGGAATCAAGTTCTTGACCACCTGTACTGCCATCACGCCGCCGTGCACAAGACTTGACCATGCCGTGAAGGCAATCAAGCTGCGATGCGCGAATGGATTCCGGATCGCGAGCAGCAAAAAAAGGCCTAGCGTGGCATAGACAGATGCGAGCATCTGAGGGAAGACGTCCCGCTCACTCCATTGCGTAAGCCCGTAGAGGCCAATCAAGAAGAGTGTTCCAACGATCCCCAACACAACCTGAAGCATTCTCTTTCGAATCATGGGCCCTCCTCACGCGTATTCCGCTGGCCGTTGTTTGCTGATGCAGACAAGCCATAGAGAAGAGCTGTCATCGCCAGGTAGCCAATGGCGACCACGAGGTCCACCACAAAAGCCAGCCTGCCATGAAAGGAGAGAACAAATGCGCCCGTCAGGATCGTGAGGAGGTAGTAGATGCCAATGAACCTGGACCCGACGCGCGGCGTACTTTCTGCAATCCGTTTAGTGATTTGGGCTGTGCTCATATTCGCTTCTCCTTCCAGGCGACGATCAAGTGAATAGCTCTCGATCAGAGTGGCGAACGTTTCCGCCGCAGCCGGGCCGCCGCCAAAAGAAAGACCGCGGCGAACACCAGCCCCAGCCACAGTCCTGGAGTGATGAGGAACGGACCCAGCGTCATATGCATATCCGGATCGAGCATGTTCGGGCTCGCATTGCCGGTAGCTTCCTGGCCGCCGCCGAAGCGATAGGTCAAAAAATTCAAAAAGTAGCTGGTGTGAAACGCAACCTTTTCGAAAATCACCACTGCGAACGGCGGCAGCACCGCCCAGAGAAACGGCGTACGCCGCGACCATGCGGAAATCAGAAAGAGCCAGCAATAGAGCGGCGCGTACCACAGCATGTGCACGGTGACGAGGTGATACGCCAGTCCCCACATCGTGGGGTAGAGCTCCAGGCGATTCCAGAAATCGGCAACGCTGAAACCGCTTCCTGCCACCACCGCGCTACTCAGCAGCAGCATGATGGTTTCGACGATCAAGGTCACCGCGAAAGAGACCACGGGCAGCACAAGGAGCGGGATACTTGCCTTCGCCAGGACGGTGGTGAGATCGGAGACTGGCAGGGATTTCCAGAACAGGATGCTGCGGTCGCGGCGCTCGCCGTAGAGAGAGTCCAGAGAGTAGAAGATGCTGACGATAAAGGCCGCCGCCATGATCAGCGCGGCCGCGACGTCGAATGGCTGGGCAAGCGCGTGACGGTGTGCCATGGGCTCCATCGCCATTGCGGTTTGCATGGTGTGCGGAAGCCGGGCAAGCACAAACACAGAGCCGAGCAGAATGACTCCGCCGATCGCGAGCGGTGCGAGATAGATCGAGCGGTACTCGAAGAGCTCGCGGCGCACCGACCAATAAAAAGCCTGAGTCGGGGCAATCGCTGTGGCGGGTGCTGGTT
Source organism: Terriglobia bacterium (assembly GCA_963743105.1). Lineage (GTDB taxonomy): Bacteria > Acidobacteriota > Terriglobia > Terriglobales > Acidobacteriaceae > Sulfotelmatobacter. Next base: position 147,684 of record CAVUOS010000024.1, read on the forward strand.
GCGGCTCGAATGGCCCGTTCACGGTTTGGGATGGAGTTGTCATCGCCTTACTCCTTCATGCGGGCTCTGGACAGTTGTGGGATGCGGCGTTCCGGCGTGATTGCCGATCACCGCCACAAACAAATCGGCGATGCCTGGACTGTGCACTTCGCCGAGCGCTGCCAATTGCTGACGATCGACTCGATCGAAGAGCAGGATGCTGCGTCCGAGCATCTGCCGCTCATGCATTGGCTTCAGAGCGCGTGCGTCGGCGAGCCGGTCGGGCTTCACGATTACTTCCGCGTAGCGTGATTCGAACTCTTCCATGTTGCAGGCGAAGACGATGCGTCCGCGGTCAATGAACATCAGATCTGTGATGACATGCTGGATTTCTTCCACCTGATGCGTGGTCACAATGATCGTGCGGCTGCGATCGTAGTAGTCGTTCAGCAGGGAATCGTAGAACTGCTTGCGATACAGGATGTCGAGGCCGAGTGTCGGCTCGTCGAGCACCAGCAAGCGCGCATCAATGGCCATGACCAGCGCGAGATGCAGCTGCGCCACCATGCCCTTCGACAACTCCCTGACCTTGCTCGAGTGCTTGATGGTGGTCTTCGCCAAAAATGCCTCCGCCTTGGCACGGTCGAATCGCGGGTGCACGCCGGCCACGTATTCCAGTGCCTCCGAAACCCGGATCCAGCGCGGCAGGACAGCGACATCGGCGATGAAGGAAACATCGCGCATCAGTTGTTCGCGCTCGATCCATGGATCGCGCCCCAGCACACGAAGTTGTCCTTCATAGGGAATCAGGCCGAGGATCGCATTGAGCGCGGTGGTCTTGCCCGCGCCGTTGGGGCCGATCAGCCCGAGAATGCGTCCTTCTTCGACGCGCAGGTCGACGCCGTCGAGCGCAACCGTCGTGCCAAACGCCTTACGCAGACCGCGTGCTTCGATGCAGGGCATGGTTTCAGCGCTCCTTCTGATCTTTACCTTTGGGATTCGACGGCGCATCGTTCGATGAAGCCTTGGAAGGCTTGCCATTCGCGCTCGCATCCAGCAGTTCTTCCGCCGAGAGGCCGAGACGCTGGATCGTCTCCTGAATCCTGGGCCATTCTTCGACGAGAAATTTCTGGCGCTCGCCCTTCATCAACACGCTGCGCGCGCCGGTGTTGATGAACATGCCGAGGCCCCTCCTTGTTTCGACCAGGCCCTCGTCTACCAGTTCCTGATAGCCCTTGAGGACCGTGAGCGGGTTGACCCGATATTCCGCGGCGACGGTGCGCACCGAGGGCAGGGAATCACCCTCTTTGAGCACACCCTCCAGAATCATCACGACGACGCGATCGCGAAGCTGGCGGTAAATCGGCTGATTGTCGTTCCACTCACGGTCCATCGGGCTCCCCGTTGTGCTCCCAGCATCTGCGGAACAATGGCCCAGAGAAGGGCACGACTTCATTCGTGCCGTCTAAGCCGGATCAATTGAAATCCGCTACCCGCACGGATAAATCCGTGCCCTTCCCCAGACCCAAGAATCAAGATGTTTCAGCAGGTCTTCGAATCTCACTTCGTGCGATGCAGGTCAAAGTGCGCATGTATCGGCTTGTCTCCTGGCATCATGTAAGTCCAGTCCTCGATGTGGTGGTCAGCGTCGACCGGCGTGAACACCCCGTGGTGCATGTGCCCGTGCTCGGTGCCGCCGGAAATATCGACGAGGTCGAATTCTACGCTTTTGCCGTCCTCTGACTTCCGCGCCACCATGTGCGGACGATTTCCAGCATCGCAGTAGTGAACCAGATTCAGTTGATCGCCGTTCAGGTAAAGCATCGTGACCGGATGATCATACTTTTTGGGATCGAGGGGAGTTCCAGCCTCCTGGAGTTCATGCACGATCGCATGACCACGGGACGTCACGCGCATGGAAACATGAAGATTAGCATTGTCCCCCGTCATTCCCGGCATTGGTGGAACGACCGTGACGAGGCCATCCCATTCGCCGGAGAGATTTTTCAGCGTGTCAAAGGATTTCTGTGCGTCCGATTGCGCGAGAGCCGCGGTCGAGAGACCCAACAAAGCCAGCGGCAGCAGAACACGAAGCGATTTCATAATCATTCTCCTCATTTGAACTAAGTCTTCTTTGGGATCGAGGTCGACCTTGCCTTACCTGGTGCCATGGCCAGTAGCACTGTTATAGTTAACTACAACACTATATAAGATGCAAGCACTTTTTTAGTTTTTTTCAGGGGGCCGATTGTCAAGTCCACAAGGTGGCATTAGCTGCACCGTCCGAGGTGCAGAAATGCCACAAAGGCCTGCATTCACGAGGGCTTCAGGGCTTCAATGGTTGTGCAAATAAAGTACAGTAAGTTGCTTGTTATGAATCACTTGATAACTACAGTTAAACCGATTTAACCACTCGATCCTGGGCTTTCGAAACCTGGCTGATCTCTAACTTTGGCGGGGCCGAGAGTGTTCTCCCGACGGCTTCGTACGCTCAGCGATAGAACCCGAGCAGGCCGGGGAGTTATGCCTCGGGTCGCACCGACTTTGCTAAAGCATTTGGACCTTGTGCCAACTCTTAGGAGTCCAGCGAAAGCATGTCGAGCTTCGCTCGAGCGGACCAGCCGAGCCGGCTGTCCGCCACATGAGTATCTCGATCTTGACGAGTATGATTAGCTGTCAATCCCATGTCTCTGCCTCGTATCGCCGAACCCATTCTCGACGCCGAAGAGCGCTTCGAAGGCTTCGAGAACCTGATGCCGTTCCGCGTCCAGAACATTCTCCTGGTCTCGAGCCTCTACGATTCCTTCATCCTGCGCGAAGACGGGCGGCTCAATGAACTGCTCATTGACGAATCGCTGGAGCTGAACCTGCGGCAGATTCCCGGGATCACACACGTTTCCAGTTGCGCCGAAGCGCTCGATCTGGCGAGAGCCAATCCGCAATTCAATCTGATCGTCACCAATCTCTCTGTGGGTGATACGAACGCCGCCGACCTGGCGCGGGCGGTGCGCCGTGCCGGACTCGACGTTCCCGTCGTCGTACTGGGTTACAACTACCGTGAGATCAAGAGCTTCGTCGCGCGCAATCTGGTCACAGACATCGACCGCGTTTTCCTGTGGCAGGGAACGGCGCGCATCCTGATCGCGATCGTCAAGTACATTGAAGACAAGTACAACGTGCTGCACGACACGCGCGCCATGGGCGTGCCGGTGCTGCTGGTGGTGGAAGACAACATCCGCTACTACTCGTCGTTCTTGCCGGTGATCTACACCGAGCTGATCAAGCAATCGCGGCGCGTGATTCAGGAAGGCATCAACGTGGCACACAAGCTGGTGCGCATGCAGGCGCGACCCAAGATTTTGCTCGCCTCGAATTTCGAAGAGGCCGCCGAACTGGTGCAGCAATACCGCGATTACATCTTCGGCATAGTGTCAGACGTGGAGTTTCCGTGGGACGGCAAGCTCAGCCCGGAAGCTGGATTCGAGCTAGCGCGCATGGTGAAGAGTCTCACCCCGGATGTGCCTGTGGTGCTGCAGACCAGCCGGACAGAATTTCGACCGCGAGCGCAGGCTGAGGGCTACTCGTTCCTGCGCAAGCGTTCTCCCACGCTGCTGAAAGATCTGCGGCGCATCCTGACCGACTCGTTCGGATTCGGCGATTTCGTTTTCCGCATGCCCGACCAGCACGAAGTGGGCCGGGCGACGGATTTGAACGAACTCGAGGAACAGCTGCAGACGATTCCCGCCGACAGCCTGATGTATCACGCGCAGCGCAATCACTTCTCGCACTGGCTGATGGCGCGCACCGAGTTCGCCCTGGCCGCCAAGCTGCGCCCGCGCAAGGTCTCGGACTTCAACGGTCCCGAGCATTTGCGCCGCGATCTGATCGAGTCGATCAACGATTACCGACGCGAGCAGAACGAAGTCCTGATCGGAGATTTCAAGGCTGACACCTACAAGCTGGCGCAATCGAGCTTTCTGCGAATCGGAGCGGGTTCGCTGGGGGGAAAAGCCCGCGGCCTGGCATTCGTGCGGCATCTGCTGCGCACGCGGCGCATTGTGAAGCGCTTTCCCGGAGTGCGTATCTCGGTGCCTCCCGCGGTCGTGATCGCGACCGACATTTTCGAGCAATTTCTGGCGGAGAACAATCTCAGCGATTTTGCGCTGCACTGCGATGATGACAGCGAGATCCAGCAACGCTTTCTCGATTCGTCGCTGCCGATGTCTTTGCAGGAGAATCTGCGGTCCTTCCTGGAAGAAGTTCGTTACCCCATCGCCGTGCGCTCTTCGAGCCTGCTCGAAGATTCGCAGTACCAGCCCTTCACCGGCGTATACGAGACGTTCATGCTGGGGAATCAGCAGGCTGATATTGAGGACCGATTCAACGAACTGTGCGAGGCGATCAAGCTGGTGTATGCGTCGACGTTCAGCCAGCACGCGAAGGCCTATGTGCGCGCCACGCCTTACCGTCTGGAAGAAGAGAAGATGGCGGTCATTCTGCAGCAGGTAGTGGGGACCGCGCACGGTCCGAGGTTCTATCCGGATTTTTCAGGAGTGGTGCGGTCGCACAATTTCTATCCGATTGAGCCCATGACGTTCTCGGACGGCATCGCCGCTGTCGCGCTCGGACTGGGCCGCACCGTGGTCGATGGCGGCAAGTGCATGAGCTTCTGTCCGCGGTATCCACGGAACCTGCTGCAGTTCTCCTCGGTCGAAGATATCTTGGCCAACACGCAAACGGAATTCTGCGCGCTGGAACTCGACGGCGTTCCGCATGGCGGAGGCCCGGGCCATCTGCGGGAAGTGCGCTTCAGCCTGGATGTGGCCGAGGCCGACGGCACGCTTCATGCGGTCGCTTCGACTTACTCCGCCGATAACAATGCGGTGTATGACGGCCTCAGCCGGCCAGGAGCGCGCGTGGTGACTTTCGCGCCCATGCTCAAGCACGGGATCTTTCCGCTGGCCAATATTCTGGAAGTGTTGGTGCACGCCGGCGAAGATGCGCTAGGCAATCCGGTGGAGATTGAATTCGCAGTGCGCCTGCCACAGGGCGAGGAACCCGCCGAATTTGGATTTCTGCAGATCCGCCCATTGACCGTAGCGCGCGACAACCAGGAACTGACGATCGGCGAGATCGATCCAGGGCAACTGATCTGCCGCAGCACCAAGGTTCTCGGCAACGGCCGGATTGAGAATCTGCAAGACATTGTGGTCGTCGATGCACAGCGCTTCGAGCGCAGCCGCAGCCGCGAGGTTGCGGAGGCTGTAGCTCACTTTAATGCTGTCCTGACCGTGGAGAATCGTCCGTATCTGTTGATTGGGGTTGGGCGCTGGGGGTCAAACGATCCTTGGCTGGGGATTCCGGTGGAGTGGGACGAAATCGCCGGCGCCCGGGCCATTGTCGAGGCCGGCTTCCGCGACTTCCGCGTGACACCCTCGCAAGGTAGTCACTTCTTCCAAAACCTCACGGCGTTCCAGGTTGGGTACTTCACATTGAATCCCGACGCGGGGGAAGGATCGCTCGACTGGCAATGGCTCGCGGAACAACCAGCCGTGGAAGAGCGGGGATGCGTGCGCCACCTGCAATTTGCCCATCCGCTGCGGATCGTAATGAATAGCAGGACCAGCCAGGGAGTGATTCTCAAACCTCAAGCGTAATCGTCGCCCCGCCAACAGCACCGGATTCCAGCGTTATCCCTGAAACGAATTTGCCTTTTGACTCACCATCGGTCAGGAGGAAGCCATGGCCATAGAACTTTACGCGCTGAGAAAATCGATGTGCCTCGGCCTATCGGCCGGAACGGGTGGGCTCCTGGCAGTTTTGTCGGACATTGCGCAGAAACAGGATGCATCGGCGGTCGAGCACTTGAAGTCGGCTCTCACGGGGGTGCTAGGGGTTCGAACCTATCCCGCGGTAGTCGTCCTCATGCTAGTCGTGCTGGCGGTCGCGCTGAGCTTCATTTTCAGCGCCGATTCCAACAAAAAAGCGTTCTACATAGGGGCCAGCATCCTGGCCATCATGATGACGGCCGTACCCTACAACGCCCCTCCGAGTTTGAGCACGATTCCAACCGCGAAAGGGGCTGCGGCGCCCGTCAGCTTAGGCTGGTGGGACCGACTGATGATTCCCGGGCAAGTGTCCGCGCAGAGCGCGCCAGCAAGTAACGCGAGTTATCCCGTGGATATCCATCTGCAAACCGACAACGGAAAAGCCGTGAGCAGTGCGATATACACACTGCTCGATGCCAAGTCTGGCGAGGTACTTGGCCGGTCCACGGTGCCGTCGGGAGATTTCAGGTTCTACGCGCCTAATCGCCCATGCACGCTTCGAGTGCAAGTGGACGGCTACGCCATTGCTGAGCGCCCGCTGAGTTCGGCATCGACAAAGATGACGATCCGGCTGGCGGCTTCGGGCGTTCCCGTGGCGATCCAGCGGATATTCCGCAGGTAACTAAAATCACTATTGTCCGCACAGCGGCTTGTGATCGTCGTCACAGCCGCTGCCTTCCACCTCCGACCACAATCAAAACAGCCTGACTTGTGGCGGAGGCTCTGTGTTCCCAATTGTCCAAGCACAATTTCTTGCGCCGGGGATCAAGCGCTTTGTCATCGAAGCGCCCCGCATCGCGCGTAAACAGCAGCCGGGGCAGTTTGTAATCTTGCGGATCTACGACGAGGGCGAGCGGATCCCGGTCACCCTCGAGAACTCTGACCCAGAGAAGGGAACCATCAACATCGTGGTGCAGTCGGCGGGGAAAACCACCAACCTGCTGAATGCGCTCGAGACGGGAGACTCGATTCTCGATGTCGTGGGGCCCCTGGGGAAGCCTTCGGAGATCCGCAATTACGGGACTGTTGTCGTGGTTGGAGGAGGAGTGGGTACGGCGATGGCATACCCGACAGCCGCGGCGATGAAGCGGGTGGGGAATCGCGTGATTTCGATCGTTGGTGCCCGCAACAAGGAACTTGTAATCCTCGAAAAAGAAATGCGGGCGGTGAGCGACGCCCTGCTGATCACCACCGACGACGGCAGCTATGCAGACAAGGGATTCGTTACCGACAAGCTGCGGCAATTGATCGAAAACGGAACGCGGATCGACCTGGTCGTCGCCGTCGGGCCGATCGTCATGATGAAAGCCGTTTCGCAGTTGACCCGCAAGGAAAATATCCACACGGTGGTCAGCCTGAATCCGATCATGATCGATGGAACTGGCATGTGCGGCGGGTGCCGCGTGCTGATCGATGGCAAAAGCGAATTCGCCTGCGTGGACGGACCTGAGTTCGACGGGCACAAGGTGAACTTCGAAGTGCTGGTGCAAAGGAACGCAATGTATCGAACGGCCGAACAGCAATCGATGGAGGAATTCAAGCGCTTGAAGAAACCCAAGGCGCAAGGGGAAGAGAACGAGATCTGTGCGGCCACATCCGGGCCGCGGCAAGGAGGGCAGCGATGAGCCCGACCGCCAGTAAATCAAAAAATCCTCTGTCCCCCAAAGAGCGCATAAAAGTTCCGCGGCAACTCATGCCTGAGCAGCCGGCTGAGGTCCGCGCGCACAATTTCGAGGAAGTGAATCTGGGATACAGCCCGGAACTGGCGCAGCAGGAGGCTCTGCGATGTTTGGAATGCGCGAAGCCGACGTGTACCGACAATTGTCCTGTGGGCATCGACGTGAAGGAGTTCGTCCAGCGAATTGTGATTGGAGACTTCCTCGGCGCGGCAGCGAAGATTCGCGAAGCCAACGTATTGCCCGCGATCACCGGGCGCGTCTGCCCGCAGGAAGATCAGTGCGAAGGAAAGTGTCTGCTCTCGAAGAAAGTGAAGCCGCTGGGGATCGGTTACCTGGAGCGTTTTGTTGCGGATTACGAGCAGCGCATGGGAACGCACATCATCCCGACGGCGGAGCCTACAGGCAAGAGGGTCGCTATCGTTGGCAGTGGGCCGTCCGGGCTTACGGTCGCCGGCGACCTGATTCAGAAGGGTCACAACGTCCGCGTGTTTGAGGCGCTGCACGAAATCGGTGGCGTGCTGGTCTATGGCATTCCTGAGTTTCGTTTGCCCAAGCAGATTGTGCGGGAGCAGATCGAGTACATGCGTCAGATGGGCGTCGAGTTCGAGACTGACGTGGTCGTTGGCCGCACTGTGACGATTGATGAACTGCTCGAAGAGGAAGGCTATGACGCGGTATACATCGGTACGGGCGCCGGGCTGCCGCAATTCATGAATATTCCCGGAGAGCACCTCAATGGGGTGTATTCGGCGAATGAGTTCCTGACCCGCATCAATCTCATGAAAGCGTACAAATTTCCTGTGTATGACGAGCCGATGCTCGATCTGCACGGCAAGGATGTGGCCGTGATAGGAGGCGGCAACACGGCGTTGGATGCGATCCGGTCAGCGTTGCGGTTGGGAGCGCGGAAGGCGTACGTGATTTACCGGCGCAGCGATGCCGAGATGCCGGCGCGTGCAGAGGAAGTGCATCACGCGCGCCAGGAGGGAATTGACTTCCAGATGCTGACCGCCCCGGTCGAATTCCTCTCCGATGGCACAGGATGGCTCACCTCTGCGCGCTGCGTGCGCATGGAATTAGGAGAGCCCGATGCCTCCGGCCGCAGACGGCCGGTGCCGATGCAGGGATCGGAGTTCGATCTGCCGTTGTCCGTGGCGGTGATTGCGATCGGCACTACCGCGAATCCCATTGTGCAGAGCACCACGCCCGGTCTGGGCACGAACAAGCGCGGTTACATTCAGGCCAGCGAAGAAACGCAACGCACCACGCGCAAGGGAGTGTTCGCCGGTGGAGATATTGTGACCGGCGCGGCGACCGTGATTCTTGCCATGGGCGCGGGAAGGCGCGCCGCGACGTCGATTCACGAGTATCTGATGACGGAAGTGTGGTAAGGCAGGCTCAAACGGTTCAATGACAACGGCCAGGCAAACAGGTCTTTATCGCTTGCGGGCAATAAATCGCAGGCGCATGTAGTCGGCGGTCCAGCGGCCCCTTTCGTCGCAGAGCACAGGCCGTAACATGTCGGTAGCGTCGTCCAGATATTCGCCTCTTTCTTGGCCTTCAGGTAAGGCTGCACAAAATGGATTGGCAAAAGTTTCCAGCCAGCCGCGCATGCCCGCTGGCAGAAGGGTAGGACGCGGTATGAGTTGGATATTTTCCGCGACAAATCCTGCGCGCTCCAGGCGCGCGGTGTAATCGTCGACAGTTGGGAAGTACCAGGGACAAACGCTGGCGGCATTCTTGATTCCGCGTCTTTCCAGTCCGACGGTGAGCGCCAGATTGATGGCGGCGACGCATCCGTGACCACCCATCTCTCCGACGAATCGCCCGGGGAGTCGCAGAGCGCGGTAGGCGGAGGCGATCGCGGCATCTGGATCATCCTTGATCCAGTGCAATGCCGCGTTCGAGAACACGGCATCAAACTCAAGATCGAAGGTCAGCTTGGTCGCGTCCATCAACCGGGCGTCGACCCCACGCTGACGGGCGGCCGCTACCATATCTCGAGAGCTGTCCACGCCGACGACTTCCGCACGATAGGAGGCAAGTTTCTCGGTCAGTACTCCATCGCCGCAGCCGAGATCGAGAATGCGCTCGCCTGGCCTGGGTTTAAGCAACTCGAGCACGGCTTGGCCGAGCGCAGGGACAAATGCGGCATTAGCTGCGTACCGGGCGGCATTCCATGTTTGCGTGGACAGCGACATATTGTAATTGCGTGCACTTCAGCAAATCTCAGCCCACAGCTTCTCGTCCGTGACAACTTTGGACTTTGAGATTCTTCTCACGCGAACGTGATCTCGAAGTAGGTATCCGTTCGCGACCAGACCAGGGGAATTCGCGCCATCCAATACTTGCGGTTAATAGTCTCACGCGCATGCCTGTGCTCTTCGGGCGGCAGGATTCGGACGGTCGCGGCGAACTCCGGCCCTGTAACTTTTCCCCGGATGGTGGAGGGCGCAACCTTCACTTGCGGATTGTTGCGGATACGCTTCGTCTTTCCCATGTCGCCGCGGGTCATGACGTAGAGTTTGCCGCCATCTTCTCCGAACCATACCGGAGTGGGCACGCCCGCACCCGTTTTGCGAAATGTCATAAGGGAGATGTATTTCTGTCCTGCAATTGCTGGGGGAACTTGGCTTGCCATAGTGAACATTGTAGCGGGACTGAGGAGGACGATTGTCAATGAATCGGTCTTCGGGCGGCGTTCAAGCTGACATAGCTGGTTCGCAAGTGCCTCTGTGGATTGCTCTTATCCTGTAATCTGTGTTACAAGCCTGAACATGCGTAAATGGATGCGCGAGCGCTTACAGCGCCGCAAGAAGAAAACCGAGGAGCAGGTCAGTCAGCCAGCGCCTCCACCGTTGCAGCCCGCCTATTTTGATGCGGACGAGTCGTCGCCAGCAGAGCCAGAGAGTCGCCGCGAAGCTGCGGAAAGCCCTGCCGGCAAGAGAGAAGTCGACGTGCAACTGGCAGGAGACGAGTCTGCACCGGCGCAGGCGAGCGAGGAACCGAGATCGCAGTCGGCTTCCTCCGCGTCGGCGCAACGCGGCCGACGTCGTCGCGGCGGGCGTGGAAGAGGAGGGCGTGGACGCGAGCAGGCCGTGGCCCAGGCATTTACGCCCAAGGGCATCCCCAGTTCGCCAGTGGAAAAACCTGAGAGCGCCGAGCCCGAGGCCGATGAGCCGGACGTTGCGGGCGCTGAACCCGCTGAGGCCGAAGCTCAGCCAGTGGCCGCACCGCAAGCTCCGGCGATTCCCGTGGTTGTGCCGAGCGCGCCCGCGCGTCCACCGAAGGGAATTGTTGTGCTCGCGATTGGGCTGCCCGGCTCGGGGAAGAGTTCATGGTTCAAGCGGCACAATGTGGTTCCGCTCTCGAGTGATATGGTACGTGCGCTGTTATTTGATGACGTTCGCGAGCAGCGTTTCCAGGATCTGGTGTTCTCCAATCTCCGGTCGATGTTGAAGGCGCGCCTGATCGCCAAGCGGCCGATGAATTATGTGGATGCCACCAATCTGACTCCGCAAGAGCGACAGCACTGGATCAAACTCGCGAAAGACTACAACTACGAAGTGCATGCCGTGTTCTTCGACGTGCCGTTGGAGGTGTGTGTCGAACGCCATCAACGGCGCGATCGCGTGGTCCCGGAAGACATGATGCGGCGCATGGCCGCCAAACTGAAGCCGCCGTCGTTTCAGGAAGGGTTCGCCAAGATCACCGTGGTGCGGGTGAAGAAGAAAGACGCGGAGCCGGCGGAAGCGTAGGCTGCAGGTTTCAACGTTTCATCGTTTTAAGGTTTTAAAGACAAAGCGGTTTACTTTGAAACTCTGAAAGCTTGAACCTTTGAAACGTTCAGGCACTTTATCCCTTCAAATACGGCAACAATTCCTTGAATGCTGCGGAGGACGACGAGCGCATCAGCTCATAGATCATCATTTCCGTCGAAGAGATGATAGCGCCGGCGGCGCGCATGCGGTCGAGACCGATCTTCCAGTTCCATTCCGTGCGCGAACTGACGGCGTCAGAGGCGACGTGCACCAGGTATCCCTCGCGCAGCGCTCCGAGCGCAGTCTGCATCACGCAGATGTGGCTCTCCATGCCGCAGAGCAGCAGCGTGTTGCGCTGGCCTGGCAGGCGCTTGAGCAGCGCGCAGAAGGCGTCGCTGCCGAAGCAGGAGAAAAGTGTCTTGTCGACAACCTTGTTACCAGTCAGCAGGGAAGAAATCTCGGGAACCGTGGCTCCCAATCCCTTGGCGTACTGGGTGCTCAGCAGCGTGGGAATTTTCAGGATGCCTGCGGCGCGGATCAGCAACTGCGCGTTGCGCACGAGTTGTTCCTTCTGAAAGATCGGCGGGAGCAGCTTTTGCTGGATGTCGATGACGACCAGCGCGCACTGATCCGCTTCGAGCGGGCGGCGTGCAAGTTCGGCGTGGTCGGAAGTCTTGGGAGCAATCTCGGTAGCAGCGATCATAAAAATCTCTCGGAGATTTGGAGTCTTCGAGAATTCTACCGCCGAAATGAGGTGCGTGCTTTCAATGCGTTGCGGCACCACTCCGCTTTTGTACAGCGTGCGAAGCACGCGGCAAAGCGCGACCGCGAAGATTGCCGAGAAAATCGGCAGCGAGCGATCTGCCAGTGGATTGGGCCAGTGAGATATGCTGACACGAGTGGGCGGTCGTCCTGAACGATCGGCTTACCTGCTTCAAATTGACCGAGGGTTCGTCTACCACTTACAATCAAGACGCCTGCCACCACCGAGTTGCCCCCTCGTTCAACGGCTAGGACACCTGCCTCTGGAGCAGGTTATCGGGGTTCGAATCCCTGGGGGGCAGCCAAATCTTCTGCAGCCGCATTCATGAAACAGCCTGGGTTTCGTTCTGGTCGGCCAAGCGACAAGCATGGCCGACTGTATTTACATTGTGCGTACATCCATGTATAGTCAACGTATACACAAACGGAGTGATATATGGGTGCGTCATCCACTAAATCCGGCAGAAATCGCGGGGAAAACATCAATCTTCGCGTGAGCCGTGGGCAGAAATCGCTGATTGATCGTGCAGCTAGCGCACTAGGGCGGAATCGGTCCGATTTCATGCTTGAAATCGCGTGCCGGGAGGCTGAAAGCGTCCTGCTTGACCGGCGCTACTTTGCCTTGCCGGAAGAGGAGTTCAGACGTTTCACTTCCATCCTCGACAAACCCCCAGCAAGCAACGCGCGGCTGGCGCGGCTTCTGAAGGCCAGAGCACCATGGGACAATGAGTAGTCCGAGTGGTCACGTGGGCCCTCCGGAGAAGCTCTCTGCTAATCACGACGTCTCACAGTTTCAGTGTGGTGAGCCCGCACTTGACCAATGGCTCAGAAGGCGAGCCCTCCAAAACGAGCAGAGCGGCGCTTCCCGGACGTATGTTGTTTGCATCGAGAAACGGGTCGTGGGTTACTACGCCCTGGCTGCAGGCGCCATTGCTCATATCGCTTCACCAGGCCGGGTGCGACGCAATATGCCTGATCCAGTACCCGTGATGGTGGTTGGTCGACTGGCCGTTGATCAGACCGTGCAAGAGCGGGCAATCGGCCCGGCTCTGCTTCGAGATGCCGTGTTGCGCACGGTGCAGGCAGCCGACATCGCAGGTATCCGCGCGATCCTCGTACATGCGATATCCGAGCGCGCGAAACGCTTCTACGAGAAGTGGGGATTCACTTCTTCTCCGGTCGAGCCGATGACTCTGATGATCACCGTGGCGGAAGCGCGGAAAGCAATTGTGAACAAGTCCGAGTAATTGCATCCGCTCATTTCCCGGTGCTGTCGGGCGTCGCGCTGAGTTTTCGGCGGGCTTCCTCCAGCGCCTGTTGCGGGTCGCGGCCGGTGACGTCCTTGTACCAGGCGGGGTGATGAGTCCAGGCCCAGGCCTCACTTACGGTACCTCGTGTCATGGCCTGCATGGTGCCGGGCTCGCCGATCGTGCTTAGGTAGACGTGAATGAAGATGCCGGCCAGCATAATCAAGGCCGAAATGTCGTGAATCACATAGCTGACGGCGACGAGCCAACGGCCGAATATCTCCGGGAACCACATGATGACGCCCGTGATCAGGTAGGCGATGCAGCCGCCAACGATTTCCCAGAACATCGCCTTCTGGCCAGCGTTGAAGAAGCCTACGTCAGGGGGCTCAATGCTGTCGCGGTGTGTCACGTAGCTTTTGAGGCGCTTCAACCATCGGGTATCGCCGGGTCCCCATGCCATCGGGGCGAGCCAATTCAAGGCCTGCAGGCCGAAGAAGAGCACAAAACCGAGTCCGAACCACGGATGCAGCAAGCGAGTCATGGCGCCGCCACCAAACAGGGGAGTGAACCAACGGAAGATCCATGGCATGTAAATGCCGAAGCCCGAGATTAACGCGAGAAAGAAGAAGATCCCGTAAGCCCAGTGCAGGAAGCGCGTGTAGGCGCGATGGCGCAAAAGTTCTCCGACATACACGACGGTCAGGCCAATTCGATTGATAAAGTGGTCGGGACCGCGCGCGATGTTTTTCGCCGGAGTGGCCATCTACTTCTCCTTCTCTTCCTTCATTGCCTCTCCACCATCAATCTCTCGCACCGGGAGTTGAGGTTGTACTCTTCGCGGTCCCTCGGTCACGTAGTGCAGAATGACCCCGGCAAACGCCATCATTGACGCGATGAGCCCAATTGGCTTAAACCAGTTTTTCCAGAGCGTAAAGCTGAGCGGGATGCGAGGGTTTTTCGGCAATCCGCCGTACTTTTCCGGATTCGTTGCGTCGTGCAGGATGTAAACGACTGAGGTCCCACCAATGCTCTGCGGATCGTAGACTCCGGCATCTTTCAGTCCGGCGTGCTGCTGCAATTGCACCACGCGCTTGTTGGCGAGCTGCAGCATATCGTCCTTCGTGCCGAAGTGGAGGCATCCCGTCGGACACGATTTGATGCAAGCCGGCTCCAGGCCCTGACCTACGCGGTCGGAGCATAGGGTGCATTTATAGACTTTCTTCGTGGACGGATTGAACTTGGGAACGTTAAAGGGACAACCGGAGACGCAGAACTCGCAGCCGATGCAGTTGGCCTCTTCGAAATCGACGATGCCGTTGCTGTATTGCACGATCGCGCCATCGGCTGGACACGCCGCGAGGCAGCCCGGATCGGCACAGTGCATGCACTGGTGCTTGCGCATCAGCCACTGGAACGATCCGTCGTCGGAGCTGACCTCGTTGAACTTGATAAGGTTCCAGTAGTTCCAACTGGTGTCGGGCATCGTCTGGTAGGTGTTGTCGAACATGGTGGGCTGGAACGGCATGTCGTTCCATTCCACGCAGGCGACTTCGCAGGCCTTGCAGCCGATGCACGTTGTTGTGTCGATAAGCTTGCAGAGTACTTCCTGGCGCTGGGTTCCGGCGCCCGGCACCGGACCCGGGTGGCCCGAGATTCTCTGAACTTGCAGCGTCTTGCGATCGCTCATCTCAGGCGCTCCTCTAGACTCTCTCCAGCTTCACGAGGAAGCCTTTGAATTCTGGTGTGTAGGCGTTGGGGTCGATCACTGCCGGGGAGAGATAGTTAACAGGCGTCCTGGCGGTCTTGCCTGCGTCTTCCGCGATGCCGCGGAATCCCCAGTGAATCGGAATGCCAATCTGGTAAGTTTTCTTGCCATCAATCATCATGCCCTTGATGCGCTTCGTCACCATCGCTTTTGCGATGTACTCCGCACGGGCGCTGGTGACCTTTACTGTCTCTCCGCCGCGCAGGCCCATCTGGTCGGCGAGTTCGGCAGGAATCTCCACAAACGGCTCGGGCACAAGCTGCACGTTCATGGGATTGTTCTTCGTCCAGTAGTGGTAGTGTTCGGTAAGGCGATACGTGGTGCAGATGATGTTGAATCCCTGCTCGACGGTTCCGTATTTGTCCATGTCCGACTTGAATCTCTTGGCAATCGGATTGTTGGATTGATTCGGATGCAATGGATTTGCGATTGGGCTTTCGGTCGGTTCGTAATGTTCGGGGAAGGGACCATCGGCGACGGCGCCGATGGGCACAAACAAACGTCCGACGCCTTCCGGATTCATGATGAATGGACCCATATGGGTCTTGGGGTCGGAGTCGGCTTTGAAATCAGGAACGTCGTTGCCTGCCCATTTCTGCTTGGCTTCGCTCCACCAGACTTGTTTGCGGTCGGGATCCCAAGGCTTGCCATTCAGATCACATGAAGCGCGGTTGTACAGCACGCGGCGATTCATTGGCCAGGACCAGGCCCAGTTCGCATGAATGCCGAGGCCAGAAGGATCGGCGGGGTCGCGGCGCTGCGTCAGGGCACCGGCCTCGGTCCAGGAGCCGCAGTAGAGCCAATTGCCTGACATGGTGGAACCGTCGTCACGCAAGAATGCGAAACCGGGAAGCTGCTGGTCGGCTTTGATCGTGGTGCTGTTCTTCTGATCGGTGACATCGGCCAGGGCCTTGCCGTTGAGTTCTTTGGCGACTTCAGCAAGAGACGGGTTGTATGGATTCGTATAACTCCAGGAGAGTTTCAGGATCGGATCGGCGAACTTACCACCCTCTTTCTGATATTTCTCGCGGACTTTCAAGAAGATGCGTGCCAGAATTTCCTGATCGAGCCTGCAATCTCCGGGAGGCGGAACCGCGGCCCACTTCCACTGTAGCCAGCGCGCGGAGTTCACGAAGGTGCCGTCTTTTTCGGCGAAGCCTGCGCCAGGAAGCCGGTAAACCGTCGTTTGGATCTTCTTCATGTCGTCGGGAGTGGTGCCCGGCGCGCGCCAGAATTCGCTGGTTTCGTCGGGATAGATTTCGCAGACGACCAGGAAATCTGCTTTCTTCAATGCCTCAATGTTCTTTTTCCCATTCGGCCCGATCATGACGCCGTTCATGCCGAACGCCATCATGCCTTTGACTTTGCCGTTGTACATGTCATCCCAGATCTCCGCCCAGGAATACTTGCGATCGATCTTGGGGAGCCAGTTGAAAGCAAAGTCATTGTCTCTGGTGGCCGCATCGCCGTAGAGTGCTTTGAGGAACGATACGGTGAATGCCGGTGTGTTCGACCAGTAGTTGAAGGAATCCCACTCTTTCGGCTTCGAAGCCTTGGGTGTGGTGCGAGTGAGGTAAGCCTTCAAGTCCGTGTCGGCGGGCGTCGGCATCTTGAGATAGCCGGGCAGAATGTCAAAGACGCCGGCCATGTCGGTCGCGCCTTGAATGTTGGAGTGTCCGCGCAAAGCGTTGACGCCGCCGCCGGCGCGTCCCACATTTCCAAGCAGCAATTGAATCATCGCAGCCGTGCGGATCGTTTGCGTGCCGGAAGAGTGCTGCGTCCAGCCGACGGCGTAAATGATGGTGCCCGCCTTCTTCATGTCGCCGTTCTGGCGAATGGAGGTGAAGGTGTCCCACGCTTTGAGCGCCTGGTCTTTTGGAATGCCGGTGATGCGCTCAACCATCTCTGGCGTGTAGCGCGAGTATTGCTGCTTCAGCAGTTGGAAGACACAGCGGGGATTCAGCAGGGAAAGATCGTAAGCCACGTTCGGCGGCAACATGGGTGGAGGGACCGGTCCCCCGCCCATGCCTTTAGCACCTGCCGGACCTTGTGCCTGATATCCCTGACCCTCAGCGCTGTGGGCGGTGCTGCCGCTCTGCTCATGCGAAGCGGCCGAATGTAGCGGGCCTCCCGCCCCCGAAACTGCTCCGCCCTCTTCATAGTTCCAGGTGGTCTTGTCATAGGTCTTGGCATTCTGATCGAAGCCGGAGTAGAGGCCGTCTTCGGGCAGTTTGAAACCATCTTTCACGACAAACGCGGCGTTGGTGTAGTTGACGAGGTATTCCTCATTGTAGCGTTTGTTCTGAATGGCAAAGTTGATCATCCCGCCGAGGAAAGCGATGTCGGATCCGGCGCGGATTTGAAGAAATTGGTCGGCCTGGGTGGCGGTGCGGGTGAAGCGCGGATCGACAACGATGATCTTCGCGTTGCGGTTGCGTTTTGCTTCAACTACCCACTTGAATCCGCAAGGATGGTTCTCGGCTGGATTCCCGCCCATGATCAACATCATGTCGGTGTTCTTGATGTCGACCCAACCGTTGGTCATCGCCCCGCGTCCGAATGTTGGCCCCAAACTGGAGACCGTGGGGCCGTGTCAAACACGTGCCTGGTTTTCCAGGCACGTCACCCCCATCGAACGCATTGACTTCACAACCAGGTAATTGAACTCGTTGGTATCGGTACAGCCGCCGGCAAAGGCAAGAGTCTCGAGACGGTTTACGGTCTTGCCGTTTTTGTCGGTCTCCATGAAAGTAGCGTCGCGAAGCTGCTTGGTTCGCGTGGCGATTTCATCGATTGCCTGATCCCAGGAAATGTCTTCCCAGCGGTCGGAGCCGGGGCGACGCACCTGCGGCTTCAGCAGGCGGCGATCATTGACGATGTCCTGCAACAGGGACGCACCCTTCGGACAAAGCGTCCCGCGGTTGATGGGATGATCAGGATCGCCCTCTACGTGGACCACTTGGGGAGTGACGTTCTTCGCGCCATCACCAATGGTGTGGATGATGATGCCGCAGCTCACTGAGCAGTAAGGACATGTGCTGCGCGTCTGCGTGGTGCGGGAAATCTTGAGAGTGGAAGACTGGGCCTGCAGCGGCTGCAGGTCGAAACCGAGCGCTGAGAGCCCGACAGCACCCGCTACTCCGGTCTTCAGGAAGGAACGGCGTGAAAGTTCCATGCAGATGTCCCCGGATTACTGGACAACACCTAGGATGCTCTTCCTGCTGTTCGGGTAAACCCTTAAGTTGCACGAAAACGTACACCCGACACAGAGAGGGTGTCAATCAGAATGAATAGGCGAATGTTAATGCCAGGTTAAAATCCCAGCAGGTTTGGGACGAACTTGGTGTAGCCGCGATCGGAGGTCCACACATCGAGTACCGAGAATGCGGCCTCATCGATGAGCGGAACCGCCAAACCGTCCAGCGTCATGTCGATGGCCTTAAGATAGCGACGGCAGGTGTCGCACGCTTCGACGTGAACCGCAGGCCACTCCTGAGATGAGAAGCGAGGCAGCTTTTCTTTGTTTTCTTCCTGACACCAGGGACAGATAATTCGGCGAAAAGGCCATTCGCGCAGGCAAAAGGAACAAAGCAGCCAGCGCCCAGCCGCGTCTCCTTCGGGGTGGAGGACAGCCGTCTGCGGCAAGCCGGCACATGCTGGACAGACAGCGTTGCCGGTGTAGGTATCCTGCGCGAGTTGAAGTTGAAGGTTTTCTGCGACCGGTTGGAGGCATGCGCGAGTGAAGAAATCATCCGGGCCCGCGGGCGCCGGACAAGCAGAGTCGAGTGCCGACAGGATCGCCCGCCGCCACTTTTGCTCTCCGGACGAACTCCACTGATTGGCTGCGTCACGCAACCGTTCGGGCCCGTAATTCGCGCTGAGGGATAGAAGCGAGGGCATTTCAGAGACTAGAGCGGCCACGTCGATTTGCGCGCGCAGGGGGACGTTCGGATTGATCACGATAGTGGACCGAGATGAGATCTCGGCCTGAAACTCTAATACCAAACGATAGAAGATCAAGGCTGATGCGATGGGCTTGTGGAGTTCGGTTAATTCTTTGACGCGAAGGAGCCGGGCATCCCATCGTTTGCGGCGATCGTCGGTTGCAAGTACCAAGTTTGCGCCTCGCGACCTATCTTCGCATAGTCTCTGTCGTAAGGCCGCGAGTGTACAATTGCTCGACTTTAAAGGCGGGTACCAGAAATCCCAGGAGATTACGGATGATCAAAAAAGTGTGTGTGTCGTTGATTGCTTTGGTGGTGCTGGCTCCTTGCCTGTTGGCCCAAAGCGTAGATGAAATTATTGCGAAGAACGTTCAGGCTCGCGGCGGGGCGGAGAAGCTGAAGAGTGTTCAGACGATCAAGTCCACCGCGACCATGTCGATGGGGCCGGGGATAGAGGCTCCCGGCGTGCTGATCCAAAAGCGGCCCGCGCTGGCGCGACTGGAATTCACGGTACAGGGATTGACGGCCGTGCAGGCATTCGACGGCAAGAATGCGTGGCAGATCATGCCGTTTATGGGGAAGAAGGATCCGGAACTGATGTCGGCAGACGAGTCCAAGGAAACCGAGGAGATGGCCGATCTTGATGGCCCGCTGGTGGACTACAAGGGCAAGGGACATCAGGTGGAGTTGCAGGGCAAGGAGAAGATCGAAGGTACCGATGCCTACAAGCTAAAGGTCACTCTGAAGAATGGCGACGTGCAGACGATCTACATCGACTCTGACTCGTTCCTCGAGATCAAGGAAGTGACCAAGCGTACGATCCGGGGCACGGAACAGGAAGTTGAATCGGCCATCGGAGACTACAAGGCAGTTAATGGGATCATGTTCCCATTCGCCGTGGAGAGCGGAATCAAAGGAAGTGATCAGAAGCAAAAGCTCACTATCACCAACGTTGAGCTGAATGTGCCGGCGGACGACGCCATGTTCAAAATGCCGGCCGCCGCTCCTAAACCAGCCGCGCCAAAGACTGATGCGCCGAAGGCGGATCCGCCCAAGAACTAATGACGCTGGTGTCGTACATTGTTTGTCGCAGCGGGCGTCCCTCAGGGGCTAAAGCCCGGGCTTTTCCGAGCATTGGGCGGCGCGGCTGAAGCCGCGCCCTTTCAAAACGCTAGTGGCCGGTTCGAAGCTTCTAGTGGCCCTTTCGGGCCGTTGGTGGCGAGCTCAAAGCCGTTAGTCGCTAGTGCAATTCGTAAGTGGCTAGCTCAACGCTGTGTGGGCCCTTCAAAGCCGTTGGTGAAGGAAATCCTTTCAACCGTTTGTGGGAAGCATTCTGAGCTGTGTGATTTCCTTATGAGGTGATCATGAGCAATCGTTCGCGTGTATTGGTGGTTGTCTGCCTGACGTTTGGCGCCCTCATCCTTTCAGCGCAGGAAGTCACGCTCGATTCGGACACGATCAGCGGGCTGCCGATCCGCGCCATTGGTCCGGCCGCGATGGGCGGCCGGATTGCTGACATCGCCGCTGTTCGCGAGGGAGGGAGGCTGACGATTTATGTCGGCTCGGCGAGCGGCGGAGTGTGGAAGTCGGTCGATAGCGGCACCACGTTTAAACCCGTCTTTGACAAGCAGTCTTCGCTTTCGATCGGGTCGATTGCGATCGATCCGCAGAATTCGAAAACGGTGTGGGTGGGTACGGGTGAGTCCTGGGTGCGGAACAGCGTGTCGGTCGGAACGGGCGTGTATCGCTCGCGCGACGGCGGGGAAAATTGGGAGGCTGTGGGTCTGCCCGATTCCGAGCACGTCAGCCGCATCATCGTTCATCCCAAGGAGAGCAACACGGTTTACGCATGCGCTCTCGGACACCTGTGGAATTCGAACACTGAACGCGGCGTCTTCAAAACCACAGACGGCGGGAAGACGTGGAACAAAATCCTTTATCGCAATGACAGCACCGGCTGCGCGGAACTGGCCATGGATCTGCAGGATGCAAACGTGCTCTACGCCGCCATGTGGGACGTGCGCCGCGAGCCACACAATTTTCGGTCCGGCGGTCCGGGAAGCGGATTGTTCAAGAGCACAGATGGCGGCGCGACCTGGCACGAACTCCGCAAGGGGCTGCCGGAGGGCGATCTGGGGCGGATTGGAATCGGTATCGCCGCCAGCAAGACTGCGCGCGTTTATGCCGTGGTGGAAGCGAAGAATCACACCGCACTGTTCCGCTCCGACGACGCGGGCGAAAGTTGGACCGAAGCCAACAGTTCGTTCAACGTAAGCGGGCGTCCGTTTTACTTTGCGCGGCTGGCGGTCGATCCCAAGAATCCCGATCGCGTGTACAAGCCCGGATTTTTCCTGACAGTGAGCGAAGACGGCGGCCAGAGTTTCAGCGCCGCATTTTCCATGAGCGAGGGTGAGACGGGGGCAGGCGTGCATGGCGACATGCACGCGCTGTGGATCAATCCCGAGAACCCCGACCAGTTGCTGGTGGGCACCGATGGCGGCGTGTACCAGTCGCTTGATCAGGCGACTCATTGGCGATTCCTCGCGAACCTGCCGGTTTCGCAGTTTTATCACGTGAGCTTCGACATGGCCGACCCGTACAACGTCTACGGCGGGTTGCAAGATAACGGTACGTGGATGGGGCCATCCCGCGCGCCGGGGGTTATCGCCAACCGGCATTGGCGGGTGATTGGGATGGGCGATGGCTTTTGGGCGTTCTCAGACCCCGCCGATCCTGACTACGCGTACGTCGAGTACCAGGGTGCGATGATTTCTCGCTTTCGCAAGTCGACGGGCGAGGCGAAGGACATCAAGCCACTACCGCGGCCGGGTGAACCGGACTTTCGCTTCAACTGGAATTCACCGATTCATCTGAGCCCGAATCAGCCGGGAACGATCTATCTCGGCGGGCAATTCCTGTTCCGTTCGCGAGATCACGGAGAATCATGGGACCGTATCTCGCCCGACCTGACGACTAACGATCCGGCGCGACAGCATCAGGAGAACTCCGGCGGGCTGACCATCGACAACTCCGACGCGGAGAAGTACGAGACGATCTATACGATCGCCGAATCTCCGAAGGACGCGAATGTGATCTGGGTCGGGACCGATGACGGCAACGTGCAGATCACGCGCGACGGCGGCAAGCACTGGACTAACGTGGTGAAGAATGTTCCCGGACTGCCGGCGAATAGTTGGGTTTCAACCATTGAAGCGAGCCATTTCGATCCGGCAGTGGCGTATGCCACGTTCGACGGCCATGCAGGCGGCGACATGAAGACGTACGTTTACCGCACTGCGGATTACGGGAAGACATGGACTTCGCTGTCTACCTCCGAACTGAATGGCTATGCGCATGTAGTAAGGGAAGATCTAGTCAACAAAAACCTCTTGTTCGTCGGCACTGAGTTCGGACTCTTCCTGTCCATTGACGGTGGGGCGCACTGGGCGCAGTTCAAAGGGAGTTTGCCGAACGTGGCGGTGCGCGATCTGGCAATTCATCCGCGCGATTCGGATCTGCTGGTTGCGACGCATGGTCGGGGAATTTACATCCTGGACGATTTGACGCCGATTCGTGCGCTTACGCCCGAGATATTGGCGAAGGACTTCTCGATGTTGCCTTCGCGTTCGTCGGTTTTGACGCTGGCGGCAAGCGAGCAGAGGTTCGATGGCGACTCTGAATTCGTTGGGCGCACCCTGCCGGAAGCGGCTTCCATTGTCTATTACCAGAAGAAGCGCCACATCTTCGGCGATTTGAAAGTCGACGTTTCTGACGATACGGGAAATCTGCTCACATCGATTCAGGGGGACAAGCGAAAAGGCCTGAACCGTGTGCCGTGGCCCGAGCGCGCCAAGCCTCCAAAGATGCCTCCCGCGGCCGGCCTGGTGGAAAACGAGTTTGCCATGCTCGGACCGCAGGTGCAGGAGGGAACGTACACGGTCAAAGTGACCAAAGGAAAGGAAGCGTATTCCTCCCAGATAAAGCTTGTGCCCGATCCGCGCTCGAAGAGCACCGCGGCCGACCGCGCCTTGCAGCACAAGACGGTCATGCAGCTCTATAACATGCTCGGCCAGTTGACGTTTATCGTGGATGCGACGAACGACCTGCGCGACCAGGCCCGGCAGCGCGGGGCAAGCGCGAGCGACAGCGGGTTGAAGGATCAGGTGAACGGCCTGGTGCAGAAACTTGAGGATTTTCGCTCGACTCTCGTGTCGGTGAAAGAAGGCGGGATGATCACGGGCGAGAAGAAACTGCGCGAAAAACTCGGTGAGTTGTATGGCGGAGTGAACGGTTACTGCGGACGTCCGACGCAGTCACAGGTTGACAGCACAGCGGTCTTTCAGAAGAAGCTGGACGAGGCCGCGAGCCAGTTCCAGTCCATCACCGGCGCGGGATTGCAGTCGCTGAATACGAGCCTTCAGGGCAAGAGGCTTGAGCCGGTCAAGGCGATGTCACGGGAAGAGTGGGAGAAGAAGCAGAAATAGTGAACATCAATCCCGAAGAGTGTGTGCCGTTCCTCCGTGGACTCGCCTACGGTGCTTTTTTGACCTCCGGGTTCGTTGCCCCCGAAAAAATCACGAACGGATCGCTTCGCTCCCGACGACATGACATTGGTGCGTTCGGCCAGAAGGCTGAACACACCCAAGAAATTGTCAGGATCGTAGCGAACGGCGTTTGGCCTGGCCACACCGAGGTTGGCCCCTTGCGTGAACGCATCAAGGTTCGCGCCCAGGAATACGAACGTCCAGTTGCCCAACGATTCCTTACTCCGCACCAGTTCGCGGATGCCCTCCAGCGTCCATTCCCTTGAAGAATTCTCCTCGCCATCGGTCATGATGACCGTAATGATTTTGTCGAAGCCAGCCGCGTTTACGGTCTGTACGGTGTTTCCAATGGCGTCCAGCAGGGCAGTGTTTCCGCTGGGCCGATAGGTCAATTCGTCGAGCTTCGCGACCTGCGCGAGCGGCACGGAATGGTACTTCATGGCGACCGCTGTATCGAACAGGGTCAGCGTGAAACCGTATTCGACTGCCGGTTCTTTGGCCAGCTCGCTGATGTAGAGATTGAAGCCGCCTATGACATCCTGGACCTTAGTGTTCATCGAGCCTGATTTGTCGAGGACGACGTTGACGAGGACACGCTGTCTACTACCGCTTTGCTGCGAGTTGCCATTGCTGGACGTCATTTCTTTTTCTCCTGTTCCTGACGGCCCGGGGCTGGTGACCGCACATAGGTGGTTTGCCGCGAGAAACCTAGTTTTTCGAGAAGTCGCTCACTCGGCTCTTTATGGCGGTTGTAGACGTTGGAAAGATATTGCTTTGAAATGTCCAGGTCGGCTGCGAACTGAGTCAATGTCTTCTCGCCCTGGACCCGCTTCATGAGCACGAGTAATTCTTCGATCGTAGCCGCCGCCTTGTATGCCATATCGGGATACAGTGTATCCCGCAAAGGGATACGCGTCAAGAGGCAGGTTGCGGTGTTTCCTCGAAGAGCGACCCGGCGATGGGAACGCCAAGACCGGAATCTCCTTTGCAACCAACCTTGTTCTCTGCAGTTGAAACTCCTTGAAAAATAAGGTAGGTTTAGCTATTTTCTCCTCCCCCTTGGGCAGACGGATCTGTCTGTCGCCGGTCCAACGGTCCCAGGATTTTGATGGCCGGAAAAGAGTCGAGAGTGACGGACTAGCAGCAGGTGTGATCTGCGCCGAAATGCGCGGCCTGCGCGCTGCCGCGGTGGTGTGAATTCATTTGGGGGAAGGGTTCGATGAAGGAGGGTGTGATGGGATTCTCCAGAGGTTTCCGTTATTCATTATGTGCGCGGACGTGCCGCTGTGGCTGGCGCTCGCCGGATTGCTGATCAGCCCGAATCTGATGCGGGCGCAGTCCGGTCAGACAGTGACCGTGGACCAGGCGACCATGCAGGCGCTGCTGAAGCGAATCGATCAACTGGAGGCCCGAGTGCAGCAGCTGGAGGCGGCGCAGCATCCTGCCCCGCCGGAGACGGCTAAGGTCGAAGTGCGGCAACAACCGGCTGCCGAGGCTCCGACTCACGGCCCATCGCAAGCGGCAGGACAGGAGCACGAGCCCGAGCCTTCCGAGCATGCCGAATCCGAGCGTATGGACGTGAGCAAGACACTGTTGCGCGTCCGCGGATTCGGCGACGTGACCTTCCACGGTGATAACTATCATCCCGCAGGCCTGCCGGGCGATAAAACGGCCTTTACGCTCGGCCAACTCAACCTTTTTGTGACCTCCGACATTTCCGATAAGTTCAAGTTCCTGAGTGAAATTGTGTTCGAGGCTGGACCTGACAACATTTACGGCGTACCCCGGGGAACCGCGAATTCCTTCGGCGTGGATGTAGAACGGTATTTGCTTACTTATTCGCAGAATGAGTATTTCAATCTCTCCGCCGGCCGCTATCACACGGCGATCGGTTACTACAACACGGCGTTTCATCACAGCACATGGCTGCAGACAACGACCGGAAGGCCATTGCTGTTTGAGTTTGAGGATCAAGGTGGCATCTTACCGATCCACAATGTTGGAGTAGAGGCGTACGGACGCATCCCTTCTGGACCGCTTGGATTGCACTACGTGGCAGAGATGGGGAATGGCAGAGAATCGCGCGCTCCGCTGATCGAGGAGCCGGTCCAGAACGTGGTCTCCGATAAGAACCACAAAGCAGTGAATTTCGAGTTGTTCGCGCGGCCCACCAAGGTGCCCGGACTGCAAGTCGGATTCTCGGCCTATCGGGATTTGTTGGTTCCCATCGGGAGGCCTGCCGTTGGCGAGACTATCCTCGCAGCGCACGCGGTCTATTCGACGCCCACGTTTGAGTGGCTCAACGAGGCTTTGGTCGTCCGGCACACGCCAGAAGGCGGCTACACCTATGAAACGCCGGGATGGTATACCCAGATTTCGCGACGGTTCGGGTCGTACCGGCCGTACTTCCGCTACCAGTACATCAATGCCAGCCCGAATGAACCGATTTTCCCGGATGTGGGATTGAATGCGGGACCCTCGGCAGGCGTGCGCTATGATGCAAGCGAATCGGTGGCGCTGAAGCTGCAGTATGACTACACGTCTCTGCGGAACCAGCCCGCAGTGCAGGGGCTTCAGGCGCAGGTGGGATTCACGTTCTGACGGGGAAACGATGATCCGCTACCCTGCCATCATGGTGGTAATCCTGGCGACGGCGGCTCTGGTAGAGCCGATGCCGCAGTCGCGCGTGCAAGCTGCGCCCCCGAAGGAGAGCCTGGCCATCATCGTGAACCGGGAGAATCCCATCGAGAACATGTCGATGGCGGAACTGCGAAGCCGTGTTTCTGGGCGAGCGCAGCCATTGGACGAACGGCCGCAGGATCACGCTGGTCATGATGGAGCCCGGGACAGCCCGAGCGGGACACACTGCTGCGCGACGTCTGTCGCATGAGCGAGTCAGACCTGCGTCGCCGGTATCTGCAGGGACTGCTGACGGGAGAAGTGCTGGTCTCGCCCAAGACGCTCGCGAGCCCCGGAGGCGTGCGCAAGTTTGTGTTCAACGTGCCGGGAGCCATCGGGTACCTGCGTCCCGAAGACGTGGACGACTCCGTCAAAGTCATTCGCATCGACGGGCATCTTCCCAGCGATGCCGAGTATCCGTTGAAGATCGCGGAACGTTCGGAGAGGTAGGATGAGCGACCGCACCCAACTCACGACTCACGAAGGAGCAGCGACCTTTACTCCTCGAGTGGGAAGGAGCCCGGCATTCCTGGCGCGCTACAGTTCGGCGGTGTTCTTGCTGTTGCTGATCGGTCTGGAAGCCGGGGTGGTGCGCTTCGTGATCCGCGACGTTCGTTCGGCGAACAACGAAGTGCAGAGGATGTATGCTTCATCAGTGCTGGGGTTGCGTCGCATCGGAAACCTGCAGTATGACGCGCAGGAGACTCGGCGCTCAACGCTCTACGCTCTGACCACGAATGACAGCAATCTTCAGGTGGAATACGCCACACAGTCGCGTGAGGCGGATGCTCGAGTGACGGCCGGGATCGCCGAATATCTGCAACAGGCGCAACAGCCGCAAGAGGTCGAGCTGGGAAATCGCCTGCAGCGGGATTGGAATGCGTATCTCGCCGCGCGCAATGAAGTATTGGCGTCGATTCTGGAAGGCAGTATTAAAGAAGCCGTTTCCTACGACTTGGCGCAGGGAGTGCCGTTCTTCGACCGGGTGCGGCGGGACTTGGAGGAGACGCAGCGCCTCTATGACGAGCAGGCTTCGCAGCGGCTGGCGAATGTGGCGGCACTAGCAAATCGGACGGTGACGCGGTTGGTCACCGTCCTTGGCGTAACGGTTCTGATCGCGGGTATTTTCGTTTGGGTCCTGCAGAAGGACAAAATGGCCAGCACGATGCGCATGGCGAGGATGCAGATGGATTTCGCGGCATCGGTCTCGCACGAATTGCGCACTCCGCTGGCGGTTTTGTGTTCCGCGGTCGACAATATTGCGGACGGAGTCGTGAGCGGGAAGGAGCAATTGGCAAAATACGGAACAGTGATCCGCAACCAGTCGCGGCAGATCAATGGATTGGTCAACCAGGTCATCCTGTTCGTTTCGACCCAGGACGGCCAAGGGCGCTACCTGCTGCAACCTCTGGCCGTTTCTGACGTGGTCGAGACCGCGGTGACGAGCACGGCGGAACTGATTCGCAAAGCCGGGTTCACCCTGGAGCAACACGTCAGCCCGAATTTGCCGAAGATACTCGGCGATCTTTTGGCGCTTTCACAATGCCTGCAGAACCTGATTACCAATGCTCTGAAGTACGGCGACCAGAACCGCTGGATCGCAATACGCGCGAGTGCAGAAGGAGGGCGGGACCATCCTGAGATTCGCATCAGCGTACAGGATCGCGGGAAGGGCATTGAACGCGCAGAACTGCATCAGATTTTTGAGCCGTTTTATCGCAGCCCGGCGGCGGTTGCCGGGCAGATTCACGGTACGGGATTGGGATTGCCTATCGCGAAAAGTTTGGCGGAAGCCATGGGCGGCCGCATCTCCGTGACCAGCGAAGTTGGAGTGGGAAGTACATTTACTCTGCATTTGCCGTTGCAAGAAGTCGGTGAACCCAGTGAGGCTGTGGGAAGGACAATGGCGCAATCATGAATGAAAGCATCCTGTTGGTCGAAGACGAAGAAGGACTGCGAATGACCCTGAGCGACCGGCTTCGCAGTGAAGGCTACGCGGTAGATTTCGCCGCGGATGGTGACGAGGGGCTGAACAAGGCGACCAGTCTTCCGTTTGACTTGATCATTCTCGACATCATGCTGCCCAGCCGCAGCGGGCTCGACGTATGCCGTGATGTGCGCGATTGCCGGCCTGGCGACGCCGATCCTGCTGCTGACCGCGCGTGATCAGACCGCCGACAAAGTGATCGGGCTGAAACTCGGCGCCGACGACTATGTCACCAAGCCATTTGACACGCTGGAGCTGATGGCTCGCGTCGAGGCTCTGTTGCGGCGTGCACCGGTTCGCCCAACTCATACGGTTCTGCAGTTGGGGCCGTTGCGGATGGATGTTCGAGCGACGGAGGTGACTCGGGACGGCAAGGAAGTTCCCGCTCTCGGCGCGGGAGTTCCAGTTATTGCGGCATTTCATGGAACATCCAGGGGCGACGCTTTCGAGAAACGAACTGCTGCAGCAGGTCTGGGGCTACGAAGACGGTACGTTTACCCGCACAGTCGACGTCCATATTGCGAGTTTGCGGCAGAAACTGGAGAAAGATCCCAAGCACCCGGAACTGATCCTTACAGTTCCGGGCATGGGCTACAAGTTCAAAGTGTGAACAGGCTTGCCGCT
This sequence comes from Terriglobia bacterium, assembly GCA_963743105.1. Lineage (GTDB taxonomy): Bacteria > Acidobacteriota > Terriglobia > Terriglobales > Acidobacteriaceae > Sulfotelmatobacter. The sequence goes on from CAVUOS010000024.1 coordinate 176,486, forward strand.
CAATACTTTTTTTTCGGGTGCAGGGCGGACTCAGCTTTACGATGGTGCCTCTCGGTGTACCAGGACGGCGCATACTCTTCCAGGAGATTTTGCAGCTCGGAAAGCGCCTCGACCAGACGCGTGCGCTCCGATGGCGTTCCGTGCTCGTCGTGCCCTGAGGAAAAGCTGGATGTAGCCTTACTGTGCAACATTCGGTGTCCCGTCGATCCCATCACAATTAACATCTTCACTCCCCTTTTTCATTCGATAGTACAAATGCGCTTGCCACGGTGGCTCTGCCTTGCGTCACAGGGCCATGGGGAGGCGGTGCTAGAAACATTTAACCCCAGTGGAAGGGACATGGCGGCAAAAAGCCTGTAACTGAGCTGTAAATTCCTTGTAAGCCTAATACTTCCGTTGGTTAAACCAGCCCCAGATTGAGGAACCAGCGAAGGGGATGCTCTCGAACAATTCCGCGAATCGTAAAGTTCTGTAGAGAAGTTTCAGTTCAAGTTCCGCCGACTGCCACCAAGGAGAGTGATGATGGTCACAGCCAAGCTGTTTTTCAGCCAGTACTCTGCATAAGTTGAGCCATAAGCTTTTGTCTGAGAGGCGACCCAGCCTGGAAGAGATCTGTTTGACCCTGAAGCAGATGGCGAGTCTGATGAAAACCACACAAACGCCTCGGTCATTCGTGCCTCGAATCCTGGAGACACTCCTGCAGGATATCCGGTTCAGCGCCAGATTCTTTTCGTCGAACCCTAAGTTTGCGCTGGTGGCAATGTTGACGCTGGCGCTCGGCATCGCAGTCAACGCTACGGTGTTCGGTTGGATCGATAGCGTGTTGCTGCATCCATATTCCGGAGTCACCGATACCAAAGGGCTGGCGCTCATCGAAACGGTGACGCTCAGCGGAGAACATCTGGTCGCGACCTCTTATCTGGACTATCGCGACTACCGCGACAACCTGAAGCTTGTTTCCGAGATCGCGATCGGGAGATTTACTCCTCTCACGCTCGGATTGGAGGGCAGTGCAGACCGGGCATGGGCGGAACTTGTGTCGGCGAATTATTTCGACGTGCTGAAAGTGAAGCCGATTCTCGGTCGCACCTTTCTTCCGGAAGAAGGGGCGGATAAACCGGGCGCGTTTCCGGTGGCCGTCATCAGCTACAGGATGTGGCAGAACCGGTTCCACAGGCGACCGTAACGTGTTGGGAAAAGAAATCCGTTTGAACCGGCATCAGCTAACCATCATTGGAGTTGCTCCTCCTGATTTTCGCGGCAGCACCGTTGGCCTGGTGTATGACGTGTGGATGCCGATCTCGATGGCCGAGGATATGGGCACGGGACCGGTATTTACCTACCGGGGATGCCGCGACCTGACTTCGACGATCGTGCGGCTCAAGCCGGGTGTAACACTGGAGCAGGCGCGAGGGGAAATCAGCGCGCTGGCGAAGAGGCTGGCCGCGCAGTATCCGGATACAAACCGAGGAGTGGATGCGATCGTGGTGCCGGTGTGGGCGGGGCACATGGGCGCACAAGGAGTGTTGCTGAAGCCACTGCAGATCTTGATGGCCGTATGCGCGCTCCTGTTGATTATCGTTTGCGCGAACGTTGCCAACCTGCTGCTGTCGCGAGCGGTGACTCGTCAAAAGGAATTTGGTCTGAGGCTTGCTTTTGGGGCGGGGCGCAGCCGGATCATCCGGCAATTGATGACCGAAACATTCCTGCTGGTGACGGGCGGAGCGGCTTTCAGTGTTCTGCTGGTCGTGTGGATGGAAAGGTCGCTGAACCGGCTGCTGCCGAGAGTGGATTTTCCCTTCGATCTGCGCGGAGGTCTGAGTCTTTCGACACTCGGTTTCACGCTGCTGGTTGTCGTGTTGGTCACAGTGGCGGCGGGGTTGATTCCGGCGATGCTCTCGATTCGTGGGAACTTGAGCCAGACGTTGAACGAAGGCGGGCGCAGCGGGATTGGCGGGACTCGTGCGCACCGGTTGCGAGGGCTTCTGGTCGGAATCGAGGTGGCTCTGGCGATGGTGGCCCTGATTAGCGCGGGATTGTTCCTGCGCAGTTTCGGCAATGCCAGCCGCATCGAGCCCGGGTTTAACACCAGGAATGTCTCAGTCTCGCAGTGCTACCTGTCGAATGCGGGATACACGGCGGCGGAACAACGGAGCTTGTGCCGTCGGCTGCGCGAACGCATGGAGGCGGTGCCCGGAATCATGGGCGTAACCTATTCGGATTTCGTTCCGCTGACTTCGCCGGGTACGAGTCCGGAAGATCAACTTATGGTGGAAGGTTACGTGCCTGCGCCCGCCGAACAGATGTTGATCCATCGTGCCACCGTGCCGCCGGGATATTTCGATTTCATGGGCATCCGCATGCTTGAGGGTCGCGATTTTACCGAGCGCGACGAAGCGGGAGCGCCCGCAGTCATGATCGTGAACGAGACTTTCGCCCGGCACTTTTTCGGCGACGCAACCCCGGTCGGCCGGACCGTTCATATCTCGGGCGCGAACGTGACCATCGTCGCCGAGGTGAAGGACAGCAAGTACGACACACCGATGCAGGCGCCGATCCCATATTTCTATGTGCCGTTCGAGCAGGTGTTCGCGCCGGGACTGAACTTTTCGATCCTGATAAAAACTGCGGGCGATCCCATGGCGGTAATTCCCGATCTTCGCCGGGAAGCGCTGGCGATGAATCAGGACGCTTTCTTCCATTCAGTCCGTCTGGAGGATGCGGTTGGCTATTCACTCTATCCGCAAAAAGTGGCTGCCACCCTGCTGACCGCGACGGCGACGCTTTGCCTGTTTCTGGCGGCAATCGGGCTTTACAGCGTGATGAGTTACGCAATCAGCCAGCGTACGCAGGAGATCGGAGTGCGGATGGCCCTGGGCGCGAGCCGCTTCAAGGTGGTGCAGATGGTGACGCGCGAAAGCGCGCAGCTGACGCTTCCTGGACTGTTGCTCGGCATCGTGGGGGCGGTCGTGGCCCTTCGATTCTTCCACAGCATGCTGGTCGGTGTGAGCCCGAGCGACCCGTTGACGTTTGCTGGGGCCGCGGTCTTCCTGGTCGCGGTAGCCATGTTGGCTAGCTACTTACCGGCAAGACGAGCGCTGCGGATTGATCCGATGATTGCGCTGCGGTGCCAATAAAGTCAGTCTACTCACAGACAATCGCAGTTGAGCGTATGCTTTTCCGATGCTAAGCAAGATCAACTTCGTCGTCGGATGCTTTCTTGCCGGCACTCTCATGACAGCGCAAACCTATCCTGGGCCGCATCCGCAAACTGAAATCTCGAATGGGGTGCTGCGGGCGAAGATTTATTTGCCGGACCCGGAGAAGGGTTTCTACCGCGGCATGCGGTTTGACTGGGCCGGTGTGATGGCCAGCCTCGAGTACAAGGGCCATGACTACTTCGGGCCGTTTTTCGAAAAGTTTGATCCGGCGGTGTCTGACGTTGTGATCGGAGATCCTGTCATTGCGGGGATCGCCAGCGCAGCAAGTGGTCCAGTCGAGGAGTTCATTGGTGCGGATGAATCTGCTCTCGGATACGCCGAAGCCAAGCCGGGCGAGCCGTTCTGCAAGATCGGCGTCGGGGCGCTGCGCAAGCTCGACAATGCGCCGTACAGTTCCTATGTCAACTATCCGATTGCGAATGGCGGGAAACGGTCGCTAAAAAGCGGACCTGACTGGATCGAATTCACGCAGCAGGCGGATTGCGGCTCGGGATATGTTTACGAGTACACAAAGACGATTCGATTGCTGAAGAACGAGCCTGTGATGACCATTGAGCACCATCTGGTGAACCGAGGCGCGAAGGCGATTGAGACGCAGGTGTACGATCACAATTTCATGGTCATCGATCACCAGGGAGCCGGGCCTGCCATCGAGGTTACATTTCCGTTTTCGCTCAAGCCAACCAAGGCGATGGACCCGTTGGCGGAGATCCGCGGGAAGCAGCTTGTGTTCCCGAAAGAACTGAGAGGGAACGATACGTTTTACGGCGAATTCCGAGGATTTGGTGAGACGGCGGCGGACTATGAGATTCGCGTGGAGAACAAGAGTACTGGTGCGGGGGTCGTGATCACCGCCGATCAGCCGCTGGCCAACCTGGGCGTGTGGGCGGTGCGGACGGTAGTGGCTCCCGAGCCGTACATCGCAATCAAGATTCCGCCGGGCCACGATTTCACGTGGAAATACACCTACCGGCTCTACTCCCAAACAAAAATTGGCAACTAGTAAGCTTCGCTGCTCTTCTTTGTTTTTTGGGGAGCGCGGCGCGTTGTATGCTGTAGCGTCTCACCCTGACTCCATGAACCGTCAACGGTGGTTATCTTGTGCGCACGTTGTCCTTCTGACTGTTTTTTCACTTTCAGCGTTTGCCAAGAACGGCATGCAAGTGGTCGTCGTGCCTGTGGCCAACATGTATTCGAAACCCACCGAGAAGGCCGATGTCGTTTCGCAGGCGATTTACGGCAGCAATGTGAAATTGCTGGAGTCGCGGGGCGAGTGGTCGAGGATCGAAACTGCGGACCACTACCGAGGATGGACTCCCAGCCGTTATCTGCGAATCATATTAACTGGCGACGGGTATGCCACGGCCGGGCCTACCGTTCAAGTCGAGAGCCTGTTCGCCAATATCTACGCCGAGCCCGACGTCACCAAACATAAGCCGGTGGTGACGATTCCGTTTGAGGCGAAACTCGAAGTCGTTCATGACGACCCGAAGGCCTCCGGCAAGGGCACCAGCAAAGGTCACGAAGAGAGCCACGAAGGATGGCTGCACGTCCGCCTTGCAGGGCAGACTCTGGCATGGATTCAAGCCAGCGATGTAGTCGCCGTGCCGAAGCCGCTGACGATTCCGGAATCGATCGAGCTGGCGAAACGCTTTCTGGGGTTACCGTACCTGTGGGGCGGGCGGTCGAGCTATGGATTCGACTGCGCCGGGTTTACGCAGATGCTGGTGCGGGCGCGCGGGATCAATATGCCCCGCGATGCGGATCAGCAGGCGGCGTGGAAGGGAGTGGCCCGCATCGAGCGCAAGGACCTGCAGGCGGGGGATCTGCTGTTTTTCGGCGGGTCAGAAAAAGACATCACGCATACAGGGATGTACATTGGCGATGGTCAATTCATTCACGACACCACCAGTGGACATCCTGTCGTTCAAATCAGCCGATTAGACGACGAGCCGTGGACGCATCTGCTCGTCGCCTGCCGGAGAGTGAAAGCAACTACATCTTAGTTCCGCTAAGCAGTGTGGGCCGCGTGGTGCTCGAGGCATCAGCGGACGCGGGTGCCAATTTCCCTGAGCCGCCGGCTGCGGCAGCCGCGGCCATTGCGTTGCTTGTGCGCTCGGGCGCCGGCTGCTTGCCGCAAAGTTCGATGACCTCGGCGATGCGCTGCGTTTCGTGCTGCATGGCCATCTGCCAGTTGCGCAGCGCTTCCTTTTCTTTAGCTAGCTGATCGAGATTGGCTTGCACGCGCTGGGCGTAGTGTACCCGAATTTTCTCCATCTCCTCTTCAATACGCGCGTTCTCCTTCGCTTTGCGGGCTTCGAAGTCCTCCAGTTGCTTGCTCTGGGCAGTCTCGTAGGAGATCAGTGCATTCTGGCGGCGAGTCGCATCCGTGAGCAACTCGTCGGCGGAGATGCCGGCGGCGTCGAGGGCCATGAGCACGGAGGCGCGCTTCGCGTCCCTGGACAGGTCTCGAATACGATCGTTGTTCATCATGTCGACGACCTTGTGGATTCCGTAACCGGAACCAGGGCTCATGATTCCTGCGGCGCGATAGATGTCCTCATACGTGAGCAACTCGCCGCGCGGGCCGCTTGGGGTTGGTTCCTGCGTGTTGGGCTTGTTCATTGGAGCCTCCGTGATCGTGGAATTTGGGGGCGCGTCATCGTCCTGCTTACGGCGCCAGAAATGCGGAAAGATGATTTTGGGTTGCATAACTTTCCTTTCGGGACGAGGGGACCTGCCCTGATTGTGAATTTCCCTCTGCCGCCGCGGGGGATAAGTCTCAACAACACCCGTGAGCGAGCGACGCGATAGCGGATGCGCCGGGGCGGACTGTGCTGTTCCGGACGCTGCATGCATGAGCTCGGGCAAACTGCCGGGCGCCGGAAACGCTGTTGGCGGAGGGGCCGAGTTCGCGGATCTGGGTTTGGCGGAATTTTCCGCAGAGCTTTCTGCTTTGGTGTTGGGAGCTGCGCGGTGGCCGGCTGACTTCGTGTCGGAGACGATATCTGCCTCGCGCCGAATCCCTAAGAGGAAATCTCCGCCATCCCTGCGGCAATTCCGAGCGATCCCTGAGAATTGCTCGCGGTGCCACTTGACTGTGAGTCGCGACCCGATGGCGACCGGTCGCTTGATGCGGATGCATGCGCCCGACCGGGAGGTGTCTTCCAGAATGGCGGGTACACGAAAGGACGTACCACCGTCGTCCTCCCACATGATCTCGGCCACCGCCCACATCACCTTTCGCGGCTCGATGTAGCGCCCGTCCATGCCATCTGTATCGGCAATCGAGGGGAGGAGTTTAGTTACTTCAACGAGCGAGGTATGAGCTATTTCACAAAGAGACGCATGAATCCGCTGGCGGGCATGTCGGGAGAAAGGAACCGCATACCTTTGGTTCCGGAGGCGTCGGCCAGGGCCTCAGCGGCAAGATATCCGCTGCGCACGGCGCCTTCCATGGTGGCAGGCCATCCGGTGGCGGTCCAGTCGCCGGCGAGGAACACGCGGGGCCAGGGAGTGACTGGCCTAGGCCGATGGGCATCGATGCCAGGGCGCGGCGAGTAAGTCGCGTTCACTTCTTTAATCACGGTGGATTTGACCAGATTCGCGTCCCGTGCGGCGGGGAAGAATTCGCGGACTTCGCTGAGGGCCAGGTCGACGATTTCGGCGCGGGACTTGTCGATCAACGTTTTCGACGAACTGACGACCAGTTCGATGTAACTGCCCGAACTGCTTCCGTTTTCGCTCTGCATGCGCATCGGCTGAAGACGGGATTTGTGGAACATCCATTGGATAGTGCGGTCGAGCAAAACGGCATGATCGAGATTGGAGATCTGGCGGTCGAACCAGAGATGGATGCCGGTGATGGGCGAGTTTTCAAAGTGGGAAATCTGCTCGCGAAGCGGGCTGCTCTCCGAGCCTGGAGGCAGAAGAGACTCTAGAACATCGAACGGAAGCGCTAACACCAGATAGTCGAAGATTTCGTCCGCGGTTGCTGAGTTGTTGCCGCGCATGCGCACTCGGACCCGCGCGGCGTCATCGGCGAAGCTCTCCATGGGACAGCGAAAATGCAGTGTTCCGCCATGCGAGCGAACGTAATCGCCCGCGGCATTGTACAAGTCGGTCAGCGGCAGCGTGGGTACGCCCATGTGGCGGGCGGCGGGGGTCTTCATGGATTCGCGCACGACCTGGGCCGCGGCGGAGACCGAGATGCGGTCGAGTTCCTCGCTGAGAGCGCTGATCAGGATGGGATGCCAGAAGCGGCCCACGGCATTCTTCGTTTGGCCATGCGCATCGAGCCATTGCTGGAATGTTTGCCCGTTGTCACGTTGCACCGTCAGAGTCAATGGGACAAGCGCGCGCGTGATCGCCAGCTTGTCGGCCGAACTCAGGAAGGGGAAATGCAAGAATGAGGGCGCGGCGTGCAGCGGCGCGGGGAGCGGGGACGCTTTCATCACCGACACGCGTCCACCGGGCTCAACGAAATTCATCTGCTCGAACCAGCGAATTTGATCGGCCACGCCGATGTGCTCGTAGAACTTAACCAGGTTTGTGCAGACGCGGAACAGCACGTGCTGGCAGTTGTCGACAACTTCTCCAGTGCCGGGATGCTCGTAGGACGAGGCGCGGCCACCAAGGAAGGGACGCTTCTCAAAGAGCGTGACACGAAATCCCGCGTCGGACAAGGCGCAGGCGGCAGCGAGTCCGGCGAGGCCGCCTCCGGCAATGGCGACAGTGGGTTGGGATGGAGTGGGGGCCATTCGCTTAGTTCACCTGGAGGCCTCCCAACAGATTGTCATCCTGAGCGAAGTTGCTGTTCACGAAGCGAACTGCAACGCAGTCGAAGGATCCCTTGCGGCTTGACTTCACGTTGGACGCGCCAGGGTATTTCGACCTCGAGACGAATTTCATCGTGAGAACGCCTTCATGAGTACCGCAGCATAGTAAAAAGGGATCCTTCGACTCCGTGCACGCCTCGCCGTCGCGAAGCGCCCACTCCGCTCAGGATGACAGGGTCAACGAGCGGCTCATGTTAAGCGTCTGATGAAGCCTTTCCCCAGGATGCGCAGCTTTTCCCATCGGCTGAGCGCCACTCTGGTGGTGAAGACGTCATACTGCTTCAGCGCGATCTTCTCGAGCAGGGCGCGGTAGATGTTGATCAAAACCCAAAGCGCGGGCTGGCTGTCCTCGGAGATGTAGGAAATCAGTTCGTCGCCAGCGGTGTAGAACTCGCGCGAGCGGTCGGCTTCGAGCGCCAGCACTGGGCGAAGGCGCGCTGGGTCGGAGACCGCGAGCACATCCGACAGCGTCAGACTGAATTTCTCCAGATCTTCTTCCGGCAGGTACACTCGGCCGAGACCTGCGTCTTCTTTCACGTCTCGAATGATGTTGGTGAGCTGGAAAGCGAGGCCGCAACGTTCGGCGAGATGCTCGGCGGCGGGATCGCGGTATCCGAAGACGTGAATGCAGACCAGACCCACTACCGACGCCACGCGGTAGCAGTAGAGGCGGAGGTCCTCAAAAGTCCTGTAGTGGATGATCCCGGAGCCGGTTTGCATAGACGCCTCGGCTTCTTCCACGTCCATGGCGGTGCCGTGTGCGAGTTCGTCAAGCAGGCCTGCGGGGATTGCATACCGGCGCTGAGCGTCGGTCAGAGCGAGCAAGATCGCGTCGTCGGTTGGATTGCCCTGCTGAGCGCGATGCAGCGCGTCGAGCCATGCTTCCAGCTGCTGGCGGCGTTCGACAGGGCTCAGCTTGGGATCATCGGTGATGTCGTCGCAGCGCCGCATGAACGCATAGACCGCGCATAAGGCTTCGCGCTTACGGCGAGGAAGGACCAGAAAAGCGTAATAGAAATTCTTCGCCGCCACGCGCGTGATGCCCTTACACACGGAATACGCCATGACGAGCTGCGGTGGAGCGGGCGTCCACGGCATCGGGACCGGCTGCGTACCGGCGCTCATCGCGAGCCTCCGGAGGGTCCGAACACCTTGGCGATTGCGGCATGGGCGACCAGAGCCAGTTTGCGCGATTTGGAGATTGCTGGCCGGTTGCCGAGCACGGCATAGTTCTGCTTTTCGATCGCGTTCAGAATTTCCATGCCGCCACGGCTGAAGAGATCGAGATCAATGGCGAGTTCGCGGTCGACCTTGCCGATCAGCGGCAGGCCCTGGCGGAACCAGTGGCGGGCGCGCTCGACTTCGAACTTCATCATTTCGCGGAAAGCCGGCGTGTTCTGGTTGTGGGCGATTTCCTCTTCGGTCACGCCAAAGTGGCGAAGATCTTCGAGCGGCAGATAGATCCGGCCTTTGGCGTAATCGACGCTGACGTCCTGCCAGAAGTTGGCAAGCTGCAGCGCGGTGCAGGTGAAATCGGAGAGGTGCTGGCGCTCGGCATCGCGGTATCCGCAGAGATAGAGAACGAGATGGCCGACCGGATTCGCCGAGTAGTGGCAGTATGCCAGAACGTCGCTGAAGGTTTCGAAGCGCGTGATCGTTTGGTCTTGGCGGAAGGCGGTCAGCAGATCAGAGAATTCATGCTTGGGAATGTCGAACAGGCGGACGGTTTCTGCCAACGCCACGAACACCGAATGTTTGGGAAAGCCGTCGTAACAGGCATCGAGTTCGCGCTCCCACTGGTCGAGAAGTTCCAGCGACGCGGCGGTGTCACCGACTTCGTCGCCGAGATCGTCAGAAATTCGGCAATAGGAGTAAACGTTGAAAAAATGCTGGCGCAGGCGGCGGGGAAGAAACCAGCTGGCGACCGAGAAATTCTCGTAATGGGTGCGAGCCAGCCGGGCACAGTATTCGCGGGCTTCGGCGAGCGAGGGCGCCGTGGCCGGAATGGCGTAGGCGGCGGGTAGACGGCTCCAGCCGAGGGTCGCGGAATTGCAGAGTTCCGGGTTTGGCGTCACGACTTGGGTCATCCCTGGTCTCGTGCTCACGATCTCACGCTAACTTCGCCGTTCAGGACATCATGAGAAGTTACCAACTCACTCACGGCAGTCCTGGCAGGGTAGGGATCCTTCGACTCCGTGTGGCGATTCGCCTGGCTCATCGCCACACTCCGCTCAGGATGACAATCATCAAGCGTATCCGTCCACTCAATGTCCGGGGATGATGGCCGTCTTGATATCGCCTCCACGGTTCAGCATGTGGCGGAGGACCTGCTGCAGGCGCGACAGGGGCGCCTCACCGGTGATGTAGTCGGTCGGACGAATCTTTTTGGCGGCGATCAAACCGAACGCCCGGCGTACCGTTTCCGGCGTGTGGTGGAAGGTGGCTTTCAGCGTGATCTCCGAGTAGTGCAGGCGATTGGTTTCGAGCTGCACCTTGGTTCCGCTGGCGCATCCGCCGAAGAAGTTGACGGTACCGCCCTTGCGAACCATATCGACGGCCCACTCCCAGGCTTCCGGCTTGCCGACCGCTTCGATCACCACATCGCAACCGCGCTTTTGCGGTGACAGCGCACGGACGGCATCCACGACATTCGCCGTTTTGGTGGTCTGAATGATCTCGTGCGCGCCCATCTGTCGAGCGGCTTCAACCTGCCCGTCGCGTTTAACGACGGAGATGACGTTGCAGCCGATAGCGCGGGCGACCTGGACGAACATCAGGCCAATAGGGCCTCCACCAAGGATTGTGACCGTATCGCCGATCTCGACGCCGGTTTCATGCAGACCACGAAGCACGCAGGCGAGAGGTTCGGTCATCGCGGCATCTTCAAAGCTCACATTCGTCGGAATTACCAGCATGTTCGCGTCGACAATGCGGCGCGGCACCCGGATATATTCCGCATAAGCGCCGTTGTTGAAGAGAAGATCTTCGCAGAGGTTTTCCTGATGCTTGGAGCAGTAGAAGCACATCTGGCAGGGCGCAGAGTTCAGCGCGACGACGCGCATGCCTTTCTTGAAGCCATTGACGCCCGCGCCAACTTCCTCGATCACTCCGGCCAGTTCGTGGCCGAACAGCGCGGGAGGCACGATCATGCGCGCGTGGTAGCCACGCTGGTACACCTTGAGATCGGTGCCGCAGGTCAGGGCGACCTGGACTTTGACTAGAACCTCGCCATCGCCTACACGCGGGATGGGTACTTTTTCAATCTTGAGGTCTTCTTTGCCGTACAGGACGGCAGCCGTCATTTTTCCGTTCACTGCTGAGTTCCTTCCCACGTACAACCGGGCTGAATCACAACTTTCATGGACGAGGGCTGCGGATGAGCGGCCAGATCGAGCGCTTCCGTGCTTTCGGAAAGGGGGAAGCGGTGGCTGATCAGCCGTTCCAAATCCATCTCGCGATTCATGACAAAGCGAACCGACTCTTGCTGCAAGTCGATTGATGCACTGTAGGACCCCACTAGAGTCTTCTCATCAACACAGATTGCGGCAGGATCGATCACTGCCTCCCCGTGCTGTGTCTGCGCAAATAACAAAATCCGGCCACCTGGGCGGGCCGCGTCCAAAGCAGTACGAATCAGGGAATTCCCGCCGACGGCCAGAATGACTGCATCGGCGCCGCGCCCCTGGGTCATTTCGCGGACGCGCTCAACTACATTTGTCCGCGAAGCTTCAATTGTTAGGTCTAGTCCAAAGCTTGACCCTATTTTAAGCCTCTCGGGATACAAATCGGAAGTAATTAAGGTGGCCCCCATCCGTTTCGCCAATACGCTCAATATGATGCCGATGGGACCCTGGCCGATGGTCAGCACGGTCTCTCCGGGCCGCAAATGCAGGGCGTTCACGCCCTTCATGCACGTGTTCACTGGTTCTACGAAACACGCCTGCTCGAAGGAAGTTTCGTCAGGGATGCGTACGGTGCCGTACCGAACGATCCAATCCATCACGCGGACGTATTGGGCCAAACCTCCGCCCGAAGGCTCGAATCCTGCCGTGCAGCCAACTTTCTTGTACGTCGCGCATTGAGCGAAGGTTTTGTTCTGGCAATAGAAACACTCGCGGCAAGGAATGTGGTGAAAGACCATGACACGATCACCGGGTCGGTACTCGACGCCTTTGCCGATGGCGGCTACGACTCCGGAAGTTTCGTGTCCGAAAATGCGTGGTGCCGAATGCGACCCTGTGGAAATCTTCTTGAGGTCAGTGCCGCAGACGCCGCAGGAGTGGACGCGGACGAGCATCTCGCCGGGTCCGATGGTGGGCACAGGGACGGTTTCAAGGCGGACGTCGTTGACACCGCGGTAGACCGCGGCCTGCATCGTTGCTGGGATGGACTGTGAATCGGTTTCGACGGAATAATGCCCGGCAATGGCCATGGAAAGAACCTTAGATGATGATAGCAAGGAGTTTGGTGCAAACGTAGCGCCGGCATCCCCGCATGCTGTCCACGCCGCGCTCTTGCCGACGAGTCTTGACTATCGTGATTTCGGTGACCCGTGCGGTGCGAGGGTGAGACGCCGGCGCTACGGTTTCATGCTATGCTGCGCTCAACTTACGGACTCAGGGAAATTGTGTGCTGACTGAACTTCGGCTCGAGAACTATGCGGTCATCGACAATCTGGTGGTGGAGTTTGGCGCCGGTTTGAACCTGCTGACCGGCGAAACCGGAGCGGGGAAGTCAATCCTGATCGATGCGCTCGCACTGCTTCTGGGGGAGAAGGCTTCGACCGACGTGATCCGGGCCGGTGCCGACCGCGCTGTGATCGCCGCCGTCTTCGAGGCGGAGGGCGCATCCGAGAAAGCGCTGGAGAAGATTCTTGATGCCAACGGACTGGATGAGTCCGACGATGGATCGCTGATTCTGCGGCGGGAGATTGCGGCTGGCGGCAAGGGTCGAGTGTTCGTCAACAATCAGCCCGCCACGGTTTCCGTGTTGAAATTGTTGGCGCCTCATCTGGCAATCATCCACGCACAAAACGAATCCATCCTCTCGTTTGACGGGCCGGCACGAATAGAACTGCTCGACACATTCGCGGGCAGTGAGATCGATCCTGTCGCGGACGCCTATTCCGCATGGAATCAGATTCGGACTCGCATCGAGGAACTGGAGCGAGGCGAGCAGGACAAACTGCGGCTGGTTGACTTGTGGACCTTCCAGAAGCGCGAGATTGAAGAGGCCAGGCTGCAGAACGGCGAAGACGAGCGACTGGAAGCAGAGAAGCGCGTGCTCGCCAATGCCGAGAAGATCTACAACGCGGCGATGAATGCTTTTGATCTGCTCTATGAAGGCAATGGTTCGACAGCGACTTCGCTGCGCGGGGCGCAAAAACAGGTCGAGGAACTGGCGCGTTACGAGCCCAAGTTTCAGGAGGCGCTGGTCGCGCTCGAGCAGGCGCGCATCAGTGTCGAGGACGTTGGTGTCACGCTGCGGGATTATGCCGGCGGGATTCAGGCTTCGCCGGAGCATCTCGCGCAGGTGGAAGACCGGCTGGCGATCTTCGATCGGCTGAAGCGGAAATATGGGCCAACGCTGGATGAGGTCATTCAGTTTGGCGCGGAGGTTTCCCGCAAGCTTGTCGAGGTCGAGAACAAGGACGAGATCCTGCGGCAACTGCGGGGTGAGTTGGAGAAGGCGGCGAACGAGTATTTGAAGGCTGCCAGGACGCTTTCGAAGAAGCGAGCTGACGCGGCGCGCAAGCTGGAGAAACTCGTCGAGGCCGAGATCAACGATCTGGCGATGAAGTCGGCATTTCGCATTGAGAAGACGACATCGGAGGAAGAGCGGGAGTGGACGGCCTCCGGGATCGACCAGGTCGTGTACATGATTTCCACGAATCCAGGAGAGCCGATGAGACAACTGGAGCACATTGCATCCGGCGGGGAACTGTCGCGGGTGATGCTGGCGCTGAAGGCGAGCGTGGAAGCAGAGAATCCCACTTCTCGCAAAACCGGCGAGACCCTTCGACTTCGCTCAGGGCAAGAGTGGGGCACCCACAGACGAGGGTCGGGTGGCCAGAAGACTCTCGTTTTCGATGAGATCGATACAGGGATTGGTGGGCGGGCGGCCGAGGCGGTGGGCAAGAAATTGAAGTCGCTAGCCCGATCGAATCAGGTGCTTTGCGTGACCCATCTGCCGCAGATTGCCACCTTCGGCGACCAGCATTTTGTGATTGAAAAGAAAGAACATGGCGGGCGTACGCGAACCAGCATTCGTCCCGTGTCCGGTGAACAGCGTACCGAGGAGGTGGCCCGCATGCTCAGCGGCGCCAAACTCACCGAAACCTCGCGCAAGCACGCTGAGCAGATGATCAAGGCGAACGCATAATCGCTACAGCGATGAGCTATGAGCAATGAAGAAACTCCGGGCGCTCATTACTCATTACTCATCCCTTGAAAGTCGGGACTGAGGGCTGAGGGGCTGAGAATCTTGTTATTGGGTGATGAGAACGTCGTTGTTCTCGGCCAGGGTGGTGTTGGCTGCGCTGTCAGCGACTCGGATGGTGAAGTTGACTGTAATCGTCGCTTTGGTTTCGACGGCCATGCCATTTTGAAAGACTGGCTTGAAGCGCCATTCGCGGACTGCCTGCTGCGCTGCGCTGGCCAGGATTGCGGGGCCGCTCATCACGTGCAGGTTCTCTATGGTTCCGTCGGCTGCGATCAGAGCCTGCAGGACAACCGATCCCTGCACATTCATGTGCTGCGCCAGGGGCGGGTAGGACGGCGGAATGGCTTCGGCCAGGCGCTCACGCTGAGCCGCATTCGTGGCCGGAGCCGCGACGGGAGGCGCTTGCCGCGCTGCTGACGCTGCTGGCTGCGCAAGCTCGAGCTTCTTGGCGTTGCTTCCCGGATGCACCTTGTGGTGTGCGTCGCCGGCTACTACTTCGACGTCAAGCGGAGGCAGCACCGTACGGTTGGTGACTACCGCTGGGGCTTCGGCTGGTTTCGGCGAGGATGACGAGGCAGTTGGACCAACCTGCTTTTTGCTGGTGTGAGCCGGTGCAGTTGGGGCCGGTGGCACCACTGGCTTCGTCTGGGACGGGGTCGCAGCCTGGGTCGTAACCTGTTGCGCCGCTTGCGGAGTTACTGTCGGCTGCACATAATCGGCATCAACGATGGTCGATTCGGAACCAAACCAGAACTGGCGGTCCTTGATCAGGACGGCCGCCAGGGCGACCAGCAACAGGACCAGCGCGATCACCAGCCGCGATTGCTGATTACCCGCGGCGATTGGAGCACGGGGCGCTACGATCCGTCTTTGGCTTAATTCCATCATTTTGTTCGCTGACCTGGGAGTCTGCGAGAAGTCGCAATCATGGTGCAATAATCTGCCCGGAACAACAATGGCACGGGGCGGGGAGGCGGGGGCACGACCGGGCCATAAGGCGCAATGTGTGTCCACAGGCGCGGTGGGATGTGATTCCTATCACAGCATGCTTCTGCGGGTCGCCCTACAGTCAGCCCATGACTGTCCCTGATAAGCCATCCCGCGCTGCCTGGCTACAAGGTCCTTCCGGCCGATGCGAAACCGTCCCGAACGGCCAATTTCTACCCTGGAGAGTCGTCCTTCTGGGCGCGCCCGGCGTTGGCAAAGGCACCCAGGCCGACTTGCTGAACCAGCGCTTGCTGGCTTGCCACCTATCGACCGGTGATGTTTTCCGGGCGGCGACAAGGCGGAGCGACGGCGAGCTAAGCCCTGCCATGCAGGAGGCCGTGATATACATGCGCCGCGGCGAACTGGTGCCCGACACGACCGTGTGGGATATGGTTCAGGAACGCGGAGAATGCCTGCACTGTGCGGGAGGCTTCATCCTCGACGGATTTCCGCGGACATTGGCGCAAGCGGTTTCGCTGAAGCATTTTATGGACAAGGACGAACTGGGGTTGACTGCCGTGGTCAATTACGAACTGCCCAGCAGCGAGATCGTGGCACGTTTGGCAGGCCGCAGAACGTGTGAGAAGTGCAAAGCTGTCTATCACATCACGGAGCGACCTCCGAAAGTCGAAGGGCGCTGCGATCGTTGTGATGGGGCGCTGTTTCAGCGCGAAGACGACCGGCCGGAGTCGATCAAGGTCCGCTTGGAAGCTTACGATCGCAGCACCGCGCCTCTGATCGAGTTCTATCGGAAGGCAGGTTTGCTACTGCAGGTCTCCGCTGCAGGAACGCCGGAGGAGATCTACCACCGGACCGTTCCTGAGTTGGAGTTGCGGCGGGTGAGTCAGTTTGCCGAGCAGATGTGGGTGGCGGCGGAGAATCGGCGCTCAGGTCTATGAATGGAAGTTGCGATTCGAAGCTAGAATTCTGCAGATTTCCGGGGACAGAGTCATTCCATTAGCATGCCGGAATTCTCCATTTGCTGCTAATCCTTGCCGTTTCTATCCCTTACGTTGACCATACCGGTTCTTTCCGGTAGCTTTTTATCACCACCACAAACGGGTTCGTGTACCCTATAAGTCAGGGAATGTGGTGGTTCTGCATCTAAACGGTATTAAAGCCGGGATGCCTAGGATCTACGGCGTCAAGTCGCGCGGCGATTAGAAACGGAAATTTGGGGAGAAGCCAATATCGTGGCTGGAAATCCAGGAAATACTGACGGAAAGACCCTGCTGCTGCTGAAGCCGCGGGGATTCTGCGCGGGCGTGGTCCGTGCCATCGACGTGGTGCGCATCGCGCTGGAGGCCTTTGGGCCGCCGATCTATGTGCGCAAAGAGATCGTCCACAACAGCTTTGTGGTGGAGGAACTGCGCGGCAAGGGAGCGATCTTCGTTGACAGCGAAGACGAGGTGCCCAACGGCGAGCGGATTATTTATAGCGCGCACGGGGTGTCACCCGAGGTGCGCGAGCACAGTGCCAAGCGCGGACTGCGCGTGATCGATGCTACTTGCCCACTGGTGACCAAGGTCCACGTCGAGGCCGTGAAGTTCGCCAAGGAAGGCTATTCGCTGATTCTGATCGGGCATCGCGATCACGACGAGGTAATTGGAACTTTAGGCGAGGCTCCGCTCGTGACTCAGGTGGTGGGATCGCCGGAGCAGGTGGCGTCGCTCGATGTGCCGGATCCGAAACGGGTGGCTTATCTGACGCAGACGACCCTAAGCCTCGACGAGACGAAAGATATTATTGCGGCGCTGAAGCAGAGGTTCCCGGACATCAAGGGGCCGGCGGCGCAGGATATCTGCTATGCGACCGAGAACCGGCAGGTCGCGGTGAAGCAAGTCGCTTCCGACTCGGATTTGTTGTTAGTCGTGGGTTCGGAGAACAGTTCGAACTCCAACCGACTGGTCGAGGTGGCGCGCAACCTGGGCACAAATGCTCATCTCATCGACAGTTGCAACGACATCGAGACGGGCTGGTTGAAAGGCGCGAAAACCATCGCTTTGACGGCTGGTGCGTCGGCTCCGGAGCATCTGGTCGAGGAGACGATCATCGTTCCTGCGCGGCAAGGGTTTCAATAACGTGCAGGAACTGGAAGTGATGCCCGAAAATGTGCGCTTCGGATTGCCGCCGGAGATTGTTGAAGCGATTGCGGCGGCTCCGGCGAATTGATTTGTAGAGACGTTGCTTGCAACATCTCCGGTGGCGCTGGCAGTCTTGCTCGTGGCCAAAAGAGACGCAGCAAACTACGTTCTCTACGAAACGGTACTCGAAGATGTTTGGAGTAAATGAATGGATAACGACTCCCCCGATTCCCACTTAGCAGAAGCTCTTCCAGGTTCAAATCCGCAGCTCCGTTTCGGAAAAATCGAAGAACTGGGAGCGCACGTCAACGCGGCGATTGCGGCGGCGCGGAAGTACCTTTTCTCGCAGCAGACCGAGCAAGGATACTGGTGTGGGGAACTCGAGGCCGACACGACACTCGAGTCGGACTACATTCTGCTCCACACGCTGCTTGGGACGGGAAACTCGGATCGCTTTCAGAAGGCGGCAAACTGGATTCTGCGCCATCAGAACGAAGACGGCGGATGGAGCATTTATAGTGGAGGGCCGTCGAATATCAGTGCCTCGGTGAAGGCATACTTCGGGTTAAAGCTGGCCGGGTACGCGGCAGAGCACCCCGCGCTGGAACGCGCGCGCAAGAAGATTCTGCAGATGGGTGGCGTTACCGAGGTCAACACGTTCACGAAGATCTATCTGTGCTTCTTCGGTCAGTACGACTACGATGCAGTTCCGGCGATTCCGCCGGAGATCGTGCTGTTTCCCAACTGGTTCTGGTTCAATATCTACGAGATTTCCTCGTGGTCACGCGCCATCCTGGTACCTCTTTCCATCTGCTACGCCAAGAAACCCTTTAAGAAAATCCCGCGCGAGATGGGCGTCGAGGAATTGTTCGTCGGCGGCATGCATAAATCCCGGATGCATCTGCACTGGGCGAAAAAGATCGTCTCCTGGCGGAATTTTTTCCTGGTCATCGACCGCATTACTCATTGGTTTGAGCGTGTGCACGTGCGGCCCCTGCGCTCGATCGCTTTGCGCAGTGCGGAGAAATGGATGCTCGAGCGCTTCGAGATGAGTGATGGGCTGGGAGCGATCTATCCGTCAATGATGAACGCCATCATCGCGCTGCGCTGCCTGGGCTATTCGCTTGACGACCCACAGGTCATCCGCGCGATGGATGAGTTCGAAAAGCTTGGGATCGAGGAGGAAGAGACCTTCCGCATGCAGCCTTGCATGTCTCCGGTGTGGGATACGGCCTACGCGCTGTTCGCGCTGGGCGAGTCGGGCGTACCGGCCAATGACCCGCGGATGGTGAAGTGCGCGGACTGGATCCTGCAGAAGCAGGTGCGCAACGTCGGTGACTGGAAGGTTAAGAACAAAAACGGGCAGCCGGGCGGCTGGTACTTCGAGTTTAACAATGAGTTTTATCCCGATGTGGATGACAGTGCGATGGTTTGCCTTGCGCTGAGCCGGGTGGAGCACCCTAACGGGCGCTACCAGCGGGAGTCGGTGCAACGGGCGATCGACTGGATTTTCTCGATGCAGTGCAAGAACGGCGGCTGGGCGTCGTTCGATAAAGACAACGATCGGATGATTTTCCAGTACATCCCATTCGCCGATCACAACGCTATGCTCGATCCGCCGACGGTTGATATCACTGGGCGGATTCTCGAGATGCTCGCCACCTACGGGTACGACAAGAACCATCCCGCGGTGAAGAAGGCGATCAAGTTCATCCGTGATGAGCAAGAGCCGGATGGAAGCTGGTTCGGCCGCTGGGGCGTGAACTACATCTACGGCACCGCGCTGGTGCTGCGCGGTCTGGAAGCGATTGGTATGGACCTGCACGAGCCGTGTATCCAGCAGGGCGCGGAGTGGCTGCGGATGGTGCAGAACTCAGATGGCGGATGGGGCGAGACCGTGGGCTCGTACGATGACCCAACCTTGCGCGGCCAGGGTGACAGCACACCTTCCCAGACGGCGTGGGCGATCCTAGGCCTGCTCGCCGCGGGCGATACGCGCAGCGACTCGGTCGCACGCGGCATTGCGTATCTGATGCGCACGCAGAGGAAAGATGGCTCGTGGGATGAGAAGTTCTGCACCGGAACCGGCTTCCCGCGCGTGTTCTACCTGATGTATCACCTGTATCGGCAATACTTCCCGCTGCTTGTCGCTGACGACGTATGCGAAGGTGATGGAGAAGAGCGCAAACTAGTTCCGAACTCTGTGCCGCGTACCGAGAACTGGGCTTGCCGGCCGATCCTCAATTTCCAGAATTTCCAGGGAAGATGGTTTCTATGCTGCCGATGGAGACAATTCTAAGACGCTTTGAGGAACCAGACGAGGTTCGAACATTCGAAAAGGGAAAGTTCGAAATCGTTCACATCGGCGGAATGACGATTGGGCGCGCCACGTATCAACCTGGCTGGAAGTGGTCGCTTCACGTTGGTCCCGGTGTAGGCGCCTCGCGGTGCAACGTGGAACATGTCGGGATGGTGCTCTCTGGCTGCGCCACGGCTGCCATGGAGGACGGCACGGTCCACGAACTCCGTGCGGGAATGCTCTTTTACATTCCTCCGGGCCCTCCGGGGCACGATAGTTGGGTAGTCGGTGATGAGCCCTATGTTTCGCTGCATTTTCTCGGAGCCGCTCATTACGCGAGCAAGTAGGGGCATGTACCGCTGGGCGGCGAAGCGTGCAACCGACTGAGAACTGAGACACACTTTGAAAGCCTTCGTTACCGGCGCCACCGGATTTCTTGGCTCCCATGTCGCGCGCGTTCTTGCCGATCAAGGCGCCGACCTGCGTCTCCTCGTTCGCCATACGCAGCAATCCTAAGAAACCTCGAGGGACTCAAGGCTGAGACTGCGACCGGCGATCTGCGTGATGCCGCCTCTCTCGAGAGCGCCATGTCGGGCTGCGACACGGTGTTTCACGTGGCGGCCGACTACCGGCTCTGGGTGCGGGATCCGAACGAAATGTACCGGTCCAATGTGGAAGGGACGCGGGCGTTGCTCGAAGCCGCACGAAAGAATGGCGTGCAGCGTGTGGTGTATACCTCAAGCGTAGCGACAGTTGGATTTACAAGCGATGGGCATCCCGCCGACGAAGACTCGCCGGTTACTCTCGCCGACATGATTGGGCATTACAAACGGTCGAAGTTCATGGCTGAACAGGTCGCGCTGGAAGCCGGGCGCAGCGGGATGCAGGTGGTGACCGTGAACCCGACGACGCCAATCGGCGAGCAGGATGTGAAGCCGACCCCGACCGGACGGATCGTGGTCGACTTTCTGAAACGCAAATTTCCCGCGCTACGTCGAAACCGGGCTCAATCTCGTCGACGTTAAAGAGTGCGCCCGAGGGCACGTTGCCGCTCTGGAGAAAGGGCAGGTCCGGGGAGCGCTACATACTTGGTGGGGAAGATCTGACGCTAAAACAGATTCTCGACAAACTCGGCCAGATCACTGGACTGCCATCGCCGAAAATCAAGTTGCCTTACATCTTCGCTTTCGCTGCCGGGGTTGTCGACGAGGCGGTGACCGGCCTGCTGCTGCGGCGCGAACCGCGCGCGACGGTCGATACCGTCCGCATGGGCAAGAAGAAGATGTTTGCCAGTTCCGCCAAGGCCGAGCGCGAATTGGGATGGAAGATCGTGCCGATCGACAACGCGCTGCAGCGGGCGGTGGAATGGTTCCGGGCCAACGGATATGCCTAGACTCGCGATCGTGGCCGCCTTGGAACGCGAAGTGGGGCCCGCTGGTGAAGAGGTGGCGCGTGACCGAGAAGGAGCACGACGGGCGGCGCTTCCGCTTTTTCGAAAACGGGGACGTCGTTCTGGTTTGCGGCGGAATTGGCGCGATGGCTGCGCGCAGAGCCTCCGAAGCTGTAATTGCCATCTTCGATCCCAAGGTCGTCTGCTCGGCGGGTTTCGCCGGGGCTCTCGATCCCAAACTGAAAGTTGGGGACGTGGTCCGGCCGAACACGGTGATCAATGCAGGCGATGGCAGCAGAACAGCGGTCGAAGGTGGCGAGGGTGTGCTGGTCAGTTTCGGATCAGTCGCCAGTCCGGCTCAGAAGAGCAAGCTGCGCGAATCGTTCGGGGCAGGGACGGTGGACATGGAGGCTTCCGCCGTGGCCCGCTCGGCCGAGGCGCGAGGTAAAGAGTTCACCGTCGTGAAGGCTATTTCGGATGAAATGGATTTCGAGTTTCCCGCCATGGAGCGTTTTGTTGACGCCGAAGGAAAGTTTTCGGAGGGACGCTTCGCGGGGTACGCGGCGATCAGGCCATGGCTCTGGCCCCGGGTGATGCGCCTGGCGCGGAATGGCCAGCCGGGCCTCGCGTGCGCTCTGCGCGTATTTGGGCACCCTCGCGGCATGAACTTTCGGTTGGCGGATCGGGTTCGCGTTGGAAGAGTTAGGCGTGTCATTCATCTATAATAAAAAGCTGGCGTTCTCCAAAACCCGATGCATTTTTTCCCCTTGCTTGCAGTCTTCGTCGGCGGCGAAATCGTCGACATGCTTTCCAACACGGGCGCGGTAGCGAAGCTGGTCTTGCTTACGCTGCTCGCATTCAGCCTGATCTCCTGGGCGATCATCCTCACCAAATGGAGCCTGCTGCAGCGGGCCAAAGGGCAGAGCGGGCGCTTTGTGCGCGCGTTTCGCAAGGCACAGCGTCTGCAGGATATCGCCGCGGTGGCCGATCAGTTCAAGCCCAGCCCGCTGGTGGGCGTCTTTGAAGGTGGCTACGAGGAGTACCGCCGCCAGGTGGCATCTTCGGGCGGACTGCGGACCCTGCTCTCGATTCAGCGCGGGATGCAGATCGGATCGTCGGAGGAGATTACGCGGCTCGAGCGTAATGTGCCGTGGCTGGCGATTACGGCTGCAGCGACGCCGTTTATCGGATTGTTTGGCACGGTGTGGGGTATCATCGATGCATTTCACGGGCTCGGAACCGCGGGCGCAGCGACTCTGCGTGCGGTCGCCCCCGGCATTTCTGAGGCCCTTATCACTACTGCTGCCGGATTGGCTGCCGCCATTCCCGCGGTCATCGCCTACAACCTGATCGGTGCTTCGATCCGCGAATTCGCCGCACGCTGCGACGACTTCTCGCTCGAGTTCATGAACGCCGTCGAGCACAACCAGCCGCAGAGCTCCGCTGCGGCGGCGTGCGGATGTGAGGCGCTGATGGCGTTCACGACTTCCAACGGCACGGACGCAGTCCGCCCTCGCCGACATCAACATCACTCCGCTGGTCGACGTGGTGCTGGTGCTGCTGATCATCTTTATGGTGACGGCTCCGGTGCTGCAGTCAGGCATTGACGTCGCGGTGCCGAAAACGAAGACCGTGAAAGAGATCACGGAAGAGAAACTGGTCATTTCCATCAACAAGGAACAGCGCGTGTTTCTGGGGAACGATCCCATCAATGTCAACGAGATTGGGAACCGGTTGCGGCAGAAGATTCGCGATCCGCGACGTCAGTCGATTTTCGTGCGCGCTGATGAGAATGTCCCTTTCGGCGCTTTCGCGACCGTGATGGACGCCGTGAAACAGGCGGGATTCGCCAACGTGAGTATTGTCACCCAACCCATGGATACAAATGCCGGCAAGCGCTGAGATCTATTTCGAGCACGACCGCTGGGGACGCGCGCTGGCGTGGTCGGCAGGGGTGCACGTCGGAATTACGGTTGCGTTATTCGTCTATTCCGCCTTCGTAACACGAGGCAGCGGTGACACGTGGGGCGCGGGTGGGGGTGGGGAAGCGATCGGTGCGACCCTGGTAAGCACGGTGCCGCTGGCGGCCAATCCTGCGCCGACACAGAATGTCTTAGCCAACGAGTCAAAGGGACTCACCCAGTCACAGCCGAAGATCCAGGAAAAAGAGCCCGACGCGATCGAGATCGCGGGCAAGAACAAGAAGGTCAAGCCGAAGAAAAAACAGATTACCGAGTCGAAGGCGAATCCGCAGTCTGCCCCTGAACCGGAGGAGAATCAGATCGCGTTTGGCGAGGGTGGCCCGGTGAGCGGCCCGTACGGAACATTCAGCGCAGCAGGTGCGAAGGGTGGATTCGGAGTCACGGGCGCAGGGGGTGATTTTGGGACACGCTTTGCCTCTTACGTGATGGGCATCCAAAGACGAATTTCGGAAAACTGGATGAGATATGAAGTAGACCCGCGAATCACCAGCGCCCAACGCGTCTACGTTGTCTTCGACATTTCGCGGGATGGGCACCCGAGCAATGTGCGGGTGGAGCAATCTAGTGAGGTGCCCTCGCTTGATCAGTCTGCGCAGCGCGCAGTGCAGCGTGTCGATTCGTTCGGTCCGCTGCCTGCGGAGTACTCAGGCAACAAGGTTTCTGTCGAGTTCTGGTTCGATTACAAGAAGTGAGCTTGTGTACCTCTGAGCCGTTATTAACGCGGTACGTCTGGTAACGATTGCAGCGAGTGGGTGCAAAATGGGAAAAGTGGAATGAGAAAAGGCCTTCACGAAGATAAATCCTTGGGAAGTGGAACAGATCGGGATAGGATATTGTCATACACAAATTCTTTCCTTCGGAAGCGAATGGACGACCCCGCCAGATCAGGTTCCCTAAAACCGACTAACAAAATGGAAGCCTCAGTGCGTGCAATCATTCTGGCCCTTGTGTGTGTTGTCGTGCCTGCATTCTCTCACGCGCAGGATTGGGTCAAGACGGGCACCGGCCTTGGCGTGGAAAAGGTTCGCCTGGCGGTCGCCGACTTCAAGCCCTCCACAAATGATCCGGCGAACGCCGCGCTGCTCAAAACCTTCAACGACACGCTTTGGAACGATCTGGATGTATCGGGCGTAGTCGAGCTAGTGTCGAAGAGCTTTTACCCGCTGCAGGCTCCGGGGCAACCGTCCGAAGTGAACTTCCTGGCGTGGAACTCGCCTCCTCCGAATGCGGCGATGCTGGCGTTTGGAAACCTGGGCGTCGCGGGTGGGAAGTTGACCGTGCAAGGATGGCTCTTCGACGTCAAGAATACCCAGTCACCGCAGGTTCTCGGCAAACAGTACGCGGACGCTGCCAGCGATGCGGCGGCGCGTGTCATGGCGCACAAGTTCGCCGATGAGATCATCTTTCGGCTGGGCGGCGGCGTTCAAGGCATCGCCGAAACCGAGATTTATTTCGTTAGCGACCGGACCGGGCACAAAGAAATCTGGGCGATGGACTACGACGGGTCGAACCAGCACCAGGTTACGCATCTGGGCTCGATCGCACTCGCGCCGCGGATTTCCCCCGACGGATCGCGGCTCGCGTTCAGCGCTCTGACGAAGACCGGCTGGGAGATTATGATGTATTCCCTCGAACTGAACCGGGCAGTAGGTTTTCCGCATTTTGGCGGAACTAACCTGTCTCCGGCGTGGTCCGCAGACGGGACGAAGATGGCGTTTTCCTCGTCACGCGCCGGCGATTCGGAGATCTACGTGGCCGACGCCTCGGGTGGAAATCCACACCGGTTGACGACCGACAAGGGGCCGGATGTTTCCCCGGTGTGGAATCGCAAGACCAACGCGCAGCTATCGTTTGTAAGCGGACGCACCGGCCTGCCGCAGATTTACACGATGGAGGCCGACGGTACGAATCAGCAGCGCATGACCGACCAAGGATATGCCGTGTCGCCGAACTGGTCGCCCAACGGGCAGTTTCTGACGTTTGCATGGGTCCGAAAATATGGGCCGGGAGATCCCGGGGCACTCGATCTATACATGATGGACATTGCCAGCAAACAATGGGTCCAACTCACGCATGATGGCGGGAAGAACGATTTTCCCTCGTGGTCTCCCGATGGACGGCATATAGTGTTTCAGTCGAACCGGTCGGGGAGTCTGCAGATCTGGAGCATGCTGGCAGACGGGACAAAAATTCAGCAGTTAACTTTTACCGGACGTAATACGCAGCCCAACTGGAGTTGGAAATAGTACATAACTTCGTCTGGCCCTTTGGGGTCGTAGGAGGAACCAAGTGAAGCAATCAAGTATGAAGTGGTTCGTGCTGATATGTGCTCTTAGCGCTCTCCTGATGCTCGGTGCGTGCAAGAAGAAAGTTGCTCCGCCGCCGCCGCCACCTCCACCAGCGCCACCAGCGCCCACGGCCTCCATCTCGGTGGCTCCGGCAACCATTCAGGGCGGCCAGTCTGCGACATTAACGTGGCAGACCAGCAATGCCACCGACGTGTCAATTGACGGCATCGGCGCGGTGCAGCCCAACGGCTCGCAAAGCGTGTCGCCGACCGATTCAACGACCTATCACCTCACCGCGAAGGGCACGGGTGGGACCCAGGAAGCTACGGCCCGGTTGACGGTGACGCAGCCGCCTCCGCCACCTCCGCCCCCGACTCCGACGGTCAGTGACGAAGACTTATTCAGCCAGAATATCAAGGACGTCTACTTCGACTACGACAAGTCGGACGTCCGCGGTGATCAGCAGTCTTCCATCCAGGCCGATGCGCAGTTCCTCAGCCAGCACTCGAATGTGAACATTACGATCGAGGGTCACTGCGACGAACGCGGATCGACCGACTACAACCTGGCCCTGGGCGACCAGCGTGCCAGCGCGGTGAAGAGTGCTTTGACTACATTGGGAATCAATGCCAGCCGCATCAAGACGATCAGCTACGGCAAAGAGAAGCCGTTCTGCACTGAGAGCAATGAAGCTTGCTGGCAGCAGAATCGTCGCGGGCACCTGGTGTATCAGAAATAGAGTTGCATTGCGGGGGACGTTTCGGCGTCCCCCATTCTCTCGTGTAACGTTGTGACCGACTTGCGCGACCGCGACTCGTGCCGCGGGTGCTTGCGCCCGTTGAATCTTCCGGTTCCCGCTGTCCTTTCGGATGTCGAATCGCCCCAGCCTTGTGGGACAATCAAAGCATCTAAGAATGAGTATCCAGGGACACATGCTATGAAAACACACCGTATTTCGGCCTTTGTGGCGTTATTTCTGATTCTTTGGTTGGGCGTGGCTCCGGCCTTCGGCGCCAACAAAGAGATGGTGCAGTTGCAGACCCAGGTGCAGCAACTGGCGGAGCAGATGACCGCCATGAAGACCACCTTCGACGAGCGCATGGGCATCATGAAAAACCTTGTCGAAAAAGATACTGATGCCGTGAACAAATTGGCTGGTGCGCTGAATACGCTCCAGGCGACGCTGCAGAAGCAGCAGGAAGGCGAGGGCTCAAAGTCAGATCAGCTCTCGGGCCAGATCCAGGCGCTCAACGACACCATGGACGAGATTAAAGTCCGCCTGGCGAAGGTGACGAAGCAATTGGAAGACATGCAGGCGGCCCAGCAGAGTTTTGCGGCGACGCAGGCGACTCAGCAGGCGCAGCAAGCGCAACTGGCCTCGGCGCCGCCGCCCGACGTGCTGTACAACAACGGGCTGCGCGACTACAACGGCGGCAAGAACGATCTGGCTATTCAGGAATTCTCTGATTACATCAAGTTCTATCCCAATACTGATCTTGCCGGAAATTCCTATTACTATCTGGGCGAGCTGCAGTTCAAGCAGGCGAACTATCAGCAGGCGGTGCAGAGCTACGATCAGGTTCTGCAGAATTTTCCCAGCGGAAACAAAGCTGCTTCAGCGCAGTTAAAAAAAGGATTCGCGCTGCTCGAACTGGGCAAGCAGGATGAAGGCGTAAGCGAACTGCGGCATTTGATCCAGCGATACCCGCACTCGCCGGAAGCGCTGCAGGCGCGGGAGCGGCTTCGCAAGGCCGGAGTGAGCAGCTCGGGTCGATAATCGTCGGGCAGTCTTAGACTGCGACTAGACCGACCGATTACGGCGAGGGTGGGCGTGATGCTTCGCAGCCGGATGAGCGTGGTGCTGGGCGTGATGGTGACGATCCCGGTGCTTCACCGGCTGGAGTGACGCATGACTTACGCCGGCCAACGCAAAAGCGCTGAACAGGCAGTACGTCGTCAGGAACAGCAGAGTCCGTTTCATAGGCTTCTGACAACCTTTCCTTCGAGAAACTATACTATTCGATACCAGGCAGGAATAGACTAAACTCTGAGGGGGCGGCTCCTGCAGTCATTACTATGGCTCCTCATTCATTGTGTGAGGCGGACTCATGGCTGAAACCAAGATGGATCAGGATACCCGCAAGGGTGCGACGGAAACCGAGAATCATGACGTCCCCGGCAATATTGGTTTGCAACAACAACTCGGACATCGGGATCAAGATCCGATGCTGAAGGATGCGGATACTGATTTCCCCGAGCCCGGCGAGAACCCCGAACACAGCGGGGGGCCGCGGTTAAAAACAGCGTAGACAGGTTTGCTAATCAAAAATGAAGGGGCCTCGGTATGAGGTCCCTTTTTCGTGAACACAAGTAGAGCTCTCTTGTTTTTGCTGTAATCCATGACAGTGTCATCCTGAAAGCGCTTATTTTGCGGCGAAGGACCTATGCAAACTCGCTGGCAGCATCGGCGCACCGAGGAGTTCACACATCCTTGTTCGCGGCAAGAGCGCCGCTGAGGATGACACTCAAGAGGACTACACACTTTCCTAAACGGCTCTAAAACGGCTCTAACGCAGCACTTCCATGCAAGCGTCGAGCACTTCTTTGGGCGGACGCGTCACCGAGTCGGGCAGAGTCGCCAACGGCTGGTCGACGACATTCAGCATGTCGATGAAATTCGGCGCCTCGGGATTGACGTAGAACACGCCCGTCAGTACCTCGCCCTTGTCGTGGGCTTCGGTCAGACGGCTCATTGCGCGGATCTTGTCGGTAGGATCGTAATCCTCTTCCAGCTTCCGCAGGTGCAGACGTGAGCCATCGTGCATCGTGACCTGGATGGTCGAGCCCGGATCGTATTCCACATTGATGTCCTCGAAGTGGGGCACGAAACTCACATCCTGCAGGGTCTCCTCGTGTTCCTTCACGTACTTGTAGGACTTGGTCGAGCCCTCGTGATCGTTGAAGGTGACGCAGGGCGAGACCACGTCGAGCATGACCGTACCCTTGTGGGCGATGGCTGCCTTCAGCATGGCACTGAGCTGGCGCTTGTCACCGGAGAAGGAGCGTCCGACGAGGGTTGCGCCGAGTTGGATGGCAAGCGCACAGGTGTCGATCGGCGGAAGATCATTGACCACGCCGGTCTTCAGCTTCGAGCCGAGATCGGCAGTAGCTGAGAACTGGCCTTTGGTAAGCCCGTAAACGCCATTGTCTTCGATGATGTAGATGATCGGCAGATTGCGGCGCATCAGGTGGACGAACTGGCCGATGCCGATCGAAGCGGTGTCGCCATCTCCGCTGACGCCGATGCAAATCAGCTTGCGATTCGCCAAGAGCGCGCCAGTCGCGACTGAAGGCATGCGTCCGTGCACGGCATTGAAACTGTGCGAGCGAGTCAGAAAATAGGCTGGCGTCTTCGAAGAGCAGCCGATGCCGCTGGGCTTGATGACGAACTCGGGTTCGACTCCCATCTCAAACATGGCTTCGATAATGCGTTCGGAGATTGCGTTGTGGCCGCAGCCGGCGCAAAGGGTCGTCTTGCCGCCCTTATAGTCGATGACGGTGAGGCCGATGCGATTGGTCTTTGGCCCGGGTATGGCTGCGCCGGGCTCAACCGTGGTGGTTCCCATCTACTTACCCTCCATGCTGGTCAGTTCGTCGGTGATGGACCGCGCGTCCAGCGGCAGTCCGGTGATATGGGCGATGCTGCGCAGGCGCGGCGTAAGTTCCGGCTTAACATCGAGCTTCAGCAGGCTGAGCATCTGCGCATCGCGGTTTTGCTCAACGACATACACATGCTCGTGCTGCTCGACGAACTCGTGAACCTCGCGCGTGAACGGATAGGCACGGAGGCGGAGATAGTCAGTTTCGATGCCGTACTCGGCGCGAAGCTGATCGCGACTCTCAGTGATGCCCCAGTGCGAGGTGCCGTAGCCGATGATGCCGATCTTCGCGTTGTTGCCCTTTGTGATCTCGGGCCGCGGAACGAACGAACGGGCAGTCTCGAACTTGCGGTTCAGGCGCTCCATGTTGTTCTCGAAGTCGTCGGCGCGTTCGCTGTACTGCGCTTTCTCGTTGTGGCCGCTACCACGAGCGAAGTAGGCCGCCGCCAAATGTTGCGTGCCGGGCAGCGTGCGGTAGCCAATGCCGTCGCCGTCGACGTCTTTGTAGCGCGCAAATCCGCCGAGGCGGTCCAGGTCTTCCTTGCTGAGCACCTTGCCGCGCTTGATCGGCGTTGTGGGATACGGGAACGGGTCGGACATCCAGTTGTTCATGCCGAGATCGAGATCGGACATGACAAAAACCAGCGTCTGGAATTGTTCCGCGAGATTGAAGGCCTCGGTCGCCATGGTGAAGCACTCTTCGACCGAGGAAGGAATCAGCATAATATTCTTCGTGTCTCCGTGCGAGAGGAAGGCAGTAGAGACGATATCGCCTTGCGAAGTGCGCGTGGGCAGCCCAGTTGACGGGCCGACGCGCTGGATGTCCCAGATCACGCCCGGGACTTCGACGTAGTAAGCCAAGCCAGCGAATTCTGCCATGAGCGAGATGCCAGGGCCGGCGGTCGCTGTCATGCTCCGCGCGCCCGCCCAACCCGCTCCGATCACCATGCCGATCGCAGCCAGTTCGTCTTCGGCTTGAACGATGGCAAATGTCGCCTTGCCGTCAGGGCCGATGCGGTATTCCTTCATGTACTCGATCATCGTTTCCACAAGCGACGAAGATGGCGTAATCGGGTACCAGGTGACGACCGTGCATCCCGCGAACATGCATCCGAGCGCGGCGGCGGAGTTGCCGTCGATAATGATTTTGCCCGCGGTCTTGTCCATACGCTCGATGTAGAAAACGCCTCGCTTTTCCAGATTTGCCTTGGCGTATTCGAACCCGGCCTGCGCCGCCGCCAGGTTCAGATTGGCGGCTTTGACTTTTTTCGCGAACTGCTTGCGGATGGCCTTCTCGACCTCACCCATGTCGATCGTCAGCAGGCTGGCCACAACGCCGACGTACACCATGTTCTTGACTAGTTTCCGCAGTTTGGCCTCGGGGCAAACCTGGGCGACGATCTTGTCGTAGGGAACCGAGTAGAAGATCAGATCGTCGCGCAGCTTGTGCAGGGCGAGAGGCTCGTCGTAGAGTACCGATGCGCCAGGCGCCAGCGACATGGTATCTTCGGTCGCTGTTTCTGGATTCATCGCGACGAGGAAGTCGATTTCCTTCTTACGCCCGATGTAGCCGTTCTTGTTGGCGCGAATCGTGTACCAGGTGGGCAGTCCCGCGATGTTCGACGGGAACATATTTTTGCCGGAGACGGGCACGCCCATCTGAAAAATGCTGCGCAACAGAACCGTATTTGAACTTTGCGAACCCGAGCCGTTCACCGTCGCGACCTGAATGCTCATGTCGTTGACGATGCGCTGCTTGCTCATGCCTCCGGCGGATTCCCGGGGCACGACATCCGATGTGGCCATCCCAACACCTTCCTTTTCAAATCAGCGGGCGGAAACCGATTGCCCATGCTTATGTATTGCGGAGAAGGAAACTTTCTAATTATACGGCCGCATTGACCGCTCAGTCGCGCCAATCGCCCCGTCCGGAGCCGGGACGAACCTGATATCGAACGAGGGGAAAGTCCACGAACTCACGATTCGGTCTTGAAGAACTGAGCGATACTCCGAAACTTATTATATCGTGATGCGACCAATTCGGCGGGAAGGACCTTCTTCAATTCGGAGAAATGCTTCTGCAGACTGGCATCCAGCAAGTTCGCAGCGGCTTCATGGTCGCGATGCGCTCCGCCTTCGGGCTCGGGGACAATGTCGTCGATACATCCCAGTTCGCTGAGATCGGTTGCAGTGATGCGCATGGCCTCGGCCGCCAGTTCCTTCTTGCTGGCATCGCGCCACATGATGGCGGCACAGCCTTCGGGCGAGATTACCGAGTAGATGGAGTTTTCCATCATCAAAACGCGATCGGCGACGGCAATGGCCAAAGCTCCACCACTACCGCCTACGCCAATGACCGTAGCGATGATCGGCACTTCCAACCGCGCCATCTCGCGCAGGTTGTAGGCAATCGCTTCGGCCTGTCCGCGCTCTTCGGCGTGGATGCCCGGGTAGGCGCCGTCGGTATCGACCAGCGTGAAAATCGGACGGCGGAACTTCTCTGCGACCTGCATGATACGGATCGCTTTGCGGTAGCCCTCTGGATGCGGCGTACCGAAGTTGCGGAAGACGCGCTGCTTCATGTCGCGGCCTTTTTGCGTGCCGACGATAAGCACCTCTTCACCGTGGAAGCGGGCCATGCCGCAGATGATGGCGGCGTCATCGCCAAAGCCGCGATCTCCGTGAATCTCGCTGAAATCAGTAAAGACGCGCTCGATGTAGTCGAGGGACTGCGGGCGCTGCGGATGCCGCGCCAATTCGGTCTTTTGCCAGGCAGTGGGAGGCGCGTTCATCTCGCGGCGAAGGGTATCGATACGGTCCTGTAGTTTCGCAATCTGGCGGCGGGTCGCGTCGTCAGTTTCGCCGGCTTCCATCTCGGCGACTTGCCGCTCGATCTGTTCCAGTTCCTGCTGTGCTTTTTCCGTGGCTGCCATGAAAAGAGTCAGCGCCCAAAGGCGCCTCTGTTGTTGTGACCTTAACGGCGCGGCTGAAGGCCCGCCCTTTCAAAGTAGCCCCTCACCAGCTGATCTAACTGATGATTCGAACGCTGCCGCGCCCACACAGCTGTTCGACCCGGGCGATGAAATTACGGTCTGGAACGACATTATAGCCTTCTGCCTCCATCACGACCATGAAATCACCCTGGCGTTCCACATCAAATAACACCTTGGCCTCACCTTTGCGTTCCGTAAACAGAGTGTGCAGGCTGTCGATTGTGGCCTCGGCGGAGGATTCGAGCGGAATGCGCACGCGAATGGCGCGGGGCAGGGGAACCTTGGCGTCCTCGAGCGGCATGATCTCGGACGCCGTAATCTTAGGATTCGCGCCCTCTTCGATGCGGATGCCGGCCTTAACCAGCACCGGAACTTCAAGCTTCACCTTCTCTCCGATGCGTTTGTAGGCCTCAGGGAAGACAATCATATCGATGGAGCCGGACATGTCTTCAAGGTTGGCCTGCGCGTAGAAGTCACCCTTCTTTGATTTCATCACTCGCACGTTGCTGATGATGCCGGCCGTGACGATGGTCTCGTCTTTGCCGGTGGACTTCGTCATCGCCGCCAGTTCTTCCACGCTCAGCGCCTGCAGATCCTGCAGCTTGTCTTTGTATTTCTCCAGTGGATGTCCGGTGATGAAGAATCCCAGGATTTCTTTTTCGGCGGAGAGGCGCGTGTGCTCATCCCAGTCCGGGATGTTGGGCAGGCGATCGTTGGAAGTCTCCGGTTCTTCCTGCTGGAAGACGCCAAACAGGCCGTGCTGGCCGGATTCGGCATCACGCTGAGTTTTCTGCGCCTGTTCCATGGCCTTGTCCAGAACGGCCATCAATTGGGCACGGCGGCCGAGAGAATCCATAGCGCCGCTCTTGATCAGCGACTCGAGTACTCGCTTGTTGAGCAGGCGAAGGTCAACATTCTCGCAGAACTCAAAGATCGAATTGAAGCGGCCGAGTTTTTTTCGCGCAGCCACGATCGACTCGATTGCATTGCCGCCGACGTTTTTCACCGCGGCCAAGCCGAAGCGGATGCTTTCGCCATGCGGAGTGAAATTTGCGTCGGACACGTTGATGTCCGGCGCCTCGACGGCTATGCCCATCTCGCGGCATTCGTTGATGTACTTAACCACGTCGTCGGTCGATCCCGTGACCGAGGTCAGCAAGGCCGCCATGAACTCGACGGGATAGTGCGTCTTCAAGTAAGCCGTGTGATAGGCGAGCAGCGCATACGCCGCCGAGTGGGATTTGTTGAAACCGTATCCGGCGAACTGCGCCATCAGATCGAAAATCTTCTCGATCTTCCTGGGCGGATACTTTCGCTGCGCGGCGCCTTGGACAAAGCGCTCGCGTTGCTGCGCCATCTCTTCGGCCTTCTTCTTGCCCATGGCGCGGCGGAGCAGGTCGGCTTCACCGAGCGAGTATCCAGCGAGGCGGTTCGCGATCTGCATCACCTGTTCCTGATACACAATCACGCCCAGCGTTTCCTGCAGTATCTCCTGCAACTCAGGAAGCTCGTACTCGACCTTTTTGCGCCCATGCTTGCGGTCGACGAAGTCGTCGATCATCCCGCCCTGGATCGGACCGGGACGGTAGAGCGCGTTCAGAGCGGTCAGGTCTTCGATCGAATTCGGCTGATATTTACGCAGCACGTCGCGCATGCCGTGCGATTCAAACTGGAACACGCCCGAGGTCAGTCCCTTGTGGAAGACCTTCACGTAAGTTTCGCTATCTTGCAGGGGAATTTGTTCGAGCGTTAGCGGCGTGCCGCGCGTCTGCTCGATCAGCTTCATCGCGTCGGTAAGAATCGTGAGCGTGGTCAGCCCGAGGAAGTCCATCTTCAACAGTCCCATCTTCTCGATGGCGACCATGTCGAAGGCGGTCACGATTTCGTCGTTCTTGGTGCGGTGCAGCGGGACGAGGTCGGTCAGCGGTCGCGGAGAAATCACAACTCCCGCGGCGTGCACACCGGAGTTGCGCACCAGCCCTTCCAACTTCTTCGCGGTCTCGAATAGCTCGCGAATCTGTCCGTCTTTTTCGATCGCCTCGCGCAACTGCGGGGAATCCTCGATGGCCTGCTCCAGCGTGATGTTCAGCTGGGTGGGGACCATCTTGGCGATGCGGTCGACGTCGGCATAGGGTATGTCCATGGCACGGCCTACGTCTTTGATCGCGG
Source organism: Terriglobia bacterium (assembly GCA_963743105.1). GTDB lineage: Bacteria > Acidobacteriota > Terriglobia > Terriglobales > Acidobacteriaceae > Sulfotelmatobacter. The sequence continues at coordinate 210,837 of CAVUOS010000024.1, forward strand.
CCTTCGCAGCCATCGTCCCGAAGGTGATGATCTGCGCCACATTGTCGCGGCCATATTTCTGCGTGACGTAGTCGATGACCTCGCCGCGGCGGTTCATGCAGAAATCGATGTCGATATCAGGCATGGACACACGCTCGGGATTCAGGAAGCGCTCGAACAGCAGTTCGTGCTGCAGCGGGTCAATATCGGTGATCCCAAGCGCGTACGAGACAAGCGATCCGGCGGCCGATCCGCGGCCTGGCCCAACCGGAATACCACGCTCCTTTGCGTAGCGGATAAAGTCCCAGACAATAAGAAAATATCCAGGAAACTTCATCTGCTGGATGATGGCGAGTTCGCGCTCCAGGCGCTGCTCGTAATCAGTGATCGAGTGCTTAAGCTTGCCTTGCTCATCCAGCGGACGCAGCATCTCCAACCGGCGGGCGAAGCCCTCGCGCGTGACGTGCACGAAGTAGCTGTCGATCGTGTAGCCGGACGGGACTTCGAATTGCGGGAATGGATTTGCGACTTTCTCGAGGCGCAGGCTGCAACGCTCAGCGATGTCTAGCGTGCGTGTGAGGACGTCGGGCGAGTCCTTAAAGACGCGGTACATTTCGTCGGCGTTCTTGACAAAGAACTGCGTGCCTTCGAACTTCATGCGTCCGGTGTCGCGGATTGACTTGGCGGTCTGTATGCAGACCATCACATCCTGCGCGTGGGCGTCATCCTCGCAGAGATAGTGGCTGTCGTTGGTGGCGACGAGCGGCAGGCCGAGATCTTGTTCCAGCTTGAACAGGCCCGGGTGAATGCGGTGCTCCATCTCAAGGCCTTGGTCCTGAATTTCGAGGAAGAAATTCTCTTTGCCGAAGATGTCGGCGAAGGTGCCGGCGGCCGCCCGGGCTGCGTCGTAGTTGTTCTCCATGAGGCGCTCCGCAACTTCGCCCTTCAGGCATCCGGAGAGCCCGATGAGTCCCCGCGAGTGCTCGGCCAGAAATTTCTTGCTCACGCGCGGCTTGTAGTAGAAGCCGTGCAGTGAGGCTTCAGAGGTGATTTTGACCAGGTTGCGGTATCCCTCTTCGTTCTCAGCCAGCACCAACAGGTGGTTGTAGGTGTCGCCTTCCGGTGCGGCGCGGTGGTCTTCCTTTTTGCAGACGTAGAGTTCGCAGCCGACTATCGGCTTCACACCATGCTTGTACGCCGCGTTCACGAAATGGACGGTGCCAAAAATATTGCCATGATCGGTCATGGCCACGGCGGGCATACCCAGTTGGCTCACATGTTGGCAGAGCTTTTCGACGTCACAAGCGCCGTCGAGCAGGGAGTAGTCGGTGTGCAGATGCAGGTGGACGAATTGGGACATGGGGACATATTTAGTCTAACGCAAGAGGAATGCGGGGCGGCTTGTGAATTGCTGTGCGTTTCCGGAGTCTGAGGCTATAATTGCGCGGCTCGATTGCTCTGGCGGGGACGTGCATGAAATCACCTCTATTCGTCCTGTTTGCTTTGTGTTGTGCGACTCTTGCTCAGGAAGGCGCAGCCGTTTACTCGAAACATTGTGCTAGCTGCCATGACTCCGCACAGGGACGCACGCCTGCGGTTGCCGCCTTGCATTCGATGAGCAGTGAAGCCATCCTGCGTGCGCTTGAGGGTGGCGTGATGCGCGAGCAGGCAAAGGATCTGAGCGCGCACGATCGCCAGGCGGTCGCCGTCTATCTCTCCGGAGGAATACATAAAGAAGTTGAATCTGCGATCCCTGCCTCGGCGCGCTGTACTGTGGATTCAAGCGCCAGCCGCGCGGGAGGAACCGGCTGGAACGGTTTTGGAGCGAGCCTGACCAACTCGCGATTCCAAAATAGCGACGCTGCCGGACTCACTCGGGCCGATGTACCAAAGTTGCAGCTGCGCTGGGCCTTCGGCCTCGGAGATGTGACGAATGCGCGTGGACAGCCCGTGATCGCTGCGGGACGCCTCTTCGCGACATCGGGAGTGGGCAAACTCTACGCTTTAAACCCGAAGAGCGGGTGCTTGTACTGGGATTTCACAGCGGAGGCACCCATCCGCTCGGGTGTTGTTGTGAGCGAAACGAGTAGCCCCGCGGTGTTCTTTGGCGATGGGAAAGCGAACATGTACGCGCTCGACGCTGCCAGCGGCAGGCTCCTGTGGAAAATGCACGTCGATAACCATCCGGCTGCGGTGATCACCGATGCACCGAACTATTACCAGGGCACGGTGTACGTGGGAGTTTCCTCAGTTGAGGAATTTGTGGGCGCCGATCCGGGTTATGAGTGCTGTAAGTTCCGCGGCAGCATCGTCGCATTGGATGTAGCAAGCGGTAAGACGCTCTGGCAGACCTATACGATTGCGGAGCCAGCCAAGCCGACATCGAAAGCGAACTCGGGAACGCAGCGCTGGGGACCTTCCGGTGCCGCAGTTTGGTCAACACCGACCATCGACGTGAGGCGTAATGCCATCTATGTCGCTACTGGCGACAATTATTCCGATCCGGCGACCAAAACCAGCGACGCCGTCCTCGCGCTGGATCGCACGACAGGCAGTATTCTCTGGTCCCAGCAAATGACCGCAAACGATGCCTTCACGGTAGACTGCGTCAGACCGGATAAGACGAACTGTCCCGACTCAAATGGGCCAGACTTCGATTTCGGACAACCGGCAATCCTTGCTTCGCTGCAAGACGAAAAACAGGTGCTGGTCATCGGGCAGAAATCGGGCATGGCTCATGCCTTGGATCCTGATCAAAAGGGCAGAGTCCTTTGGCAAACCCGCGTAGGCAAAGGCGGTTCGCTCGGCGGCTTGCAGTGGGGATCTGCGGTTGACCAGCGCAATATGTACGTTGCGGTGTCCGATATTACATTCCGGGCAGTACCCGATCCGGAGCATCCGGGAAGACAGACGTTCGGGCTTGATCCCGAGAAGGGTGGTGGCGTCTTTGCTCTTGACCTTGCGACGGGCAAGAAGGTGTGGACCGCGCTGCCTGCCAGTTGCGGCGATCGCAAGAATTGCAGCCCGGCACAGCCCTCGGCCGTGTCCGCCATGCCGGGGGCTGTTTTCGCCGGTTCGATGGACGGGCACTTGCGGGCTTATGCCGCGGATACGGGCAACGTCGTTTGGGACTTCGATACTGCACGCGAATACGACGCGGTAAATGGGCAAAAGGCTAGGGGCGGCGCTATCGATGGAGGTGGGGCAGCTATCGCAGGCGGAATGGTGTATGTCTACTCGGGCTATGGTCAGTGGAGCGGATTACCGGGCAACGTACTACTCGCGTTTGGAGTGGAAGGGAAATAGGTTCCGATGGGGACTGTTTGCACTAATCTGCGCCCGCTCCCGCCGCCTGCGCCTTTTGCAGCAGCTTGCGGGCCTGGCTGATCAGTTCAGCCACTTCGAAGGGCTTCACGAGGTAGGGAATGCTGTTCTCTTGTAGGAAAGTGCGCCCATCGCCGGGCTCGACGCTGTTGGAGAACGTGTAGAGAACGTGAGCCTCCATGCCCGTGCAGTTTTCCTTTAGCCACGGATAGGATTCTTTGGCGTTCCACTGGTCCGCCATTTTGCCGCTCATGATGACGGCGTCAAAGGGCTCAGAGAGCAGGCGAGTCTTTACGTCCTGTGCATTCTTAGCTGTCACCACCGATGCGCCGGCTCCAGTGAGAACATCGCGCTCGAATTCGAGCACGGCTTCCTCTTCCTCAACCAGCAGCACACGTCCGCTGACAGCGCCCTCGTGCAAGCGGGGTGCGGGCTTGACGGCGTCGGGTTGCGGCGCCGTAGCGACGGCGGCGGGCAGTTTCACTTCGATCATCGCGCCGCCTTCCGGATTGTTACTGGCCTGGATATCCCCGCCGTGTTCCTTCACGATCCCGTAGCAGATGCTCAATCCGAGGCCCGTGCCCTTGCCGACACTCTTGGTGGTGTAGAAGGGATCAAAAATGCGCTTCGGATCTTTGATTCCGGCGCCATCGTCGACGAACTGTGTGCACACGTGGCCGTTTTGCGAGGCAATGCGGATCTTCAGGCTGCCCGTGTTGCCTGTTTCGAGGATCGCGTCGACGGCGTTGTTAATGATGTTCAGGAAGACCTGCTCAATCTGATGCGGGTCGGCGACCACCAAGGCAGGTTCGGAGGGCAGTTCGCTGTGCACCCGGATGTTGTTGCTCTTGAGATCGTAATCGCGCAGGGTGAGGGTCTCTTCGAGCACTTTGCGAATGTCGACTTCGTCCCGCTGCGGCTTGCGCTGACGGGCGAAGGAGAGCAGGTTCTGTACGACGCGATGCGTCCGCTGCGCCTGCTTGAACAGCTTGCTGACAAAATCCTGCGCGCGCTGATTGAGGCCTTCGCTCTCGAGCAGCTGCGCGTAGCCGAGAATGGCCGTCAGCGGATTGTTGAGTTCGTGAGCGACGCCGGCGATAAGCTGGCCGACAGCCGACATCTTCTCGCTCTGTAGCAATTGTTCCTGCGTCTTGCGCAGATCTTCGTAGGCGCGGCAGGTCTCTTCGTACAGCCGGACCTTTTCGATTGTGGTGGCCAATTGCCGGCTGATGGCAACCATCAGATTCTCGTCGTTTGAGGAATACTGATATCCCAGATGGCTGCATAGGCCCATCAGTCCAACCGGCGAATCCTTGGCCCAGAACAGCACCCATATCCAGGAGCGGTCGGAGTCGGAGCGCAGGAACTCGGCCACCTTCGGGGGCAGGTGCGGCAGATACTCAGCGGTGACCACCTCGGCGCGTGAGCGCATCACCAGGTCACCGAACCCCTCGGCGAAGGAAATTTCTGCAGGACGTACTTTATCGCGGCTGCGCGGCCCCCAGGCGGCGCGCCGGCGGTAGGTCGGGCTGTCAGTGTCGGAGAGATAGACCGTTCCGCTCTCGGCGCCAAACAAAGTGACCACCTGCCGCAAGGTCAGGTTCAGGATTTCGTCAAGGTCGAACGATTGCGCCGCCACCACGGCCATCGCATTCAACGCATTGAGTTCGCGGTTGCGGCGCTGCATCTCATCTTCGGCGCGCCGCTTCTCGGTCATGTCGAGAACGAATCCCTGATAGCGTTCCACCGCGCCCGTCGCATCGCGCGTGGCAAAGCTGCTCTCCACCGCCAGCAACAGCGTGCCATCGCGGCGGCGGAGCGTGACTTCGAAGTTGCGAACGTAATTGTGAGTCTCGATTTCCTGGCGGAAGGCGTCGCGCTGCTTGGCGTCGACGCAGATCTCCTTGTCCAGATTCAGCACCAGCAACTCGTCGCGGTTGCTGTAGCCGAGCATGTGCACGAACGCGTCGTTGCAGTCGACAAGCCGCCCCGTCGGATCAGCGACGTAAACGCCTTCCTGCACCTGCTCAAACAGCAGGCGGTAGCGTTCTTCCGCCGAGCGGCGGTCGGTGATGTCGCGGACAACGTGAATCGTTCCTTTTTGCTGCGTGCCTTGATCGGTGTAGGAAGACGTAGAGACAACTGAGAATCCGCCGAAGCACGGGTCGGCCCCTTCCGTGAATTCCTCGTCGCCGCCCATGGCGCAATACGGACAGCCGGTCCACTCGCCGTAACTGTGCGGCAAGGCCGACTCGCAGGTGCTGCCGACGACGTCGGCCGTGGCCTGGCCGATCTGTTCGAGCAATACCTGGTTGGCCTTGATGATGCGGTAATCGGAGTCGTGGGCGAGGATGACATCGTGGATAGAGTCGAACGTATTCATCCACTGCCGCTGCGAACGCAGGACCTGCTCGAGCAGCCGGAAGTTTTCGACGGCAAGGGCGATCTGCCGGGCGCAGCTTTGCAGAAACCCGAGTTCATCGGAAGTCCACTGGCGGCTGCTGGAATGTCCGATCATCAGCAGACCGACAGGCGCCTTATTGCCCACGACGGGCACGATCACAAGCTGGCGAATCTTCTCCACCGAGAGGCATTCGGTGGGTTCGATGGCCGCTTTATCCGCTTTCTCGACCTTTGGTGCACGCTTTTCCCAGAGTTTCGAAACATCATCGGTAATCTGGGCAAAGCCTGCGTCGCGCAGAAACTCCGACGAAAGACCGGCCGCGTGAGTAGCGACGAGATGACCCCCTTCGACCAGACGGAACCAGCATGCCCGTACGCTGGAGAGGCGCTGCAGTTCTTCGACGGCACACTGCACGACACTCCCGTATTGCTGGGCGCTGGCGATGCTATCTGACACCGATTGCAGGGCTTGCAGGCGGCGGGTCCGGGCGCGCATTTCGCCGAGCACGAGCAGCAACATGGAAATGGGCAGCGCAATTTCAGCGGGGATCAGCGCGGCGGCCGGGACTTGCTCAGTGAATAGGGCCCAGGGAAGATGCAGTGCCAGCAGGCACAACGCCAGCAGCCAGGCAGAGGCGTGCCAGCGGCCACGACGGGCGCGCGCTAGGGCAATCGCCGCCACCAGCAGGACCACCCGATAGCCGACTTCCAGAGCGAAGCGCAGCGGCAGCGATTCCGACCACAGCAACACGCGGGCGCCGGCGAAACCGACCAACACCGGCGTGATAACCATGAGAGGAATGATCAGATCGCGAACGCGCGCATAGAGCAGAACGGCTCCGGCCAGAAGGCCAACGGCGAGGACAAAAGTGCCCTGCACGACTACCAAGTCGAAAGGCGCGGGAATTTTGGGTGCGAAGCAATGCTCGGAAAAGCCAGAAACGACGAGTGCCGCCCAGCCCAGGACCCAGAGTTTGAAATAGTTCTCGCGAAACCCGCGCAGCACAAGCACCGACGCAGCCAGCAAAATCAGCAGCGTCCATTCCGTGGCCGAGGGCCGGGCCAATCCCAGCCTTGCCAGCGAGTTCCAAATCGATAACAGGGAAGCGCTCATCGTATTGCGGGCGTACGGAGTCCTCGTCTCTGAATATCACGGTGGGTCGCAATCTCGATGGAGTTTCCGACCCTCAATGATTACTTTCGGAATCTCGCCGAAAGGGTACAATCGCCGATAGTCTTTCGTGCATACCATGCCAGATCGAATCCTTGTTGTTGACGACGAAGAGCCGATTCGGGAAATCGTCGCGTCCATGCTGGGCACCGCCGGATATGCCTGCAAACAAGCAGGTTCGGGCATGGAGGCGCTCTCCGTTTTGAACTCCGGAGAGGAGTTCGAGTTGATGCTTTCCGATTTGATGATGGCGGACCTGGATGGCATCGGGCTGCTGGAGCGCACCAAGGAAAAATACCCGGACATGCCGGTTGTGATGGTTACCGCCGTGCACGACATCTCGGTCGCGCTGGCCGCGATCCGCAATGGCGCGTATGACTACCTGCTGAAACCGTTCGAGCGTGAGCAACTGCTCAACACTGTCAGCCGGGCTCTCGAGAACCGGCGGTTGAAGGTGGAAAACCGGAATTACCAGACGAATCTGGAATCGCTGGTCAAGGCGCGCACAGAGCAACTGCAGGCGACCGTCCGTGAGTTGGAGCGCTCCTATGACATGACGCTCGAGGCATTGGGCGACGCGCTCGACATGAAAGACGCCGAAACCGAAGGCCACTCACGTCGAGTTACCGCCTTCACGATTGTGATTGCCAAGGCGATGGGGTTGCCGCCGGAACAGATTCCTACCATCGCACGCGGTGCGTTCCTACACGACATCGGTAAGCTGGCAATTCCTGATGCGATTCTCCGAAAGCCTGGCAAGCTGACTCCGGATGAGATGGCCATCATGCAGGAGCACTGCTTTAAGGGATACCAGATTGTGAAAAAGATCCCTTTCCTGGTTGAGGCTTGTGACATCGTCTATTCCCACCAGGAGCGTTACGACGGAACCGGCTATCCCCGCGGATTGAAGGGTGAGGAAATCCCACTGGGAGCACGAATCTTTTCGGTAGCCGACACGCTGGATGCAATGACTGTGGACCGTGTCTATCGACCGGCGCAGAGTTATCAGGCAGCGCGAGAGGAAATCATCCGCTGGAGTGGTAGGCAGTTTGATCCAGAGGTAGTCAAAGCTTTTGTCGAGATACCGGAAGATATCTGGGATCGCTTGCGAAAGGACATAGATTCGCAGATTTCACGCATCGCATATTCCGCAGGGGCCAAGGGCTAACCAGCTCGCGAAGGTGGGGAAGGTGCAGGGCCGCAATCACTTAAAACTTCTTTTGTGGGTTACGGTGCTGTGCATCGTGCTGCTCACGGCGGGCTGTCTGCTGCTGCCGCGAGGTATGGCGGTGGCCGTTGTGAGCGACACGTTCGGCACATTGCTGATCGTATGCGCCATGCTGGCGTTTACCTGGAACGGCCTCGCTGCGAAAGGCCGGCTGCGGTGGTTCTGGATGCTGCAGGCCGCGGGTTGGACGCTCTGGCTGGCCGATCAGCTCGTTTGGGACGTCTGGGATCTTGTGTTGCGGCAAAGGCTCCCGGACATGTATCCGGCCGATGCTCTGCTTTTCCTGGCCGGCGCGCCGATGGTGGCGGGGCTGCTGCTGCGGCCACACCGGCAGCCGTCGTCGCAGAGCGTACGGTTCGGTTTGCTGGACTTCCTCCTGCTGATCCTCTGGTGGCTTGATCTCTATGTTTCGTTCGTCGTGTGCTGGCAATATCCTTCGCCGAACGTGGCTAACTACAGCCGCAACTTCGATCTCCTCTCCGAAGCGGGATCGATTCTGATGATTGGAGTTTTGCTTTTGTTCTGGCGAGAAAGCCGCGGAGCTTGGAAGAGTTTTTATGCTTGGTTCTGCGGTGCGGCAATTTTCAATGCGATCGCATTCTTTCTCATCAATCGCGCTCTTGGACAGGGGGTCTATTACACCGGCAGCTGGTACGACATTTCCTATTGCGGATCGTTTGCGATTTATGCAGGCGTGGCACTCGCTGGTCACGGATTAGCCGCGACGCCGGAGTCCGCGGGAGACGAATCCTACGGGTCGTGGATGAAAGATGTGGCGATGATGGCTGTACTCTCATTGCCCGTCATTGCGTTAGCTGCGCTGCTGGACCCGCGGCTTCCGCACAAGGCCGCTAACTTCCGTGTGCTGGTTACGCTCGCCACCATATTTTTGATGGTGTTTCTAATCTTCATCCAGCACCGCGGCCTGAACCGGGAGTTAAGCCGCACTAACGTCGTGTTGCAGGAGGCTTCCCTTACCGATCCGCTCACCGGTTTGCGCAATCGGCGGTACTTTTCTGCGGCGATAGACGCCGACGTCAGCCAGGCCCTGCGCTCGCACGCCGACAACCACGATCTGCACACGCGCGACCTGGTCTTTTATCTGATCGATGCCGACAACTTCAAGGAAGTGAACGATCAGTACGGCCATGATGTCGGAGACGCCGTACTGGTCGAGATGGCGCGGCGCCTGAGTTCTTCAATCCGTCACTCCGATGTGCTCGTGCGCTGGGGCGGGGAAGAGTTTCTGATTGTTTCCCGTTACACCGATCGCAGGGAAGCTGAGTTGCTTGCCCAGCGTGCTCTCTCGGCAGTTGCCGATTCGCCCTTTCTCGTGGGACCGTCGGGCGCAACCATGCGACGGACTTGTTCCATGGGCTGGGCGGCCTTTCCTTGGTTTCCAGACGATGCCCGCGCAGTGAGTTATGAGGAAGTACTGACGATCGCCGACCGTGGCTTAAATCGTGCGAAACAGGCTGGCAAGAACTGCGCGGTCGGAATGGTTCCGGCAAAGGGACACTCTCCGGCCACCACGGTTGCCCGTTCGCACTCCACGCCCTTGCCCATCGATGTACTCGCCGTCGCCGGCCCTGTGACGCCTCAGTCGTAAGACACAGCAAACGCTCGGTTTATCCGCAGGCAGTAAATTCAGGGTTTGATCGCATCCAATTCGCGTAAACGACATTCAGTCGGGAGAGGATTCCTATGTCCAATCGCATTCTGTGGGTCACGGGTCTGATTTCCGCTTTGCTGATCGCATTCTGCACGACGAACTTCGGGCAAGACACGCCTCCGGTTCCGGCCAACACGGTTGTGCAGGGCACGACGGTTTTGGTTCAGCTGACTGATCGCCTCGACACGCACACGGTGAAGTCCGGCGATCATTTCCACGCTCGCCTAGCCGAGCCTTTGACGGCGGCCAATGGCAGGACGATTGAAGTCGGACGCAAGATCAAAGGCCACGTCAGTGCTGTTGAACCGGGCCTGCACACTCGCCTGCTGCTGAGCTTTGACGAGATCGAAACGGCGCACGGATGGCTGCCTCTGATCGCGACTGTGACGGGTGTTCCCGGAGAACACGGGCTGAAGCAGATTGGAGAGGAGGGAGAGATCGGCCGCAAGGGAATGACGAAGGAAGAGATCGCCGAAGCCGTGGTAATTGGGGCGGGCGAAGGCGCGGCAGAAGGAATGCATGCGGGAGGCAAGAAAGGTGCGGCCGCCGGAGCTGGCAACGGCGCTGCGAACTCGGCGTACACGGCTTTCGAGTCCGGGCACGATCTCGTCCTCGACAAAGGAACAGCACTCGAAATCCGGCTGGATCGCAATTTGATGATCCCCTGATGCAGGAAGCGGCTACTCGCAAGGTTTGTTTCAACCGGCGTTCTTCTATGGGACGGGTTGGGGAATTAGCTCCCATGACCGATAATCCCTTAATTGAGGAACGCTATGAAATTTGCATTTGTTCTTGCCGCCATTCTCATTCTGACCGTCGGTACATTCGCCCAGGAGCATCCCGCGGTCACCGCGCAGCCCAACAGCGTTTATGTTGGCGCTGACGGGAAATTCGAAGCCGCGCCTGACACCGCGCAGATTCAAATGAACGTTTCGGTGCAGGATGACAACCCGCAGGCGGCCTATCAGCGAGCATCCAAAAATGTGGATCAGGTGCGGCAAGTTCTGCGCGCCAATGGGCTGGACACAAAGTTAGCCACGGTTGGATTCTTCTCCGTGCAACCAATGTACGAGTGGAAGCCCAAGCAGCACGTGATTGGTTACCGCGTCACGACGGATGTGACGCTCAAACTAAAAGACTTTTCCAAGATCGGGCCGATCACGCAGCAACTCGCCGAGGCCAACGTCAGCGAAACCCAAACGCTGAACTACATTCTGGAGAATATGGACGACGCCAAGAACCACGCGGTGGAGGACGCCTACCGCAGAGCGCGGAACTCCGCTGAAACCGTGGCCCGTGCCAGCGGAAGAACCTTGGGGGATCTTTCCTACGCCTCCGTCGACACCTTTGAGAATCCGCGCATCGTGATGCCACGGATGGCGCGCGCGATGGCCGCTGCCGCGCCGAATGCAGCTGCTCCCGCCCCAACGGAAGAATTCACGCCCGAGACTGTGACCGTCACGGCGCACGTAAATGCGCTGTTTAATCTGAAGTAGGGAGTAAAGAACTCACCACAGGGGATCACAGAGGAACTCCCCTGTGTCCTCCGTGATGAATTAGGCCATTGCGTGATTCTCGGGAGTCGGCGACGGAACTGAAAGCGGCTCCACCTGGAGTGTGAGGCCGTCGACCCGGCGGACGACTACAAGCTGTCCAATCGGAAGCGAAGACGGCGCGATCGCGTCCCAGAGTTCGCCGTGCACGAAGACTTTTCCCTGCGGCGAAAGCGCGGTCTGTGCAACGCCGGTTTCGCCAAGCAGTCCCTGCTCTCCTGTGACCACTTTGTTACGCCGGGCCTTGAGTGCAATGCTCATCAGGAACGCGGTGATGATCCCGAGCGGAACGCTCACTGCGAGCGCGGTTGCGAGGTGCACGCGCATTTCCGGAATGGGCGCGTCTACCAGGAGAAGCCCGCCGAGCGTCAACAGTACGATACCTCCTGCCGTGAGCACTCCGTGAGAAACGAACTTGGCTTCCGCAGCGAACAGAGCGAACGCGCCCAGAATCAGGCCAAGGGCGGCGAAGCGGGTCGGCAGCAGATTGAGCGCGAAGGCGGCGACAAGAATGAATACCACGCCTACCGTTCCCGGAATGACCGCGCCCGGATGATTGAACTCGATGTACAGAGCAAGGGCGCCGATAGCGAGAAGCAGGAAGGCGAGGTCCGGTTCCATGAGGGCGTCGAGGATGCGCTCTTTCAATGTCATATTGAAAGGCACGATCGGCTGTCCTTCGAGGTCCAGCGTCGCTGACTCGCCGTTGAATCGCTTGAACGGCTTCCCCTTCATCTGGCGAAAGAGGTCCTCGGGGCTCGAGGCGACGTAGTCGATCAGGTGCTGAGCCAGCGCCTCCTGCTCAGTAAATGACTTGGACTCGCGGACCGCGCCTTCCGCGGACTCGATATTGCGGCCGCGCTTTGAGGCGATTGAGCGTATGAGCGCCGCGGCGTCGTTCTCGATCTTGCGGTTCATCTCCTCGTCGGGCTTCAGTTGCACCGGACCAATGAGAACCACAGGATGCGCGGCGCCAGCGGCCGTGCCGGGTGCCATCGCGGCAATATCAGCGGACTCGAGAATGAAAATTCCCGCCGAACCTGCGTGGCCACCGGTCGGCGTTACATAAACGATAACCGGAACCGGGGAGGTGGAAATTTTTTCCATGATCTCCCGGGTCGAACTGACCAAGCCTCCCGGAGTATTCATCTCGATCAATACAGCTTGGTCGTTCCGGCGCGCAGCTTCTTCGATGGCGCGCGCTATGTATTCCCCGCTGATGGGCTGAATCGTGTCGTTGACGACGACCTTGAGAATCTCAGCCGAAGCAGACGAGGAGAAACCGACGAGGAGAACGAAAACTAACGCGCTGGTGATGGCAAGTTTCATGGCCTTCCACGCGCCGAAATCTCGATAGCGGCGCTCACCAATATTGTCTACCTATTTCGGTGTAGCGGAGTGAATTTCTTGCGCAGCTTGCGGCGCGGAAGTAACCGTCGTTGCCGGTGTCGGCGGACTCCATCCCGGCAGGTACGTGCTGCCCGTGATCAGCCGGGCGCCACGCTCGTAGGTGACATATGACCAGGCCCACTGGATGAGCACCAGCAGGCGATTGCGGAAGCCGATCAGGAACAGGATATGTACAAAGAGCCACGACAGCCAGGCGATGAATCCAGAGATGTGAATCTTTCCGAACTGCGCGACAGCTGCGGCGCGCCCGATGGTAGCGAGACTGCCTTTGTCCCAGTAGTGGAATTGGGGGCGAGTCTTCAGACGGGTGGCAAGTCTCACCTCCTCACGGATCAACTTCGCCACGAACTTTCCTTGCTGGATGGCAACCGGGGCTACGCCTGGCAGTAGCTTGCCTTGCTCGTCTTTTGCTGCGGCAAGATCGCCAATCACAAAAACTTCTGCCTGTCCCGGAAGGCTTAAGTCAGGATTCACAGGCACTCTCCCGGCACGATCGACGGCAGCCCCGAGCTTCTTGCCAAGTGGAGACGCTGCCACCCCCGCGGCCCAAAGAACGACCGTTGCCGGAACCCGCGTTTCACCCAGGTGAACCGCGCCCGCCTCGACCTGAGTCACCATGGCAGAAGTCCGAACCTCCACGCCGAGTGCGCGGAGTTGCTCCTCGGCGCTGCGCGAAAGATCTTCGGGGAATGCGGGAAGCAGCCGAGGTCCGCCCTCAATCAGGAGAATGTGCGTGCGCGCCGGATCGATGGAGCGGAAGTCATGCGCCAGGGCATAGCGGCTGATCTCGGCGAGGGTGCCCGCCAGTTCCACGCCGGTCGGACCTCCGCCGATCACTACGAAATTCAAAGGCGATTCGGTCTCTCCCGCGGCGGCCTGCCGTTCCGCCAGTTCGAAGGCTAGCAACACCCGGCGTCGGATCTCCAGAGCGTCTTCAATCGTCTTCAGGCCGGGAGCGAATACTTCCCAGTCCTCGTGTCCAAAATAAGAGTGGGTCGCGCCAGCCGCCACGATCAGGTAGTCATAGGGAATTTGCAAGTCGGACGTCTCAACGATCCGTCGCTCCAAGTCGAACCCAGTCACTTCGCTCATCAGGACTTCAACATTCCTATACGGTCGAAGAATGGAGCGGATCGGTTCTGCGATCTCGCCTGGAGATAAGCCGGCGGTCGCGACCTGATAGAGAAGCGGCTGGAATGTGTGGAAATTCTTGCGATCAACTAGGGTGATCTGCACCGGGGCCTTGGCCAGGGCGCGCGCGGCGTTCAGACCGCCGAAACCGGCGCCGACAATCACAATTCGAGGCTTGTCCATCATCTTGTTGCTCCGTCACCTTGCTGCTGCGGCCTTACATATATAAGATTCACGCGATGGCAGACGGTTCCAGAAGTTCTTCGTTCGCAGGTACCCGGGATAACTCGTTACTGGGCTGGCTGATGCCATCCGTGGCGGACTTGATTTTCGTCGCGCTGCTGGCCTCGTTGGTATTTACCCCGCTATCCGTAAAGTTGCTCGGAGATGCAGGGATCGGGTGGCATATTCGCACCGGGCAGTTCATTCTCGAGACTCACACGATTCCGCGCGTCGACCCCTTTTCTTCGCAAATCCGGAAGCCCTGGATCGCCTGGGAATGGCTGTATGACGTCATCGTGGGCCGCGTGGAACTCTCTGCCGGTTTGAATGGAGTGGTCTGGTGCACGGCTATCGTCATCGCCACAGCCTTCGCTGGGATGTTCCGGCTTCTCGTCGCTCGAGGCACGAGCCTCCTGATCGCGCTGCTGCTGACTCTTTTTGCCATGTCGGCATCGACAATCCACTTTCTTGCTCGTCCGCATGTGCTGAGTTGGTTGTTCGTTCTCGTCTGGTACTGGATCCTCGACTCAACGGAGGCTACGGAGCGCCATAGCCGGCTTCTGTGGCTGCTGCCGCTTCTGATGCTGACCTGGGCAAACGTGCACGGAGGCTTTCTCCTCGGCTTCGTGCTTATGGGAATTTTCTGGGTACGATCGATGTGGATGTGGCTGCGGTTGAAGGAATCGCGAATTGAGGAATCGCTGGAGAAAATCGCAGCAGGCAAGCGGGTGCGCCAGTTAACGCTTGTGAGTTTGGCATCAGCAGTCGCGAGTTTGGTAAATCCGTATGGTTGGCATCTGCACGCGCACATCTACTCGTATCTCTCCAACCGTTTCTTCATGGACCACATCGACGAATTCCAATCGCCCAACTTTCACGGAATCGCGCAGCGATGCTTTCTCGTGCTTCTGCTGATTGCGATTGCAGCGCTCGCTGCTCGCGGGAGCCGGCTTAGGCTCAGCCAGGTACTGCTCACGCTTTTCGCGGTCTGTGCGGCGCTGTATTCATCGCGCAACATCCCAGTTTCTTCTATTTTGCTGGCGGCGATTGCCGGCCCGCTCGTCTCTTCGCTCGGCACGATGGGGTTCGTGCAAAGAATGGGCGTGGTTGACTCAACTCGGCGCGGGCATGTCTGGCCAGTCATAGCGATCGTTGCGACCTTGATCATCGCCCTCAACGGCGGGCGCATTGGATCATCATCCTTGATGGACGCACACTTTGACCTTCGCAGGATGCCCGTCGATGCGGTCAGTTTTGTCGAACAGAGCGGCCTACGTGGTCCGGTGCTTGCTCCTGACTACTGGGGCGGATATCTGATTTACCGCCTGTATCCGAACAACAAGGTTGTGATCGACGACCGCCATGACTTCTATGGCGAGCCGTTCTTGAGGTCGTATTTGACCATGATGCACGTGGAACCGGGCTGGGACGACTTCCTCACATGGCGTGGATCTGGCCTGGTGCTGCCGAGAAGTGCAGGGCTGTCGGCGGTCCTCAGCAAAACGCCGGAATGGAAGTCGGTTTATTCCGATGACGTGGCGATCGTGTTTGTCCGGAACCAAAATGAGGCGGACAGAGATCGTGCTGCGGACCACTAAATTCAATTGCGCCCGCATCCAATTCCGCAGATCATGGGAGCAGTCCCAGAGGCTCTGCACCGCATCGTATGACCAAGCCAGTGGTATGTCCCCAAGGATGGGCTCTGTGCGCCATCTTTGCCTTGACGATCGCAATTGCAGGCTGCGGCGGATCGTCGTCAAACCCATCGCAACCGGGCGATCCTGTGGGTCCGAATCTGATCCAGATCAGCTCCGATCCGTTCACAATTGCTCCTGGTCAGCATTCGACTGAGGTCGAGCCGCATCTGCTGGCGAATGGCACTACGATGGTCGCGGCGTTCCAGGTTGGAAGAATCGCTCCTGGGGGCGCAACCGGTATTGGCTGGGCCACCTCGGCCGACGGTGGCGCAACCTGGACGCATGGTTCGTTGCCGGGCCTGACCAAAGGGGAGGGAAGCGGCCCTTATGACGCGGCCAGCGATCCGGCAGTCGCATACGATGCGAAGCACAATGTCTGGATGATTGCGTCGCTGCCCATATCGAACACGTCGCCAACACCGGCGGTCGTGGTCAACCGCTCCACCGATGGAGGCTTAACCTGGGGAAACCCAGTTAGCGTTGATCCCGCTTCGGTGAGTTCCGACAAGAACTGGATTGTGTGCGACTCCTGGCCCAACAGCCCGCACTATGGCAACTGCTACGTCGAGTGGGACGATCCCCTTAACAACCTCGAGATCCTGATGAGCACATCCACCGACGGCGGGCTGACGTGGGGTGCGGCGACGCCGACGGTGAACTCCGCCGGCGGCATTGGCGGCCAGCCACTAGTGCAGCCGAATGGGAATGTCGTCGTGCCGATTGAGGCAACTCAAAATCCTCTCATGGAAGCGTTCGTTTCCACGAACGGCGGTGTGAGTTGGACGGCTCCCGTGACGATCTCGAACATTCAGTTCCACGCGGATGCAGGTGGAATCCGCAGCGGGCCTCTGCCTTCAGCCGCTATCGATAACAGCGGAACAGTCTGGACCGTCTGGGAAGATTGCCGCTTCCGCGCGAAATGTACTACCAACGACCTCGTTTACAGCACGTCCGCAGACGGTGTGAACTGGAGCGCCGTCACGCGCATTCCAATCGACGACACTTCGAGTACCGTCGATCATTTCATTCCGGGGATCGGAATCGACCTGGCAACCTCGGGAGCGAGCGCCCACGTTGCGCTGCATTATTACTACTACCCTCAAAGCGACTGCACTGCTTCGACGTGTCAGCTTTTCGTGGGATACATTTCCTCGGCCAGCGGAGGCGCGACGTGGAACACTCCGGCCACGCTGACCGCTGCTCCGATGGCGCTGAGTTGGCTCCCGAGTTCGCAGAACGGATTGATGGTTGGCGATTACATCGCAACCGCATTCGTGAACGGAGTACCGCATGGCGTGTTCGCGGTTGCGCAAAAGAATATCGTGAGTTTCGGCGGGAATCCCACCTTCAAAGAAGCAATGTACACAGCGACGGGGCTCAATGTGGCCGCATCAGGTCGGCAGCTTTCCTCAGCGCATGACAAGCCGTTGCACAAGCTGTCGGACAAAATTGAAAGAGAAGTGCCGGAGAAGGGCATCGTTCCGCCGTTGCGTCGTCGAGCCAGACGAAGCACGCGGTAGCGCGATAAAGTGCTGGTTCGTATTTCTTCTTGCTAACGCGTCAATTACCGAAAGAATCGCATTCCACTTTCATGACTGACTTGCAGAATTTGCCTGTGACGTGGTTGCGCTGGCATCGGTGCCGCTATAGTCTCGTGGGTTCCTCTACGCCTCGCGGCGCGGAGGGCCAATGTGTCGTAGACAAAATTGAAATTCACTCGAGGAACCTGTGCGCAAACTCCTGCTGGCTGCTTTTCTCCCGCTTCTCGCGTCGATCGGCATGGGGCAAACGGATGCGGCCACGTTTGCTGCTGAGCTAACCCGCTACAACGTTGCTACCAACATCGTCTATCACACGGCGAACAACTATCAGAACAAACTCGACGTTTATACGCCGGCCCAGGCCGCGCAACCCACGCCGGTCGTGGTGGTGATCCATGGCGGCGGGTGGGTGGAAGGCACGAAGGAGGAGCGCGTGCTCGAAATGATGCCTTACCTGCAAATGGGGTTTGCCGCGGTGAACGTCGAATATCGCCTGGGACGCATTTCGCTTGCTCCCGCGGCGGTGGAGGATTGCCGCTGCGCGCTGCACTGGGTCTTCGCGAATGCCAAGAAATATAACTTCGACCCTTCTCGCGTCGTGCTGCAAGGCGGATCGGCGGGAGGCCATCTGGCTCTCATGACCGGGATGCTGACGCCCGCGGCGGAATTCGACCGCGAATGCCGAGGCCCCTCGGACAACTATTGGAGCGAGAATCCGGGCACCAGCAAAGATCCTCGCGTTGCGGCGATCGTGAACTGGTTTGGCATCACGGATGTTCTCGACGAACTTCATGGTCCCAACGCCAAGGGATATGCCGTCGTCTGGCTGGGCGACCAGGCCAATGCGGATGAGATTGCGAAGCGTGTGTCACCCATCAATTACGTCACGAGTGACGTGCCGCCGATTATCACGATTCACGGAGACAAGGATGCGCTTGTTCCTTATGCCCAGGCGGTGCGGTTGCACAAAGCTCTCGATGCGGCCAAGGTGCCGAACCAACTCTATACCGTCACGGGCGCGAACCATGGCGGCTATACCTTCGAACAGAATCAGAAAGCGTGGGAGGCTGTGCGCCGCTTCCTGGAGGAACATGTGAAGGGAGTGGGAGGCACAGGCGGAGGGCCGCGGTAGAGATGACTGGACCCAAATACCGCTGCGCTAGAAATGGTCGTTGGTGTCGATGCCAAAGCCGAGGATGGCAGTGACCTCTACCGGCCGGTTGTTTCGCATGGCGGGTTGAAATTTCCAAGTGCGAAGGGCGGCCAGCACCTTGGCGGTCATTTGAGCCGGGCCTGGGTCGAGCACGCGTGGGTTCTTGATGTTGCCGGAGGCATCCAGGGTGCACGCAATCAGCATGCGCCCGTGGGGCAAGCCTTCCGGAAGATCGCTGTTGAGGGCGGTGGGAGGGGCCAACGGTCCGCCGAAAGCGCGAGTGGTGTCCGATTCGTCGGCATATTCCATCACGACGACGCCGATGGTCGTATCGATATAGCGCGTGTGTTTCTCCCCGTGCAGGAGATTCTCGCCATGCAGAAGATTCTTGTATGGCTCGAAGGCTCCCGCGGAATTTGCAGAGCTGACGACATCCACGCCGAACGTCTGGTTGTTCTGTTTGATCGATGTGCGGTGGCCTGATGATGTTGCTGGATCATTGCCGGACGGATCCGAGCCGAAGCTGGGGAGCGTGACGATCCCCTTGCCGCCGCTGATATCCACGCCAGGAACCGGAGGGTTGCCGGAGGGAGCATTCCCTGCGCCGCCCGGACCGTTCGCCGGAGAAATGCCGCCGTGAGCATTGGGATCGGAGCCGCGCCCCGCACCGGTCTTGCCTGCGCCTGCGCCCGTGCCCGTCATTCCGCTGCCCGGGCCAGCGCCGCGCCCAATCCCTGTTCCTCCGCCAGTGCCGCCCAAGCCCGGCTTGTCGCCGCCTGGCGACATGGCGAGCGATCCAGGTTTTGGGTCGGGTGGCACGCCAAGCTTCGAGCCCGGCTGGCTTGACATCACCGTGCCGGCATCTTTGCCGCTGCCGCCGTTCGTGGAAGGCGTCAACGCTGATCCTGTATCAAGAGCCGCTCCCAGGGCAGATCCTTGGCGGCCCAAACCTGAGCCCGCTGCGCTGGTTCCTCCCCCCAACGAAGCAGGCGGAGGTACCACGTTATCTGCCAGCAGACGGCCGCCGGTTGCTCCGGCTCCGCCGCCCGACTTTCCGGTCCCCCCGCCCCCTCCGGCTAGCGCAGGAGGCGGCGCAACAACGCTGGGATTTCCAACATATGGCGCGGCGGCTGCGCGGGAGGGAGTTCCTGTGCCTCCATTCAAGCCGACTGAAGTGGGCGGAGCTACGACATTGGGAGTTAACGACGCGCCGGCGCCGTTGCGATTACCGTGCGGGCTGCCGCCGCCGTCTGAGTTGACGGAAGCAGGCGGAGGCGCAACGTTATCGGCAAGGGTGGGGCGCGATGCGCTGCCCGCCCCCTTCGCGTTTACTGAGGTCGGCGGAGGCGCGACTACTTCTGTGGGGCCGAAGATCTTGCCGATCAAGCTGCTCATGAACGATCCGCTGGCCGAGGGCGACGGTGGCGGAGGCGCGACGGCCTTTGCTGGATCGGGAGCGCTTCCACTGGCCAGTCGGCGCACGTCGGAGGTGACTTCGGTCGAAGGCGGAGGCGCAACTACAGCCGGGGCGGGCATGTTGAGCTTGGAACTGCGCACAGCCGCTCGTTCCGGCGCGGAAACCGGTGGCGGAACCACGACGGGATCTATGGTGTGAATTGGCGCCGAGGAAACCTGGCGGCTCACGCTGGCGGGGGCCGGCGGGGGCACCACGTTAGAGGCCAGCGCCGGTGTGGTGCGGAACGGGTCGCGCCGGACATTCTCGGCCGGTGGCGCGATGGACGAATCCAAAGACGGCGCAACCATAGGATGATCACGTGAGAACGTAGGCGCGGGAGGAATCACAGCCGGTGCCAGCGCTGGGGCGACCACCGTGTGATCGCTCGAGACGTTGGGCGCAGGCGCAACCAGCGTGGTATTGAGACTGGGTGCTGTCAGAGGCCGATCGCGCGTCACTGAAGGCGCGGGAGCGACCACCGGATCAAGCCGGATTCCATTCCGCGTGTAATCACGAATGACGTTCGGAGCAGGCGCGACCAGTGTCGCGGTCAGATTCGGCGCCGAACGGGTTGAGCGCAGGCCTTCAGCCGGCGGCGGCCCGGGATCAGGCCTGATGGCCAACAGGTTTGCCACGGCATCGCTCGAAGAAGGCAACTTTACGTTCGGCGCATCGACTACCATGGGCGCAAGTGAGCCGCCACGTGACACCTTGATGGTTTGCGTGCGGTGGTGCGCCTCTTCACCGCCGGCTTCGCCGGTGTGCCCCGCTTCAGCACCGCCAAGGTCTTGGGTGCGTGGGAGTTCGTCGCCGCTGTAGTAGATCACGTCGTGGCTCGAGATCGCCGGCGCGACGTACGGTCGCAGTTCATCGATCTTCACCTTGATGAAAATGGCGGACAGGATCAGGAACGCCTCCAACACATATGAAGGAATCATGATCCGCAAGGGAACCAGACCAAACGGGGCTTCCCCCGCAAGGCGGGCTTCTGAACGAGTCAGTGCTGGCTTGATGGAGCCGATGAACTCTTCCCAGCGCGAGGACCATTTGACGAGCAACTTCGGGGTTGCGTCGTGGGTCGCGACCGCTTGCTCGAGTTCGAGAGTCGGGCTCATGCGGGAAGCTGTCTGCAATCCTTGAGGAGGGTTATCTCAATTGTATCGCCCACAGCAGTTTTTGTTTTGACCGCCGTGCCACACGGGAGTTCCAGTACTGATGCGGCTTGCCGCAGCACTGGGGTGAAACGCCAAGGCCGCACCTCAGATTGGACGCTCACAACTTTCAGTCCACGATCCAGATAGAGCACATCAATCGGAAAACCCATGCCGAGAGTATGAACGCCACGGCAGGGGATGATCCAGAGTCCCGAGCCGTTACCGAAGTCATTTGTGCCGAGGCCAAGCAACCCTCGCAGGCGCCTCCAGTGCGTGTCGGCCACAGCGAGAGCCGTGGCGAGAGGCGCCTGGCGCGTGCGATTGAATGCCTGCCCATCGGCGGGGAAAAACGCCATTTATGCCCCGTGTCTCAAAGATTGTGATCTCGCTAACGGCCGCCCGAAATCGGTCCCAGCTGCCGGATGAGCTCGATAACAGCAGGACCGATCGTGACGAAGATAATCGACGGCAGAACAAAGATCACCAGCGGGGGAACCATCTTAATCGTAGTTTTTGCTGCTTGTTCTTCGGCACGCTGCCTGCGTTCCGTGCGGAGGGAGTCAGAATGCACCCGGAGAGCCTGAGCCACGCTCGTGCCGAAGCGATCCGTCTGGATGAGTGTACCAACCAGGGATCGGATATCGTCAACACCTGTTCGATCGACCAGATTACGCAGCGCCTCGGCGCGGGGCTTGCCTGCCCGCATCTCGAGGTTTACAAAGTGGAATTCGTCGCTCAAATCGGGGTGAGCGTGATGAAGATCCTGGCCCACGCGCATCAGCGCCTGATCGAGAGCCAAGCCCGCCTCGACGCAGATCACGGTGAGGTCGAGCGCGTCAGGCAGTCCGAGCCGAATGCGATTCTGCCGGTCGCGAATCATGCGCTTCAGGATGAAGCGCGGCAGCAGAAATCCCAGCGCCGTGATGCCGATCAGCAGGGCAGGATTGTCGAATCCCATCGAAAGCGCAATCGCCAGGAATCCAATTGCCGCCGTTAAGACGCGGGCACCGAAATAATAGTTGACGTCGATGGCGTCGCGGAATCCAGCCTGGATCAGCCAGGCGCGGGTGCGGGACACGTCAGCCGGGGAGAGGGGGATCGCCTTGCTGAGCGGGTCGAGGGCTTGCTCGATGCGTTCGCGAATCGCCGGTTTGTTCTCGGCCTGGCGCGGCTGCTGGCTGCCTAAGGCGCGCAGACGTGCGCCCAACATCGAACTGGGTGTAACCATGGCTGCGCCAAAAGCGAATACCGCCGCCACAACGGTCAGGAATACGACGATAACGAGGGCCAAAAACGGCGTCATAACTGGGCTACACCTGAATCCGGATGATCTTGCGGATTACGAAATATCCAATCGTCTGTAACGTGATTCCCGCGACCAGCAAAAAATGGCCGATGGGATCGGAAAATAACGGGCGAATGAAGCTAGGATTGAGCAGCAACATGGTGGTGACAATGATGGGCGGCATGCCCATCAGCAACGCCATAGTGAGCCGGCCCTGGGCGGTGTACACGCGCACCTGCCGCTGAATCTTGAAGCGTTCGCGAATCACGTAGGACAGATTGTCCAGAATCTCGGCCAGATTGCCGCCGGTTTCGCGCTGCAGCATCACGGCGGTGACGAAGAATTTCACATCGACCAATGGCATTCTGTAGGTCAAATTCAGAAGCGCATCCCGGACCGGCATGCCGAATTTCTGCTCTTCGTACAACTGGCGGAATTCTCCGGCGACCGGTTCGGAGACCTCCGCCGTGATCATCTCGAGGGCTGTGGTGAAAGCATGTCCGGCGCGGACGGCGCGGGCAAGAGTATCGATGGCTTCCGGAAAAAGCTCTTCGAATTTTTCGAAGCGCTTGTTGCGCCGGATCGAGGCGTAGGAGTAAGGCAGCACAAAACCGACCAGCAACGCGATCCAAGCCACCTCTACGCGCTTGCTGAGGACATATGCGAGGATCGTGGCCCCCACTCCGGTCAAAGCGGAGAGCCCCAGAAAATTGCCGGCGCGCACGGAGATGTCCGCCTGCGCCAGCGTCTTCTGCAGGTCGGAAACCCGCGTGGAACGCCTCAGCAGGGTGTCGAGAGCCGGGATCTCGCTGAGTTGTTCGTCGCGCAGAAGGGCGTGTTGTTCTTCTTCGGGGGCGAGCTCCGGCGCTTTGCGCTCGGCGGCCAATCGATCTTTGATGATGCGGGCCCGCGAGTTGCGACGGTCAAATAGCCACGCCACGGCGAACGTCGCCAGCGCAACCATCACCAGAACCGCGAGCGCCACGAGTTTAGCTGCCATATCGGAAACCTACACCTCTGCCTTGGATTCAAACAGGGCGGGACGCAGGCGCGCTCCGGAGGTCGCCAACCGCTCAGCAAATTGCGGACGGATGCCCGTGGCACGGAACACGCCTCGGACCTTCCCATTTTCGTCGATGCCGGTGCGATCAAAGGTGAAGATGTCCTGCATGGCGATGCTATCGCTGTCCATCCCGGTAATCTCGGAGACGGTGACCACTTTGCGAGTACCGTCAGACATGCGCGCAATCTGGACTACCGCATGAACGGCGGAGGCAATCTGATGGCGCACTGCCCGCTCGGGAATATTCAGGTTGGCCATCGACACCATGTTTTCGACACGGGCCATGGCATCGCGAGGAGAGTTCGCGTGCACCGTGGTGAGTGATCCTTCGTGGCCTGTGTTCATGGCCTGAAGCATGTCGAAGGCTTCCTCGCCCCGCACCTCGCCCACTACGATGCGGTCGGGACGCATACGCAAGCTGTTGATGACGAGTTGCCGCTGGCGCACGGCGCCCTTGCCTTCAATGTTGGGCGGGCGCGTTTCCAGGCGCACCACGTGTTCCTGCTTCAACTGCAGTTCGGCAGCGTCCTCAATGGTGACAATGCGGTCGGAGTTGGGAATGTAGCCGGACAGCACATTGAGCAGCGTTGTTTTGCCGGCTCCGGTTCCGCCCGATACCAACAGGTTCAACCGGCCCTTCACCATGGACGAGAGCAATTCCAGCATCGACTCGGTCAGGGTCTGATTCTCGATCATCTGGCGGGCCGTGACCGGGTCGCGTCCGAAGCGGCGGATGGAGAGGCAAGGTCCGTCGATGGCCAGCGGCGGAATGATCGCATTTACACGAGAGCCGTCCGTCAGGCGCGCGTCAACCATGGGCGAGGATTCGTCGACACGACGGCCCACGCGGGAAACGATGCGCTCGATGATCTGCATTAGGTGGACGTTGTCTTTGAAGGACAACGTGGTCAGTTCGATCTTCCCGGCTTTCTCGACGTAGACACGGTCGTAGCGGTTGACCAGAATATCGGAGATGTTGGGATCTTTCAGCAACTGCTCTAGCGGGCCGAGGCCGAAAATCTCGTCGAGGATTTCGCGCGAAAGCCGCTCGCGTTCGGCGAAGCTGAGGGGCACGACTTCGCCGTTAACCACGGAGCGTATGACGACCAGCACTTCGTCGCGCGCCGAATCACCTGAAGTCTTCCCCAGTTTTTCCAGGTCGAGACGGTCGAGAACTTTTCGGTGCAGGTCGGCCTTTACCTGTTGGATATCCGTCCGCTCGAAGGATTGAAGATTCGCCATGGCACCTTAACTCTACACCGACTTAAACAACGACCATGCTGCACGCTTCACGTCAGCATCATTGCGGGTTAACTCCTGTGCTAATCCGGCGAAGCATCGGGCGATTTCGGAATTCCGCTGATCCATCACCGGTGTTCCGCGATCGATGGCGCTGGAAATGGCAAAATACTGATTCGGCACCCGCCACAACACCTTGGCGCCAACTGCCGCCTCGGCATCGGCCTCGCTGAATCCCGGAACCTTGCGGAAGCGGTTCAAAATCAGGCGAACCCGCTCTCGACTGCCGGTCTCTCCCATGTACTGCTGAACTCTGGCCGCGCTCCAAAGGGAAGCGACATCGCTGCAGGCCACCAGAAGCACGTTTTCCGAAAGGCTGGCGATGAGCCTGGTAGCAGCATCGAAACGAGAAGAAGAATCGACGACCACGTAGCGATAGTGAGTCACCAGCATGTCGAACAGGCGAACGAACTCGGCGGTGGATGGATCGATTGCGGCAGGAATATTCGTTCCCGCCAGCAGCTGTAACCCACCGCTGTGGCGCGTCATGAAGCTTTCAAGCAGGGAAGAGTCCATGCGGTGCAGGTTGCGGGTCGCATCGGCCACCGTGAACGCAGGCTTCAAGTTCATGTGCAACGCGGCGTGGCCTAGCGGTGCGAGATCGACAAGCGCGGTCTGCCCGTAGGCGGATTGCAGCGCCAGCGCCAGATTGACCGCGACCGTGGTCGCGCCATTGCCGCCCTTGGCGTTGATCACGGAGAAAACTTTGCCGCGCAATCCCTCCTGGCGACTTCGGCGTTGGGCCGTCGTCAGCCGGACGAATGCTTCCAGCAGGTCCGTCGTGTTGGTCGGCCGCTCGATGAATTCGCGCGCGCCGGCTCGCATGGCGTTGACGATCACATGCGGCTGGTTGAGGTTGCCGATGGCAAAGATCGCGCTTTCGGGCACCTCCTGATGCAGAAGTTCAATCGCGCGCAGAGCAAATTGCGAGTTATCGGCCGGAATGTCGACCAAGGTCACATCAGGATTCGCGGCCCGTACCCTACGCGTCACCGGATCGGCGCCCGCCACCGGGAAATTGGTGCAAGTCTGCACCGTCCGCGCCACGCTGGTGCCATCGACCAGCACCTGCAGCAGCGCGCGCTGTTCGTTATCGGTAGCGACGATGACGACTGACAGCTCTGGCATGCGAACCCGTTATTACACGAGAATCTCGTGTCCCCAAACTACTTGTTGCTCTTGTCGAACTTCGCCGGGTCCAGATACGGCTGCGGCAACTTCGGTCCCGCAGCCGGTTCGTTGCTGGGAGAAATCCGCTTCACAGTGCATAGCACCATGAGTTCGGAATTGTTCTTCTGCAGGCTCTTGCTGCGAAAGAAATTTCCCAGAATCGGGATATCGCCCAGCCCCGGAATCTTGTTGTAAATGTCGGTGACCCGGTTGTCCATCAATCCTGCGATTACGAAACTCTGGCCATCCTGCAGTTCGAACTCTGTTTCTGCCCGGCGAGTACTCAGCGCGGGCACGGTAAATCCCGAAATGGTCAGGGCATTCGCGAAGTCCAGTGTGCTGACTTCGGGCGCGACCTTCAAGTGAATGTAGCCGTTTGGCGTAATAACGGGGGTGAACTGCAATCTGACACCGAATTCCTTGAACGAAATCGTCACCGCAGTGAAGCCGGCGCCGGGCTGCACGATCGGGAAAGGGAACTGGCCGCCGGCGAGGAAGCTGGCTTCCTTGCCGTTCACCGCAATCAGATTAGGCTCGGCGAGAATCTGCAAAAGATTTTTCGTCTGGAGCGCCTGGATCACCGCGCCGAAGTTGATGTCGGGACGGAACAGGAACAGGTTCAACACATTGTTGATTGTTTCGCTGCTGGTGGTAGTTCCGCCTCCACCGTTGTTCTGCCCCAATTGTTGGGGGCCGAAGCCGCCGAACTGTCCGGTAGTGATAGTGCCGATCGTGTTTCCGGCGCCGGTGGATATGAAATTCACTCCCAACTGCGTCAGAGCGGTGCGGTCGACTTCCGCGAATTTAACCTGCAGCAGGACTTCCTGTGCGCCCACCGGGCCAAAAGTCAACACGTTCACAACTTTGGGCGAATAGGCGCTGGCCAATTCTGCGGCGCGCTTGGAGACATCTTCCGTTGACACGTGGCCCGACAGCACGATCGCCGCTCGCGAAGGCGTGATCGTAATCTGCTCGTCGGGGAACACGCGATGTTCCTCTTCCGCGCAAGCGCTGACGTCCACGTCTACGCGGAGATCGAAGCTGCGCGAGCGTTCCGACTCATCCCAAATCAGTAACGATATCTCTCCCGGGGCCCTGCCGTGAACGAGGATCTGTGTTGGGGTGATCACTTGGGCCCAGGCAACCGCGGGGTCCGTCAGGGAGATGCGTTTCAGACGCTCAGTTGTATTGATAAGCAATGACTTGCCGACCATGACGCGCAGGGGCGCTGAACTCTGTCCCGCCTGGTTTTGGGGCGGCAGCGTTGCCGTCTCCGTGCCACTCGGAGGTGGGCTCTGGGCCTGCGCTCCGCTGTCGGACTGCTGCATGATTTCGGAATAAGCCGGCACGAATGATGTGGCAGCCAGCAGCAGCGTTCCGAGCAGAGTCTTGCAAATATTCATGTTCCGATGGGTCTCCGTGTGAGGAAACTTCCGGCCAATCAAGGCGGCTTTCAGGCTGGGCCCCTTCCGCGTCACTTGGTGTCAGAGCTCTCTTCTGGAAATTTAACTTCCTGTTTCTTGTCGCCCTGATAAACCTCGACGCTAACGCCCGTAGAAGGCCGGGCGGGTGGCGTATCTACTATGTGGGGAACAACATGACGAATGGGCACGCGCACGGCCGCCGGAGCGGGCAGGCCGCGGTACAGGCCGCGTGAATTGGAGGCCGGCACGTCGTCCTGCCTGGTATCGAGAGGGTTGCGCAACGCCAACTGGATGTGGCCTTCGGTGCTCGCGAGGGTTAAGCGCTGTGCATCGTCAGGCGTGACGAGTAGTGTGATGACGGCGGTGTTCTGCGCCTCACCGCTCGAAGTTCGTTCCAGAGTATGCCCTGAAGCGAGCACCGCCACGTTCTGCAAAACCGTGGTGGTTTGCTGCTCGCCCGAGCCAGTCGGTGCTCCAGTCAGTAAAACATCCACCCGCGTTCCCGGCGTAACGAAGCCGGCGACCGAAACAATTTCGTTCACGCGGACCGAGACGGCGCGCATGCCGGGTGGAATCAGCGCAGGAAGTCCAGACCCGGCATTCTCACCCGCGAGCCGATTGGGAAGAATGAAATCACCTTTCGACATCGGAATGATGACCCCGTGCCCCACCACATCGGCTTTCTTGCGTGGCGCTCCGGGTGGCATGTCGGTACTCTGAACACGGATGATTTTGATGTCGTGATCCTCAACCCTGGCTCCGACCTGCAGATCGTTCGCCGCGACCATGACTTCCGCCGTGTCCGCAGCCGTCGCGCTTTTCGGTTGCAGATTTTTGTAGACGTAGACAGCCGCAAGCAGCCCAGCAGCCAACGCTAAAACTCCAATCATCAACAAACGTGTGCGATTCATGCCTTTTCCTGGGACGGTCTTCTACAGCCGCCACCCCTGGCTGGTCGACTGTACCTGTTCCCCGACTTTTGTCGGCTTAGTGTATCGAGCTGGCTACGTTGGAAAACACATTATTGGCGTTGGACCCGATCAAACGGATGGTTCCAACGACAATCACTAGAATCACCGCCAGCATCACCGCGTACTCAGCGATGTCCTGCCCTTCCTGGTCAGACCAAAGCTTGAGCGCATGCTCTTTGAACATTGTCCGTTTCTCCTAACCGCCTTATTTGAAATGGTCGATCGGGAATGGTTATTCCGAGCCCAGGCTGGGACTCCTGCGCGAATCGCGCCACCACTCGACAGGCTAATAATAACCTGCAATTGGGCCAAAAGTGACAAATTCTTGCATACCTATGGGGAATCGTCAGTAACCGGTTGAATGCCTCCCCATTCTATGTGAATACCCGGAAGGACCGGTCCTTAACCGAGGAATACCCGCAATTTTCGGCGGTTTGTTGGCCGAGCGTCATAGCGATAACCGGCCCCGGCGCGTTAGAATCGCCTACCGCTCTGAGCACCGTTCAAAAATCGCCCCCGAGGCTGTGGCGCAGTCGAAAAGCGCTCTTGTGGCTTTTTGTGGCCGCTATGATCGCCACCCACATTTTCTTTCTATGGCGAGTTCGTGATCGGATTGTCCGTGGAGATCCGGATTTCACAGTCTTCTATACCGCCGGCAAGATGATGCGCGAGGGACTAGGATCTCAACTCTACAACCCGCGCGCGCAGCTGGCTGTCCAAGCGGAGTTCACCGAAAATTCCGACATTCGCCAGGGCCCCCTTCCCTATATCCACCCGCCATTTGAAGCATTGTTCCTCCTGCCACTGACGTTCTTGTCGTATCCACATGCCTTCACCGTGTGGAGCCTCATCAACCTCGCGGTCCTTTTTGGCGTGGCCATGCTGCTGAAGAGATCTCTGCAGTCGGTGCAAGGGATCCCCGTCTGGCAGATGGTCCTGCTCACCCTGGCATTTTTCCCGGTTTTTGCAAACTTCCACCAAGGGCAGGACGCGATTTTGCTGTTGCTGGTTGTCACTCTGAGTTTTCGAGCTCTGGATCGCGATGCCGACTTTCTCGCCGGATGCTGGCTCGCCTTCGGCCTCTTCAAGTACCATTTGATCCTTCCACTGGCGCTTATTCTCGCCCTTTGGCGCGGAAGAAAATTCATTCAAGGATTTGCAGCGGTAGGTTCAACTGCTCTGCTGATTTCGTTGGGATTGGTGGGATGGAAGGGCGCGTTGCAATATCCGGCTTATGTATGGCACGTGGTTTCCCAGCCAGCTTTTGGAGGAATACCGCCCGGGCAACTCCCGAGTCTCTATGGATTGCTGGCGGGCTGGCCATTCTTGCGCGAGGCCGGTATGTCGCTGCTCCTTGTAACAGTAGCGGGGTCGGCCGCTCTGCTGATAGTTGCTGCCACCTTGCAGAAGCACGCACGGGACAAAAGCTTATTCCGACTCTGCTTTGGAGCCGTGGTCATTACAGCCCTTCTCGTGGGATATAGCACGAACACTTATGACCTTTCCCTGCTGGTCCTGCCGCTGGCCGTGATGGTGAACTGGCGCCTGGAAAGCCCGCGGGACTGGAGAGGGCTCCTTGCACCGGCAGTCCCGCTACTCATAAGTCCCTTGTGGTTCTTTCTTTGGATGCGCTGGCAGAGAATCAACTTGATGGCCCTGTTCTTGTTGTGGTGGCTTTTTGCCCTGATAGCCGAGGTTCGGCGTTTGAGGCGCCTTCGGGAAGAGCTACTTCCCCGGTCGCAACTGATCGCGAATGTCTAGACAGTCTTATTTTGTCTTCGGAGCGCTGTTGCTGTCTGCGGCCATGTGGATATGGGTGCAAGCCATTGCCGTGCCACATCAGGAGGCGGAATCGGCCGAGCGCGGCGCTCCCAGGGGCAACCTCTCGGATCTCTATCCTCGCTGGCTGGGCGCACGTGAATTGTTGCTGCATCACCGGGATCCCTATAGTCCCGATATCGCTCGCGAAATTCAGATCGGATATTATGGACGCCCACTCGACCCGACACGCCCGAACGATCCCAAAGACCAGCAGGGCTTCGCCTATCCAATTTATGTAGTCCTGATGCTCGCTCCCACGGTAACGCTGCCGTTCTCAACCGTGCACAGGATATTTTTTTGGCTGCTGGCCATGCTCACCGCAATGTCAGTGCCGCTATGGTTGCGCACGATCAGGTGGCGAATTTCAGGAATCGCGATTTTTGTCTGGATTCTGCTTTCGCTGAGTTGCTTCCCCGCGATCCAGGGGCTGAAGCTGCAACAGTTGACCGTGTTGGTGGCTGCCCTGATTGCTGCTTCGATGTTCGCGCTTGCTCGCCGGCGATTCGCACTGGCGGGTGCATTGCTGGCGCTGGCTACGATTAAGCCGCAACTAGTCTTCCTGCTGATCCTCTGGTTGTGCATATGGGCATTGGGCAACTGGCGTGAGCGGCAGCGCGTGCTCTGGAGTCTTGCCATAACCATGGTAGTTCTGGTCGTCGCGGGAGAGTTCCTGTTGCCTGGCTGGATCATGGAATTTCGCACGGCCATGAAGGAGTACTACCGCTACACCGGCGGTGGAAATTCGGTGCTCGACGTCGTGTTTTCGCCCATGTGGGGCCGGATCACCTCGGTGTTGTTGGTGGGCATGGCGCTCATCTTCGCCTGGCGGGACCGGAGGGACAGTGAGAAATCGCCCGCCTTCCAGTGGTCACTGTGTTTCATCTTGGCCACAACTTTGCTGGTGATCCCGATGTTCGCGCCCTACAACCAACTCCTGCTGCTGTCCGGAGCGATGATGGCTGTACGAGCGAGACGCGAACTATGGCAGAAGAGCCGCCTCTCACGGTTCTTTTGTTCGGTGACGGCGCTCTCGGTGGGCTGGCCATTTTTTGCTGCAGCCTGCCTGGTGGTCGCGCTGGCGTTCCTGCCGGGCCCCACGGTTCAGAAAGCCTGGGGACTGCCGTTCTATCCAAGCTTCGCAATCCCCATGATGGTTTACGGGTTGTTGCTGGTCTCCAGAAGTGTCTTGATCGACCAGGCTCGATCCGAATTGCACTGAGCGAAGGTCTCTGGGGCCTCCGCGGACTTTCTCGGCGAACTTGCGGTAAGAAGCTTTTGAACGCAGAGCTCGCGGAGAAAAATTCGCAGTGACCGCTGAGATGAACCGAAACTCGGCAGCGTAACTGGCTCAATAGCTGATCCACGCGGCTTGCGGCATAACGCGGCGGCAGAGTAGTCTGTTGACGGAATTCAAACTCGGCGGCGATCGCGGGGAACGACCGCCGGGCGACCGTTCATGGCCCTCAATACAATCAGCCACCACAGCCATCACAGCTCCGGCTCCGGAGTGTTTCCTGCGCTTGTCTTTGTACAGGGCAGCGAGCAGAAGAACATCGTCCTGAATCGCACTCCGTTCACCGTCGGACGCAAGGTGGATAAGGACCTGGTAATCGCCGATCCTCGCGTCTCGCGCGACCATGCGCAGATTATGCAGGAGGGCCAGGAATTCTTCATCGAGGACCTGGGCAGCAAGCACGGAACGTTCGTCAACGGGGAGCGCATCCAGCGGCAGAAACTGGAGCGTGGCGACCGCCTGGAATTCGGCGCGCGCGATTCGGCCTACATCTTGTTCAATCCTGCGCACGCGACTTCCAACACGGCCCGCGAATTCCTGAGCCAAATCTCGGTCATCGGCGGGATCAAGCCCGAGACCACGGAACTGGAGACGCTGCGCCTGTTCCTCGAAGCCGCGCGGAAGTTGAATACGGCGGGCGTTCTCGATGAGATTCTGATTACGATGCTGGACGTGACCCTGGAACTGACTAAGGCCGAGCGCGCCTACGTTTTTCTGAAAGATGAGGACGGCAAACTCAGTCTCAAGGCCGGGCGCAATTCCAAAAAGGAGCCGCTGCTCGACGACAAGACCATTTCGCATTCGATTCTGGAAGAGTCGATGCGGTCGAATTCCGAGTTCCTTCTGACCGACACCAGCCAGTCGCTCGATCTTTCCGGACGACAAAGCATTGTGGCCTATGATCTGCGTACGGTGGTTTGCATTCCGCTGCGCAAGCTGCAACTGCAGCAGACCCGCGACGCGCAGACTCCGGCGCCAGGAATTGCCGCGCAAGCCATGGGTGTTCTCTACGTCGATTCCCGCTTCGCCTCGCGCGACATCAGCGACATAAGCCGGGACATCCTGCACGCGATCGCGACAGAAGCCGCGTCGCTCATCGAAAATGCGCGGCTCGTGCAGGCGGAGGAGGAAGCACGGCGCTATCAACAGGAATTGAGCATCGCAGCCAGCATTCAGCAGCGCCTGATGCAGGTGAAAATTCCCGAGGTCCCGTTCGCGCGCCTGCGCGGCCGGAACCTCTCCTGTAAAGAAATCGGCGGAGACTTTTTTGATGCGGTGAATACCAAAGAGGGGCTCGCCGTAGTGCTTGCCGACGTCAGTGGCAAGGGGGTCTCGGCGGCATTACTGGCCTCGACTCTACAGGGAATGATTTATTCGCATTTGAGCGCGGGAATGCCGCTACTGAACGTGGTATCCGCCGTGAATCGCTTTTTCACTGATAAGCTTGGTGGGCGAAAAATATGCCACCGTGCTGTTAGTGCGCCTGCGCCGCGATGGGGAACTCGAATACGTGAACTGCGGCCACGTGCCGCCGCTGCTGGTATGCGCTGGAGAGGTTATCCGTCCGACGCATGGGAATGTTCCGGTTGGGTTGCTTGCCGATGCCACGTTCGAAAGCGCGACTTGTCAGATGAAGTCCGGCGACCGCTTCATCCTCGTGACCGACGGCGTCACCGAAGCGGAGAACGCAATGGGAGACTTCTTCGAAGATTTCCGGCTGGAAGCAGCGGCTTCCAAGTCCCCGACTCTGGAAGGGATTTTTTCAGCGGTCACGGAGTTCTGCGCGGGGAATCCGCTGAGCGATGACTGCACTGTCGTCGAGCTGTGTTACGCGAGCGCCGAGGAGTGAGGTGTTTTGGGAAGGGCACTTTCCGACGACCGACCGCCTCACGAGGTGGAGCTCCCATTGACCATTCCTCCTTGTAATTCCCCAGCTTTGGTCTATAATTCGCCGCCGGAGGAACGACCATGAAACGATTCTGCGTTTCACTCGGGGTTACGTGCTTGTTCGCAGGCACGCTCTGGGCTACGGACGATCCTTTTTTGCGGGAAATGGAAGCTAAACATGGAGAAGAGCAAGTTTGCGGGCGAGCAGTCGAAAATTGAGGATCTCGGCGGCAACAAGTACAAATGGACTTCCGGCGATGTCTCCGACACGATTACTGCCGACGGTACCGATCAGCCGGTCCACTTCGGAAGAACCATATCGATCGCTCCGGACGGACCGAACGACTGGAAGATGGTGATCAAGAAAGATGGCAAAGTCCTCAGTTCGATGACCCACACTCTTTCAGACGGCGGCAAGACACAGACCATCAAGGGAACGGAAACCAAGCCAGACGGCACAACCTCGGATTTTAACGTGATGTTGAAGAAAGTAAGCGGCGGTTCCAGTTGGGCCGGCACATGGGAGAGTACGGACGTAAAATTCACTTCCCCGGATGAGTGGGAAATTGCGCCCTATGAGGGTGATGGCTTGACGTTCAATACTCCTGCCTATCAGGACTCGATCAGCATGAAGTTCGATGGCAAGGATTACGAAGAGAAAGGTCCGAACGTGGCGCCGGGCTCTACGTCTTCAGGCAAACGCGTCAACCCGCACACCTTGGACGTCACCGACAAAGTGAGGGGCCAGGTAATGGATCACACGAAATTCGAAGTCTCTCCGGATGGGAAGACACTGACCCTGACGATTCACGAAACTGGACAGCCGAAAGCAGTCTGCCAACGGCTATTTCGCCCATGAATTGGCCGATGCCCTGCACGCCGAAGTGCAGCAGCCTCTCCGCATCTGATCGAGCAACAGCGCCTGGCTCGAATGGAAGTGGATGGCCAGTTTCTCTATACCGACATCGAATCCGTCCCCCGCCGCAAACAGTTACTCGCCCGGCGCAGCGCTCACGCCGTTCCTGTAGCCGTTCATTCCGCCGACCTCCAGGCTTCTCCCGATGAACTCAAGGCCGCCATCCTCCTGTTCTATGGCCTGCTCGATGAACAGCAGCGTCGATTGTTTGCCGGGCTGGAGTTCATCCGCCTGGGCCACGGCGGGGACACTGTGCTCGGCGATTTCTTGGGCGTGGACGTACACACCGTAGCCCGCGGTCGGCAACAACTGCTGGATCAGAATGTGGTCAGCGGTCGCTCTCGCCGCATCGGCGGTGGTCGTACTCCGGCGGAAAAAAAACGCCAGACCTGATCGCCGTTCTTCATTGCTTGCTCGAACACGATACCGCGGGCGATCCCATGACCGGCTTACGCTGGTCTCGCCGTACTACTACCACCATTGCGGATGAGCTGGGTAAACTCGGCATTGCCGTCTCCCCCAATACCGTCGCTCGCCTGCTCCATCACATGGGCTATTCTCTGCGGGTCAATCAAAAGCAGATCTCCACCAGTTCGAGTCCCCACCGCAATCTTCAGTTCGAATATCTGGCCGAGCTGCGCGACCGTTTCAGACGCCGTCATCTGCCCATCGTCAGCGTCGACAGCAAGAAACGCGAGCTCGTCGGCAATTTCAAAAATCCTGGGCGGCGTTGGGAATCTGCACCGCGTTGCGTCTGTGATCACGACTTCCGCACCGATTCAATTGGGGTCGCCATTCCTTACGGGATTTACGATGTTATGGAAAATCGCGGTGCCCTCGTAGTTGGTGTTTCCCATGACACTCCCGCCTTTGCCGCTCATGCCATCGCTCATTGGTGGCACCAGGAAGGTTCCACTCGCTCTAAGTATCGTATACGACAAGATGTAGGTCCGTTCGCAATCGCGGCTTCAGAGCGAGCAATCGGTAACAGGCTAGGTGCGGCTCGAGTCGTATCTAGCCTGCTTCCACCTCCACCCGGTAGTCCGTTCCTTCCCAACGATTCTCATTTGGCCAGAAGAAAGTGAACACCACCTCCCCTCCTGCCGGGAGGGAAGCGGTCGGCAGATCCAGCACGTGGATTCCCAGTCCGGTGTCGCGCGCATCGGTGTCATGCGCTGTCTTCCAGTTGTCGATGCTCCAATGCACGCGGCCCGGTGAGAGCAGCACGATCCGCAGAGTTCTATTGCGCGGCACGCTGCGCGCCTTGTTGTTAAACCTCCAGCCGAAGAACTGTCGGACGCGCTTTTCCTTCAGATATCGCTGCACGGTTTGCGGCGGCTGATCGAAGATCTTGCCGTCGCGGATCGAGCGCCGCAACTTGATGTACTCAGAGTGCGCCCAGACCAGCGGGCAAGCCGAACCGGTAGGTTTTCCTCGGAACAACTCCAGGGCCGGGATGTCAGTCGCATCCCAGACTTGTTCGGGCAGCAAACGGCTGTTGCCCGCGGTGGAATTCTCCATCACAGCAAGCATGGCCTCCGCCTCATCCCGGTGTCCGCCCGCCAAGGCGTAGTGCGCCCGCTCGCCCGCCAGTAGCGGCCACGGACGCCCGATTCCGGTCCCATCAAAGGCTGACCCGTCTTTGTGCTCGCCGTAGCCGTCGCCGTTGTAGCGATACCAGCAGGGTCCCTGCGGCAGTTCGACCGCGAGCAGCGCATCGATTGCGCGAAGTGTGTTGAGAATCCGTGGATCATCCGGCGCCCGCAGTCCGAAACGCACCAGGGCCAGCGCGTCGGGACTGATGATGTGATACGCGCGTTCACCATCCTGCCCCGGCGGCTTGTTCTTGATGGGAACGAATCCCTGGGTCGGCGAAGCCGCGCCATCGGTATCCGGCGGAGCGATGCGTACGTAATATCCCGAAATCCCGAGTTGCTGCGCCAAATCGCCGCCGTTGGCGTAAGTCCAGCGCTCGATGTTGTCGTTCCAGGCGTCGGCCAGCATCGCGCATCGTCTGCGCTTGATCGGAGTGGCCTGTCAGATCGGCAATCTCTGCCCCGGCCAGCAAAGCGGAAATCTCCGCAGCTAGTGTGAAAGGAGAATATCCGGCATCCTCTTCCCAGCGATCCTGCTGGGTGACGGGCCCATTGCGAATGATGAAGCTCACCGCCTTACGCACCATCGGCCACCAGCGGTCGAGTTTGCCTAACGCGTCGGACGCCTCGCGCCGCATCAGATCGATCAGAAGGATTGGGAAGGCCGTCTCATCCATCTGAACGCCGCTCCAATAGGGACGCCCATCGAGCCACAGGTTCTGCGCCCAATTGCCATCGGCCTCCTGTGTGGCTTCGAGATAGCGCAGCACTCTGCGCCGCATCATCGACCGCCCCTGCTGCCAGCAGCGCGCCCGCGGTTTCAACTAGATCACGCGGCCAAACCAGGTGGTATCCGCCGAGATCCTCGTCGCCTTTGTTGAATCCCCAGGGGATGGAAAGGCTGGCGATGATTCCGCCAAGGAAATCTTTTGACTCGTGTGTGCGCAATACGGCAGTCGAGGAGCGATACAGATCGTTCTGCCGCCGCGGGTTGTCCAGCATGAGCAGCTTCTCGTGCCAATTCCTCCACTGCGAGACATAGTGGGCCCGCACCTCGTCGTAGTCTTCGAACAGGCTTGATCGGGTTTGCTGCCCCGCTTCGGTCCAGATCGAGCCGAAGCCGAGCGCCAAAACAAATTCGCCCTTGCACTCCGCGAGATCGATCTCTCCCGTGCATGCGATGTTGCCGTTCTCGGCGCGCGTGTATTCCCATTCCATCTGGAAATGTTGCGAGATATCCTGCCAGCCGTCAGAGGCGCCGACAAATCCGACGGACATTTTCTTCCACGGCACTGACGAAGCCAGGCTCAACGTGGCACTACCGTGCTCGGCAAGAAACATGGGAAAGCCTTTGTAATCGCCGATCCAGCCAGTATTGCCGTATCCGCAATTCGCCAGATGTGGAGAGAGAAGGGCAAACAATCGGTAGTCGGAAAGTTGACCTTGCAGTGCCTCGAAACGGACCTTCTGCAGGACGACATTGCGGTAGGGGTCGCTGAACACTTCTTTATGAATCCGGTAGCGCCCGGTCATGTCAGTGTTGGTCAGTTCATAGACAGGAATGCCGGGCTCACAGGGACGGTTCTCAAACGTGCAATGCCGCTTTTCCTCGGAGAAGAAGTCGTGCCCATTAGTGACGATGAATCCCATATCACGCGTGCAGGCCTGATCCACACGCGGGAAATAAACTTCATTGAGAATGCCGTGGCTGAGCGTGAACCAAACTTTGCTGTGCTGGTTGAGAGCCGTGCCCATGCCGCTTTTGACGCTTGAAGTCCAGCGCGGCGGTATGCCCGGCCATCCGGGCGCATAGCGAGTTTCAGCCATGAGTCTTAGTTCCTCGAAAATAAACCAATCGCCCAGAGCGATTTGACATAACATTTACAAACCAAGGCGGCGTTTTCTGCTGCCTGTGAATCGAAATGGTCACGTATTAGACGGCCCTTGATTGCAGCAAACAGAGTTGAAAGATAATAGATCAGCGCGGGGAACATGGGTAAGCCAATAGATGCACGAGGTTGGGTCTTGGCGGCAATCTTCGGTGCGTGTTGTTGTGCCTTGTGCCTGAATGTGCTTGCAGAGGACATCACTGGACCCACCGTTGGCTCTTCGCTCGATAGCGGATTTACGGGCCTCTACAACCTCAATTTTGGCGGAGCGCAGGAAGATTTCTCGGCTTGGCAGCGAATGCATCCTGACGACCCCATGGGCCCGGCCAGCGAAGCGGCTGGCTTCCTGTTCTCCGAGTTCAACCGGTCTGGGGGTCCTTGAGGCGCAGTTCTACGAGAATGACGACGCGTTTTTCGACCGCCCCAAGATGACTCCCGACCCGGCCCTTCGCGATCGTTTTCAGAACGCGATCATGCCTGAGACTCTGGCGCATGCCAAGCTGGCGAAGGATCCCAAAGACCGCGACGCTTTATTTGCCATGACTCTCTCTTCGGGATTGCAGGCCGACTACGCGGCACTCATAGAGAAACGGAACTTGGACTCGTTGCACTTCACCAAGCAGGCTTCCGCATCTGCGCAGCAGTTGCTCGCGGTGTGCCACGATTGTTACGATGCGCTGCTTGCCACCGGATTCAGCAAGTACATCATTGGCAGCATGTCCGCGCCTGTGCGATGGATTCTGCGCATGGGAGGCCTTCCCGCAGACAAGCAGGGTGGAATCGCCGATCTCCACACCACAGCTGAGCATGGCCATGATCTCGCGCCGTTTGCTCGCATACTTCTGGCCATTGCGTATGTGCGCGAAAAGGACCGGCCGCGAGCCGCAAGCGGTGCTGCGAACCTCCGCATCGCGACTCCAACTCCATTTCTGCCCCGGGGTCATTCATCAGAAATTCACTCGTTTGTAACCGTCCTTTAACACTGCGTCGATAGAACCAGTCCATATTCCAAAAAGGAGGAATTATCTAGCGATGCGCAAACTTGTGCTTCTGTTCTTCTGTGCGCTCCTGGCCTCGCCCGTTTTCGGGCAGACGCAGCTTAACGGAGCAGGCGCAACTTTCCCCTATCCCATTTACTCGAAGTGGTTCAGCGAGTATGCCAAGTCTCATTCCGGTGTTGCGATCAACTACCAGTCGATCGGCAGCGGAGGAGGAATTCGCCAGGTCACCGCCGGCACGGTGGATTTCGGCGCCAGTGATATGCCGATGACCGATAAGCAATTGCAGGACTCCAAGGTCAAGATCCTGAATCTTCCCACAGTGCTCGGCGCTGTCGTCCCTGCGTACAACATTCCGGGCGTAACTGGAGAAGTTCAGTTTACCCCTGATGCCTTGGCCGGAATCTTCCTTGGCAAGATCTCCAAATGGAATGACAAAGCGATTACGTCAGTCAATCCTGGAGTCAACTTTCCCGACAAGGACATCATCGTGGCTCACCGTTCCGACGGCAGTGGCACTACTTTCATCTTCACTGACTATCTCTCGAAGGTCAGCCCGGAGTGGAAGACCTCCGTTGGGGCCGACACGTCGGTCAAATGGCCCGTCGGGTTGGGCGCCAAGGGAAACGAGGGGGTATCTGGGTTGATCCGCCAGATGTCTGGATCGATTGGATACGTTGAATTGATTTACGCCGTGCAGAACAAAATTCCTTATGGGAGTGTGAGGAATTCGTCGGGGGCGTTTGTGAAGGCCTCTTTGGAAAGCGTAACCGCCGCGGCAGCGTCTGCTCCGAAGATGCCGGCGGACTTCCGGGTCTCGATTACTAATTCTCCTGGAAAAGACGCTTATCCCATCTCCAGCTTCACCTGGCTTCTCATTCCGCAGCAGGCGAAGAATCCAGCCAACGGCAAGATTCTCGCTGATTTTCTGAACTGGATGGTCACGGAAGGCCAGACGATGACCACCGCCCTGGCCTATGCGCCCTTGCCGGATAACGTGGTTGCCAAAGAAAAAGAAACCATCAAACTGGTGAAGTAATGCGCCAGACCGGGATTATTCGTCGATGAAAGAAAAAGGAGAAGAAGAGAAATGAAGTCCGCATGGACATTCTGTGCGATGTTATTGCTGGCGACGGGATTAGTTGCACAAACCACCACGCCAAAGACCACGAAAAAGAAGGCGCCGGCGGCCGCCACCCTTACCGCCGCTGACGTGCAGGCACTCAAAGACGCCATCGCGTCGCAGCAGGCCGCGCTGGCCCAGCAACAACAGCAACTCCAGGAACTGCGCGACGAACTGCGGCGCAAGGACCAGGTTGTGCAGCAGGCGCAGACCGCTGCCACCGATGCCGCCGGAAAAGCCGATGCTGCACAGGCCACGGCCACTCAGCAGCAGGCCGCCGTCACTGAATTGAAAACCAATGTGAACGACCTGCAAGGTGCAGTCGCCAACACGGTCGTCAATCTGCAGGAGACCCAGAAGAGCATCTCCGAGTCTCCTTTGGCACTCCACTTCAAAGGTGTCACGATTACCCCAGGCGGCTTTCTGGCGGCTGAATCTGTGCGTCGCTCGCGCGCACTCGCCGCCGATGTCAACACTCCATTCAACACGTTGACCATGCCCGGCGCCTCGCAAAGTGCCATGGCGGAGTTCTTCGGTTCCGGACGCCAGTCGCGCGTGTCCATGCTGGTCGAAGGCCGTCTCAAGAGCGTCAAGCTCACCGGCTACTTCGAAACCGATTGGCTTTCGGCTGGCGTAACTTCCAACAACAATCAGAGCAACAGCTACACTAACCGCCAGCGGCAAATCTGGGGTCAAGCAGCATTTGACAACGGATGGAGCATTACCGGCGGCCAGATGTGGAGCCTGGTCACCGAGACTACGCATGGTCTGGACAACCGCACCGAGGCCTTGCCCATGACCATCGACGCGCAGTACCACGTTGGCTTCAGCTGGGCCCGTCAGTTTGGTTTACGGGTGACCAAGAACTTCAACAACAAAGTATGGTTTGGCGTTTCCGTTGAGAACTCCCAGGAAACCATTACCACTCACAACAACGCCGCCAACTTCCTGATCGGCTCGGCGGGTGCCGGTGGCGGACTTTACAACGGCGCAATTACAAACTGCAGCACCAGCCTCAACAGCAGCGGCGCTCCGGTAACGACCTGCAGCCCGGCCGCCAACTACTCGTTCAATCCCTCGCCGGACATCATCGCCAAGCTTGCTTTCGAGCCCGGATTCGGCCATTACGAAATCTTCGGCATTTACAGCCGGTTCCGCGACCGCGTCTTCCCCTGCGAAGATGTCACCGCGACGGCTCCCTGCGCCGGCACGACCGGACCAAGCCCGATTCTTGCTCACAACTCTTCGAAGGATGGCGGAGGTTTTGGCGCCAATGCCCGCTGGGCGTTGTACAAGAAAAACAACAACCGACTCGATTTCGGATTGCACGCCCTGTACGGCAGCGGTGTAGGCCGGTACGGTACGAGCACTCTCCCCGATGCGACCATCACCAACCTCGGAACGTACCAGCTCATCCGCAGTTCCCAGGGATTGGTCACACTGGAGTGGCACGCGCCGAAGTTTGATATCTACCTCAACACCGGAGCTGAGTATGGCAGCCGCGCTGCCACCTTCGATCCGGTTACGAACAAGGTCGTGGGATACGGTGCCCCGCAGTTCAACAACTCCGGATGCTTCACAGAAACCGGCCCAGTGAACAACAGCGGCTTCCTGCCCGGAGGTCTCTCCAACTGTACGGCTGACACTCGGGTGTTGATCGAAGGCACCGCCGGCTTTTGGTTCCGCTTCTACAATGGGCCCAAAGGACGGGTCCAGTGGGGGCCGCAGTACTCCTATGTGACGCGTAACGCGTGGTCCGGAAGCGGTTTTGAGCCCCATGGCATCGACAACATGGTCTTCAGCTCCTTCCGTTACTACTTGCCGTAGGCCAGCGTCCATCATTCCGTAATTACCTCGGCACTCGGATTAATCCGAGTGCCGATTTTCTTGGCTTCAAGCAAGGGTGCCAGCCTGGAATTCCGCAGACCCGGGTAATGCTTTATACTGGAGACCCCGCAGCGTGAGACGGGAAGCTTGCGCCGGCGGCCACCCGAGCGGAATCAATCCTAATCATCCCATGGCACGCATCTCGCTCGACAACCCACAGTATTTCCTCAACCGCGATACGTCATGGCTCGGGTTTAATCGCCGTGTGCTCGAGGAAGCCGAAGACGAAGGCAATCCGCTGCTCGAGCGGCTGAAATTCCTTTCCATCAGCGCCAGCAATCTCGACGAGTTTTTTGAAGTCCGGGTGGCCGCCATGATGCAGCAGATCGAAGACGGATACAACGAATCCGGCCCGGACGGACTGACTCTCACCGCAAAACGCGACATTCTGGCCAAGCTCACGCACCAGTTTGTCGACGACCAGTACGACTGCTGGAATTCACGGCTGCGTCCCGCTCTCGCGGAAAATGGAATCCGCGTTCTCGGTCTGCATGAACTGGACTCCGAGGCGCTCCGCTTTGTGAACGATTACTGCGAGAGGGAACTGGACCCACTGCTGACGCCGGTCACGGTCGATCCTGCGCATCCGTTCCCCCGGGTGATCAATAAGGCGTTGTGCGTGGCTTTCCTGCTGCGCCGCCGCCGTCGTTCGGCGTTGACCTACACGGGCGTGGTATCGGTTCCCCGTGTGTTGCCGCGATTGATCCGCCTGCCCTCGACCGACACCGTCGATTTCATCTTCCTGGCGGATCTGGTGGCTCATCACGCCGCGCGCATGTATCACGGCTACGACATCGTTTCTTCTGCGCCTTTCCGTGTTACCCGCAACAGCAACCTGTATCTGGCGGAAGAAGAAGCGCGCAGCCTGCTGGAATCGGTCCGCACCGAACTGCATAATCGCCGCAAGGGCGATGCGGTTCGCATGGAGATCGAGGCCGACGCGGACCCCGAGATCATCGAGCGCCTGCGAACCGTTTTTGAACTCGATCCCTGGCAGGTGTTCCCGGTCAACGGGCCCGTGAATCTTGTACGGCTCTTCAATATTTATGAGCAGGTGAAGCGGGCCGATCTCAAATACCGCAGCTTCTCGCCTCGCGAACTTCGTTTGACCTCGAAATCGAAGGATCTGTTCGAAGAGCTGCGTGCGGCACGACATCCTTCTGCATCATCCCTTCGACTCGTACGACGCAGTGGTTTCCTTCATCGAGTCGGCTGCCCAAGACGAGAACGTTCTATCGATCAAGCAAACGCTGTACCGCACCAGCGAGCATTCCCTGATTGTCCCCGCGCTGATTGAAGCGGCCGCGCGCAAGGAAGTCACCGCGGTCATCGAATTGAAAGCGCGTTTCGATGAGGCCTCGAACATCCGCTGGGCGCGCGACTTGGAAGACGCCGGCGTGCAGGTCTTCCACGGCCTGGTCGGATTGAAGACGCACTGCAAGCTGTCGTTGCTGGTCCGGCGCGATCCCGACGGAGTGACGCGCAGCTACTGCCACATTGGAACCGGCAACTACAACGCCACCACCGCGCGTATCTATACCGATTTGAGTTTGTTCACCGCCAATCCAGAAATCACTCGCTCGGTGCACGACGTCTTCAGTTTTCTGACCGCCTATGCCGAGAATCCCAGCTATGAGCCGCTGCTGGTTGCTCCGCTCGATCTGGCGGAGAAGACCATCGCGCTGATCGAGCGCGAGGCCGAGCATGCGCGGCAGGGACATCCGGCGCGCATCATCGCCAAGATGAATGCGCTGCTCGATAAGAATGTGATTCAGGCGCTCTATCGCGCGTCGCAGGCTGGCGTCGAGATTGATCTGATCGTGCGCGGCATTTGCGCGCTGCGTCCCGGCGTGCGCGGCGTGAGCGAGAATATTCGAGTGCGCAGCATCGTCGGGCGCTTCCTCGAACACAGCCGGATTTATTACTTCGCGAACGGCGGCGAAGAGGAGATTTACATCGGCAGCGCCGACTGGATGCCGCGCAATCTCTACGAGCGCGTTGAAGTGCTGGTGCCGCTGCGTGACGAGATGCTCCGCAACCGCGTGCGCCATGAAATTCTGGACGCCTATCTCGCGGACAACCGCAAGGCGCGGATCCTGCTGCCAGACGGCCAGCTATATCCGTGCCTGGCAGCCCATCCATGGCAAGCGAAATCGCCGCCAGCCGACCGGCGCCGCGGCATTCAGCGCGCAGGACTTTCTGATGACCTGGCGGAAGGCAAAGCCCCTGCCGCGTTTCCCGCGCCCGATGCCCCCGCCAAACGCAGGGCCTTAGCCGGTAGGGTACGATAAGCGAAATATGATCCTTTACTTTTTGCGCCACGCCAGCGCCGGCGAGCATTTCGCCAATCCCAAAAAAGATGAGAAGCGCGCCCTCGACAAAGAGGGCATCGAGCAATGCGGCTACATCGGCCGCGCCCTGGCCGCCTTGGACGTCCAAGTGGACGTAATCGTCTCCAGCCCGCTGAAACGCTGCACGCAAACCGCGTCACTGGTCGGAAACGAGATGGGCTACGAAGGCAAGCTGCAGACGGACCCCGGACTGCGCCCAGAG
Source organism: Terriglobia bacterium (assembly GCA_963743105.1). Taxonomy (GTDB): domain Bacteria; phylum Acidobacteriota; class Terriglobia; order Terriglobales; family Acidobacteriaceae; genus Sulfotelmatobacter. The sequence continues at coordinate 255,106 of CAVUOS010000024.1, forward strand.
GCGGGCTTGGCCGACTTCCGCAAGATGCTGGAAAAGTACTCGCGGCAGGAAGCCATCATGGTGGTGGGCCACAATCCGAACCTGAGCGAGTTCCTGGGCTCGATGATCAGTGATTCAGGTTGCGAAGCGTCGGTGGAGCTTAAGAAAGGAGCGGTGGCAAAGGTCGAAATGCGCCGCACTTCCGGAACGTTGCAGTGGTGCCTCACGCCGAAAGTCTTGCGTACTCTCTACGACGCCGCAGCGGAAAGCTCCCGTCCGAAGACTTCACGGAAATAATCGCGCTCTTTTTCGACCGCCCACAGTTCCAGGTCCATCCCCATGCGCCGCCGCGGTACCAGTGTCAGCTTCACATCGGCGGCGCGCACCCGGACGCGCACCTTCTCCACGGCGCGGCTCCGGCTCAGGTTGAGCGCGCGCGCCAGCCGCAGCAGCACAATCGCCTTTTGAACGTCTGCGCGGTCGACACTGTCGATGACTTTCATGGGCGCATCCTCGACCGCCGGCCGCGACTTCCCCAGATAACGCGCAATGGCCGCGATTATGCGCCGCTGCTGCGGTGTGTATCCCAGAATCTCCGAATTCGAGATGATGTAGTAGGTGTGCCGGTGGTGGCCGCTTGCGATTCACGTAGTCGCCGACTTCGTACAGCATCGCCGCCGCCGAGAGCCATTCCCCATATTCCGGCGGCAAGCGGTGAACGGATCGCAGCGTAGAAAACAGGGAAGTGGCGGCCTCGCGCACATCCATCGCGTGCTTGCGGTCGATGCGATAGTGATCGACCGCCTTGAGAATCGATTCCCAGCGCTCCGACTCGATCTGCTTGCCGGAGCGCGTGCTGCGGTCGTAATCGGCGGCCATTTGCGCCAGAACTCCATCCCGCAGGCCGAGCGGGGAATAGCGAAAGCCCTTCAGCTGAAGGCGGTCCAGCAGTTCGTGATACACGACGGCCCCGGCCACGATGATCTCGGCGCGCCGCGGACCGATTCCTTGGATCTTGCGACGTTCCGCCACGGGAAGCCGTGACAGGCGTTGCGCAATCCGGCTCATCTCGGCGCGCGAGACCAGCATGCTTTGCCGGTTCCTTCGCCTTGCCGCAGGTGACTCGCCACCGCTGCCAGCGCCGCGGCCGTGCCTGAAGTCGCGATGACATTTCGCACACGTGCCGCTCCAATGCGCGTGACGATGCGATCGACTTCACGCGTCACAAAGCCGCGCAGGCGTTTCAGTTCCCCCTTGCGTGCCGGATCGTGCGGCAGAAATTCATTGGTCAGGCGAACCGCGCCCAGCGGAAGGCTGACGGCGTCGCGAATGTGTCCGCGGTGCGACACGGTCAGCTCACAGCTTCCGCCGCCCAGATCCATCATCAGCGTCGGAAGGCGGTCGACGCGGGTACCCGAGATCAATCCGAGATGAATGAGGCGTGCTTCTTCCACGCCGGAGACGATCTCCACTCGCCATCCGGTAGCGGAGCGCACCCATTCCAGAAATGCCTGGGAATTGCGGGCGTCGCGCAGCGCGCTGGTGGCCACCACCCGCACGTTATCGGTGACGATCTGCTGCGTGGCCCGGTGAAAACGGCGCAGAACCTTCACCGTCTCGGCCATCGACTCAGGGGTGAGAAATCCGGAACTGAACACTCCTTCACCAAGACGGGTGACTTCGCGATCCTCGTGCAAGGGACGCAGGCGGCCCGCTTGCAGCCGTGCAATCTTTAGGCGGACGGAGTTGGACCCGATGTCGACTGCGGCGAACGTGGGCATGGGAAGCCCCACAGTTTACATGCAGGAGGAACCGGACTTTGAGAAATTCTTGGCGGAATCTGAGTTCAGGCCGCCGCGCCGCTGCGCTTCTCGATCGCGGTGTCTTTCCTGGCGGATCTTCGAGGGGTCTGCAATTCCAAAGCATCGGGTCGAGCGGCATGGGATTCGGTCTTTGCTGCCATAACGGCACTCACCGCGTGCCGAAACTTTCCCCGCGTCACGTTGTGAAGCACCGCGACGAGCGAAGACTGATTGACATCGCCCAGGTGCTCTACCGCTGTGTGAGTCAGTGCTAGCCAGTCATGCCAGTTTCCCAGAGCATCCTGCAATCGCTTCAGTTCTGCCAGGAATTTTGTGGCCTCCGGCGATTTCGGTGCGAACTCGGCAGCATAGCGCGCGCGCTTCACAACCAGCCGATAGCGATGAAGTGTCTCCTCATCCGTCGGCCCCCTTGGAACTGGCACGGTGCGGAGCATCTGCCTGGCAACCGATAACGGGTCTCTGCTCGAATCGAGACGCACCGACGCCTCGGCCCGTACGCAGCCGTCTTCGTATTTCCTTAATGTCTTGTTTTTTCAGTAGCTTGCGCAGCTTTCTTTCATATTGTGAGCGAAGCTCAATGAGGCTCTGCATCAACTGCGTCTTGCGCCGCGGTTCCTGGGGGACTTTCAAACTGCGCAGAGCCTCGAGTTGCACATCGATGTCGCGCACCTTGCCCGCGGACTTGCGGATCCGGTTCAGCATCTTCAAGAGCTTTTTCTGCTTGCGATCGCTGTCTGTGACCAGTTGCTCCAGAAGCGTCTGCAAGCGCCGCGTGGTTGTGCGGAAACCGTGCACCGCGTCGGCCCGGTGGCCCGAGGAGAGCTGCAGGAGTTCTTTCTCGGTCTTTCGGAAGATGGATTTGCCACGCTCCGCAGAAATCGCCATAGATCGATTGAGAGTGTGAGAATTAGGCCCATCCGGCGCAAATCAAAATCAATCTGCTGGAACGCGCCGGACTCAGAAAAAGCGTCGCCTATTTTAACACCTTTGTAACAACCGTCTGCTAGGGTAACGTCGATGGCCAATCCTGCATTTCCACGGCCTGATATGCCCGGTCCGCAACCCGTTGCAGCCACGAAAGTTACGTCCGACAGCACTGCAGCGGACGCCATTACTGCGGAGTTCGGGCGGCGAAGGCGCCGATCGTAGTCTTCAAATCGGCGATGACTGCCTGCGGTCTGGCGGTCTTGGGCGTGCTTGTCCTGATTGTTTACGAACTGATGTCCGGTTCGCGCCTTACCTGGCACGCGTTTGGTTTCAAATTCTTCGCCGGGAGCGATTGGAATCCGGTCAGCGAGCAGTTCGGCGCTCTGCCTTTCATCTACGGCACACTGGTTTCATCGCTTTTAGCCTTGGTTATCGCGGTACCCCTTTCCGTCGGCGTGGCGGTCTTCACCACCGAGATGTGTCCGAAGGGTCTGCGCGGTCCGCTTTCCTTCTTCGTGGAATTGCTGGCCGCGATCCCGAGCGTCATTTACGGATTGTGGGCCGATATTTCGTGCTCGTGCCCCTCTTGAGCGGTTACGTTCAGCCCTTTCTCGCGAAGACGCTGGGATGGACCGGACTCTTCGAAGGCCCTCCTTACGGTATCGGCATGCTCGCAGCCGGAATGGTTCTGTCGATCATGATCATTCCCATCATTTCCTCGATCACCCGCGAGGTGCTCATGGTCGTGCCCCAGCATCAACGCGAGGGAGTCCTGGCTTTAGGAGCTACGCGCTGGGAAATGATTCGAGTGGGCGTGCTCCGCAACGCCCGCGCCGGAATTGTCGGTGGCATCATTCTTGGTCTCGGCCGCGCGCTTGGAGAAACCATCGCCGTCACCATGGTGATCGGAAACCGGCCAGAGATCGCCAAGTCCTTGTTCGCGCCCGGATACACCATGGCCAGCGTCCTCGCCAATGAATTCAGCGAGGCCACCGGCGACGTCTATCTCTCCGCCTTGGTTGAGATTGGTCTGGCTCTGTTTATAGTCACGATTATCGTCAACGCGCTGGCCCAGTTGTTGGTATGGACTGTAACCCGCGGCCAGCCTGCGAGGGGAAATGTCTGAGCCAATGACCACCGCCTCCGCTCAAGCTCCTGTACAGACCGATCAGTTTGCGCCGTCGCATTACCGATCATGTGATGACCGGCGCGGCGGTTCTGACGGTGGTGCTCGTGTTGGCTCCGCTGATTGCGATCTTTGGCTACGTCGTTTACCGCGGGGTCGGAGCGATCAATTGGGCCTTCCTTACCCAAACTCCCAAACCCGTGGGAGAGGCGGGCGGCGGCATGGCAAACGCGATTATGGGATCGGTGTTGATCCTTGGAATTGCCAGCGTGGTTGGCGTCCCCTTCGGAATCGGAGCAGGCATCTACCTCGCCGAGTTTGGCCGTAATCGGTTGGGCAGTTCGATTCGCTTCACCTCCGATGTCCTCAGCGGGGTGCCTTCGATTGTGATTGGCATTGTCGCCTGGGGCATCTTGGTCCGTGGCCGTGGATTCTCCGCGCTCGCCGGCGGACTGGCGCTGGCGATCATGATGGTCCCAACCATCACCCGCACCACCGAGGAGATGCTGCTGCTCGTACCACAGGCTTTGCGGGAGGCCGCTTATGGGCTCGGTGTTCCGCGCTGGCGCACGACTCTCTCCATCGTCCTGCGCACCGCAACTTCCGGTGTGATCACCGGAATCATGCTGGCCTTCGCTCGCATCGCGGGCGAAACCGCTCCGCTGCTTTTCACTGCTCTGGGCAACAGTTTCTGGAATCTGCGAGTTGACCAGCCGACGGCCGCCCTGCCCCTGCAGATATATGTTTACGCGAATTCTCCGTATGATGATTGGCATCGGCAGGCTTGGGCAGGTTCGCTCGTGCTGATAGTTCTCATCGTGGCATCGGTCGCGGCGGTGCGTTATGCAGTCCGCCGAGGCTCATTCGGAACGGCATAATCTATGGGCGTTGGAATTGAAGTCGAGCACCTGAATGCCTGGTACGGCAAGGGCCAGGCTCTGTACGACATAAATCTGAAGGTCGCTGCCAATCATGCTACGGCCCTGATCGGACCCTCCGGCTGCGGCAAGTCAACGTTTATCCGCTGCATCAACCGCATGCACGAGACGATCCCCGAAGCCCGCGTGGAAGGACGAGTTCGTATCGGTGAAATCGAAGCCTACAACGGGACCTCGGCAACGCAGCTTCGCCGCCGCGTCGGTATGGTTTTCCAGAAGCCCAATCCGTTCCCCACCATGTCGATTTATGACAACGTTGCCTCCGGACTGAAGCTCAACGGATTCCACGACCGGCGCAAGCTAGATGAAGTCGTGCAGCGATCGCTGGAGGTGTCGGCGCTTTGGGAAGAGGCCAAAGATCATCTGCACAAGAAATCCGGTGCCAGCCTCTCCGGCGGCCAGCAGCAGCGGCTGTGTATTGCACGCGCCCTCGCCGTCGAGCCGGAAGTTCTCGCTGATGGATGAGCCCTGCTCGGCTCTGGACCCGATCTCAACCGGAAAAATTGAAGAGTTGATCTTTCAACTCAAAGAGCGGTATACCATCGTAATTGTGACTCACAACATGCAGCAGGCTGCCCGAGTCGCAGAGTTTACCGGGTTCTTCCTGCTGGGCAAGATGATCGAGTTCGACAAGACGGAGAAGATTTTCACCAAGCCGTCCGATAAAAAGACGGAAGACTACATCACCGGCAGATTCGGCTAGAAAGGTTCGCATCAATGCGCACGCGTTTTCAGCAAGGGCTCGACGATCTGCGGGCACGGTTGCTTCGCATGGGAGGACTGGCGGAGCAGGCCGTCGATCGCGCCCGCCAGGCCTACATCGAGCGCGACCTTACCCGCTGCCAGATGGTACTCGAAGGCGAAAGCATGATTAACGCAGCCGAGCGTGAAATCGATGAGATCGCCTTCGACCTGCTCGCCATGCAGCAGCCGATGGCAGTCGATCTGCGCTTCATTCTCGCGGTCACCAAGATCAACTCCGATCTTGAGCGCGTCGGCGATCAGGCCGTCAACATCGCCGAACGCGTCATGGACATGGTCGATCTACCGCCTGCCGACCTGCCGGTTGACATCGCGCGCATGGGAACCGCGGTAAGTGCGATGGTTCGCCGCGCGCTGGAATCGTTCATTGAAGGAAAAGTTGAACTCGCCCAGGCCGTCCTTGAAATGGACAACGTCATCGATCGCATGCGCGATGATGCTTTCATCCAGCTGGTCAAGGCGATGAACGAGCGTCCGGACGTCGTGCGCCAGGCGCTTGACGCCCTGCTCGTGGCGCGCAATCTGGAGCGCGTCGCCGACCACGCCACGAATATTGCCGAAGACGTCATCTTCTGGGTGCAGGGTTCCGACGTTCGCCACAACGTTCACCCGGAAGAATCAACGCCCGCAGACTCTGTTCGTCCGACATCGCGCGCCTCTGGACTGTAGCGCGTTCCCAAAACCACTGGCGAAAACTGATTATAAGATTGTGTGGGGACAGCCGCCTTCGGCTGTCCGTCGCCCGAAGGGCGACTTTTCTTGTCCTGCGCTGCTGCCCTGAAAACCGGTTCTTTCTCATTCGATATATCCCTTGTCTTAGGATTGAATTTCCAGTGTAAAAGGGGCAAAAACGGCCGCTCGCGCGTTCGGACAGCCCATGGCGGCTGTCTCCACAAAATTCTGTGGCCAGGTGTTCCGCTTTCCTTCTTCTTCTCCTCGCATTATCCTGAACGCCACCGCGGAGGACTTGTGATTCCTAACTTCATTCGTACTCTGGCTGTCGTCTGCCTGATCAGCGCCTTCATGCTGCACGCACAAACTCCCGCAAACGAGCGCCCGCCCATCATGCTCCCCACTAGCAAAATGCTGACCGTCCCTTCGCCCGGCCGCATCGGCAGCACCAACAGCTTTCCCGCGACGATGGTCCTCAGTCCCGACGGCCACTACGCCGCGCTGCTGAACGACGGCTACGGCACACAGGAAACTATGGCGCGCCAGTCGATCTCGATTCTGAATCTGGACACGAACACGATCACGGATTTCCCCGATTCGCGCTTCAGTGACCTATCGCACCAGAGCTATTTCATCGGTCTGGCCTTCAGTTCCGATGGCAAGCATCTCTACGCCTCGGTCGGCTCGCTAACCGATCCAACGGGCGCGAGACAGGGCGACACGGGCAATGGCATCGCGGTCTATAGTTTTTCGGCAGGGAAAATAGCGCCCGAACGGTTCATTCCGATGCCGCTGCAGCCTTTATCGACGAAAAAGAAACTCGCAGTTGGCCTGAAAGCGCCGCCGCACATGGCGATTCCATATCCAGCGGGAATGGCACTGATCAAAGATGGAGGCCACGACAAGCTTCTGGTCGCGAACAATCTTTCGGATAACGTGCTGCTTCTCAACCCGGCGACCGGAAAAATATTGCAGACCTTCGATCTGAGCACGAGCGATCTCGTGCCGGCCTCCTATCCGTACACATGCATCGCCACACGCGACGGTCGCAGAGCGTGGTGCAGCTTGTGGAACACCTCGGAAGTGGCGGAACTGGACCTGACGAGTGGGAAAGTTTCGCGCCGGATCAAGCTCAAGCAGCCAGAGGATCCCCTCGCACCGGGTTCGCATCCCTCAGCGATGCTGCTGAGTCCAAACGACAAAACGTTGTATGTTGCACTGTCAAACCTCGACCAAGTTGCGGAAGTGGCAACGGAAACTGGGATGCCGTTTGGCTTCATGCGCACATCGATGGGCGTGCAGGGGCCCGCTGGGAGTTTTCCGATCGCGTTAGCTCAGTCAAGCGATGGTAAGCGCCTTTTCGCCGCGGATGCCTCGCTCGATGCCGTCGTTGTCTTGGAGACCTCGGACATGCTTAACGGCCGTGCCCCTGACACTGTCTCTTGGGGCCTCGGTTTCATCCCCACCGACTGGTACCCGTCCGCTCTAGCCGTCCACGGCGACGACCTCCTCATCGCCACGGCCAAGGGCGAAGGCACTCGCGCCAACAAAGACATGGGCAAGACGGTTTACGAGACCAAACACAAAGAGCATCCCTACATTCCCACGCTGCTTCGAGGATCGATTGCGCGTCTCAACATTCCCGCGACGCTCGAAAAGCTCCCGCAGTATACCCAGATGGTGGAGCACGACAACCTTCTCCACAACGATCCCGGAACCATCACCTTCGCCAGTGGGCAGAATCCTATCAAACACGTGATCTACGTCCTCAAAGAGAACCGCACCTTCGATCAGATTCTCGGCGACTTGAAGGTCGGAGACGGCGATCCTTCGCTTACCATGTACGGCGAAGACATCACGCCGAACGAGCACAAAATCGCGCTGCAGTTCGGCGTGCTTGATAACTTCTACGACAGCGGGGAAGTGTCCGGCGACGGCCACGTCTGGTCGACCGCCGCCATCACCACCGATTACAACGAAAAGACCTGGCAAATCAATTATCGCGGTAACGAACGCACCTACGATTTCCAGGGACAAAATGCCGACGAATTCCCACTCGATCACAACCTGCCGGATGTCGACGATCCCTCCACCGGATTTATTTGGGACAATCTCGCAGCCCACCACGTGAGCTTCCGCATTTACGGCGAGTTCGTGAATGCCCTGTGGTGCAACGAGAAGCGCAAGGCGGCGAGTCCCAAGCAGGGAACTCCTTCGGGACAGGAAGCAAAATGCCCGCGCACCGAAGTGCAGCAAGGCGGCACGCTCCCGCCAAACGTGGGCAATCCGCACGGAGGCGTCAGTCCGTGGCCTTGGCCCGTACCACTTTTCAGCGGCGTTAAGCCGACCAAGGCCGCACTCCGCGATCACTTCGATCCGCTATTTCCCGACTTCAATACCGACTATCCCGATCAACTCCGCGCCGATGAGTTCCTGAATGAATTCGGAGCCTATGTTCGCGCCCGCGAGTCGCACGAGGGCCCAGACCTTGAGCTGCCATCATTCATACTTCTCTATTTGCCCGACGATCACACCGGAGGCACACGCCCTGACCGCGCCCGCCCCGCAGCCAATGTAGCCGACAACGACCTCGCGCTCGGCCGAGTCGTGGACGCTGTCTCGCACAGCCCCTACTGGGACGACACCGCCATCTTCGTCCTCGAAGACGACGCGCAGGATGGTGCCGACCACGTTGACGCCCATCGCTCAATCGCTTTTGTCGTCAGCAAATATTCGCCAGGATCCACTGCCAAACCCTACGTCGAGCATCGCTTCTACACCACGGTCAACATGGTTCACACGATGGAGTCGCTCCTGGGCCTGCCTCCGATGAATCAGAACGACGCCTACGCACCCGTGATGAGCGGGCTCTTTTCAGGTCCGGGTGATCAGCAGCCCTACAAGGCGGATTATCGCAACCTGAAGAACGGATTGATCTACGAAACGAACAAGCGCGATTCGCCGGGCGCCAAGGTTTCCTCGAAGATGGATTTCTCCCGCCCCGATGCCGCGGGCGCCGCGCGCCTCAATCGGGTGTTGTGGCAAGACCGGAAGGGTGCAGCGCCCGTTCCCGCGCCCAAGCACAAGGTGATCCCCGCCGGCGGCGAGTGATCAAGAACCGTTTAGGAGATTGTGCGGTTTCTTACGACGTCATTCTGAGCGGCGCTGCGTCGGTGCTGCCACGAGTTATATAGGTCCTTCGCCGCAAAAGACGCGGCTCAGGATGACATTGTTGCGGATCATAGCAAAACACAAAGTGCACAAATGAATCCATTGGAAATTTCCTCGAGCCAGTTTCGCCATCTGGCCGAACGCGTCGCACAATTGGCCGCGGACTATCTCGACCAGGTGGACTCCATGCCCGTGGCGCCAGCCATAACAGGCGATAGATCGCTCCGCCTTTTCGAAGCGAACTTGCCAGAGCAGGGAATCGGCGAAGCGGCGTTCGACGATCTTCCGGAAGTATTACGCTCCTCGCGCGCACAGAATGGCCGCTTCTTCGGCTACGTGCTGGGATCGGGCGAACCCGTTGCTGCAACCGCGGATCTCATGGCCAGCGTCCTGAATCAGAACGTGACTGCATGGCGCTCGGGCCCCGCCGCCGTGATGATCGAGAAGACCGTAGTCAACTGGCTGTCACAGGCCATCGGCTGTCCAGAGTTTCGTGGGTATCTCACGGGCGGCGGGTCGGCTGCGAATCTGATGGGGCTGGCGATGGCTCGCGAGGCCATCGCGCCCGCCAATGAACGAGGACTCACGACACCGGCCGTGGTCTACGCTTCCCGGGAAGTTCACATGTCCATTCCCAAGAGCGTGGCCCTGCTCGGCATCGGACGGGACAACTTGCGGCTGATTCCTACGGATTCGTTGCTGCGCATGCATACCGCCGAACTCGAGCGCCAGATCGCAAAGGACAAAGCAGCGGGCAGGATTCCTTTGGCTGTGGTGGCGTCTGCTGGAACGGTCAACACTGGTGCCATCGACCCGCTCGCAAAGATCGCAGAGATCGCCCACCGGAATGGCGCCTGGTTTCACATCGACGGCGCCTACGGCGCGCTTGCCGCAATTGCCGAGCGCAGCAGGTTCGACGGCATGGAACTCGCCGACTCGATTTCTCTCGATCCGCATAAGTGGCTCTATCAGCCGCTCGATTGCGGGTGTCTGCTTTACCGCTCGCCGGAAGCGGCTCAAAAAGCCTTCTCCCATAGCGGCGACTACACGCGCGCATTGAGCGTAGATCCGATCGAGGGATTCGCTTTTTTTGAAGAGTCGCTGGAACTGTCGCGAAGATTTCGCGCCCTCAAAATCTGGCTCTCGATTCGCTATCACGGGCTGGCTGCGTTTCGCGAGTCGATCCGAAAAGATCTGGCACACGCGCGCCGCCTCGCCGACGCGATCGAGCATGAACCTCTAATGGAGTTAATGGCCATCGGGGAACTCAGCGCAGTGTGTTTCCGCTATCGTGGAGCAAGGGAAACTTCTGACACTGCACTGAATCAGCTGAACGCCTCGATCCTGCAGCGTACTCAGAAACGCGGACGCGTCTATCTCTCCAACGCCACGCTAGCAGGGAAGTTCTGTCTGAGAGCATGTATCGTCAACCATCGCACGAAGGACACCGACATCGACGCCGTACTACCAGAGGTACTGGGCGCTGCAAAAGAATTGGCCGCTTCCGAAGGTACTCGTTGGCGGCCTTCTTCGTGATCGCGCTTCTTGGCTTCCTAATTCAGGGATACCGACTGCTTCAAAGGCAAGCTTTGAGACGACCCACCCACCATGAAGCTGTATGCTCCCGGGAGTAATTGCCAACCGTTCTGTTCGACGTTGAAGATCGACAGATATTTCGCGTTAACCTCGATCGAAACTTCTTTACTCTCGCCGGCCTTGAGCCACACTTTGCTGAAGCCCACCAGCCGTTTCGGAGGTTCCGACGCCGAGGCCGGCAGCGATGCGTATATCTCGGCAACTTCAGCACCATCACGGCTGCCTGTGTTCTTTACGGAGAACATCACTCGAGGATTCTTCCCCGGAGTGACCTTCAAATTTGAGTATGCGTACGTCGTGTAGGAAAGTCCGTATCCGAAGGGGAAGAGAACCCTCTTCTTTTCCGCGTCATACCACTTGTAGCCGACCTTTACGCCTTCGTCGTAAGTCACCTGGAAGGGCGCCAGCCCGGTAGCCAGCTGCTCCCAAATGTCGGATCGCAGGTAGTTGGGTATCGATTCCCGCGGAGGCTGCACGATTGTCGGATGCGGCAAATCGGCTTCGCTCCGCGGAAATGTCAGCGGAAGCTTTCCGCTCGGATTCACGTTTCCGAACAAGACGTTCGCTACAGCGTCCGATCCGCTGCTGCCCGCGAACCACGCTTCCAGAATCGCGCCCACTTTATCGACCCACGGCATTGTGACCGGACCGCCGCTTTCCACCACGACCACGGTATGCGGATTCGCGGCGGCAACCTTCGCGATCAAGTCATCCTCGTGCTCGGGAAGCGCGAGGCTTTGCAGATCCATGCTCTCGCTCTCCCACTGATAGGCAAAGATGATCGCCACATCTGAGGTTTTGGCCAGGGCTGCGGCCGTTCCTGGGTCGGCACCCGAGTCAAACTGCACTGTTGCCCCCGGTACCTTCGCGCGAATAGACTTCAGCGGAGAAGTCGGGAACCAGACCGGCTCCATCCACCTGGTTTGTCCTTTGCCTGGCGGAAGGATCGCATTGCCGACCGGAGGATCGACCTGTGCCGAACCACCGCCCGAGATCATGCCAACATCGGCGTGCGGCCCGATCACGGCAATGCTGCGGACCTTCGACGCATCCAAAGGGAGCTGCGATTTTTCATTCTTGAGCAGAACGATGCCCTGCTCCTCCAGCTTGCGCGCGATTTCAAGTCCCCCCAGCACGTCGACCACGCTCTTTTCCGCCGGCTCGTCAACTACACCCGTGGCAAACATCGCCCTCAGGATGCGGTGAACGTGATCATCAATCTCGGATTGCGGCACTTTGCCGGACTCGACTTCCTTCTTCAACTCGTCTCCGAAGTAATGCCAACCCGGCTCTTCATGGTCGAGTCCGGCGGCAGAGGCCTTGGCAGAGCTGTGGATCGCCGTCCAGTCGGTCACCACGAACCCTTTGAAGTTCCAATCTTTCTTCAGAACGTCGGTGAGCAGATATTTGTTTTCGCAGGCATAGTCGCCGTAGACGCGGTTATAGGAACACATCACCGCCCCGGGATTGCCTTGCTCAATTCCGATTTCGAATGCGAGCAAATCGCTTTCCCGCGCGGCGCGCTTGTCAATGTTCACGTTCACGGCGTTGCGGCCAGCTTCCTGGTCGTTGAGCGCATAGTGCTTGATGTCGCCGATCACGTGCTGAGCCTGAGTTCCCCGGATCACCGAGGCGACCATCGTTCCGGCCAGCACGGGATCCTCTCCCATGTATTCAAACGTCCGCCCATTGCGGGGTTCGCGGGTGAGATTGGTTCCGCCGCCCAAGGACATGTTGTAGCCCTGCGCCCGCAATTCGCGTCCAATCAAAGCGCCGTACTCAAATCCGCCCTCAGGGTCCCAGCTCGCTGCACCGGCAACACAGGCCGGCAGAGCCGTGGAGTAGCGCCCATGCTCACCACTGGCGCGCACGCCATAAGCAGCATCGGACATCTGAATCGCCGGAATTCCCAGTCGTGGGATCTCCACCACGTAGCCCGCGCCGCCGTTGGAGTGAACCGCAAGCGGACTCACGGGCCCGAGACCCGGCATGCCGGTGCCATGCAACATCGAAATCTTCTCGTCAAGCGTCATTTCTTTCACCACCATGGACGCACGCTCGTCGGGAGACAAACTGGTATTCATCCAGGGATGGGACTTGCCACTCGATTGAGCAGTGGCCAAAGGAAGAAGGGAAGCAAGAATTCCTAGGAAAATACTGCAAAACAGGACCAACCGCACCGACTGCCTGAGCAGAGACATGACCGTACCTCCGGTATGTGCAAAATCGATATTGTAGCAGGCGCGCCGCGGTTTCAACCCGCACGGGAGAACCTGCTTGCAAACAGCTTCTCGCGCGCTCGTGGCCCCAGGCTTTAAACTGAACTTGTGAAGGTTGCTCTCGGACAGATCAATCCAACGGTCGGCGACTTCTCCGGCAACGCGTCTAAGATCATTGACTTCGCCCAACGCGCCAAGTCATCCGGCGCAGGATTGATCCTGTTTCCTGAATTGTCGGTTTGTGGCTATCCCCCCCGCGATCTGGTTGAGCGCCCTGCGTTCGTCGCACGCAATCGCGAGTCGGCCGAGCGTATTGCCGCCGCCACAAGGGGCATTGTCGTCATCTGCGGCCTGGTCACCCCCGCCGATTCCGATACCGGCAAGTCGGTGATGAACTCCGCCGCACTGCTCATGGACGGCAAGATTGCCTTTATTCAGTCGAAAATGTTGCTGCCGACCTACGACGTCTTCGACGAAATGCGCAACTTCGCACCTGCGAAAAGCCAGCAACTCTTCCCCTTCTGCGGCAACCGCATGGCACTTACCATCTGCGAGGACGCGTGGAATGACAAGCAGTTCTGGACCAAGCGACTCTACATGGTGGATCCAGTCGAATCGCTCGTTCGTGAGGGCGGAAATTTTGTGCTCAACATCTCCGCCTCGCCCTTCTGGATTGGCAAGCGTGAATTTCGCCGCGACATGCTGGCCAGTATCGCCCGCCAGCACAAGGTTCCCGTCGCGCTCGTGAATCAGGTCGGCGGCAACGACAGCCTGGTTTTCGACGGCTCAAGCATCGTGCTCGACCGCGAAGGCAAAGTGATCGCGCAGGGTCGCTCTTTTGAAGAAGACCTGATCTACTTCGATTCCCAGGATCTTACCGGCGAGATGCACGAGCAGATCGCGGGGGATGAAGCCAGCGCCTATTCCGCCCTGGTGCTGGGCACGCGCGATTACATCCGCAAGTGCGGATTCCAGAAAGCCATCATCGGCCTTAGCGGTGGAATCGATTCGGCCCTGACGGCTGTCATCGCCGCTGATGCCGTCGGCGCAGAAAACGTCATCGGTGTCGGCATGCCAGGGCCCTATTCGTCTCCGGGTTCCATCGACGATGCACGGACTCTCGCGAAGAATCTCGGTATTCGCTTCGAATTGCTTTCGATCAATCCAGCCTACGAGGCTTATCGCCAGACCTTACGGGATGTGTTCGCCGGACTGAAAGAAGACGTCACCGAAGAGAACATACAGTCCCGCGCTCGAGGTACTCTGCTGATGGCTCTGTCCAACAAGTTCGGAGCGATTGTGCTCTCGACCGGCAATAAGAGCGAGCTCGGTGTCGGATACTGCACGCTCTACGGCGATATGGTTGGTGGCTTGGCTGTCATCTCCGATGTGCCGAAAACCCTGGTCTACGGGTTGGCCGAATACGTGAATTCGCGGCGCGCCGTGATCCCACGGGCCTCAATCGACAAGCCGCCCTCAGCGGAGTTGCGGCCCGACCAGAAAGATAGCGACTCGCTGCCACCCTACGATGTTCTCGATGCCGTCCTGGAAGATTACGTAGAAGATTCGCACGCGGCAGAACGCATCGCCTCCGACCGCGGCATTGCCATCGAGACCGTCCGCCGCGTGATCCGAATGGTTGATCGCGCCGAATACAAGCGTCAGCAGGCTGCCCCCGGGCTCAAGATTTCTCCCAAAGCGTTTGGCTACGGGCGCCGTCTTCCCATCGCCGCCAAGTCGGAAGTATGAGCTGCGAATCTGACGTATTCTAATGAGTCACCGAGCTTCTGCGAGATACATGCATTTCTAATCTAATGCGAAAGGAACCCATGCGCGTTCTGCCTAACATGATTTCCGTTCTTCTTCTGGGGCTCACCGGCACACTCGTTCTTGGCCAGGCCTCAGAGAAAACCAAACCTGCACCCAAGCCCGCCGAAAAACTGGGAACCCACGCCACTGCCAATCTTCCCTCGGAAGCAACCGTGGAGTCGTTTCTCCACGCACAGTTTGGCTATCAATCCGACATGAGTTGGAAGATTTCCAGCATCAAGCCTTCTCCGATTGAGGGACTAGCTGAGGTCACGGTCGTGCTTGCCAACCAGCAGGGCCAGCAACTGTCGCGCTTCTACGTCTCGCCGGATGGTGAGCACGCTCTGGTTGGCGACGTTATTCCTTTCGGAGCCAAACCATTTGATCCTGCGAAGAAGGCTTTGGACAGGGGAATCACCGGCCCATCCCGCGGCCCCAAGGATTCCCCCGTGACCATCGTGGAGTTCGGGGATTTGCAGTGTCCTGCGTGCAAGGCGGCCCAGCCCACGATCGAGGCCCTGGTTGCGGCCGAACCGCAGGCTCGTTTCGTCTTTCAGAACTTCCCGCTGGAAATGCATAACTGGGCTGACAAGGGTGCTGCGTACGCCGACTGCGTCGGCCGCGCCTCGAACGACGCTTTCTGGAAGTTTGTCGCGACGGCCTATGAAAAGCAGGCGGAAATTACGGCCGAGAACGCCGACGAGAAACTCACCGCGCTGGCCGATGGCGCGGGCGTCAAGGGTTCTGAGATTGCCGCTTGCGCCGGGCAGCCGGAAACCAAGTCGCGCATCGATGCCTCCATCGCTCTTGGCAAGAAAGTCGACGTGAGCGGCACACCCACGGTCTTCATCAACGGGCGCAAAATCGGCAGCTTCGATAACCGTCTGTCAGAGGTTTACAAAAGCCTGGTCGATTTCGCCGCAAAGGAAGCGAAGTAGAGAGGCGTCCGGCGCTCGGCAAATCAGGAATTGTGAGTCGAGGTTGACTGGCGCCCGACGCCTGCTTTTTCTATCTCTCGCTCAGCCAGATCTCGCTCGTGCCGCGGTCGAAGTTGGAGATCACATGAGGCGTGATGGCGATCATTAACTCGTCACTATCTTCCTGGCGGGTATTGGTCACCATCGCCATATTGAGCCCGGGAACGAACCCAAGCCCTGGGATCCCGCTCATCGACCGCATGTCGTTATTGGAAATCTCGCCGGCAACGAAGGCAGGCTCGCCATCCTTCAGGTTGATGCTGGCCTTGTATTCGCGATTCGAAATCACCGGCACTCCGTTTTCCGATTGCCCAGTCAGCGAGCGCACCTGCAGTTCAAGCTGCAGGCTGACCGTACCATCACCGTGAACGGTCGGCTTGGCTTTCAAATTCAATCCCAAGTCCTCGTAGCTGACGGAAGGAATCGGCGGAATATACGTCTGATTCCCCAGCACCTGGGAGATCTGGGGCGAGTTGAAGATGGGTGCGTAGCTGGCATTCAAAATTGGATATCGCTGCCCCAGATGGAAGTTTGCGTCCGTTCCCTGGCCGGCGCGCATCGAGACATCGTCGAGGCTGTGCACCCACGATTCGTTTAGGGAAAGTTGTGCGGCGAATTTATCAAGGCTCAGCCCCATGAATGTCAGGCCACCTCCGAACGTCGCCAGCGGCTGGCTGAAGATCGAATTCTGCTGCCCGGTCAACTGTGACAGCAATCCGGCGAGCGAGGTGCTTCCTGCCTGGTTAATCCCGCCCGAAGCAATCAACTGGTTGATCAGATCCTGTATGTTCTGCCCGCCCAGCCCCGCCAGCGCATATGCCGGAATGTTGTACAGATTGAACGTATTCGGAATGTGCACGCCAATGTTGCGGGTCAGCATGTGACTAATCTGGTATACCCGCACATCGATCATCACCTGCGGCTTGGGATTACCGAACTGGTCCATTAGCCTGGCGCAGACTTCGACCGCCCGCTGTGGTCCCCGCACTTCCACGGTGTCCGCCGTTTGCCCGGAACTCAGGTAGCGCAGATCGAGAATCTGCCGCATGGTATTCACTATGTCGGTTGCTTCCTGCGGCGTCGAATGCGGCGGCAGGATGAATCTTCGCAGGGACATGCGGTCGTATTGCTTGTGGTTTTCCGCGTTGTCGGCGAGGATCAGCATCTGGTGAGGCGCGAGAGCCGCCCACATAGTCTTGCTCACCCTGCAGGCCAGGTTCAGCGCCGCGAAAAAATCGACATTGTCCACATTGAAGCGTACCTGGCGTGCCTGTACCGAGTCGTCCATCTGCAGGGTGATCTTGTACGCTGCGGCCAGTTCGGTAAACAGCGACTTCGCATCGCCGCTGAAATGGAACGTGGCCACGTCGTTGCTTGGGTCCAGATGGATCTCCTCGGACTCTTCCCAACGCCCCGCCACTTTTTTCGGCAAGGCCGGTGAAAACTGCTGAGTAGCCTCTTGCAACCGCTCCTGGGCAAACTGGTTTTCTGGATCCAGATCGAGCGCCGCGCGGAATTCGGCGCCAGCCCGCATGCGCGCATCCTCGAGCAGCAGAGCGTTCCCGCGCTGAATGTGATCGAAGGCCAGCTTCGATCGCAGTACTTCGCGCGCGGTCAGATATTCCCGATTCTGTGGAACCAGCCGAGTCGCTTCCTCGAACTGTGCGAGGGCCTCCTCAAACCGCTGATTTTTGTGCAGCTTGATCCCCCGCTTGAAGGCTTCCTGCGCGTCCTTGAGGTCTTTCTTGGTCGCGAAGCAACTGACTCCGCCCGGAACTCCATTGCGGCAAATCGTCGGAGGTGCCGGCGAGGGCTCGTCAGCGAGCGCGAACGACACTCCAATCGTCGCGGCTAGTAACCCCGCCGCCAAAATGGATAGCTTAGAAGGCATTGCTCCTGATTTTATCGTGCTTTCGTTCTCCCGATGAGTGACCGGTAGGCCGTAGTACTTCCGGTCACAACCCAAGAACGCAAAGGAAGCCGTCTCTTGCAGGGGGAGGCGTCGTAGAGACGTAGCTTGCTACGTCTTGCTGCCAGAGGCAGAAAATCCATGGCGAGAGCCGCGCTACGTCACCATCAACCGTTCGATCCTCTCCGCCTTGCCGGTATGTTCATCACAATCGATAACTACGGCGCACAGGCGCACATCGCCGGTGGCCGGCTCAAAGCGCACCGGCATTCCATTCAGGAACTTCCCCACAACCAGTTCCTTCTTCACCCCGATCACGCCATCATAGGGCCCGCTCATCCCTACGTCGGTGATATACGCCGTTCCATTCGGCAGCACCCGTTCATCAGCCGTGGGTACGTGGGTATGCGTGCCCACCACCGCCGTAACTCTTCCATCCAGATACCAGCCCAGCGAAATTTTCTCGGACGTAGCCTCGGCATGCATGTCGACGAGAATCACCTTGGCCTTGATCTTTTTCAAAAGCTGATCGGCGATGCGGAACGGATCATCGTTCGAGGCCATGAACACGCGCCCCTGGAGGTTGATCACGGCATACGGCACTTTGCCTTTCATGCCTTCATACAGGCCCGAACCGGGCATGTCGGCGGGATAATTCGCCGGCCGCAGCACGCGCCGCGCCGGCCCGTGTCCGTTTCCCTCAACCATCTGGAAATAGTCGACGATCTCCCGTTTGTCCCAGACGTGATTCCCCGTGGTGATGACGTCGATATTCAGCTCGAACAATTCCTCCGCGAGTGCCGGAGTTATGCCGAAACCAGCCGCGGAATTCTCGCCGTTCGCAATAATCAGATCGATGCCGCGCTCGCGCACGATCCCCGCCAGCCTGTCTTTGACAATCGCCCGTCCTGGCCGCCCGAAAATGTCGCCGATGAAAAGAATACGCATTAAGATGCCTGAAATTTGATAGTAACAGAGAATGTGGGGACAGCCGCCGTCGGCTGTCCGTCGAGCGCAGCTCGACATGGTTTTCTCGACCGCAACACGAAACTTCTGTAATGGATGGTTTTGAAAGGGCGCGGCTTTTTAGCCGCGCCGCACGAAATCAGGTAGTGACGCGGGCTTCAGCCCCTGAGGGAAGCACCTTGGGTCCGGCAACCGCCCTTATTACCTAACTCGAGTCTGCTACTGAGGTAATTTCGGCAGGTCCGTGCGTGCCAGCACCGAGCCCCAGGCATCAATCACGTACACGTCTGTCCATCGCGCCCCGGGCTCTTGTCTGGTGGTCAGGTCAGCGAGCGTAAAGACGACGGTGGTTCGAGGAGAAGTACATCCTGTAAGCTGGCGCGCTTCATACTCGGGATCTTCCAGGGCCCACAAGCAAACGCAAACGGAGAGATGGAACCTTGATCGCCTGGTTCCGACATCGTTCACGGCGCACCTCGAGGAGCAGGGCTCGTGAATCGAATTATGCTCCATTTCCGCCAGCCCGGAAGAAAAACTTCGCCACGTTCCGAATTTGGAACTGCCCTTTCGTGAGGTTGGCCGCTTAATTGGAGGAAGAATTGAGTTCAGCTGTACGTAAGAAATCGAAATTCCCCGCCGGATTCAGCCGCAGGTTCCGCACACGGTTCGTGTGCACCATGACATTGTCGAGGTACCACAGATTGATGTACGGCAAATCCTCGGCCAGAATGCTCTGCACCTCGGCGTACAGCGGTTTGCGCGCCTTCGGATCGATCTCGCGCCGTGCCTTATCGATCAGCGCATCGACCTTGGGATTCGAGTAGTAGTCGCGGTTCGCTCCATTCGGCGGAAACTTCGAAGAGTGAAACGCATACTCAAAGATGTCCGGATCTTCGTTCCCGCCGATCCAGCGCAGCCCATACATCTGAAACGCTCCATGCTGCACGTCAGAAAAAAACGTGGCGAACTCGAAGCTGCGGATATCCAGCACGATTCCGACATCGCGTAATTGCTGCTGCATTACGGCGAACATCAGCCGCGTGTTGGCATCGGTTGAGCTCTTCACCGTGACGTGAAACCGCACGCCATTCACCGCAGGATATCCCGCTGCATCGAGGATCCGCTTCGCATTCTCTGGATCATGCTCGTACGCCGGCACGTCGCCGTTGTAGGCCCAACTCTGAACTGGCAAGATACTGCGCGCCGGTTGCGCCAGGCCGCGCCACAAGTACTCGATCATCGGCCGCCGGTCGAGCGCGTACGCAATCGCCTGCCGCACGCGCACGTCCTTCAGAATCGGATCGCGCAGATTGAATCCCAGGTACGCCAACCGCGTCCCACCACCGTGCTCGACGCTTAGGTTGGAATTCTTTTGAAGTGTAACCACGGTATCTGGCGTGAGCGAGTTGATCGCGATGTCCCCGCTCCCCTTGCGCAACTCCAGAGCCTCGGTGGTCTCATCCGGCACAACCGCGAAACGCACGCGCGCCACCTTTGGCGGACCGCCCCAATATTCCTCGTTCCGCTCAATGGTGACTTCACGATCAGTCTCGGCGCTGACGAACTTAAACGGACCCGACCCGATCGGATGCTGCGTAACCTCTTCTCCGCTCCCGTAGGGCACGACGCCCATCGCCCCGTCGGAGAGATTCCAGAGCAGTGTCGCGCTGGGCTCTTTCATGTGGAAGATAACTGTGCTTTCGTCTGGCGCCTCGATGTGATCGACGTATTTGTAAACTGCGGCCTTGGTGCTGCGAATCTTGCCCTGCAGAAGCGAATCAAAAGTCCACTTTACGTCGCGCGAAGTGAGCGAGCGCCCGTCGTGAAACTTAACCCCTTTGTGAAGATGGAAAACATAAGTGACCGGATCTGGAACTTCCCAGCGCTCTGCCAAGCCAGGCGCCACGTTCAAATCGTCGCCCCGCGACAGCAGATCGTCGAAGATCAGGTTGTCGATTCTTTCCGACTGCGCATCGATCCCCACCCTCGGATCCAGATTCGACGGACTCGACTCAATCAGCATGACCAGCATATTGGCATCAGGTTTGCTGGAGCAAGAAAGAGCAGGGAAGAGAAGGACAACGAAGAGCACCCAGACAAGTCCAGTGATAGCCGTTCGTAGCGCCGGCGTCCCGCCGGCTGTCGTGCGGGCAACTTTCCCGGGCATTTCGCAACGCTCCGAACGCTGACCTCCGATGCCCGACGCCTGACGCCTGACGCCTGCGCTAGACATACGAAATCTTCCCTAGTACCGCCCCTCGCTTCGCACCGGTCGCCGACGGCATATTGGAAGCGCGCTCGTTCCAAGTCTCATAAGCCAGCACCGCGAACGCCACTGCTTCCTTCGCCTCAGAAGGCAGCCCAAACTCGTCCGAGAACCGCACGACAATTCCCAGAGGCGCGAGCCGCTCGGCAAGCATCGCAACCAGCGTGGCGTTACGGGCTCCGCCACCAGAAAGAACTATCTCGCCAAAAGATGTCTGACTTTGGGTGCTCCATTTCTCGCTTCTTTTGCGAGAAGCTTGCCCTGAGCGAAGTCGAAGGGTGGGGATTTTCCGTAGCAAGTGCCGCTGAATGGCCTCTGCAATCGACCACCCGGTCAAGGCCGTGGCCGTAGCGACCACGTTCTGCTTCCGCGCTCCGCGACATGCCCGCAGAAACTCCGCCACAAACTCCCGCCCAAACTCCTCGCGTCCTGCAGTCTTCGGAGGTTTGGCGTGAAAGAATGACCGTCGCAGAATTCGTTCCAGCACCGGTTCGATCACCTCTCCCGCAGACGCGATGATCCCGTCTCGATCAAACGGCTTCCCAAACAGTCTCTGCGTGACCGCATCGATCACCATGTTCCCGGGCCCGGTATCGAACGCCACAACATCTTCAGAACGGGCGCCCGCCGGAATCGCGGTCAAATTCGCGATTCCTCCGATGTTCTGCACAATCCTTCCAATTCGCGCATCGCGAAACCACAGGTAATCGAGATAAGGAACCAGGGGCGCGCCCTTGCCACCAGCAGCGAGGTCGGCAGGGCGGAAATCCGATACCACTGGCACTCCCACACGCGCTGCAATGACAGCACTCTCGCCCGTCTGCCAGGTAGTGGAAACCTTGCGGCCCAAGAAACGCTCCGCTTTCCCTTGATGATAAAGAGTCTGCCCATGGCATCCGACGAGATCCGCTTTCAAGCGGAATCTCCGCTGCGTCGCAAGCACGGCGTCCGCGTAAAGCTGGCCCAGCAGAAAATTCAGCCGGGCGAGATCGGCGACGCTGGCCCGATCGGCATTCATCGCCGCAAGTATGTTGGCGCGAACGTTGGCAGGGTACGGGAACTGCCTGTGGCCAATAAGCTGGATCGTGTGCCCGCGGGCGACTCGCCCGCGGGCCTTAGGTTCGCCGATCCGCACCAACGCTACATCGACCCCATCCGCGGAAGTTCCGCTCATTATTCCGGCGACCATCATCCCGTTCTTGTTCATCCCCGCCGCCGACGATCTTCTCTGCGGCTCAAGGGACCGAGCCGCACCTGCTCGCCAAACTCCCACAAATTGCGCGTCAATCTCTCTACGATTGTCGTTGAGGGAGCTTTCGCAGGTGTCAGACTCTTGCCACACTTTTTCTTGAAGGCAAGCACCCGCCGCGAAGATTCCGCCGCACGCTTCGCGAAGTTCTTGTCGCGTTCGGAGGCCTTGATCAAAGCCTCATATGCCTCAAGGACTCGATCCTCGCGATGGCAGATCAGGCACAGATCTCCGCCCGCCCGCACAAACTCGACCGACGCCTCGCCCACCGGCGCCGCCGACGTTACTCCGCCCATCTCCAGATCGTCCGACACCACCAGGCCGCGGTAGCCGATCCGCTTCTTCAGAATGTCCGTGATCCAGATCTTTGAGAGGGAGGCCGGAGTCTTCGTCTTCGTAACCTGGGGATACGCCGCGTGAGACACCATCACGAAGGGAAACTGCCGCTGCAGAATCCGGTAGGGAAGGAGATCCTCGGTCCAGAGTTGCTTCAACGATTTCTCGATCACCGGCAATTCGTGATGACTGTCCAGCTTGCCCTCGCCCAGTCCGGGAAAATGTTTGCCGCATCCCAGAACCTTGGCGGCCTTCATCCCGGCAAGGAACTCGCGCGCATACGCTACCGTCTCATCCGGGTTGGCCGAGACCACTCGCGAACCCATTACGCCCCGCGAAATTTCGAATGCCAGATCAAGCACGGGAGCGAAATCGACATTGAAGCCCAGAGCGCGGCAGTTCTCTCCGATGATCTGCCCGTGCCGGCGAAACAGCCTGGGATCATCAACGGCGAACACATCCGCGGCCGACGGAGCAGGCCCCAGCGCTTCGCGAAGCCGATCCACAGTCCCGCCTTCGAGATCAACGCATGTCAATAGCGGTGTCTCAACACACTTCTGGCATTCGCCAAGAAGCTGCCAGGTCTGCTCTGCGCTCTTAATGTTCCGCGCAAACAGAATGACCCCGCCGGGTTGCAGTCGCTTCAGCAGAAAAGCGAGCCGTGGAGTCATCTCGTCGCCATCGAAACCGACAATCAGTAATTGTCCAAGCGCTCGCGCCAGAGAAGCCCCCTGTGAACCTCTGTGTCTTCTGTGGTTAAAGTTCCTTCTTCAACTCCGCCAGCAAATTCAATGCCTCGAGCGGCGTCAGCCGGTTCAAATCCACGTCCCGCAACTTCTCCAGCACCGGCTGCGACAGCGGTGTGAAGATCGTCAACTGCGCCGCCGGAGGACTCGCACCCGGCGACAGATGTGCCGTCGCCTGCTGCTCGGCGAACTCATGTTGTACCAGCACCTCGCGCGCCCGCTCCACTACTTCATTGGGCAAACCGGCCAGCTTCGCGACTTCAATTCCGTAGCTGCGATCCGCGGCTCCCGGCTCGACCTTCCGGAGGAACACAATCCCGCCGCCCGTCTCTTTGACTGACACGTGATAATTCTTTACGCCCTCAAGCTGCTCGGCCAGCTCGGTCAACTCGAAATAGTGTGTGGCAAACAGCGTCTTCGCTCGCACCCGCGCATGCAGATACTCCACCGCTGCCCACGCGATCGCCAGGCCATCGTACGTCGCGGTGCCGCGACCCACTTCGTCCAGCAGAATTAACGACCGCGCCGTCGCCGTATGGAGAATCGCCGCCGTTTCCGTCATCTCGACCATAAAAGTCGAGCGCCCGCGTGCCAGATTGTCGCTCGCCCCGATGCGCGTGAACACGCGATCGACAATGCTCAGCTTCGCCGACCGCGCCGGGACAAACGATCCCATCTGCGCCAGAATCACGGTCAACGCCGTCTGCCGCAGATAAGTCGATTTGCCGCCCATGTTCGGCCCGGTCAGCAGCAAAATATTATGCGTCGTGTCGTTGAGATAAAGATCGTTCGGGACGAACCGATCAGTGCCTCCGGCCAGTTCCTGCTGCTCGATCACCGGATGCCGCCCCTCAATGATCTCGATCTCTCCGGAACCGTCGACAAACTGCGGCCGGCAGTAATTCCGCAGCGCCGCAATGTGTGCCAGAGACCCGAGCACATCCACTTCCGCCAGCGCCAGGGCCGTCTGCCGGATTCGCTTCGCCTCCGCCGCAATCGCTGTTCGCAACTCAGTGAACAGGCGGCGCTCGATCTCGACGATCTTCTCTTGGGCGTCGAGAATCTTCGCCTCATACTCTTTCAGCTCAGAAGTGGTGAACCGCTCCGCCCCGACCAGCGTTTGCTTCCGATCATAATCCTGTGGCACCAGATGCAGATTCGACTTCGATATTTCGATGTAATAACCGAATACGGAATTGAATTTCACCTTCAGCGAGGAAATCCCCGTACGCCCGCGCTCGCGCTGCTCAATCTGCGCCAGCACCGCCTTGCTGTTCCGCGAAAGTTCCCGCAGTTGGTCGAGGTCATGGTCGATTCCCGCCGCGATAACTCCGCCATCTGCGAAAGTCAGCGGTGGTTCCGGCACAAGCGTCTTCTCAATCCGCTCGCGCAGATCGCCTAATTCATCGAGCGCCGCATGCAGCGCCTGCAACCGGGCCGCCGTCAGACGTGCAACCGCTCGCCTTACCGCGGGCAGTTTCCCCAACGACGCCGCCAGCGCCAAAACATCGCGCGGATTCGCCGTCTCTAGCGTGACCCGGCTCAGCAGTCGCTCGAGATCCAGCACGCCGTCTAAAGACCGACGCAACTCCTCGCGCGCGATGATGTCCTTCGCTCCCGCCTCGACCGCATCCAGCCGTGCATTGATATCGCCCAGGTCCAGCGACGGGCGTAGCAGCCAGGCTCGCAACAGCCGCTTGCCCATGGGAGTCACCGCCCCGTCGATTGAGCGGAACAGCGTCACTCCAGCATCAGTTCCGGCGAACAACGGCTCGATCAATTCCAGGTTGCGAACGGTGACCGCATCGAGCACCAGGCAGTTCTGCCGCTCGTACCAGCCAATGCGGTCAACGTGATCCAGCGATCCGCGCTGCGTCGAGCGTACGTAATAAAGGATCGCCCCCGCCGCCGAAGCCGCCGCAATCTTCCCCGCCAGCCCAAATCCCTCCAGCGACAAAACCCCAAAGTGATTCTCGAGCAAAGGCAGCGCATGATCCGGCGAGAAGATCCAATCCTCCAACGGAGTCTCGGTAAGAGCCGGACCATGTTGCGACAGCCGCCTCGGCTGTCCCGCGATGCCTGCCCTGAGCGCAGTCGAAGGGGCGAAGCCGAGCGGCCGAGCATCAGTCCGTTCAAACAAAGGCGCCGCCGACCCAAACAGGAGCTCCCTAGGCCGCAACTGTTCCAACTCCTCCTGCACCCGCCGCATCGCGTTTTCCCCAGAGAACTCCGTCGCCCGAAATTCCCCGGTAGACAAATCTAACGCCGCAAACCCCACGCATGCTCCCACCTGCGCCAGCGCCGCCAGGAAGTTGTTCTCCTCCGACCCCAGCGACGAATCCGCCGCTGTCCCCGGCGTGACGACCCGAGTCACTTCCCGACGCACCAGCTTCTTTGCCAGCCGCGGATCTTCCATTTGCTCGCAGATCGCAACCTTGAACCCGCGCCGGATCAATTTCCCGATGTATCCCTCCGCAGCGTGGTACGGCACGCCGCACATCGGTACCGCGATTCCTTTTTCCTTATTGCGTGAGGTCAGCGTGATCTGGAGTTCTTTCGATGCGATAACGGCGTCATCAAAGAAAAGTTCGTAGAAATCTCCCAGGCGGAAGAACAAAAGCGCGGTCGGATGTTCTTTCTTGACGGCAGCATACTGCCGCATTAGCGGAGTGGACGGCTCGGTCATCTAAGCGGGCTTCGGCGGATTATAACAAAGCGCCGCCCTAACCTTCTTCGTGATTTCGCATGTGTCGTGCGGGAAACTCCGCTGCAATTCCCAGTTGACTCCACTTCCTCCCGGTGTTCTCCTTTCCTGTTCACATGGAACTTCGGAAAGATCCCATCACACGCTCGTGGGTCATGACCGGCGACGATCCCGGCGATGCCGGATCGCGTCCCGACGCGCCCTGCCCTTTCTGCTCCGAGTCCAGTTTGCACGTCATCGCGAAGACTCCTAATACTCCCGGTCCGTCCTGGTCCGCGCGTTCCGTTGTGCACCCGAGGCCTCTCTATCACATCGAAGGCGAGCCTGGACGGCGCGGTGATGGACTCTACGATCGGATGCACTCCGTCGGCGCGCATGAGGTGCTGGTGGAGAATCCGAATCACGATCGCCATCTCTGGAATGCCAGCGACGAGGAGATCGCCCACTTCCTCCGTCTCGCGGCCGAACGCATCCTCGACCTCAAGCGCGATCCGCGCATTAAGTACGTCAGCCTGTTCAAGGACTACGGCAAGAACGCTGGACAGGAGTTCAGCCATCCGACCTCGCAGCTCACCGCAACTTTGTTCGTGCCGCGTCGCGTGCTCTATGAACTACGTGCCGGACGCGAATATTTCGTCGGAAAGGAGCGCTGCGTGTTCTGCGACATCATCCAGCAGGAAGAGCGCCAGGCCCAGCGCGTCATCGAGGTGCGCGGCGACTATCTCGCGTTAGGTCCGTACGCCCCACGCGTTCCCTACGAAACCTGGATCCTGCCGCGCAATCACGATTCTTCGTTCGAGCGCACCGGCCTGAACAAGCCGGGCCTGCGGACGAATCTGGCCGCCCTCTTGCGGCGGACCTTGCAGCGGGTTCGCGCGGTCACGGAAGACTTTCATCTGGTGCTGCACACCTCGCCAAGCAGCCTGCATCCCTCGAAGAATCTTGGCTACTGGAAGACGATCGACGACGACTACCATTGGCACATCGAGATAATGCCCGTGGTTCCATCCAAGGCCAAGTCGTACACTTTTAAAGAGGTGTACTACTCTCCTGTCACCTCTGAGACCGCAGTAAAACAGTTGCGCGAGGCAAAAATCGAAGGCTAGTTTTTTGTGTAAGGACAGCCGCCTCGGCCGTCATCTGAGCGAGCACTCGAGCGATAGGGATACGATGCGGGGAAACAGATAACTTCGGATGGCGTCCCCGTCGCCTACTTGCTGCGTCAAATCATTGTTGCTACTCGCGTGGAGCGGCAGTCGTCATCTGGTGAGCCCAGCTGACCGCCTCATTGAACGACCGGTTCACAAAGGGCAAAGACAGGTTGAGGTTCTTCGCGTGCTTGGCTACGACATCCCACTCTCCCGCCTCGCGGGACGCCGTCAGTTCGTAAACAGGTGTCAGAGCGGTGGGCTTCCCAGTCTTCATTCCCAGTAGTTCGGTTCTGGTCTCGTCGTCGAAGGCAAGCCCTTCGATGACTACGCCCATCGGGACTTCCAGGATCGCGTCCATCAGAGAGAACATTCCAATTAGAAAAAGGTCGCAGGAACCGTGACTTACCTTGGGCGCGACGAGCTCGCAGAAGCGCGCCCGCACCAGCGACGCCAGTACCAGGTCGGAGCATTTTTCCTGGCCCATCATCAGGGTGGTCGCCATTCGTATCCACCGAACCAGTTCCCGTTCTCCCAGCAGTCTCATGCCGTCGCGCACGGATTGTACCTTGTTCGATATGCCCAGTATCGGCGAGTTTAGGTAGCGTAGCAGCCGGTAGCACAATGACGCATCTTGCTTAATGAGTTCTTCCACCGCCGCCAGATCCACTTCCGGCGCCGAGATCGCCTTGAGGAGCCGCAACTGGCTGGCCTGGTTGGCCGAAATGTGCCGGGCCCGCATGCGTTCCGGATGTCGGAAGAAGTATCCCTGAAACAGGGTGAAGCCGTCTTTCACCGCTGTAATGAACTGGAGCCGGGTTTCCACTTTCTCCGCCAACAGGCTAACCTTACTCCCGTGGCGCGTCAGGGCCGCACGCTGCTGCTGTGTCGCCCGCCGGATATCCACCTTGAGATAGTCAGCGTAAGGAAGCAGCACCTCTCGCGGATCCTCGGGTGCAAAGTTGTCGAGAGCGATCTGGTAGCCCGCGAGCTTGAGCCGGTCGCAGGCCGCGACTACCATGTCGTCGGCCGGAACACTTTCCTGGATCTCGATCACCGTTTTTTCTGCGGGCAGTAGCAGGAAGAAGTCCTTCCATAGCATTTCGTGCGTGCAGTTGATGAATGCCAGCCGTCCGTCGCACACCACATCCAGGCCCATTATGTTCAACGTGTCGATGATGCTGCGAGTGCCGCCTTCGGAATCGGAATTGAATCGGTCCTCTTCCAGGCTTTCGCGGAACAACAGCTCGTAACCCAGAACGTTTTCGTCTTTGTTCAGAATGGGTTGCCGCGCCAGACATGAGCATGGCTTCTCGGCCGTAGCGGTTTTGGCAGACGTGTTCATGGTCTCTCAGTCTTCTCATCGGCACGTACGGCAGAAATCTTAGCCAGTCAGCAAGAATCTCCCCTGCTACAATCGTCTGCCTTCGGAGCCACCATGAAACGTCTTCTTTGTATTCTCTTATTTCTTTCGACAAGCTTCGCGCAGAGTGCTCCTTCAGCCAAGCAAAGGGTCCTCTGGCAGAAACTGGAATCGAAGATCGAGCAGGTCGACCGGAGCCTCGACGGCGTCATGGGAGTTGCGATCGAGGACTTGAGCACCGGCGATCACTACTTCCTCCGCGAAGACGAAGTCTTCGCCCAGGCCAGCTCGATCAAGATCACCGTACTCGCCAACCTTTACCTGCAGGCGCAACGGGGCAAACTCAAGCTCACCGATCTTTACACCGTGCAATCTTCCGACCTCGTTCCAGACAGCGCCATCATGAACGGACTCACACCTGGCGTTACGCGCGTCACCCTGCGCGATCTCGCCACGATGATGGTTGCGGTCAGTGACAATTCCGCAGCCAACGTTCTTATCGATCGCGTCGGCATGCCCAACGTGAATGCCATGCTCGACTCTCTCGGCCTGACGCACACTCGGCTGCGACGCAAGATGATGGACCTCGAAGCCGCCAGGCAGGGCCGCGAGAACATTTCCAGCCCGCGTGAGATGATGACCCTGCTCGACGCCATTTATCAGGGCAAGCTGCTGAACAAAGAGTCCACCAACGACTTCTTCAAGGTCCTCAGCACGAACAAGAAGTCATTCATACCGCGCGATCTTCCGGCGGACCTTAAAATCGCCAACAAGGACGGCGAACTTGAAGCGGTGCGCAACGACTCCGGCATCGTCTTGGTCGAAGGCCGTCCCTACGTGATCTGTGTGATGACTGCGTTCCTGAGCAACGAGCGCGACGGTGAAGAAGCCATCAGCAAGGTCTCACTCGAAACCTGGCGCATGTTTGACCGCTTAAGCCGCGCCACAGAATACGGCCGCGTAGTCTCACCGGGAAACGGCACACGCTAAGTTGCGTCATCCTGAGCGCGCCGCTTTTGCGCGAGGGACCTATGTAACTTACGGCACGCGTCTACGCGCCATAGTTGAGTAAGGCTGCTATCCCGCTCCCACGCTCTTCCTCGCCGACACCAACTGCTGCCGCATGAAGATCAATGCCGCTTTGGCCTCCATGGGCTGCGAGAAGAAATATCCCTGACCGTACTCGCACCCCAACTCGACCAGTCGCTCCAGTTGCCGCGACGACTCGATGCCCTCGGCGATTACCTTCAGGTTCATCTTGTGCGCCAGCAGGATAATCAACTCCACGATGTCCGCCGCGCTCTTGTCAGTCTGCATCTCCCGGATCAGAGAGCGGTCGATCTTCAGCGCATCCACGGGAAACTGCCTCAGCCCGACCAGCGAAGTCGATCCCGTCCCGAAGTCATCCAGCACAGTCGAGATCCCGAAATGCTTCAGATGCGACAGCACAGTCACCGTCAGCTTGGGATCGGCCGACGCGATCTTCTCGGTCATCTCCAGTTGCAGTCGCGAGGGATCGACGCCGGTTTGCTGCAGCGCATCCTGAATGTCATTGGCCAGCCGGGCATCGGCAAACTGCCGGGCCGAGACGTTCACCGTCACGTTCATCGGTGCTCCCGAGCGGTCGTTGACTTCCCACTCGCGCAATTGCCGGCATGCCTGCACCATCAGCCAATGCCCAATCGAGACCAGAATGCCGGTATCTTCCGCCGCAGCGATGAACCGGTAGGGCGAAATCAATCCCTGCGTGGGATGTTCCCAACGCAATAGGGCCTCAAAGCTCACGATCCGCCGCGTGTCGAGTTGCAGAACCGGCTGATAATGGATGCGGAACTGCCTCTCGGTGAGTGCCGTGCGCAGGTCGCCTTCGAGTCTTAGACGTCCGACGGCGCGGGTATGCATAGCCTCGTCAAACACTTCGCAGCGCGAACCGCCCATCGCCTTGGCCCGCCGCATCGCCACATCGGCGTCTTTCAAAACGTCTTCCGGGCGCGTATGCGCAGCCGTGGTGAGCGCAATTCCCACGCTGGCCGAAGCGCGCACCTCGCGCGATTCGATCGGGAAGGGCGCAGCCACCGCGCCTTGCAGCCGCCGGGCGATGCGCAGCGCATCGCTCGGATCGCCCACGGTTTCGAGCAGGATCGTGAATTCGTCTCCACCAAGACGGAACAGCGACCCGTCCCTGACTGCCGTGGCGCGATCTCGCGCAGCCGCGTCATCCTTCCGCATTTCCCCGGAAAGCCGGCGCGCAATCTCGGTCAAGATGTGATCGCCAGCTCTGGTGCCCATAGTTTCGTTGAAGACCTTGAAGTGATCCACATTCACCAGCAGCAGGGCATAGCTTCGTCCCGTTTCGCGGCGCACGCGCGTGAAAGCACTCTGCAGGCGGTCCAGGAACGTGCGCCGGTTGGGCAATCCGGTGAGCAGATCGTGGAACAGGTTGTATTCCAATTGCTGCTCGGCGCGCTTGCGCTCGGTGATGTCGCGATTCACGATCACCAGCTTCGCCACTTCGCCCTTGGCATCGCGAATCGTGCTGGCAATGGACTCCAGCACGCGCCAGCTTCCATCCTTGTGCTTGATGCGGTATTCGAGGCGCTTGCCGACTCCGCTCTCGCGCGCTTCCCGTGCAGCTTCGAGCACACGCATGCGATCGTCGGGATGAATCTGCTCAAAGGACGACGTCTCGCTCAACTCCGCCGGAGAATAGCCAAGCACTCGCTTGTAGGCTGGGCTGTTGTACAAGCGCCGTCCTTTGACGTCTACCAAGGCGATCATGTCGGCCGCGTTCTCGGTGACGACCTGGAAGATCTCGTCTTTTTTGCGAAACTCGCGATACGCCTTATAAATTCGCACTTCCTCGGCGATCACCAGGATGGTCAGCGCTCCCACCACAATCCAAGCCCATAGGTGCATCGATAGCACTCCTGAGAAGAGCTATCGGCAGAGAGGTGAGCGGGATTGAATGAGGGCTATGAAAGGGAATTCATCTCGAAGACGCAAGTGCTTGCCGGGAGTAAGTAACTTAAGCTGAATAAATCGGAACGGCGGAATCTTCAATTTGGTTGGGGTTCGAATTTCCCGAAACGGGACTCGGGCCTCGGTGTATGGGGTAGCCCCCCTCCCCTGATCTAGTGGAATCATTGAGAAAGCGAGAAATAGCGAATTAAATCTTGCGACTCAACCACTTAGGGGCAAAATCTTGGTTTCAAAGAACTTAGAGGCCGCACATTAGGAACACAGTTCCAAATGGGACGCTCGGCGCTCCGGCGCACCATCACGTTCACGACGATGATCGCGCGGATGGGCCTGTGAACGCAAGGTCAGATGTCACAAGGGGGTGTGGAAAACGCATCATCAACGCGCTCCAGAAGGCTTTAGCCGTGAAGGTCGCAAAGTAACTGCAGCAGAGGTCGCGAGGAAATCGGAATCCATTAAAGCGCTCAGGCTAACGCATTATCTCGTACACCAGCGATACCCTCCCGGAGCGGTAAAGCTTGCTG
The DNA here is from genome assembly GCA_963743105.1 of Terriglobia bacterium. Classification (GTDB taxonomy): domain Bacteria; phylum Acidobacteriota; class Terriglobia; order Terriglobales; family Acidobacteriaceae; genus Sulfotelmatobacter. Next base: position 287,295 of record CAVUOS010000024.1, read on the forward strand.
CTGACCAACCTCAGCTTGACTGGACTGTAAGGAGGAGGGAGCAACGGCACACCGCCTCCCAGCAACACGGGGATCACATCCACCTCGACGCCGTCCACGAGGCCCACATCCAGAAACGCGCGAAACAGTTCGCTCCCACCCATTAACCAGATGTCTTTTCCGCTCTGATTCTTCAGCCCGTGTGCCCAATCTGCATTCAACTCAGAGACGACGGTCACTCCTGGGTGATCTTGCGAATTCATCGTCCTGGAGAAAACGATGCTGGTGATGCCAGCGAACGCCTTCTTCCCGAGCCGCTGGCGGCCAACTTCATACGTTCGCCGACCCATGAGCAGAGTGTCGAATTGCGCCCAGATGGCGGCAAAGTCGGCTTCCGGGTCGGTGACAATCCAATCGATTTCTCCACTCGGGCCGGCAATGTAGCCATCCACGCTCATCGCCACGATGTAGCGAATTCTTCGCATGATCCCGACTCCATCAGGCACGGATTCAAAGCAGAACGTGCTCCAGTGTGTCACAACTCAAGGGGGGCCAGGCTGTGTTGGTGTAGTGCGTCGGAAGTAGTGAGCGTTAAATAATGTGCTCCGATTCGCGTGATCCGTGGTGTTGGGCGAGGAGGTCAAAGACTTTAACCACAGAGGGCACAGAGGATCACAGGGGAGAGCGGCTAACTCAAAAATATCGATCTGTTTGACGCACTAGACTAGCCGCAATACGTGCTTGGTCGTTCCACTGACAGAGTTGACAGGTCTCAGATCAGTGCTGATCCCAGAAACTTTTTTACGCGTACTGCCAGTGCCACACTTGTGGTCACAATGCCGCTCTAAGGCGAGCAGTCGTGCTGCAGCAGCCGGTCATTTTCGAAACCAGCGACGTTGCGAGGAGGCTTCGTGTTCCGTGAGCTACGCGGCATTATCCGCCCTGGAGTGTTGATTTTGTGCGCCACTTCCGCTGTGGCGCAGAATCCGACGACCGTTTCTGCCGATCGCATATGGAATGATCTGGCTGCCGGAAATCACCGTTTTGTGCTGAGTAAAACCACGCCACATGATTTTCTCGCGGAGCGGAAGTCACTGAGCACCTCCCAACATCCGCGAGTTGCGGTATTGAGCTGCTCTGACAGCCGGGTCCCGCCGGAGTTAGTCTTTGATGTGGGACTGGGCGAGCTGTTCGTGGTGCGATCCGCGGGTGAGGATGACGATCCCTTGTCGATCGGAAGTCTCGAATATTCGGTTGAGCACCTCGGCTCGAGCGTGATCGTGGTCATGGGACACCAAAGCTGCGGTGCTGTGACGGCCGCCTGTTCCGGTGAAAAGTCTGGATCGGTGAATCTCGATGCGGTCGTGGATCCGATTGCTTCGTCCTGCGCCAAGGTCGATCCAAAGAATCCGGAATCCCTGAATCTCGCCGTTCGCGATCATGTGCACCGCGTTGCACAAGAAATACTCGACAAGAGCGAAATGCTGAAGAAGGCTGTGTCGGCAGGGAAGCTGACCATCATTGAGGCGTACTACTCGCTCGATACCGGAGAAGTGAGCAAACTTCCCTGATGGCTCTGATTGCTGCGGTAGAGAGGGCCCGGCAAAAGAAACTGCCAGGGCATGTCCTAGCGCGAAAAGTAGCCGGTTTTGGTGCGCAGCTTGAGTCCATCCTGCCTAGGCCGGATGACGATCTTGCGGAAAGTGTCGTCTTTGATGGGATTGGTCGGATAGTAGGCCAGTTCATAGGAGCTGTGCAGCTCTTCGCCGATTTGATGAAAGTATGTGTGCGGGTCGACGACCGCCGCGTCGAACGTGGTGCCACCCGTTTCCTTTGCGATACGATCCATCACTCTGATTCCGTACTTATTTCGGGCAGTAAGGTTGCCGTGTTCCTTTTGGGTATAGCGGATGGGGAACAGCATGACGTTCGAGCACTGCGCGGCTTCAATGGTCGTCATCATGTCGTGAGAGCTGGAGTTGTCTTCGCCGTCGCTAAAGATTAAGAGGGCCCGTCGTCCCTTCTCCTTCGCCAGTTTTTCGACGGAGTAGAAGATCGAGTCGTAAAACGCGGTGCCCAGGTCGCGCGACTCTTTCGGACCGAGTTCCGGGAAATGCTTGTCATCGTGCTCGAAGCGAGTGAGTCCATCCAGAATTTCGGTGCTCGATTGGGCGAAGTCGCTGACCAGGCGCAGATGATTGCCGAAGCAGAGCATGAAGGCGCGGTCTTTTGGTCCAAGGACATTTTGCAGGAAAACCTCCAAGTCGTGCTTATGCTGTTTGGAGTAATGCTCCTGGCTGCCGCTGGCATCCACAATTAATCCGAGGGTGAGCGGAACGTCGGAACTCCGGGAAAAGAATGCAATCTTTTGAGGAACCGCATCCTCAAGCACCTCGAAATCGTCCTTAGTTAAATTGTCGACCAGTGCCCCACGCGAATCCCGCACCGAGAAGGACACATTGACGAGGTTGACTTTGACCCGGATGGGCTCTTGTGAAAAACAGACCACGACGAAAAGCATGAGCAGCAGAGCGGAACGTCGCATGGCGATATAGGGTAAGCCATTGCTACAGACGTGAAGGAATGAAATTGGTTACCCTGATAGCTCCGGTGGAGGCGAACAGGTTAGGGCCCTTGCCAAGAACGCAAGAGTGGGGCACCCTCACTTGTGTTCCCTATGAGTGACCGGTGGCCCATCTGCCCCGCGGGAGTCCCTATTGCCTAGCTCGGAGGTAAAAGAAACGGCTAAGAGCCCGCAACTGCGCCGCAATTCTCTCGGTCTTCCTGAACTGATCTTCCATGGAATTACTCATATCGCTCCCGCCACCAACGTGGTGTTCACATTCCCGATCATCGCGCTCAAAGCCGGTCCGGCGATGCCCATCTCGTTCCTGCTGACCACGATCGTCTGCCTCTTCATTGCAAACACAGTCTCAGAATTCTCGCGTTACATGCCCTCGAGCGGTGGATACTATTCATTCGCTACCCGAGGCTTAGGAAGCCGTGTCGGCTTCATCGCGACCTGGAGTTATCTCATCTACGACATTCTCGGCCCCGCCGCCTCCAGCGGCTTTCTCGGATACCTTCTCTCCGACACGTTACAAAGCGGGTTTGGGGTCCGCGTGCCCTGGTGGCTGATCGCCCTGGCGACCTTCGGTGTCATATGGTTCTTCACTTATTACGGCGTACAGCTCTCTTTGCACACGACCGCCCTGCTCGGCGGTGCGGAAATGCTGATCATGCTGGCATTGGCGATCACGTTTCTGAGGCATCCCGGGCCGGGGTCGAGTTACACCGCGCCTCTGCGACCTATGCTCTCGCCGCAGCACTACCACGGAATCCTCGCGGGCATGGTCTTCTCGGTGCTTGCGCTCAGCGGCTTCGAGGCTCCGGCTCCGCTCGCGCAAGAAGCGCGTCGTCCAGGTAAATTTGTGGCCTGGGCAGTGATGCTATCGCTGCTGGCGATCGGGGTTTTTTACGTATTCACTTCCTACGCCAGCGCGATCGGCTGGGGGACGGGGAACATGGCCGCCTTCGCTTCCGATGACAACCCGTACTACGCACTCGGCCACAAGCTTTGGGGAGCCGCCTGGTGGCTGGTTGTTCTGGCCATCATCAACAGCGCGATTGGCGTAGGTCTAGCGTGCACCAATGCAGCGTCCCGCGTGATGTATACCATGGGGCAGACCGGGACACTGCCGGCCGCCTTCGGTAGAATTCACCCGGTCCACCGCACACCCACCTTCGCCATCGCGTTCCTGCAGGTTTGCGGGCTGGTGCCAGTCCTGCTCGTTGGACTGCTGCTTCGGCCGGTGGACATTTTCAATTTCCTGGGCACTATCGCGACACTGGCCGCGATTGTGCTGTACGCAATGGCGAACCTTGCACTGACGGCTTATGTTCGACGGGAGCTCCCACAGCATTTCAGCGTTTGGCGCCACGCTGTGGTGCCATGGATCGGAACGCTTGCGCTAGTGCCGGTTTTCTTCGTCACCGTATATCCGGTGCCTGGGTGGCCCTACAACATCACTCCGTACTGCTTCGCGGCGATTCTGGTCGCTGGTGTTGGGTATATGTACTGGCTGGCTTCGGGCGACCCGGAAGCGCTGCGGCGCGGCGCGACTATGCTGGTGGGCAGCACAGTGGACGAGGCTGGGGATGTGGACTGGGACCCACGCGCTGTTTGAATGTCGCGATGGATGCCTATATCGGCGGCCTCGCTGCGCTCGGCGGGACAGCCGAAGGCGGCTGTCCCTACATGTTCCGAGTTAACTCCCGCTCGCTCAGCCCAGCTTCTCGAAGAAGCGGCAGATGGTTTCGATTCCGCGGTAGAAGTTCGGGATGTGAAACTTCTCGTTGGGGGCATGCAGGTTGTCGTCGGGGAGGCCGAAGCCCATCATGACGCTGGGAATCTTCAGCACGTCCTGAAAGTCGGTGACGATGGGAATCGAGCCGCCGCTGCGAATGAAGACCGTATCTTTCTTGAAGGTGTCGTGCAAGGCTTGCGTGGCGGCTTCGATGTACTTGTTGTCGGTGCTGACGACGCAGGCCGGGCCCTTGCTCCACACTTTCACTTTCGTCTCGATGCCTTTCGGCGTGTTCTTCTTAATGAATGCCAAATACTTCTTCAGGATGTCTTCCGGATCCTGGTTAGGGACCATGCGCATTGAGACTTTCGCCTTTGCTTTCGCTGGAATCACGGTCTTGGCGCCATCGGCGACGAAGCCTCCGGGCATGCCATGTACTTCGAGCGTGGGACGTGCCCATGTGCGATAAAGAACGGAATATCCGGGCTCGCCGGTGAGGACTTTCGATCCGACTTCGGTCTTGCGATAGTGCTCCTCGTTAAACGGCAGCCGTTTCCAGGCCTTGAGTTCAGCGGCAGTCGGAGCCTTCACGCCCTTATAGAAGCCCGGAATCAGAACCTTGCCCTTCGAGCCTTTCATCTTGCTGATCATCTCGATCAGCGCGAAGAAGGGATTCGGGGCGGCGCCTCCGTACATGCCAGAGTGCAGATCGGTTTTCGCGCCATAGGCTTCAATCTCGGTGTAGACCAGGCCGCGCAAGCCAACGCAGAGAGTGGGAAGATCCGGCGCAAAGAGTTCGGTATCGCAGACCAGCGCGAATTCGGCTTTCAGCTTGGCTTTCTGCTTGCGGATGTATTCGGCAATCGATTCGCCACCAACCTCTTCCTCGCCTTCGAAGATAATCTTGACGTTGATCGGAAGCTTGCCGCCGCCAGTTTGCATGAGGGCTTCGAGAGCTTTCACTTCCATCCAGAGCTGGCCTTTGTCGTCGACAGCGCCGCGGGCGTAAATGTTATTGTTGCGCTCTGTCGGCTCAAACGGGGGGCTATGCCATTCGTCGAGGGGTTCGGCGGGCTGGACATCATAATGCGCGTACATGAGAACCGTCGGCTTGCCGCTCGCGTGGAGCCAGTCAGCGTAGATGAGAGGATGTCCCTTGGTCGGGATGACCTCGACGTTCTCCATGCCGATGCGGCGGAGTTCGTTGGCGACGTAGTCGGCGGCTTTCTTGATGTCGGGCTTATGTTCGTCGAGGGTGCTGACGCTGGGGATGCGGAGAAGATCTTTGAGTTCGTTTAGAAAACGCTGCTGGTTATTGCGGGCAAAATCGACTGCGGGAGAGGCCATGGTGAATCCTTTCGTATTTGGACAATCTGAATCTCGGCGGGCACGGCGGGATTGCAGGCCTGGGCTCCGAGGAAACGAATCAGTATAGCGCGACACTCACCACAGAGGACACAGAGGGGCACAGGGGACTTCTTAGGCGTACGCCATGCGCGCGCGGCGGCGCCAGTACGCGGCGGCCAGCAGGAGCACGGTAGCGATCAGGTAGGGGAGCGGGTTGCTGGACGCCGCCGTTGCGCCCATAAAGTCCAGACCTGGGATGTGATGCGCCGGACCAACGTACCACCAGACGATGTAGACGGCTTCGAAGGCTTTGCTGCCACCGCTCCAGACGCCGAGGGCCAGCGCCAGCGAGGGGATGAATATGGCCCCGGCCAACCACGCCGCAAAGCCGCGGGGATCGCCAGCCAGCAGCAATCTGACGCCGATACCGCCTCCGGCCACGAGAGCCACGAGGACTCCCGCAAACCACACGGCGGGGAGTTGTCGAGACAAGGCACGTGCAGATGAGAAGATCAAAGATTCGGTCGCGTGACGGGCTTCCCGCGATCCCATAGGCGACCAAACGAAGATGGGCCATAGCCAGGCGGCCACAAGGACTCCGCCGCGAGCGGCATCGAAGGGCGCAAACACGCACGCGATGGCAAGGCCTGCGGCGACGAGATACCACCACCAACGCTTCCCCTTGAGCATCAAGCGCACCTCTGCAGCAACGATCCGGGAGAAGGGAATATCCGAACGCGTTTGCGGAAGCGGGGACAGATGTGCGGCCGTGACACACGAAGGCGCTGCGGGCTCTTGCGCGGCTGTTATTTGTGGCGTTGTCTTCGCAGGCGATCGGCGCTTCAGCCAGGATCGCGCCGGGTCGAAACGATGAAAGAAGATGGAGGCGGCATAGGCGACGGCAGCAGCGGCGCCGACCCAAACCAGCCGCATCAGAAGGACACTTGCAGTCCAGTCGATACCGTTCCACAGGAAAGTATGAACTGCTCGCTCGCCACCAATCGTCAAGCTAAAGTTGAAGCTTTGACCAGCGGTCGGATCGATCGCCTGAAGAGTCAGGCGCGAACTGCGGTAGAGAAGCTGCAAACCTGTGGGGTCGTCGAGGCCCGTGACCCCGAGCGCGATCGCCGCCGTCCATGCGAAGAAGTAGACGATATTTCCCACGCCTCCACGCAGAAGTGGCAGCGTCTCAAAGAACACCGCGGCGCTTGCGGCCAAAAGCATCGTAGGCAACGCAAGGAAGATGAACGGGGCCCAGAGCTTCCACAAAGAAAAGGAGTGCGTTTCGCCGCGGAGGAGTTGCATGGCCACGGCGGCCACCATCAGGATCCCGACCATGCAGGCGAGCACCGCGAAATTGCTGAGCGTCTTCGCGATCGTGTAGAAGTCCTTGCGCATGGGGGTGGCGGCGAGGATCTGTCCAACGCGCGTGTCGGTATCGCGCTGCACTGAATTCTTCACGATGTAGAAGCCGGCGAGCGAAAGAAACGTGGAGCAGCAGATGGCCATCAGCATGCCAATCCACGCGGAGTTGTAGACGCCGCGATAGCCGTTGCCGACGACGATCCAGACTTCCTCAGTGGCGACTCCGTAAGCCACCCACAGGGCGCCTGCGAGAGTGAGCAAGAAACTGTAGCGGCGGATGCGTTCGAGGAAGTCGGCGCGAACCATGTGATAGAGGACGCGGGCCGAGTTCATGCCGTGGCTCCGACCTCAACCGACGGACTCGCGCTCCCCGCGCGATGCTGCGTCAGGCAGAACAGATAGGCATCTTCGAGGTTCGGTGTTGCGGGTTGAGCGCCATTCGGTGGCGTATCGCCAAGGACGCGAGCATGCACTCCGTCGCTGCGACGGGTGGTATTGCTGATCAGGTAACGCTGCCGCGCCGCACTCAAATCTGCGCTGGGGATCACCCATTCCCATACCTTGCCTTCCACACGCCGGAGAAGTTCCTCGGGCGAGGCGTGAGCCACGAGGGTGCCTTGCGAGATCAGAGCGATATCGGTGGCCGTCGCCTCCACGTCGGAGACGATGTGCGTCGAGAGAATGACGATGCGTTCTCCGGAGAGTTCCGACAGCAGATTGCGGAAGCGGACGCGTTCTTCGGGATCGAGTCCGGCCGTCGGTTCGTCCACGATCAGCAACTGCGGATCATTCAGCAGAGCCTGGGCGATGCCGACGCGCTGCTTCATTCCTCCGGAGTAGCCGCCCAACGGGCGTTTGCGGACATCGGCGAGGTTGACCAGATTCAGCAACTCATCAATGCGCCGTTTTGAAGCAGTGGCGTCGAGGCCTTTCACGGCGGCCAGGTATTCGAGGAATTCGACCGCGTTGAGATTGGGATAGACGCCGAAATCCTGTGGCAGATAACCGAGCGTGGCGCGCAAGCCGTCAGGATCGGACGCGATGTCGGCGCCGTTCCAGGTCACACGGCCGCTGGTGGCACGAGTGATCGTGGCGAGAATGCTCATCAGCGTGGTCTTTCCGGCGCCGTTGGGACCGAGGAGGCCGAGGACTCCAGGACCAAGCTGAAGAGTGAAATTGCGCAATGCCCAGTTTCCGCCGCCGTACCGCTTGCTGACGTCTTCGATTGTGAGTTGCACGAATCCTCCGGGGTCGAAAGCTTCTAGCGTCTAGCTCTGGGCTCCTGGCAATCAGGGTAGTGGAGGAACGTATAACACCTGACAGAAGTTCCGCGAAGCTAAAACCTTTGAGGTGAGAAGGGGGTCAGGTCGTACTCGGGCCTGCGACCTTCGATCACGTCGGCCATGACCTGGGCGGTGATGGGAGCGAGCAAGATGCCGTCGCGGAAATGGCCGGTGGCGACGTAGTACCCGGGAGTCGTGGTCGCGCCGAGGATCGGGAGCGTCGTCTGGCGTTCCGGGACGGAGGCCGGCCCAGTCTTCGAGAATCTTGGCGTCCGCCAGCTTCGGGACGAGCTTGAGCGCGGCACGATGCAGGCCTGGATGGTATCGGGATCGGTGCGCTTGTCGAATCCGGCCTCTTCGACGGTGGCGCCGACGAGCAGGCGGCCATCGCTGCGGGGAATGAGATAGACCTCGGGTGTGCGGACTACATGCTTGAGCAGAATCTCGCGGAAGCATGACCAGGCAGAGCATCTGGCCTTTGACCGGCCGAGTGGGGAAGGCATGCGGGCGGAATTTGCCCTGACCATGCCCCGGCACAGTTGACGATTTTAGGAGCGAGGAACGGCGTTTTTGCCGTGGTAACGGCCGGTGACTCGGCCGTCGGTCATATCGACGGTGGTGACGGGATCGCCGGAGGAGAAGTCCACGCCGCGGTGCTTTCGCAGTTTTTAGCGCGGCGGCGGTAAGAGCGCGCGGGTCGACACTGCGCTCCTTCAGATACAAAGCGGGACTCGCGATTTGGCAGAGACGAGCGCTGGTTCCAAGTCATGCGAGAGTGCCGCGGCAGCGACGTTGCCGGCCGACAAATTCGGGTGTCTCCCTGAAGTTGCTCGCGCGAGAGTAGAAGAATCGTACCGTAGTCCCTGAGGTCGACCTTCATTCCGGATTCTAATTCAAGTTCATGAGCGAACTCCGGGTACATGCGGGCGCTCGCCGTGGCCAAAGATTGCAGCGCCGGTAGAGTTTCGAGCGGGCAATCGACCAGCATGCCTCCGGCGGCGTGGGAGGCTTCGCGGCCGGGCTCTCCGCGCTCGACGACCAACACCGACGCTCCTCGCTTCCGCAGGGCGATGGACAGCGAGAGGCCGATGATGCCTCCTCCGATGATGATGACGTCCCAAGTCTTCACGTTTGCATTGTAAAAGAGCAGAATGGGGCTGGCTGGAATGCATCCGCGGGCAATGTTGGCGGCAGGTGACAGCGCTTCGGCGGACTAATAAAATGACACGCATGAACAAGTTCCTGATTGGGGCGACAGCACTGCTGGCGATGCTTGCGACCGCCGGTGCCGGTCTTGGCGCAAAAAGATAAGGACGAGAGCCCACCTCGTGGTTGTATTTCGCGGTCATCAAGGATGACAACGGAAAGCCGGTGCGAAATGCGGCCGTGATCTGCACCCGGTGAACCCAAAGGGCAAGCAGGAGCGCGGAGGGTTGGAGTTGAAGACCAGTCCGGAAGGGAAGTGCGATTTGGACGGAATTCCCTACGGGGTGCTGCGCGTGCAGGTTCTGGCGCACGGGTTTCAAACGTACGGCGAAGACTTCGACATCGAGAAGCCGAAGACGGAGATCACCATCAAGTTGAAGCGGCCGCAAGGACAATTCTCGGTCTACGACGACCGCCCAAACGATCCGAACGCTGCGCCGAAGCAGGATGCCCCGCCGGCCGGATCAGAAGGACAAGAAACCGAACTGAGCGGGAGAGTGCAGATTGTAGATTTCAGATTTTAGATTGGAAAAATCCAGCTTTTAATCTGCAATCTGAAATCTGCAATCTAAAATATCAGGCCTATGGACTATCTACTCAAAACCGAGCCCTCTACTTATTCCTTTGCCGACCTCGAGCGCGAGAAGACGACCACATGGGACGGAGTGTCGAATCCCGTGGCGCTGAAGAATATGGCGCGAATGAAGCCAGGCGATCGTCTTGTCATTTATCACACCGGTGACGAGAAGAGCGCCGTGGGCACCGCGAGCGTGATTTCTGTAGATGCTTCGGACGCGCGGAATCCCCAGGTGAAGATTAAGGCCGGGAAGGCGATTGCCAAGCCGGTGACACTCGCCGATGTGAAAGCCAGCGATGTTTTCTCAGAATCGCCGCTGGTCCGGCAGGGCCGACTCAGCGTGGTTCCGCTGAACGACAGGCAGTACAAGTTTCTGACCGGGGAGTAGGGTCTGATTCACTTCAAAGTGTCAAAATCCCACTTCTCCCAAAAGCAGGGAGAAGTGGGGCACCCGCTTCACTACTCTTGTCACCGCTTCATCGCCGCATTTGCTGGTTCGCGAACCGACACTAAGAGGCGTGGGCATCGCGGCGGATGAGCGCTGAGTCCAGGAAATATCCCAAGCCGAGGGTAAACGGGATGGCGCCGAAAGCGGCTGCGATCATCGCATCAGGCTCATAGCGAGCGACGATGGTGAAGGCCATCATGTAGCCGACCGCGCCTGCGACCAGGAGAATTCCAGCCCGGCGTGATTTGGCGGATTCAGAAAGTTCTGCTTGCATGGGGATCTCAACGCCGCGCGCCATCGCGGCCAGACGCTCGTCGGTGCGCAGTTTGCGCACGCGGTAAAACGTATACATTCCAACCACCGCCATGGGTATGGCGAAGAGCATTACGACTGCTGCGAAGCCCGTGAGTCCTTCCATTTTCGTATCTCCTTCCAGTTGTGCTTAACCCGGATGCGTGAGTTCAATTCCCTTTCTGATTGGGGATACGCAAGCCGGGAACAGGAAGTTCCACGAATTAGAACTCTTCGAGATTACCTTCCGTCGGCCCTGGATTTGCGAACGCCTGACGACCTGCCGACCAACGATAAATGCGAATCGCGGAGGTACGACGACTCCTCCGCGATTCGCCTGGGACAAAGCTTCCCGCTATAACGATCGCAGGAAGTTCAGCAGGTCTTGTTTTTGTGAGGCCTTCAACTTGTTGTAATTGTTGATGACCTTGTTCGCCTCAGATCCGTTGCTGCTGTGCGCCTGAATGGCCTGGATAACAGAGGTGGTGCGGCCATCGTGCAGGAAGAACAACCGCTGGCCAAGTCCCCACAGCGGGGCGGTACGGAACTGGTTTCCTTTAGCGGCGCCCTGGACGATGCCATCCTGCAGATCGATGCCCATCTTGTGCAGGGCAAAATCCGAATACGGGTTGTAGGTCACGTTCGACATGCCTGTGTAGGGCGATTGGCCGGTCGTGAGCGTTGGCGTGTGGCAAAGCGAACAGCCAATCGACGAGAACAAAGCCGCCCCGTTCAAGGTGGAGGAGGTCGATGCCGCTGGAGTCGGCGGCGCCGACAACCGCGCGAACAACGCAAAGTTGAGCGCATCCGACGACATCTCAGACGCCGTCCCGGTAGTACCGCCGCTTTCGTTCACCGTGTGAGTCTTATCCTCCGGCGAGCTATTGAATACGCAGCCGGCCGCCGCGCTTCGTTCATTGGGGAACAGTTCATTCGAGACGCCCATCTCGACGTTGTAAGCCTCTCCCGAGAAAATCAACAGAGACTTGTTCTGCGCCTTCCAGCCGAAACGCGTGATGCTGCCATCGTTTCCGCTGGTGTTGAAGGAGCCCGCAATCCCGAGTGCCCCACGGGCAGAGGCAGTGGCGTGGAGGTTGTCGATTAGGGCCTGGTCCGAAGTCGCTTCAACCAAACCGAGTCCGAACAGGGGCGTGGGAATGCGGAAGATCACGTTGCCTTGCGCTACCGCCGTGTCGAAGTCGGGCTGCGCGAGAGTGCAACCCGAGGCATCCGAACGGCCCTGGATGGTGTAGAGATCGTGCACGCCGCCGTCTGGCGTGCCATTCGGATTCCTGACGAAGCGCGCTTCCAGCATCGGGCCATTGGCGGTGATGAACGATGGAACGTTGTTCGACGCGCCGTGCAGCGTGGCGAGCGCAATCTGTGGGTTTGTAACCGGATTCTGCGGGCTGTTCTGTCCCGGACTGCTTCCGCCGGGAGCAGGTTGAGCGTGACATTGCGTACAACTGTTGCCGTTGAAGGTGGGACCGAGGCCGGACCCCGACTCACCCGCGATCGTGCCGGAGACGGAATCGACTTCTTGCAGTACTTCCGAAGCTTGATTGAACAGCGCCTGCTCGTTGCTGTTCAGGGTTGAGAAAAAGCCACCTGCGCCCGCTGGGCCGGGACGTGGTCCTGGATCGTTCTGTGCGGAGAGATCCAAACTCGCGAGGAGAACCGTTGCAACGCAGAAAGCGACAGGGGAGAGCTTTCGACACATCATGGGACAACCTCCTGGGGATGGACACACTTGTGCCTAGAGAGTGCGGCACATTTTGCGAAGCGGCGCGGGGTCTATCCGCTGTTCTGATCAAGCTCCGAGCCGGCCACAACGAAACCGGTCCCGTGCCCCACCGCGAACGAACAGCTCATTGGGAGAGATGGGAGCCCCAAGTGGATTTCTATCCTCGGATGAGGAAAGAACGGGACAACATTGCGGGGAAATTTAGACCTTGTACAAATTATGGTCAAGGGCCCACAAGTTCATCTTGTGTTCTTGCATCAGGAAAAACTTGCACACGATCGCGAAAAGCAAATCGCCCAGAATGGGCTTCAGACTGGGCGTTTGGTCGGGTGAACAACAGAATGGACGATGGGATTGTGAAAAAAGCCGTCACTCCTTCGCAGATCAAGCCAACTGCTTGCGGAGTTCCCGTCGCAGAATTTTTCCCGATGCGGTTTTGGGAACCGCATCGAGGAAGTGCACCTCGCGCGGTTGTTTGTAGTGCGTGAGGCGGTCGGCTACGAACGAGCGCAGTTCCTCCTGGAGTTTCCCGCTTTCGATGAATCCGTCTCGCAGAGCTACGAACGCAACCGGAACCTCGCCTGCCTCATCGCATCGACGGCCCACGACTCCGCACTCTTTCACTGCGGGATGTTCGAGCAGCACCGCTTCGACCTCGGCTGGCGCAACCGCGAATCCCTTGTACTTGATCATCTCTTTCCGGCGATCCACGACGCGATAGAAACCCTCGCGATCGCGAGTGACGACATCTCCGGACCAATACCATCCGTCGCGCAACACCGCAGCCGTAGCTTCCGGCTCTTTCCAATAACCCAGCATGAACTGCGGTCCTCGCATCACCAGTTCTCCGGGCAGGCCCGACGGCGCTTCGGTAAGGTCATCCGGTCTATCTGCGGGATCAATGTCAGATTGCGCCAGCACCCGACAGTCGGTTTGTGCGAGGGGTTGTCCGATCGAATCCGGTCGATAGAGGGCGGGATCCAGGAATCCGACATGCGTCACCGGCGAGGCTTCGGTCATGCCGTATCCCTGGCAGACGAGAATGTTGGTCAGCGCCGTGAAGCGGCGGGGAAGATCGGGCGCGAGCGGCGCTGCTCCGGACTTGACCCAGGTCACTTGATGCTCGCGGGGGAATCGTCCGGCTTCTGCCGCCTGGCAGAGCGCGTTAATGGCAGGCGGTACGAGAGGCATCATGGTGATAGCTTCATCGATCATCAGCGCCGTGAGTTGCTCCACGTGGAAGCGCGGCATCAGCACCAGCTTCGCGCCCAGCACGAGAGCGGGATTGAGCATCACGTTCAACCCATAGATGTGATACAGCGGCAGGCAGCACAGGATATTTTCAGCGGCATTGAGCGCAGTCGCATTGGGGCCCAGCAATTGATAGATATTGGCGACAAGGTTGTAGTGCGAGAGCATGACGCCCTTGGGAAGTCCGGTCGTGCCGCTGGAGTAGGGAAGCGCGGCGAGGGTCTGCTGCGAAGAAGCCTGCGGTCCGATTACTGCCGCGGACACCGGCTTGAGCAGATTCGCAAAAGCTTCGGTGGCCGGCGCTGCGGTTCGCGTGGTGTACACGCGTTGCAGCTTCGGCAATCCGCCGAGATCGATTCCGGCGATATTTCCGGCATCGGTAATCAAAAGGACCGCTCCCGAGTTTTCCAGTTGATACCGCACCTCGCGTTCGCGATAGGTGGGATTCAGCAGCGTCGGGATCGCTCCCGCGAGTTGGGTGGCATGAAAGGCTGCGCAGAATTCCCACGAGTTGCACAGGAATATGGCGACCACGTCTCCCGCCTTGACGCCGGCGGCGACGAACCCGCGCGCGAGATTCTCCACGATTTCGCCGTATTCGGCGTAGCTGATGCGGCGTCCGCAGGAGGAATCGACAATCGCGGTTTTCGCCGCATTGCGGCGGCAGGATTCAAGAACCAGATCGTGAAGGAAAAGGTTCTGCGGGTCAGCGTAAAGTTGCGTGCGCAACATGCCGGGAGGGATTGTAGCGGAAAACACGGCCATCCGACTGGGAAAACGTGGCGTGTCCTGACTTAGTAATTGTGATGAGAATACAAGAGCATAAACCACGAAGGACACGAAGGCACACGAAGGATTTCCGGGTCAGGATTTCCTTTGTGTACCTCCGTGCCCTTTGTGGTTGAAGCTTTTCTCGCTTTATGGCGCTAGAGCGCGTTTGGCAACGGCTTGCGCGATCGCGCCGCAAAACGCTCTGACCAGCGAATGCGCCCCGTAGCTTGCATCACCACAAACAACGTAAGGACAGCGATGATCGTAATCGAAAGGCCGGTGAAGCCTCGCCAGAAGAACGCGTACGAAAACAGCACGAGATAGATCAGTTGCGCGGTTCCGGCCTCCAGCGCCGCAAAGCGTATTCCCACCACCAGCCTCAGGTAGCTCACCACCAGCAGAACAGAAACCACCGACGAGATCACCATGGCTGCGTGGATAGAGATGTGATCCACCAGATAGGCGAGGAGCAAGTGAAACGCGAAGAACGCGGTCGCCAGGAAGAAATAATTCATGGGATGGAGATCGATATCACGCAGCGTGGTAATGATGAACATCAGGAAGAAAAAAAAGAACAGCGACACCGGGGCGGCGTAGCTGATTTCTCCGGCCAGGGGGCCGGGCTGCAGTTTCTCAGGCATGGTCATGCCAATCTGAAAACCGGAGACCAGGTTGAAGTATTGCCAGGTGAGCTGCCAGCCTCCGTCGGTGAGCAGCTTCGCCGTGGGAGAGAGCGTGTCATCGGCAAAATCGATATCGCGAAAGTTGGTCTGCATGACCAATTGAAAATCGCGCGCCTGAGCGATTCCGTCCCCGAGGTGATAGCGCCAGGAGTCGAGACCTTGCGAGCGATAGGCAACGTGAAGTTTCGCCGTCGACTCCGGCGGCACTGTAGCCTGACCTACCGTGCCCTGGTCATCGGTGGCGAGCGGCACGACTTGATCGTTCACTTTCATTTGGAGGCCGTCGTAGATCGCCTTCTGCGCAGGGAATTTCAGGCGGAACGAAATGTTCTGGGCTAACGCGCTGTCGTTGCGAAAGACATAGTCTCCGCCGAAGTCGACGGCATAGGTGCTGTACCAAAGCAGACCTTTCTGGCGGGGGTCCAGATTAATGTTGACGCGAATGCGGCTGGACTCGAGCGCGAGCGTGATCTGGCGCTCGATCTTATCGTTGTGCACGACGATTTTGCCATTCTCAATTGTCGTGGAGCTGGTTGGTTCAGTCACAGTGTAGTGCGCGGTTGGCGGAGATTGCTCCTGCGAGGTGCCCCAGGTCGAAGCCACATGGCCCTGCAGTTGCTGGTTGGCGCCGTAGGTGCGCGAGGAAATGGTCGAGCCCAGAATTATCCAGGCAATGGTGGTACAGACGAAAATAAACACGAGTGCAAGAATTTGGCGCAGCAAAGTATTCCTCCTGTGATCGAAGCAACTGCGAGAACAGTTGCAGGGAGGCTGCCGCGATCGAGGCGTTGAGCAGACTGGATTTACGGTGAAGACGCGATGGCTGGCGTGTCACTCGCGACACGTGTGTGTCATGCCAGATACGGTGCTGAATCGCCGCTAGCTTGCGAGCTTCCTGAGGAATTCCTGCTCGTTCATGTGATACTTGAAGGCTTTGCGGCCGTCGATGAATACGACAGGCACTTCGTCATTGAACTGGCGCCGAAGTTCGAGGTCCTTGTCGACGTCAATTTCGTGCCATGTGAATCCTCCGCGGCGGGAGAGTTTAGCCAGACTCTCCTTCACCACTTCGCAAAGGTGGCAGCCTTTGCGCGAATATACGATGACGTTACGAGGCTCTGGCATGCGGGGAGGATTTTAGCGCGAGCCAATACCATTTTCCAGAAGTAAAGGGAGCAAGCGTCCACAATAACGTTATGGTATTCGGTCGCGGCAACTGGCTATAGTGAGGGCGGTAGAATCCACGCATGCAGACGTTAGATATAAAACCTCTTCATGGTAAGGCCGCGCTCATCACAGGAGCGGCGCGTCGGCTGGGGCGTGCGTCGGCGCTGGCTCTCGCTGAAGCGGGAGCTGATGTGGCCATCACCTTCCGCAATTCGGCCCGCGAGGCGCGAGAGACTGTCGTCGATCTGTGCGGCTTCGGGGTTCGCGCATTCGCGTTGCGGTGTGATGTGACGGACGAAGCCAGTGTCCGCGGCATGATGAAAGAAGCCGGCCGCGAACTGGGGCGCATCGACATTCTGGTTAACAACGCGGCCAATTACGAGACAGCAGAGTTTGAGAAGCTGACCGTCCGGCAGTGGGATGCGATCTTCGCATCCAACACACGCGCGCCGTTTCTGGTTTCCCGGGAAGCCCTCAAGTGGATGCGTCGCGACCGCGGGAAAAGTGCAGGGAAGCTCGAGGCGAAGATCATCAACATGGGATCTCTCGGCGGGTTGCGGCCGTGGGTGACGCACGCGCACTACTGCTCGTCGAAGGCAGCTCTTCACATGCTGACGAAAGTGATGGCCAAAGCGCTCGCGCCGGAAATTGCGGTGAACGCGATAGCGCCCGGCATGATCGATCTGGGGGAAAAGTCTGCGGCAGCCTTCATGCGCCGCATGGCGAAGCAGACGCCTATGGAGCGCAACGGGCGCGGCGAAGAAATTGCCGCCGCCGTCTTGTTCTTTGCCACCGCACCCCAGTTCATTACCGGCCAGATCCTGGCCGTCGACGGGGGACTCGGCTTGTGACCTAAGCCTCGGCTGATGTCGGATCGATCATCAGCTTCACTTCGGAGACCCGATTCGCCGGGAATCCGCCCAGACGGGCATGTTCGCGCACCATCTCCTCATTGGGAGCGATGTAGACGCAATAGATCTTGTCGTCGGTGACGTAGCTGTGGGGCCACTGAATCTTCGGACCAAGGTTGTTGAACACACTGCAGGATTTCTGCGAGATGGCGATAACCTGGTCTGGAGTGACACTCCCGATGTTCGGAATGTCACGCTCAATCACGTATTTCGGCATTCTCTCTCTCCGATAAGATTTTGGGGTCACCGTGTGGCACCGGCGCCGCGCTACCGCGTGGGAGATAGCCATTGCCAGAGGCGTACCAAGAACCACTCACCACAGAGGGCACAGAGGTGCACAGAGTTTCTCTGTGAACCTCCGTGCCTCTGTGGTTATTCTTTTGACTTTTGTCCTCGTACCGTCTGCGAAGGTATATTGAGTTCGAGATGAACAAATCCAAAGTCAGGTCTTCCCGTTCCTCGAAGCCATCCTCAGCACAATCGGCAAAAGCTCCGTCAGACGCCCCTCCCCGGGTGGCGATCGCCATCATGGCTGCAGGCAAGGGAACGAGGCTGAAATCGCAACTACCTAAAGTTTTACATGAAGTTGGCGGCAAGCCTCTGCTGGAGCATGTCATTCGTGCGGCGGTGCGCCTCGTGCCTGCCCGTGACGTCTACGCCATCATCGGGCACGAGGCGGAACGAGTGCGCGCCGCCATGCAGCACACCGGCGTCAACTTCGTGTTGCAGGCGGAGCAGCGCGGCACCGGCCACGCCCTCATGGTGGCGCAAGAGGCGCTCGCGGTATATGACATTGTGATTGTCCTCTCCGGCGACGCTCCGATGATCTCTCCGCAGACGATCGGACAGTTGCGGGATTTTCACCTGCAGCAGCGGGCGGCGATGACGCTGCTGAGCGCGGAGCTGGACAATCCAAGCGGATACGGACGCGTCCTTCGCAAGAGCGCGAAAAGCGCAGAGGTGCTGGGCATCGTCGAAGAAAAATCCGCCAGCCCCGCGCAGAAGAAGATTCGAGAGATCAATTCCGGTTTCTACGTTTTCGATGTGAAGGAGCTTTATTCGCGCATCGGCGAACTTTCCACCGACAATGCACATCGGGAGTATTACCTGACCGATATGGCTGCCCTGTTTCGAAAAGCGCGCCGGCGTGTCGCCGCCTTCAAGACGGCAACTCCGAGCGAAGTGCTGGGCGGCAATACTCGGGCCGAGCTGGCGGATATCGATCAGCAGATGCGGCTCGCCAAATGTCGACAGTTGATGGCTGATGGGGTGACGATCTTTTATCCCTCGACTTGCGTAATCGACGCCGACGTCGAAATTGCGCCCGATACCGTGATCGAACCCTACGTGCAGTTGCTGGGCAAAACGAAGATCGGCAGCAAGAGCCGCGTGCGTTCTTACTGTGTAATTCGCGATTCGGAAATCGGAGACGGAGTCACAGTGCGCCCGGGATCCATCATGGAAGGCGCGCAGATTGGACCGGGAGCGATTATCGGGCCGTATTCGCATCTTCGTCCTGGAAGCGAGATCGGCGAAGGCGCGCATGTCGGCAATTTCGTTGAGACCAAGAAGATCAAGCTCGGGAAGGGATCGAAGGCGAATCATCTCACCTACCTCGGCGATGCCGAGATCGGCACCGGCGTCAACATTGGCGCAGGCACGATCACCTGTAACTACGATGGGGTTCACAAACACAAGACGGTCATCGACGATAACGTCTTCATTGGCAGTGACAGCACGCTGGTGGCGCCGGTGCGCATAGGTAAGGGCGCGTACGTCGGAGCGGCATCATGCATCACGGATGATGTCCCGGAAGACGCTCTGGCCGTCGGCCGCGGGCGGCAAGTGGTGAAAGAAGGCTGGGCGCGCGAGAAGAGGAAGAAATGAGGATTCCAGTAGAAAAGCGCTCAGAAGCTGCTCATTTATTTTTTGGGAAGGGGATGGATCAGCGGTGCCGCATAGTCCTCCCACACCCAGCCATTCCAGCTCATGTTCTATGGACGTCGATGCGAAAATGACGATGGAGTAACACGCAGCGACGGTTCGGCAGTCCTCTCCATAGCCCGCCAGCTGGCGTTATATCTCCGGCGACGGGAACTTGAGTGTAAACGCTGTTAGCAACAGTGAGTTTTGCGAGTCTTATTTTTCAATACCCGCGCCTTATCGACGATGATCGCAGTTCTTGCCAGATCAGCCCCGCCTCTTACCAGCGGACGCCAAACGTAAGTGGAAGCACCGGGGGTGGCAACCTTGTTGTAAGAAGCATAATGAGGCTCCCGGACCTCTGCGTAGATCTTGGCATGGCTCTCGCCGAGACGATAGGTAAAGCCTCCACCGATGTTGCCGCCGAATGCGTTGGCACTCTGCGACCCTGTTACGACTTGCACGCTTCCAATCGCGCATCCGGACCACCAGGACCAATACGGATCACAGACGACACCCACGCCGGGCGTTGTGGTTTCGCCGGATCGGTGGAACCAGCCGCCACCACCAATCAGATAGCCGCCTGCCTTGTGTCCAAGCGGAAAGTGGATGATGGGATTGAATGTCCACGCATATTGCCGAGCCTGGGCGCCACTCGTGCTTAGCGCCTGCTTGGTGGCGGAGTTCACGGGTAAGTCTTGATACATGAATTCGCTATCCACGCCGATGTGCTTCGAGAAATTATAGCCACCGCCGAGGACAAAATTCCCGCCACCATCGATGAACTGGCCCAAGTCTCCCTGAGGAAACGAGATGCCCCCGCCGATATTGAACAGGTACTTGCTATACTCGCCTTCTTGCGCCTGGGATGCTGCCGATACGCAGAGAACGAAAGCAGTCACTAACGAGAATCGCACGAAACGCAGATCCACCTCCAAGTAAAGCAACGCTAGGGCATGACTTGATGTCATCACAACTAGGGGAATCCCTAGTGCCGGGAGTACATCTCGGCATCCTTGATGCTCTAACGTGCAAAGGCCGATTCGCATCGCGAATCGGCCTTTGCTGTTTCGGCGTTCGATTTCCTTAGTGGGTTACGGCCGCGAACAGTTCCGAGTGCATCAGCGACTGGAACTGCTGGTCGTTGGCCTTGAAGTGCACTTGCACTGTTCGAACCGTCGGAATCGACAGCCGTGTTCTCCACCGCAACTTTCTCCGCCGGAGTGGCGCTCATTTTCTTGTACAGCATGTAGCCTTTCAGCAGGGAAGAGACGGTGGCGGCAGTCGTGGAGTCGGAGGTGACGAACGGTCATGTCGAAGTTGACGCCGCTGTTGAAGCTCATCGTGTAGCGCGAGCCCATGCAGGCGCTTCTTGATGCGTGTCGTAGTCGGCGATCTTGGAGGCATCGCCCATCGCAGAGTGCATCGTGTTCTGCGTGCCCTGCTGGTCAAGGATGCTCCAGACAGGAGCGGAGTCGACACTGGTCATCATGTCGGCCATGTTGCCGTTGGTATCCAGGCCCAGAATCTGCCATCTCCGGGTATCGAGCGCAACGCGGATGGAGGTCGCATCGCCGAACAGCAGCGTGCTGTCGTCCAGGAAACTCATGACGAAGCCGCCGTCCATCGGATAAATGTCTGCATTGCCGTACTTCTTGGGCACGTACTTCTGCAGCTTCATCTTCTTCAGCACAGCCTTCATATTGAAGGGTCCGGCCGCGACGCCGACCGTCTTCACGCCCTGCTTGCCGGAGCGGAACGAGGCAAAGGTGAGAGTGTCCACGTCTTTGTCGGGGTCGAGGCCAATGCCCTTCAGCGCCGCTTCAAACTGCTTGATGTTATCGGGCATAACTGCTGCTTCAGCGCCATCGCGGTCGGCGAATCTTTGAGGGCCCGGTAGTCCACCGAGATCAGTTGCAGCAGATCGGCGGGAACGCAGGAGCGGGCCGAAGAGTTCAGCGGCATCGCATAGGCCATGCTCACCAGGAGCACAGAAGCCAGACAAACCCTGAGAAGTCTCATAACGCCTCGAATCAGAAAGCATGTTAGGATTGCGCAACCCTTACTTGGATGCACGATCAGACCTTGTCGTTAATAGATCGATTCATTCTATTTTACTTGCAATTCAGGGAAAGAAACAAAAGTACAGTGACCGTTGACCATTTGGACGCGCCTCTCCGATTGCGAGTCCCGGATTCACTGGCTTCCGGCGGTCTAGTCATCGTCTGGATCGTCCGGCGGAGTCCTATCGTTCAGAAAATGGCTCGCAGTCAAAGGCGCATTGATAGTGTTGAAAGCCAGCGGAGTCTGGTTGAAGTTGAAACAGTCGGAGAGGTCGTCGGCGCGTAGGCATCGGCATACCCGAGCGAGGAAAGCCGAAAGTTCTCCTCCATAAATGGAGAATGCTGCCAAAGTCGTGGTGACATGGGAAATGTAGGCCGCCTTGGCGTAGGGGGAAATCACGATCAAGGGCACGCGGAACCCATAAACGTATCCCGATCCCCAGCTGCTGCCGTCGTCGATGACTTGCGGAGGCGGCACATGGTCGTACCATCCTCCCCAATCGTCCCAGGTCACGATGATCGCGGTATTCGCCCAATAGGAGCTATTGCCGATCGCATTCACGATCGAAGCCACCCATGAGGGGCCGCCGATGCCGAGTCGAAGACCCGGGTGATCGGAATTTTTGCCGGCGGGTATGACCCAGCTCACCGCCGGCAATTGATCGTTGGCGATATCGGTGAGGATGGGGGCGGGACTCTGCTTGTTGTAAATCACGACGTGGTTGACCCAGTCAGAACCGATCAGGCCGTGCCGTTCGGAGGCGCAGCATTCGGGCTGCACATGTGCTGAATGGCGTTCGGACCGGTCCAAATCGAGTTGGGACCGGGAGTGTAATAGCGCCAGGACAGATCCTTGGCGTTGAGCTGGTCGGTCAGCGTCGGATGGTCCGTGCACGGGTAAATCGTGCTCGATTCGTTCCCTTGAGGATCGACTGCAGAGGACCAAGGCCGTGGGAGGCGCGGCGCAGCCGGTGCCGCCGGTCGTGTTCTCCGCTACGAAAAGATTGCTTGTTGCGGTCGGTGCAGAGGTTCCCGAAATGATGAACTGATGGGCGGGGAAGCTTGGTCCCTCGTTCGTCTGGAACATGCGATCGCCGAATGTGTATTGCTCGGCCATTTGAAAATACGGTTGCACATCTGAGCCTTGGACGTAGAAGTACTGAGGATCCGATGGGCAGGGCGCAACATAGCAAACCGTCGGCACCAGGTCGGCTCCATCCATCTTTCCGCCATCGTATTGCGCCACAAAAGCCGAATGGGCGTGACTCAGGTCGTAGTTGACACCCAGAGACTCGGGAGTCAACGGAATCACCTGACCGGAGGAACTAAGCCCGCTGCTGGCGATATCCGCGCCGGCAGAAATCAGCACCGGATCTTGAAACAGATTGTCGGGAGTCCGGTTTTCCTGGAAGACGATGACGACGTGCTGGATTTTGGAGGATCCAAACGGATTCTGAAAGAATTTGCCGCTGCAGCCATTCGCTCCAAGAAGCATAGCTGCACAGGCTGATCCCAATAGAAGCACGTAGAGCAAAGCGGTTCGGCCCATGGGAGACCTCGTGATTGCCTGGGGTGGTTACGGATTTGCGATAAACAAACCCATCAAACTGGTTTCCACTCGGAGCCAAAGCAAAAATATTTCCGGAATTTTAGGCGGTTTAGGAACGAATCTTTGAGATTCGCTGGCGAACCTGGCCCGCAAAAGCCTGATCTTTGATCGAGGCCAGATTGATCTCTACGTTGGCGAGCGCTCCGGTCTGAGCGGCGCCGGCCAGCGCCACAGCCGTGGTCAGATCCGACTTCATGTTGGGATTGGTGATGGGCTCAAGGGATTTGATGATCTTTGCGATTTCGTTCGCTCTTTCGGCGACGCTGAGCGGAACGGCCGTTGCTTGTTTTAGTGCGGCTTCGATCAGGGCTTCACCAGAGGCTTCATCGACTGCGGTCTTTGCCAGTTTATAGGCTTTCATCACAGAGTTGTAGGATTCGGCGTCGGCGTCGACCGCAGCTTTCAGTTCTTCGCGTAGCGGTGTGAGGCGAGCGATGGCTGCGCTTAACTGCGATTCATATTGCAGGTAAGCCTTCTTGCCGCGCGACATGGATGCGACCATGACGGCAAGGCCTGCGGCCATGGATGCAGCTGCAGCCGAGGCGCTGCCTCCACCAGGCGTGGCCGTGGGTGCGGCAAGTTGCTCGACGAAAGGTTCGACTCCGGCGCGCAGGCCGCCGACCGCCATCTTTCCTCCCATGACGGCGGCGAGCCGATTTTCCAGGATCAATGACGAATCGAAATTCTCCACCTGCAGAAACCATTCTGCGGCTTGCTCCAGCGCCTTTTTCGGAATCAGGCCGACGATCTCGCTGGAGACCGGCGTGACGCCATAGCGGGCGGCCTCGCGCTTCACCATCTCGAAAACACGGTGGACCGGTGTTTGCTCGAAGTCGGTAAGATTCATCGAGACCTGGGCCAGTCCGCGCACCAGGAATCCCGCTCCTTTTACGAAGCGCATGCCACCAGTCGAGAAGCGAATGGCTTTTGCGATCTTCTTGGCGATGTCGACATCGGGTGTGTTGAGGAAGACGTTATAGGCAATGAGAAATTTGCGGGCGCCGACCACCGTCGCCCCTGCGGTGGGATGGACGCACGGGTCGCCGATGTCCGGGCGGCGCGCGGGATGGTCGCGATCTCGGCGCGAATGCCTTCAAACTGACCGCGGCGGATATTCTCCAGACCCTGACGTTCCGGGAATTCTGGCGGCGGACTCGTAGAGATAGACCGGAATCTTGTAGCGCTTCCAGATCTCTTCGCCAACATGGTTCGCCATGGCGACGCAGTCTTCGATGGTGACGCCGTCGATAGGGATGAACGGAACCACGTCGGCGGCTCCCATGCGAGGATGGGCTCCGGTGTGAGACGTGAGGTCGATAAATTCGGCGGCTTTGCCGACGCCGCGAATGGCGGCTTCCTGAATCGGCTCGCGTTCGCCGACCAAGGTGATGACGCAGCGGTTGTGGTCGGAATCCATCTCGCGATCAAGCAGGTAGACGCCCGGCATCTTCATGGCGTCGACGATGGCGTCAACTTTGGCTTTGTCGCGGCCTTCGGAGAAATTGGGAACACATTCGACGAGCGTGGACATAACCGAGAAGAATAGCTGGCGAATGCGAGAGCCGCAACTCAGGTGCCCTGCTCGGCAAGGCCCGCAATTGTTCGCAATGTCTCCCGGGGGAAAGACCGCGAGCCGACTCGCCTATGACTTCTCGTTGCATCGAGAGTGGCGTACCTTATCAGGGCATGAGCACCTCAATAAGACAAGGGCATCGAGTTCCAGGTGCAGGTAATTTTCATGAGTGAACGTCGGCTCCTACAAGTCAGTGTTTTCGCCATTTTTTCCATAACGAACGCGTTCCAAGCCATCGGGCAGTCGCTCGAGGCTCAGAAGACGATCCTCTTCGGTGCTGCCTATTACGAGGAGTACGCCCCGTCGGATCGTCTCGATGAAGACGTCCGCATGATGAAGGCGACCGGTATCACCGTTGTGCGCATCGCGGAGTCCACGTGGGGCACTTTGGAACCGAAGCCGGGCGTCTTCGACTTCAGCCACATCGATCGCGTACTCGACGCCATGGACAAGGCCGGGATTAAAGTCATCGTGGGAACACCGACCTATGCCATTCCCACGTGGCTCGCACGGCAACACCCGGACGTTCTGGTTGTCACTCCCAGTGGGCCTGCCGAATATGGCCGCCGCCAGAACATGGACATCACGAATCCCGCTTTTCGCGACGCTGCGCAGCGGGTAATTGTCGCTCTCGTCGACCATGTCAAGGATCATCCTTCGGTCATCGGCTACCAACTAGACAATGAGACCAAGGCCTACGAGACCAGCGGCCCCAACGTTCAGGCCGCCTTTGTGAAGTACATGCGCCAGCGCTTCCCCGATCTCGCCGCCATGAATAAGGAGTTCGGTCTTGACTACTGGAGCAACCGCGTCAACGACTGGGCAGACTTCCCGTCGGTGAACGGCTCTATCAACGCCAGCGTCCTCTCTGCATTCGCTGAGTTCCAGCGAGGCCTGGTGACCGACTATCTCGCGTGGCAGGCGGGGCTCGTTCGCGATCATGCGCGGAAGGGCCAGTTCGTGACGCAAAACTTCGATCTCGACTGGCGGGGGTACTCCTATGGAATCCAGCCCGCAGTCGATCACTTCGCGGCGGCACGCGCGCTCGATGTGGCGGGCATCGATATCTATCACCCCACACAGGATCACCTCACCGGCGCCGAGATCGCTTTCGGCGGCGATCTGGCGCGATCGATGCGCCGCGGTCAGAATTATCTCGTCATCGAAACGGAGGCGCAGGGCTTTCCGGAATGGACGCCCTATCCCGGCCAACTTCGGCTTCAGGCGTTCAGCCATCTTGCGTCCGGCGCCCAGATGGTCGAGTACTGGCATTGGGGAACTACGGCGAATGCAGTGGAAACCTACTGGCGCGGTCTGCTCAGTCAGGATTTCAAGCCCAACCCCACCTACGACGAGGCTGGTTCGATCGGAAAAGATCTTGCCCGGCTGGGTCCACAGTTGGCGAACATGCGGAAACACAATCGCATCGCAATCTACGTCAGCAACCGGGCGCTGACAGCATTCAATTCCTTCAAGTTCGGCTGGACCTCGACCACCACCTATAACGATGTCCTTCGCCCCTTCTATGACGCACTCTACCGGATGAATGCAGAAGTGGATTTCGTTGATCCTTCAACGACGGATCTGTCGGCCTACAAGCTCATCCTTGTTCCCGCGCTTTACGCCGCGTCGGACGTGGAGATCGAGCGCCTGAACAACTTTGCCAAGGCGGGGGGCCACCTGCTCTATACCTTCAAGAGCGGGTTCTCCGATGAGAATGTGAGGGTGCGCTCCACCACCCAGCCCGGGTTGATCGCGGAAGCCGCTGGCGTGCAGTACAACCAGTTCACCATTCCCGCTGGCGTTTCGCTCGAGAATGATCCATACCACGTCGGCGCGGCTGACAATACCGCACGCTGGTGGATGGAGTTGCTGACGCCCACGACGGCTACCGTCGTTGCACGCTACCACCATCCCGTCTGGGGCAAATACGCAGCCATCGTCCGCAACAACTACGGTAAGGGCGAGGTCACCTACGTTGGCTTCATGCCAAGCGACGCGCTCATCGAGAAGATCGTGGAGGAAAGCGTCAAGCGGGCTGGTCTCTGGGGGCAACAGCAAGAGCTCCACTTCCCGACGATTATGCGGAGCGGCACGCTGGCCGATGGGCACGCAGTTCATTACCTCCTGAACTATTCGGCTGATCCGGCTCGGATAACCTATGCTTTCCCGCAGGGAAAAGACCTGCTTTCCGGCGAAGCTGTGTCGCAGAATGGCACGATCGCTCTACCCGCCTGGGGAGTCGCGGTGATTCAGGAAGGCGTCTGGTAGCTAAGCGCGGAGTTGCGACGCGTACGGAGATTGTGCCTTGAAATATTTGATTGAATTTTCGGAAAGGTAGTGAATATGTCCGGAGCACCACATGGCTGCTGATGGAGTACAATTCTGCGCCATGTCCGCCATCGATATCAAATCGTTCCGATCTGTATTTCACGGTGAGGTTTTCGAGCCACCAGACGTTGGCTACAACGAGGCCCGTCAGATCTGGAATGCAAGCGTTAGCAAACATCCCAGGGTGATCGCTCGGTGCTCTGGCGTTGCTGACGTGATTGCCGCTGTAAATTTCGGAAGGACGAACCATCTGCTGACGGCGATTCGTGGCGGCGGGCACAACGTAGGCGGCCGCGCACTCTGTGACGATGGTTTGGTGATCGATCTCTCCGCGAATGAGATCCGTTTTCGTAGACGGCGTGACCGGAAGAGTTCGAGTTCAGGGCGGAGCGACGCTTGGTGATATTGATAGAGAAACGCATGTCTTCGGGCTTGCAGTTCCCTGCGGCATAGTGCCCAAGACTGGTATTGGTGGCCTGACCCTCGGAGGTGGTGTTGGCTGGCTGATTCGTAAATACGGAATGTCCATCGACAACTTGTTGTCTGCGCAGGTGGTCACAGCCGACGGCAAAGTGCTCACGGCCAGTGCTTCTGAGAACGACGATCTTTTCTGGGCGCTCCGCGGCGGAGGTGGTAATTTCGGCGTTGTTACTTCTTTCGAGTTCCAGGCCCACCCGGTTTCGACGGTCTTGGGCGGCCTTCTACTCTACCCTCGTGAGATGGCCATTGACGTGATCCGCCACTTCCGTGATTACATGGCGTCCGCTCCGGACGAACTCACGGCCTACGCCGCTCTGCTTCACGGTCCGGACGGTTCTCCGCTGGTGGGAGTGATCCCTTGCTATTGCGGCAATGTCGCCGATGGGGAACGCGTCCTGCAACCTCTGCGCAAGTTCGGAAGCCCGATGGTCGATGCCATCCAGCCCATGCCTTTTCCCGCTATGCAGTCGCTGCTTGGTCCATCATTCCCGGACGGCAATCACAATTATTGGAAGTCCACGTTGCAAGGGAATTATCGGACGATGCGATCACTGCGATTGTCGAGCACGCAAACCGGCTGCGTTCACCTCTTTCCTTTGTTGTTCTCGAATATTATGGCGGCGCCGCGGGCCGGGTTTCGAGTGAAGCCACGGCGTTCCCGCACCGCAATCTGCCGTGGGATATCTTGTTCCTCGCGCAGTGGACCGATCCGGCGCAGACGAACATGCACCGCGACTGGGCTCGATCCGGCGAGGAAATACTGCGGCCTTTCTCGGAGAACGCGCACCTGCTTTCTGCGCTCGACGTCGAATCGGAAGATGTCATCAAGACAGCATTTGGTGCGAACTTGGCGCGCCTGGCCGCTATCAAGAAGAAATACGATCCCGCCAATTTCTTCCGCGTGAATCACAACATCAACTCGGGGACTCAAGCGGGCACAGCATGAGAACTCCAAAAAGGTCGTCGCTCCGCCGACCGCCTAATTACGATTGCTGGTGGATTGTCAGCAACCGGATAGCATGCGGCGGCCGCCTCAACTTAAGATCCTGATATTTGGCAGCAGCCTCAACGCATGAAAGGATCAATCGCGCAGAACACGAGCGGGATCGGCACGGGTAGCACGCCATCCAGGGAAGAAACAAGCTGCGACGGTGGTGATCGTCATCACCGCCAACGCCGCCCCGAATGCCCGCGGATCGTACGGGCTGACGTTGTAGAGAAGCTTTCCGAGTAATCGCGTCAGTGCAAGTCCGGCGAGGAGGCCAAGGAAAACGCCGCCTGCGGTTAACCTCAGGCCACGCGAAATGACGAGACGAAGCAGATTGGTTGGGCCCGCGCCGAGGGCTATGCGCAGCCCGAGCTCGCGCATACTCTGCGCTACTGCGTAAGACATCACCCCATAGAGGCCGACTGCGGCGAGCAGAACCGCCAATCCTGCCAGGATCGAAACCAGGGTTACGGCCACAAGTTGTGCCGAGGTTGAGCGATCAACCTGTTCCTGAAGCGTAATCGTCTCGTAAAGGGCAAGGTTCGCGTCCAAGGCATGGACTTCGCGGAGGAGTGCGCCGAAATACTCTGCAGAGGTTCCGTAGTCCGGATATTCAAAGCCGGTCCGCGGACGAAATCCTGCAAAAGGGGCACATAGAAGAATGGCTTTGGATCCTCGCGGATGCTCTCGTATTTGGAGTCCGCAGCCACGCCGACGACTCGCGCCCATTTGCCTTTCACCTGCAGACGCCGTCCGATGGGATCCTGATCGCCCCAGTACCGCGCCTTCATGGTCCGATTCACGATCGCGACCAAGGGGGCGTTTTCGTCGTCCGCGCGAGTGAATTCGCGACCCGAGGTTAGAGGGATGCCCAACGTTGCAAAGTAGGCTGGACCGACCTGGTTGTAATCAACCGAAGGCTGCTCTTCCGGTGAAGGTTGATAGCCGTCCACGGAAATCGGCGTTGAGGAGAATGAACCATAGCCCAGCGGCGTGACTCGGGCGTACGCGGCGGACTCCACTCCGGGCAGGGCCCTGACACGATCAATCAGTTCGTCCTGAAAAGTCTTGGCTCGCTGCACGTCGTATCCCGCTGCCACCAGAGACACGCCAGTCTCTACCACTCTGGTTGTGGAAAAGCCCGGGCTGGTGGTTCGGATCTTTTCGAGACTCTCGAGCAGTAGCACGGCTCCGGCCAGCAAGATGAAACTCAGGCAAACCTGGAACACGACCAAGCCCGAGCGCATCCACGCTCTTCTGCGAGCGGTTACACGCCGAAGATTCGGCCTTCAAGGCGCCGGCAAGATCGAGATGGCGCGTCTGAAACGCAGGAACCAGCCCGAGAACGAGCGTGTCATAAGGCAAAATGCCGGTGCTGAGCAGCATCACATGCCAATCGATTTGGCCGGGAAGATACATCGCCGTTCCCGAGCGCCGGGGGAGCAAAGCGCGAGCGCATGCCGGCACCAGTACGCCACCAGGAGTCCGCCGGCTGCACCGAACGCCGCAAGGATCAAGCCTTCCGTGAGAAGTTGCTGTAACAGACGGCCGCCGTTGGCGCCGATGGCTATCCGAACGCTCATTTCATGGCGCCGCGCGAATGACCTCACCAGCAGCAGGTTGCCGACATTGGCGCAGGCGATGAGAAGAACAAACGCACCACCGACCATCATGATCTGAGCGTGGGCAGCAGAGTACGCGCATTATTGAATGGCGTTTGCCACAACGGCCATAGCTTGATATCGCGTCCCCGGTTCGTGGCTGGGTAGTTGGCCTCTAGTCGTGTTGCAATCGCCGTGACTTCATTGCGCCTGCGCGCGGGTGACTCCGGGCTTCAGCCGCACATAAGCTTCGATCCACCGCGCATCGCGATCTTCGAGTTTGTATCCGCCGCTTTCGAAAGTTTCTTCCATCGAGGCTGGGACCCAGAAATTCATCGCCCAGCCCACGAACGTTCCGTAAAAGCCTTCCGGCGTTACACCAATGATGGTGTGCGGGACATTATTGAGCCGCTGCATCTTGCCAACGATTTGCGGATCCCTTTAAACCGCTTCTGCCAGAGGTCATAGCTGATCACCACGACGGCATGGGCATTGCTGCCGACATCTTCGCCAGGTTCGAAGCCGCGCCCGAGAATGGGGTGGACGCCGATCGCATCGAAATAATTCGCCGAGACGATGCTGCCGGTCGCAACTTCAGCGTGGTCCCCGATACTTAGCGTGGTGCCGGTAATTTTGCTACGAACGCGTCGCACAGAGTGTGCAGTTTCGCTGCAGATCGAGGAAATCCGGCCACGAAGTTGCGTTGCGTCCGCTCTCTCCGCGCGCCGTTCCGGCCAGAGCGAGCAGCCGCTCCTGGTGAGCGACAGCCGGGTAGGGACGAAAAAGATTCCCTCGGCCCAACTGAACACGCAGCATTGCGCCGATGCCCAGGGTCAGGCACAGAATTGTGAGAGTAGAAAATCCTGGACTGCGGAGCAGTTGACGGAATCCATAGCGTAAATCCTGAAGATGTCATTCTCGATGCTGTGGCCGCGCGCGTCGCGGCACTGCTGTTCGATCTGCGTGACTCCGCCCATGGCGCGCAGGGCAGAGTAGCGAGCTTCTTCCGTCGACATGCCTTTCGCAAAGTTTGACCTGATTTGCTGCTCAAGATGGTCGCGCAGTTCGTCTTTTAGTTCCTGATCCACCTGTTTGCGGGAAAAGCGGTCCGCAAACGCAGAGGCAAGGAATAGAACCATTGTTCGAAGCTCATGTTCAGGCCTCCTTGAGCTTTACAATGCCGGAGATGGCCGTCGAGATGCGGTTCCAGTTGGCCGTCTCTTTTTCGAGTTGCTTCCGCCCGAGCCGGGTCAGGGAATAGAACTTTGCGCGACGATTGTTTTCACTCGATTTCCACTCGGCGCGGATCCAGCCGTGCTGTTCCAGCTTGTGCAGCGCGGGATAGAGGGACCCATCGCTGACTCCAGAACATCGCTGGAAATCTGTTTCAGACGCTGGCTGATGGCCCACCGTTCGATCGGCTGCAGCGCCAGTATTTTCAGAATCAGCATGTCCAGAGTTCCCTGGACCAGATCGGAGGGCTTGCTCACGCTGTCTCCTCTCGGTTACCGAGTTAGACTAACGTGACTCCTCTCGGTTAGCAAGGGGAGTAAAAAAATTGCTGAGATAAGGTGAAGTTAATTTAGGGAAATCCACATCGCGGTGAGGCCTTATTTGTGTCGTCCGAAGAATCTTCCGATTCCGACCCGCACCTGCACGGTATTGACCCCGGGATTCGGCGCCGCCAGCCCCGCGTTGGAGATATGCATATAGCGCAGTTCAAGGCTGATGTTATGCTTCGCTGAGAGGAGGTGCATGCCCAGCGCCGCCTGATCCATGAAGTTGACTGTGTTGGTGCCGGTGGGAACGTCATGGTTCGTGAACAGCACTCCGCCGGTGAGTTCCAGATAGGGTGAAATGCGTCCGTGGCGTTGAAAATTCCACTTCAGTCCCAGCGGATCGAAGCCAACGCCGTAAGCGGTGTTTGCAGGTTGGAAGGCAAGAAATAGGGGCACCGCATCGACCGCGTACTCAAAGCGGCCACGCAGAAATCCCGGAAGATGCAGGTCGGTGAGGACCCATCCGTAACGCAATCCTGCGTTGAAAACTCCTGTGTTGCCACGTCCGCCGCTCACGGAGTGTCCGCCGCCTGCCCAGAGCTGGACCTCATGTCCACCCTTTTCCGGAGCAGCCTGCGCGGCGACATTGGCCGATATGGCAAGGAGCAGGAGAGCAATGAAAAGGCGCATAAGGGGATCCCTGGGAGCGTAAAGAAAATTCAGCAAGGCGACGGAACACGATACAGGAAGTCTCCAAAAAAAGGGAATCGAAGGCCTGCTCGGCGATCTCCGCGAGGTCCTCAGCGTTCTTTGCGCTAAAGCTTTGACCGCGAGTGCGCAGAGAAATGCCCGCGGAAAATGCAGAGAGAAAAAAAGCTACTGATTTTCCAGGGATGGTCTCGCGAATCTGCCGCTCGGCGTTTGCATCGCCAGTTCCAGCACATCATGGGCTGCTCGGGTGAAGTTGTGGCGGGCTACGCCGGCTTCTTCCAGGTAATCTCCGAGAACCGGAATCACTCCCATGGCTTCGATCGCTTCGAGGTCATTGACGATCTGGCAGGCGCCTTCCAGCGCGTATTTCGCTTTCATCTCCTCAGATGCCGGAGTGCGGTTGAGCAGGGCATAGTCGAAAATCTGGCATTGCGCATGGCTGTTCAAGGCGCGGATATGGTCCGCCGCGGTTAATCCCAGGCTCTCGTTGGCCTGCGTCATCAGATTGCAGATGTAAACCTTCGTCGCCTTCGATTCGACAATGGCTTGCGAGATTCCTTTCACCAGAAGATTCGGAATCAGACTGGTGAAAAGCGATCCCGGTCCAATCGTGATCAGGTCGGCGCTGGCGATCGCCTCCAGCGTCTGTGGCATCGGATCGACATCCGGAGGAACGAGGAATAATTCGTGAATTCGCCCTTTGCTGGCGGTGATCTTGGTTTCGCCGCGGACGCGCGTGCCATCTTCCATCAACGCTTCGAGTTCGATGTTCGACGTGGTTGCAGGAAAGATGTGGCCGCGCGTAAGCAGAATCTCGGAAGAAAGGCGAACTGCTTCGGAGAAATCCGAAGTCAGCGATGTCAGCGCTGCGAGAAAGAGATTGCCGAAGCTGTGACCTTCCAACCCCGAACCTTTGTCAAAGCGATGCCGGAAGAGTTTGGAGAGCAGAGCCTCGTCTTCGCTGAGAGCCACAATGCAGTTGCGGATATCGCCCGGCGGCAGCATGTTGAATTCCTTGCGCAGCCGGCCGCTCGACCCGCCGTCGTCACTGACCGTCACCACCGCACTGAGATCGCGGATGACGGGCGCGCCGGGACGCGGGGCAAGAATCTCTGCCGGAGTCACGACGAAGCGCTTCAATCCCTTCAGCAGCGTGGAAAGTCCCGTCCCGCCGCCAATCGCCACGACGCGCAAGTCCGCTGTCCGGGCGGTTCTCTCCCGTGTTGCGGACCCCGCCGTCTTGGTTTCCATCAGGGCCGTCCTCGCACTGGGGCTAGACCGGTTCCTCTTCGCCAATGGGATCGT
Organism: Terriglobia bacterium; assembly: GCA_963743105.1. Classification (GTDB taxonomy): domain Bacteria; phylum Acidobacteriota; class Terriglobia; order Terriglobales; family Acidobacteriaceae; genus Sulfotelmatobacter. Next base: position 320,708 of record CAVUOS010000024.1, read on the forward strand.
CAGATTCCAGGTCAGCGCCGGGATCCGGATAGAGCAACTCGGTGAAACGCGGATCCTCGGCTAGATTCTGGAAGTCCGAATCGTTTCGCGCCTGGAAGCGCAGTTGGGCTTTTAGGTGGAGAGCTTCTTCGAGGTGACGAAGTGAATCTTCGACGTGACCCGTGAGGCACTCGAGCGCCGCCAGGCCATAGATCACATAGTCAGCCTTGGGATTCTGCTTGAGCAACTTGTCCAGGTGCTCGCGCGCACCCACGTAGTCGCCGACATTCATCAGCGAGACCGCGTAGTCGAAGTGTTCTTCCGACGTCTTGAACTGGCTGGCAGGGGTGCGCTCCAGGTGTTGGTTGCAGATGTTGATATGAACCGTTGCCCGGTCGATCAGCTCTTTGCTGGGTCCCGTGAGGACCTTCTGAAAATGTGGCTTGGCCTTTTCGAACTTATGCTCCTGCATTGCACGCAGGCCGGTTTCGTAGCTTTGCAGGGCCTGCACATAACGCGGGTCTTCGGTGACCGTCTTCTTGGTGGGGGCAGCTTTCTGAGCCATGTGTAAGACTCTTCCTGTGCTCTTTGTGATGGCGAACTCCTTGCAAGTGCGCTTATTACCTGAGCACTCAAGTATCACTCAAAGAGTGGGTGGAGGGCAACGGCAGCCATGGTTCCGAGTTCAGTGAGTCGCAAGAATAAAGCGCAATCCAATAGGCTAAATTGCTCACAACTCGGCGACTAATTAATCGATCCGGCCGTCTGCAGATCGAGCTGCTTCCATTCGCCTTTGAGAATTCCGGCCCGGATCTGGGTGGCCGTCTTGCCCTTCTGGTGCTGCTGGTATGAGTAATAAAGCTCTTTCAAGCAGGTTGCGCACTGCGCGCCGTGCGTGTTCTCAAAGCAGCTATGCAGGCTATTGTGACCCATGCGGTCGCAGTAGCAGTAGCAGGGTTGCTGATGGAGCACGGTGGGAATCTTGGCGGCCAGTTCGTAGGCGTGCGTCTGGTACGAATACTGCGCGTCGGCGCCCCAGAGTTCAGACTTGCCGAGGATCGGAGGCAGCTTGGTCCCCTTCGGCGGAGGCGCCGCATTGTAGGCGGGAACACCGCCCTCTTCCTGTGGTGACGACCACTGCGCAGAGACGCTCAGAGTCACCAGAAAAAGGAACACTACCGTGAGGCTGCGATGAACAATCTTGCTGCAAAACAGGCCACGCGTCATCAGAATTCCCCTTGAGTTTCGAATATTGTAACGCGGAACCTTTGAAAACGCCTCGCCGCTGAACATCGGAAGTACCTCAATTTGCCGGATTTTCTCTGGGCCGTCCGCGCGAATCCTTGCCATCTCAGCGGTTCAAGCTTAACCACAGAGGATCGCTGAGAAACCCGTAGAGCGCCGAAGGCTGGACGAAACTAAGGAACTATCGAACAACTCGCGCCTCGCGGACAGGTTCTGTATACAATAGGGCAGCGATGGCGGGGAATTCTACAGATCCAGGTTCCGCGGGCGAGATGGGAATTGCCACGCCCACATCGCAGGTCATTGTCGCAACAGTTCCCTCCGCGCCAGCAATTCGAGCGAGCTCGGGATTCGGTGTCTGGCTGCGCGACCTCATCATTTCACTCGCTATTTCGGCGTTTATCATTATTTTTCTATACCAACCGGTGAAGGTTGAGGGCACCAGCATGATGCCCTCCCTAGTCGACCAGGAGCGCATCTTCGTCAACAAGTTCGTCTACCGCCTCGAGCCCATCGAACGCGGCGACATCGTGGTCTTTCGCTATCCGTACGATCCCACGAAAAGCTACATCAAGCGCGTGATTGGCATGGCCGGAGATCGCATTCGCATCGATGCCGGGCAGGTTTATGTCAACGGCGAGGCGCTTGTTGAGACCTATGTCCCGCCGGAATACACCGATTCACGCACCTATTCCGAGGTTGTGGTCCCCGCGAGTTCATACTATGTCCTGGGCGATCACCGCTCCATGTCGGAGGACAGCCGCAGTTTTGGCCCGGTCGTTCAGGACCTGATTTACGGAAAAGCTGTTTTTGGCTATTGGCCCATGGATAAGGTGGGGCGCGTCCGGTAGCTTCATCTCTCTCAGCTTCAGCCGCGTCGCGCCGCCTCCCAGGCGGATAGCCTGCCCTGAGCGAAGTCGAAAGGTGGCGGCATCTTGCTGCCGCTGCCGACGCGGGATCGGAAGCATCGATAACTCGAATCCGATTTTTCCTCAGATTTTATGCGCGAATCATCCTTCTCCTCTTTCACCCCACGAAAATCCCTGCTAAAATTCATAAAATCCACTCCTCGGAGCGAGAATGCAAGCTATCCTTGCGCTGGAAGACGGTAGAGTCTTCCGAGGCAAAGGCTACGGCGCCAAAGGCGAATGCTACGGCGAAGTCGTTTTTAATACTTCCATCACCGGCTACCAGGAAATTTTCACCGACCCTTCCTACTCCGGACAGATCGTCGTTCTGACCAATCCAGAAATCGGAAATTACGGCACCAACCAGGACGACAACGAAGCCACGCGTCCGTGGATCGAGGGCCTGATCGTGCGCGAGTTCTCGCGCGTCAGCTCGAACTGGCGCTCGCAGCAGGTCGCCGAAGAATATCTGGAGCAGTTCAAGGTGCCGGTGCTGTCGGACATCGATACGCGCGCGCTGGTGCGGCACTTGCGCGATCACGGCGTGATGCGCGGCGTGGTCTCGACCATCGAGAGCGACGCCGAGAAGCTGATCGCAAAGGCGCGTTCGATTCCGAAGATGGATGGGACGGATCTGGCGAAAGAGGTCAGCACCAAGCGGTCGTACGTGTGGGAAGTGGGCGAGCGCTCGCACGAGCCGGTGGCCGTGGTCGGAGTGAAAGACGAGCCGCCGCGCTTCCACGTGGTCGCCTACGACTTCGGCATCAAGCAGAACATTCTGCGCAAGCTGCGCGGCGAGGGCTGCAAGGTGACGGTGGTCCCGGCGCAGACTCCGGCGGAAGACGTGCTGGCGCTGAAGCCGGATGGAGTTTTCCTGTCAAATGGCCCGGGCGATCCGGAGCCGTGCACGTACGCGGTCGATTCGATTCGCAGGCTGATGGGGCGGCAGCCGATCTTCGGGATCTGCCTGGGGCATCAGCTCACGGGAATCGCGCTGGGCGGCAAGACCTTCAAGCTGAAGTTTGGACATCACGGCGGGAATCATCCGGTGAAGCAGTTGCAGACCGGGAAGATCGAGATCACCGCGCACAACCATAATTTCGCCGTCGATCCGGACTCGCTGGCCGCAGAGTGAAGTCGAGTTAACGCACATGGAATTTGAACGACCACACGCTCGAAGGCCTGCGCCACCGGAACATGCCGCTGTTCAGCGTGCAGTATCACCCGGAGGCCGCGCCGGGGCCGCACGACTCGCATTATCTGTTCAAGGAGTTCACGAAGATGATGGAGGAGTGGAAGGGGTGAGCGCCGCCGTCACGGCGGCTCGATTGGCTGTGACACCCGACAGACAGCCGGCATGATGCCGGCGCTATAAAGATGCCTAAACGCACTGACATCTCGAAGATCCTGATCCTCGGCTCCGGGCCCATCGTCATCGGGCAGTCGGCGGAGTTCGATTACTCCGGCACGCAGGCCTGCAAGGCGCTCAAGTCCGAGGGCTACGAAGTGGTGCTGGCGAACTCGAACCCGGCGACCATCATGACCGACCCGGAGTCGGCCGACCGCACCTATATCGAGCCGCTAACGCTCGAATATCTCGAAGAGATCATCCGCATCGAGCGCGAGATGTCGCCCGGCGCCGGATTCGCCGTTCTGCCCACCGTTGGCGGACAGACCGCGCTGAATCTCGCGATTGAGCTTTCCGACGGCGGCGTTCTCGAGAAGTACAACGCGACACTGATCGGCGCGAACGTCGCGGCCATCAAGAAGGCCGAAGACCGCCTCTTCTTCAAAGACGCGATGCAGCGCATCGGCCTCGACGTTCCCAAGTCGGCGCTGGTCAACAACACGAAAGACGGGATCGAGTTCGCCGGCAAGATCGGATTCCCGGTCATCGTTCGCCCATCGTTCACTCTCGGCGGCACAGGCGGCGGCATCGCTTACAACCGCGAAGAGACTGGTGGAAGTGCTGACCCGCGGTCTCGATCTTCTCTCCGGTGCACGAGGCGCTCATCGAAGAGTCCGTGCTCGGGTGGAAGGAATACGAGCTCGAGGTGATGCGCGATACCGAAGACAACGTCATCATCATCTGCTCGATCGAGAACTTCGATCCCATGGGCGTGCACACCGGCGATTCGATCACGGTCGCTCCCGCGCAGACCCTCACTGACCGCGAGTACCAGGCGATGCGCGACGCCTCGATCGCCGTGATCCGCGAAATCGGCGTCGACACTGGCGGATCGAACATTCAGTTCGGCGTGAATCCCGAGACCGGGCGCATGGTCGTCATCGAGATGAACCCGCGCGTCTCGCGCTCGTCCGCGCTGGCATCGAAGGCGACAGGATTCCCAATCGCGAAGATTGCCGCGAAACTCGCCGTGGGCTACACGCTCGACGAGATTCCCAACGACATCACCCGCAAGACTCCGGCATGCTTCGAGCCGACGCTCGATTACGTTGTCGTGAAGATTCCGAAGTGGCAGTTCGAGAAATTTCCCGGCGCCGACGACACGCTGGGCCCGCAGATGAAGTCGGTCGGCGAAGTCATGGCCATCGGCCGCACCTTCAAAGAAGCGCTGATGAAGGGCGTCCGCTCGCTCGACACCGGCAAGAAAGTTGGCGGCCGACAAGATCGAGCCCAAGATTCTGACGCAGCGTCTGGTGACGCCGCATCCCGAGCGCCTCGCATATGTGCGCTACGCGCTGCGCCAGGGACACACGGTCAAGCAGATCGCGAAGATGACTTCGATGGACCCGTGGTTCCTGTACCAACTCAAAGAAATCAACGACCAGCAACTTGAGTTGGAAAAGCACCCGATGGAGTCGATTCCGCACCGAGGTGCTGCGCGATTCCAAGCGCATGGGATTCTCCGACGGACGGCTGGCCGCAGGTCTGGCGGCTGGAGAGGCCAGGAAAAGGTCCGGCACCTGCGCAAGAAACATGGCGTGATGCCCGGTCTACAAGCGCGTCGACACCTGCGCGGCCGAGTTCGAGAGCTTCACGCCTTATCTCTACTCGACCTACGAAGACGAAGACGAGGCCGCGCCGACCGACAAGAAGAAAGTCATCATTCTCGGCAGCGGGCCCGAATCGCATCGGGCAGGGAATTGAGTTCGATTACTGCTGCTGCCACGCCTCATTCGCGCTGCGCGACGACGGCTACGAGACGATCATGATCAACTGCAATCCCGAGACCGTCTCGACCGACTACGACACCAGCGACCGCCTCTACTTCGAGCCGCTGACGTTCGAAGACGTCTGGGCGATCTACCAGCATGAAACGTCGAAGGGCGCAGACGGTTGGCGTGATCGTGCAGTTTGGCGGGCAGACGCCGCTGAATCTCGCGCTTCCGCTGAAGGAAGCCGGCGTGAAGATCATCGGCACGTCGCCGGAGTCGATCGATCTCGCCGAAGATCGCAAGCAGTTCAATAAGCTGCTCGAAGACCTCGAGATTCCGCAAGCGCCCGGCGTGATGGCGACCTCGATCGAAGAAGCGGTCGAGGGCGCGAACCGCATCGGCTATCCCGGTGCTGGTGCGGCCGTCCTATGTACTCGGCGGACGCGCCATGGTGATCGCCTACGACGAGCAGTCGATCGTCCGCTACATGCAGGAGGCGGTCGAGTACTCGCACGACCGCCCCGTGCTGATCGATCATTTCCTCGAAGACGCAATCGAAGTCGACGTCGACGCGCTCTCCGACGGCGAGGACGTCGTCATCGGCGGAATCATGCAGCACATCGAAGAGGCCGGCATTCACTCCGGCGATTCGTCCTGCGTGCTGCCCGCGGTCGATATTCCGCAGCACCTGCTGGAGCGCATGCGCGAGTACACCTTCAAGCTGGCCAAGGCGCTGAAAGTCATCGGCCTGATGAACATACAGTTCGCCATCCCGCGCGGCAACGGCAATGCAGGCAACGGATCGGAAGGCGGCAAGGTTTACGTGCTCGAAGTGAATCCGCGTGCTTCGCGCACGGTGCCGTACGTGTCGAAGGCCACCGGCATTCCCATGGCGAAGATTGCCGCGCGCCTGATGACCGGCCGCAAGCTGCGCGAGTTTCTGCCGGAATTCATCGAGCGCCGCGCTGATCTCGATACCGGTAACTACTACTACGTGAAGTCCCCGGTGTTTCCCTGGAGCAAGTTTCCCGGCGTCGACACCGTGCTTGGGCCGGAGATGAAGTCGACGGGCGAAGTCATGGGCGTGGCCGACAACTTCGGCGAAGCTTTCGCCAAGGCGCAACTCGCCGCCGGACAGAAGCTGCCCACGCAGGGAGCGGTCTTCATCAGCGTGACCGATCACGACAAACTGCACGTAGCGCGCGGTCGCCCGCAAGTTCGTCGACATGGGATTCAAGCTGGTCGCCACCGCCGGCACGGCCGACGTAATCGAAGCCGCCGGCATGAACGTGGAGCGCGTCTACAAAGTGAAAGAAGGACGTCCCAACGTCGTCGACTTCATCAAGGGCCAGCGCATTCAGCTCGTCATCAACACGCCCACCGGACAGGAGCCGTGGTTCGACGAGAAAGCGATTCGCCGCGCGGCAGTGACGGCGCGCATTCCAACGATCACGACGCTGGCCGCAGCTCGCGCGGCAGCCGAGGGCATTGCCGCCTTGCAGCGCGGGGAAGTGAATGTGAAGGCGCTGCAGCAGTTGCATGCGGAGCGAATCGGTGACCGCGCCAAAGGCTGTGACCACGAAGGGCGCTATGGTCACGAAGGATAACCTCTTCTGATCCATCGTGTCCATTGTGGTTTGCGTTCTGGTTGAGTAACTTGATGTCATGCTTCTTCACGGAATCTTTCCTCCCATCACCACGCCGTTCTATCCCGACGGCAACGTGTACTACAAAAAACTCGAATCAAACGTCGAGCGCTATTCGCGCACGCCCGTCGCCGGCATCGTCGTGCTGGGTTCGACCGGCGAGGCGATCATGCTCTCCGATCAGGAGCGGCGCGACGTGTTCAAGTGCGCCCGCGAGGCCGCCGCGCCGAACAAAGTTCTGATTGCCGGCACGGGTATCGAGTCGGCCATCGAGACTCTGCGGCTTACCGAATACGCCGCCGAACTCGGCTACGACGTGGCCATGGTGCGCACGCCGCACTACTACAAGAAGCAGATGCACCCGGCGAACATCCTGGCCTTCTATCGCACGGTGGCCGACCACTCGCCCTGCCGGTGATCATCTACAACTTTCCGCAAGCCACGGGATACGACATTCCGGCCGAAGTGGTGATCGAACTCGCCGAACATCCCAATCTGATCGGGATCAAGGAATCGAGCGGCGACGTCGAAAAAGTCCGCAAGATGGTGGAAGGGACACGACACATCAAGCGCAGCGCGACCGTCACCGAAACATTCGATGCGGTCACGCCGCGCATGCTGGCCGCCGCAGCTCGGGCTCGAATCGCCAATGGGCGGCGAACTGGTGCCGGTCGGAGCGCTCTCGGGAGCACGGAGCAGCAAGCCGTCTTCGTCTGCCGTCACGGTGGTCGGCAAGATGAAGACGCGCCAGAAGGAAGTCGGATTTCAGGTGCTGGTCGGAGCGGCGCATAAGCTGCAGCCCTCGCTCGATGCCGGCGCCGTCGGAGCGATCCTCGCCTTCGCCTGCCCCGCGCCAACCGCCTGCTACGAGATCTACGCCGCCTGGAAAGAGGGCGACGCCGAACTGGCCCGCCTGAAGCAGGAACGAATCGCAAAGGCTGCGCAGCGCGTCGGCGATCTCGGTGTTCCCGGATTCAAATATGGCATGGACTTCAACGGCTACTACGGCGGCCCGGCGCGCTTGCCGTTCCTGCCGTTGACGGCCAGTCTGAAGTCCGAGATCGAGCAACTGCTGGCGGATATCAGAAACTAGGATTTCGATGTGAAGAGTAAAACCTCCCGGCAGAAGTTACCGCCCGTTTCCGACCAGATGAAGGCCTGGTCTGCGGCGCTGGCAGCCGAGGCAGCAGAAATGGCCGCGTGCCACCGCGCGATCGTTCTTCGGCTTTAACGCCCTCTGCCGCGGTCGACAGCATCTTTGGAATGCTCCCGCGCACGCGCAGTTTCGGAAATGGAAATCTCCTCGCCTTCAGGATCGACGATGCAAAAGATCGGATCAAAGAACGATTGGAGAAAGATCCTCGCATTGGCAGTATTGATCAAAACAACACGCGCTGGTTAACATTCGAACTCTAGTGCGACGCCGACCTTCACCTGGCGCTGGACTGGCTCGGCACAGCATACGAAGCAGCGAGTAAACGCCGAAAATCAAAATAGTGAATGACGAGTTGTGATTAGGATCACAGCGGAGTATACTCACTTCGAACGAACGTTCGAATGATCTGCTTGCGAGCATTATGGGGAGTCCTTCCACAGCAAGACGAGTGTCCGCGCGCCGTCACCGCCCTGCGCCGCCCGTTCCGGAAACCCGCTATGACCGGCGGCTTGCCGAGATCCTCAGTCACGCCACCGAAGTTTTCTGTGAGAAGGGATACGAAGGCGCCTCCATGCGCGATCTCTCGCGCGAGAGCGGAATGTCGCTCGCTGGCCTCTATTACTACTTCGAATCCAAAGAGCGACTGCTCTATCTCATCCAGAAACACACATTCGCCACGATCGTGCAGCGGCTGAAGGCGCGGCTTGAGGGCGTGTCCGATCCCGAACAGCGCGTTCGCATTTTCATCCTCAATCATCTCGAATACTTTCTGGCCAACCAGGCGGCGATGAAGGTCCTCTCACACGAGGACGAGGTATTGAAGAACGGCTTCGGCGCGGAGGTTGCCGCGATCAAGCGCGAGTATTACCGGATCTGCGTGGGCCTGCTTGATGAATTGAAGCGCGAGCGCAGCCTGCAGTTTACCACGTCGCCTCGCGGTGCTCAGCCTGTTCGGCATGATGAACTGGATTTACACCTGGCACAATCCGCGCGTGGATGCCGACGCGGCTTCGATCGCGGGCGAAATGGGAGATATTTTCCTGCGTGGCGTGATGGCAAACAGGGCACGCAAAGAGAAGCGAGTGGGACTTGAAAGGGCACGGCTTCAGCCGTGCCGTAGAAGCGACAGGTAAGATTTGCGGCTTTAGCCGCTGAGGGACACATTTCAGAGAGAAGGAGCGATTTCCATGGCGACAACAACGCAACCGGCAACCGGCGAAACCACGAAACAGCTAGTCAACTATCGCACCGACGGCGGTGTCGCCGTCATTGAGATGTGCGACCCGCCGGCGAACACCTACACCTACGAGATGAACCGCCAACTGGACGACGCGATCCTGAAGGCCCGCATGGACAACGACGTCTACGTCATCGTCCTGACCGGCGCGGGCGACAAGTTTTTCTCCGCGGGCGCGAACATCAAGATGCTCTCCAGCGTCGATCCAACATTCAAGTATTACTTCTGCCTGCACGCCAACGAGATGCTGCTGCGCCTGGAGCACACGCCGAAGCTGGTGATCGCGGCGATCAATGGCCACTGCGTCGGCGGAGGACTGGAGATCGCCATGGCCGCCGACATCCGCATCGCGCGCAAAGATGCCGGCAAGATTGGGTTGCCAGAAGTAAACCTTGGAGTGCTGCCGGGAACCGGCGGCACGCAAAGGCTTTCGCGGCATGGTAGGGAAGAGCAAGGCGATTGAGTTGATGGTCACGGGCAACACATTCTCATTCGAAGAGGCGCAGGAACTCGGCATCGTGAACGACGTCTTCGAGCGCGAAGGCTTCATGGAAAACATCATGGAGTATGCCCGCCAGTTCTGCCCGCCGAACAAGGCCGCGAAGGCCGTGGGACGAATCAAGCGCGCCGTGCAGACCGGCTGGGAGATTCCGATGGAGTCGGCATTGGCGGTCGAGCGCGAGAACCAGCAGTTGCTCTTCCAGAGCGAAGACGCGAAGGAAGGCCTGGCTGCGTACGTGGAGAAGCGGCCGGCGATCGTTCAAAGCGAAATAGTAACGTGTCGGGACGGGCGCATTGCCGTCCGCCGGCGATACTCGGCTTGGAGAGGATAGGAATGCCGGCAGCGACGAAAGTGAAAATCAACCCGGCAGATTGCTGATCGACGGCCAGTGGGTCGACGGATCGAAGAAGTTCGACACCATCAATCCCGCGACTGAAGAGGTGTTGACCGCAGATTGCCGAAGCCTCGGCGGCCGATGTCGATCGCGCGGTCGAAGCCGCGCGCCGCGCTTTCGAAGATCGCAACGGCCCTTGGCGCAAGCTCTCGGCCAGCGAACGCGGACGCCTGATCTGGAAGCTTGCCGACCTGGTCGAAAAGAACATCGACGAACTTGCCGAACTCGAAACTCTCGACAACGGCAAGCCGATCTTCGAGTCGCGCTACGTCGATATGCCGATGGTCATCGACGTCCTGCGTTACTACGCCGGGCTGGCGACGAAGATCCACGGCGAAACCGTCAACACTTTCGAGACGGCGTTCACCTACACGCTGCGGGAGCCAGTCGGCGTGGTCGGCCTGATCGTTCCATGGAATTTTCCGCTGTTGTTGGCGTCGTGGAAGCTGGGTCCGGCACTGGCGTGCGGGAACACGTTGTGCTGAAACCAGCCGAGCAGACGCCGCTGACCACGCTGCGCTCGGAGAACTGGCGATTGAAGCGGGTTTTCCGGCAGGAGTGGTCAACATCCTGACCGGCGGTCCGGAGACGGGCAAAGCGATCGTCGCCCATCCCGGGATCGACAAGATCGCATTCACGGGATCGACCGCCGTCGGGCAAAGAAATCATGCGCGGCGCGGCCGACACGCTGAAGCGCGTGACGCTCGAACTCGGCGGCAAGTCGCCCAACATCGTTTTTGCCGATGCCGACGTCGACAGCGCCGTGAAAGGCGCGATCAACGGCATCTTCTACGGCAAGGGCGAGGTCTGCAACGCCGGATCGCGGCTGTTCCTCGAAAGCAAGCTGCGCGACGAATTCACCGAGAAGTTGGTGGCTCGCGCTTCGAAGATGCGACCCGCCGATCCGCTCGATCCAAAGACACGTCTCGGAGCCATCGTCAGCCAGGAGCAGATGAAGCGTGCTGGGCTTCATCGAAGCGGGAAAGAAAGAGGGCGCGAAGTTGGTCGCTGGCGGAAATCGTGTGTCGGTCAATGGCGAGCAAAGGATATTTTATCGAGCCCACAATTTTCGGCGACGTGAAGAACGACATGAAGATCGCCCAGGAAGAGATCTTCGGCCCGGTGCTGTCGGTGCTCACGTTCGACGACATCGATGAAGTCATCGAGCAGGCGAACAACAATCCGTATGGCCTGGCCGCCGCGGTCTGGACGCGCGACGTAAAGAAAGCGCACATAGTCTCGCGACGACTGAAAGCGGGTACCGTGTGGATCAACACTTACGGATTGATGGACGCGGCGCTGCCATTCGGCGGATACAAGAGTTCCGGCTTCGGCCGCGAACTCGGCGCGCACGCGATCGAGCATTACACCGAACTGAAAACAGTTTGGCTCAATATGGCATAAAGTCATCACCACAGAGGTCACAGAGGAGCACAGAGATTTACCCGGTGTTCCTCTGTGTCCTCCGTGGTGGAGAGGTTTGAATTATGCCGGGAAAAGTAGCAAAGATCGGAACCTTCAGTGACTGGGTCGGCTTGTTCAACGACTGGCGCAAGGAGATCGGCGTCAACACCGACGACATCGAGGCTTTCATTTCGACACGCTCTACGGCGCGATCGACACCGAAGAAATCGAATTCGGCTCATTACAAGGGCCGCCGCAAGTGGGAGAACCTGCGCCAGATTCCCACGCAGCAGATGCGCGACGCGCTGATGAACATGATCGTCTACCAGGGCGACACCGAGTTCGCCAGCGTCGAGCAGCAGCGCAACTCTGCTTGAGAACGCGCCTACCGATTGGGACCGCCGTGCCATCACCCGCGTCATGATCGAGGAGATGCGCCACGGTTGGCAGATGTGCGCTCTGCTGGTCGACCACTTCGGGTATTCGGGCAAGGTCGAAGCGCAAAAGATGCTCGAGCGGCGTGCCTTCGAGAACAAGCGCCTGCTGGGCGCATTCAATGTCGACGTCGACAACTGGATGGATTTTTTCACCTACACGGACTTCGTCGACCGTGACGGCAAGTTTCAGTTGCAGATGCTGAAGTATTCGGCGTTCGCGCCGCTGGGCCGGTCCATGTCGTACATGCTGCGCGAAGAGGCGTTCCACATGGGCACGGGCAATGATGGGCTGCGGCGGATTGTGGAAGCCGGCGTCATTCCGGCGCTGGCTGATCCAGAAATATCTCAACAAATGGATTTCGAGTTCTTACGATCTGTTCGGCACGGATCATTCTTCGTCGGCGCACTGGGCGTATGTGTGGGGCGTCAAGGGTCGCTATGACGAACCCAAGAACGACAAGGCTGCGGACCTCGACGACCTGAACGACTACAACCGCAATCTCTATCGCGACGAAGTTGCCGGACTGATCGAGCGGTTCAATAGTTCTCTGAAGCCGGGCGAACCCAAGCTGTATGCGCCGGATATCAAGTTCAACCGAGCTATCGGACAGATGGGCTGGCCAGAAGTTTCATGCACAGACGGGCGAAGCGCTGGATGATCGCGCCTACGAGGAACATTTGAAGGAGTACATGCCATCGGCGGCTGACAAGAAGCTGTTGCTGGAGATCATCGACACCGAGAAGAAGTGGATCGCAGAAAAAACAGGCGCCCGCGACCCGCTGGCGAGCATCGGAGAAGTGCGCAAGTCGGCGATTAATCTATAAGAACCAAGAGCTCACCACAGGGACACAAAGGGACACAGGGGAAATGAGCGCTGAGCACTTTACGCTTTCGGAATTGGGGCGGCTCACGACGACGATCGAAGGTGCGGCCGTGCGCATCGCACTGCGCACATCCTCCGCTCAACGTCATTGATGTTCCCATGATGGACGAATTGGAACACGTTCTGTCCGAAATCGAGTCCGGACCCGACATTGCGGTCGTCGTGATAAGGGGCGAAGGAAAGGCTTTCTCGGCAGGCGTGGATGTTGCTGCGCATACTCCGGACAACGTCGAGCAGATGCTGGCCAAGTTCCATGGCGTGATTCGCGCTATGGTCGCCACGAAGAAAGTCACGATCGCCGCGGTACACGGGCACTGTCTCGGCGGAGGCGCGGAGTTGGCCATGGTTTGCGACATCGCTCTATACGACGGAAGGTGCACAGTGGGGATTTCCCGAGATCAAGCTGGGGTGCTATCCACCGGTGGCCTGCGCGGCATTGGCGGCGCTGATTGGCCAGAAGCGGGCGTCTGAGTTGATCTTGACCGGCCGGATCCGTCGGCGGCAGGGAAGCGGCGCAGATCGGTTTGGCAACCGCGGCCGTCGCCGAGCGACCCGATATCCGCTGTCGAGCAATGCGTCGGCAACTCCTGCCAACTCAGTCCGGCTGCCCTGGCCGTCACCAAGAAGGCACTCTATGCGTGGGACTCCATGCATTTCGACAAAGGCCTGGCGCGCGCTGAGAAGATATATTTTGAAGACTTGATGAAGACAGCGGACGCGCAAGAAGGCATCGTGCATTCATCGAGAAGCGTCCAGCCGAAGTGGACGGGACGATAAAGCTGGCGATATGGACTACGAGATCACTGCCGAAGAGGTGAAGGGCAAGCTGGATGCAGGAGAGTCATTTACGTTGCTCGATGTCCGTGAGCCCTGGGAGTTTGAAACGGCAAAGATCTCCGGCGCCAAGCTGATGCCGATGGGCGAAGTGCCGTCGCGTGCGCATCAGGAACTTGATCCGGAGGATCACATCGTGGTGGTCTGCCATCATGGCGTTCGCTCGATGAATGTGACGGCCTGGCTGCGGCAGCAGGGATTCGAAAAGGCGCAATCGATGCGCGGCGGCATCGACGCCTGGTCGCGACGGGTGGATGGGAAGGTGCCGGTGTATTGAAGGCAGCTCTTAGCTCTTAGCCTATCAGCTCGCAAACTCGGCCAGCTAAGAGCCGAAAGCTAGAAGCTGAAGCTTCCCATGAAAAAAGAACTCATCGAACTCCGAGTCAACGGCCGCACGCACGAACTGGCGATCGAGCCCAGCAAGCTTCTGCTGGACGTTTTGCGCCAGGACTTGCACTACTGGCTCCAAGCGCGGCTGCGACGATTCCTCCTGCGGCGCTTGCACGGTACAGGTGGACGGCGTCCGATGATGTCGTGCACGATGCTGGCGGCCAGTTGCGAAGGCCAGGAGATCACCACCATCGAAGGTGTGAGCGAACACGGCGGCCTGGCGGCATTCAAAAAGCCTACGGCGATTGGGGCGGGGCGCAGTGCGGCTACTGCACGCCGGGATTCATGATGACGGTGAAATCGCTGCTGGCGGAGAATCCCGAGCCGACGGAAGCAGAAATTCGCGGCGCGCTGAGCAGCAATCTGTGCCGCTGCACCGGATACAACCAGATGTATCAGGCCATCCGGGCGGCGATTGAGGCCGAGCAGAAGGGAATACTGCGCTGAGTGAAGTCGCAAATGCGAGCGAGCAGGTCGCATGCCAAGCGCCAAGGACCAACGATCGATGACTGACTTCTCCATTATCGGCAAACCCACCGCCATGGTCGACGCCGCGGGCAAGACCACCGGCGCCGGCAAGTACACCGACGACCTCAGCCTGCCCGGCATGCTGGTCGGCAGGATCCTGCATTCGCCCTATCCCCACGCCCGCATCAAGAGCATTGACACCAGCCGCGCTGAGAAACTCGAGGCGTCGTCGCAGTGGTCGTTGGCACGGACGCGCCCAATCCTTACGGAATTCTTCCCGTCGGCCACGATGAGACGCGCTGGCCCTCGACAAGGTCCGCTACGTCGGCGATAACGTGGCCTGCGTCGCTGCCGTTGACGAGGATACTGCGGATCAGGCGCTGGAACTGATCGACGTCGAGTACGAAGTCCTGCCCGCCTACTTCGATCCCGAAGAGTCGATGAAGGCGGAGACCGACCTCATCCACGACAACAAGCCGCACAACCTCGAGAAAGATTATCACCACGTTTTCGGCGATCCTGAGCAAGGGTTTGCCGAAGCTGATCACGTTGCCGAAGGCGCGCTTCATCGCCAACGAAGTGACGCATGCGGCGATGGAGCCGCACTCCACGCTGGCGGCGTTCGAAATCGATCCGCATACCGGCAAGCCGCGGGCGCCTGACGGTGTGGTCGTCCACGCAGGTTCCGTACTACCTGCAGCACAAGCTGTCGCTGGTGCTCGAAATGCCGATGTCGCAGATTCGCGTGATCAAGCCGCTGGTGGGCGGCGGATTTGGCGGCAAGAGCGAAGTCATTCCGCTGGAAATCATCGCCGCGGTCGCGGCGCGCAAGGCGCGGGCTCCGGTGAAAATCACTTACACGCGCGAGGAAGTTTTCTGGGCGCATCGCGGACGGCCGCGCACCATCATCGACCTGAAGACCGGCGTCAAGAATGATGGCCGCATCACCGCCGTGAAGGCGCGCGTCGTCCAGGACGGCGGTGCTTACTGCTCCTACGGCGTGGTGACGATTCTGTATTCGGGCGCGCTGCTGGGCGCGCTGTACGACATCCCGAACATTCAATACGACGGATATCGCGTGCTGACCAACAAGCCCGCTTGCGGCGCGATGCGCGGGCACGGCACGGTCAACGTGCGCTTCGCCTTCGAATCGCAGCTGGACGAACTGGCCGGCAAGATCGGGATGGATCCGGCCGAAATTCGGCAGCGCAATTTGCTGAAGCCGCCCTGCATCACCGTCAATGGTCTGCGCGTGCAGAGTTACGGATTGCCGGAGTGCATCGAGAAAACCGTGAGCGTTCCGGATGGAAAGAGCGCAAAGGCAAGCTGCCCAAGGGCCGCGGGCTGGGCATCGCGTGCAGCCATTACGTCAGCGGCGCGGCCAACTCGCATCATTCGGTCGGACATGCCGCATTCGACGGTGAACATCAAGATTGATCGCGACGGCGGGGTGGTGGTCTACACCGGAGCGTCGGAAATCGGTCAGGGTTCCGACACCATGACGGCGCAGATCGCGGCTGAAGTGCTGGGGTGCTCGCTGGGGCGCGTGAGGGTGATTGCGGCCGACACCGATCTGACTCCGATCGACATTGGTTCTTATTCCAGCCGGGTTACTTTCATGGCAGGAAATGCGACATTGCGGGCGGCGGAAGAAGTGAAGAAGATCATTGCGGCGGCGGCTGCGAAGAAGATGAACTGCGCGGGTGAGGAGTTTTAGTCTTTCGTGACGATGTTGTTGGAAAGGGAGAGGCTCACGTGGGGACGGCCGCCTTCGGCCGTCCAGCCGAGCAGAGCGAGGCGGCCACGGTCTCAGGCAGGGTGGAGGGCCAAATCCTCCGCGGATCGCTGCAGGCAAAAGCGCCAAGACGAAGGCCCGAAAGATCAGA
>CAVUOS010000025.1:0-40423 GCA_963743105.1 Terriglobia bacterium
ATTGGAGCCGGTTACACGCGAGTTCAAGGACGGAAAGAAGAATTCGTCCAGGGCAGCAATAAGCAAGTCAAACAAACACAAGCGGTCAAACTGGAGGGCCGCGCTTTTGTTGGACAAAATTACGATCCCAACAGCGGCGTTCGCGTCGACACTCCGGTTGCCAGCCTGAACCAGATGGACACGGTAGAGCGCGTGGGAAGCACCGACTGCTCAGGCCATCTCAGTGCGATCGCTATCGAAAACTTCTGCGCGGCCGCCGCCGACTACGACTATAACCAACTGGTCAGGGCCCTGCAGGATAGCGGCGCAGACACTCTACGTTTCGGGAAGCATAGCGCTACCTTGATGGACGACAGTTTGAAAGCGCTTAAGTCTTTCGCCATGCGTCTGGTTCAGATCAGCAATAACCCTTCCTCGGAAGCCCTGTGCAAGAACATCGCCCTGGACTTGAACATCTCGACCGACAAGGGAGAGAAAGATACGGTTGTCTTTCAGCGGAAAAGCGCGGTGCAGAATGCGCTTAAGCTGCACGGAGTGAACAACCCGGTTCGACTGCAATCCAGCAACAAATATTCGCTGTTCAAGAATCGGCCGGCACACGGCGCCACGACGGGAGCTGAGGCCACCAAGTGGGTCGATTCCGTCGAGATGCAGATTCAGGACCGCAGCGGAGTCGAGAAGGTATACAGCGCAAACTACAAGTACATGACGGTCCCACATGAGGTCGGCCACATGCTTGGTTTGATCGATGAGTATGCGCCAACTGACGACGAGTTGCTGGTGAAGCTGATGGCAGAGGCCGGAGTGATCTCCAAAGCTAACCTGCAAGCCGTCACCTGCGGGCGCAACAAGGACGCAGACCGAATCTGGGCGCGTCTATTGCAGCAATTTGACCTGGTTGCACCGGCTCATCACGTGAAAGCGGGTGGCAAGAAAGTCGCTTGGAGCGGAGACCGGCAGAGTGAGGCCCAATATCAGGCTGCCACGACTAGTCTGATGTCCGCCGGATTTAATGTCGCTCCCCAACATTTCATCATCATTGGTCTGGCCCTGCAGGAATACACCGAGGCATACACAACCTGGGACCTGGAGCGTCAGTTCGCGCAGTCCGATGTAGGTTCCGGTCCGCTGCAGCCCGGCGACACGCCACGCGAGGAGTTCGTTCCAACTGCCTTTGCCTCGACGAAAAAGAAATTTATGTGGCGAATCGAACGGGCGTGATATTGGAAAGTACCGGGACCAGTGCGACATTGCTGTGAGGTTGCATGAGTGTGAACTTATGGCCTATCCAATAGCCGGGTGCCACGCCCTTTGCGCTTTTTGCAAAGGCCGGGCAGCGGCCGGTTGGGTTTCCGACGCTGCAGTCCTTTTCCCGCAGCGAGATTTGCACAACCAAAATGTGAGAGTCGTTGTGACGAACGAGCCTGACTGAGCCTGCGAAAGCCCATCCTTTGCGTTTCACAAAGAACGCAAAGGATAGGCCGCCCGAACGATTCAGTCTCATCGGTGCCGGTATTCGGGCGACGCGACCTGATCGTACGAAACGTTGCGCGGGATGTTGTAACGCGCCATGATGTCCTGCATCTTCCTCTCGTCCTTGCGAATATCGTCGCGGTCGTTCTTGCGGACATGCTTTTCCCACTTTTCGTAGGCCTTATCGAACTCGTGCTGATCGTCGGGCGAGAGCCTGCTCTCGGCATAGCCCCGGTAACTGTTGTTGTATCCCGGAGTGGCGATCTGATCATAGGGAACACTCGGCGCGATATTATTACGGGCCATGATGTCCTGCATTCTGCGGACATCTTTATCGAGGTCGTCGCGGTCGTTCTTACGGCTATCGTTCACCCATTTCTCATACGCTTTATCGAACTCATGCTGGTCGTCCGGGGAGAGGCGGCCCTGGTTGGCCCAATACGGGGCATTCTGCTGGTACGCCCCGTTGTAGCGGCTGTCCTGCCCGTATCCGCTACTCGCGATCTGCTCGTAGGGAACGTTGGGCGGGATGTTATTACGGGCCATGATGTCTTGCATTTTGCGGACGTCCTTATCAATGTCATCCCGGTCGTTGTTGCGGCTGTCGTTCACCCATTTGGTATAAGCCTTATCGAATTCGCGCTGGTCGTCCGGGGAAAGCCGGCCGTACTGGCACAAGGCGGGCAGTGCCAGTGCGGCGATCAGCGCCATCAACTGCAATACACGTGTCATGGCATGACCTCCGAATGAAATCCCACGAAGCGGCGGGGGGCACACATAGCTGCGTCCAACATTTCAGATGGTCTGGCGGCTGTGCTTGTTGTTTGGGGGAATGCGGTAGAACGCATACCTTTGATTCTGTAGGGGTCTAAGTCTGGTGACAGACGGGTCGTGCGGCCGTTTCCAACCTTCAATAAAGTGGCGGGTGCCTCACCGTTTCAACCTGGCAGAGATCAGGGCGGCCCATTCTTTGCGCGCTTTGCAAAGGGTGGCATTCCTAACGGAGTCTGATTCTTTTCCACAGCCAAAACGTCATTCATTAGTCGTGGGTGAAGACGACCTTGACTGAGCCAGCAAACGCCGGGTGGCCACCGTACTGCGTGGAGGCGGAAAGAGTTGACCACCCGCCCGTTATCTCTTCAGCCCATCCGCCCTTGCAAGGAACGCATGGATGGGGCACCCGGCACACGCATTTACACGACCCGGCTGATGATTAGAAGAATCGGGTTTTGAAGGCCTGGTGGCGCTGGCGGGCTGCTTCCAGAATCCGTCCGAACTCGGGGTCGTCGCGGAGTCCGTTTAAGAGGGGATCGGCCGAGAGGTAGGGGTAGCAGAAAAAGCCGGATTCCACGCTGCGTCGCAGCGCACGAAGTGCGGAAACCTTGTCTTGCAGGACCGCGTAGGCTTGCGCGACCTTGTACACCGCTTCCGGATCGCCGACGCCGCGCTGTTTGATCCTGCCTTCCAGCGTGTGCAAGATTTCGAGCCCATTTGCCTCCCGGTGCCCGATCGCCTCGTTCAGTGCCTTTCCGATTTGCGCATATAGAGAAGGATCGAGTTGATAGGCGCGCTCGAAATCGCTGGACGCGCGTTCCAGCTGCCTCTCGTAGAACTCGCCAAACCCGCGATAGAACAAAAGAAAAGAGGAGTCACTGGCGTCCGGCAGGCTGTCAAGGAACCTCTCGTACTGCCCGAGGTAGAGATATGTGTTCAGAGCGGAACCGTTGGCCTTTACCCAAGGATCAAGCTGGCGCGCGCGTTCACATTCCGCCACCGATTCATCCAACATGCCGGCGAAGCGATAGGCATATCCCAGTTCCCAATGAGCGGGGGCATAGTTGGGATTTGTTTTGAGGGCATCGAGCAACAACGGCACCGCCTGCTCGACTTTTCCGGTATCGACAAGCAGGTTGGCGAGAAAGATCTGTGCGTCAAGCTCCGAGGGTTGGATGGCGAGCGCGCGCTCGTAAGCGGCCTGGGCGCTCTGGTATTGTTCGCGGCCTCCGAATTCGAATGCAGCGTCCGAAGTGTAGGACGCACCCAGGTAAGCCCATGCCGAGGCATAGTTGGGATCGATCTCGGTCGATTTCTCAAGCATCTTGATAGCCAGCGGAAAACTGTGATGCCCGTGGAGATCGACTCCGCGCAAATAGTATTCGTAGGCGAGAGGATCGATGCGGGTTTGCGCTTTGATCCGCTCGGCTTCGGAAGCGGAGAGGTTCAATTGCAGCTTTTGGACGATCTGCTGGGCAACACTATCCTGAACCCTGAGGAGCTTGTCGTACTTCAGATCGATCATGCCGCGGCCGAGAATTCCGCTGGTTTTGACCTCGATCAGCTGATAGGTGATTCGCAGGTCATCGCCATCGCGAAGAAAGCTTCCTGTCAGGATTGTGTCCACGTTCAGCGCCGCCCCCACCTTCTGAATGTCAATTGCTTCATTCCGATACTTCTCGACCGCGGTGGAAGGCCGAACGGTGAGTGCGCTCACGTAGTCAAGCCTGGTGATGACTGCGTCGGCGAGTGAGAATCCGAGGAAGTCGCTGTCGGCGTCACGCTTCAGATTCTGCAAGGGAAGAATCGCCAGACTTCGCGGTTTGATGAACGATGGTCCGCGCGCCGCTTGTCTCAGCCGAAGTGTGACGCTGACGAGCACGGCGACCGTTATCAGCGCCAGGATCGCGATGCGCTTGTAGCGGTTGGTATCACGAGCTTTATCCGGCCGGGAGACTCCCGCCAGAAGTTCCGCCGATTGGGGCAGCGCTCCAGACTCGCTCGTTAGCATCTCAGTGGCTCGCGTCGTCGGATGTGCCAAGATCGGCATCGGTGCCGGATCCTTCACCGATGAGAAAGGGGCATCCCCACAGTTGTTGCCTTCCACACCGGAATCTTCTTGTTGGGCGAGAGTCTGTCTCCCTGCCGAAATGGTAGCGTCGAGCTTCGGTGGCAACGACGACGTTGGGGCCTCTTCGACCTCCCTTACGTCCGCTGTGAAACGATAGCCTTTCTTCGGCACGGTTTCGATGTACTGGATGCCGGACTCTTTTTCCGCCAGCGTTTTGCGGATTGCCGAGATAGCGACTGTCAGATTCGCCTCTTCGACGAAGCTACCCGACCAGACGGTTTGCATGATCTGGTCCTTGGTAAGCAAGCGGCCGCTGTTTTGCACGAGGAAGACCAGCAGGTCGAAGTACTTTGGGGCGAGGGCGAGTGTCCGGTCTCCGTTCCTCAGAAGACGCTCGTCGGGTTCCAGGCGGAACGGCCCGAACTCGTAGAAATGCCGCAGTTTCAAAACCATACAACCCATTCAATCGCAGGGCGCGCACGCTTGGAAATTACTTGGAAGTTTCTTGGAGATTTTCAGGAGCTCTCTAAGGACGCCGCTCGCGCGGTTACTGCACTCTTGAGCTCGTTACACGCCCCCAGGGTCGAGCGATGAGCAATTCTAAGGGCGATTGCTCGATCCATGCAAGGTGGCTGTGACCAGGCTCCTGATGTGGGGCTGGCAAGAAAAGGAAGGGGGCCGCACGGGCCGGTCTGGGAGGGCCGGCCTCGGCTTCGAGTAGCAACCCGTGCACGGAATGGCACAAGACAGCACAAAACAAATAGAACACAAAACATATAGAAAAGGAAAACACTACAGTGAAGAAAAGTCTTTCGTTTGGAATTGGCCTCGTACTCAGCTTATTGAGCATCAGTGCGATGGCGCAGAGCACAACCTTCACCATGGTCCCATCCGCGGCGACGGTGGCCGCGGGCTGTATTCCCACCGCAAAGGGGCGGGTGACCATCAACTCTCTTGGCAACGTCGAAGTGATGCATATGGAAGCGACCGGACTCCCCCCAAGGACGGAGTTCGACGCTTTTCTGATTCAAGTACCGAATGCGCCGTTCGGACTGTCCTGGTATCAGGGCGACCTGACGACCGACGAGAACGGAGTCGGAGTTGCCGATTTCATTGGCCGCTTCAGCATTGAGACGTTCATCGTGGCGCCCGGAACCGCTCCGGCTCCGGTTGTTTTCACCAACACGCCGTTCCCTGATGTGAATACCAACCCGGCGACCGGACCGGTTCACACCTACCACGTTGGATTGTGGTTTGGTTCGCCGGCTGCTGCGGCGGCTGCTGGTTGCCCGAACACCGTGACTCCTTTCAATGGAGAGCACACTGCCGGTATTCAGGCGCTGAGCACGCGCAACTTCGCTGCAGGGAATGGTCCTCTCCGCAAGATCCACTAAAGCTCGGTCGTCTCTAACCGGCCGGCCTCAACGCGCCCCAATCCCTGATCGGGGCGTCTGTTTTTCGGAATCGAGCGGCATGGGTTTCTGAGCAAAATACTCACGACCGGCAGTCCGGCACCCACTGTGTGGTGGCATCAGCGAAGTCAAAAGCCTCGGCCAACCCGCCCGGTTCTTGCCAGAACCTCGGCTTTCAACGTTCCCCGTCCCAGACGCACAGGTCGGGGGGTTCCCACCCTTGCAAAGAACGCAAGGATGGGGCCCGGGGCTCATTATGAATGGGCTCCTTAACGGCGAAGATCGCGAAGAAAGGCCGCAAAGTACGCGAAGAAGAACTTGACACGCTTAATTTCGGAGTAACGGTCGGGTAAGGCACGTGGGACCGCCACTGCCGTTGATGCAGATCTCGCTGCCGGGGAACGTACGGACGTTGAACCCGGCGGCGCGCAGTTTATCATTGGTCTTGCGATTCTCTTCGATCGAGAGCAGGCGCTTCCCGCCAAGCGACAGAACGTTGCACGCCAGCGTGTCGCGCTCGGAATCGTCGATCTCGATGAATTCGAATCCGCGGGATTTCAGAAGTTCGACCGTCTCGACGGCAAGCCAGGGCAGATCGACCAGGGCGGTGTGTTCGTCCAGCAGGCTGATCAGCGACATCAAATGAAGGCAAGCCGCAGGCCCGGGTCCGTAAGGTAGGGGCGCGGAGAGCACCTCGACACCTTTTGGCGTGAGGATCGCGCGCATTTGTGCTATCCCCGAGGCGTTCGTGCGATAGCCATGGCCAATGAGCAGGCTCTCTGAGTCGAGCCAGACGATATCGCCCGCCTCGGTTGAACCGGGAGAAGTGACTTCGGCAAAAGTGGGAATCCCGAGTTGCCCGCAGAACGAACCTTGATATTTGCCTTCCGCGACACGATTCTGTTTTCCCGGCCGCATGAGGATCAGGCCGAAGTCGGTGGCCAGGGACGCATCATGGGCATACGCCGCATCCAGAGAAAGATCCGCGGAAGACGACAATTCGATCACTTCGGCGCCGGCGATATTCAACTCCCGGCACAGAGTTTCGTGTTGCGATTGAGCCTGGGAGAAATCAGGGGCGTGATGAAATCCAAGTTCTGGCCAGCGGGCCACGCGCTCGGGTTGATTCCATCCGGCAACGCGGGGCGAGCAGACCAATACCCGCTTCAGAGGAGCGACCATTGAGTGGCCATTGAAGGCCACGGCAGTTTCAGAATAAGAAGAGGTAGGCAGACGATCCTCCATGCGCTACGCGCAGCAGAGGAGATTCTACGGCAGGATGGTGCCTGGAAGAAACGGCGGGCTGTGGGAGCCTACTGCGTCTCTGTCAGGACGTCGTCCTCGGCCGTGGCAAAGGCGACGTGACCATCCGCCGGCGGCATCAGCTCGCGGACGGCATTCTTGCTGTGGCCGCCGCGTTTGCTGAGCCACTGCTTCAGGTGCTTGCGGGCCGCCGGAGCCAATTTCGAGAAGAAGAGTCCGGCGCGGCCTAGATCGCTGGCCCAGATCACGTCAGCGTAGCCGTTGAGCGTCACCTGCGTGCCCGGAAGCACGCAGCGGAACGCGATATTGGAATTTACGGGCACGGGCTCACTCGCCTGCAGGGCCAGTCCATGCTCTCCGATATCGATGCTGACGCCCGCGAGCGTGCCGTGCTCCAGTTCCAGGTAGACCAGTGTCTTCACCTCATAGCGCGCGGACTTACGCCGGTTCGCGTGGACGGTTTTCTGTCCGGCCTTAAGGGCGTCTTTGACGACGTCCGGTTGGAGCGGCCGGTACAGGATGCGGCTCGCGCCCGACTGGAAGGCCTGACCGGTTCCCGGCCAAGCGCGGCTAGCGACGGCCAGCAGGGTTGGCTTTTGTTCCTCAGGCAGAAGCGCCGCCATGCGAATCGCCTCTTCGGCGCCGGGAAGATCGAAGTCGACAATCAGGGTCGAGCACTCGCCGGACATGACCAATTCCAGAGCTTCCTGGTGGGATCGGCAATTCCTGAGGTCGCAGCCAAATTCTTCGAGCGCAACTTCCAGCGTTTGCAGCGATCGCGTTTCGTGACAAAAAACCGCAGCGGACTTACGCATGATCTACAAAATACGGGGCTGGGCGGCAGGAAGAAATGTCACAGCGGTAATCGGCTCGATGGTTACCGAGGCTATCTGTGAATTGCGGAAACGGTTGTCGCGATCTGAATGAGTTGCTCTGCGTTCATTGCTTCTTCTCTGCGAACTCAGCGGCAAGAGAGGCTTAACCGCTGAGTTCGCAAAGACTTATCGCAGGGTCCGCAGAGAACAGCTCTGGGAAACGGGCCATCGAGGGCGACTGCTATAATCAAAAATTGCGCTCATGGCTACGAAACGACTGATTCGGTCCACGACAGTTTTGTCGATTCGCCGCGGAGGGAAGGTTGTTCTCGCCGGCGACGGCCAAGTCACGCTGGGGGAGTCTGTGATCAAGCACTCTGCCAAGAAGATCCGCCGGCTCTATAACGACAAGATTGTGGCTGGCTTTGCCGGATCGACCGCCGACGCGTTCACGCTCTTCAGCCGGTTCGAAGCCAAGCTGGAGCAGTATCACGGTAATCTCGGCCGGGCCGCGGTCGAGCTGGCACGTGACTGGCGCACGGACAAGTTTCTGCGGCATCTTGAGGCTCTATTGCTGGTCAGTGACAGGGAGCAGACGTTCCTGCTCAGCGGTCAAGGCGACGTGATCGAACCCGACACCGGAATTGCGGCGATCGGCAGCGGCGGTCCTTACGCCCAGGCAGCTGCCCAGGCGCTCGCGGAACACACCGAGCTGTCGGCCAAGCAGATCGCCGAAGAAGCAATGAAGATTGCGGGCAAGATGTGCATCTATACGAATGACAAGGTGACAATCGAAGAACTTTAGGAGCGAGGGATCAGGGAGTAGGGACCAGGGGCCAGCAAGAACTAAAACCCCTGAACCCCGGCCCCTCATCCCTGAATTTAATGGCTATTTATCTCCCTTCCACTGCCGAAGAAGAACAGCTTGCGCTGGATGAATTGACTCCGCGCGAGATTGTTGTCGAGCTCGACAAACATGTCATTGGCCAGAAAGACGCGAAGCGCGCCGTGGCCATTGCGTTGCGGAACCGCACGCGGCGGCAGAAGCTGCCTCCCGATCTCGCGGAAGAGATCATTCCCAAGAACATCATCATGATCGGGCCGACCGGCGTGGGGAAGACTGAGATCGCCCGCCGTCTGGCGAAGCTGGCGAATTCCCCGTTCCTGAAGGTTGAGGCTTCGAAGTTCACCGAGGTCGGTTATGTGGGCCGCGATGTGGAATCGATGGTGCGCGATCTGGTGGAAATCGCTATCGACAATGTGCGGGAAGAAAAGCTGGAAGACGTCGCCGACAAGGCTGAAATCAATGCGGAGGAACGCCTGCTCGATATTCTTCTGCCGCCGTCGCCTCCGCCGCGGATGGAGCCTTCGTCCGCCGCAGGCGGTGTGGTGATCGATGGCGGCACGGGATTGACGGAATCTTCAAGCCGCTCGCGCGAAAAACTGCGGCAGCAATTGCGCGAAGGCAAGCTCGATGACCGGATGGTCGAGATCGACGTGCGCGAGCGCAATTTCCCTTCGTTCGAAATCCTCACCAACCAGGGCGTTGAGGAGATGGACGTCAACATCAAAGACATGTTGCCCAACATCTTTGGACAACGCACCAAGAAGCGGAAGATGAAGGTGAACGAGGCATTCGAATACCTGATCCAGGAAGAAGAGCAGCGGTTGATTGATATGGATCAGGTGACGCGAACCGCGATTGATCGCGTGGAGAATTCGGGCATTGTGTTTCTCGACGAGATCGACAAGATCGCCGGGCGCGAGGGCGGCCACGGGCCGGACGTTTCCCGCGAAGGCGTGCAGCGCGACATTCTGCCGATTGTCGAAGGCACCACGGTCAACACGCGCTACGGCATGGTGAGAACCGACCATATTCTGTTTATCGCCGCCGGAGCATTTCACGTTTCGAAGCCGAGCGACTTGATTCCAGAGTTGCAGGGACGTTTTCCGATTCGCGTCGAGCTGCAATCTCTCACGATGGAGGATTTCGTTCGCATTCTCACCGAGCCGAAGTCCTCGCTGGTCAAGCAGTACACCGCTTTGCTCGAGACCGAAGGGGTGAAGTTGGAGTTCACGCCGGAATCGCTGGATGAGATTGCACACTTCGCATTTCGTGTGAACGAGAGCACGGAGAACATCGGAGCGCGACGGCTGCACACCATCATGGAGCGCGTGCTGGACGAATTGAGCTTCGACGCACCCGAGAAGAAAGGCCAGCAGGTTACTGTGGACGCTGACTACGTTCGCAAGATGCTGACTGATATCGTGAAGGACCAGGATCTCTCGCGGTACATTCTGTAGAAAGAATCTTCACCACAGAGGGCACAGAGGTACACAGAGGAATTCCTCTGTGGTTCTCTGTGTCCTCTGTGGTTTATCTTTCTTGACGATGAAAGTAATCGACCGCTCCCGCCTGCAATCCCTGATGCAACGCGAACAGAAGAGGTTTGTGGACGAGCGTCCGAAGTCGAAGGCGCTGTTTGAGCGCTCGCGCAAGTCGCTGCTTGCCGGCGTGCCCATGAACTGGATGGTGAAGTGGGCAGGAGCCTTCCCGCCATTCGTGCGTGAGGCGCAGGGAGCGGAATTTTTCGATGTGGACGGTCTGCGCTATGTCGACTTTTGCCTCGGAGACACGGGCGCAATGACCGGGCACTCGCCATTTGCGACGGTGAAAGCGGCGGAAGAGCAGATGCGGCGTGGCATCACGCTGATGCTCCCGAGCGAAGACGCGATCATCGTAGCTGAAGAACTCCAGAAGAGATTCGGCCTTCCGTGCTGGCAATTCGCACTCACAGCGACCGATGCGAACCGCTTTTCGATCCGGCTGGCGCGGCAGATCACCGGGCGCCCGAAGATTCTGGTCTTCAACTGGTGCTATCACGGCACGGTCGACGAGACTTTCATCACGATTGGGGCGAATGGCCAGGCGGGGCCGCGGCCAGGAAATATCGGGCCGCCGGTCGACCCAGCGGTCACGACGAAGGTGGTCGAGTTCAACGACGTGGACGCCCTGGAGGCGGCGCTCGTCTCGGGCGATGTGGCTTGCGTGTTGGCCGAGCCGGCGATGACGAACGTTGGAATCGTGCATCCCGAGCCCGGGTTTCATAAGGCGATGCGCGAGATCACGCGTGAGCACGGAACCCTGCTGATCATCGACGAAACCCATACGATCTGTGCCGGTCCTGGAGGTTACACGCGCGCCGAAAATCTTGATCCGGATGTCATCGTTTTCGGCAAGGCCATCGGTGCCGGCATCCCGGGCGCGGCGTACGGATTCTCGCAAGAGGTCGCCGACCGGATCGTCGCCAAGCAGGAACTGGAGAATTGCGATGTCGGCGGTATTGGCGGCACCCTCGCCGGCAATGCCCTGTCCCTGGCGGCGATGCGCGCCACGCTCACAAAAGTCCTTACGAAAGAGGCCTTCGACCGCATGACGCCAATGGCTGAGCGCTGGACGGAAGGCGTGGCCAAAGCGATAGCCGAAGCGCAACTGCCGTGGCACGTGACACGGTTGGGCTGCCGCGCGGAGTATATCTTCGGCCCGCAGCCAAAAAATGGGCAGCAGGCACACGATGCCATGGATTTCGAACTGGAGCGATTCATGCATCTGTACGCGATGAATCGGGGAATCCTGCTCACTCCATTCCACAACATGGCGCTCATGTCGCCGCAAACAGAAAAAGATCACGTGGACCGACACACAAAAGTCTTCCGCGAGGCCCTGAAAGAGCTCACCGCGAACTAGCGACACCCCGCCGCCTTCTGCGGTTCTGGTACTCTCTTTCTTCGCATGAGATGCTTGGCGCAGAGGTTCATCGTGGCCGTAAGTGCGCCCGT
Source organism: Terriglobia bacterium (assembly GCA_963743105.1). Classification (GTDB taxonomy): domain Bacteria; phylum Acidobacteriota; class Terriglobia; order Terriglobales; family Acidobacteriaceae; genus Sulfotelmatobacter. Next base: position 11,649 of record CAVUOS010000025.1, read on the forward strand.
AATGCTGGTGGCGTGCGCGACCATTGGCCCGCCGCAACCACCCTCATTGGAACTGCCGAAGGCGCCCACGGATTTGAGAGCCTCGCGCAAAGGGGACCGCGTCAACCTGACCTGGACGATTCCGACCATGACGACCGATCGTGAGACTCTCCGCAGCCTCGGCCCGACGCTCATTTGCCGAGGACCGGGAGAATTGAACGACTGCAATACGCCGGTCGCCGAAATCCGGCCCCCCCTCCCGGAGACGAAGGCTGGCGTTTCCGCTCAGAAGCCTCAAGCCTCGTACACAGACACGCTTCCTCCACAAGTGGAAACCGACGATCCTTCCGCAGTCATCACGTATGCCGTGGAAATTAAGAATCGCCAAGGGCGGGCCGCGGGTCTATCGAACCAGGTGCGAGTTTCACTGGCGCACACTCTGCCTCTGCCAAGAGATTTTCGTGTGCGTGTTGCCAAAGAGGGAGTTGTGTTGAGCTGGATCGGTGAGATTGTTTCGGTGCCGCCGCCGGGTGTGAATTACGTTTACCGAGTCTATCGGCATGCAGAAGGCAGCAACGAGCGAGTGCTTGCAGGAGAAGCTCCCGGCGGCGCTGAAACCATCTTTACCATTACGGATGCGAGTACCGAGTGGCAAAAGACCTACTACTACCGGGCAGAGGCGGTCACCCTGATTCGCGGCGCTAACAACTCTCAGCTGGAAATCGAGGGCGATGACACGCCTGAGATCAAAGTCTTCGCTGACGATGTGTTCCCTCCGGCGGTTCCAGTGGAGTTGCAGGCCGTGTTCTCGGGTCCTGGACAGAGGCCGTTCATCGATCTGGTGTGGGCCCCTGTCACGGATGCAGATCTTGCGGGTTACAACGTGTACCGCCGCGAGGAAGGCGCGACTCCTGTAAAGTTGAATGGCGAATTGATCAAGGCTCCGGCGTACCGCGACGAGAATGTGGCGCCGCAGAAGGCGTACTTCTATTCGGTTTCGGCCGTCGACGTTCGCGGCAACGAGAGCGCAAGATCGGAAGAAGCAAGCGAAACGGTGCCGTGACGAGCGGTGAGCAAAGAGCAGTGAGTCACCCGAGTTCGCTCATAGGTCACTGCTCATAGGTCATTTGCGAGATAAACATTATGAAATATTGCAGATTTCACTGGAATAGCGAGGCTCACTACGGACTGGTCGAATCGGTTGCGGGGCGCGAGTCGATTGTGCGGCTCTTGGTGACTCCGCCGGAAGAAGCTGATGGCGATATGGAAAGCTTGCGCACGCGCCGGATTGAAGCCATCCCTCTGGCAGAAGCGGCCTTGTTGCCGCCGGTGCGGCCATCGAAGATTGTGTGCGTTGGGCGCAACTACCGGGAGCACGCGGCCGAACTGGGACATGAAGTGCCGAAGGAGCCGCTGATATTTCTGAAGGCCACTTCGGCGCTGTTGTCGCCGGGAGGAACGGTTCGCCGTCCGAAGCTCTCGCAGCGGGTCGATCACGAAGGCGAACTCGGCGTGGTCATCGGCAAGACTTGTTATCAACCGCCCGCCGACGCGGACATTCGCCAGTACATCCTGGGCTATACGTGCGTAAACGATGTCACGGCGCGCGATCTGCAGAACAAGGACGGCCAGTGGAGCCGCGCCAAAGGTTTCGACACGTTCTGTCCCGTGGGTCCGCTGGTCACGGATGAAATCGATCCGTGGGCGGGAGTCGGCGTCGAGACGCGCGTCAATGGAGACGTTCGGCAGCAGGGTAACACCCGCGATTTCATCTTCACGCTCGACGTGGTGATCCGCCATATCGCGCAGGCGATGACTTTATTTCCTGGAGATTTAATTCCCAGCGGCACGCCCTCGGGAGTCGGGCCATTGGTCGCAGGGGACGTGGTGGAGATCAGCGTCGAAGAAGTGGGGACGCTGAAGAATCCCGTCGCAGACGAATAGCCGTTCCCGTTGAAAAAGTCCAGTTTCCTCCTGAACGGCCAAAGTGAGGGGGGACATACCAGCTTGGCAACAATCGCGGCGGAATCAACGGCTGGATAACGCGCAAAGCAATTTACGGCGTGGTGACCGAGATTGTCTAAAGTTCCTGTTGAGAAATCCCCATAGCACTGACTGCCAGCGGTCAAAACGTGTAATGGCATAACATCAAACATGAATATTTAGGCGCAAGTCATGGCTGACCTCAACTAAACAACAGCAGCGGTGAAGGCAGCAGTGGAATACCTGATTGGCCTGTTCCCGTCTTTGGCCGTGGCTGGCCGCTGTTATCGGCGTCGACCGCGAGCGTGCGTTTTATCCTGCCGTGCTGATCGTGATTGCCTCATATTACGTATTGTTTGCACGCCGGGCGGAAAAGGTCACTGATGCAACTGGAGATTAAAGGGGAATGCAGGAGGGTGCCCAGAAAAAGGAATTGCGTAGATCACGGCATTTGCGACACCCCCGGCAAGAACGACATACGCAAGAGCGAAACAAAACAGCGCACCAAAACCAAGGCCATGCAACAATCCATATTTCCAAGGCGTGTACGTCTGGTCGTCATAGAGGAACCGTTCGTAGAAATAAGTCATCAATGCCATGAATCCTACGCTGTAGAGCACGCAAAGACCCAAGAGAATAAGCGCAAACGCACACGCGTGACTGTAGAGGCTGAGCCGGGAACTCGGCACAAAAACCAAAGATGCAGAGGCAAGGGTCACCATGACCTCCGCTACGTTCATGTAGCGCTCGTGGCGATGCTCAAAGGGCACGGGTTTGCCAAGAGAGTCGGGCGGAGTGAATGTCGCGGGAAGACCGTGCCATACTTTGATGGCATCCATTCTGACACGCCACCAAACAAGGGCGAAAACTCCCAAGCCAGTTAGCAGCGCGAATATGACTGTCTTCATTGCCCCATGCTACACCGAACGGCTCAATTGGCCGCTCGGACTGACCTTGTGCCCATGCCGCCCCAATTACTGTCGAAAAATCTCTATAACGCTCATCAAGACGTATTCCACGCGGCACTCCACTCTGCGCGTCGCGTATAGAAATACGCCGCCATGCAGAAGTCGAAGACTGCACAAAAGATTCCGTAAGCGAGCGGGATCGCGGTCAGTTGGCCCGGCTCGAAAGCGGTGGAGGCTCCATGCGCCTGAAGTTCGTGCAGCAGGTCCCACAGCCCGTGCAGAGAATACCCGACAATTAGTGCGAAGGGCAGGCGTACGCCCAGCAAGCCTATCGCGACAAACGCCACGACGACAGCTGTTTCCACTCGCCACGCCGTCGCCGCTTCGAAGTAGGCCGCAAAAGCCAGGTAGAACGTGGGAAACATGAAGAGGAACATCGCGTAGAAGATCTGCTCTGCCTTGCGGCCAGGGATTTTCCTGGCGATGACGATGGTGCCCGCCGCCGCCATCAGCCCGATGACCGCGTAGAGGATCACGATCACAACAAATCCAAGCATGCTGTATCCCTCGCCCATCGGTCTGCCTCCCTCTCATGGGGTCACGTCTTTTCCATCATAGCCTTGATTCCGGCCACGAAAAGCCACCAAGGCTGGTGGTATCAACGCGTTTATTGGCGAAAAATCCGATTACGCTCATCGACCCTGTGACCAGCAGGGTCTTGAGCGTTATCGCTGTTCTCACCGACGGAAACCAAAATCCCGGATGTCGTCCTCACTGCAGTCGAAAACGTTCGCGGATCAGCCGCTGCAACCGCGGCTTGTAGAGCAGATCAAACGCCAATTCCTTGTCGGGGAACATGGCGAGGGCGGCTTTCTTCGCGCCAGCGGCCAGTTCGGAGGCCTCCTGCAGGGTGAGATTCGGATCCTGCCCGATCACCGACATCACCATGCTGATCATCAGTTGCAGGCGGCGGATCTTTTTTGCTTCTTCCTCCAGTTCCCGGCGTGCTTGCTGCTCTGCCAGCGGATATCCGTTCTGTTCTCCTGCCTGCCGAGAGACATTCATGTGATCCCCTTTACCCACAACTTTGGATGACGCTCCGCCCGGTGGCGTTGCGCCCGTGAACCCATTCTGCCTCAATTCCCAAAGAAAGCAACCGCCCGAAGATGCCCTTCCGGGTTAGTCCCGCTGCCGCAACCCGCATGCTGGAACCGGCATCCTTCCTGCAACACTTCTGGGGAGTTTGATCGCTTCGCAAGGAGTAAAATCTGTCAGCAGCACCGATTCGCCTTCGGGCCAAGATCCTGTACTGGAGACCGCCATGTCACAGCCAACGAATCCAGCAGCGAGTGTGCCACCACGTCCCGACCCCAATGAGAAGCTCGTAAAGGTGTTCGACTCGGAGGTAGAGTCAGAGGCCATGATCGTCAAGGGGCTGCTCGAGTCGGCGGGGATCGACAGCGATCTCACCTCGGCGGCGATGGTGCAGGACATGTTCCCAGGGTTGGGCGGAATGATCATCCTGGTGCGCGAGCAGGATGCCGGGACCGCGCGACGATTGATCGAGGAGCACCGTCAACCGGTGCCGGCCAGCGATGAGGACGAAACGGCCGAGATCGACGTTATGGAAGACCCGTCAAAGCAGAATTAACCGAGCGACCATCCAGATAAAAGGTCACCGCCCCATCGAGATCGGTCCGGTATACCCGAGTTCCCGCCGCCGCGAGTCGCGCTAATGTTTCAGGGCGCGGAAGACCAAAAGAATTTCCTGATCCTACCGAGATAATCGCGAACTCCGGCCGAGCCGAGTCGATCAATTCCTGCGTCGTGGCGTTGGCACTGCCGTGATGGCCGACCTTCAACAGGTTAGCCCTGGGATGCTCCACGGCTGAGATGAGGCGCTCTGCACGCTTTTCGGCGTCTCCTTCGAGCAGCAGCGAGGACTGCCCGTAGGTCAGGCTCAGCACCATCGAGTCGCTGTTCTGCGGCTTGTCGCCCACGGGCCAGTCGCGCGGAGGAAAGAGCACGCGAACATCCGTTTCGCCGAACTCGAATTCATCTCCCTCCCAGTGGCGAACGATCTTCACTCCGAGACCTTCAGCGGTCGAAACGACGTTTTCCAGGGCGTGACTCGGCGGAAGCAGACCTACCCATAATTCCTTCGGACGGAAATTCCTCAGGACTGCGATCATGCCGCCGATGTGATCCGAGTGGCCGTGCGTAATCGCGACAGCGTCGAGGCGGGTGAGTCCCCGTTCCCACAGATAGGGTGAGACCACATCTTCGCCGAAGTCGAGTTGTGAGCCGCCTGGGCCGATGGGACCTCCGGCATCCACGAGAAGCGTCTTCCCGGTGGGCGTAGTGACAAGAATCGAATCGCCCTCTCCGACGTCGATCGCGGTGACCTCGATTACGCCGGGATGTCGGTGCTGACGCGGCGTGACAAATGCGAGGGCCAGCGACATCAGGAAGACGGCTGCCAGTCCAGCGCTGGTCAAGGCGATTCTCCGGCGCGCCATCGACGCCGCCAGCACAAGTGACGCAACGGCGAGGGCGATCATGACGGCAGAAGGCATTGCGACCCGGAGGTCAGCCAGATGCAGCCCGCCTAGACCTTGAATGGTTCCAGTGATTCCGTCGAGTGCAACGGTCGTCAAAACAACCGGGAGCTTAGCCAGTAAGGGGGACCCATATCCCAAGGCAAGCGCCAGCACAGCAGCCGGCATCATCAATTGCGTCAGCGGCACAACGACCAGATTGGCGGGCAAGCCGATCGTCGTCGCGCGATGGAAGTAATAGGCCATGGGCAGCGCGAGGCCAGTCTGCATCACGGCAGAGATGAACAACAGATCCCAGCCTGCGAAAGAGAAGCGTGCCGTGTTGCGAACCAGCCTGGCGGCCCAGCGCTCTCCAAGAAACCAAGTCAGTCTCGCGGAAATCATCTGCAGGTCAAGCCGAAACTGCGCCACTCGCGGCGGGAGCAGCGCGGCAAAAACATTTGAATCCCAGTTTGCCAGTGCCTGGCGATACAGCTGCGAAGTTCGCTCCAGCATCGGGATGCCGATGGCGGAAACGATCAGCACGCATAGGAATGTCATCTGGAAGCTGGGGGTGAAAAGCTGACGCGGATCGAAGACGAGCAGTCCGAGCGCGGCCGCACCGAGCGCGTTGGTCATCGCGCGGTCGCGGTAAAGCAGCCGCGTGCCGAGGTACACAGCGCACATCAGCGTCGCACGCCACACCGGCGCACCTACTTCGGTGATGAACGCATAGCCCGCGCATGATGCCACCGTGATCAGGGTCGCTGGAATGTCTCCGATGCGCAGGCGGCGCAGCGTCCAGAAGACGACGAACGCCAGGATGCTTACATTCATTCCCGACACCACCAGAATGTGATACGTGCCCGAGCGCTGGAAGTCGACGCGCGTATCACGGTCGATGAAAGCCTCCTCGCCGATGATCATGGCGTCGATCAGCGCGGCTTCGCGCGGATGCCAAAGTTCATGCACCTTGGCGATGACGCTGGCGTGCATCCGGTTGCGCCTGCGTTCGATGCGGCTGCCGGTGAATCCGGGGAGTAACTCGACATTTCCGACCTTCGCCGAGCCCAGCGCCGCAATGCCACGATCCGCCAGGTATCCCTCATAGTCGAAGGCGCCAGGATTACGGAAATTGCGCGGCGGCTTCAGCTTGGCAAGGAATCGAATTCGATCGCCGTAGTGAAACGTCTGCGTTGGAGACGCGGTGGGGGCCAGATCGGCGGGAGCGTCCTCACTCGCGCGCGGGCTGTAAATATTTACCCGAATGCCTGAGTGCACCGGCACGATGGGGCCATCGGGCGTCTGGACTTCTTCGCTTTCCAGATCGAGGGTCTGCCGCAGTTCCCCAAAGCCTCCCTGCTGAATCCGGCCTTCCCGCGTTACAAGTGCGGTGACCTGAACCTCTCGCCGATCCGCATAGGGCAGGATCCCGGTATCGAGGCGAGGTAACGCAGAACGCATCTGAATATGGAGTGCTCCGGCCAGGAAGAACGATCCCAGAGCCAGAAGCCAGGCTACTCCCGACCGCCGGCTGACGAAGTATGCGGCTGCCGCATAGAATATCGCCGCAGCCACCACCCACCACACCGCCGGACGCCATGCATACACGCCCGCAACAATGCCCAGGGAATAAGTGCCAGCCGCCCATAGCATCGGTTGCCGAGAAGCTTTGAATTGGAAGACAGGAGGGCCGGACGAACTGGAAGGCGAAATCATGAAGGACTCAGGAAGAAGCGGCCGATTCGTGGAAAGATCGAACTAGCCTCAGCGCACGAGGTGAACGACGCTCTCGAAGTGATACGTCTGCGGGAACAGGTCGACCAGATGAAGCTGCTCGATCCGGTAGCCACCCGCCAGCAAGATCACCAGATCGCGTGCCAAGGTTACCGGATCGCATGAAACGTAAATAACGCGTGGCGCGCCCAAGGTTACCAACATCTGCGCCACGCGTTCGCCCAGGCCGCCACGAGGCGGGTCTACCACCGCCAGGTCGGGTCGATACACAGGATGGGGGAGAACTGCGCCCTTCCCGGCCCGTCTCGTTATTGCGCCTTCGGATAAATACTGTTCGGTCGTGGCCCGGACAGCCTTTCCGTTCGAGGACAAATTGTATGAAAGGTCGGCTGTGGAAGTCTGTGACGACTCAACAGAAACGATGTGACGGATGTCACAAAGGGCTGTGGAAAACAGCCCCACGCCCGCGTAGAGATCGAGCGCGACCTCGCCGGATTGACCTTTGGTGACTATGTTCACAAGTTCGTCGGTCAAGTGCCGGTTCGTCTGGAAGAATGACCCTGCACTAACCCGGTAGGCAGCCCGCGCTGTTTTGTAGATGAGATGATCCGCGCCCACGGTCAGCAGCTTCTCTTGCGTACCGGGTGCTCCTTGCGGCCTCCCGGAAGACAACCACGCCGGCGATCTCAGCCATGGAACTTCGAAAATCCTCAGCCCAGGCACGTAAGGCGGCGCGACGGGAATCCGGTTTTGCCGAGACCTCGACGAGGAGTTGCGTGTCGTCTGTGTTCGCAAAGAACTCAACTTCGTCGATTCCGGACGGTGCTCTTCCGGACCGGCCACTCTGCCACAATGCGGCGATGCCCCGGTTGATCAGCGCTGAGCTGATCGGACAATCTTCCACAGCCTGCAACTCGTGGGACGCCATCTTGTAGTATCCCGCCTTGAACTCGGGCGTGGTTTGCACCTTCAGCCGCGAGCGGTTGCGGTAATTCCACGGCGGTGAGGGATGAGCCTCAATGTCGACGGGCAACTCCAGCTTGGCGGTGCGCCTCAGGGTCTCGCGCAGGATTTCCTTCTTGATCTCGAGTTGATGTTCGTAACTGGAGTGCTGATAGTGGCAGCCGCCGCATCTTCCGAAATAAGGACATCCCGGCTCGACTCGATGCGGCGAGGGCTCCAGGATCGTTTCCGCTCGCGCCCGGGCAAATCCCGGCTTCTGCTCGGTTAGCGAAGCCTCAACCTTTTCCCCGCTCAATACGAACGGAACGAAGACGGCCTTGCCGCGGCCTTTCTCGTCGGCGGGCAGGTGAGCCAGTCCGTCGCCGCCGTAGATCATCTTTTCGATTGTGAGGAGCAAGAGGTGATTCTAAATGACGATTCAGAGCGTTCGTCCCGCAGCCGCGCCCGAAGCCCAGGCCCACTGAAAGTTGAAGCCGCCCAAGTGCCCGGTCACGTCAACGACTTCTCCGATGAAGTACAGCCCCGGCACTTTGGGGCACTCCATCGTCTTCGCGGAGAGTTCGTTTGTGTCGATCCCTCCGGTGGTCACCTCGGCCTTTTCGAATCCTTCGGTGCCATAGGGACTAATGCTCCAAGCATGTATCTGTTGCTCGAAATCGGATAGACCGGCGTTCGTCCACGCGGCGGGAGCGTGGTGTTCTAACCAGCGATCGGCGAATCGGGTTGGGAGAATTTTCCTCAATTCTGATCTGAGGGCGGTCAGGCTCCGCGGGACTTTAGGATCGTGCAGGGAATCGGTCACCGGGTGCCCCGGCGCCAAATCAATGTTCACCGGATGTGGTGTGTTCCAGTACGACGAAATCTGCAGGATCGCTGGGCCGCTCAGGCCACGGTGCGTGATCAGCATCTTTTCGCGAAATTGTTCACCGTTGCTGGACGCGATCACCTCGGTCGATACTCCCGCCAAGTCGCAGTAACGCAAGCGATCAGGCTCGGCGAGCACCAGAGGAACCAGCCCTGGACGCGGCTCGCGAATCTTCAGGCCGAACTGTCGCGCCAGAACGTAGCCGAACGAGGTTGCACCGATCTTCGGAATGGACAGGCCGCCGGTGGCGACCACTACCGCGGGCGCGCTGAATTCAGCGTTCGTGGTACGTACCCTGAACCCATCCCCAGCGCTGACTTCGCGAAGCTTTGTGTCCAAGAGGATGCTGACATTCGCCGCCCGGCACTCCTCTTCCAGCATGCTGACGATCTCTCGCGCCGAACCGTCGCAAAACAACTGTCCCAGCGTTTTCTCGTGGTAGCGGATGCGATGCTTCTCGACAAGCGCAATGAAATCGGCGGGCGTGTAGCGCGCCAGAGCCGATTTCGCGAAGTGTGGGTTCGCACTGAGAAAGTTTTCGGGCTGGCAGTAAATGTTGGTGAAATTGCAACGACCGCCGCCGGAGATGAGGATCTTTTTCCCGAGCTTCTCCGAGTGTTCTAGTACTGCTACGCGGCGTCCGCGCTTGCCCGCCTCGATGGCGCACATCAGGCCGGCTGCTCCGCCTCCGACAATCAACGCGTCAAATTTCTGGATCACAGGCGATCACATATAGAACAGGCTGAGCCGGGGCAGTTTGTATTTCTCGAGAAGCCTTTTTTGCACGTATTGCTTGAGCAACTGATCAATCTGCGGGCCGGACATCTTCCGGCGATACGGCGCCAGGTCGCGATCCGCTTCCGCGCGAACGCTGACGATCTCTTCATCTGGGGTCGAGGTCAGCAATGCCGCGAAGAGTTTTTCTTCGAGAACGGTCAGGCGGCGCTCCAAATCCTCCAGGCGTCCGGCTGACTTGCCGCCAGCTTGCGCGGCCAGTTCGCGCAAAGTCTTCGCTGCGTCCCGTACGACGACTTGCGCAGGCTTGGCGCTGTCGGGAATTTTCGCGGACTCCAGTTCCTTGGCGTTGCGCTCGAGAAAGGCTGATATGGGCTCCGCTTCAAATCCCTGATTCGCGCGAGGACGGTTGGTAGTCGCTCCCACGCCCACTGCTGCTTCTTTCATCTCTTCGGCCGCGACCAGCACCTCTTGCGAGCAATATGCCAGGCTATTGATCTTCTTGGTTTTGGATGGGCGCTGGTCGTATTTATCGAAAGCCGCATCGATCCCGCGCAGCACCGCCTCCAGCGGAATGCCCGCGTCTTTCCAGGTTTCAATCAAAGCCCAGTCGAGTGTTGAGAGCAGCAGTCCGCCGGCGCGACGCTGCAGGTAACGCTCCTCGACTTCGGTGAAGTAATTAAAGTAATTTTCCACGGCAGGTCAGCGAGCGGCGCGGGGCGGGGGCGCGCCAACCTTTCCGTCGCCATTCGAGGATTTCTGCGCCGGAGTTTTCGCAGAAGCTTTGCCAGCCGACTTGGCACCCGTCTTCGCCATTGCGTCCCGCCGACCCGTAGCGTTCCGCTCCCAGATAATGCGCAGCCCTTCAAGGGTGAGGAAGTCGTCTACATGCTTGATGTATTTCGAGCCGGTGCCGATCATCGGCCCCAGTCCGCCGGTCGCGAGCACGCGCGTCTCCGGGCCCAATTCCGCCAGCAGCAACTCGAGAATGCCATCGACGAGCCCCAGATATCCGTAGTAAAGGCCGGACTGCAAGCTACCGACGGTGTTCGATCCGATGACTCGAACTGGCTTGCGAATCTCGACGCGAGGCAATCTCGCTGTACGTTCAAACAACGCGTCTGCCGAAATGCCAATCCCGGGACAGATCACTCCGCCCAGGTACTCGCCCTTGGCCGAAACGCAATCGAAGGTCGTAGCCGTTCCGAAGTCCACAATTACGCAGGGGCCACCGTATTTGTCGAAAGCGGCGACGGCATTCACGATCCGGTCCGCGCCCACTTCGGCGGGATTGTCGTAGTGAACCGGCATTCCAGTTTTGACGCCGGGCTCAATCAACAGCGGCCGTAGATTGAAATACCGTTCGCAAACCTGCCGCAGTACGGGATCGAGCGGAGGCACCACCGACGAGACCACAATCCCGTGAATGCCTTTGGATTCCAGCCCCGCCATAGAAAACAGGTTGCGGAAGAGCACTCCGTATTCATCGACAGTGCTGGTACGGGACGTCGCCACACGCCAGTTCGCGACCAGCCGCTCGTAGCGGGGTGGGTCGTCCGCGTCGCCCCCAGGATGCACCTTGGCCACACGGGAGAAGACGCCGAGCACCGTATTCGTGTTTCCCACATCAATGACAAGCAGCATGTTGACTCGTTACTGCAGCATTCAGCGATTCCGAAATCGGATTGGCTGAATGCCAAGTGCTGAGAGCTATCTCTCCCGCACCGTCCCGCTCAAAACCGTCTGCAATCCGTGCGGAGTGCGTACCTGCAAGAACCCGCGCGGATCGAGGCCCTCAGTCGTGCCTTCGAATGCCCCGCCGTTCTCCTCGATGCGGACCCGCTTTCCCAGCATCCACGACGAATTCTCCGCAAAGCGCCGCAGGATGGACTCCTTCGATTCCGGCTCGTCCATCAACTGCCGATACTCGCGGTCGAGTGATTTTAACAAAGCGCCCACGAGTTCCACCCGTGACCACTCGCGGCCAGTCGCAAGCCGCAGCGATGTTGCCGGCAGATCCTTGGGGAAACTCGTCTGATTCACATTGATGCCGATTCCCACCACGATGTAGCGTACCCGCGTGGCCTCGGCATTCATCTCCGCGAGAATCCCGCACAACTTTTTGCCGTTAAGCAAAACGTCATTCGGCCACTTGAGATCGATCTCGATGCGGGAGTCCACGTCATGAATGGCCGCCTGCACTGCCAGCCCGGCAGCCAAAGAAAGTGCGAGAACGTCGGAAGGCGGCAAGGCCGGCCGCAAGATCACCGAACAGTAAATTCCAGTTGAGCGCGGAGACTGCCACGAATTGGCTCCACGACCGCGCCCCGCGGTCTGCTCCTCGGCGAGAAACACGCTACCCTCAGGAGCGCCTTCAGCGGCGGCGGCCATCGCCACCGTGTTGGTCGATCCAATCTTGTAGAAGTGATGCAGCTGCGCGTCGAAGATTGTCCCGCGCAGGAGGGGCCGGAGAATCTCGGGCAACAGCAGATCCGGAACTGAACGCAGCTGATATCCGGTCGCCGGATGTCCCGCGACATCCACGCCCATGCCACGCAGTTGTTGAATCAGCCGCCAGACCTCGGAGCGGCTTGAAGAAATTTCCTCTGCGATCTTGGTCCCGCTGACAACAACCGTGGCATGCGCCATCAACAGGCTCACGATGCGGCCGAGCCGCAGGTCGGTGGGCTGTTGTGGGCCACCTTTGCCGGGAGTCGTAGCCTGAGGCTCCCTCGTCCGCGGCGCCTTGTGCTCGCGAATTGTGCCGGACTTGCCGATGCCGGAATTATGCGCGAATACGCGTCAAACGACAAATCCGCGGCGAGGGCGAAAACCTTAAACCACGAAGGTGCACGGAGGAAATCGGATCCTTCCTTTCCTTCGGGGTTCTCGATTTTATTTCAGGTGGGCACAACGCGCAGGCTCATGTCCGCGGCGTGAGTCGAATGCGTGAGGAGTCCAACGGAAATGAAATCCACACCGGTCTCGGCGTAAGCGCGAACATTTTCCAGGCGAATGCCTCCCGAGCACTCGATCGGAATGCGCCCGCCGGATTTCCTCTCATCCAGCGTTGAGCAGCGCTCGACCGCCCGGCGCACGTCTTCCGCAGACATGTTGTCGAGGAGAATCGCTTCCGCGCCATTCGCCAGAGCAAGTTCCAACTCTTCCAAAGTGCGGACCTCGACCTCGATGGGCTGCGACCCGCGCCGGTTGCGGTGCGCACGCTCAAGAGCCGGTGCGATCCCGCCCGCCAGCGCAATGTGATTGTTCTTGATGAGCACGCCGTCAGAGAGATCCAGGCGGTGATTCTGGCCGCCCCCGCAGCGTACTGCGTACTTGTCGACAACGCGCAGGCCGGGAGCCGTCTTGCGCGTGTCGAGGATGCGCGCGCGGGTGCCGGAGACCGCCTCGACGAACTTGCGCGTAAACGTTGCGATCCCGCTCATGCGCTGCAGGAAATTCAGCATCACGCGCTCGCAGGAAAGAATCACGCGCGCATTGTGGCGGATCACCGCGACCGACTGTCCCTCCCGCAACCGCACGCCGTCGAAAATCTCCGGATGTGTCGTGACTTCGTAGTGCGCGGTGACAGCCCCGTCGAGAGCGGCATACACGTCGAGGATGCGAGCCACACATCCGATCCCAGCCAGAATGCAATCCTGCTTGGCGATGACTGTAGCGGAGGCGCGCTGGTTGGCGTCGATGCAGGCATAGCTGGTCGCATCGCGCGTCGCCCGGTCTTCGAGCAGCGCGTTCTCCAGAATCGCCGTAAGCCGTCGTGAATTCCAATCCATAGAGCCAGTTGTCAGCTGCCAGTGGTCAGTTGCCAGTTGCCAGTAGGAACCATGTAGGGACAGCCGACTCGGCTGTCCCGGCCAGAGCCTGCCCTGTCAGGTGCAGCCCAATTCTTTCAACTTGCTGACGGTCTTCTCCTTGAGCACGGCCAACTCCAGCTGCTGCTTCCGCAGATTTTCCACCACGTTCTGTGGAGCCTTCGCGAGGAAGTTCTCGTTCCCTAGTTGCCGCTGTCCGTTGCCGATGCCTTTCTCCACTTTGTCCAATTCTTTCTTGAGGCGCTCACATTCTGCCGCGAGATCGACCTTGTGTTCGTAGACTACGTGTACGTCGAAGCGCGCGGTGCATCGAGCGCCGGCAAGCTTGGCAAGCGAACCCTTCACAAAGCTTATCGTTTCCACATTTGCCAGCCGCTCCAGCGCGCCGCGATTTTGCTCGATCATCGTACGAAGCCCGGGTTCGTGCGCGAACACTTCGATCGGCACTTTGACCTTGGGCTCGACTTTTACTTCCGCGCGCAGATTGCGGATGCTGACGATCAGATCCTGCAGGATCGCCATGTCAGTCTCGGCTGCGAGATCAACCTGCTGCCCGTCCGCCTGCGGATATGGCGCCAATGCAATCGATTTGAGCGCCGGCTTACCTTCTTGCATCGCCTGCCAGATTTCTTCTGTTATGAATGGCATCACCGGATGGAGCAGGCGCAGGGAAGCATCGAAGAGATTGACTAGGTTCGCACAGGCGATCTTCGCCACGCTCCTGTCGGAGCCCTCTTCGAAGTTCAGCCGCGGCTTGATCAGCTCCAGATACCAATCGCAGAACTCGCCCCAGAAAAAATCGTAGATGCTGTTCGCCGCCTCGTGAAAGCGGTAGGTCGTGAGTGCATCGTTCACATTCTGCGTAACACGATTGAAGCGAGAGAGAATCCACCGGTCTTCAAGAGCGGAGGTTGTGAAGCCGCTCACTCCCATTTCATGGTCAGGGCTGCCGGGACTTTGTCCCGGCAGGACAGCCGAGGGCGGCTGTCCCCACACAAAGCCGAGGCGATCCACGTTCATGAACATGAAGCGCGCCGCGTTCCAGATCTTGTTGGCGAATGCCCGGTACCCTTCGGTCCGGCTTTCGTTGAAAGCGATGTCAGTCCCCGGCGCGGCCATCGCTGCCAAAGTAAACCGGGTCGCATCGGTCCCGAAGCGTTCAATGATGTCCAGCGGATTGATCACGTTTCCCTTCACCTTGGACATTTTCGCGCCCTCGGCGTCGCGTACCAGCGCGTGGATGTACACCTGCCGAAAGGGCACGCTGTCGTTCTTCTTGTCCGCCCAGCCGCTCGCCTTCTTGATCGCCGCATCCTGCTCATGCCCCTGCATGAAGTGGCATCCGAACATGATCATGCGCGCGACCCAGAAGAACAGAATTTCGTACGCAGTAATCAGCAGCGTGGTCGGATAAAACACCGCCTGATCGCGAGTCTTTTCCGGCCATCCCAGCGTGGTGAACGGCAGCAATCCGGAAGAGAACCAGGTATCCAAAACATCGGGTACCTGCTCGAGGTTTGTCCCAACGCATTTCGGGCACTTCGCCGGTGCCTCGCGGGCAACGACCACTTCCTTGCATCCCTGACACGTCCAGGCCGGAATGCGATGTCCCCACCACAACTGGCGCGAGACGCACCAGTCATGGATGTTGTTCATCCAGTTCAAATAAATCGTGCTGTAGTTCTCGGGGACGATCGTGATCTCGCCGCTCTTCACGGCCTCGCGTGCGCGGTCGGCCAGCGGCTTGATCTTGATGAACCACTGCTCCGACAGGCGCGGCTCGATCACCGTCCCGCAGCGGTCGCACTTGCCAATCGCCAGCGCATAGTCTTTCTCGGCAACCAGAAATCCCTGCTCACGCAGATCGTGCAGCACGCGCTTGCGTGCCTCAAAGCGGTCGAGTCCCGCGTACGCACCCGCGTTCTGGTTCATGTGCGCGTGCTCGTCCATGACATTGATCTCGGGCAGGTTGTGGCGCTTGCCGGCCTCAAAGTCGTTGGGATCGTGTGCCGGGGTCACCTTCACCGCTCCCGTGCCGAACTCCGGCTGCGCCAGTTCGTCGGTGATGATCGGAATCTCACGATTCATCAGCGGGACGAGAACCTTCTTCCCATGCAGATGCGTGTAGCGCTCGTCTTTCGCGTTCACGGCAATCGCCGTATCGCCCAGGATGGTTTCGGGACGCGTAGTTGCAACCGTAATGAACTCGGGCTTTCCTGAAGAAGAGCCGCTGATCACCGGATAGCGCACTTCCCACAGCTTCCCCGCGACGTCCTCGTGCTTCACTTCGAGGTCAGAGATCGCGGTTCCGTGCCATGGGCACCAGTTCACGATGTAGTTCCCGCGATAGATCAGTCCTTCTTCATACAGCCGGACGAACACCTCGCGCACCGCGTGCGAGAGATTTTCGTCCATGGTGAAGTATTCGCGGTCCCAATCGACCGAGGCCCCGAGCCGCTTCATCTGGTCGAGGATCGCGCCGCCGTATTCGCGCTTCCATTCCCACACGCGCTCCACGAACTTCTCGCGCCCCATCTCGCGGCGCTTCTTGCCCTCTTTCTCGAGTTGCTTCTCAACCATCATCTGCGTGGCGATGCCGGCATGATCGGTCCCGGGCAGCCAGAGCGTGATGAATCCGCGCATGCGATGCCAGCGCACGATGATGTCCATCTGCGTCTGGTTCAGCATGTGTCCCATGTGCAGGCGCCCAGTTACGTTGGGCGGAGGCAGCAGCAATGTGAATACTGGACGCGTTTCGCCCGGCGGCGGCGTGGGCACAGAGAAGAGTTTCTCTTTGATCCAGTAGTCCGCCCAGCGCATTTCAATTGCGCCCGGCTCGTAAGCTTTAGGAAGTTCGTTCGGCATAGAAAACAGTCAGCACTCAACGGTCAGCAATCAGCCAGTAAAAAGAAATCGTACTGTCATCCCGAGCGGAGCAACAGTTAGCGAAGACTGTTGCGGGTCGAGGGACTTGCGTCTCTTCCACTGACTGCTGAGTGCTGAATGCTGAGTGCTCTTCTGATCTTACAGGCGCGAGAAAAGAAGGGTCAAACTCTGCGGGGGGTTATACCTACCTGGGGGAAAATGCTACACCCCTGGGGGGCATCGCAAAATGTCCACCTTTGCGGTTTTACCGTCCGGTCCAACCGCTTGGAATGAAATTTGACCGCGAAACCATATGAACCCAACTAAACTGGAGGGTGCGAAGCTGCACCTCTAGATCTACTTGGAGAGGACAAATTTGCCAATCCCAGATTTTCAGACCCTTATGCGGCCGTTTTTGGAGTTTGCTTCTGATGGTAAAGAGCATTCACTCGCCGAAGCCAGAGAAAAACTGGCCCAAGTTTTCAAGTTGAGCGATGAAGAAAAGAAAGCCCTCTTGCCAAGCGGCAAGCAGCCGAGATTTACAAATCGCGTTGCCTGGGCACGTGTCTACCTCGGACAAGCAGGGGTCTTGGATAGTCCCAAGCGAGGATACTTTCGGATCACCGATCGCGGTCGAACCTTCTTAGGCGAGGCACCCGAGCGCATCACGATTAAGGACTTGGAACAATTTCCTGAATTCCACAAGTTCCGGTCGGCCACCAAGGTCCATAAGGAGGAGCCTGTCGGAAGCGAAGAAAACGGGCAAACACCGGAAGAGATGCTGGAGAGTGCATACCAGAAGTTTAGAGATGGTATCGCGTCTGAACTCCTAGCAAGAGTTAAAGGCTCGTCGGCGGACTTCTTCGAGCACCTTGTTGTCGAACTTCTGCTGAAAATGGGGTACGGCGGATCGCACAAAGAGGCTGGCGAGGCGATAGGAAGAGCCGGAGACGAGGGTATCGATGGAATTATCAAAGAGGATCGGCTTGGGCTGGACTTGATCTACATTCAGGCCAAAAAATGGGAAGGCTCCGTCGGTCGCCCAGAAATCCAGAAGTTTGTGGGTGCGCTCCACGGAAAGAGAGCCAAGAAAGGAGTGTTCATTACCACGAGCGCATTTTCCTCCGATGCCATTGATTATGTCGAAAAAATTGATCCAAAGGTCGTTCTTATAGACGGCTCTCGCCTCGCCGAACTGATGATTGATTTCAATGTTGGCGTAACTCCTGGCGCAACATATGAAACAAAGAAAATCGATTCTGACTACTTCACCGAGGAATAGTCGGTCTGCCCCCCGGGGAAAATGCTACCCCCCTACTGGAATGTCGAGTGGATGAGTCGGGAATGCGTTGAGATGCTGTGGTGTGGGGCGGTAGTATCACGTGAGCCCCCCGCGTTGGTTGCTCTAGCCCAGTGCTACGTTGGAAAGTTCATTCGACGCAGCAGGTGCTGGAAGCGCGGGTCAGGGCGCAGGCCATCGAGTTCGGGATCCGTCTTCAGACATAACATCATTGCCGCGCGCTCCCTGAATGCAGTTTCGAGCCAGCTAAGGGCTTCGTCTCCGTTGCCGAGCGCCGCGCAGAGCCTTGCTATGGCATACGGCGTTACATATTGCTGCTTCGAGATCTCCTGTAACCGCACCAAAACCTTCTCGGCTTCGTCACGATCACCAGCCGCGGCCTGCACAACCCCAAGCATCGCGGTAAAGAGCGTGCCGCCGCCCGATAGCTCAACCGCCCTTCGCGCAGCGGCGATCGCGGGCTCGTCCATCGACTTATGCTGGTATGCCAGTCCGAGCAAGCAGTGACTCGACGCTAGGTGGGGATCCATTTCGAGCGCCTTCTCATACTGCTCGATGGCCTGATCGTACCGGCGTGCAGCAAAGAACAAGATACTTCCTAGAGTCTGATACATGATGGCTTGCGGATCTAGCCCAATCGCGCGCTTGACCTCGGTGTAGCCCTCCTCATAACGCCCCGTCAAGCCGAGATAGAGACCGAGCCAATGGTGTGCTGTCGCATAGCGCGGGTTCAATTCAATGGACCGATTGAACTCTCTTTCAGCCGTTACGAAATCGTAGTCGTACAAAATGGTGGGAAACGCTAGCGAGGAATGCGCTTCAGCTAAGCTACGGTCCATCTCAACTGCTTTCTGCGCAAGTCCCTTGGCTTTACCGCAACCTTCATCCGGGGCGACGAAACCCCAAAAACCGAGACTCGAAAAGCAATCAGCGAGACCTGCTTTGGCCAAGGCATAAGTCGGATCACTGGCAACCGCTTGCTGGAAATTCTCGATTGCTTTCCTCAGTCCTGCGCTGCTCCGCCGGTTCCAATGATAACGACCTCTGAGATAAGCTTCGTAGGCCTCGGGATCAACGGGCTGCACGTGAGCGAAGTGGGCTTGCTCCTGTGGCGTCAGTTTAACGCGCACCTCGCGCGCGATAGACTGCGCCACTTCTGCCTGCAAGGCGAGAACATCGCGGAGGTCCCGCTCATAACTTTCGGCCCACAAATGCGACTCCCTGGAGGCGTCGATCAGTTGCGCGGTAATGCATCCGCCGGCCGGCACGCATCACTGTTCCCTCCACAACCATCTCCACTTCCAATTCGCGTGCAATCTCGCGCAACGGCTTGCGGACGCCCTTGTAGACCATAACGGAAGTACGGGAGACCACGCGCAGTTCGCCGATCTTCGCGAGCGTAGTTATGAGTGCTTCGGTCAGCCCTTCGGCGAAATATTCCTGCCCGGGATTATGCGACAGATCCTCCAAAGGAAGGACGGCCAGCGACTGGATCCGTCTAGGCGCGGCGTCGATCGCCCCGATGAAGCGGTAGCCACGTCTTGGAAGGGTCTCGATATATTGCGGCATCTCGGCGGAATCTCCCAACCCCTCCCGCAGCCGTTTGATGCTGTTGTTCAATCCCTGTTCGAAATCGACGAATGTATCGGATGGCCAGATTTGTTGTTGCAGTGCCTCTCGGCTCACCAATTTGCCTGGATACTCCAATAGCATCCCCAGCACCCGGAAGGATTGATCGGGAACCTTGATCCGAACACCTTGTTTGCGCAATTCCCTGGCGAGGAGATCTGCCTCGAAAGGACCAAATCGGAGGGTGCCATGTGCTGGACCAATTCCTTGCATAGGGGTATGCACCTCCGCCAGATCGAAGGGAGGGTGCCGCTTCGTCCGACACCCGCTGGCCAACGACGACAGACAAATGTTAGCAAAGAGAAACCAAAAAGAAAGCTCCCTATTATTGAACGTTTGAAGCTGATTTGAGAAGGTCTCGGCACGGATGTCAATTCAGCTCGGGAGGATGACTATGAAATCCAAACTCGTTACAAACACACTACTGAGGGCGCTTGTCGCCTTGTTCTGCTTGAACCTGGCGGCCAGCGCACAGGCACAGCTCCACCAACGTTGCTCCAATACAACCGTAGCTGGAAACTACGGTTACACCGCCAATGGATCTCTGATTGGCATTGGACCCGTTGCAGCTACCGGAATCAGTAAGTTCGACGGCCACGGCAAGGTCTCTGGAAGCCAGACTCGCAGCGTGAATGGCGATATCGCCGAGGAGACGTTCCAGGGAACGTACAGCGTCAATGCGGACTGCACGGTGACCGAGGTTATCCAGGTGTACGAATCCGGTCAGTTGGTCCGTACCTCCACCTTACAAGGGGTGATTGAAGACAATGGGCGCTGTGCCAGTGCGATCTTCTCGAAGATCGAGCTTCCTGACGGCACGGTTCTTCCATCGGTTCTTACGCTTGACGCCAAGCGCTTGTTTCCGAGAGATGAAGACTAGTCAATGAAGCAGTGACGGCGGGGCGGTGCAAAGCTTCCGCCTCGTCCTTTCAAGACGATTCTGTTAGTCGAGACTAGCAGAATTTGTGTGAAGCGCAGCCATGCAAGCCTAAGAGAGATTTAAAACAAAACCTACTCGCACGCTCGCTCCTTTTGTGAACGAAGCTGGCGTGACAAAAAGGAGAAAATCATGAAGGACAAACTACTCGCCGGGTTTTTATTCGCGGTGGTGTGTTTAACCCTCGCCTCAACTGCTATGGGCACTACGACGTGGTACGTCAACGGGGTGACTGGAAATGACCACCATAGCTGTACATCTCCCAGCACAGCCTGCAAAACGATCAGCCATGCCATTACGCTGGCCGCTTCTGGTGATGCGATCAACGTCGCGCCCGCGATCTACAGAGAGAATCTCACCATCGGATCGAGTATGAAGATTCTTGGCTCTGGCGCCAACACGACAATTGTTGACGGCGGTGGGGTCGCATCAGTGGTTTCAATTTCCCATGGCATTGTCACACTGTCAGGGATGAGGTTCCGCAATGGTAGGGCAGATCGAGGAGCGGGTATAACAAATTCTGGGACACTAACGCTCAGCAACATTATAGTGAGCGGAAATGCAGTTAAAGGTGCTAGCGGTGAAGGTGCGGGCATCGTAAACGGTGGGACACTAACGCTTAGCAATAGCATAGTAAGTGGAAACGCGTTGAACATTTCGTGCCCGGGTACCTGTGTCGCTCAAGGTGGCGGCATTTACAACTCAGGAGGGTTGTTTATCAACAACAGCACCGTCAGCGGAAACGCGGTGGTGCTGTTGAAGTCGTGCACAGAGGGCTTTTGTTTCATCGGAGGCGGGGGTATCTTCAACAGTACCCTTGGTACCGTGACTGTCCGAAACAGCACCATCAGCGGAAATAAAGCACTCGTCGGTGGCGCCATCGAGAATTTTGGACACGGAAACCCTATTACTATCATTAACAGCACCGTCAGCGGAAATAGCTCACCTAACGGCGGAGTCATTTTTATTTGGGGTGGCACGGTGAGTATTAGCAACGGCACAATCAGCCGGAATTACGGTGGAGGCGTCAGGATTTTCAGCTCCGGCGCGGCGACACTCCAGAACAGTATTGTCGCCAACAATTCGGGTGCGAATTGCCTTGGCGTCACCTCGAAGGGCTACAATCTGAGCAGCGATGGCTCGTGTGCCTTCAACGGACCGGGTGATCTGAACAACACTGATCCCGTGCTTGGACCTCTTCAAAACAATGGTGGACCAACGAAGACCATGGCTCTGTTACCTGGGAGCCCGGCGGTTGATGCAGGCAACCCGAGCGGCTGCACGGATGGCTCAGGTCATCTGCTGAAGACTGATCAACGCGGCCAGCCCCGCCCCGATCCGGATGATACGGGCGGCTGTGACATGGGAGCGTATGAAAGGCGGAGCGACTAAGTGGACGAAATCGCGGACAACTTCATCTGCTCTCATTGGATATGACGCCAACCAACTGTGCCAGCGCTTTCCAGTGCCGCGGATGCGGGCGGTAGCCCTCGCGGATGCGTCCCGCGTACCAACGCGAGACAGAGATTTGTCGGGCTATCGCCGATGCCGACATTGTTGTGAGGCGCGGTTGAATTTTCTTCGCATAGAACTTCTCAGTGAGCCATGCCGGTTGGTCCGAAGGCTTCCATGCGTACCGCGCGAGAGCGTTCTTACGCGCTGTGATCGCGTGTTTCTTTCGAGCTTCCGGACCGTTGGCAGTTTGGCGCCCGATACGCGCCGCCTCAAGCATGTTCTTCCTTGCGTCCGGAACGGCGCAGGGAATGCACTTCGTGCTTTCAGGCTTGATCCTCCTCCCGCATTCCGGACAAAGTCTTTCTCGACATGGCGCTTTAACAGGAGGTGGTAACGGCGGCGCACCCTTTACTTTTCGCTTGGTGCTCTGTGTCAGCCGCGTTGGTGGAGCCGGTTCCCGACTGAGCTTGGCTGAACTTGACCAGAGCGCGCGAGTGACCCACTCCGCGAACGGCGCAACGGCACGTCCCCACATCGGCGCCGTTTCCGACAAGTGCGCGGTGAACGGTGCTGTCAACCGACAATTACCATCCGGCATTTCGAAAAACCACTGACGTTTCAACGGCTCATGCATGATCCAATCGAGCAAGAACGCGTCCACTTGAGGGCGCACCGGTTCCATCAAATCGCTCGCAAGAGAATCCCTTGCTCTCGAATCGACGTGCAAAACGCCGAGCCCGGGATCGAGACCCAGGGCTGCTGCCGCGAGACGGGCCTCTGATTCCAAGAGACTGTAAAGGTAATTCAAAATTGCGTTTGCCGGATTCACGGCAAGGCGTGGTGATCCAGTGAGCGGTGACACCCTTGTCCCAAATACTCGCCAATGGGCCGCAGTCCTAGGCTCATCTTTCGTCGGGAAAATGAGCGGTAGGGTCCGAAACGCCGACCAATACACGGCGGCCGCTCGCGATTCAATCAGCCGGACTCGGTCGAAATCGTCAGCCTCGGCCAATTCAGACCTGTAACAATGAATCCTTTCGGCACATTCCAGAGCACTCAGCTTGTAGCGAGCGACCTGCTCTTGCCCTGCCAGCTTTTGGTCGATGAGTTCGCGAGCAATGCGCAGCGCTGCCCCTGAAGTGTGAGCCTCAGCCTGCGCTCTGCGAAGTCGCACATCACTGGGCGCGTTTGGTCCAGTGGCAAATAGTACCTTGCCATTTCGGTTCAGCATCACGAATGATGCGCCAACGTCGGAAATCCACTTCAGCGCGGCAAGAGTGACGAAACCGTCCTCGGATACGCAAACAAGCCGTTTTAGGTTGTGACCAATCCGTGCAAGCCTGATCGTCCGACGCTCTGGTCCAATCCCATCCTCAATTTCCAGGTGACCGGCTTGCATCCGAATTTTGACTCCGAATCCGTATACGGTAAGAACTGTCCGCCTGCCGATTGGCGATTTGCGGGATCTGCAGTCTTGCGGTAGAAAAATCGAAGCTGCCATTTGGAGCATACCTCCTTTTGCAGTCAGGACCTGTCCACTGTTCGAGCAGCGGATAGGTCCGCTTTGTTTTCCAAAACTGACTATGCTCGCGTCTTGTATTTCCTCCTGATGCGCTTACGCTCTGGTTTACCAAAGCGGGATCGTTCGGCGATTTCTTCAGGTCTCAGCGAGCCCAGCAGATTAATTGCAGTGCGTGTCGAGACTCCGTACAACGCTCCCGCCAACGCGCGTGACAGAAACCAGAATTGCTTAAGGCGAGTGGATGGGCGGGCAGATACATTGCACCTTGGAAAACGAGCATCCCGCAAAGCTGCAACAAACTGCTCCGCGTATTGCGAAAGACAATTTGGCAGCGGGCTTCCAGGTGGAAGAGGCCAAGCTAAGACCTCAATCTCTCTTCCCATGAAGGTCCGAGTCATCACCGCCTCTTTGCACAGGTCGCGTATCTGTTCTGGAGTCGTGGTGCGGTCTAGAAGGAGCCCGATAACATCCTCCTCGCCTGGAACCATGATCTCCTTCTCCGCCTCTGCGGCTGCCTCCTGCTCGCAGGACATGCGTTGAACCAAGCGCTCAGAATCCTCGAAGTTTCTAATGCTCACTTTTCTTCGAGATGGCTCCAACCTTCCGGTGCAAATCTCTTCGTCGACGATCCGTTGATGGCGCGCTCTGTCCTCATCGTCAATAACCAGTTTGCTGTCGAGTCCTTGGGTTAACTGCTTGTACTTCTTGGCGTCGAACCGCCAGCGACGGGCGCCTTCCGCGACCCTCCTGAAGTCCCAATAGAACTGGTGTGCGAAGGCGTACATGCTTCCAGGGTCAGCTTTTGGCGGTCTACCTGCTCCCATAATTAAAGGGCAAAATCTATTGATCTTTTCGAGGTATGTGCTTTAAATACAACCACATTATGCACTTAGCACGTTTAGCGTGCAAGGGCAAATACTGTGAGGTGCCGAGATGCACAGAGATGAAACCGTACTGGCGGTTGGGCTTGCTGAAGCCGCCAGAAGGTTAGGGTTGTCACTTCGAACCGTGGCGACGCTGGTTTTGCGGCGGGAGCTGCCAAGCCGAAAGGTAGGCCGTCGCAGGATCATCCCCGTTTTGGCTCTAGAAGCATTCGTTAGAAATGAGCGCTCGGAGGTCCCGAGTGTTCGCGGTTGCAAAACGCGTGAGGCAGTCAGCAAAAGGGTGTAAGCCATGCCGCGAAAACGAAAGCGGCGGGCTGCTCGGCAAAGCTCACCCACCGCCAAGAGAAGAACTCGTTCAGCATCTATTTTATCGCGACCGTTGCCAGAGCGCAGCCGACGCGCCCGTGATCGCGTTGAGAAGGCGGTCCGTTTTGCGCTCCAGAATCCCGATGTCCCACTGACCCGAGTTGCAAGATTACACAGGGTCAAAGTCGCGACTATCGAAGATTATTTTCCGGTAATAAAGGTGAATGGCCGCCTCCAGGTGAGATGGAGCGGCCGGTCCCTCACGGTTTATCTGCCCGACGAACGCGGCTATCCGGTTCCCCTTCATGCTCCATCGCGCAGGGAGCGCAAACAGGCCAGTGATTATCTACGCGATGTGGGGCGCTACTTGCGCGGTGATAGGAACGCGCTTTCGAAGTGGCATGGGAAGAAGATCGCGGGAGTTGACCTTGTAACGGAGGGGCGCACTCTCGTTGCGATGGAACCCGCGCTCTCCGAGTTTTCACTCTACCGTGCGTTGAACGGCGGTGCTGCGTGAGGGATCGGTTACCAATTTGCACCGCGCGTCGGAAGGTCCGTCAAAAGGAACGGGAGCAAAACGGAGTCGCCATCAGCACCTGCATCTTGTGCATCGAGGAGCATCACTCGGCGGGCCGAAATCACGATCCGCAACTCACCGATCCGTTATGCGAGATGCATCATCGGGAGCTTCATGAACAACTCAGGCGGGCGGGAGTGTCGCTCACTTTCGAGCCCAACCCCAAGAAGCGCGTCGCCAAGGCGCTTCGCTCGGCAGCGGTCTACGACCGTGCCAGAGCCGATGCAATGGATCGATGGGCAGCATCGTTGGAAGGACCGGTAGAGGATGAAAGCTAATGGATAAACGAGTAAAGAAGCTGGAGCCGTAACTCGACCGCCGAGATTAAAGTTTCGGGGATCAACCCCGAATGTACAAGAAAGGACACACATGACGCTATCAACGATGCTGAAAAGCCACAGCACCGGCGAGGCCGGAGAGCTGATCAATAGTTCCGATATTCCCGACGGAACGAAAACCGTAACCATCGTGGTCGCCGCGATCCGCGAATCCCCCGAGGAATTCAACGCTCCGGCCATCATCGATTTCGAAAAGCCTGTCTTCGGAAAGTCGTCGTGGGCTGTGAACAAGACCAACATGAAAATGTTGATCAAACTCTACGGCGACGACGAAACAAAGTTGGTGGGCAAGAGAATCAAGCTGGAAGTGATAAAGGTCCGCAACCCACAGACAGGAGAGTTCGTGTCGAGCCTCGCAGTTACGAAGCCCTGACACGGGTCAGACAGAGCGCCTACTGGTCTCGAACCGCCACCTGCCATTAGCGCCACCAAAGCATTGGCGTCTCGGGGCCAGGCAGCGCTCTGGAGTAGACGCAGCGCATAACCGAGACAGGACCCTTGATGACTGAGAGTTACTATAACGATATTTACGTTCGCGCGTACGCGGGCCTCTTGAAACGGGGTCGGAAGGAAAGCCATTCGCAGCACAATCCTCCCAAGTGGGCCGATCATGCGTTGATTTTTGATTGTGAGACTCGCATCACAGCCGATCAAACTCTAACGTTTGGATTGTGGCGCTTCTGCGAACTGCGGCAGGGCCGATACGTCGCACTTGAGGAAGGGATTCTTCTCAATGACAATGACGAACTGAGTGACAAAGAAATCGAGGTCATTAGTGAGTTTGCGAAACGGAACAAAGCCGAAACCCGCGCGGATGACGGATACGATAATATCCGCGTTTATTCGCGTTCGAAGTTCATCCGAGAAGCCCTAGGCATCGCTATTCAGGCAAAAGCATTCATCGTTTGTTATAACGCCGGCTTCGACCTCGTCAGAATCTCAATCGATTGGACCCCAGCAAAGAATGGTGGCTGGTCGCTCATCTTTTTCCAATGGCATGATCCAAAAACCGGACGATTGAAACCAATCAAGTGCTTCCCGCGGATCGTCGTAAAAGCTCTGAACAGCAAAACGTCGGTCATTCACTCCACTCGCCCGCCTTTGTTCGAACCGAGAACGGAAGATGAAAAGGTGCCACATTGGCCCGCTGCAAGATTTCTAGACCCGCGAGCTCTCCTCTGGGCGCTTCGCAATCGTTCGTATTCCTTGGAATCCGCATGTAAGGAATTTAAAACGGAACATCGGAAGATAGACCACAAACCGACAGGAAAAGTCACACTTGAAGAAATCGAATATGCCAGGGGCGATGTCGCGTGCACGGTCGATCTGCTAAATGCCGTAAAACAGGAATTCGATCTTCACCCGATTGCACCTGGCCCAGACCGAATGTTCAGCCCTGCAAGTTTGGCGAAGAGTTATCTGGAGGAACTCAACATCCTGCATCCCAGCAAGACGGTATGAACGCAGACACGGCATACGGCGTTTGTATGCAGTCTTACTTCGGTGGCCGGGCGGAGGCGCGCATACGGAAGTGGGAAGTGCCGGTGTGTCCCGTGGATTTCATGTCGCAATATCCGACAGTGAATGAATTGTTAGGTAATTGGGATGTTCTAACCGCAAAACGTGTGACATTCCCCGATGCAACCAAAGAAGTCCAACAACTTCTTTCCACACTTTCTCTTGAACGCTGCTTTGACCGAAAACTGTGGCCACGATTTAAGTTCTTCGCGCTCGTTTATGCCGACAACGGCATATTTCCAGTACGGACCGTTTACAACGGAACAACCCAAAATATCGGAATCAACTACTTCACGAGCAAGGAACCATTCTGGTTCGCCGGGCCCGACATCATTGCGTCCATTTTGCTAACGGGAAAAGTTCCACGAATCCAAAAAGCGATTGCAGTGGTGCCACATGGAAAGCAAAAGGATTGCGGTCAGCCTCGTTGCGCGGCATGGTCAAAATCGACGCCAACAAACACAGCTTTTTAAGCACGTCATCGAACAGCGAGCTGCCCACGAATCCGATCCTGCACTTCACTATTGGCTCAAGATCCTGGCCAACAGCGGCTCCTATGGACTATTCGTCGAGCTCAACCCAAACGATGCGGACAATGCTCCGCTGAAAGTGTTTTCCGGCGAAGATTCATTCGAAACGACATCGGATGTTGTAGAACAACCTGGAAAATGGTTTGCACCGCACCTCGGTTCTCTGGTCACAGCCGGAGGTCGCCTACTCTTGGCTATGCTGGAAAGGTGTATCGCGGATGCTGGCGGGACGTACCTATTTTGTGACACGGACAGTGCCGCAATCGTTTCAACGGAGCACAGACAGCAGATTGCAATGCCCGATGGCGCGCCGCCAATCATTGCGCTGTCGCATCGCGAGGTTGAGGTGATCGTTCAGAGATTCGAAAAGTTGAACCCCTACGACCTGCAAGGTTCCATTCTGAAGGTCCATAAATTGAATTGGGACAAAAGCGGCGAACGGCGACAGCTGTATGGGTATAGCATCGCGGCCAAGCGCTATGCGCTTTATACGAAAACCAAGGACGATATCGAAATCGTTGAACCGAAAGCACACGGCTTGGGCTATTTCTATCGACCAAAAGATTCCCCTGAGGGATGGAAGCATGAAACTCCGCGGTGGATATTTGAAGCCTGGTACTGGATCATGCGCGGTGTTCTGGGATTAAAGCGCCGAAAGCCATCATGGTTCGATCTTCCTGTCATGATGAAACTGACCCTCAGCACGCCGCATCATGCACTAAGAAACATCGCCAAAGGACCCCTCACGCGCCCCAACAATTTCATGATGATTCCGCAGATACAGCGTTTCGGATATCCGCAAGATGTGGATCCAAACAAATGCACGTTGATCACGTCATTCTCATCCGAACGCGAACGGTGGATGCGATCGAAGTGCATCAACATCCACGATCCACAATCGCGAATCTACGAACTAAATGATGAATACGATGGACGGCGCGCAGTACCCAAGAATTTCTTCATGCTTCTGGACTCCTATCAAACCCATCCCGAAGCGAAGAGTCTCGGTCCGATGGTAAGCCTTGCCAGTTCGACACGCGTGGCCTATTGCAACGTGCGCACATCGTCGCGAACTGGCCGCCAATCTACATCGGGAAAGAGTCCGACAAACATTGGGAAGAGGCGAAGATTAAGTCTTGCTGGATTTCAAGGCGATCGAGTACAGGCGCAAGGGATATGCGGTTGCGGCGGATGACCATTTAACGCGGATCACCAAAGTTCCCAAGCGGGAATTCATGCGCAGGGGGATCAATCAGCACACGTTGGAGAAGATCTGCAGGAAAGAACCGGTGCGAGCAGCCAAGTTAGCAGAGTGCCTCAAGATACTATAAATGGCAAGAACGGACGAAGGAAGGAGTCCGCTTGACTGGTCTC
>CAVUOS010000026.1:0-32117 GCA_963743105.1 Terriglobia bacterium
CGCTACCGGGAATCGAACCCGGGTTTGAAGATTGAGAATCTTCCGTCCTAACCCCTAGACGATAGCGCCATCAATGACTTACAGACTTTTTGGTGGTGACTTTCACCACGAACGGGCTTGCGAGTCTTCGACGCAGTCATGTCGCCGTCAATCGTCTTGCCCTTCAACAACGTTGCGGCCTCGCCCTGTATCTGCATTGCGACTCGCTCACGAACGCCTGCATTGATGAGATTGCGGACTGCCGAACGTCGCAGGTCGTGCAACGTCAATCCCTCATATCGCGGATCGTACGGCTTGCCTTCGACTTCGATTTTACGGCCTAACTCGCAAGAGTGACAAGCGGTCATCCACTCTTTGCGGAGATTCGTCCCATCGAAGACCCTCCCCTCTTTCGGCTCGACCTCCGCCAGCATGTCAACGAGCACACTCGGTAACGGCAGGAGACGGGCTTCACTTGTCTTGGTCTGCTCCGGCTCCAACCTGATGGCCGTTGGTCGAGATTGACCTGACTCCATTCAATCTCCAAGGTCTCCCCGATTCGCGTTCCGCAGTAGCAGAGGAATGTCACAAGTGGGCGAAGATGCGTCGGCAACAGGTTGACTAACTCCTCAAACCTCTCACGCTCCAAAAAGTTCTTGCGTGCAGCAGGTTCCTTCTGAAATTCGATGTACGGCACGTCGTGAATCTTCTTGTCCCGCTTCGCAATGCGGAGCATACGACGGAGGGCCGCAAGACTGCGGTTGATTGCTGCGTTGCCTGTACCTGTGTCACGACGTTTGCGAACGAACCTTCGCGCTGCATCGGGTCGTCGCCAGTCTGACAAGGCTGAGAATGGCACATGTTGTCTCGCGAACCCGCCAGAGCGACCGTCGTACGTTCGCGCCGGAGCATCGCTACTCCAGTCACTGGATTCCGTCCTCTGGGTCTGAATTGATGAGGGTCTTCCGACGGAATTGCTCTGGGAAGAATAAGTCCTCTGTCTCGTCGTCGACGTCTGGCGGGTCACCGAGGTAGAAACATTTTTTGTATTCTTCCCGGGTCTCTTCCAGACCAGCCTCCTCAAACTACTCAAAATGGCGTATGGCCTCGATACTGACTCACCGATTTCGATGAAGGCCAAAGCGTAACCAATCATCGGTGCAACGGAAATCGACAATGGCTGGAAGCCCACATTTGTCTGATGACGCACTCCTAGGTGAGTCATCAGTGGTGCCATCGGAATCGACGAACCCGCGAGCAATCGGCGTAGGACTACCGTAATCTGCTCCCCGCCCTGTGCTCGCTGATATTCTGCTCGCGTAATTCACAGGAAAACTTCTGGTATATGCACTCTCTTGCAGGGTTGCCCTCCTCTATTATTTCACCGCTTTTGTGGTTTGCTGTTCTCGCATCGGCTGTGACTGTGGTAGCCCTTGGTATGCGTGCATTCGAATCCGAGGACTCGAAAGCAAAGCGCCTTGAACTAAAGCGCCAAAAGGAACTTCGGGCACTCACGCAGAGGATTTCGACGTATGCACGTTCCGTTCAGCGGCAATTCCCGACTGGAGATGTGGTCGTCAGCGAACGTGACCTTGCCGAGCAGCTACGAAAGCGAACGGAAATGGTCGTGACCGCTCTCAATCTGCTCCTGAACGAGCAGAAAGTCCAGCGGGCTCCGCTGAACGGGTACTGGAAATTGAACGTGTGACTGTCTCTATCTCTTTTTCGTCTTCCTGACGGACTTGTTTGGCGCGGGAGCTAGCTCCACTGTCGGGCCGGTGATAGCGGATTGATTGGGTAAAGACGAATCGGGCTTGCTAGCTCGGAGTCGAGTGCTCCGATGTTAAGCTGGAACGTGGATTCATCATGGGTTATCGAAGGACACTCTGGCTCTCCGAATGCAAGCGCAATGTCGCGCAGCTTCGTTTTTGCATTGGGCTTAAGTTCCGAACCGGGAAGACATGGTTGGCTCGAGTGAGCCACCCCAGTGGTGCTAGGGTTCCCGTGCGATTGACGATTCGTTAACCGCAACCTGTTCTCTCTGCGACCTCGGCCGTTTTTCCTTGGCGCCGTCTGCGGTTTGAGACTTTGTCCCTCTGGTCAAATCCGTTCA
Organism: Terriglobia bacterium; assembly: GCA_963743105.1. Taxonomy (GTDB): domain Bacteria; phylum Acidobacteriota; class Terriglobia; order Terriglobales; family Acidobacteriaceae; genus Sulfotelmatobacter. The sequence continues at coordinate 2,093 of CAVUOS010000026.1, forward strand.
GCATGGCTTCCTCGTGCTGTTTCCTTTCGGAATTCCCGCATGTAAAAATCCAAACTTTTTGTGCAGATCGCCTCCATTCACAGGCGGACTGGCGATATAGTAGACATATAGACCTACAACTCAAAAACTTTGAAGAGGCATTGTCTTTTCATCACCAATCCAATCATTCCTATCCAGGAGCTTAAGGAGTAAGCACGATGGCAAAACCCAGAGTCCCTAAGAAAGTCAGCGATGATACCCGTATGACGCCAGCCCACGCGGCTGCCGCAGATGAGGTCCTGGCAGCAGAATCAAACGGAAACGGCAGTTCCACGAACGGCAGCTCCACAAAGGCGGTTCGTAAAAGAACCGCGGCCAAGCCGGAGATCATCAAGTCTGAGGCACGCGCTAACCTCTTGCCGATCAATTTGGAAGACGAAATCCGCCGCCTCGCCTACCTGATGGCCGAGCGCCGCGGATTTGAGCCAGGCCACGAAGCCGACGACTGGCTGACTGCCGAACGCGAAGTCCGCCAGCGTTACCACCAATACAGCGCCTAGGGGCGCCCCTCTTCCGCCTGGCGGCCGAGCCCCGGCCGCCGTCCTGCGGCGGAAACGTTTACGAAAGTCTCGGTTCCTCCGACACAATTTCACAATCCTTTCGCCTTTTTGCCCCTTGTCCTACCGTGACCCTACTTCTTTGACGCTCGCGGTTGCCTCCTCCACCACTTTCTGAAAAAATGACTTGGGGCTCTATTCAACATGGCGCAAATCGGTAGTTTTGCCTTGCTCCTCGCCTTGGCGCTGAGCATCTATTCGTTCGGAATCGGACTGCTGGCCCTTTTCCGCAAAAACGACACCGACTGGGATCGTCTCGGCGAGACCGCTCGCCGTGCTGGCGTCGTGGTTTTCGCCGCGGTGTTTCTTGCCGCGCTGGCCCTCGTCATCTCCGCCTTCCGCGACGATTTCCGCATCGCTTACATCTTTCATCACAGTAACCGCGATCTTCCCGCGCCTTATAAGTTCGCCACCCTTTGGTCCGGTCAGGAAGGCTCCCTCGTATTCTGGTCTCTTCTACTATCCGGATACGCCTTCGTCCTTCGCCTCCGCTACAAGACTGATCCGCGCCTCTTCGCTTACGCCTCGGTCGTTCTCGCGGGCGTGCAGATCTTCTTTCTCTCTTTGGTAAACTTCGCCGCTAATCCCTTCGGCCTGCTCGAAGGCCCGCTCCGCGCCGACGGCACCGGCCTCAACCCGCTCCTGCAGTATCCCGAGATGGTCATCCACCCGCCCATGCTCTATCTCGGATACGTAGGAACCACCGTGCCCTTCGCCTTCGCGCTTGGCGCGCTGATCATGAAATATCCCGGCGACAAGTGGATCCACATCACCCGACGCTGGACCATGGTCACATGGGGACTCTTGACCGTTGGGATTTTTCTCGGCGCGCACTGGGCTTATGCCGTCCTTGGCTGGGGCGGCTACTGGGGATGGGACCCCGTCGAAAACGCTTCGCTGATGCCCTGGCTCGTCGGCACCGCCTTCCTGCACTCCGTCATGATGCAGGAAAAGCGCGGCATGCTGAAGGTCTGGAACATGTGGCTGGTCTTCTTCTCTTTCTGGCTCGCGATCCTCGGCACGTTTCTCACCCGCAGCGGAATCATCAGCTCAGTCCACGCCTTCGCGCAGTCTTCCATCGGCCCGTGGTTCGGATGGTTTCTCGGCATCACGTTCGCCGTCTTCGTCTTCTTCTTCGTCCTGAACCATGATCACCTGCGCAGCGAGCACAAGCTTGAAGCCATCGTTTCCCGCGAGTCGAGCTTCATGTTCAACAACCTGCTCTTCTGCGCTCTTTGCTTCACCGTCTTGTGGGGCACATGGTTTCCGAAGATCTCCGAACTCATACAGGGCAACAAGGTCACCGTCAGCGCTCCGTTTTATAACCGCGTAGCGATTCCAGTAGCGCTTCTCCTATTGTCCTCACCGCTGTCGGTCCGCTGCTCGCCTGGCGCAAAGACATCCTTCGAGAGCCTGAAGCGCAACTTCATGTGGCCCACCGTCGGCGCCCTTGTCGCCGCAATTTTCTTGATGGTCACTCCTCCCAGCTGGGGAGGCGCCTTCGGCCTTCGTCCTTGGCAGGACGTCAGCTTACTTCTATTCTCTGATGGCCATCAGCCTCGCGGTTCTGGTCACCCTCACCATCGCCAGCGAGTTTTACCGCGGCGGCCGCGTCATCTCTGAAAAGACCGGACAAGGCATGTTCGCCTCCATGGTCCAGCTCACGCACCGTAACACCCGCCGCTACGGAGGCTACATCGTCCACTTCGGCGTGGTCGTCGTCATCATCGGGTTCGCCGGCGCAGCCTTCAACCAGGACAAAGAGCAGGAAATGGCCTATGGCGACAAAATGGCCCTCGGCCCTTACACGCTCGTCTGCCGTTCCTACACCTCCGATGATTTTCCCAACTACGAGGCCGAGTGGGCAGTTCTTGATGTGTACAAGGACGGCAAGCAGATCGACCAGCTGACCCCCGAGCGCCGCTTCTACAAGGCCAGCCAGCAGACGTCGACCATGCCCTTCATCCGCTCGTCGCTGAAGGAAGATCTTTACGTGGTCTACGAGGGCCTGAATCAGGACAACGGTCACCCGATTCTGAAAGCGCATTTGAATCCGCTCGTCATGTGGATCTGGCTCGGCGTCTGGATCATCATCGGCGGTACAATCCTGGCGCTGGTGCCCAACGCCCCAGTCCCGGTAAGCGTCGCCGTTCCAAGGACACTGGAGCAAGCCGCCCCAGTACCCGCGGGAGATTGAGGTTTGAATATGGGGACAGCCGCCTTCGGCTGTCCGTCGCGCCGCGCGTGGCTGTTTTGGGAAGCGAACGGAATTGGAAGGAAGCATGATCGGAAAGGGCACGACTTCAGTCGTGTCGTAAGAGCGCAAACTGAATAGCGGCTTGCTCCGCTAAGGAAAAAACGATTTCAGACTTTAAGATTACGCACTATGCGCCTCCGGCGATCAAAGATCTGCAGTCTGAAATCAAAAATCTGCAAATGCATAAGTTGATGACGTTCAAACAAAACCCGACTCTCCGCCGCGCCCTGCACTGCACGGTCCTCGCCGCTGCCGTTTTCGCTTTCTCCGGCGCCAGCGACCCCAGCACTCGCTTCAACGAGCTCGGCCATCAACTCATGTGCATCTGCAGTTGTAGCCAGATCCTGCTCGAGTGCAACCACGTCGGCTGCCCCGATTCCGACGGCATGCGCAACGAACTCATGGCCGCCATCTCCCGCGGCGATAGCGACAGCCTAGTCGAGCAAGCCTTCGTGCAGAAATACGGACCGACAGTTCTCGCCGCGCCGACCACCACGGGCTTCGATCGCACCGCCTGGATCATGCCCTTCGTCGTTCTTCTCGCTGGCATCGGCCTTCTGGTCTACATCGTCCGTGCCTGGAAGAAACGTCCCGCCCCCGCGATTGCCGATGGACTCACTCCCAAACCCGGCGCTGAATTCGACGAATTCCGCGAACAGGCGCGCAAGGAGACCGACCTATGAGCTTCGAATGGGCCGTCTGCGGCCTTTTCCTGATCGCCGCCCTCTTCTACATCTTCTATTTACCCGGCAGCCTTTACTTGGGTCCGGAAAAAACCCGCGCCTCGTACCTGCGTGAGCGCAAGGACGTGGTCTACGAAAATCTGCGCGACCTGAATTTCGAATACCGCGCGGGCAAGGTTCCCGATGCCGACTATCAATCGCTCAAGGCCTCCCTACAAGACGAGGCCGCTACACTCCTGGCCGAAATCGCGCGCCTCGACTCGATTGCCGCATCAGCGCCAAGAAAAGCGAGATCATGAATCAGACCCATACCTCTCTCATCCCCCAAAGTCCTGTCATCCTGAGCGGAGTGAATGCTTCGCGAAGCGGAGCATTCGCGGAGTCGAAGGATCCCGATTCCCAGCTCGATGTTCGCCGCGCCGCAATGTCTCTTCTGGTTGCGGTCGCGTTGCTTCTCTTCCTCTCCACCCTCACCTCGGCCCAGACGCTGACCGGCACCGTCAAGAACTCCACCACCGGCAAACCCGCCGGCGGCGATGAAGTCGTTCTCCTCACCCTGGGCCAGGGCATGGAAGAAGCAGGACGCACCAAGGCCGACTCCAAAGGCAACTTCTCTTTCAAGCTCGACGCTCAGGGCCCGCACCTCGTGCGCGCCATCCATCAGGGAGTCACCTATCACCGCATGGCCCCTCCCGGAACTACGTCCGTAGAAGTCGAAGTCTACGACGTCGGTAAGCAGGTCGAGGGTATTGAGGTCGTCGCCGACATCATGCGCTTCCAGGCCGGCCAAGGCCAGTTGGACGTTCAGCGGATCTTCGCCGTCCAGAACACTTCCAAGCCACCGCGCACCCAGATGAACGAACGCAACCTGGAGTTCAACATCCCTGAAGGCGCGAAGATCGTCAGCGGCTCCGCCATGACGCAAAATGGCAATCCCCTGAACTCCATGCCGGTTCCGGAAGACGACAAGAAGACCCGTTATTCGTTCCTTTTCCCCTTGCGCCCCGGAAACACGCAATTCGAGGTGGAGTACCAGCTTCCTTACGACGGCAAAGCCAATATTGACCCCAAGAGCCTCTATCCGCTGCAGCACTTCGTAGCCATCGTTCCCAAGAGCATGCAGTTCTCAGCCGCGTCCGGCACCAACTATCAGCAGATGCCCGATCCTCAACAGCCTGATGCCAACGTGCAGGTCGCCTCAGTTGCTCAGACGGGACAAGCTCTCGCGTTCCAGATCTCCGGCGAAGGCACGCTGGGATCTCGTCAGGAAAATGCTGGAGCGCCCGGCGGAGGCGGGGGCGGTGGGGGGGGCGCTCAGAGTGACAGCCGTCCAGGCGGCGGACTCGGGCCTCCGATCGATGCCCCCGACCCGCTGCAAAAATATCGCTGGTGGATTCTCGGCGCGTTCGCGTTGGCGCTCGTCGTAGGTGGCGTCTATGTCGCCTCGCGCCAGCAGTCCGCCGCCCGAGCCGCCCGAGCCGGCGGCGGACTCTCGCACATCGAAGACGCCGAGGATTTCGACGTCCCCGCTCCTCCTCGCCCGACGCGTCAAGCAGCAGCCAAGCCGCGCCCTGCGCCCATCGCTGAGCCACCGATTCAGCGCGGTTCGTCAAAATTGCTCGAAGGCCTGAAAGAAGAACTCTTCGAACTCGAAGTCGAACACAAACAAGGCCGCATCAGTCAGCAGGAGTACGAAAAGACCAAAGCAGCCCTGGATCAAACCCTCCAGCGCGCCCTGAAACGCGAAGCCCAGCGAACATAACGTAGCCTTCGCCGAATCCGGCGGCTGTCCATTCATCGGAAGGAAATGTTCATGTGGGGACAGCCGCCTTCGGCTGTCCGTCGAGCGCAGCTCGACCGAATGTCCGAAGCAATTCCATGTCATCCCGAGCGGAGAACGCAGTAGAGGAACTTTGCGTCTTCTTCGATTGCACCCGACTTTTCTCACTGGCTTGGCGAACCCGGGTTTATACTCGCCTCGCGGAAGCATCGTCTTCGCGATAGGAGAATGAAAGACTCTACGTTGGTGCAGGCCCCTCGGTCGTGCGCAGGCAACCTCGAAGAAAGCCTTCCCACGAGTTTGCTGGCTGCGATCGTTATCTGTCTTCTGACTTTAATAGCCTTCCCCACGCACACAGCCGCGCAGCAGCCCAGTAATGACTGGAGCGCGAACTGGATCGCTCATCCGACTGCCCCAGTTCGCGATCCGGGCGTATTTCACTTTCGCAAAATCCTCGAATTGCAAAGCCGTCCAAATCGATTCGTTGTGCATGTCAGCGCCGACAACCGCTTTGTCCTTTTCGTAAATGGTCAACGGGTGGGAGACGGTCCGGCGCGCAGCGATCTTCACCACTGGCACTACGAAACCTTCGACCTGGCGCCGTTTCTTACCTCAGGGCAAAATGTGATTGCGGCCACCGTTTTCGAATTCGGCATCTACGCTCCCTTGGCGCAGATGTCCGACAGGCTCGCATTCCTGCTGCAGGGCGACTCCACGAATGAAGCCGCGCTGAACACCGATTCATCCTGGGAAGTGGAGCAGGAGATCGCCCACGTTCCCATCCGCGCACTTCCCGAGGGACTCTGGAATTACTACGCTGCCGGTCCAGGAGAACGAATGGATGGTGGCCTCTACGATTGGGACTGGCTGACCGCGAATTCCAATACTGGCCACTGGGTGAAGGCCGCTCTCGCGATTCGTGAATCCACAGATCCTCGCGTGAGTCGCCCTGTCCTGGCTACCGAAGGCGGCGATTCCTTTTGGTGGCTCGTGCCCGATCCTCTGCCCCCGATGGAATTCACCGAGGTGCCTTCCGGGCATATCGTCCGCAGCAGCGGCACTTCTCCTCAATCCTTTCCCAATGGCCCCGTCATCATTCCACCGAATACCGACGCTGTTCTCCTTCTTGACGCCGGAGTTGTGCTGTCGGCCTATCCACAACTCATCGTCAGTGGAGGCAAAGGCTCGCACATCAACTTGGCCTACACCGAGGCTCTCTACGATTCAAAGCAGCGGCGCGGCAATCGGAATGAAGTTGCCGACCAAGTCGTGCTGGGCGTGCACGATGAATTCATTCCCGACGGTGGAGAGGCCAGACCCTTCATGCCCCTCTGGTGGCGAACCTGGCGCTACGTCGAACTGCGAATCCATACCGCGGATGCGCCTCTCACCCTGGTCGGCTTCCACACCTTTTACACCGCGTATCCATTTGTGGAGAACGGAAAGTTTGCCGCGAGCGATCCTCAACTAGCGAAGATTCGAGAGATTTCCTGGCGCACCGCTCGCGTCGATGCTCATGACACTTACATGGATACCGCGTATTGGGAACAACTCCAATACATCGGAGATACGCGGATCCAGGCGCTCATCTCTTATGCGGTGAGTGGCGATGATCGACTGGCGCGGCAAGCCATGCTCTTGTTCGATCAATCTCGCATTCCCGAAGGAATTACGCAAAGCCGGTATCCCAGTTCGCTGCTGCAACTGATCCCGCCCTTCTCGCTTTTGTACATCGATATGCTGCACGACTATTGGATGTATCGGCCAGATGTCGACTTCTTGAAGGAACGCCTGCCCGGGACGCGCCCTGTGCTGGCCTGGTTCGAACGCCGCCTGCGAAGCGATGGTTTTCTGGGATTGCTTCCGTACTGGAATTTCGTCGACACGCCACCGGGTGTCGAGAAGTTTCCACCTGTGGACAAGGAGGGGCGCTCCTCCATCCTGACCCTGCAATTCGTTCGCGCCCTGCTGGATGCCGCGGAGATGGAGGAGAGCTTCGGAGATCACGCGTTTGCGGAAAAATACAGGCGAGAGGCCGATGCAACCGGCAACGCGGTCTACGCGGCTTGCTGGAATAAGGATCTCGGTTTATTGGCGGATACTCCAGACAAGAATACCTACAGTCAGCATGCGAACGCGTGGGCCATACTGACAGATGTAATCCCTCACAAAGATCAAGGCCAGGTCATGCAAAAAATCTTCTCGGAAATCCCCGGCATGGCACGCGCGTCTTACTTCTTCCAGTTCTATATGACCCGGGCCCTCGATCACGCCGGCTTGGGAGATCTCTATCTCCGCACTCTCGACCCGTGGCGCCACATGCTGGAGCAAGGTCTCACTACGACTCCGGAGTACCCCGACCCCAGCCGCTCCGATACGCACGCATGGAGCGCTCATCCCGCGTATGACCTGACGACCATGATCGCTGGCATACGGCCTGGTTCTCCCGGATTCGCAAGCGTGCGCATTGAGCCACATATCGGAGATTTGCCGTGGGTGGAAGCGTCCATGCCGCATCCGGCAGGGATGATTCGCGTCTCCTATCACCGCACGGAACAGTCAGTAAAAGCAACGATCGAATTACCGGAAGGAATACGCGGCGTCTTGTCATGGAAGGCGGCTCAGTACGATCTGCACGCAGGAACCCAGCAACTCACATTGCCGTGATCGCCGGGAGGCCCGTGCGGGGGACGCGCGTTCGTTTACGGACAACTCCCGACTTGAGGATGATTCCTTCCCTTGTGATGTCATCCTGAACGACGGCGAAGCCGCCGTGAGGGACCGTACGACAGCGGGAGCCGTCGATGTTGTGGATAGGAATTCCCCACGTGCACGCAGCATACTGGATCTCGTCGACGATATTGCGGCTGTCAGCCCTTCGTACGGTCTCTCGCAGCGCTATCGCCCTCTTCAAGATGACAGTTCTTTAGAGATGGTCGCCGTACACCAGACAAGTTGAGGACCCTGATCGAATCGTGTGGGGACGGGCGCCTTCGTCCGTCCCGCGGGCGAAGCTCGAGTCCGGCGGCCTGGAGCGGGCCTTACTGATTGCGTCACCGAGACAGCCGGCGGCGGAGGAGCGGGCGGTGGCCCATCCTTTCGCGCCTTTTGCCTTTGCGAAAGGTTGGGGCATTCGATTCTCGCGCCACCATCGTTCTTGCAGCGAAGGGATCGTCCGATTCATCACCGTCGCTGGGCTACTGATCTCCACTAACCTCACACGGCGGCTTTTTTCTTCCTCGTGTAAAACCTCCTCACCTTAGCCCGATTCCCGCACTTGGTCATGTCGCACCAGCGTCGCCGGTGGTTCTTGCTCTCATCCAGAAACAGCCACTCGCACGTCTTTGACGCGCACGCGCGCACATACTCAAGTCGGTCTGATGCCAGCAGTTCAGCTGCGTCGCGCGCGATCGGCCACAACGGCGCGAACAGATCGTACGAGTCCGCTTCGAATTTCCATTCGAAGTGACGCCTGCCCGGCACCAGCGCCAGATGCTGCGCCGCCTCCTGCACATGCTGGTTCAAAATGACGAGCGACGCCGCCGGTACAGGGTTCTTCCTGACAAGCGCGTAGAAGATCTCACTGATCGCTTCCCGCAACTGCATCGCGGACGCAAGCGCGCGCTTGGCTGTGTCTGGCTGTTGCATGCTGCGCGTCATCAGTCGATCGACCTGCAGGTCGTTGAGGATGCTGGTGTCTTCACCGAAGCGCGCCAGATCAACGTAATGTGGAAGCGCCTCTTTCGGCTCAGCCGAGAAGCGGTCATCCAGCGTATTGACGAAGTCGAGACACACTGCTCCGCCCGTCAAATCGAAGCGCGGCGGTCTTCTTCTCTTTATGTTGTCTGTGTAAATCTGAACCTCCTAAACCCATCCTATCATCTAACCGCTGAAATGTACTTGACAAGTTAGATCTCAAAGGCTAATCTCGACCTAACTCATGAATGCACTTTTGGAGGTTAGCCAATGTTCCGCGATCAACCCTCCCAGATGCTGGCCCTGGTTCGCAACCGCGAACCCAAGCACGCGAAGCTGATTAACATAGGAGGCAGGCCTGTGATCGTGTCCCAATCAACCCCACCATCGATCCGAGTACCACGAGGCGAGTCCATCAAACTCGCGCTTGCCTTCGCGGCCATCTACCTCGTGTGGGGATCGACCTACCTGGCGATTCGCTATGCGGTCGAGACGATTCCTCCGCTGGTCGCCGCAGGCATTCGGCACACGATCGCGGGTGGAGTCTTGCTTGCGTGGGCGTGCGTGCGTGGATATCGTCCACGGCGCGAGCACTGGATTGCGGGCGTCGTTCTCGGCGCCCTCTTCTTCTTTGTGGGGCATGGCACGCTGCATTGGGCCGAACAGCACGTCGCGTCTGGCCTGGCTGCGCTGTTGATCGCGACCGAGCCGATGTTCATTCTGGTGCTCGCATGGGCGAGCGGGCAGCAACGCATCAGCCGGATCAGCGCGCTGGGCTTGGTGTTTGGTGTTGTAGGCGTTGCGATTCTCACGGGCGCGGAAGTCTCTGCAAAGAATGCGAGCCTGATTGGCTTGCTCGCTGTTTTGCTCGGGTCGCTGTCGTGGTCGGCGGGTGTGGTGATCTCTCCCAGGCTGAAGCTGCCAACCGATGCGCTGGCGCGCACCGCGGTGCCACTAGTATGCGGCGCTGTCATGCTGCTCGCAACCGCTGGCATGACCGGTGAATTTCGCGGACTGCACTGGTCAGCCATCTCGCTCAAGTCCATTTTTGGATTGGGATATCTGATCGTGTTCGGATCGATCATCGCCTTCACCGCGTACACGTGGCTATTGCAGCGGGTTCCGCCGGCGGTGGTCGCGACGCATACGTACGCGAATCCTGTGGTCGCCGTGCTGCTGGGATGGCTGCTTGCGTCGGAGCCACTGACAGCGCGAGTGGCGATTGCCTCGGTTGCGATTCTGGGAGCGATCATGCTCATTCGGCGAGGCGAACGCAGGAAGGAAAAGCCCGTGGTGACCGCGGCACCGGTAGAGGCGAAGTCGGCGCAGGTTGCGTGAACAGGGCAATCAGCACGAAGGACACGACCGGGCTCGAAGGAAAAGCAAGGGCTTCCTTCGCGTGACTTCGTGGCCTTCATGGTGATTGCTCTTGCCGCGAAATGCTCTGGCGGATGTTAGTCTGGTTTTCCGCAACCATGGCACGCCGCTCTGAACCTCTGCGCATTGCAATCGACACCGGTGGGACGTTCACCGACTGCGTTTGGATCGATCCTTCCACCCGTCGCCTGCGGATGCTCAAGGTGTTCTCGACGCCCTCGGATCCCTCGTGGGCCATTGTTGAAGCGATCGCGAAGATCACTGCACAAACCGAGTTCATCCTTCTGCACGGCACTACCGTCGGCACCAATACACTGCTCGAACGCAAAGGCGCGCGGACTGCGCTGGTGACCACTGCCGGGTTCGAAGATGCGATCGAGATCGGGCGACAGGCGCGGCCTAAGCTCTATGACTTCTTCTTCGATCGCATCGAGCCTCTGGTCGCAAAGGATCTGCGCTTCGGGATCCAGGAGCGCACGTCGGCTACAGGCGAAATTCTTACCGAGCCCACCGCGGCTGAACTTCAGAAACTAGGGGATCACGTCGCTACGACGAAGCCGGAATCGGTTGCGATCTCGCTGTTGTTCTCATTTGCAAATGCGAAAAACGAGTGGGCAGTCGCCGAATCGTTGGGGGCGCTTGGCATTCCGTTGTCGATCTCGAACCAGATTCTGCCCGAGTTCCGCGAGTACGAACGCACCTCGACAGTGGTGATCAATGCGTATCTGCAGCCGGTGATGCGGCGGTATCTCGAGAACATGGAACGCGCGCTCAGGGGTCAGCGGACAGTGGTCAGGGGTCAGTCTTCCGGCTCGCAGCTTCCAGATAGTCGTATGCATGCCGAACGTTTCAGTTCGAAAATCTTTGTCATGCAATCTTCTGGTGGGATTACTGCGCTTGCGACTGCGGCGCGGGAACCGGTGCGGACTGTGCTCTCCGGGCCGGCTGGCGGAGTGGTGGGAGCGGCTGCGACTGCGCGCGGAAGCGGATTCGAAAACATCATCGCGTTCGATATGGGAGGCACTTCAACCGATGTGTCACTGGTGGAGAGCACTATCAAGACCGCCAGCGACGCGCAGATCGCCGGACTTCCGATCAGCGTGCCCATGCTCGACATTCACACGGTGGGGGCTGGGGGCGGGTCGCTCGCGCGCTTCGACGCCGCTGGGGTTCTGCGGGTCGGGCCTGAGTCCGCGGGGGCTGATCCGGGTCCCATTTGTTACGGCCGAGGAGCACATCCAACGGTGACGGATGCCAACCTTCTGCTCGGCCGCTTGCAGCCGACAAAGTTTCTGGGCGGAGAGTTCACGCTCGATCTGGAGCGCGCGCGACGCTTGACACAAGAGTGGTTGAAGAAGCAAGGATCGACTCTGACGCTTGAGAAATTTGCGGCCGGAGTGGTTCGCGTGGTGAACGCGACGATGGAGAAAGCGATCCGCGTGGTGTCGATCGAGCGCGGGCGCGATCCACGACAATTCGCGCTGGTAGCCTTCGGTGGTGCGGGAGGACTGCATGCATGCGCGCTGGCGGAAGCTTTGAACATTCCGCACGTTCTCGTGCCTGCGTTTCCAGGCGCGCTCTCGGCACTCGGCATACTGTGGAGTGACGTCGTCAAGGACTACTCGCGTACCGTGCTCTGGCGTGTGTCACGGGCGATCCCGCGTACAAAGCTGAATGAGGAATTTGCGGCGCTGGAGAAAGCAGCCGCCCGAGATTTCTCCGGCGAACATTGGAAAGGGACTCCTCGTTTCGTACGGACTGTTGACCTGCGCTACCGCGGGCAGGGATACGAACTGAACCTTCCTGTGACGAGAGACTTGTTACGCGATTTCGAGCAGGAACATCAGCGACGGTACGGATACACGCACGCGAAGCGCGAGATCGAGATCGTGACGCTGCGACTGCGGGCCGTGCTGAAACCTGCGCAATCGCATGCAACCCCCGGTGCTGCACGCGGAAAGATCGGAAAGATATCGGCGAGTGAAGCGGGAGTATTTTTTGACGGCCGCAGAGCAAAGACAAAGATCTATACCCGCGAAGATCTGAGCGCTCGAAAAACCTTCCCGGGGCCGGCCATCGTGACGGAATACAGCGCGACTACGGTGGTCCCACCGGGCAGGAAGTTCAGAATTGATGATGCCAGCAATCTGATTATTACGGTGTGAATCGATTCAACGAGTTACGGTGCCGGGTAAATTTTACATGTGTTCCTGCAGGAACATTTTGATAGACAATATTGTACGTACACATATATACGTATATAGCTATTGGCAGTGTTTTCAGTTGGTTAGGACATTTATAAGAGTTGAGTGATTCTCGCTCATGGGGCCCCCGCGCATCTTCGGCGGTTTGATTCTCAACTGTTGCGGCGCTGGAAACGAGTGCCTTTCTTTCGCCCCTTCGGGGCTGGGCCCTCTTTTGGCTTTCCCACCACGGCTTGCGCCGTGGGCTGCATTTGGCAACCTCGGTGTCGTCCCTGCCGGACTCGGGCACGATGCGCGCTGAATGCAGTACGGAACTGCACTGCTGCTCGGGGTGTTTTCTGAATCTTCTGAGTCGTGACCGTCCACAAATTGTTGCAATCATCTTACAAATCTATGACAAGCCATTGACACGCCTTCTATGTGCCCACTGTAGTTTGATCCATCGGGGCGTGATATCTGCGGGAGCGGGGTAGGCAGGCTTCAGGGAGAGACTTAGTTGTAAGTCCTCGGGTCGGGGCTTGCGGACACCGAAGGCTCGGCACACTCCCAGCTAGACTTCCACGCGTCGCAATTGTTCCCTATCACCGCAAGGCATGGGCCCTCTGCTGCAACCGCAGCATATGTATTTACAAAATCATGACTGGAGAAGTTCTTGTGAAGAAATTTGTGCTTGCAATTTTCGTGCTATCGCTTTGCTCACTTAGCTGGGCCCAACTTCCGGGCTCCCGAAGCCTCCAGGACAAATCGGGAGATGCAACCGCGTTGAGTAAGAGACACGCCATCGACGCAGCGCCTCGCAGTCCATTGGCCGATCCAGGATGTTCATTTTTGTTCACGTCCGGCGCCAATAACACGTTTCTCAGTTATTGCCTCACGAGCAACGGCAATGTGACACAACTGATCACGCCTGCAGGTCGCTTCGAGATTGAGGTCCCCGTCGAGGGATATGGCATCTGTGACGGCTTTACCGGCACAGAGTACTTCGACTACGCCTTTGAAGACAGTTTGAACTGGGGACCGACCACGGCTACAACTCTGTCACCCACCTCGATGAAGTTTGTCCGCACCACAAGCGATGGAGTGTGGACGCTCACCCAAACCATCACGCAGGTTGCTTCGAGCTCTTCGCTGAAGGTGGCCATGGCGCTTAAGAACAATACGACCGACAACCGGCCGGTGGAGTTGCTGCGCTATGCGGATGTGGACGTGGATGGTGTGCTTACTAACAATTTCGACGGCACTCTGAATAGCGCCATGGCATGGAATTCTTTTTTCACCGGCGGCGCCCATCCTTTTGGTCTCGTCATGCAGAACGTGGGGACAACAACATTTGACTACAACGGGTTTGCGCAAACCATCCCGGGCATCGTGCACCCCTGTAACCCTTTTACGAATGCATCCAGAACGGTAGAAGTTGGGGTCGACGGCTCCTTAGTTATGGCCTACCAAGGGGTGATGCCGAAGAAGGCATCCAAGACGTTCACCATAAGTTACAAGGGCCTATAGCACGGAGGCGGACGAATGCGCCCGCCCTAAACTCCGAATCACTCAAAAAATTTGAACTTATCGCAACACGAGGGAAATTTTTTATGACGAAATCTGACTTTGAACTAATGATGTTGGCTTTGGGTTCGCTAAGCTTCGCTGCGGATTCGGACAAATCCACCGTTGAATCTCAAGAGCAAACCGCGGCGGCGGAACAGCAAACCGTCGCGCAGCCGGTCGTGGGCCGGGAGCCAGGGTGGGGGATTTGAATGACATGGATCAGATCACGCTCGATATTATTAGCAATCTGAAATAAAAGGCGGCAGGGTTCTGTCGCTGGTTCGTGGCTGCGACGGGTGTCGTCCCTACGGACTCTGTGTCGTAGTTGAGCGCTTCGTGTGGTTCAGCCGTGCCTCCGGCACGGTTTCAGCTTTATGGCTCGTTACCCGCCAGTGAACTGGCGGGCTATTATCGGTCGTCCTTACGGGACTCGCGCGTGGTGCGCGTCCTTTCCCGGCCCTGCCGTGCCGGGCTTTCACGTGCCGCCGCCTCGCGGCTGGATTCAAAGTTGACCGCGCGTTCATCGTGTCCCCCAACAATAGTGTCACAACAGATCCCTTGACGCCCGTCCCCTGTTGGCATAGTCTTCCGCCCATCGTCGAGAGTGGCCATGCGTCGTTCGCAAGCACACAATTCTCGCCGTCCACCGCTTCTACCTCTCGCGTCAGCAAATCACTGCGTGCTGCCACGTTCTGGATTTCTGCTCGGGCTCCTGATTGGCCTGCTACTCGTCGTTCCCTCTGGAGCGCAAACTACCGGCACTGCCGAAACCGAGTTTTATGGCAAGGGCGTTGCTATTGACGTAATTGTGCACGGCCCCTCGGGCCAGCCCGTTTCCTCCTCCGTCATGGTTAGGCTGTTTCGCGGCACCATTCCTGCCGGACAAGCAGAGACAACGGTTGGCCGGGCTGAACTGGTGGTCAACGAAGTCGGCGACTTCACGGTAGTGGTGCAAGCGGGGGGATATGCGAACGCACAAAAAGACTTTTCGATCAATTCGGCCGGGAGGGCCGAGGTGGATGTGTACCTGCAAGCTTTGTCCGCGAGCCCGGTCGCCGTTCCTGGCCGTCCCGTGCTCGCGCCAAAGGCAAAAAAAGCGGTCGATGAAGGCCTGCGAGCGCTCGGCGCTAACAACCTGGCGGAAGCGGAGAAGCATGCTGGCCAAGCCCTGCGCCTCGCGCCTGGGCATCCCGATGTTTTGTATCTGCAGGGTGTAATTCTCTTGAAGCAACGCGACTGGTCTAAAGCGCAGAACATCCTGGAAAAAGCCGTACAGGTGGATCCGTCTCACGTGAACGCTTTTGCGGCGCTCGGCATGGCCCTATGCGATCAGGGGAAATACGAGGCAGCGATCGCGCCGCTGGAAAAAGCTCTACATCTCAATCCCGCTCCCGCCTCCTGGGACACGCGCTCCGCGCTCGCCCAGGCCTACTATCAGCAGGCGCGGTATGACCAGGCACTGCAAATGTCGCAGGACGCATGGTCATTCTCCAAAGGGAAGGCACCCGAAATCGAATTGCTTGTGGCCCAATCCCTCACGGCGGTGGGCCGTTACGAAGACGCGGCGCAAACGCTCCGCCAGTTTCTCCGCGATTATGCCGATCGCCCGGAAGCGGCCACTGCGCGCCGCTGGCTCGACCGCCTGGCCGCCGACGGAAAAATCCACGCCAACTGAACCTGGTGCAGGGCAGAAAGTGCAACTTCAAGGTCTCACCGAGGGTGCGCCGGATTGTTAACAGCCGATTAAAACCTTGTTCCTCTGCACCCAAACACGACATTCGGATTAGGTGGCGACAATTCTCTTCGTTACAATGATGGCGTGAAACCGAGCATCTTCGTAGTCGAAGACGATCCTGACATTTCGCGACTGGTGCGGCACCACCTGGAAAACGAAGGGTTCGTGGTGCGCGTTTATCCGACGGGCACGACGGTGTTGGCGGACGCGGAGCGACAGCGTCCGGCGCTATTCGTGCTCGACATTATGGTGCCGGGCAAGGACGGACTGGAGATCTGCCGGACGATCCGGCAGACACCGGGACTGGCATCGGTGCCGGTAATCTTTCTCACGGCCAAAAGCAGCGAAGCTGACCGCGTGCTGGGACTTGAGCTGGGGGCCGACGATTACATAGCCAAGCCATTCAGCCCGCGGGAGCTAGTGGCGCGGGTAAAGGCCGTGCTGCGGCGCTTTGAGCGGCCACTTCCGCCGAGCCCGATGAAAGTGGGCGACATTGAAATTGATCCATCGGCGATGACGCTGATGGTGCGGGGCAGCATGGTGCCGACGACCGCTACCGAGTTCCGCCTGCTCGATTACTTCGCCCGGCATAAGGGGCGCGTGTTCAGCCGCGATCATCTGCTGGATTCAGTCTGGCGGGATACGGCGTACGTTACGCCGCGGTCGGTGGATGTGTATGTGCGGCGCATCCGGGAAAAGATTGAGCCGGACCCGGAGAATCCGCGGTATCTAAAGACCGTGCGGGGCGCGGGCTACCGTTTTGAATCCCCGAAATAGAGGAGAAATTGAAGAACCGCATCTTCTTCAAACTGCTCGCCGTCTTTCTGATCGTCATCGCCTCTACGGCCGCTATCCTCGACGTGGTGCTGGGCAACGCGTGGGAAGCGTCACTACGCACGGAGATTGAGCGCAATCTAAGGCAGAAGACCCTGCTCTTCGCCCACCGGGTTGAGATCGACCACGCGCATACGCTGGAAGAGATTGCTGCCCAGGAAGGACAGGCTTCAGGAGCGCGGGCGACCGTAATTGATGCATCGGGAAAGGTTCTCGCGGATTCGGAATCGAATCCGGCAGAGATGGAGAACCATGCCAAGCGAGCGGAGTTCGCCGCGGCGCTGGCGGGTCAGACGGGTGAGAATGAGAGGCGGAGCGCAACGCTGGGGATTCCGTTTCTCTATGTCGCCGCTCCCATCTCAGGGGGCGCGGTGCGCCTGGCTTATCCTCTTTCCGATATCGAGGCGGTGCAGGGGCAGGTGCGGCGAAAACTGCTATGGGGATCGGCCACAGCGTCTCTCATCGCGCTGTTGATTGCAGCCGGCGCTTCGATCTGGATGTCGCGGCGGCTGCAAAGCATCGTTAATGTCGCAGCGCGAATCGAGAGAGGGGATCTTCAGGCTCGGGTGAATGACACTCCTCTGGATGAGATCGGGCGGGTGGCGGCGGCGATCGACAAGACTGCGCAGCAGGTCGAGCGCAGTTTCGCAGCGGTGCGCTCAAGCCAAAGGCAACTGGAAACGCTGCTCAACAGCATGCAGGATGCGGTGATAGCGTTGAGCCCGGATGGACTGGTGCGCTGGGCGAATCAACCGATGGACCGCCTGGTTCCGCAACATACGCGGCTCAACGCGCCGGTGGTGGAGACGATTCGTGATCCGGATTTTCTGGCGACGGTCAAAGCGGCGATGACGAACAAGGAAGCGAAGACGGCACGCGCGACGTCGATTGTTCCCGGGCGAGCGTTTGATGTAACGGCTGCGCCTCTGCCGGATGGAGGCGTGGTGGCGGTGCTGCGCGACTTGACCGAGACCGAGCGCGTAGAAAAGACGCGGCGGGATTTTATCGCCAACGTCTCGCATGAATTGCGTACACCGCTGACGTCCATCCAGGGATATACCGAGACACTGCTGGATACGATTCACGAGGAATCGGCGGCGACGCGGGAGTTTCTGGAGATCATCCGCAAGAACACGGTTCGGATGGCGCGACTGACGGAGGATTTGTTGACGCTGGCGCGAGTGGAATCGGGCGAGACGCGATTTGAAACCGAACCGGTGCCGCCAGTCGAATTGCTGCACGATGCCGAGGAGAGTTTCCGGGAGGTCGCGCGAGGGCATGGAGTGGATCTGCAGATTCTGGACTCGCACAACGGAAGCGGGTCGGTGGAATCGCTGCCGCAGGTACTGGCCGATCGGGAAGCGATTCACCAGGTCTTCTCGAACCTGATCGATAATGCGATGAAGTATGGGCGTCGCGGGGGGCGGGTAGAATTGGGAGCGCGGGCGGCGCAGCGGGGCATCGAATTCTATGTGAAGGATTTTGGCGCCGGGATTTCGTCCGAGCACCTGCCGCGATTGTTCGAGCGCTTCTATCGCGTGGATAAAGCCCGATCCCGCGAGTCGGGTGGGACAGGGCTGGGGTTAGCAATCGCAAAGCACATCATGCGGGCCCACGGTGGGTCGATCCGTGCCGAGAGCGAATTGAACCATGGGAGCACGTTTGTGTTTACATTGCCGACCGCGTAAGGCAGTTAGCAGGGGTCAGGAGTCAGCGGTCTATAGAGCCCTCATTGGAAGCGGTAGCCGGGCTTCAAGGTGCAGCGGTAGATCGTTCCTTGATCGGGATTGGTTCCCGCGTCACAGCTTGCCCAACTCAATTGAAGTGCCGGCCCTAATGGGAAAATAATCGTTTGACCATCTGCGTCCGCCTCGATGCTGACACTCTCCGCGGACGGAGGCAGGGTGAAAGACATTCCTTCCCCGAAGATCGCGGGATAGGACCAGTGCTCCCTTTGACTGACCATGGGGCGAAAGACTTCGGCCTCGAGGAGAAAGGTTGCCGTGTCGGACCAGTCCCGCACGGTCAGAGTAAGTACGCGGCCGGCTTGCAACATCTGGTTCGACTCGATGCGGGTGAAGGGGCAGGGTCCGGCGATGCAGGAGGCGCGGGGGGCGCGAAATTCGTTGCCCACACCGGCATCGAGGGTGATGGCACCGAGCGCAGCTTTCCACTTTCCATCGGGCGAGCAGGGGTGCTGTTTCCTGCAGGGCACGTTGCCCTTGTTCTGAACCTCGAATGTCTTCACCGCGCTGCCGACGTTCAGTTCTGTGCGGGTCTTCTCCGTGTACCGCACTCGAACATTCGCAAGCTTGGTGGAGGGTTGATCTCTTGGAGCGGATTTGTTGTCGAGCGGCACAAGTTGAACGATGTAGAGCTGATCTCCGACGTAATCGTTCACGTCGAGCGACCGATACTGAGGATGGCGATAGTGGAGTACGATCGGGTAGCCGCGGCGAATCGGTTTAGGGAGAGTAAGGGCGAAGAAACCTGACGAATCGGTTTTCGAAGTGGAATCCGTAAGATTACCCGCAGAGACGAGGACTCCTCCGATGGGCAACTGCTTTCGCGGGTCCGTATCGGCGACAATTATTGACCCTCGCAGAGTGACGGATTTTTGCTTCTGCCAGCGAATCAGCGCAAAGACGCCCACCGCGACCAAAGGAACGACCACCGCGGCGATCCAAGCTTCTATTTTGTGAGCCCGAGTCATCGGACGATTTTGCCTTGATTCGGTATGATGACGGATATTCTTTAAACGTTTCCACCCAGAAAGGCAACATGCCCTAGCTGGTTTTGCATCCCTAAAGACCGTACACGTTAGGCCCACTTGATGAAAGAACTGTTTGACTCTTCTCTCCTAATAGCGTAATCGAAAACAGAAAGGCATGCTCCGACCGAAACCTAATCTGCATTCGCGACGGGAGATTCTGCGACAGATTGCCGGGACAGGTCTTTACCTGCCATTTGCGGGAATGCTGCCGGCGCTGGAACAGCAGACTCCGCCGCCGTCCACCAGCCCTGCCGGCGCGACGCTATCGCCAGAAGACGACCAGTTTCTTAATGAAGTTGAAATAGCCAGCTGCCTTTTCTTTTGGGAGCAGGGCAGCCCGAACACCGGCATGGTCCAGGACCGCTGCAATGTTCGCGAGAACCGGCCGGGAGGCGCGTCGAGCATCGCTGCGACCGGGTTCGGGCTTACGGCTCTGTGCATCGGCGACCAGAGGGGACTCATTCCCACGGGGGCTGCACTGGAGCGGGTCTTCGCTACACTGCGCTTCCTGTGGAAAAAGCTCCCCAATCACCGCGGGTTCTTCTATCACTTCGCGAATCCCGAAACCGGCGAGCGGATGTTCGACTCGGAAGTGTCGTCGGTAGATACGACGATCCTGCTGTGCGGAGTTCTTAGCTGCCGCCAGCATTTTCGACATCCGGCGGTTGCGGAACTGGCCAACCTGATCTTCAGCCGAGTGGACTGGACGTGGCTGTCGGAGGATACGTCGCTGCTCACGCACGGGTGGAGTCCGGAAATCGGATTTCTGCCCTCGCGATGGGACTACTACAGCGAACTGATGATGATGTATCTGCTGGGCATGGGGTCCACTGCGCACCCGCTCGATCCGAAGACGTGGAATGCATGGAAGCGCCTGACGTTTGAATACGAGGGTCTGCGATACATCGGATCGTTTGCGCCGTTGTTTATCCATCAGTATTCGCAGGCGTGGTTCGACTTTCGCGGCAAGCGGGATAAGTATGCCAATTACTTTCAGAATTCCATCACGGCCACGGAAGTGCACCGCCGCTTTTGCCTCGAGCTGGGCAGGCAGTTTTCAGACTACAGCGAAGACCTCTGGGGTATCACGGCATCCGATTCCCAGCAGGGCTACGTGGTTTGGGGCGGGCCGCCGCAGAGCGGGCCGATCGACGGCACGGTGGTGCCGAGCGCGGCTGGGGGCTCGCTGCCATTTCTGCCTGCCGAGACGCTGCGGGTGCTGAAGAATATTCGCAGCAAGTATCCTTCGGCGTGGACCAAGTACGGATTCACTAATGCTTTCAATCCGCTGAAGAACTGGTATGATTCCGATGTGATAGGCATTGACACGGGGATCATATTGCTGATGGCGGAGAACCTGCGCACGGGGTTCGTGTGGGACACGTTCATGAAGAGTCCCGAGGCGCGGCGGGGCATGGAGCGGGCCGGCTTCCAGAAGGATTAGAACCAACGGTGACCTGTTAGCCGTAAGACCGCAGCCCCCTTGTGTACCAACCGTTACGGCTTTTTCCTCATCTTAATGCCGTTTGGGGAGCTGGCTCTGTTTGCCTTGAACTGATTCGACCAGATTCAGGTGTCCGTCCTCTCGACGGGGCGCCCCGGTGGTCCTTTCCAGTACCGAGGCGAAACCCCTTCCCGACCAGCGCGGATTCAGGAAATGACCAAGCAAACCGAGTTTTGGAGCGGTTGGCGCGACCGGCTCTCGGCGCTGCGCAACGTGCCCACGGTCCTGCAATTTGTGTGGGAGTCCGGGCGCGCGGTTGTTGTTCTAGGGCTGGTCGCCAGAATCATTGCGGCGCTCCTGCCACCGGCGCTTTTCTGGGTTTCGAAGCTCATCATCGACAGCATTTTCCGCATTGTTACAACGCATCAGCCGATCACCAGCCGGTTGTGGTGGCTGGTTGCGGGGGAGTTCGCGATAGCGGTTTCGATGGGCCTGGTGGGGCGGTTAATTGACTACCTAGACGCGCTGCTCGCCGGGAAATACATGAACCATATCAGCGTGCGGGTGATGGAGCACGCGGCGAGCCTGGATTTGCTGGCCTACGAAGATCCGGTGTTCTATGACCGGCTGGAGCGGGCGCGGGTTCAGGCCACGGATCGGCTGTACATGATCCAGGCGATCGGGCGGCTCATTCAGCAGGTGATCACGACGATCACGCTGTCGATCTCGATCATGGTGTTTTCGCCGTGGCTGTTGCTGCTGCTGATCGTGGGCGTAATACCGGCGTTCGTAGGAGAGACGCACTTCGCGTTCTTGGGCTATGCCAAAAATTTCCGGCAGACCCCGATCCGTCGCCAGCTCGACTACCTGCGCGTGCTCGGCGGCAGCAAGGAAGCGGCGAAAGAGCTGAAGCTCTTCGGCCTTCGGGATTTTCTCACGGGACGGTTCAAAGGCCTTTCCGATCTGGTTTACCACGAGGACATCGCGCTGGCCCGCCGCAAAGTGATCGCCGGATCGTTGCTCTCCGTGATCGGCACGGCCGGCTATTACACCGCGTACGTCTATGCAGTGTGGCAGACCGTAACCGGAGTATTCAGCTTCGGCACGCTGACTCTGCTGGCGAATTCGATTCGAGAGGCGAGTTCGAATCTGCAGCAGACGTTTTCGACACTATCGACGATTGCGGACCAGGCTTTGTTCCTGACAGATCTCATTGCATTTTTCGAGATGAAGCCCACCATCCGGTCGAAGGCCAACGCGTTGCCGGCGCCGCGCCCAATTCGGCACGGATTCGAATTCCGCAATGTATCGTTCCGGTATCCGGGTTCGTCACGATTGGTGCTGAACGGATTGAACTTCCATTTAAGGCCGGGAGAGCGGGTAGCGCTGATCGGCGAGAATGGTGAGGGCAAGACGACGATCGTGAAGCTGCTGACGCGCCTTTACGACCCGGTCGAAGGCCAGGTGCTGCTGGATGGGGTCGATCTGCGCGAGTATGACCTTGAAGATTTGTATCGCGAGATCGGGGTCATCTTCCAGGACTTCATGCGTTACGAAATGACAGCACGCGAGAACATCGCGGTTGGGCGGATCGAGCGAATGAATGATCTGGAGCTGCTGCAGCAGTCGGCGCGGAAGAGTATGGCTACCGATGTTTTGCGGAAGCTTCCGTTAGGGTTTGAGCAGATGCTGGGGCGGCGATTCGATGGCGGGGTGGATCTCTCCGGCGGCGAGTGGCAGAAGGTCGCGCTGGCCCGAGCCTATCTGCGCGATGCGCAGGTGCTGATTCTGGACGAGCCGACGTCGGCGCTGGATGCGCGCAGTGAGTACGAAGTTTTCAAGCGGTTTGCTGAATTGACGGCGGAGAAGATGGCGTTGTTCATCTCTCACCGGTTTTCGACGGTACGCATGGCCGACCGGATCGTGGTGCTCGAGAACGGGCTCATCGCGGAAGAAGGGGACCACGATACTCTGACAAGTTTGGGCGGCCGCTATGCCGAGATGTTCGAATTGCAGGCCGCCAGTTACCGGTGATTCACCGATTCGCGAAGAATGGCTGATTGAGCATGGGGCTACACACTGAGACCGAAGGCATTCTCGGAGATGCAGAGCGGAAGTTTCTGAGTGCCCGCAAAGCAGAGGAGGTGCTGCCTGTCCGAAACGCCGCGACGGAACTGGCCGCCAGCCTGACGTGGCTGCCGGATCGGGACTCGTCGGAAACGTTCTCCACTCGATGCCAAGCCCTGATGCAACGGTTCACGACGTTATCCGACCGCGTGGATGAGGGAATCGACAGTGCGCCTGATTCCGAAGATGTGATTGTGTTGCAAGGTACGATCCGGATGCTGGTGGGGGGAGCGCGCACGGTCGGCAGCGAACTCAGCGAAGCGAGTCTCCCAGTGGTCTCGCACAAGTCAGAGATCCTGCCACGAGTGCTTGTCATCGCACAGGCCTTCCTCGACCAGATGGAAGCGACGTTCTCCAAGGGCGAGTTCACCGCATTCTGCATGGCTTTCGAAGAGACCGCGCCGCTGCAGTTTCACGAGATCGGATCGCTAGTGCCGGCGCTGAAGATGATTCTCCTCGAGCGGATTGCCCAGGGCGGCCTGGCACTCGTAAAAACGGCTGAGAATCGACCGGCAACGGGCATCGCACCCTATATTCGCGCCTTCGAGCAGGTGCTTCAGGCGTCTTGGAAGGAGGATCTGGAGTCGCTGATCCCGTTTGACGAAGTGCTGCGGCGTGATCCGGCAGGAGCCTATGCTGCGATGGATTTTGAAAGCCGCAACTGGTACCGGGAACGAGTGTCGCAGATGGCACGACGTTCGGACCAGACGGAAGTGGAGGTAGCCAGAACGGCGCTAGCGCTGGCGCGGGAGACTCAAAAGCGAGGCGAAAGCGATCCCCGGATCGCGCAGCGTGAATCTCACATTGGGCACTACCTGGTTGGTGATGGAAACGAAGTCCTCTGCCAGAGGATCGCGTATCACCGCACTTTCGGGGAGAGCGTACGGCATTGGCTGCGCAGGCATCCGGATGAGTTCCTGCTCGTCGGAGTCGCTGTTCTCACATTCGTGGTCGTCACAGGAGTGTTGTGGTTGCTCACGCCGGCGGAGACGCCGCTCCCGACCGTGTTGCTTTCGATGCTGATCCTGCTGCTGCCATGTTCGCAGGCGGCGGTGCAGCTCATGAATTACCTGACGACCAACCTACTGACTCCGACGACCTTGCCGAAGCTGGATTTTTCGCAGGGCGTGCCGAATCACTGCGCGACCCTGGTGGCGATTCCCACTCTGCTGCTCAATGAGGCGCAGGTGCATCATCTGGTGGAAGAACTGGAGGTGCGCTACCTCGGCAATCACGACCGCAATCTTCACTTCGCGATCGTGTCGGACCTGCCCGATTCGCGAGAGCCCGCGCCGGAGGACAACGAACTGGTGGAGGTGTGTTCGAATCTGATCACCGAGCTGAATGAGCGATATGGAGCCAAGAAGGCGGGAACATTTTTTCACCTGCACCGGCATCGTGTGTACAATCCGCGGGAAAAAGGATGGATGGGCTGGGAGCGCAAGCGGGGGAAGCTGCTTGACCTGAATCAATTGCTGCGCGGAAGGTTCGACAGCTTCCCGGTGAAGATTGGGGATCTCTCGATCCTGCCCACGATTCGTTTCGTAATCACGCTTGATTCCGACACGGAATTGCCCCGCGGCTCGGCGCACCGGATGATCGGGGCGCTGGCACATCCGCTGAATCAGGCGATTGTCGATCCCGAGAAGAACCTCGTGGTAGCGGGATATGGGATCTTGCAGCCGCGCGTTGACATCAGTGTGCAGTGCACGACGCGGTCGCGGCTGGCCGCAATCTTCGCGGGTGAAACAGGACTGGATCCGTACACTCGAGCGATCTCCGACGTGTATCAGGATCTCTATGGCGAGGGATCGTTTACCGGGAAGGGCATCTACGAAGTCGACACGATGATCCGCGTTCTGTACGGACGCTTCCCGCGGAACTCTTTGTTAAGCCATGACCTGATTGAGGGAGCCTATGCGCGCGCGGGGTTGACCAGCGACATTGCGGTGATTGAGGACTATCCATCGCACTACAGCGCATACAGCCGGCGTAAGCACCGCTGGCTGCGCGGCGACTGGCAGATCGTGCAATGGCTGACCGACAACGTTCCGGACGAGTCCGGGGCGCGGGTGCCCAACCCGATCTCGCTGATGTCGCGGTGGAAGATTTTTGACAATCTGCGGCGAAGCCTGGTGGAACCAGCCACCTTTACGTTGCTTCTGTACGGCTGGTTTGGGACGAACCACCCGGTGCTGTGGACGTTTGCCGCGATCTGCATTTTGTTTGTGCCGGCGTGGGTGGAGTTGCTGTTCGGACTGACACGCGCGGCCGTGGCCGGGCAACTGCGTATCGCGGGCGACGCATTCGGAAACCTGTTTACCAGCAACTTTACGGTACTGCTGACATTGACGCTACTAGCGCACCAGACGCTGCTATCGCTGGATGCGGTGGTACGCGCGCTGGTGCGGCACCTGGTCACACGACAACGATTGTTGGAATGGGAGACTGCCGCCGAGGCAGAGCTAGGGAGCAAGCGAACTGCCATCGATCGATACATCGACTGGATGCCTTTCCTGGCGGTGGCGCTGGGTGTCGCTTTGTGGTTTACGAGGCCACATGCGTTGCTGGCCGCATCGCCCATTCTTTTTCTCTGGGCTTGCAGCAAGCCGCTGGCAGTGTGGCTGAATGCCAGTCCGGTGGAGCCTCCGCCGGAAATTACGCGGCGCGACGAATGGCTGCTGCGGAAGTCCGCCCTGTATATCTGGCGCTATTTTGCGGAACTCTCGAATGAAGATCAGCACTGGCTCGTGCCCGATAACGTTCAGGACAATCCGCCGAAGCTGGCAACGAGTATTTCGCCGACGAATGTCGGACTGCTTCTGAATGCGAGGCAGGTGGCCAATGAACTCGGCTACATGACGCTTCCCGAGATGATGGACCTCACGCAGAAGACGCTGGGCACTGTGGACCGGATGCGAAAGTATCGCGGTCACCTGCTCAACTGGTATGACACTCGGACGCTGGAGGCAAAACCGCCGTTCTTTGTGTCGTCAGTGGATAGCGGCAACCTGGTGGCGTCTCTGTGGACATTGCGCCAGGGATGCCAGGACTGCCTGCGGCGCCCGTTGCTTTCGCAAAAGCTCGCAGCGGGGCTGCGCGATCACCTTCGTGTGCTGGTCGAGCTCGGTGCACTTCGGAAACGGGAATTCGCTCGCTTTGAAGATCAGATGGAGCGCGGCAGGTGGGCGGCGGCACTCTTAAACTTCCCTGAGGACAAGATCGACGAGAAAGAGTGCAAGGCGGAAGAAGCCGCGGCGGATATTGCGTGGTTCCGCAAGCAGGCGCATGCGCGCATACAAGCGGCACGCAAACTGAGCTCAACTTACCTCCCGTGGACGCTGCCCGAGTTCTCAGAACTAACCTGGAAAGTCTTAGGCCAGAAGAGGGTGGGCGGCGTTCCGCTGGAACGGTTGCCGGACTTGATCTCAGAGTTCGAGCTGCGTCTCGATGAGGTGATGAAGGACTCGAACAATGGCACTCGCTCGCTGGCCGAGCGTTTCCTGGGCGCACTGTCAGAAGCTAGACAGAATACGCTGCAACTGATCGAGGCGTTAAAGCAGATCGGCCAGCAAGCGCACGAACTGGCAGATGCCATGGATTTTTCATTCATGGTGGACAAGCAGCGTTTGCTCGTATCGGTGGGGTTTGATACTGAGACGAAGGAACTGCAGCCCTACTACTATGATTTGCTGGCGACCGAACCGCGTACCGCGGTATTTGTTGGAATTGCGAAAGACGATATCCCGCAGGATTGCTGGTTCCGACTGCGCCGTCCGGTCGCAACAGATCGCGGCCGACCGGTCGTGCTTTCATGGACAGGAACGATGTTCGAATACCTGATGCCTTCGATCTGGATGCGGAGCTATCGCAATACGCTGCTGCATCGCGCCGCGGTGGCTGCGGTGCGGTCACAGCAGGAATATGCAGCCCTGAAGGGCGTGCCGTGGGGCATTTCGGAATCGGCTTGTGCGAGGCGGAATGAGGCCGGGGACTATCACTATGAGGCGTTCGGTGTGCCCAGCCTGGCGTTGAAGAAACACGAAACCGAGCCGCTGATTATCTCGCCTTATTCCACGTTCCTCGCTCTGAATGTGGACCGCAAAGGGGCTCTGGCAAATCTGCGTCGCATGGACTCACTTCGATGGTTTGGCAAGTACGGATTCTTCGAATCGGCCGACTACACGATCCCGCGGAGGAGATTTGGCCGGCGATATGAACTGGTCCACTCGTGGATGGTGCATCATCAGGGGATGAGCCTGCTTTCTCTGGCGAATTTCTTGAGCGATAACGTCGTACAGAAGTGGTTCCATTCGGACCGGCGGGTGCAGGCGTCGGAGTTGTTGTTGCAGGAGAAGCCGGTTTCGCAGGCGCCGTGATGGGTCTTTCGCCCTATGTGCGTTGTGCCAGCCTTAGCCGGCAGCTTGGACGACGGGCTTAAAGCCGCTCCCTTTCAAAGCAAACACACAAGCGGACAGCCGCTCTAGCTGGTCAGTGAGGGCGGTATGGCTTCTTCTCCCGCAACAAATTGCGTGGGCGCAGAGGCCATCACGAACTCAATTATGGCGCCGTCGGCGATGTCGGAGTGTTTGAACCAGAGTTTGTGATGCGGCTTTCCGTTCAACGTGACTGATTGGATGTACGCATCGTCGGGCGAGGTGCGCTTCACTTCGATTCTCAGCTTCTTGCCATTGCCGAGTTCGACTTCAGCCCGATCGACTAGCGGACTGCCGAAGACGTAATTGCCGCTGACGGGATCAACCGGATAGAAACCGAAGGAACTCATGATGTACCAGGCGGACATCTGTCCGCAGTCTTCGTTGCCAGCCAGACCATCGGGCTGATCGTCGTATTCCATCTCGAGCAGGCTCCGCACCCGGGCCTGTGTTTTATGCGGCACGCCGGCGTAGCAATACAGATAAGCCATGTGGTGGCAGGGTTCGTTTCCATGGGCGTACTGGCCCACCATGCCGGCGATGTCGGGAGGCGCGTCGGCGGGAAGTTGCGAGCTGGCGGTAAACAGAGCGTCCAGTTTCTCGACGAATGCCTCCCTGCTTCCAAAGAGCTTGATGTATCCGGCCGGGTCGTGCTGGACGAAGAATGTGGTCTGCCACGGGTCGGATTCGGTGTAGTCGCGCCAGCGCTTGGAGTAACCCATCTCTGTTGGCGCGAAAGGCTCGGCCCACTGGCCGTTTTCGAGACGCGGGCGAAGGAAGGTTGTCGAGGTGTCGAAAAGGTTCTTGTAATTCTTCGAACGCTCGAGCAGGAGCTTGTAGTCGTCCGTCTGGCCGACCGCTTTTGCTACGTGAGCTACGGCCCAGTCGTCGTAGACGTATTCCATCGTCTTGCTGACTGACTCCTCTTCCTTGTCGCAGGGGATGTAGCCCAGCTTGCGGTAATAGCCGAGGCCACGATAATCGTCGTCCATGGCGCGACGCCTGAGCGGGGGATAGACTCCGCTGAAATCGATCCCCTTGAAGCCCTTCACGCAAGCTTCCGCGTAGACGGAACTCGAGTGATAGCCGGTCATGCAGAAAGTCTCCCGGCCTTGCAACGGCCAGATCGGAACGCCGTCGGGGCTTTCCTGCGCCATGCGGATCAAACAATTGACGAAGTCGGGCACGCGGTCGCTTTGGAAGAGGGTATACATGGGATGGGCGGTGCGGTAGGTGTCCCACAGAGAGAAGGTGCTGTAGTTGTGGGCCCCGCCAGGGAGGCGGTGAATCTTACCGTCCATGCCGCGGTATTGGCCATCGACGTCATCGAAGAGGGTCGGCGCGCAGAGGAGGTGATAGAGAGCGGTGTAGAAGATCGTTTTGTGGCGGGCGTTCGCGGTTTCGACTTTGATGCGGGAGAGGTTCGTGTTCCACGCTGCGTGAGCGGCGCGGTGGACTTTATCGAAGTCCCAGTCGGGGATTTCGGCGGCGACGTTTTTGCGCGCTCCCTCTTCGCTGACGCTGGAAAGTCCTGTCTTTACAGAGATGATTTCCCGGTCTGCGGTTTGGAAATGAAGCAGGCATTTCAGCGACGCACCTTTCGCTTCGTGAACAGAAGGATCAAGAGGTTTATTGTCTGAAACAATTTCAGCTGAGGCGAAGGGTTTCGAGAACTGCATGGCGAAGTAGATTTCGCGTCCGGGAGCCCAGCCTTTCAGGCTGCGTCCGCCGACGATAGTGTCGTTTCCGACGATTTTCAGGAACGCCCAGAGGACCGGAGTATTCGAGAAAGAATGAACCAGATCGAGGATGAAGTGACTACTGTCGCTTTTGGGGAAGGTGTAGCGGTGGATACCGGCATGATCGGTCGCGCTTAGTTCGGCGCGAATGTCATAGTCGCGAAGAATCACGGAGTAGTACCCGGGGACTGCAGTCTCGTCTTCGTGGCTGAAGCGGGAGCGATAGCCTTCGCCGGGGTTCTGCCGGGCTCCGGGAAATAATTTCGTCGGGCCGGTGCCGGGCATCAGGAGAAAGTCGAGCATGTCGGATGCGCCGGTCCCGCTCAGGTGCGTGTGGCTGAAACCCATGATGGAGCTGTCGGAGTAGTGGTACCCGGAGCACCAATCCCAGCCGTCGTTGTAGGTATCAGGGCTGAGTTGCACCATGCCGAAGGGGACGGTGGCGCCGGGATAAGTATGGCCGTGGCCGCCGGTGCCGATGGCGATCTTCACAAACCTGGTGAAGTCTTCTGAGTCGGGGCTCGGTGTAATGGAAGAAGACGCTGGAGGCCTTGTCTCACTGAGGGAATTTTGAAGACCGAAGAACTTTGCAAACGGGAGGGAAGATAACGCAGTCACGAAATCACGCCTGGTGATCATGGGGAGTCCTTTGCAGGAAGATAGCGACGACAGCTGAGAATGTGCTCAACTTAGGATGGCCGGATAAAGCGAGGATGAAAGATTGGAGGCGCGGGTCGGAATCGAACCGACGCATAAAGGTTTTGCAGACCTCTCCCTTACCACTTGGGTACCGCGCCCC
>CAVUOS010000027.1:0-38025 GCA_963743105.1 Terriglobia bacterium
GCTGTTGTAACCAGCGATGGCGCTCAAAATCCCTCGTTCCACCTCCATTGCTTTAGCCTTCCCAAAACGGGAATGCCGCGCGTTTCTGCTCTCTTTTCCATTGACTCTGATCTCCCCGCTCTGTTCGATCTTTGATAAGAACAAATCAAAGCTAACTCCTTGCGGCTCAAGATTTTGCCCCTAAGTGATTGAGCCCCCAAGATTTTTCGCAGACATCTTTCCCTAAGTGGATGATTCCAATAGGTCGAAGGGGGAGGGGGTTAACAAAAGAGTAAACTCCACAAAAACGGTCAAACTCCCTAACGCCTTCCAAAGCCCAAACCAGCCAGTCCCGATACCTTCTCCGCCTCCACGCCCTTGCTCGCGACCAGCACGTGAAAGCTCTCGCCCATTCCCGCAGGAGTTACGAGATGCTTGAGTTGCAGCGCCACCTTCGCCCGCTCCTGCGGCAAACGGCATTCTTCAAACGCATCCGCAAACTGATTCGTCTCGCCAATCCCCATCAGGAACTGCGACTGCGTGATCAGCTTTTGTGCGCGCAAGCCACGCTGCTCCGCAATCGCTGCAAGCGCGGTGAAGTTCACATCAGCCGTAATGTCCTGCTCTCCTGGAGCTTCATACGGATTCGCGCTCACCGAATGCTGCCGAATCGCCTTCACCGTCCCGCGATGCCTTCCCGCAAGCTGTTCCTCGCGCGTGTAACCATAGTCGATCACCATCACGAATCCGCGCTCGATCGAAGTTGCCACGCTCATCTGCGTCTGTGACGCGAAAGAGACCTCGACGCGTTCGCCAGGTTCTGGATGAATCGAGTAACGATCCAGAAATTCCAACTCCTCCGCAGTAGGCGAAGTCCATATCTCAATAAAACGTCCATCGCGAGAATCGACGCGAAGCGACCCGCAGGAACTCACGATTTGAACCGGAATCGCGTCAAAGAACTCATTTGCGAATACGATGGTTGGAGCGGTTTGAAAGGGCGCGACTTCAGTCGTGCCGAACGGTCCTCGAGAGTCTTGGGCTTCAGCCCCTGAGGCTGTGATCAGGGCTCTGTCTGACTCGATATGTCGCTTCAGCGTTTCCTTAAGCCTCGCGCGCAACGCGGCCGATTGCTCGACCAGTTCGTATCGCAAGGCCTGAAAGAACTCCGGAAACTTCTTTTGCGACCAGTCCAAAACATCCTGCGCAAACAGCCCTCTTCCCGGACCAAACTCTCTGATCGTGATGCGCTCCGGCGATCCCAGAACGCGCCACATCTCTTCAAATTGTCGCGCCAGCAATCGCCCAAACACTGCATGCACATCGCTCGATGTGTAGAAATCTCCAGCCTTGCCGAACTGCGCGGCATTCCGCGAGTAATAACCAAACTCGGAATCGTAGAGACACAACTCCATGTAGCGTGAAAAGGGAATTGGTCCGCGCTCGCGCATCTCCGCTTCGATCTTGCGCCGTAGTTCGTTCACAGGCCCTTTCTCTGCCGGTCTTTGCGATCCTGCGGCGTGCGAATGAACATTTCGACGAAGTAGTCATGCAGGGCATCGTAGAGCTGGCGCTGAAAGCTCCATTCGAACTGCGGATCGTCGAGGTCTCGCGGATGCAGATCGAAGTAGTAGATATGAACGGGAACGCTCTCATCCTTGAACCGGATAATGACTTCCACGCCCTCGCCTTTTGCGCGCGCAGAGAAATCCAGCAACGGATGTTCATAGAGCCGAAGTTGCTCCAACACACGATCAAGCCGGATGTTCGGGTCCTCTGGCATCGAAGGATTGTAGATGATCCGCGTTCGCCAAGAACGCTAACCACAAAGGACACGAAGGAACACGAAGGTTTTTGGGCCAAGGATCTCCTTCGCGTACCTTCGTGTCCTTAGTGGTTGAAGCTTCTGTTTGCAGGCGAGACGGTTGTCTGTGATCTACTCGTAGCGCAAAGCTTCGATCGGGTTCAGCCGTGCGGCCTTAATCGCCGGCAACATGCCGCTGATGATCCCGACGAAGCTCAGAATCGCCGTCGACCACAGCAGAGTAGCCGAGTTGATGTAGAGGTGAATGTCCCCTTCGCTGGCGTTGTCTTCGAACGCGCTCCACAGAGTCAGCGATCCGACAGACCAGGAAACCAGATACGCGAGCACAATCCCGAGCAGTCCGCCCAGGGCCGTGATCACCAGCGCCTCAGCTAGGAACTGGAACAGAATGTGCCAGCGATGCGCTCCCAGCGCCTTTTCCACGCCAATTTCGCGCGTACGCTGCGTCACCGAGACCAGCATGATGTTCATCAGCCCAACGCCGCCGATTCCAAGCGTGAGCAGGCCGATGAATCCCAGCAGGATCTTGATTCCCGTCGAGATCACTTGCAAGTCCATCAAGTCCGCGAACACGTCGAACACGAAGATGGCGCGCCGATCCTTGGGATTGAAGCTGTGATGAAATCCCATGGACTGGCGCACGGCTTCCACAACTTTCGCGTGGTCTCCTTCGTATTCCATCACGATGGAGTTCAGGTAGTACGTGTTCATCAGATCGCTCATCGCGCTGTAGGGAACGTAGACGTGCTCGTTGATATTGTCGTCACCGTTCTGGATCTGGTGCTTCAGGATGCCGACGATCTGGTACGAAATGCCGTCAATGCGGACGTTCTGGCCCATCGCCTCCTGCCCGGAAAAGAGTTTCTTCTTGGCGTCCGAGCCGATCACGGCGACGCGCGTATGGGTGAAGTCATCAGCTTCGTTGAAGAAGCTGCCTTCAGCCATCTCCAGTTTGCGCATGCGTCCATAGCTGGCGTAAACCCCGCTGACCCCATAGTTCGCGCTGCGCGTGCCGTAAGCGACCACGCAGTTCTTGAATGCCTCAGGAGAAACGCGCTTCAGCAAGGGGACTTCGGCGCGGATGTAGTCGAGATCGTTGACTGTGAGACGAACTTGGGTTCCCGCCTTCGTTCCTCCAGCCTGGAGTTCGGTTCGTCCGGGGAAGATGAAAACGAGGTTGGTGCCGAACGAGCGGAAGGCCGACCACAGTCCACGCTCGAAGCCAGTGCCGTAGGCGAGCAGCAACACGACCGTCGCGATGCCCCACGCCATGCCGAGCATGGTGAGCATGCTGCGCCGCCGGTTGTGGCGGAGCGCGTTGTAGGCCTGCGTGGCAAGATCGATGATCATAAAGTCAGCTTCTAACTCCTAACCGATTGCGGATTTCAGATTGTAGATTGAAAACCTTGCTGCCAGTAGTCGACTTTGTCCGTTCTTAAATCTGAAATCTGAAATCTACAATCTGAAATCTCGTTCTCACTCCTGGCGCAACGCTTCGACTGGCGGAAGCAACGCAGCTTTCCGCGCCGGATACAGACCCGCTGCGATTCCCGCAATGGCCAGCGAT
The DNA here is from genome assembly GCA_963743105.1 of Terriglobia bacterium. Taxonomy (GTDB): domain Bacteria; phylum Acidobacteriota; class Terriglobia; order Terriglobales; family Acidobacteriaceae; genus Sulfotelmatobacter. The sequence continues at coordinate 3,372 of CAVUOS010000027.1, forward strand.
CCGATCGCGGCCAGCGCGGAAGCCGGAATGATTCTTGGCGTATCGAAACCTTCCGGCGAGGGAAGCATCGCCAGCAGAGTCACAAATCCGGTGGCGATCGCCAACCCGATCCCTCCGCTGAATGCAGTGAGGAAACGCTCCTTCAATGAAGAACTGCGTCAGGATCGCGCGGTAGGTTGCGCCCAAAGCTTTGCGCAATCCAATTTCTTTCGTCCGCTCCGTAACTGAGACGAGCATGATGTTGATGATTCCGATCGCGCCTAGTCCCAGGGTCACAACTCCGACCACACCGAGGAACCAATCCATAGCGTCGAAGATCTTGCCGACCCGCTTCATGTTCTCAATCGTGTCCCAATCTTCGAACGCGTCTTGCAGTTTGGGATTGAAGCCATGGCGCCGCGCAATAATGCGGTGAATCTCGTCTTTCGCTTCGGCGTGCAGGTCTTTCTCGATCGGGCGATAGTTCAGGAATGAGATCGCGTCTTCGGAGTTGGCCTTGGTCAGAGGGAACAGGTCGCGCATGGTTTCAATCGGAATGAAGATGCGCGAGTTGGTGCCGTTATTTCCGTCACGGCCAACCTTGGCAACCACGCCGACGATATCGAAATTGATGCCGTTCAGCAGAATCGTGGAACCGACGGCTGGTCGTCCCGGGAACATATTCTTGAGGAGTTCCCATCCCACGACGGCGACGCGGCGCCGGTCCGATCTGTCCTGGTTGTTGAACCAGCGGCCGGGAGAAACGGGGACATTACGAATCTGGTTGTAGTCGGCAGGCTACGCCAAATACCTGCCCGTTGGTGGAGCCGTAATCGCTGACCGCGCGAATGTCTTCGCGATTCAGACCGGAGACAGGGCACCGACGAACTGCGCTTCATTGCGAATCGCCAGGTAATCTTTGTAGGTGAAGTAATAGAGTCTGTCCCGATTGTGTGCTGCCCTCGACGGCCGGAATGCGCCCGGGAAACATAAACATGATGTTTTGTCCGAGCGTCGCCAGCTGTTTTTCCTGGCCGCTGCGGAAGCCTTCGCCCAGGCCGACCAAAAGTAAAAGCGAGCCGACTCCCCAGGCGATGCCAAACATCGTCAGGAATGAGCGCAGCTTATGCGCCCACAGGGTGGACAGCGACTGCCGGACAATGTCGAGAAGCATGCGCATGTGGATTTCTCGCAGAATCATGCCCCCACGCCTCCGGGGAGGAGCGTGGGGGCCCCGGGTAACGTTCAGGCGAGGGGTCTCAATCCCGCCCAACCATCTGATCAGAGGTACGCAGCCGGGTCCGTTAAAGTTCCCTACTGCATTTGGCTAGTTAGACATCCCGATGGCGGGAAAGGTTAGCTGAAGACGGATGCAGAGAGGACCGATTACATCTCTTGACACTGAATCATTTCGTCAGGTTGCCGATGGTAATAGGTTACTTCCGAAACTCTCGTGGGCGGGAGGTTTTGTTTTGTCGCAAATGCGGATTTCGAACTGCGGGGACCTACGCCTCAGGTCTGAAAATTTGTTTTCCGGCGAGGCATTTCGGTTTCAGATATATGTCGAACGGCAACTCGTCACGGTCAAGTTCGGGAACAGAGTGACAGCTGAAGAAATCGGAGAGTACGTCGAGAAACTACTGCGTCCACCCGTCGTTTCAGCCGACGTTCTCCGAAATCATAGACTTGAGAGAAGCGCAAGACATTGATTTGCAGGCGGACGATTTTCTGAAGCTGGCCGATCAGATCGATCCGTTTTCGCCGGAAGCCAAACGTGCTTTTGTGGTGAGAACCGCGAGCCCAGAATCATGCAGCTCGCATGCATAAGATCCTGCGATCGCAGAGAAATATCGAGATATTCCAGACGTTCGAAGAGGCAGAGCGCTGGATTCGGCTCCTAAGGTCACGAGTGTAGTTGCTACTGTTGTTTTTCTTTTGGCCGCTCGTACGCTTTTTGCAAATACTTGCGGGCTTCTTCTAACGCGCCGAAGGTGTTGTCGTTGGTTTGCAGCGCCTGACGGTATTGGCCGACTGCGCGTTCGCGCTGGCCGGTAATATCGAAAATCTTTCCCAGTTGAATATGGCTCCAGACTTCGGTCCAGCGCGGATCGCCGTCGCCATCGAGGCGGCGCGGTAGGCATTCGCCGAGGATTGATAGTTCCGCTGGAAGAAGAAAATTTCGGCAATGCGGTAGTGCGCCAGCGAACTGTTTTTGTTGAGATCGAGAGCCTTGTTGAATTCGGTCAACGCTCCCGAAAGGTCACCTTGCTGCTGCATCGCCTGGCCCCGCAGGATGGAAGAGCGCAGCTTCACATCGCTGGAGTTGGTCAGAACGTGATGGTCGGGATCGACCGAGATGCGGCGCGGCCGTCCGAAGGTTTCAATGGTGAATGGCGAATTCGTGCCCACGACTTCGATGCGCTTGTTTTCCGTTTGCCGTCGGTATCGATGCGCAGGTCGACGGGCATGCGGAAGAGATCAAGGTCCTGCGCGATCTCGCCGGTGACGCGGAATCCCGGGAGTTTCTCTTCCTTTATTTTTCGCCGGCCTTTCGTCTTTGGGAGTTTGCGCCGCAGCCCCGCCCAAGCGATACGTCGTGTATTTCACCTTGAATTCAGGCGCGCCGGTCGAGTCGAGCCACTGCGAGAAGAACCACGTGAGCTGGTCGCCGTAATTCTTCTCGGCGATGGTGCGGAAATCATCGGTGGTCGCCGATTTTCCGGCGAACTCGCCGGCGAACTCGCGCATGGTCTTGTTGTACTTGTCTTCGCCCAGCACCCAGCGCAGCATGTGCAGGATCATCGCTCCCTTGTCAGTGGTCAGCGATTGAAATTCCGTGGAGAAGGTGTCGAGCTTACTCGCGCTCGACAGCGGCACGGTATCGTAAGCGAGCGCGCCGACCGACATATCCTTCACAGCTTCTTCCAGCCCAGCGGCGCCGGCCGCATTTTCGACGTACATCGCTTCCGAGTAACGCGAGAATCCGTCGCTGATCCACCAATCGTCCTTGGTCGCGGGACTCACGGAGACGCCCCACCACTGATGCGCGATGCCGTCCGCAAGCAGGCGATAATTGGTTTTTTCCGTGATCGAGGAACTGGCGAGGCCGACGATTTCCGGAGCCCAGGCGTAGGGGAGCGTATCCGCCCGGCAACTCAACGACGTTGAGCTTCGGTGATTGGCAGCGGGCCGTACAGCGTTGTGAAGTAGGTGAATTCCTGAACGGCCGTTGTAGTGTAGGCCGGCGCCACGCTCTGATGCGTCGGCTTGAAGTAGACGTGCAGTTCCATGCCGGCCTCGTCGCTCTTGTAGTCCTGAAAAACTCCGGCGACGATCGTGCCCGGGAAACTTGGCTTATCGGAAACAAAGGTGAAAGTCTTCGTGGGCAGAACCGTAGCGGCGGCTTTCTTGGCTGGAGCAACGTTCGAAACGCGTGCCCTTCCCGCTGCCAATGACCAGCATATGCGCGGGCAGGGTAATGCTGATGGTCGAGGTGAAGCGATTCAGGCCATAACCGCTGACCGGAAACCAGCGCCCAGCATAGAAGAGGAAGGACTGGTGTCATCCCCGATATAAGCCAGACTCAGGCCGGGGACCGGGCTGTTATCTGCGTTCTCGAGCTGTCCTTCGTAATCAAAAGTCAGCGTGGTGGAAGCGTCTTTGGCCAAACCCGCTGGGGAGCGGTACACGTACGGTTGAATCTTGGGTGACGCGCTCGGCTGAGAGCGGCTGGTTCTTTTCGTCGAGCACCTTCGTGACCCGGAGATCGTTATGGAGCTCAAACACTGCTACGCTTAGGTCCTGCAGGGCGGTGAATTTGACCTTTGCGCGAGCGGTAATCTGGTGAAGGTGCGGCTCGAGCGTCGCCTCAATCTGGTAGTCGTCGACCCGCAAGCGAGCTTTTTCCGCAGCCCACGAGGGCTGGGCGAGTAAGACCAGCAGGCACAAGGTCAGGGAACTAGTGAGGACGCCTCGAACGCGTCGCAAGTCCATCAGCATTCAGGAGGATCTCCAGGAAATGATAACCCATTTCCTATGATGAAGATTCTGAACTAAAAGATGCTGGGAGCACAAGGTTACGGCGAACGCGCACCTCCGAGGCACCTGAAGAGCCGAGAAGCGCTGCGACTTACGCCTTTGCTCGGTTTTGGGACGGCTGTCGATTACCCGCGTGGGACTGCTACAGTTCGTTGGATGCGCCGCTCGTGCGAACAGACAAAATGATTTTTGCGGCTCGGTCAGCGGGATGCCCGGTTTGTTCGGAGGATCGAAGGCGCGATTTCACTCGTGCCAGACCCTCAAGCATTCGGGTTCGGGCGGGGCTGTCCGGGAGAATTTCTCTCAAGTGGGCGACGACGTTTTCCGCGGTGAAATCGTGTTGCACCAACTCCGGTACGATTTCCTCCTCCGCGATCAGGTTGACCATCGCAAATCGGGGGACTTTGACTCTGGGTTTTCCGAGTAAATAGGTGAGAGGAGAGACGCGGTAGACCATCACAAAGGGAGTGCTCATCATGGCGGCCTCAACCGTGGCCGTGCCGCTGGCGATGATGCCGGCGCGCGAATGAAACAGTGCGGGGAGGGCGTCAGGAACCAAAGTGATCTTCTGTTTCCCGATGGTGTTGCGCAGGGAGTCGCGATCCAAGGTGGGTGCGACCGGGAGGAGAAATTCGTATTCACTGCCGAGCAGGGCTGCCGATCCGAGGATCGTAGGCAGATTCATGCGCACTTCTTTGACCCGGCTGCCGGGCATGAGCGTGATCCAGAATTTCTTCGGATCGAGATGGATCTCTTCCGCGTATTCAGCGCGTGTGATCGTGGGGTTCGGCAGTTCTGCGAGAGGATGGCCGACGAAAGTCGCATCAACGCCGCGGTCGCGATAGAACTTCTCTTCAAACGGGAAGATGACCAGCGCCTTGTCAATGTAGTCGCGCAGCAGGCGGACGCGACCCTGGCGCCAGGCCCAGAACTGCGGCGCGACATAGTACACCGTGGCGATCCCGCGTTTTTTCATTTGACGGGCGACACGCCAGTTGAAAGCGGGCGAGTCGATCACGATGGCGAGGTCGGGTTTGCGGCGATCGGCTTCGCGGATGAGATTCTTGTAAAGCCCCAGAATTTTCGGGAGGTGGCTCAAGATTTCGGTGATGCCGACCACGGCGAGGTCTTTGGAGTCGATCACCGTATCGCAGCCGGCAGCGCGCATGCGGTCTCCGCCGACACCGAAGAATTCCAGCTCGGGCGCTGAGGACAGTGCCGGGGCAGCGGAGCTTTGCTCCGCGGGACAGCCGGTGGCGGCTGTCCCCAGACGAGAATAAGCGCGGCGCAGCGCTTCGATCAGCTGCGCGCCGTACATTTCGCCGGAAGCCTCCCCGGCGGAGATCAGGATGAGCACGCTGCAATTGTAAGGGAGTGACCACACCCGCGTTGAACGACTCCGGTATCTTTGGAATGACCGAGCTACGACGTCTGTGCGACACTTGTCAGCGGAATAACAGGGAGCGAGCCATGAAAATCGGCCTATACAGCGTCACCTATCGTGGAGTCTGGTACCGCGGGGAAGCAGTCGACATTTTCAGCCTGGTCCGTCTGGCGAAACGGCAGGGATGGGAAGGGTTGGAACTGGATGCGGAGCGGCCGCATGCGGCTCCTATGGATGTCTCTGCGGACGACAGAAAAAGGCTGCGAGATCTCGCGGGAGAAGTCGGGCTTGAGCTGTGCGCCGTTTCTCCGAACTGTGATCTGTCGAGCCCCGTGCCTGTCCAGCGGGAGGCCATGATCTCCTATGTGCGCGAGTGCATCAAGCTCGCCCACGATCTTGGATCGCCAATCTGCAAGGTGTTCGCGGCCTGGCGTGGAATTACCCTTTACGATGGCCTGGCGACCTACAACGACACCTACGGCTACAACCAGTACGGTTTCTGGAAGGGCGACCGCCGCGGATTCGTGGTTGAATCGATGCGTGAGTTGTGCAAAGTGGCGGAGGACTACGGAATCGTACTCGCGATGCAGAATCATGGGCCGGACATAGTGAACCGCTATCAGGATGTGCTGGAGATGATCGAAGAGGTCGGCTCGCCTGCCTTCAAGGCTTGCATGGATATCAACATCGAACCGCTAGCGGATTCTCCCGAGCACGCGCGGCAGATGGCCGATGCGAGTGGGCCGCTGCAAATGCACTCGCACATGAACGGAGAGTTTGCCCGGCGACCCGATGGCGCCGTGGAGTTGGTGGCCGGCGGATACTTCGACGAACATTTCTGGGGACGTCAGGTGGCCTATCCGGCTTACGTCGATGCGCTGGTCGCGCATGGATACCGGGGCTACATGAATTGGGAGTTCTGCCATCCGGGGCTGGAGAACGGGAGACCGGTGGGGATTGATTATGTTCACCGGCAGACGGAATTGGCTCGCGAATACCTCACCGGCCTGCGAGCGGCGGCGGAGCAGAAGGCACAGCTGGCGAGCGTCGGATAACTGCGAAATGCCCGATCCGGCTTACTGCGACTCGGCCGGCTCTCTGCGAGTCCTAGCGCCCTCTGCGGTCAGGCTGTTGCTTACCGCAGAGAACGCTGAGAAAGGCCGCGGGGATCGCTGAGGTGATCTACTTGATCTCCACCTGGTCAATTTCGAATTCGAACTTCCCGGGTGGTTGAGACGCGGCGAAGAGAAATCCGGCTACGTCGCCGCCGTCCGTCTGAAACGTTGTGAAGGGGAACGTGAACTGCTTCCACTCCTTGCCGGCGACAAACTGCGTCATGGCAGGCATGCCATTTTGCCCGGAGCGGGCTGCCGTGAGGACGACGAGCATGTAGGAGTCGCCGTCGCCTTTAGCCCAGAAGCTGATTTCCTTTTTGCCGGAAAGATTGGCCGGTTCCATGGGAGCGTTGCCCGGGGCGAACATCGCTCCGGCCCAGCTGAACTGTCCGCCGCCGGGAATGATTTCGCCCGAAATCTTAAGAGCTCCTTTCGAGCCATTCGCGCCGGGTTGCGCGATATCGATCGAGGATTTCGACTTCCCGCCGATGACCTCGTCAGTGCTGGTTGTCCAGGAACCGTAATTTGCCGCGATCTTCCCGTCATCGAAGGTGCTGACGGTGCCGGACTCTGATCCGGCCGGTGGCAGCGGCTTCCCGGTCTCGCCGTGCGGGCCGAGTACCGTAAGCGCGACCGCGCTGGTCTGGTCGGAACTGGGGCCGACCATGATATCGAAGACTCCGGGCTCGACCACGCGGTGCATGTCGATGTTCAACATGCTCAGCATGTCGGGCGTGATAGTGAACTCGACGGTCTTCTTTTCGCTGGGCTTCAGCGTGATGCGCTGGAATCCTTTGAGCTGCATGACGGGTTGCGTGACCTCGGCGACCCGCTGGTGAATGTAGAGTTGCGGAACTTCGTCGCCTTCGCGGGAGCCGGAGTTGGTGACGTCGACGCTGACCTTGGCAGTTCCACTGGAGAGGATTTGTGCGGGCTCGACGCGGAGATTGCTGAACGTGAACGTGGTGTAGCTCAGCCCGTAGCCGAAGGGATAAAGCGGCTTACGGGTGCTGAACGCGTAGGTGCGGTTGGCGGACGGCTTGTGATTGTAGAAATCGGGCAGATCGCCGACCGATCGGGGGAAGGTAATCGGCAACTTTCCGCCGGGATTGACGTCGCCGAATAGCACACTCGCCGCTGCCGTGCCGCCTTCCTGGCCGAGATACCAACCCTCGAGAATGGCGGGGAACTTTTCGGCGATGTAGTTGATGGAGAGCGGACGCCCGTTGATCAATAGGACGGCCGTGGGCGTGCCGGTCTCGACGACGGCCTTCACCAGATCGTTCTGCGCGCCGAGAAGCTCCAGAGAGTCACGGTCGCCGAGATGATTCTCTGCCCAGGCTTCGCGGTTGGTGGATTCGTTCTCACCGATTACGAGGATCGCAACGTCGGCTTTCTTCGCGGCTTCGGCTGCGGTTTTCACGCTGTCTTGCTGGGTGGCCGGGTCGATCAGTTTGACGTCGTTAGCGAACCATCCGTGCCAGTCGTTCTTCGCGTCGGTGATCTTGCAGCCTTCCGCGTAGATGACGTCAGCCTTCGTGCCCACGCGGTCCTTAATTCCTTGCAGGATGGTGACGCCGTGAGCGGGCTCGCGACTGTATCCGCCGAGATGGACGCCGTCGGCATTAGGGCCGATTACGGCGATGGTTTTCAGCTTGGAAAGATCCAGCGGGAGAAGGTTCTTGTCGTTCTTGAGAAGGATGACCGCCTTTTGCGCGGTCTTGAGGGCAAGCGCACGGTGCTCGGCACTGTTCGTGGTCTTCTCAGCGTAATCGGGATCGACATAGGGATTGTCGAAGAGGCCGAGACGGAACTTTGTCGCCAGCACGCGCGCGACGGCGCGGTTGACCATCGCTTCGGAAACGGTTCCTTGCTTTACCTGCCAGAGCAGCGTGCGGTAGACGGAGCCGTCGGAGAGGTCGTAGTCAACGCCCGCTGCAAGCGCCATGCGAGCGGCCTCGGCGTTGTTGGCGGCGATGTGGTGGGTTTCGGTGAGCATTTGCAGCCCGTTGCCGTCGGAGGTGACGTAGCCGCGGAATCCCCACTCCTGGCGCAGGACTCGATCGAGCAGCCAGTGGCTGATGTGCGAAGGGACGCCGTCGATCTCGTTGTACGAGGCCATCACGCTGCCGGCGTGGGCCTCTTCGATCGCGGATTGAAAGGGCACGAGGAAGTTTTCGCGAATGATGCGCTCGGAATAATTTCCCGGAGCGGTGTTGGTGCCGCCTTCGGGCTGTCCGTGGACAGCGAAGTGCTTCGCTGTTGCGACGACATGATGGCGGTCGATGGCGAATGAATCGCCTTGCAGGCCAGTGATGGCGGCGACGCCCATTCGCGCGGCGAGGAATGGATCTTCGCCGTAGGTTTCTTCGGTGCGTCCCCAGCGCGGGTCGCGAGCGATGTCGAGGACTGGAGAGAATGCCTGGCCAACGCCAGCTGATCCGGCTTCGTCACCAGCTGCGGTGAAGACCTGGTGCACTAGGTCGGGGTCCCACGTGCTGGCGAGGCTGAGCGCCTGCGGGAAACTGGTGCTGCCGTACTCCATAAATCCGTGGAGCGCTTCGCCCATAAAGAGCGCGGGGATGCCGAGGCGCGTTTTCTCACGCATGTAACGCTGCACACCGTTGCGCAGGATAGCGGCCTTGCGGGCAGGAAAGGCAAGATCGGGGTCCCACCAGCGTTGCAGAACAGCGCGCGCCGACTCGGTCGTGTATGTGCCAGTAGGATCCACCACCTGCATCTCAGCCCGGGAGCCGCCGCAAATCTGCTCGACCTTTCCTTCCAGCGTCATGCGCGAGAGCAGGTCGGCGACCCGGTCATCGATCGACTGGGCGGGGTTCTTGTATTTCGGAGTGTCTTCTGCTGGCGCGGCCTTCGTGAATTTTTCCTCGGTGGCTGAAGGCTTGGTGGATTTCTTTTGCGCGGTTAATGAGATCGAATAGAGCAGGGTGAAGCAAAGGATCGAACGGAGAAGAATATCGATTTTTCTCATGAGGGGAGGGATGCCTCCTTTGGGACGGATAATGCTACTCCAAGATACGGGGAGGTGTCAGTGAGAGTTCCCGGCTGCGTTTAAGGGGAGAGCTGGGTACGTTCAGCGAGGAAGTTGTCCTGGCACTGCTTGGCGGTTGAGAGCAACTGGGTAAACTCGGTCGTGCCGCGGAGCGAGGCGAACATGGGATCTTTCTGCATCGCCTGATAAGCACAATAGCGGCCATCGATGGCGGTCTTGAGGAGTCTCAACGCTGCAGTCTTCTCGCCGCAGAAGGACATGTCGCCTGCGAAGAGATAGCGGTTTTCGGGATCAGGGTTGCTCTGCAGCGCGGCTACGGCCTCGCTGTTTACCAGTTCCGGCTCGCCGTGAGAGGACTGCGCCGATTGGCGATCCAAACAAGCTGTCCAGAACTTGCTTATCGCGCGATCCGCGGGCACCCTTTGGAGGGCTTCCCTGGCGTCCGCCAATTTGCCTTCGGCAAAGAAAACCCGAACCACGTTCCGATTGGCCCAGTCTGATCCCGCGTCCAGACGCAAGAAGTCCATCGCACGCTCGGGGTTCCCCATTGAGAGGAAGGTAAGCGAGCAGGAGCGAAAGCCGAAATTTCCGGGATCGAGCGAGAGAGCGGTTTCGCACTCCTTGGCCGATTCGTCGAGCAATCCGGCATAGCGGAGGACATAGCCGAGGTAGAAATGAGCGACGGCGTTGCCGGGCTGCCTTTTCACCAAGTCAGTCGCGCCCTTGTACGCCATACCCAGGTGGCTTCGTTCTACTCGGTTGGCGATGAACTGGCCTGCGGCATCGGCGAGGTTCGGATCTAGAGCCAGAGCGCGCTCCAGCGCTGAGTTCGACTTCTGAAAACTTGTCTCACCGCCATTCGAATATTGAGAGTCCCAGTAGTAGCGAACACCCAACTGGGCCCAGGCCGGAGCATAACTTGAATCGAGTCCCAGGGCGCGTTCCAACATGGCGATGGCATCCTTGTTGGGAACAGGATCATGAGGCGCCGCCAGGCTGCGCAGATAAAGATCGTAGGCTTCTTCGTTCTTGGGGCGAGTGCTGCTTTCAGTCGAGCCGGTGGCTACGCCCAACGCAGGGACGAGTCCCTGCTGGACTTTTGCTGTGATCTGACTGCGCATGGCGATCATGTCAGGAGCGGCGACGGACATGGTGTCGCGCCAGAGCGTGCGGTTGTTGGCGACGTCGACGGCTTCGAGTGTGATCTGGAGCTGGTTGCCTTCTTTCAGATAATGTCCGGTGACGATGTCGGTGACGTGCATCTCCGAGCCGGCCTGCTGCAGGTCCACGTTGGGGCCGATGTACTTGCTTGTAGTGGCGAACGGGCGGATGGAGAGCGAGTGCACATAGCTCAGCGTGGTTGCGATTTCGTCGGGCAAGGCGAGGCGTAGGAAATCGGTGTCCTTGTCGGCACCCATGTTCTGGAAGGGAAGAACCGCGACTGTCGTCGGATTGGCAGAACTCGGTGCTTGCACGGCCTGTCGCTTGGAATACCAGAAGAAGATGGCCAGCGCTACGACCGCTACCGCGGTCACGACCGCGGCAATCTTGGGGTATGGACGGCTTAGTACGGCGATCCCGCTGGTGCTGCTGGGATTCACCGCAATATGCTGACCGGAGCTCGAAGGTCCCGTCGCTACGCTCGACTCTGCGCCGGCACCCAGGACGGGAGACAGAGTCCGCCCAGTGTCCGTGTCTCGCTTGAGGCGTTGCAAGTCGCTGCGCATTTCTGAGGCGTGCTGGTAGCGCAGGTTGCGGTCTTTCTCCAGGGCCTTGTCAATGATCTCTTCCAGGCGTGGCGGGACTTCGCGATTGAGCCGCACCGGAGGCACCGGGGCACGGTTCATGATGGCCTCACAGATCACCGCCGAGCTCTCACCATGAAACGGCACATCGCCGGTGGCCATCTCGTAGAGCACTGCGCCGAACGAGAATAAATCGGTACGGGAATCCAGTTCGCGCGCCCGGACTTGTTCCGGCGACATGTAGGCAACCGTGCCCACCATCGTGCCCGGGCTGGTCAGGTGGGCCTCGTCCAGAGTCTGCGTATTGCCGGCCATGGCTTGGGTCGATGAAATGCTGGCGGGCGTCACCTTCGCGAGACCAAAATCGAGGATCTTGGCGTGGCCGCGTTTGGTGACAAAGATGTTCGCAGGCTTGATGTCGCGATGGACGATGCCTTCGGCGTGGGCGGCGTCGAGCGCGTCCGCGATCTCAATGGCGAGACTGAGCACGGTGTCGCTGTCGAGCGGACGGCCTGCGATGGCGTGCTTCAGCGTTACGCCGTCCAGGAACTCCATGGCGATGAACGCCTGTCCGTCGTGCTCATCAATTTCGTAGATGGTGCAGATATTCGGATGGTTCAGAGCCGAGGCCGCCTGGGCCTCGCGCTGGAAGCGACCCAGCGCCTGGGGATCTTTTGCGACGTTGTCGGGCAGGAACTTCAGGGCGACAAAGCGGTGGAGTTTGATGTCCTCGGCCTTGTAGACGACTCCCATGCCGCCACCGCCAAGCTTTTCGACGATTCGGTAATGCGAGATGGTCTGGCCGAGCACTCGCAGAATGCTAGTGCGTCGTAGGAGGGGAGTCAATTGAGAAGAGCAATACGCGCGCGTCTAGTCGTCGGCACTGACTGTGGACTCCCCGGCATTCGCGGGCGAGGGTGCGCGGCCCATATCGGCGATCTCCTGGTCTTTGTATTGGAGCTGATACAGCTTGTAGTAGATGCCGCGGTGGGCGAGCAATTCCTGATGCGTTCCCATTTCCCGGAGTTGGCCTTTGTGCATGACCATGATCTTGTCGGCGCGCTGGATGGTGGAGAGGCGGTGTGCGATGATCAGCGAGGTGCGGCCTTCGACCATACGAGCGAGAGCGTCGCGGACTTTGAACTCGGTCTCGGTGTCGACGCTGGAAGTCGCTTCGTCGAGGATCAGAATTTTCGGTTCGTGTGCCAGGGCGCGGGCGAACGAGATGAGCTGCTTCTGCCCGGTCGAGAGCGTCGATCCGCGCTCGCGGACTTCCTCGTCGAAGCCTTTGGGCAGCGAGCGGATGAACTCGCCGAGGTTGACATCTTCGGCGGCCTGCTGAATGTGAGCGTCCAGGATACGGTCGGTGCCGAGGCGGATGTTGCCGCCGATGGTGCCGGTGAAGAGAAATGGATCCTGCAGGACTACTCCGAAGCGGGTGCGGAGGTCGGCCAGGTTCATGTCTTTGACATCGACGCCGTCGATGCGGACCGCGCCTTTCTGGACGTCGTAGAAACGGAGAAGCAAGGAAATGAGAGTAGTCTTGCCGGCGCCGGTGTGGCCGACTACCGCGACCGTTTCTCCGGGCTCGATCGCGAAAGAGACATCGCGGAGGACCCAGTCGGGTGTTGCGGTGCTTTCGGCGGCATTGCCGTTGGTTGGGACAGCTGCCGAGCTTCGCTCGGCCGGACGGCCGGGGGCGACCGTCCCCACATGATCCTTGCCTGATGCCGCCTCGCTTCGCTTGGGCGGGACGGGCGAGGTGCCCGTCGCTCCACGGTCCGTAGTCTCTTCCGGTACGTCCCGATACGCGAACCAGACATGGTCGAATTCGATGCGGCCTGGGCCTGTCGGCTTCTTCGTTACCGCGGGCGAGACGACCTCTACCGGCTTGTCCAGCATCTTGAAGATGCGTTCGCTGGCGGCCATCGCCGACTGCAGGATGTTGTACTTCTCGCTGAAATCCATGATCGGGCGGAAGAAGCGGAAAGCGTACTGGGTGAAGGCGATGAGCACGCCGAGCGAAGCAGCTTCGGCGACCGCATGGAATGAGATGAAAGTGTGCGGGTTGAACTGAAGGCTTACGCTGCGCGCGACCACTCTCGCGATCACATCTTTGCCGCCCCACCAGATCACCGACGCAATCGCGACCGCCGAAAAGAAGTCGACCACCGGGTAATAGACGGCATAGGCCAGGATGGCGTCTTTGTACGCATCCATGTGGCTGCGGTTGATTTCCGAGAAGCGGTTATAAGCGCGGCGTTCGCGATTGAATAGCTGCAGCACCACCATGCCGCTGACGTGCTCCTGCAGGTAGGAATTGATACGGGCGATCGCGGCGCGAATGCGGCGGTAGGAGTCACGCACCTTGTCCCGGAAGATCTTGGTCGCGAACACGATGAACGGCAGCACAGCGAAGGTGATCAGCGCCAGTTTCCAGTTCATGCACAGCATAATTGCAAGAATCCCGGCGAGGACGAACAGGTCTTCGAAAATCGAGACCACGCCTGAGGTGAACATCTCGTTCAACGCGTCAACGTCAGTCGTGACGCGGGTGACCAGCCGGCCCACGGGATTCTTGTCGTAGAACGATACATGCATGCGCTGCAGGTGGCGGAAGATCTGGCTGCGCAGATCAAACATGATCTGCTGGCCGGTCCACTGCATGTAATAGGTCTGCAGGAATTCGAGTACGAAGGTGAAGATCAGGAGCCCAAAATATATCGTCGAGATTTGCGCAATGCCGGTCAGGGGTTTCGGGCTCAGCCAGTTCCAAAGACCAGATGTAGATCCCTTGCTCGGGGCCAGGTAGCGGTCGACAGCGACTTTGACGAGATACGGTCCGAGCACGTCGGCGAAAGATTTGAGAATGATCGAGACGATGGCAACTCCCACCTGCCAGCGGTACGGGCGCAGGTAGGTGAGCAACCGTCGCATCAGACGACTGTCATACGCTTTGCCTAATACTTCTTCTTCCTGGGCCATCGGGTCTCGATTGCAGGGCCGAACCAAGGCGGACGGGGCGAGCAACGCCTGCCAACAGGGTACCTCAAATAGATGACCCGGGCGGCAGGGAAGATGGAAAAGGTTTGGGATAATGAACAGAGTGAGCCTGGGAATCTACATTTCCGTTCCGTTCTGCCGGACGAAGTGCAGCTATTGCAACTTTGCGTCGGACGTGTTTTCGAAGGCGGTGTTTGAGAAGTATGTGGATCGCGTCTGTGCGGATATCGCGAATGCGCCCCAGACTGCAGAGCAACTGGGCGGTAAGTTCGAACAGGAAGTGGACTCGATCTATCTGGGCGGCGGCACTCCGACGGTTCTCTCGCCCGATCAGTTGCGCCGGATGTTCGACGCGGTTCGCTCACAGTTTTTGGTGAGGCCGGACGCGGAGATTACGGTTGAGTGCGCGCCAGGAACCTTGACGCCGGAAGTGTTGGACACCCTCCTGCAATGCGGAGTGAATCGCGTCAGCCTGGGAGTGCAGTCGTTTGTAGACCAGGAGGCGGCCGCAGTGGGCAGGCTTCACAAACGCGCCACGATTCTGGATGACATCACACGCTTGCGCGCCGTCGGCATTAAGAATATCAACATCGACCTGATCGCAGGACTGCCTCATCAGACCGTGGAGAGCTGGAACCAGTCCTTGGAGTCGACGATCGCTGTCGCCGCGCCGCACGTCAGCGTGTACATGCTCGAGGTGGATGAGGATTCGCGCTTGGGGCGGGAGTTGATTGCGGGTGGCACGCGTTATCATGCGCATTTCGTGCCGGATGAGGAAGCGGTTGCTGACTATTATGTCGCGGCCTGCGAAACGTTGGATGCAGCGGGAGTTGGGCAGTATGAAATATCCAACTTCGCGCGTGCGGGATTCGAATCGCGGCACAACCTGAAATATTGGACGCGGCAGCCGTATTTCGGCTTCGGCGTGGACGCGCACTCCATGCTGCCCTGTGACTTGCCAGATGCGGAGTCCGCACGATTCTCCACTGCGGACGTTCTGGAAAAATATGTTGCGGGTTCGGCGCTGCAACGCAATAACGTCTCGCGTAGCTCCGCGATAGAAGAGTCCTTCTTCCTTGGTCTGCGCTTAAACCGCGGTGTGGACCTGCAAGAGATGGCGGGCCGGTTCGATGTAGCCGCAGTAGACAATTATCGTCCTGTGATTCTCGAACTCACGCAATTTGGATTGCTCCATATGGAAGGAAACGTTCTTCGTTTGACGGCGCGCGGACGGCTGCTCTCGAACGAGGTCTTTCAGTCTTTCCTAACTCATCCAGCACCGGCCCGCGCGCAATAAACTGCGTCGCATTCGCGGGATTGTTCTCCGTCCCTATGTGTCCGATGCCCCCGAAGATCCAAGGCGACAGGGGATTTTGAGCGCAATCTGATTTCGTAAACTATTTTGGATTCTTGTGGGCAGCGTAATCGGCGCAAACATGGGATTCAAACTCTTTGTTGCGCTGCAACTCGAAGTGGCGCATCATTTCATCGAAAGATTTGCCTTCAGGAGCACCGGAAGGTTTGAACCGCCATTCACATTCGGAGCAACCAAAACCGCGAAAACGCCTCAACTCAATCCATACCAGCTTCCTGCCCATGGCTGCCTCTGTCGCTGCGCCAACGAGTACTAGCGTGCTGTCATACGGATAAGGGCGCAGTCTACGTGCGCCAATATCGATCGGTCTGTCGGGCATCCTACATACCTAAATTTTGTTCCGGCGCACGCCCGGAGTTCCCTCCTTGGGGTGCGCCGCAACTGCTCGTACTACCACTCTGATCGCGTTCTGCGCCACGCGTCTCGCTTGAATGTGCGTTATTGCTCAGACTCGTCTTTCACATCCGAGGTAACTTCGTGAGCGGTGAGAAAGGAGTTCCGCTATGGCCCCGCACCTTGAAGAGGGAAATTGGAGAACCATCGCAGAACAGGTTAGTAAAGAAATAGACCCGCAGAAGCTGATGGTCCTGATTGGGAAGCTTTGCGGCGCGTTAGAGGGTGAGCGGAGAGAGAAGTCTCGGGGGGATGAGCCAGGGTCTTTTCTCGGCAATTAGGTGGACGCACGATTACCCAAAAGGATGATTTATGGAGGGCAAACGCAACCGAGTAGTGCAGTCTGGCGAGCGGACGAATACCCAAGGGAAACCAGTCGGCAGCCTCATACTCCTATCGATTTCCGATAGCGACTACGGCTTACTGCGTCCCCATCTCGAATACGTCAGCTTGCCAAACCATCTAGTCCTTCATGAGCCGGGTGGAAAGCTGGAATTTGCGTATTTCCCGAATCGAGGTTTGATTTCGCTTGTAGTCGTAATGAAAGATGGGAGAACGGCCGAGGCTGGCATAGTTGGAAATGAGGGTTTTACAGGCACACTGGCGGCTGTTGGCCTAAGCAGGAGCCCGCTTCATGCCGTGGTGCAAATCACGGGGGATGGGTTTCGGGTCGAGGTGGGTGCTTTGCAGAACACGTTGGAATCCGCTCCACACCTGCAACTGACGTTAAGCCGCTATGCCGCAATTCGGGGTATGCAGGTTGCACAAACAGCGGCGTGTAATCGGCTGCACGATATTGGGCAGCGCCTTGCACGGTGGTTGCTAATGACTCAGGATAGAGTGGACGCACGGTCGCTGCCCATCACTCATGATTTTCTCGCAACGATGTTAGGGACAGATCGACCTAGCGTGAGCGAGGCAGCTGGTGTTTTGCAGAAGAAGAAGGTCATCGAGTATACCCGTGGGGCAGTGAAGATCGTGAATCGCAAGAAACTTGAAAACTCCGCCTGCGAATGCTATGGGGTTATCCAACAGTACGATGGCGAGCTTGGCTTGAAATAAACCGCAAGTTAAGACTAGCCTTTGTTTAATTGGCGACACCAAAGCGTTGTTGTCGTAACATCCCACTACATTCGTGTTGCTGGTCCTGATTGTGGCGGCGATTGGTTTCGTGGCCTCAATCCTTGTTGATGCAAATCACTGGTTCCCATGCAAGAGGAAGTAGCCATGGGGCTGGATAGAATCCACTAAAGCCTTGGCAGCCGGAGAGGCTCTTCGCCCGACTGGCGATAAATCTCGACTGCGCTCAGTACAAGATATTTTTTCCCCCAAACCATCCGGTCGGTTGGCAAGCCACAAGCAATCGGCAAAATCCCCAATATTTATGCGCCTTCCCAATACTTGTCACCAATTTGTCCGAGGTAACTTCTTCGTCTTCGAAACCTATGTTCTAATCGAAAATTCGGCGGTTTTGGCCGCCGCTTGCCATCGGGGTTCTCGGAGGGGAACGTGGATTTCCAACTGAACGAAGAGCAGTTGCAGCTGAAGAAAAGCGTGCGCGAGTTTGCCGAGCGCGAGATCAAGCCCCATGTCATGGAGTGGGATGAGGCGGGCGAGTTTCCCCTGGCCACGATCAAGGAATTGGGCAAGCTCGGGTTGATGGGCATCGTCTTCCCGCCGGAGTACGGCGGCGCGGGTATGGGCTATGTCGAGTACGTCACGGCGATCGAGGAGCTCTCGCGGGTCGACGGATCTGTGGGCATCATCGTGGCGGCGCACACGTCGCTTTGCACCAACCATATTTTTCTCGCCGGCAACGAGGCGCAGAAGAAGAAATATATCAGCAAGCTGGCGACGGGAGAGTTCATCGGCGCGTGGGGGCTGACCGAGCCATCGTCGGGATCGGATGCGGGCAGCGCGCGTATGACCGCTGTGCGCAAAGGGAATAACTGGGTGCTGAATGGCACCAAGACTTTTTGCACGAACGGGCACTATGCCGATGTCGTGGTTGTGCTCGCGGTGACCGATCGGACGGCGCACACTCATGGACTCTCGGCTTTCTTAGTTGAGAAAGACGCGAAAGGATTTCGTCCCGGAAAAAAGGAGAACAAGCTGGGACTTCGCGCCAGCGATACAGCCGAATTGATTTTCGAGGATTGCGTGATCCCGGCAGAGAATCTTTTGGGCGGCGAAGGGCAGGGGTTTCCCGACGCTATGCGCGTTCTGGACGGCGGCCGCATCTCGATCGCGGCATTGTCGCTGGGCATGGCCGAAGGCGCTTACGAGGCCGCGCTGAAATATTCCAAGCAGCGGCGGCAGTTCGGGAAGGCCATCAGCGATTTCCAGGCGATCCAGTGGAAGCTCGCCGATATGGCGACCGAGATCGACGCCGCCATGCTGCTGACCATGCGCGCGGCCTCGATGAAGGACGCGGGTATGAAGTCGACGCAGGAGTCGTCGATGGCCAAACTTTACGCCAGCGAAGTTGCCGTGAAGTGCGCCAATGAAGGCGTGCAGATTCACGGAGGATATGGGTTCATCAAGGACTATCCGGCGGAGAAATTCTATCGAGACGTGAAGCTGTGCACGATCGGCGAGGGGACGAGCGAGATTCAGCGGCTGGTGATTGCGCGACAGTTGCTGAGGGATTAAGAGCCACGTCGGACGGTCAGGAGTGGAATCTCATCTGATTGCGTCCAGGCTGTCCTCAAATGGAGCGGTTCGAGAAAGAGCGAATATCGATCCAAGGTGCCGACGTCCGGCCAAAGAGGAGATACGTGACCACGCACGACGAACGCGTCCGGCAGAGCTTTTTCAAGCAGCCCTTCATGTCCACCTTGGGGGCCGAACTAACGGCAGTTGGGGAGGGCGTTGTCGAGATTCGGCTGGCATTCTCCCCGAGCCTGACACAGCAGGACGGCTACCTCCACGCGGGTGCAGTTACGGCTGTTTTGGATTCTGCTTGCGGTTACGCAGCCTTGAGTGTTGCTCCTGCTGAGCATGAGGTTCTCACGGTGGAGTTCAAGGTAAACTTGCTTGCACCCGCTGCGGGTGAGGTTTTTATCGCAAAAGCGCAAGTCAAGAGAGCAGGCAGGAGGCTGACGGTGTGCACGGCAGATGTATTTGCGGTCACAGGCAACAAGCAGAAGGTAGTTGCGACCATGCTGGCCACAATCATGCCTTTGCCGATAACACCTGCGAAATAGCACGAGATTCAAAGGGAGCAACCACCAAGCAGGCGTCGAGACGGTCTCTTGTTCCTTTGTCATTGGGGTAAGAACGGTCTAACGCAGCGAGGCCGCTAATGAGGCGCTCCCTACAATTGTTGCAAAATCCCCTATTCACTCATCATCAGTCTGCAGCGGATGCCTTTCGTCCCCTCCTGCTTTACACTGAACAGTTTGGACATCAATCACACAAACCTCAATCACACAAACCTCGTCTCAGCGGTGCGTTCCGGCGATCCGCGCTCGCTCGCTCGCGCCATCTCTGCCGTCGAGAATCGCGCACCGGGATGGTCTGATCTGCTGAAGGCCTTGTTCCCGCACACCGGCAAGGCTCGCATCATCGGGCTGACCGGCGCGCCCGGGGCGGGGAAGAGCACTCTGGTGGACCAACTGGCGCGGTTCTATCGCAAGCAGAATCGTACCGTGGGGATTGTCGCCGTTGATCCGACCAGCCCGTACACCGGCGGAGCGATTCTCGGCGACCGCATCCGCATGCAGGATCACTTTGCCGATCCCGGCATTTACATCCGAAGTATGGCGACGCGCGGGTCCTTGGGCGGCTTGGCGCGGACTACCGCCGACGTTACCACCGTGCTCGACGCTTCGGGACGCGACGTGATCCTGATCGAGACGGTTGGCGTGGGGCAGGATGAAGTCGACATCGTGCGGCTGGCCGAAATCACGGTGGTGATTCTCGTGCCGGGCATGGGTGATGATGTGCAGACCATCAAGGCCGGCATCATGGAAATCGCCGACATCTTCGTAATCAACAAGAGTGATCGCGAGGGAGCCGAGCGCGTGGAACGCGAGATCCGCGCGCTACAATCGCTTGCAGTGCGTAACGACGGCTGGACGCCTCCAATCGTCAAGACGGTGGCCAGCGAAGGCAAAGGCGTCGAGGAATTGGGCGCCGCGGTGGCTGAGTACGAGAACTATCTGCAGAAAGAAAATCGGGCCCTGAAGAAGAGCGTGGAAAACTGGCAGGAGCGGCTCGTGGAAATGCTGCGCGATGCGATGTTGGAGAAAGCGCGCGCGCATCTCGGGGACGGCAGCGTGGCGCGGCTCGCGGCCGAAGTGGCCGAGCACAAGCGGGATCCGTATTCGTTGATTGAGGAGATCGCGGGGAAGCGATTCTAGACCTCAGATTGCAGATTGCAGATTGAAGGTCAGGTTGTCCAATCTGCAATCTGAAATCTAAAATCTAAAATTCTTTTCGAGGCAACTTGGCTTTCAGCATCGACCATCTCGGCATCGCGGTGAAGTCGCTGGCGGCGGCTAAGGGTATCTATGAAAAACTCGGCCTGAGTGCATCTCACGAGGAAATCGTCGAGCAGGAGCAGGTGCGGCTGGTAATGGTTCCGGTGGGGGAGACCCGACTGGAACTGCTCGAGGCCACGTCCGAGAATTCTACGATCGCCAAGTTCATTGCCAAGCGCGGGGAGGGCCTGCACCACCTATGCATGAAGGTCCCGGATCTGCGCGCGGCTGTCGAGCGGCTCAAGAAAGACGGTGTGCGCCTGGTGTCCGACGAGATCAAAACCGGTGCCGGCGGGCATCAGTATGTGTTCGTGCATCCGGCGAGCACGGGAGGCGTGCTGCTGGAATTAGTGCAGGGATAACGTCTTGCCACGCATTTTCACCGATCTTCACGGATAAACCATCAAAGAATGCTTCTTCTGGTGACTGACACTTCGGGCAAGGAGGGCTTCGTAGGACTCGCGCGTGCCGGAGAAGGCACGGACCTGAACAAGGTCGAAGTGATCGAAGAGGTCCCACTCGCTGGCGGAACATTCTCCGCTCAACTCGTCCCACAGATTTCGACTCTGCTGAATAAGCACGGTTTCCGCAAGACGGACATTGACGCATTCATTGTCGTCTCCGGGCCGGGGTCGTTCACGGGCCTCCGGGTGGGGCTGGCGGCAATTAAAGCTTTCGCCGAGATACTGCATAAGCCGATCGTTGCGGTTTCGCTACTGGAAATCATTGCGCGGTCTTCAATTTTCGTTGCCGGACAGGCATGCGACGCTTCGGAAGTTCGCTACACAGTCGCGCTTGACGCCGGCCGCGGCGAGGCTTTCGTTGGAAAATTCAAGATGTCGTTCACAGGCAACATGATCAACTCTTTCGTCTGTGAGGGCGAATCGCTACTAACAGTCCAGTCGCTCACCGGGTTGGTGCAATCCGGCGCAACGCCATGGATCGTCACTCCGGACGCGGTTTTAGGAGACGCATTGAAGCAGAGGCTCGACACCGCCCAGAACAAGGCGATTCTTTCCTACGCCCGGCCACACTCTGCCGAAGTCGCCGGCGTTGGTTGGCACAAAGTCAGAGCCAACGAAACCGTCTCCCCGGAACAGTTGGAGGCGAATTACATGCGGCGCTCGGATGCAGAGATTTTTGTGAAACCAGCCACTAGCTCCTAGCTTCTGGCTCAGACTCTACCGGAAAGCGATTGGCCTGTCTCATACGCAATGCGACAATTGACGATGTTGCTGGGATGATTCGCCTCGAGCGGCAATCCCCGACGACCGCCCACTGGACGGAGCAGCAATACTCCGATCTTTTTGCAGCCAGTGGTGAAACACCCGCGAGGTTAGCTCTCGTAGCGGAGGAAACTGGCTCCCCTGTGCTCTCTGGTTTTCTCGTGGCCCAACACATGCCGCCCGAATGGGAACTCGAGAATATCGTCATTGCTCCTGCGGTCCGCCGGATGGGAATTGGGGCGCAACTGCTGGATACCTTGCTGGTTCAAGCTCGGCAGAACGACGGCCGGGCCATTTTTCTTGAAGTGCGGGAGTCGAATTTGGCCGCACGACGTCTTTACGAAAGACTGGGTTTCAAGGAAAACGGGCAGCGGAAGGCCTATTACACCAATCCCACCGAAGACGCCGTCTCGTATATCAAAACGCTTCGTTAAAGCCATCTCAGTTTGAGACTGCACCACTTTTTTGGCATTGTCCCCTATGTTACGGCTGTGTTAACGTGACCTCATATCAAGGTTTGGAGGTCTGCCTGGATGCTGACTTCGAGAGACCAACTCCTGACCAGTCACGATGAATTCCGCCGGCTGGCTCAGGAGCACACGCAGTATGCGCAACGTCTCGAAACACTCACCCAAAAACGCTATCTCAGCGAAGACGAGAAACTGGAAGAAGTGCGACTAAAAAAGCTGAAACTTCGCCTCAAAGATCAAATGGAATCGATTGAGCGCGAATATCGGCAGCAGTACGGCGTCAACGTAGCCTAGTCATTTTGGCCAAATCATCCGGCGGTGTACCCGCCGCCGGATTCATATATCTACCGCCCGGCGCGATGAAGCGCCTTTTTTTATTTATACTTACGCATGGGGCGAAGCGATCCACTCGCGCCGCCGGATATAATTAGAACGATCCCCCATGGTTCGTGATGGCTATTATTACGGGCTGGCTCTGACCGCGGCCGGCATATTGCTTGGCTGGCTGACCCATCCTGCGTGGGCGATTTTCCCCATTCTTCTGGCGTGCTTCTTCCTCTGGTTCTTTCGTGACCCAGACCGTGCCATTCCCGCCGAGGAAGGTTCTCTGGTCTCACCTGCAGACGGAAAGGTCACCGACATCTCCACCGTGCAAGTAGGTCAAGAGAAGCGAATTCGAGTGAGCATTTTCCTCAGCGTGTTCGATGTGCACGTGAACCGCTCTCCGGTTAGCGGCGTGATTCGGGATGTCCGGTACCAGCGTGGGAAGTTTCTCGACGCGCGCAGCAAAGACTGTGCCGACCTGAATGAGCAGAACATCGTGACTGTCGAAGGCCACGGGCAAACTGTCGTCTTCAAGCAGATCGCCGGACTTCTCGCGCGGCGCATCGTCTTTTACCCCAAAGTTGGGGATCGGCTGGTGCGCGGCCAGCGCGTGGGACTGATTAAGTTCGGATCGCGAACCGACGTTTTATTCGATGCCGAGGCCCGCGTGAACGTGAAAGTAGGCGATCGCGTCAAAGGCGGAGCCGGCGTCCTTGCCTATTTGCCCCTGCAGCCCACTCTGACAACCGCGGGCAGCGCGTCGGTCGAAAGGGCTCACTGATGGATCCACTCCTCCCGCAGCGCAGGCGCAGGCTGAGCAAGGGGATGTACATCATTCCGTCGCTGTTCACGACCGCCAACATGGCGCTCGGTTATTACGCCATTCTGGAGGTCATGCACGCCACTCTCGCGGAGTTCGGGCATCTCGACAACGCGGCCATAGCGATCGGCTTCGCAGTTTTGTTCGACGGACTCGATGGTCGCATCGCGCGCATGACCGGAACCACCAGCGATTTTGGTCGTGAACTCGATTCTCTGGCAGACGCGATCACCTTCGGCGTGGCTCCCGCAATGCTGGCGTGGACATGGGGCTTCCACCTGATGCCTCCGGTACTGCTGACCCAGGGACAGTGGCATATCAAACTGGCGCAACTCGGCGCCATTGCCAGCTTCCTCTTCCTGATCGCCGGCGCGAGCCGGCTGGCGCGCTTCAACATTACGTCGAATCCGCAGCCCTCAAACCCGGGACGCCCGGGAAAGAAATATTTTGTTGGCATGCCGATTCCGGCGGGTGCAGGCGTGATTGCCGCCGTCGTCCATTTCGCGGAGGGCGATCCGCTGGTGTCTTCGTACACGGCTCTCGCGTGGTCCGCCATGGTGACGACCGTGGGCTATCTCATGGTGAGCACGTGGCGGTTCTACAGTTTCAAAGACATTGATTTCCGCTCGCGCCATCCCTTTCGTTTGATCGTCCTCCTGGCGGCGCTATTCGCGTTGATCTTTTTCTTCTCGCGCAAGGTTCTATTCGCGATCGCATTGCTTTACATGATCTCGGGAGTTTTCTGGCGCCTGCAGTGGATTTTTCGCCGCCGCTCGGGCCCGCCTCCTCCGTCTTACAAAGAGGCTTCGCAGACTTCATGAACGATTTCCCCAAAACAAGTCCGGCCTCGACCGGGTTAGCGCGCGGCAAACTGTACCGCGCCGCAATCGTCGGAGCAGCCTCGTTAAAGGGCAAGGAACTCGCCGAGTTGCTGAACGAGCGCAACTTCCCCGCCGCAGACATTCGTCTGCTTGATGACGACGAGTCGCTCGGTCAGCTGGAGGCGATGGGCGACGAAATCAGCTTCATCCAGCGTGTGCGCGCCGAGCAGTTCGAACACGTCGACTTCACCTTCTTCGCTTCCGATCAGGAAAGCACGCGCCGCAGCTGGAAAGACGCCCGCGATGCCGGCAGCGCGATCATTGACCTGTCGGCGGTCCTGGAAGATCAGCCGGGAGCGACGGTGCGTTCTCTGTGGATCGAACGGGAGCGAGGGCAGGTCGCGCCGCCGGAGTTGCAGCCGGGACCGTGCGTGACCGCGCACCCGCTTGCCATCTCGCTGGCATTGCTGTTGCTGCGCGCCCGAAAGGCGTGTGTGACCCGGCGGGCCGTTGCTACCGTGTTCGAGCCGGCTTCAGAGCATGGTCAACGCGGCATGGATGAACTGCACCAGCAGACCGTGAATCTGCTCTCGTTCCAGCCGTTGCCGAAGGAAGTCTTCGATGCCCAGGTGGCATTCAACCTGGTTGCGCGGTACGGGCAAAAGTCGCATCCAGCGCTCGATTCCGTCGAGGCTCGGGTGCTTCGTCACTACCGGCTGATTGCCGGTGCTGACGCTCCCCAGCCTTCTCTGATGATGCTGCAAGCGCCGATTTTTCACGGGCATGCTCTGGCCCTCTTCTTAGAAACAGAAACTGCAGTGGATTTGGCCGAGTTATCGCATGCTTTAGCCGGCGACCATGTGGTGGTCCCAGGCAGCGACGAGGATGCCCCCAGCAACGTGAGTTCGGCTGGGCAGTCGGATATCCAATTGTGGTTGAAAGCTGATCCCTTGCAGCCGAATGGCGTGTGGCTCTGGGCCACCGCCGACAATCTTCGCATTTCGGCTGTCACCGCGGTCGAGTGCGCCGAGAGCATGATGGCGACACGTCCGACAGGGAAGATTCAATGACGTGGAGGGTCGTCGCGCTGCTGGCGGTTCTCTCCAGCCCCGGATGTGGATACCACACCGCCGGCCACACGGTTCAGATCCCGCAGAACGTCAAGACCATCGCGATTCCGGCGTTCAAGAACGAGACGCTCACTTATCATATCGAGCAGATGCTGACCTCGTCGGTCGTGCGCGAATTCAACACCCGCACCCATTATCGTATCCAGAATGACCCGGCCGATGATCCAGACGCCACCCTGACGGGGACGGTGCTCTCGACGGTAGCCTCTCCGCTTACCTACGACACGGCGACTGGTCGCGCCGCCAGCGTGCTGGTGGTCGTGAGCATACGAGTCCAGCTGACCGATCGAAGCGGTAAGGTGCTCTACCAGAATCCAGCGTATCTCTTCCGCGAGCAGTACGAGGTCTCCCAGGATCTCTCCAGCTTTTTCGAAGAAGACTCGCCGGCATTTCGTCGGCTTTCGCAGGATTTTGCCCGCACCCTGGTCTCCAACATCCTGGAGGGTTTCTAAGCGTGAAGC
Organism: Terriglobia bacterium; assembly: GCA_963743105.1. Lineage (GTDB taxonomy): Bacteria > Acidobacteriota > Terriglobia > Terriglobales > Acidobacteriaceae > Sulfotelmatobacter. The sequence goes on from CAVUOS010000027.1 coordinate 29,153, forward strand.
GGCTCACCCTGTCGGCTGCGTTTTTGCTCACGGTGCTGATTGCAGGGTGCTATACCGGCTCGCGGCCGCCGCACGTGGGGGCTGCAGCGAAAGAATTCAGTGTGCAGGATTCCGATCACCAGGTGAGCCTGAACCAGTTCCGCGGCCAAGTCGTGATTTTGAATTTCTGGGCGACCTGGTGTCCTCCATGCGATCAGGAACTGCCGTCGCTGATGGACATGCAGAACCGAATGCGTGCGCTCGGTGTGGTGGTCGTGGGTGTCAGTATTGATGTCGACGGCGACGCTTATCACCGCTACCTCAAGCAGCGCAACGTAAATTTCGTGACGGTGCGCGATCCCGAGCAGAAAGTCGCAGGCGATGTACGGCACCTCCGGTTGGCCGGAAAGCTACATCATCGATCGCCAGGGAGTCCTGCGCCGGAAGATCGTGGGACCCATCAACTGGGAGTCGCCGGAAGTCATGCAGTTCCTGAGCAAGCTATAGTGTTTTATGTGGGGACAGCCGTCGTCGGTTGTCCGGCAAGCGAAGCTCGACAGCCAGGGTGAGTACGACCGGGTTACTATGCGGATAGTCGGCTCGATGCTAAAGTCAAATTGGACGGACCACACTGAAGGCTAGATCTCCTCCGTGATCCTCTGTGCCCTCTGTGGTGAGTGTTTCTTCGAGATGCGCGCCTTCGCCCAACACGATCGTTTTGTGAGCGAGCTTCAGTCGCGCAAGCTGCGTTCGGCGTACGTATTCGTCGGCGACGAGGCTTTCTTCCGCAAGCGCTTTCGTGACGCCATCCTGGAACATCTGGTTCCCGCTGACCTGCGGGATTTCAGCTTCTTCGAATTTGACCTGGCCGAAACGGATCTCGCGGAAATTCTCGACCGCGCCCGCACGCCTTCGCTGATGGCTCCGTTTCAAGTGTTCTTCGTGCGCGGCGTGAAGAACCTTTTTGGCCGCGGCTCCAACGAAGAGAAGATGGCCGCGATCGAGGAGTACTGCAAAAATCCCAATCCCGACGCGCTTGTCGTTTTCGTCGCTGACCACATCAGCATTCCCGCCGACGTACGCAAAATGGAAATGCAGGACAAGGAGCGATACCAGCGCATCCGCGACAGCTTGGGCCAGTATTGCGGCATCGTGGAGCTGGCGCGGGTGGAAGAAGGCGAAGCTGTTCGCTGGATCACGGACTACTGTACCGGCCGTGAAGTCAAGATCGAGGCTGACGGCGCGCGCGAGTTGGTGGACGCCCTCGGCGGCGACATGATGATGATCTCGAACGAACTGGAGAAGCTGATTCTCTACGTCGGCGAGAAAAAGCGCATCACCCTGGGCGACGTTGAAACCATGGTTCTCGCCGCGAAACAGCGCTCGCTGTACGAACTGACCGATGCCATTTCGAGCAGAGACCGCGTGCGGGCTCTGGAAGTGCTCGATGCGATTCTGCTTTCCGGCGAAGGGGAAGAGGCCGCTATCGGGCACATCTACATGCTGGCGAAAACCTTCCGCCAGATGCTGGTGATTCTCGAGCGCAACGTGCGCGACCAGCGGATGCTGTGGGCCGCCCTGTGGCAGGGATTCCGCGTCCCCCCATTTGCCGCCGATGACATCATTAAGCAAGCGCGCCGCTACAAAAATCGCCGCGAACTCACGCGGGCAATCCGGCTGGTCGCAAAAGCAGACCTGGCTCTGCGCTCGAATCCCGTGAGCAAGCGCATGGTACTGGAGCGGCTGGTGATCGATCTGACCAGCGAGTCGAAGGTTGAAACTCCGGGCTGGATGCAGGAGCAACTGCCAGTTTAAGAAGTCAGTGCCCGCCTCGGTATCCTGCATTTCAGCCATTCAAGCGACACTAACACTGACTACCCACGCCAAGTTCCCCCGAATCGGCGACTACCGATGGGTCGCAATTTCCCATCTATAAGGTCCCTTGATACAAAGCCGAGGAATTATCTATGTCAAGCGCATGCTCACCGGAACTCGAGTCATCTCTGGAGCAGGAATTTCAGGAATTGGGCGAGGGCGAATTCGAAGATGCGGCCGAGGGAGAAGGGATATTGGGTGCGCTCAGCGGCCTGGGCACCGGCCGACCGGGTGGCATTGCGACATGTCCTGCCGCAACTGGTCCGGGGTACGGCAATCCTGACGCGTATTCTGCGGGCGCGTCCGCAAACGCGTCCGGCGGTGCGAGTAGCGCCAACGATCGCGCGCCGCACCCTACGCTCTCTGAAGCGGTACGCGGCCGCCGGAGTTCCCATAACGCGACGCAAGGCCGGTGGAACCGTGGCGCGAGAAATGCAGCAAGTACTAGGCAGTCCAGTTGCAGTCGCAAGCTCCATAGCAAACAACGTGCGGGCGGCAGGGTTGTTGCGAGCGGGAGCGTAACGAAAGCGATGCGCGGACTTACACCTGTGGCGAGATGAACCGGCCAAGCAATTCACCCTGCACAGTTCAGGTCCAGGAATTCACATTTTCCACGTCACCACCCAGAATACCGAAGAGGATGTTTATTCCATGCGGCTCTAAGTTTATTGCCTTTAGGCACTGCCTTTCGGCGAGGTTGAAAATAGCGACGTGCGTAGGCGCATCCACTTCACGAAAGCCGTGCTTGATCCAATTGGCAGTTTGCATCAGAGCGGTCTTGCGAATTCGAGTGAACCCGACGCACACTACGCTCCGGTTGATGACTGATACGCCGCGACACCAGGCAGCTCCGGCAAATGGATATCCGCGAAATTTTCTTAGATCAAATATGCAAACCGTCTTCAGTGATCCAGCGTCGACAATGACAAGATGACCGTCAACTGTCGTGAAATAGAGCAGGCCGTTATGCAATAGACCATCATGCGGCCTCTCAACGCCGAGTGTGATTGGTTGGGCCCGTGTAAGACAGACCGCATCTCTTTGAAGAAAGCGCGTAGCCCACACCTCACCTGAAATCTGAAAGACAAAGTTTGGATGGGATAAGTGGGGCTTTGTCGAGCGGAACTTTCGATAGTCAACACCGCGGGAAAATCGATCCCATGGTCTCCCGTCCAGTACATTCCATTCAGCTAGCACTGTTCCTTCCAGGGTAATCTCCAGCACCATGTCCAAACCGGTGTTCGCAACCAGAACCGTACCGCGATGCGTCGGACAGACATGGTGAAGGGAGTTGAAGTATGGGAGGGAAATGTAAGCTACTTGCCTAAAATGTGGCAGTTCAAACACCAGCACTTCCGTGTACGTGCACACGTACAGTCGGCTCGCGCACAACGTTCCAGCGGCAAACAGATTTGAAGACTCAGGATGTGCTTTGGCCTCCGATGGCGTCTGGTACTCAATAACCCGTTCACTCCTTTCTACGTCCATATTCAGTCGAAGGATGAGTGCAAGGTCAAACCTGCACTCCGCCTCGACGGGCCGGAACCATCGAGCCTTTTGACGACCACCGAGGATATACACATTCATGAGAGTCGCCTGCCCAGGGAATCCGCTTTCCTTAGACCGGACTAGTCACAAGCGGCGGCCCAAAGGAGTTCTTGTAGCTTCTAGGTGCGTCTTGAGGTACACTCCGAGTCTGCCAGCCACTTTGTACACTGGATTCCGGTTGGGAACACCAGCCCGGCTACGGTCCCCCCCACCTACGATCTCCCAGTGTTTGGGCCGCCCTTGCGTCTTCCATGGAGGCACAGCGTGCCGACACTCAGAACCAAGATCATACAGCTGGCCCTGCCCATGCTTCGAAAGTATCCGCGCCTCAAAGGCCCCGCCAAATTCTTGAACGCCTATGTGGATGTCGCCCGACACACGACCGCCGCGGTACTCCCTCAAATCATTCAACCCGATCCGCAGGAGATATACATCACGCTGACGGCTAGCTGTAACCTTCGCTGCATCGGCTGCAAATACGGACGCGATTTCATGCCAGGTTCTCAGCTCCCCTTTTCTCTTGTCCGGGACCTGCTCGACGATTGCAAGAGTTCGGGGATTCGCACTATTCGACTGTACGGAGGTGAACCCCTACTTTACAAGGACTTGGCGAGAGTTGTGAAATACGCGGTCGATCTCGGTCTGCGCCCCTGGTTGACGACGAATGGAATTTTGCTGAAAGAGAAGATTGACGAGCTCTATAGAGCGGGATTGCGCACCATCAGCATCGGGTTCTATGGGACAGGCGAACAATACAACGCCTACGTGCAGCGTCCAGACAAATACGAGCGAATGGAAGCGGGGGTTGCCCACATACGTGAGCGCTATGGGACAGACATTGACTTGACTGTCGGTTGGCTTTTGATGCGCCCCACCTGCAACCTTGATGCCGTCAGAGAAATGTGGCGCTTCGCCGTACAGTATGCAACTCCCGTTGTTGTCAGCCTTATACACTATTCGTTGCCTTACTTTACCGAAGGGCCGGACCGTGAACTGCAGTTTCGAGTGGAAGATCGTGCCGCGATTGAGGAGGTTGTGTCGGAGTTGCTTCGCTTGAAGCAGCTTCGACCAGAAATTCTCGAGCAATCCCTGATGGCGCTCCGCTCCATTCCCGACTGGCTCCTGAAGGGCCCCGCCATGAGGGTGCCGTGTGATCGATACCGCCTCCTGTGGGTAGGGGCAAACGGAGTTGTCCAAATGTGCTATGTCACGTTTGAACTGGGCAATCTCCACAAGAATAGGTTGTCGGAAATGCTCTTTTCACAAAAACATCGACAGGCTGCGCGCGATGCCTTTCATCTCAACTGCCCGAACTGCCATTGCAGCTATCACAAGCGCATTGAGTCACACCTCCCCAGTCGGTTGAGGTATTCCTAGCCAAACTGGGCTCTAATTTCAGGCAATGGAGACAATTCCTAAACCAAACTTCTTCATTGTGGGTGCTCCCAAGTCGGGTACGACAGCCCTTTACTCATATCTGACACAACATCCGCAAATCTTCATGTCCCGACTCAAAGAACCGCAGTTCTTCGCCAGCGACATCTTCGGTCACCAGAGAAACGTTACAACCATGGCCGAGTATTTGCGCCAGTTTGAGGAGCACGCGCGCCTGCGATCGGAGAAGCGTCCACTTGTTATTTGGCCTCCCCGGGCGCTGCGGGCGAGATAAAAGATTTTTGTCCAAGCGCGCGCATTGTCATTATGCTGCGTAATCCCGTTGACGTGATGTATGCCGAGCACAGCGAGCGTCTAGTTAACGGGGGAGAGCACATTGTTGATTTTGCAGCCGCTTTGGACGCGAACGAGCCGCGGAGATACAGGACAGGCCCTTTTAAGGGTCAGCGCACCGTCCGGCCGGGCTATGGTCAAGTCGTTCGGTTTTCGCAGCATGTCAAGAGGTACATCGATGCCTTCGGACGTACGAATGTTCATGTGATTGTCTATGACGATTTCTCAAAGAATCCGCAATTGGCATACCAAAACGTGCTGACCTTCCTCGGGGTCTCGCAGAACCACGAGTGCGCCTTCAACATCGTTAATGCGAATCGACGAATCCGAAACACCACGTTGCATGATTTTTTGTCTCATCCCCCGAAAATCCTGCAGGGACTAGCGCGCTCTCTTCTTGCCCGATCGATCCGCCAAAGACTTACGACATACCTGAACGGCATTAATGAGAAATTCGTTCCACGTCCCGAGATGAATCAACTCTTAAGGAAACGACTGGAATCGGAGTACGCTGAGGACGTGCGAGAGTTAAGCAGACTTGTCGATCGAGATTTCTCGAGCTGGACTACCACTTAGGTCTTTACATGTTTGGGGTAGGTTCCCCCGACAATCAACGGGAGGATGTGGCAAATCTTGCGGCAGCCCGGGATGGCCCAGGCTTTGCACCTTGCCGAGTCCTGCCCCACGCGCGGAGAGTGGGGCCCCGACCCAAAGTCAAAATCGGTTGATTTCGAGGGATGAGGTAAGGGGAGGGAGCATTTTGCCGTCACTATACACCACCCCATCACCGGAGTGAGAGGGCGGCGTACGGATCGCAAGGCTGCAAGCGGTGACTGCGATTACCGCTGAGGCGGGGGACCCGTCCATGCCACGATGGACGGGCAGCCACGGAATCAGTCCCCTATTGCAGTTCGCATGTCACCGCGTTGTTCCAGTCCACAAATGCGCCTTGCGGATTGTCGCGCCAGGCCCAGACATGCAGTTCGAAGAACGGTGGCAAGTTGAACCGGTTCGGAGCACCGACGAATTGGAAATCCTGACCGTCGAGCGAGGGTGGAACATTATTGTTCGCTGCCAGCCACGTGGCTGCGTCCACAATGTACTCAACCCCGACCAGTCGCCGCGCCTTCCCGACCGGTTCGTAGATCAGCGCTTCGGGATACTCCAACTTAATTTCGCCATCACCAACCAGCGTGCCGTTGACGTAGTGAATGCCCATGGCGCCGTGGTCGGGACCACTGACGCATCCAAACGCAGGCCCGTATCCTGCGGGACCGGCATTGTTGACGTCGAGGAATTGCCGCGTCGCTCTACGAACATCTCGCACCAGCTTGGCCGACACTGCGTGCTCAGCATGAGACGACTCTTGTGCGAAGAGTGGCACCACTGTGACCGCGCTCCACAGCAACGCCAGATTCAGAGAACCGATGGCCCAGGTCTGAAGTGCTTTCATATGTGTCATAGTTATCTCCTTCGAGTTGATGGTTAACAGTTCCCCCAGGGATGGCCTTGCTTAAGTCTTACAGTCGTTCCGCGGCGACCAAACCGGCACACCGTTGGTCAGCGAATCAAAAACCGGGGAATGTCCAGTACCCAGTTTTACGATCTCCCGTAACTGCTCGTCGGGAACGTCGGCTTTGAGTTTGAAATTGACTCGGATTCCCTGATATCCATTGCGGACCTTCGCATCAAGATCGAGGAATCCGTGCAGATCGATATCGCCTTCGAATGAAGATTCGACTTCTTCGATTTGAATGCCTCGGGCCGCCGCGTGATAGACCATCGAGGTCGTCAAACAGGCTGCCAGGGAGTGCAGCAGGTACTCGACTGGATTCGCCGCCGAGTCTTTACCGAGCAGAACCGCAGGCTCATCTGCATGCAGAACAAAAGACTTTTGTCGCGAACACTCCTGTCCGGCTCCATAAAACTCATTCACGGCCGAGCGGTTCTGTGCGGCGCCTTCCCATCGGTTTTGAATACGAAACTTAAATTTCGCGATGGCCGGAGACGACTTGATGGCATCGATAGTTGTAAAAAGATTGTCAACATTCACACCGTTGACGATCGTTGGAACTTGCTGTGCCGTTACCATAGTTGTGTTTCCCCCACGCTTAATTTTATTTCTCGAGCATCTTCACGTTCGATGACTAGAAAGTACTTACAAAAGCGCCTTGCAACAAGATGGCAGATATGCCCTCATCGTAGATAGGCGTTTACGCCATGCGGTTTCATTATTCCGAGGAGTCATGATTGACGTCACCGTTCTGCTTCTGGATCAGACTTTTTCCTCCACCGCAGTTGGTCCGATGGAGGTCTTCCGCCATGCCGGTTCACTGTGGGAACCGCCTCACCGGGAAGCCGGAGAAGCCGCGTTTTCAGGTGAGAACGGCGTCGGCAAGATGGCCGCCCGGTTCTTTGTGACGGGCCGATCCACATCCAGCCGATGACCGCGATTCAAAACATTCGCCACACCGATCTCATCTTCATTCCGACAACGGGCCTGAGCATCGACGATGTTGTCGAACGCAACGCGCCAGTTGTGCCGTGGTTGAAGCGATGGCAAAAGCGCGGGGTGGCGATCGCCAGCGTGTGTTCCGGCGTAGGTCTCGTCGCTGCCACGGGCATGCTCGACGGCAAACGCGCCACCACGCATTGGGCGCTGGCCGAGCGGTTTAGAGAGAAATATCCCAAGGTGAAGTGGATTCCCGAGTTGATGGTGACGGAGGACGGGAACTTTTACTGCGGCGGAGGCGTGCACGCCGCCCTCGATCTGAGCCTGTACCTGGTGGGAGAAATTCTGTGGGCACGAGGTCGCGATGGAGAGCGCCAAGGCGCTGCTCATCGAGACGCCGCGTGCCTGGCAGGTGGGGTTCGCCGTGGTCCCATTGAAGACCGAGCACAATGACGAAGCCATCTCTACCGCGAAAGATTGGCTGCATCAGAATTTTCATCGCCCTTTCCCTTTGGAAGCGCCAGCCCATCGCGCGGGCATGAGCCTGCGCTAGTTTGTCCGCCGCTTCAAACAGGCAACTGGCGACAGTCCGTTAACCCATCCGCAGAAGTTACGGATCGCAGCTGCCAAGCGTTTACTGGAGAACAACCACCGCACCATGCAGGAGATCAGCGACGCTGTAGGTTATCAGGACGTTGCCTTCTTCCGTTCTTTGTTTCAGCGGCATACCGGCGTGTCGCCCAGCGCGTACCGGGAGAGATTCGGGATATAGAAGCAGTCCAGCGCAGATTAGTTAGTTACATCGAAAGTGGAGGAATCATGGATATCAGATCGTTGCAGAAGCCGTTGAACAGCAGTATCGCCGCGAGCCGGCGAGTTCTCGTATTACTTTGACCGCGAAGGGAAGCGAGACAGCGACGCCGTTATTCTGCTCTGTCGATATCGGGCGGGCGATCTATCAAGCGGAGGCGCACAAGGGAGTTGGGGGAAACCGCAACTGTGGCTTGTTCCGGTGATCTTCTGATCGGGCGGTGTGGGCCTGCGTCGAACGGACGTGCGAACTGGGTCGAGAGTGAGATGGGCATTCCAACGCGCCACATCGAAGTGTCGGCGAGCGGTGATATGGACCTGCAAGGGACGTTGGGGATCTCGAAGGATGTCCCCGTCGGCTTCGAAGCCATTCGTCTACAATTCGATCTGGACGCGCCTGACGCAACTCCAGAGCAGCTCCGCACATTGCAGGAGAAGACAGAGCAATATTGCGTCGTACTGCAAACGCTGAAGCATCCGC
>CAVUOS010000028.1:0-98714 GCA_963743105.1 Terriglobia bacterium
CCCCGGTCAACGAGCAATGGCGTACGGCCGCCGAACGCAGAACGAATTCTGGCCTGGGAAAAAACTGTTGAGGCAGTCTCCCGGCAAGCCTGAAATTGGATTTGAATTGGAACAGAATGGAACAGATTCGAGATTTTGGCGTCTCTAAGTGCTTGAAAATATGGTGGAGCTAGTCGGGATCGAACCGACGACCTCATCGTTGCGAACGATGCGCTCTCCCAGCTGAGCTATAGCCCCGTGCAGCTTGGATCGGTAGCTCAGCTATTTTATCAGCCTTCCGGAATCATCACCAAGCCGCCGCCGCAATCCAATCGTGTTACGAACCCTCCAAATCACCTTGACGAAATCCTCCGACCTGCGTCTAACTAACAACAGGCACTACAGGGACTCATGGGGAAATCTTCATGTTTGAGCAGTTGAATCCTGCAACCGCGCGCCGCCAGCGTCGTCTTCGCGTCGTCTCGGTCGCTCTCCATGCGGTGATTCTCGCCTGGATGCTTCACGCCCCCGAGCCCAGGTTACTGACTCCAACCTCCGTTGCCCTTGGCCAAAATGGCACATCCGTCACCCGGCTCTACTGGTCGAGCAAGAATCCCGACGACAGCACTCATAGCTCTTCCGATCTCGCCACCGAGCGTTACAAGCATCAGCGCCTCGGACAAAAGCTGACTTGGAAGGCTTCCCCGCAACAGTCGAAACTGCCAGCGCCGCAGACGCCCGTGGCTCGCGCCGAACAGCAAGACAAATCGGAAACCCAGACACTCTCGGCGCTCGGACACGGCGCGCAGGCCGGTCTTCCCTTCGGAACCCTGAGCCGCGGCCAGCTCTACGGAGATGAGATCCGTCCAGCGCTCCCCGTTGCGACCTCCGACCCTGTCGTCTATCCTTGGCAGCTTCCCACCGCTCCCGGCAACGAAGTCATCGAAATCACGATCGACGAGCGCGGTGAGATCGTCAGCAAAACCGTGCTGCAGAGCCTCGGTCCCGAGATCGACTCGAAGTGCCTGGCAGCCCTCGAAAACTGGCACTTCCATCCCGCCACGCGCAACGGCGCTCCCATCGCCTCCAAACAAGACGCCATCTTTCCCTTCCGCGCTCGCGGCTGATTCTGCCGGTCCTCTGACACCCGCTATAATGAATGGGTGAACGAAAACGCAGTTCAGCAGGTCGCCTCCGCCGATTTCCCCACGCGCTGGGGCAACTTCCGCATTTTCGGTTTCCGCGGACATTCCGAGGGCAAGGTTGATCGCCGCATCGAAGAGGCAGTTGCCCTCGTCATGGGCGATGTGAAGTCCCGCCCGCCCCTGGTCCGCGTTCACTCGCAATGCCTCACCGGGGACGTGTTCCACTCGCTGCGCTGTGACTGCCGCCAGCAGCTCGAACTTTCCCTGTCGATGATCTCAGAGGAAGCCGCTGGCATCCTGATTTACGAACAGCAGGAAGGCCGCGGCATCGGCCTGATGGCTAAGCTGCAGGCCTACGAGTTGCAGGACGCTGGCCTGGACACGGTGGAAGCGAACGAACGCCTCGGCTTCAAGGCCGACCACCGTGACTTCACGCTGCCGGGCGGGATTCTCAAAGCACTTGGCGTCACGCGGGTCCGGCTGCTCTCCAACAATCCCGACAAGGTGGAAGCATTGGAACGCTCCGGCGTGCACGTCGTTGAACGCGTTCCCTGCGAAGTAACTCCCAGCCCGCACGCCGAGGAATATCTGCGGACGAAAAAAGAGAAGCTCGGCCACCTGTTCACTTCCAGCTAGTGACCTGCGTCGCTGACTAGTACATGGGCTTGGAAGAACACGACTTCGGCGACGTCTTTCGAGAATGATCTTTTCCCCGAGAACAGCAGAAGACGATCCATCACCTCAGCCGCATAGCTGGAGCCATGTGAAAGCCCGGCCCGGCACTTCCGGAAAAGCGTGCGGGGAATGCGCGAGTCTCGGAGGGACGACACCTGCTCTTTCGAACACTATCACCGCCACTCGCAAAATCACCTGCGTTCAAAAAGCCGCCTGAGGGATGCCTTGTTCTTAGCAGGCAGATACTCCAGCGCGGCACGCGCCAGAGCCACATAAACCCGCCGTGGGACACGCGCCGATCGCAGCACTTGCAGATGGCGCCGCACGATCTCGACATCTCCGCGAACAATCGGTCCGCTAAACCCGGCCGCCGCCCCCACAGTTCCGTAATTCCTCACTGTCTGCAGCAATATCGGAAGCATGCGCTGTCTCGCCGCTTTTTTGGTCACGCCGGCCAGCGCGGCGACGTGCTCCGTGGTCGCCAGCAAGGCTGTCAACAGCGGCGAAGCAAAGGTTCCCCATGCGTGATACGCATTCTTCTCCGTCCGACTGATGGCATAGGACTCGCCTCCCAGGTCGCGCACGATACCTCGCGCTGCCCGCACCGCCGCCACATCGCCCTCGATCGCAAACGATACTCCCACAAGCGAGGGCCGCGATCCTCGCACAAATGTCATCAGCGGATGCACCGACACTACGGCAGTTCCCTTTCTCCGAAGCGGTTCCAAGCATTCGCTGCCGAGCGCCCCGCTCGAGTGAAACGCAATTTTTCCTTTTCCCTGGAATCCCTCAGCCAGCGATGCCGCCGCTCGCGCAATCTCACTGTCAGGCACACAGAGCCATAGAACCTGCGCCTCTACGTTTTCTGTACCCAGAACTGCCTTCGATCCTAGTTGTCTCGCCAGCCGCTTTGCCCGCCTGAGTGATTTTCCCCGGCCTCGCGCAATCACCGATTCAATTCGATAGCCAGCCTCTCGCAGCGCATGAGCCAACGCCGTCCCCAGATTTCCCGCACCCACAATCGCGATGCTCGGCTTCCCTGCCATGCCGGGCAGAATAGCAGAAGCCGCGGGCGACGCCGCATGCAACTCAAAAGATGGTCTCGCATGGTGCCTGAAATTTCTCCTGCGTAGACTGGTGCTGCAGCAGCCGTCCTTTATAGTGATGACATGGCCAAAACTTCTTCAGGCACTACAACCCGCCCTGCGCGGCGATCCCGGGCCCGTCTCGCCTCCTCTCGCACCGTGTATCGCGGTCCGGTTTTCTGGGTAACCACCGATTACGTCATCGAACCCGGCGGCATTAAGGTTCGCCGCGATCTCATCCATCACTCGGGTTCCATTGTCGTGCTCGCGGTCGACGACAACGGGAAAGTACCTCGCGTTCTCCTCGAACGCCAATATCGTCACGCTGCGAATGACTACCTCTGGGAACTCCCCGCCGGCCGCATCGATCCTGGCGAGCACGAACTCCAGGCCGCCAAGCGCGAACTCATCGAAGAGACCGGATACCGCGCCGACCGCTGGCGCCGTATTCTCAAGTTCTACGCCAGCCCCGGATTCGTCGCCGAAACCATGGCCGTCTTTCTCGCCACCGGCCTGCACGCCGGAGAAGCCGACCCCGAGGACGATGAAGTGATCTACAAGCGCATGCTTCCATTGCCGACGGTCGTGAAAATGGTGATGAAGGGCACCATCCGCGATGGCAAAACCATCTCGTCAGTGCTTTGGCTCGATCACGTCTTGAATCACGGCAAAAACAAATTATGAGGATTCAGAGACGGTTAATCATCCACCATGAAGGACACGAAAGCGCACGAAGGAATCCAATTCTCGAAAATCCTTCGTATAACTTCGTGTCCTTCGTGGTTGATGGATTCGACTCCCTTAAGTCGATCACCGCAACCCCTAGGTTTTGTTGCAGACGAGATCGTTTTTGTTGCATGTAATCTCCGGTCGCGCGACTCACGCCCGACTTGACACACTCTCTTGACAGCCCTACCCTACCGCTACAAAATGCATCTTAGTGACTGCGGGCACGTCCTCGGGGCCCCCTCACAGAGGGCGTGCAGAAAAGGGGCTCTTTGTGGAACGTATGAAAGGAACCGTGAAGTGGTTCAATAACGCGAAAGGTTACGGGTTTATCGGTCGCGCAGATGGGCCCGACGTATTTGTTCATTACAGCGCGATCTCCTCCGAGGGTTACAAAAGCCTGCAGGAAGGCGATCAGGTAGAGTTCGAAATCGCCGAGGGCCAGAAAGGACCGCAAGCGGCGAATGTTGTGAAAGCGCAGTAAGACTGGTAGGCGCCTCAAAGGCTCTCCGCTCTCCGTCGGACGCTCGCCGCCAGTTCCTCTCAGTAGTGTTGTGTCGTTCAACTCTGTGCGGCGCAGGCAAAAGTGTCTGCCGGCGTGCCTCGGCCCGTCTTTGGTTTATCTTTAGTGCGTGGACAACAAGGCTATCGCCAACATCCTCTTCGAAACCGCCGACCTGCTCGAGATCGACGGACAGGATTCCTTCCGCATCCGCTCTTACCGCAACGCCGCACAGGCCATCGAGAACCATTCGCACCAGATCAAAGACATCATCAGCGATCCTAAGCAGGTGCTCGCCATTCCCGGCATTGGCAAGGGCATGCTTACCAACCTGCAGGAGCTCTTCAGCACAGGAAAACTCGCCGTCCAAGCTGAATTGCTCGCAAAATATCACCCCTCGATGCTGCAGTTGCTCAAGATTCAGGGCCTCGGTCCCAAGACGATCGCGTTGATCTGGAGCGCCTACAAAGTCTGCGATGTCGACGGTGTCGAGAAACTCGCGCGCGAAGGAAAAATCCGCGAACTTCCCCGCATGGGCGAGAAGCACGAGGCCAAGCTGGTGAAGGCGATCGAAGACTATCGTCGCATCGGCGGACGCTTCCTCATCGACGTCGCCGAGATCGAGTGCGAGAAAGTCACCGCCTACATCGAGAAATTCCAGGGCATCGACAAGATCACGCCTGCCGGATCTCTGCGGCGGGGCCGCGACACGGTGGGCGATCTCGACATCCTCGTCACCGGAAAATCCTGCTGCACCGAGTCCGGACGCCAGGAAGCCATCGACTACGTCGCGAAATATCCACCGATTATGGACGTGATTGCCCGTGGCGACAACAAGATCAGCTTCCACCTGCGCGGCGGCATGCAAGTCGATGTGCGCCTGCTTCCGCCCGACTCTTTCGGCGCCGCTATGCAGTACTTCACCGGATCAAAGGCGCACAACGTCGCCCTGCGCCAGCGCGCACTCAAGATGGGATACACGCTCAACGAATACAGCCTCGCCACGCTCGAAGGCGAGAAACCGGTTGCAGGGAAGACAGAAGAAGAAATTTACGCCAAGCTGAAACTCGACTACATCCCGCCCGAAATGCGCGAGAATCTCGGCGAAATCGACCTCGCGCAAAATCATTCGCTCCCGCAGCTGATCACACAAAAAGATTTGCAGGGCGATGTCCACATGCACACCGTCGAAACCGACGGGCGCAACACCATCGAAGAGATGGCCGAGGCCGCCAGGGAGCGCGGCTACAAATACATGGCCATCACCGACCACTCCAAGAATCTTGCTTTTGCCAACGGCCTCGATGACAAGCGCGCCGTCGAGCACATCGCCCGCATTCGCGCAGCCGGCAAAAAGATCGACGGGCATCACTATCTTCGCCGGCATCGAAGTCGACATCCTCGCCGACGGCGAACTCGATCTCTCCGACGACGTCCTCGCGCAGATGGACATCGTCATCGCCAGCGTGCACTCCGTTTTCAATCAGGAACCAGCCAAGATGACCGACCGCCTCCTGAAAGCAATCAGCAATCCGAACACATCAGTCATCGGCCACCCGACGGGACGGCTCCTGCTGCGCCGCGATTCCTATGGCTTCGACATGCACGCAGTGCTGAGCGCCGCTGCACAGCACAAGGTCGCCATGGAATTGAACGCCTATCCCGACCGCCTCGACCTCAACGACGCCAACCTTCGCCAGGCCAAGCAACACGGCGTGAAGATCGTCATCAACACCGACGCCCACCATACCTCGCACATGGACAAGATTCGCTTCGGAATCCTTCAAGCCCGCCGCGCCTGGCTCACTAAAGACGACGTCCTGAACACGCTCCCGAAAGATCAGTTCGCCAAAGCCATGAAGCACGCTTGGTAGCCGGATATTCAGCCTGTCCCGGAGGGACAACTGAAACTTCGTCCGACTGCCCCGTTTGCGAGCAAAAACGCGTCGGGATGGCATTAGCGTAAAATCGCCCACAAAGGATAACTCCATGTCGAATCCACCCACTACTCCACCGACGCCTGCTGTTCCCGGACCTTCGAAAACGCCCTCCGGCCCCACCATCAACATCGGCGAGGAATTCGGCACCGCAAAAAAGAGTCTTCCCTCAGGCAAGATCCTGGTCATCGCCATCATCGTGCTCGGCATTGTGGTCGCCTTCGTTTCGTTCTTGAAGCGCGCCAAGCCGCAAGCCTCGGGCACGCTCGATAACGTCGTAGCTGTGGAGATTCCCGGACAAGGCTCCACTATGGTCGCGCTCACCTTTACCATTCGCAACTCGAGCGATAAGATCCTCTACGTACACACGCTGCAGGCCTCGGTTAAGGCACCCAGCGGAGACTCCGTCGCCGACGCTGTTTCCGCCGTCGACTTCGACCGCTACTTCCAGGCCTTCCCCACGCTGAAGAATGGCTCACAACCCGCCCTCGCGCCCGAAACCAAAATCCAGCCCGGAGAAACCACCGCTCGCACGATCATCGTCGCCTTCCCCATGCCTCTCGACACCTTCAACCACCGTCAGGTCCTGTCCGCAGTCATCTGGCCCTACGACCAAACCGTGCCCGTCGTGCTCAGCAAGTAGAGATCAAGAACGGTGTCGTACTGAGCAAAGACTGAGCTTCGCGAATGCGAAGCTCAGCCGCAGTCAAAGCATCCCTACCTCGGCGGATACCCACAGGGCGTCACCAAAGCCAGATGACCTGAGGGGCTTGCGCGAAACCCCCGGATGCGTTTCTATATCGGGATGACCCGATCCCACTTTCTCTTTATGTTCCTTGGTTCGTTGGCCTTCTTCGTTTCCCTAGCCGCATCTGCTGCAGAGCCGCAGAAGGGCAAATATCTCTTCTATGTAGGCACCTACACCCAGGGTGACAGCAAGAGCAAAGGCATCTACGCTTATCGCTACGACGCCGGGACGCAGGAAATTACTCCTCTCGGACTAGCTGCTGAAACCACGAACCCTTCATGGGTCGCGCTACACCCTAACGGACGTTTTCTTTATGCCGTCAATGAAGTTCAGAATTACAAGGGTCCCAATAGCGGCGGGGTAAGCGCGTTCTCCATCGATCGCTCGACCGGCAAGCTGACATTCCTGAACGAAGTCGCCTCCCGCGGTGCCGACCCCTGCTATATCATCGTCGACGACTCCGGCAAGTACGTGCTCGTCGCGAACTACACCGGCGGCAACATCGCGACGTTCCCCATATCCGCGGACGGCAAGTTAGGCGAAGCCTCAGCCTTCATCCAGCACACCGGCCACGGCCTGAATCCGAAGCGCCAGGAAGCCGCGCACGCCCACTCCATCGACCTCTCGCCCGACGAGCGCTTCGCCTTCGTCGATGATCTCGGCCTCGACCAGTTGCTCGTCTACAAATTCGACAAGTCCAAGGGATCACTCAAGCCCAACAATCCACCTTTCGCCAAGCTCGACGCCGGCGCTGGCCCTCGCCATTTCGCCCTGCATCCTTCGGGACAGTTCGCCTATGTAGTCTCCGAATTGGCATCCACGGTTACGGCCTTCTCCCTTCAGCTGAAGACGGGAATGCTCCAACGTTTGCAAGCTATCTCGACCCTGCCCGACGATTTCAAGGGCGAGAACGATGACGCCGAAATTCACGTCCACCCCAACGGCAAATTCCTCTACGCCTCCAACCGCGGCTTCGACGCCATCACAGTCTTCGCCATCGACCCGGCAAAAGGCACTCTGACCGTGGTCGAGCACGCTTCCACGCAAGGAAAAACTCCGCGCAGCTTCGAGATTGATCCCAGCGGAACCCTGCTCTTCGCCGAGAATCAGAACTCCGACAACATCGTCCTCTTCCGCATCGACGAAAAAACCGGCAAGCTCACTCCCACGGGAAAAGTCCTGGAAGTAGGCCAACCGGTCTGCGTGAAGTTCTTAAAGATTGATTGATTCGTAGAGAGTAACTTGCTACGTCTCTGCCTGCGGCGTCTCAAATGGCGGCTGGGGAAAAGGACACCTACTGCTTCTTCTGAATGAATCTTCTCCGCACCAGATGCGTATTCGCATCCTGCTTGATCTCGTCATACTTCAAGCAAGAGATCGACCCATCCACTTCGAGCACGGCCAACGCGACTTGATCGCAGCTGTTGATCCCATGTTCCCGCAGCGCTCGATGCAACTCATCCATGCTGACGCGTTCTCGCGCCATGTGCGACTGGATAATCTTGCCGTCATGGACGAGCAGGGAGGGCTCACCTTCGATCAAGCGACGAAGCCGCCGATTCGAGCCGGACATGGCAGCCACGCCATAGTTCAGAACCAGCAGCGTGCCTGCCGCTACCGCTCCGCCCGCGAGCGACGTATCGGGCCCGGTCATCGCATTCTGTACGGAGTTCGACAGCAGGAGCAGCAGCGTGAGATCGAACGGGGTCATTTGTCCGACCTCACGCTTGCCACTTAAACGCACACCAATCAGCACCAGCAGATAAATGATCCCCGTGCGCAGCACGATCTGCAGCAACACGTGCCCGCCCGGAAAGAATATTCCACTCAATTTCAGTTCCCCGACGTCGGAGTCGCCGTGACCGGCACGGGCGCGCCCTTCGGCGTGCTGAGATATCCCGTCGCCTTATCTTTCTCCACCGTCCAGATCACCAGCTCAAACAGCATATGCTCGCGTCCGGAATAGAACTGAATCGGCTCGGCGACATTGCGATCCTTCTTCTCGATCGTCTTGTCGTCAGACGTGACGTTCAGCGTGTACTTGCCTTTCTTGAAGTCGGTCTTCCTGAGCTGCAGGCTGACCGTCGACACCGGCTGTGGCTTGGCACCCTTCAGCAGTGTGAACTCGTAATAATTGCGATCACCCTTGTGCTTCAAAGCCTCAAGATCCGACCGAGTCGTCGCAATCAGTCCACTCTGCATCCCTAGATCGCCCACCGCACTCGACAGTTTTGCCTTGGTCGCTTCCAGATCGGCCTTCGTGCTGGCGACATCGGTCTTCACCCCGCCCACATCGGTCTTCACGCCCGCGATGTCCCCGCTGACCGCGGTGATCTGCGCCTTCTGCTCCTGCTCCAGCCGGGCTGCCGCGGCTCTTTGCTCCACTTGCAACTGGGAGGTGCGCTGTGCCAGTTCTTTCTTGGTCATGCCGGCCTGCTGCGCCAGTGCTTCTCCCTCAGCTTCGGCGGTCTGCATGCGATTCTGCAGCTCTTTCACTTGCGCCTGGCTGCCGGCAAGATCAGCCGACAGTTTTTCGATCGCCAGATGCGTGGTGTAGTGAGCGTACGCGGCCCCTGCCACGACCAGCAGCGCCACGATCAGCAGAATCCACTTCCCGGCGTTCGAGCTACTCTCTACGTGAATCTGTTCGCCCTCATCGGCCATACACTTCCTCCTATAGAAAACAAAAGAATAGATTGCAGGGATTAGCTAATTGTTCAGCAGTACAACCGAAGTGTCAATTGCCTCGTAAGATGCAAACCAAAAGGCTTCGGTTCGTAATGTCACGATTCGATGTTACGCGTCCTTTGCGGCCCTCGCGGATTTCTTCGCGTCCTTTGCTGTTTAAGGTTTGGGTTAAATGGAGATGCGAGCCTACATCAGCGCTGCACCCGCAAGGCGTCCTGCAGAACCGGATCAGGATTGCGCCGGATCGCCTCCGCCTCAGCTCCCAGCCGCTTTTCCAGCTGCTGCCGAGCCCCTGCCACGGTTGCCGAGAGTCCCGGATTCACCAGCGACTGCCCGGATCGTTCGGACTTCACCATGCAGGCATACGCCATCTTGGGGGGAAACCCAGTCTTCTCTAGAAATCGTCCGTACACGAACCAGTCTACCGCGCTCGCGCCCTTGTCTCCCACGGCATTGTCCAATTCCAGCGCGCGCCGATACAGCCGGAGCGCCTCATTCACCTGCCCCGCCTTCCCTAGCAGCTGCGCCTCGTTCACATCCGCAATACTCTCCAGCTTTGCCTGCCCGGTCTGTTGCGCCAGCCTCTCCGCCATCTGATACGACTTCACCGCGGCTTCCGGCTGCGACGACCCGACCTGGCACTCCGCCATCCGGAGCACAATTCCAATCAGCACATCCGGTGCCGGTCGGGCTTCCGGTTGCTGCGCAATCTTATCGAGGAAACTCCGATAGTGCACGGCGGCGCTTTGCGCCTTGCCCTCGCGATCCAGTTCGTGTGCCAGGTACAAATGCGCCACCGACTCATTGGGATCCGCCTTCAGCGCCCGCTCCCAGTCCGCGAGCGCCTCGTCCGCGTGCCCGCGCTGCAGCGCCAGCAATCCTCGATCGACCAGCAGATTCGCATCTTTCGGCGCGTACTTCAGCGAAGCCTCGGTCAGCGTAAACGCCTCGTCAAAGCGCTTCTGACCGAGAAGAAACTTCAGCAGCGCCTGCCGCGGAGCCGGATCCGCCGGGTTCGCCGCAATCGCCCGCTTCCAAGCCGCCTCCGCTTCCTCTGCGTTTCCTTCCTCCAATTGCCGGCGGCCAAGCCGCATCTGCAATTGGCTATCGAATGAATCCAGCGCCGCCGCTCGCTTCAAATCGCTCAAATCGTCGCTACGCAAAGAGAGATAATGTCTCGCCTGATCGACTGTTCCCCACATCAGCAGCAGCAACGCCGCGCTGACTCGCAGCCGCGCAGCGCCAACACTGGCTCCCGTGACCCACCGCCACGCGGCCTCGAACCGGCCGCCCGCGCCCGCCATCGCGCTCGCCACACGTTCCTTCGAATTCAGCAGCAGTGCAGCTATGCGCCCATCGCGGAGCTTCCAGATGGCGCCATCCAGAATGAAATGATGCAGGTTCACCAGCGAAGTGAAGATCAGAAAGCTGGCACTGAAGTCGTGATGCAGCACCCGGCTTGCCAGCCACGGCCCCGGCACAAACAATGCAATCCCGCCCACAATCAGCACACCGAAGTACGCCAGCGGACGCCAATTCCCCTCAGTCTTCGCGTCATCTCCCGACGCCTCGCGTCCCGCATAATAACTCGTAATCCACAAATACTGCGCCGAATGCATCACCGCCAGCACGCCGGAACTGTACCGCGTTTGCGGAATCTCCAGGCGTCTGAGCAGCACAATCGCCGCCGGCACCACGAACCACAAAACCTGCGATGAGAACAAAGTAAGCGAAGGAAGCAATCGGCGCCATCCCGTCTGCCGCGCCAGCCGCACCAGTCCACACGCCGACAGCGCCAGAAACCCCGCTCCCAGCACCAACTGCTCCCATCGGCTCACGGTGGCGGGAATTCCCAGCGATATAAATAGCGAATCGGTCGAATGCCCTGTATGAAACCCAAGAAACAGCATCAGATACGACGCGATAAACGCGCCGTACAACGCCTGCCGTGTTCCCTTATCCGGATCCGCCCCCGCCCGCCGCGCGAACATCATGAACAGCCCGTAATTCTGGCCGCTGTAGTGCCACGGACTCCAGGTGATGTAAATCGTAAAGAGCCATGGCAGCAACTGCACCCAGAAATGTGAGAGCAGCAAGGTCAGAAGAATCAGAGCGGTGGTGTGCACCGTGAAGATGCGGTACTTCTGGAAATCCTCCGCCCGGTGATAGGCGCGATAGATCGTCGCCATGTAATGCGGATAATTAAAGAACAAGGCCAGCGCGTAGAACGCCACCGCCCAGGCCCGCGTATTCGAGGCGATCGTCCAGTACGACACCATCAGCAGCGGTGCCGACCACGCCCCGCACCCCACAATCAAATCAACCCACGGATTGTAGATCCATGCGATCGCCGGCCGTTCCGATTGTCGTAGGGACTTGTGCATCAGGCTGTGGCTGCGCTAATTCGAAAACTCAGCCACAGCTTCGCGCTCGCAGGACATCATGCGCCCGCATTCATCTCTTCTGTGTGGCTTGATTCGAATTATAGGTGGCTGAGCCGCACCCAGTAGTGTCTGCGAGTGTGCGCAGACAGTAACGAAAGTAATCTCCAACCGTAGCGCTGGCTACCATCCGGCTGTCCCGCGCGCATCTTGCCGGCGCGCCCGTATTCCTGACTAGCACACCATCGATTCGCGAAGGCGCGACGTCGTTCTCTTCTTCACCGCTATCAACTCCATCGCCTTTTGCGCAATGTGCTCCGCGCTCACCTCGAATTCCTTGATCAACTCCCAGGGCGCGCCCGAATCCCCGAATCGGTCCTTCACCCCGATCGCCCCCGTGATCACCGGCACTCCATATAATTCCGGGCTCTCCGTCAGAATGCCGCTAACGCGCCACGCCAGCGCCCCAATCTGATGCTCCTCGGCAGTGACCATAACGCCTGTCTCCCGCGCCGCCCGCACAATCGCCTCCGTATCGATCGGCTTCAGCGTATGCACGTTGACCACGCGCGTCTCGTATCCAAACTCTTTCTTCAGGATGAACACCGCCCGCATCGCCTCCGGCACCATAGGCCCGCAGGCCACGATGCTCAGGTCTTCATTCTCGCCTTTATATTCCGCGGCCAGCACGGTCGAAAATGCCTCGAGGAAATTTGGCCCCTCCCGTCGCAGCCGGATCACATTCGCTTTCCCGAACACAAACGGAGTCTTTCCATCTGTGACGATCGGCGTCGCCTCCCGCGCAAACCGGATATATTTCGGCCCGACATGCTGCAGCAGCAGATAATCCGTCGCCTTGCGCGTCTCCACCAGG
Organism: Terriglobia bacterium; assembly: GCA_963743105.1. Classification (GTDB taxonomy): domain Bacteria; phylum Acidobacteriota; class Terriglobia; order Terriglobales; family Acidobacteriaceae; genus Sulfotelmatobacter. Next base: position 12,741 of record CAVUOS010000028.1, read on the forward strand.
TCGCACGGCACCACTACCGACATATTCGGCAACCCCTGCATGGCGAACAGGTCTTCCAGCGCCTGATGCGTCGCTCCATCCGGACCAACTGAAACTCCCCCGTGCGCTCCCGCAATCATCACGTTGAAATTCCCGTAGCACACCGACGTCCGAATCTGATCCAGGTTCCGTGCCGCCGCAAACGTCGCATACGTTCCCAGCACCGGCAGCTTCTCTTCCCGCGCCAGTCCCGCCGCAGCTGACGTCGCCGACTGTTCCGCAATCCCCATGCTCAGCCAGCGATTCTTCCGATCCGGTTTCCCGGTATAGAAATCGCTGATCGTGATCGAGCCGGAAATATCCAGCCCCAGGCACACTACCCGCGGATCATCTCCATTCGCCGCCAGCGATTGCCCAAAACCCTTGCGCGTCGGCTCCATCTTCACGTTCATCCCATCGCCAGCATTCCACCAGTAATCGCGCGTGAACTTCGGCATCTTCGCATCGAGCTTGCGATCAACCTCCGCCTGGTACTGCTTCGCCCGATCGAGCAGCTTCTGCAGCGGAATCTTGTCAGCCACCTCCAATTCATCCAGCGCCTTGGTCAGCTCTTCGTAATTCGGAGTCTTTCCATGCCACCCCGCCTGGTCTTCCATGAAGCTAACGCCTTTGCCCTTCACCGTATCGGCGAGAATTAACGCCGGGCGGCCTTTCACGGTACGCGCCTGCTCCAGTGCGTCGACAACTTGCCGCATGTCGTGGCCATCAATCCGCAGAACATCCCACCCGAACGCACCATACTTCGCCGCCAGAGGCTCGACCCGCATTACCTCCTCGACGCGCCCATCAATCTGCAGGCGATTGCAATCGACAATCCCGATCACATTATCGAGCTCGTAGTGCCCGGCCTCCATCGCCGCTTCCCACACTTGCCCTTCCTGTTGCTCGCCGTCTCCCATGATGCAGAAAACCTTGTGCCGCTTGTGATCGAGCCGCGCCGCCAGCGCCATCCCCACCGCAATGCTCAGTCCCTGCCCCAGCGATCCCGTCGACGCCTCCACCCCCGGCAACTTCAGCCAATGCGGATGCCCCTGGTACGGCGAATTCAGCTTGCGCAGCGTGACTACGTCTTCGATCGGGCAGAATCCGGCAAACGCCAGCCCCAGGTACAGGCTCGGCGCCTTGTGCCCCGTCGACCAGATAATCCGGTCGCGGTCGGCCCAGTTCGGATTCTTCGGATCATGGTTGGCAATCTTCAGATAAAGCGCCGCCGTAATGTCCATGATCGAAAGCGTGCCCCCCGCATGCCCCGACCCCGCCGCATGCAGCGCCACCAGGTCATAGCCGCGCATCAGATCGGCAGTTTCAATCAGTTGTTCGATGGAATATTCCCGGACGATTTTTCCGGTCGCGGAATCGATCAAAGCCATGGCGTTCTCCCTCGAATGACGGACCTAGGCTAGAGACAAGACGACACAGAGCGTGCTCTTGTAGAGGCTATCGAGGGATAGACAACTCAGGCGGTGATTGCAATCACATCACAGGGTGAGCAAGGTTGTGTAGGGACGGACGCCGTCGTCCGTCCCGGTCGCGTAGCGACCGTTGCGGCCGCCAGACAGCGCAATGAATTCCTTAGCTGCCAACCAGTTGACCGTTGCGTCAGCGTCCCGGCCATCGTGCGGGCTCCCTGCCTGCGCAATCGATTGAAACCCTATCTGCCGAAACTACTCAAACTTCCAGCGGGTAGACTTACTCTGAAAATATTTCTCCCACATCGCAAACACCAGCCGCGGACGCACCGCAAACACTGGCTCTTTCATCGATAAAATGTCATCCTTCATCGTCGACATATCAAACTTATACTTCCGTTCATAAGCCGGCAGCATTTTCCGACGCGCAGCAACATCGGCGATCTCGGCAACTCCCTCCACAATAATCGCCTCAGCGGCGTTCTCTGAGCACACGATGCAATTCGGATTCTCCGCCAGATTCCGCGCCTTCCGCGACTTGCTCCCAGTTGAAAACACAAACCGCCCATCCTGCCACATCCCCCAGACCACCATTGTGTGCGGCGACCCGTCAGGCTTGACGGTGGTGATCCAATAATTATGCGATTTCTTCAGCCGCTGCTCGGCCCACGACCACGCCAGCAGCCCTTTGCTACTCTCAGGAAACCCGTACCCCGCCGCCTGCGGCCGACTAGCCTTGGGAGTACGAGAACTCCGCGCAGTCTTCTTGGTTGCCATGCAGTCCCCCGAACCCAATCGGATAAGCCCCTGTGCCCCCCTGTGTCCTCTGTGGTGAGCCGGTTTTGGCCAAATGCTAATTGCCAAATGCTAATTGCTGAGCTAGAGGTTCTTCCCAGTCCACTGCTCAAGACGCTCCAGAGCCCCTTGCAGATTCTCCAGCGAATTCGCCACGCTGAACCGCAGATACCCTTCCCCAAACGCCCCAAACGCCGTCCCCGACAGCGCCGCCACTCCCGCCTGCTCCAGCAGCGCATCCGCCAGCGGCTTTGACTTCCATCCCGTCCCCGTGATGTTCGGAAACACGTAGAACGCTCCCTTAGGCATGCGGCACGAAAATCCTTTGATCTTGTTCAGCCCCGCCACAAACACATCCCGCCGCCGCTGGAACTCGTCCCGCATATGATCCACCGAACTCTGATCTCCGCGGATCGCCTCAATCCCGGCCACCTGCGTAAAACTCGCCGTGCACGAATTCGAATTCGTCATCAGCCGCGTCATATGTGCCGCCAGGTCCGCCCGCATCACACCGTAGCCCATCCGCCATCCCGTCATGGCGTAGGTCTTCGAAAATCCGTCGAGCAGAATCGTCCGCTCCTGCATCCCCGGCACCGACATGATCGAGAAATGCTGCCCGCCATCAAACAGCAGCCGGCTATAAATCTCATCCGACAGGATCATGATGTTGCGGTCGCCGATGACCTTAGCGATCTGCTCGATGTCCCGCCGCTCCAGCACCCCGCCCGTAGGATTCTGCGGCGAATTGATGATGATCAGCTTCGTCCGTTCATTGATCAACGACTCCAGTTCATTTACGTCGAGCGAGAAATCGCGCTCCTCACGCAGCGCAATCGGCACCGCCCGCCCGCCAACGTAATTGATCATCGACTCGTAAATCGGGAATCCGGGATTCGGATAAATCACCTCATCCCCTTCATCAATAAGTGACAAGATACCGAAGAAAATAATGGGCTTTCCGCCGGGCACAACTACGACCTCATCGCTCGTGACCTTCACCCCTCGCGTCCGGCTCACATATTCCGCCAGCGCCTGCCGCAAATCCGGCAGCCCCGCCGAGGGCCCGTAATGCGTCCATCCGCTGTGCAGCGCATCCACCGCTGCTTCCACCACATTCGAAGGTGTATCGAAGTCGGGCTCTCCGATCTCCAGGTGAATGATGCTCCGTCCCTGTCGTTCCAGCGCACGCGCTTTATTCAGAACTTCAAAGGCAGTCTCGGTTCCAAGCCGCGACATCCGGCGCGCAAGCTGAAGCTCGTATTGTGCTGGGGTGGCTTTCGACATGGCGGGAAAACTCCTGAAAAACGCAAACGGCTCATTATACGCTCGTATCGCCACGAATCATGTGCGTGGGATTAAAGAGGATAAGGCTGGGAGGAGCAGCTACTCGCCTATGACGAACCCACTCTCGACCTGCGCTTCGCCTCCCGAAAGTCCTGAGGAGTGACTCCCTTCCACCGCTTGAATGCACGGTGCAACGCGCTCGGTTCGGAGTAACCGATCAGATAAGAACTTCAGCAATCGACAGCGATAGGTCGGTAAGGTATTTCTCAGCGATCTCCTGCCGGGTTTGTTCAACCAGGTCCTGAAAGGAAAAACCCGCAGCCGCAAGGCGCCTTTGCAGTGTTCTCGGAGTAGTCGCCAGTTCGCGAGCTACTGAAGCAATCGTCGTTTCGCGTCCTGCCCGCTGTTTGATAAGTACGGTAAATCCATAAAGTTGATGTAGTTCACAAGCAGAGGTTTTCATGATATCCGCCAGTCGTCAAGCGTGGTTCGGGCACGAAACGCGTTTCCTCTGTGAACCTCTGTGCTCTCTGCGGTGAGTGATTTAAGACGTGCGCTCTTCCGAGCGAGTTGTGAAACCCTGTGCCCTCTGTGGTGAGTTCTTGGGCCTGGTTGTGGTGGAAAGCTGATTTACTCCGAGACGCTGTGCTCTTCGTTCTGCGAGCGCAGAACGCGATCCACCGAGTACGGCGCCCGCCGGCTGGGCTCGTGATAATGCCGGACCTGCATCTCGCCGAGCAGCCCGATCGCCAGCAGGTTCAGCCCGCCCAGCAGCAGGCCCAGAGCCGCCATCATCAGCGGCCCGTGCGAGGCCATAATGGGCACATGCCGCAGGAATTTCTCCACCCCCAGCCATGCCACGATCGCGCTGCCGCCGAAGATGCTCAGCATCCCGAAGGTGCCGAAGAAGTGCAGCGGACGCGACAGATACTTCAGCAGGAACCGGATGGTCAGCAGATCGAAGAACACGCGGAACGTCCGCGTGATCCCGTAGTGTGACGCACCGCGCTCCCGGTTCACATTCTTGATCGGCACTTCGCAAATCGTAGCACCGTGCCACGACGCCAGCGCGGGAATGAACCGGTGCAATTCGCCATACAGCGGCACCTGCTCCAGAATGTCGCGCCGGTAGGCCTTGAACGTCGTTCCGAAATCGTGAATATCGACGCCGCTGATCTTCGCCATCATCCAGTTGGCAATGCGCGACGGTATGCGCCGCATCCAAAAATTGTCCACGCGGTTTTTGCGCCATCCGCTGACAATGTCGTAGCCCGCCGCGACCTTTTCCAGGAACAGCGGAATGTCGTTGGGATCGTGTTGCAGATCGCCGTCCATCGCGATGATGTACTCGCCCCGCGCATGATCGAAACCCGCCGCCAGTCCCGCCGTCTGTCCGAAGTTCCGCCGCAGCTTGACTACGGTTACGCGGCTGTCGACCGCCGCGATCTCGCGCAGCATGGCGAACGTGTGGTCGCTCGACCCGTCGTCGACGAGAACGATTTCGAAGCTCTCGCCATGGGCTTCCATGACCGCCTTCAGCCGGTCGTAGAGGTCGGTGACGTTCTCTTCTTCGTTATGTAAAGGGACGACGATGGAGTATTTAGGCACAGTTTATTGATTATAAACGAGCACTCGAAGTTTCAAATGTCAACCTTTCGTAAAGATTCCCGACAGTAACTCACCGTTTTGAAAGGGCGCGGCCTCAAGCCGCCCTGCTGAGTTCCCAAAATCAGTCCGGCTTCATCCGCGGGCCGCTCTTCCAGCTTCAATCGCAAACAGAAAGGCCCACGGCCGAAACCGTGGGCCTCGTGAAAACAGAGACATCAGTTTGAATCTTCGCGCCGCTTCAGCGTCGGACGGTCATCATCATCCTTCTTCCCGTCCTCGGACTTGTCGCTCGGATTCGAGGTCCGGCGCAGACTCGGCTTCGACGAGTCCTTCTGGTCGAGCAGCTTGTGCTTGTTCTCCAGCGCCGCCAGCCGCGCCTTTACCTCGTCAAACTCCGAGGTGGTCACGACGTATTGCTGCTTCGCCGGAAGAATCTTGCGAATCTCATCCTGCGATTTCGCAATGCGGTCCGCGCTCTGCGGATGCGTGTCGAACGCCTTGGCCAGCGTCCCCGGCTTCTTCTTCTCCATCGCCTGCACTTTTTCGAAGAAGGAGACGAACGCCGACGGATCGTATCCCGACCGGTACATGTACTCGATGCCCAGGTAATCGGCCTCGGCCTCGAATCCACGCGAGAACTTCAGAATGCCGAATACCCCGGCGAGTCCTGCCGCCTCATAGCCGGCATACCCGATTCCGCCGCCGATAAAAATGAATGGAATCGACGCCATCTGCAGCAACGAGGCGCGCGTCTGCTCGCGGGCGGCGTGACAGGCCGCCACGTGCGCGATTTCGTGCGCCATCACGCCGGCCACTTCCGCCTCTTCATCAGCCGCCAGGATCAACCCGGAGTTCACATAGAAGAATCCGCCCGGCAACGCCATCGCGTTGACCACGTCGGAGTCGATGACTTTGATCGTGAATGGAACTTGCGCGTCGGAATTGCGCACCAGATTCTGCCCGATGCGGTTGACGTATTCCGTCACCACCGGATCGTTCACCAGTTTGACCTGAGACTCAATCTGCTGGGCGAACGAGCGGCCCATCGCCACCTGTTTTTCGACGCTGTACCAGTTGCCCACGCCGCGGCCGCAACCCACGTTGCGGTTGCCTACCGCGTCGACGTCGGTCTTGCCGCCGTCGTGCTTGATCTGGCTGTCATCCTGCGTCGGCAGCGCTGCGGGAGCCTTCTTCGGCGCGTTCTGGATATCGCTCGCTTTTGGCTGCCCGTCATCCGGGTCGGTGCTCGGAGGTGCCTTCTGCGGCGATTGGCTCGGCGGAGCCTGCGTTTGAGGACTTTGGGACTGCGGAGTTTGGGTCGTAGGTTGATTCTGCGGATCTTGTCCGGTCGTCTGCGCCACCATCCACGGTGCCACGCCAAACGCCGCCAGTGCCAGCGCGCCTGCCAGCCATCTGAGCTTCATAGGGGGGTACTCCTTAACCTTGATTATACGCCCGGTCCAGGGACACCAAGAACTTGATTGTGAGGCCTCTATCTTAGACGCGTCCAGCCACTTCCGGGTTATCCGGGGTCGCATGGGTAGGGCGGACGCAGGAGCCTGTCCTGAGCGTAGTCGAAGGATCCGTCCCTGCCGAGCAAAGCGAGGCGGTGTAGGGCAGTCCATGTAGGGACAGCCGCCTCGGCTGTCCGGCGGCCCGGGTATATGGGGCCGTGGGATTTTCTTTCGCCCCTTCGGGGCTTGTGCGTCCTTTCTCACATTTACCCTCCGCTTGCGCGGTGGGCTGTGCGCTCCTTCGGAGCTGGTTTCAATGGCTCTCGCGGCTTGTGGTGAGACTGTCCTGGGGCGGGATTGGCGGTGCTCTTGCGGACAGATTCCGGGTTCCCAGCCTTCGAAAGGCACGAAGGCTGGGGCAGCCTTTGTGGGGGTCAACCTTTGCTGAGAAATCTACCTGAGTAAATCTGGGACTATGCTGAATCTGTCGCGCAAAAACGCGACCAGGGTGGGCTCCCGGCTCCCCGATGACGAGGTTTATCTGAACAACGGCACCGTGGGCTCGAGCCCCGCGGTGCAAGCTGCCCTCTCCCTTCCTGCTAGACTGGCCGCTTGCGAAGGCTCATCATCAATGCGGATGACTTCGGATTTACGTCGGGTGTGAACCGCGCCATCGTCGAGGCGCACACCCGCGGCATGGTGACATCGTCCACGCTCATGGCAAACGGCCGGGCATTCGTCGAGGCCGCAGAAATGGCTAGAGCTTCACCCGGATTTGAGCGTCGGCTGCCATGTGGTGCTCATCGACGGGGAGCCAGCGCTCGATGCCGCCCGGATCTCAACAATTACCGATTCGCATCGGTTCCGCGACGGGCTCAAGACGTTTGCTGCGCGCGCCCTCGCAGGCCGCATGAATGCTCGTGAGATTGAGTCCGAGGCAGCAGCGCAGATACAAAAGATTCAGTCGGCTGGGATTGCTGTTTCTCACGTCGACACCCACAAACACACCCACATTTTCCCGCAAATCTTGCGACCGTTACTTCGGGCGGCTCGCGATTGTGGCGTCCGGGCGTTGCGCAATCCCTTCGGCCCACGATTTCCACTGCGTTCGAGCCAGCTTCTGAAGCGGCCGAATCTGTGGACGCGCTTCGCCGAGGTACGAATTCTGAGCCGCTTTGCGGGACAATTTCGCCGGGCTGTCGATCGAGAAGGATTCGTAACCCCTGATGGCACTCTCGGCATCGAGGTCACGGGGACTTTGGACGAAACCCTGTTTCAAGCGATTGCCCGAAGCATTCCAGATGGCACATGGGAGTTCGTCTGTCATCCCGGCTACAACGATGCCGAACTCGCGGCAGCGAAGACGCGTTTACGAGAGTCCCGGGAGCTCGAACTAAGGGTGCTCACCATGCCCGCGGCCCGCGAGATGCTGGCACGAGAGGGCGTTCAACTGATCTCGTACCGCGAGTTGCCGGCCAATTTGTGAGTGGGTAGGATCCATCTTCCATTCCCGGGGCGCTCCTGGCACTGAGGGCTGGAGTACTCTGGTAACCTTACGGATTAACGGCAAGTAGTTAAGATGGTTTAGAATTCAGCGTTTTTCTGTTCGGTGGAGGCTCGAGCACTCATGTCGGCCCAAGGGTCAGCTCCGCGTGCGACTCTGGACTTGAAGGTCAAGGTGTGGGGAATGGGTGCTAATAATCAGCCCTTCTTCCAGAACGCCATGGCCCAGAACATCAGTGCGACGGGTGCGTGCATCTACGGCATCGAGCCTGAATTAAAGGTGGGCGACGTCATCGGTGTGCAGTATGAGGGCAGGAAGGCCCGCTGCAAGGTAGTCTGGGTTGTCGATGCAGGAGCGCTGAAGAAGACCCAGGTCGGCGTCCAGCTGGTAGCGGATCAGGATTGCCCGTGGGCGCTAGCGCTTCCGGCGGATATGAAGCTTGAGGAGCGGACGCAGCTTCGCCATGATAATCGGCGGAAATTCCTGCGCCATAAGATTGCATTCCCACTCGAATTGCGCGACGAGCGCGTAAATACTCCGCTGCGCGTCAATGCGACCGACATCAGCGGGAATGGTTGTTATGTTGAGACGGTCATGCCTTTGTCTGTCGCCACGGCTTTGCGCGTCGATCTCTGGATTGGAGAGGAACGGCTCGCGCCCAGCGCGGTGGTTCGCACCCGCGACCCCGGCGTCGGCATGGGAATCGAGTTCACCGGATTGCCCGAGGAATCGAAGAAGCAAGTTCCAGGCACATCTGGACAAGCTCGACCCTGGCAATGCGTTCGGTCCGAAGGACGGCCAATAGCCGTCGCATCGCCTACTGCTTCTGCATCAGATACTCGTGTAAAATCTGCATCCACAGCTCGTTCCGGCCATCGAATCTCCAGAACACGAGCAGGCGAGCTTCCGTACATGAAAATCGGGCGCGCATGAAGATCGGGATCACCTGTTATCCAACCTACGGCGGCAGTGGCGTAGTGGCCACGGAACTGGGATCTGGAGCTGGCTCAGCGCGACCACGAGATTCACTTCATTTCCTACGCGCAGCCGATCCGGTTGCGGGGCGCCGAGCCCAACATCCACTATCACGAAGTGGAAGTTTCGCGTTATCCCGCTGTTCGATTACCCTCCCTACGACCTGGCGCTAGCGACACGGATGGCTGAGGTGGCGCAACTTTACGATCTCGACCTGCTGCACGTGCACTATGCCATTCCGCATTCGGTGAGCGCGATGCTGGCGCGGCAGATGCTGGCTTCCGGACCCCGTGGCCGCCGGCTGCCATTCGTCACCACGCTGCATGGCACCGATATCACACTAGTCGGACTGGACCGATCCTACTTGGGAATCACTCGATATTCCATCGAGCAGAGCGATGGAGTCACAGCGATTTCGAACTACCTGCGCGACCGCACACAGCGCGTGTTCGACGTGAAGAACAAGATCGAAGTGATCTACAACTCGGTGAATTGCGACGTCTACTACCGCAACACCGAAATCGCCGCGGAGATGCGGCGCGAGTACGCGCCGAACAATCAACGCGTGCTGGTCCATCTCTCCAACTTTCGTCCGGTAAAGCGCCTCACCGACGTGATTGAGATCTTCGACCGGGTTCGCAAGCAGATTCCGTCCAGACTGTTGCTGATCGGGGACGGTCCGGACCGCTCAGTCGCGGAGTGGCTGGCGGTGCAAAAGGGCATTCACGACGACGTCCTATTTCTGGGCAAGCAGGATCAGATTTACGAGAAGCTGTCGATCGCCGACATCATGCTGCTGCCCAGCGAACTGGAATCGTTTGGTCTGGCGGCGCTGGAGGCCATGGCGTGCGAGGTAGTTCCGATCTCGACGCGCGCGGGCGGAGTGCCCGAGGTGATCGATCACGGCATAGAGCGGATATCTGGCGGATGTCGGCGACGTGGAGACGATGGCGCGATACGCCATCGAACTGCTGAGCGACGAACAGCGGCTGCGAGAGATGGGAAAGCGAGCCCGCGCGGTCGCGATGGAGCGTTTCTGCTCGACCAAGATCGTGAAGCAGTACGAAGATTTCTATCGTCGCGTGCTGGAGCGCTCGGCGTAGAAGCCTTCCGGCACAGAGCTTGCCGCCTCGATCAGCGGCAGGCGAATGCGAATCAGAGTTCCCTTCCCTTCGTGGCTGTCGATGGTCATGCGCGCGGTATCTCCATAAAGCACCTGCAGGCGCTCGGAGATATTCGCCATTCCGATTCCCATCCCGGACCAACTGCTGCTCTCTTCCAGTTGCGCGCCGCCCATGCCCGACACCGTCGTCTTCGACTTCGATGATCAACCGCGAATTGGTGACGCGGCTGCGCAGGTAAATGCTGCCTCCCTCGATTTTCGGAGCCAGGCCATGCTTAATGGAGTTCTCGACCAGCGGCTGCAGCAGCATGCTGGGAACCACGACATCGAGCGATGCCGGATCAAGTTCCTTGACCACACGCAGTTTGTCCCTCCCGAATCGGACAACTTCGATGTCGAGATAGTTGTCGATAAATTCGAACTCTTCCCGCAGGGGCGCAAACGCTTCGCTGCTATTAAGCAGCCGCCGCAGAATCGTCGCCAGCTTGAAGATCACGTCGCGCGCCGTGTCGGGATCAAAGCGCACCAGCGACGAAATCGAATTCAGAGTATTGAACAGGAAGTGCGGATTGATCTGATTCTGCAGCGCCTCCATGCGGGCGTGCAGCAGCAGGCGCTCCTGCTCCTCGAGTTTGATCTGAATGCGTACGCTGTTGAAGACCTTGAGTTCGATTCCGATCGCCGCGACCGATCGCGGCATAGATCAGCGCCTAGACCCAGAGATTATCGGGACTCTCGATGCTGAAAATCGAACTTGCGGAAAGTATCGCGACAGTTCCGTTTGCACGAAACGCAAGCCGACGACCGTCCAGAAGAACATGACTTGCCAGTCGAACAGGCGGGGTCGCGGCAGGTTGCGGCGGATCAGGCGGAAGATGCTCTGATCGATGAAGGGAGAAAACGACCAGATGTCGTCCTTGTCGTGCGCCATGGTGCGCAACTGGCCGGCAAGAAATCCGCAAAGCACGTCGAATGGCATGGCCGCCCATTCCCCGTGCAACAGAGCGGGAAACTCATCAACACGCCGCCCAGCGAACCGGCCCACCGTCCGCCGATCACGCCCAGCAGCAGCGCAGTCTCAAACTCAGGTCGCTGGCCTGAAAGCTGGTTTGCGAAATGCGGATCACAGACGCCGAGCATGATCGGCAGCCCGAACCAGAGCACCAGAAACACCTTTTGCCGGAACGTGCGCTCTTCTCGAAACAAGAGGCGCTTTGAATTCTTTGGAACGCACCAGGCTGCTGGAAACGGCCGCAGCTACGCCCAACTTGACCAGCAGATTGATCAGGATGAGCCGCGGTTCCATAGGATCTCTAGTGTCGGCTGCTTAAAGACCGATCAAAAACTGTAGCATGAACGCGTGCGATCAGTAGCCCTTGTGCTTATCGACCACGAACCTGAGGGGCTGACGGCAGAGGTACCGGCGAAGGTTGTCAGAGAACAGCTCGTAGTGCCGGTGCCAAGCTTTTCGGTCAGCCCTGCAGTGTGCGGCGTAATCAGAAGATTCTCGAGCATCCCACAAAGGTGAGTCGGGCGGCAGAGGCTCATGCTCGAACACATCGAGTGCGGCTCCGGCAATGCGGCGACGTGCGCAGCGCCTCGGCCAGACGCGGCTTCATCAACCTGTGGACCTCGGCCCACATTGATCAGGCAAGCATCCGGCTTCATGACAGCGAGCCGGTCGGCATTGATCAGACCTTCGGTTGCGCCGGATCAGCGGCGCGGCCATGACCACATAGTCTGACTGTGCAGAGAAGTTTATCGAGTTCCGCCGGCGCGAAAACAGCTTCCACTCCCTCCGGGGCTTCCTTTCTCGACGTGCTCGCGCACTGCAATCACGCGCATGCCCAGCGCCGAGGCCATCTGCGCAACTCTGCGCCCGATGCTGCCCACGCCGATCAAGCCCCAGGGTCGCGCCCGCGATTTCGCGGGGATGTACTCCCTCCCGCCACATAGCCTCCTTTCCCCAGACATGCTTCTGTTGCAGGATCGGCAGCCTGCGGGAATCTTCTTTGCCAGCGCGAAGATCAGCGCGATGACATGCTCAGCGACAACCGGCCCGTGAACTTCGGTGGAGTTCGTCAGCATGACATTGCTGTTGACCAATTCCGGAAAGAGAAATTGGTGCACCGCCGCCGTGGGAGCATGAATCCACCGCAGGTTGCGCGCCGCCCGAACTGCTCCGGCCGCAGGGATATCGTAAAGATGATCTCGGCATCGCGCAGATGATCTTCAATTCCGTCGTATGAGTCGCGCTGTACGATTTCGAGCTTGCGGAAACTCGCGGCCCAACCGCTGCCCGAACCACTCCGGAGCTCGCCATAACTCGAACTGGTGATGGATAACGATCAGCAGTTTGGTCATCTGTTTCTGTTTGGATGAGCGCGACGAGGGCCGCCCAGCTGCCGGGCGCTATCCGAACGCGAGTTCTTTGGCTCGCTGCGCCGCCTTGACCACAGCCTTGATCAGCGTCACCCGCAACTTGCCTTCTTCAAGTTCCATGATCGCGTCGATGGTGCAGCCGGCGGGCGTCGTGACCGCGTCTTTGAGCAGCGCCGGATGGTCGCCGGTTTCGAGCACAACTTTCGCCGCGCCGAGAGTCGTCTGCGCCGCCAGCAGTGTCGCAATGTCGCGGGGCAAACCCACCTTGACCCCGCCTTCCGCCAGCGATTCGAGAATGATGTAGATATACGCCGGACCGCTTGCCGAAAGCGCGGTGACCGCGTCCATGTGCTTTTCGTCGACGACCACGGTGCGTCCGACGACATCGAACATGTGGCAGGTCAACGCCACATGCTCGGCGCTTGCATGCTTGCCTTTGCAAATCGCGGTCATGCCTGCACCCAGCAGGCAGGGAGTGTTCGGCATGGCGCGAATCACAGGAACATTCGGAGGAAGATTCTTCTCGATCATCGCGGTGGGCACGGAAGCCGCGACCGAAACAATCACCTGCTTCGGAGTAACGTGCTCCGCTGATCTCGCGGATGACGTCTTCCACCACTTGAGGCTTCACACCAATAACAATAATGTCGGCGCCCTTGGCGGCTTCCACGTTGTTGGTGCCAACTTTCACTTTCAGTTTCGCTGCCAACGCTTTGGCGCGTTCTTCATGGGCGACAGTGGCGCACGTCGATTTCGCCGAGAGCAGGCCATTGTTCAGCAACGCCTGCAGGATGATTCCGCCCATCTTGCCGGCGCCCAGAAACGCCACTTTCTTTCCCGTCAGATCATTTGCCATGGGTGCGTCGATTTCCTTTTCTCCATCAGACCTTGACCATCCGACGATGCTCTTCCCAACTCCACGCCGTGCTCACGATTTCCTGGAGGCCACGCGTAGCCTTCCAGTTCAGCAACGATTGCACCTTGGCCGGATTCGCCACAAGAGCCGGAGGATCTCCCGGGCGTCGCGGCACTATCGTGTGAGGCACGGTCTTTCCCGTGACTTTTTCCACCGAGGAGATCACCTCCCGCACCGACGCTCCCGGTCCCGGTCCCGACGTTAACCGCGAAGCTGCCCTTCCCGGCCGCCAGATGATCAAGCGCCTTAAATGCGCACTGGCCAGATCGTTCACGTGGATATAGTCGCGAATGCAGGTTCCATCGGGCGTTGGGTAGTCCGATCCAAATACCTGCAACTCCGGCCCAACGCCAGCGGCCGCGCGAAGGGCTAGCGGAATCAGGTGGGTCTCAGGGTCATGCAACTCGCCGATTTCGCCGCTTTCATCCGCACCAGAAGCATTGAAATATCGCAAACTGGCAAAACGAAAACCATAGGCCCGGTCGTAAGCCTCCAATGCCTGCTCAAAGAACAGTTTCGTCACTCCATAAGGATTCACGGGCTGGCGAGGGATGTTCTCCTCAATGGGAACCTTCGCGGGATCTCCATACACGGCACACGTCGAGGAAAAGATGATCTTGTTGACCCCCGCATCGAGGGCTGCATTCAGCAGCGACGAGCCCTCCCTCAACATTGTTATGAAAATATTTTCTCGGATTGGTCACGGACTCGCCGACATATGCATGCGCCGCAAAGTGCATGATCGCGTCCACGCTCGACAGAACGTTTGCTAGCGCGCCTTTGTCGAGGATGTCGCCCTTCACCAGTTCAAAGCCCGTCGCCAGAAACTCGTAGCCCGTACTGAGATTGTCAAAAATAATGACTTCGTGGCCCGCACGCTTCAAGCGCCCGTGCGGTATGACTTCCGATGTATCCAGCGCCTCCAATGACTAGAACGACCACGATCTTTTCCTTTCCGATGTAAGAATCGCGAACCGGCAGGGAGTACTTCATTGTACACAGGGCAACACCTGAATTCCCGCAGCAATTCCCGCTGATAAGATGAGAACAACAAGTCGGTTGTGCCGCATCGGCTTTCGCGCACTGAGGGATTTATGACTGAACATCTAGCTGACAAGAAATGTGTACCCTGCCGGGGCGGCACGCCGCCTTTGAAGGGAATCGAATTGGAGAAGCTTCATGCGGATGTGCCCAAGTGGACCATCTCCAACGAGCATCACATCCAACGTGAGTTCCGTTTTCCCGATTTCAAGCAGGCATTGGAATTCGTGAATCGGGTGGGTGAGATCGCCGAGAATGAAGGTCACCATCCCGACATTCTTCTTGCCTGGGGCAAGGTAGGAATCACGTTGTGGACCCACAAGATCGATGGCCTCACGGAAAGCGACCTCATCATGGCCGCGAAGATCGACCGGCTGAGCGGAGTTTAGACTGCGCTCCCGTCTCGCCCGTCCTGAAAATCAACTCGCGGATCTCGACTGCTGAAATCGGTTGGCGCGCAGCACCCACACCAGTAGAGCCGCCGGAATCAGCATGAAGAAACCGGTACCAACAGCCATCGTGCGGGCCGAGATCCCCAGATCGAGAAAGTGGCCGCACAGATAAGCCGTCGTCGCAAACGTAAAGCTGGCGAGCCCGAGATCGGCGGAAAAAACGCGCCCGCGAAAACGATCTTCCGTTCTGAGTTGCAGCAGCGTAGTGGAGAAGACCCACACCGTCGAGCCCCCCGCGTGGGCTAGCATCGCACATGCGGCCGCGATCCAAACGCTGTGGCTCACTCCGATCAGACCATAGCCCAAGGCAATGGTGAGGTATCCGAACAAAATGCCAAGTCGCAGCCGGTGATCGTTCTGCCCGGCCCAACGCGCCGAAATCAGCGGCCCCACGAGAGCACCCACGCCGCGACCGCCCAACAAAATGCTCATCCCGAGCATGGCTCCGCCTGCGGGATTAATGCCCTTGCCATGGACCGCGAACTCGCGTGCCCCCATAACTGTGAAGATCACCCAGCTGGGGCCCACCATGAGTTCTCCTGCCTTCGCGAACACAGCGGGCACGAGCGCTGGATGACTGCGGATATATCGGATCCCCTCCATGACCGGCGAGAAGTCGACCAGATCGCGCGGGCGGAGCGGAGCAGCGGCCTCAGCGTGCGGCTCGGCAAATCGCATTCCACTGATCAGCACCGCTGACGTAAGGAAGGAAAGCGCGTTCAGGATAAACGCCGCGTCGCGCCCAAGGAATGCTGCGACTACTCCACCCAGGGATGCTCCAATCAGCAGGTTGACCGACCATGTCGCCGACGAGAGAGTGTTGGCCACGAGAACCTCTCCCGCTTCGGAAATGTTGGGAATCACAGCGCTGCGCGCTGGCTCGAAGAATGCGGCCATTGTCGTTTCAGCCACTAAGAGCGGATAGATCAGCCACACCATCGATCTGGACCGCACCAGGAGCATGGCCAGCACAATCACGAAACGGACCAGATCGGCGGCGATCATCACGTACTTGCGCTTGATGCGATCGTTGACCACCCCGGCCGTTGGTCCAACCAGGGTTTGAGGAAGAACTTGCAGAACCAGGGCGAGAGCAACCGAGCCGGCGTGCCCGGTCAGTTGTAACAACAACGTGTAGATCGAAAGCGTATAGAACCAGTCGCCAATCTCGCTCACGATCTGCGCCAGCCAGAGCCGACGGAAATTGCGGTTCCGCCGGATCAGACGGGCGTAGGAAGCGAGCGAAATTGAAGTTCGCGACGTGTTCTGGTTCGGGTTCCATGGCGGGTGCTTAGGGTAAAGCCTCCGATGGTGGGAGCGCAAAAGATGGCCTTGGGCTAAACGACTGACGAACAGTAAAGGAAGGACACCAAGCGCGAGGAAACTCCTCTGCGGCTCATGGACAAAGCCTTTGCATACGGAAATTCACCTTATAGTCCTTGGGTCGGAAAGTATTCCCTTGAATCACAAGGAGCTTATTTGTTCCGCCTTCGCGGTTTCTTCAGTCCAAGGCTGGCACCGTACGTGCTGTGTGAGCCAAATGTATCAGTTCGACTTAGGAAGGAACTAAATGCGTCGTATCAGCCCTCTCTCGATTTTGCTCCCGCTGATGGTTGTGGCGTCTCTGCCTTCCTTGGCAGACAGTTGCCGCGATTTTGCGAGCTATACCTGCTCGAAATCGACCCCAAACGTAGTGCATCTTCAAGGAACAGGAACGACCGGGCAGTCCGTAGGTATCCTCTTGGGAACCAGTGCGTTCACGGTCACGCTTCAAGGAAATAAGGCGTTTGCGGGTGACGATCTGGTCATTGTGGCTGCGGCTCCGAATAGCCTCACCGGTACGTTGAACGGGGTAGCCTTCTCATCGCTTCTTTCTTTCCCTGAGCATGGGGCTATGGGTGCGATTCAGGATACCTGGACCGGCATGGGGATTGCGTTCAACTCGCCCTCGTATGGATACGCCAATTTGGGCACTATCGGGAATGTTCCATTTTCCGATTGCAGCAAACGGCGTGGGGAATGGGACAATTCTGTACGCGGAGATCGTCAATCCCCAGACGGGCAAGATCCTTTACATCACTCCCAACTCTGAAGCAGGCTTTCTGAATGTCGGTACCACCGCCACTCCGGAACCAATTTCTTTGGCCCTATTCGGAACTGGGTTGGCCGGATTGGCTGGTCTGGTTCGCCGCAAGGTTGTTAAATCCTGAGCGAGGAAGGAACCTTTGCCCCGGAGAGTATTCTTCGGGGCTTTTCCTTTTCTATGAACAGTGCAGCTTGCGTCTCAGATCTTCCGCGATCTGCTTGCCGTGGAAGCGCCCATTCTCAATGAAGATCTCGTTGGTACGCGAGCCCGCCACGATCACGCCCGCAACATAGATTCCGCGAACGTTGCTTTCTAACGACACTGGATCGCAGACTGGCCGGCATTGCTGCTCCGACAATTCGATTCCCATGCTCCGCAGGAAATCGTAGTCAGGGTGATATCCGATAAGCGCAAGCACGAAATCGTTCTTCAGGCGAATCGGTCCTCTGGGAGTTACCACCACAACATGATCGATTCCGATTTCCTGCACGTAGCTGTTGAAGTACGCCTCAATTTCCCCAGCTTTGATACGGTTTTCCAGGTCAGGCTTAATCCAATACTTTACGTGATGGTGAAGCTGCGACTCTCGATGCACAAGAGTCACCCGCGCCCCATGACGCCAGAGATCGAGCGCTGCAATCGCGGCGGAGTTCTTGCCCCCAATGACCAGGACGTCGGCGTCGTAATAAGGATGAGGCTCCCCGTAATAGTGCGACACTTTGGGCAGATCCTCGCCCGGGATATTCAACTGGTTGGCCAGATCGTAGTAGCCGGTCGAAACGATCACTTTCTTCGCCAGATAGTCATGAGGACGGCCGGCGCGATCGGTCGCGGTAATGCTGAAATTTCCGTCTTCCCCCATGACGGTCTTGACCCACTCGTACTGACGAACGTCGACATGATAGTGTTCGGCCACCTTGCGGTAGTATTCGAGCGCTTCCTCTCGTGTCGGTTTCTGCAGAGCCGTAGTGAAAGGGATGTCGCCGATTTCGAGCAACTCCGGAGTCGTGAAGAAGACCATGTTCGCCGGATAATGGAATAGTGAGTTGACCAGACATCCCTTGTCGAGCACGACCACCTTGAGGCCGATCTTCTGCGCCTCGATGGCGCAGGCCACTCCCGTCGGTCCGGCTCCGATTACGATGACGTCGGTGCGCATCTCCGCCCGGGGCTTGATCTTGGCTTTCGGCAGAGTGTCGATGTCTTCGGCAGCGAGGAATTCGGGCATGGAGTCGGTGTGGGCAGCTCGACGCGACGAGGGTTCGAGCGCAATCGGAAACTTTTGATTCTAGCATGTGGAGGTCCTCCGACAGACACGGGGCACTGCCCCATAAGCGCTAAGTGAAGCAGGTACAGGCGGGAAATTGACCAGGCTTTGGCGGATCTTCCGTGTAGCCGACCAAGCGTCCAGAATCAGCGTATCTGCGGCAACGTGCTGCGCAGGAATATAATGACGCGCACGGATGGCCCTCACCTCTGGCACCAGACTCGGACCGTACGAAATTCAATCACCGCTCGGAGCCGGCGGCATGGGCGAGGTTTATCACGCTCTTGATACACGGCTCCAACGCATCGTCGCCGTCAAGATTCTTCCCTCTCATCTTTCTGAAAACCCTGAGGCTAAGGAGCGATTCGACCGCGAAGCACGCACAATTTCGTCCTTGAACCATCCGAACATCTCTACTCTCTACGATGTGGGTCACCAGGATGGAGTCGACTATCTGGTGATGGAATACCTGGAAGGAGAGACTCTTGCCAGCCGCTTGGACAGGGGAGCCCTTGCATCCGATCAAGTGTTCAAGTATGGAATTGAGATTTGCGAAGGGCTCGAAATCGCTCATCGCACCGGAGTAGTTCATCGCGATCTGAAACCCGGCAACATCATGCTGACACAGAGTGGCGTCAAACTGATGGATTTCGGTTTGGCGAAGTCCTTGCCGGCGAGGGCGTCAGCCAGTTCATGTTTGACCGCAAGTCTTTCCAGCCCCGCCGCCCATTTGCCGCTCACCGAAAAGGGAATGATCGTCGGGACATTCCAGTACATGTCGCCGGAGCAACTGCAGGGAAAAGAAGTGGACGGACGCAGTGACATTTTTTCGCTGGGCGCGGTGCTATACGAAATGGTGACAGGAAAGCGAGCTTTCGAAGGGGAGAGCCAATTGAGCGTGGCGGCTGCGATCCTCGATAATGAACCGCCGCCTATTCGTTCCGTGAAGCCAACGACATCACCGGTGTTGGATCACGCGATCGTCTGCTGCCTCGCTAAAAACCCGGAAAAACGCTGGCAAACTGCTCGTGACCTTGCGCTCGAATTGAAATGGACCGCCGAATCGGGCGCACACACTGGGACTCTCACACCTGCGGGCCAGCAGAGGACTGGGCGGCAGCTGCTTGCCTGGAGCGTGGCGGCCTTGCTGGCCGTCATTGTTGTACTGGCTACGTTCTTGTTTCGGAGCCAGGGACCACAGGTGGCCACCCCAGTTCGCTTCGAGATGCGCCTGCCTGCAGGTACTCTCAACTTCACCCTGTCACCCAATGGCCGCCAACTCGCCCTCATTGCCCCAGGCACCGACGGACGCAATCTTGTCTGGATTCGCGCTCTTGATTCACTGGAACCGCACCCGTTGGCCGGCACGGAAAATGTTCTCGGGCCGCCGGTCTTCTGGTCCCCGGATAGCCGATTCATCGCATTTCAAGCGGGAAACAAGTTGAAAAAGGTCGACATTTCCGGTGGCCCGCCCCAAGACATATGCGATGCCTTCGCCATAGTCATCGGCGGCGCTTGGAACCGGGACGGCATAATTATTTTCGGCACCATCGGAAATGGCATTATGCAAGTTCCGGCTGCAGGCGGCGTTCCCGCTCTGCTTACGACTACGGGTGGGCGCAACGAGATTCACACATTTCCATCTTTCCTGACCGACCAGCGTCATTTTTTTTATTTGAGAGCACCGGAGAACCCGGGTGTTTATCTGGGATCTCTCGATGTTCCGCCCGAACAACAGAGCTCCAAGCGAATAGTCTCTACATCGCTGATGGCGGTGTATGCACCTTCCCCTGACTCTGGGCTGGGACGCCTACTTTTCATGCGGGAAGGCAGCTTGCTGGCCCAGGCATTCGACGAAAGGAACCTGGAGCCGCGGGCCGATCCAGTCCCTGTTGCCGAACGGGTTGGTAGCGCTTTCCTTTCCGCAACTTTTTCCGTGTCGCCAAGCGGCGTCCTAGCCTATCGTTCAGGAGAGGCGTTACCTTGGCTTTCGCGACTCAGTTGGTTTGACAGGAAGGGCAAGGAACTAGGTAACCTCGGAGATCCTGGAGCATATTCATATACCGATCTTGCTTTGTCGCCCGATGGAACGCACTTGGCCGCCGCTAGAGTCGACGCGAAGGTGGCAGGCGGTGAACCCGGTATCTGGCTTCTTGACTTGCTTCGAGGCGGAAGCACCCGCTTTACGTTTGATCTGTCCCCGGATTCCGCACCGGTCTGGTCACCGGATGGCAGCCGAGTGGCATTCGCCGGATCGCGTGCGGGCGGGATTGGGATTTATCAGAAAGCTGCGAATGGCGCCGGAAAAGAACAGGCATTAGTCGGTGCGACAGGCGAGCCGAAGCTCCCGAATGATTGGTCACGCGACGGACGCTTCCTGCTCTACACACAGCTGAGTCCCCGATCTCATGCCGACCTTTACGTTTTGCCCATGGCAGACAACGGGACGCCGTCCGGCACAGCCACACCTTTTGCAAATATGGTGTTCAGCGAGGAACAAGGCCGATTCTCTCCTGACGCACATTGGATCGCGTACGCTTCGGACGAGTCGGGTCGATCCGAAATCTACATTCAACCTTTTCCGGCGCCCGAGAACGGCGGCAGCAAGACGCCTATCTCCCGTGATGGCGGGATCCAGCCCCGATGGCGGCGCGACGGCAAGGAATTATTCTATTTTTCTCTCGACGGAAAATTGATGGCTGCGGACATCACCGAAGGGCCGACATTCAAAGCCAGTGTCCCCAGGGCTTTGTTCCAATTGCCTGTTGCCCAAGTCGGCCACAATGAACAGGCCTTGCGGGTTTTCGGCTGGGATGTCGCTCCCGATGGCAAGCGGGTCCTCGTCGACACGGGCACCACTAGATCCGAACCCATCACAGTCGTGCTGAACTGGACCACGGCGCTGAAAAAGGAATAGCCTCGCGGCAGCGGCAAAACTTGCTCGGCACTAGGTGTTAGGGCCACGTAGCGCACGTGCCTCCGATTGTGGACAGATCACGGCAATCCGGAAGCAATCCTTAAGTTAGCGCTTATGGGGCCGTGCCCCGGCAGTGGCGCGGACGGCGGCGCTACCCCAGCGATATAATCTCCGGTTGCCTTCATATCTCCGCTCGCCTCAGGAGCCCTCATGTCTACCGCCACGGAACCCGCCAGCAAGACTCGCATTGAATCCGACAGCATGGGCAAGATCGAAGTCCCCGCCAATGTCTATTGGGGAGCGCAGACGCAACGTTCGTTGCTGCACTTCAATATCGGCCGCGACACCATGCCGCCGGAATTGATCCGCGCGTTCGGGATTCTGAAAAAAGCCTGCGCGCTGGTGAATCAGGATCTTGGCAAACTTCCCGGCTGACAAAGCGAAGCTTATCGTCCAGGCGGCCGACGAAGTCATCGCCGGCAAGCTGAATGATCAGTTCCCGCTCCGCATCTGGCAGACCGGCAGCGGCACCCAGACCAACATGAACGTGAACGAGGTCATCTCCAACCGCGCGATCGAAATTGCCGGCGGCGAGATGGGATCGAAGAAGCCGATCCATCCCAACGATCACGTCAACATGTCGCAGTCGTCGAACGACACGTTCCCCGCGGCCATGCACATCGCGGCGGCGGAACGAGTGAAGAACGCTCTGATTCCAGCGATCAAGACGGTTCACGATGCGATCGCAGCCAAGGCGAAAGAATTTCAGACACATCGTAAAGATCGGGCGCACCCATCTGCAGGACGCGGTCCCTCTGACCGTCGGACAGGAATTCGGCGGCTGGGCGAGCCTGCTGGAGCGCGACATCAAGCGACTGGAGCAGGTGCTCGAAGGACTCTACGATCTAGCCATTGGTGGAACTGCGGTGGGCACCGGGCTGAACACGCATCCGGAATTCGCCGAGCGCGCGGCAAAGAAGATCGCCGAACTTACCGGACTTCCCTTCCGCTCGCACGGCAATAAGTTCGCGGCGCTTTCGGCTCACGATGAGATCGTGTTCGCGCAGGGCGCCATGGAGACCCTGGCCGCATCGTTGATGAAGATTTCCAACGACATTCGCTGGCTGGCTTCCGGGCCGCGCTGCGGACTGGGTGAATTGTCGATTCCGGAGAACGAACCCGGGTCGTCCATCATGCCGGGCAAGGTGAACCCGACGCAGTGCGAAGCCATGACGATGGTCTGCGTGCAGGTGCATGGCGCAACCGCTGCGGTTGGATTCGCCGGATCCCAGGGCAACTTTGAACTCAATGTTTACAAGCCGGTGATCATTTACAACTTCCTGCATTCAGTCACGCTGATCACGGACGCCTGCCACGGCTACGTCGAGTACATGATCAAGGGCATCGAGGTCGATCGCGCCAAGGTCGATTGGTACGTGAAGAATTCGCTGATGCTGGTCACTGCGCTGGCCCCCAAGGTCGGCTACGACAAGGCGGCGCAGATCGCGCACACCGCCCACGTCGAGCATTCCAGCCTGCGCGAAGCAGCACTGAAGCTCGGCTATCTGACGGGCGAGGAGTTCGATCAACTGATGAAGCCGGAAAAGATGACTCACCCATAAGCCTATCTCACCACTATCGTCTCTCGTATCACGGCATAACTACAGACGCTTTGAAAGGGCGCGGCTTCTAGTCGCGCCGCAACCGTGGCCTCGAATCCAGGGCTTTTAGCCCCGGAGGCGAGCGACCCTAGGAGCTATCTCACAAAGAT
The DNA here is from genome assembly GCA_963743105.1 of Terriglobia bacterium. Lineage (GTDB taxonomy): Bacteria > Acidobacteriota > Terriglobia > Terriglobales > Acidobacteriaceae > Sulfotelmatobacter. The sequence goes on from CAVUOS010000028.1 coordinate 35,764, forward strand.
ATCCACGAAGCTCTGTCATGCTGAGCGAGGACTGAGCTTCGCGAATGCGAAGATTAGCCGCAGTCAAAGCATCCCTGACCTTCTCACCCAATAGAATGTCCTCATCGCCGCATAGATGCTAGGAATTCACCGCTTCAGCCGATTCACCCACTTGGGGCAACGTCCCAACTTGTTTCTTCGGCGCCGTCGTGATCACCACCACGCTCACCAGCACCAGCATCGTCCCGATGATCGTGCGCAGAGAAAGCGCTTCCCCTCCCAGAAAGTACCCCAGCAGAACCGCCACCACCGGATTCACATACGCATAGGTACCAACCTTCGTCGGCGATTCGTGATGAATCAGCCACACATAGGCGGTGAAGGCAATAATCGATCCCGCCACGATCAGATAGGCCAAAGCAAGCCAGGCTTTGAGCGACACGGATTGCACGCGGAATCCATGAAACTCCCCCAACGAAGCTGACGTCATCGTCAGGAACACTCCTCCCGCCAACATTTGCGCTCCGGAACTCATGGCTTTTGACGACGGAAGCGGAAGCTTGCGCGTCAGCGCCGACCCGACCGCCCAACTGATTGCTGCCATGATCAGCGCGAGAGCCCCGAAGGTGTCGATAGGCGAGTCTCCGAAGCTAATACTTCGGCTGATCAGAACTAACACTCCGCCGATCCCCACAAGCAACGCCACGCTCAGGCGCATAGTAAGGCGTTGCGTTTTCAGAAACAGGATTTCGGACAGCGCCATGAACACAGGAATCGTCGCCATCATTACCGCTGTGATCCCTGAGGGCACGCGGCGCTCGGCCCAGAAGACCAGCCCGTAGTCCCCAACAAAGAACAGCACGGCCAACATGGTTATCGAGAACCACTCCCGCCGACTGGGGGAGACCGTCCCCTTGGCGCGCATCCACCCGAAGAGAACAAATCCCGCGATCAGAAAGCGGATTGCAGCCAGCAAGAACGGTGGAACCTCGCGCACGCCCACCCGAATCGCAAGGAAAGTCGAACCCCAGACAAAATAGATGATGGCGAACGCCAGCAGAACCTTCCACGCGCGAGGCTGAGTAGCAGCTTCCATGGTCACCCCAGCGAAGCGTTGCTTCCAGCTCAATTAGATCATTGCTGCTCTACGCGGATGCGACGTAGCAGCATAAAAAGATTTTGTGGGTATAACTGGCGCGACTTTTAACGCATTGTCATTCCGAAGCCGGGTTCTATCCGGCGAGGAATCTGCTGTCTGCCGCGCTGAGCGTCCGGGTTGCGTTCGCTTATTTCTTCAGCAGGCTGGTATGGCTGGCAACGCACTGCCATTTGCCCTGGTCCATCACCCATGTGTCCGTGAAGCGTCCGACGTGATCGTAGGGCTTGCCCTGATACGTACCTTGGGTGTGGTAAATGCCGGTCACGACGGCGGCATCCCCGAAGAAGTTCATCTTCAAGTCCTTGATGTTCGCTTGTGCCGGCTTGAAGCGCGGATCTTTGATATCGGCAAGAAATTTCTGTTTGTCGCTGATTTCACCGTCCCACTCGGTATTGACGAAGCGACTGGAAACCAGGGCATCGAGAGCCGCTGAGTCGCGGTTGACCTGCGCTTCATTCCACAGGCGCTCAAGTACCATGAGCTTACTTTCGCGAGGATCAGCCTGTTGCGCAGCCAGACTGAATGCGCTGAAGGCTAACAAAAGGCAACAGGAAATGGTGCGGATCATCGGCTTCCACACTCACCGGCATCCCCACGTGCAGGCGAACGTGCGCTGACAATACCAGTGGAAATCAGCGCGACGCTATGAAAATACACTTCGGAGAGTTACGAACGTCATAAAAAACTGGACAATAGGAGCGGGATAAAGCCCGACGCCTGACGCCCAACGCCTGCCGTCAATACGCCCACCGCAACAGCGTCGCCCCAACCGTGAACCCCGCTCCCACCGACGCCAGCAGCACCAGGCTTCCCTTCTTCAATTTACCTTCTTCGATGGCGGTGCTCATGGCCAGCGGTATGGTGCCCGCCGTGGTATTGCCATAGCGGTCGATGTTCACGACGACGCTTTCAGGACGCAGCCCCAGCCTTTCGGCCGTCGCGTTGATGATGCGCAGATTGGCCTGATGCGGGATAAACGCATCAATATCAGACCCCTTCAGCCCATTCCTCTCCAGCAATTTCAGGCACAGTTCCGTCTGCTTGCGGACGGCAAACTTGAACACCTGCTGCCCGTCCTGGTGCACGTAATGCATCTTCTTCGTGATCGTTTCCTTGCTCGTAGGATGCAGGCTGCCCCCGCCAGGCATGTAGAGGAATGGTCCGCCCGAGCCGTCAACCTCGTGAATGAAATCAATCAGCCCCTCCGAATCGTTCTCAGCGGGTTCAAGAATAGCGGCGCCGGCGCCATCGCCGAAAATTACGCACGTCGCACGATCGGTGTAATCGATGATCGAAGACATCACATCGGAACCAATCGCCAGCACTCGCTTGTGCGCGCCACTGGCAATGAACTGCGCTCCCACTTGCACCGAATACAGAAAAGCAGAACATGCGGCCGAGAGGTCGAATCCCCATGCTCCCTTCGCGCCAAGTTTGCTCTGCACGATGCAGGCGGTCGACGGGAAGAACATGTCAGGCGTGACAGTGCCGACGATGATGGCCTCGATCTGGCTCGGCTCCAACCCGCGCTGGGCGAGCGCTTTGCGCGACGCCTCCACTGCGAGATCGCTTGTAGCCACTCCCTTCTCGGCAATGTGGCGTTCCCGAATACCGACCCGGCTCATAATCCATTCATTGTTGGTGTCAACCATCCGTTCGAGGTCGGCGTTGGTGAGAAGACGAGGCGGCACATAGGTGCCCAGAGCACTGATCTTGGCGCGGATCGGTTTAGTCAAACAAGACCCCTGAAAGAGATGATTTATTGTGAAGGATTGACGAAAGAATGTCTAACCGTAGAAACAGGCGTCGGGACCACGCGCCAAGCGGAAGACCTCGACGTGAAAATTGTTACAGGCTTGCTAAGCCCGACGCCTGACGCCTTGCCTCAAAACGCCCACCGCATTAGCGTCGCTCCAGAAGTAAAACCGGCGCCAACCGACGCGATCAGCAGCATGTCGCCCCTCCTCAGCTTGCCTTCGTCAATCGCCGTCCGCATGGCAATGGGGATCGTCCCCGCCGTCGTGTTTCCGAAGCGATCAATATTAATGATCACTTTTTCCAGCGGCATTCCCAGCCTGTCGGCGGTCGCGGTAATAATTCGGCGGTTCGCTTGATGGGCGATGAAGCAGTCCACGTCTTTTCCCGTCAGCTTGTTCCGCTCCAGGACCCGCTCCGTCATCTCCGCCATCTTCTTCACCGCATACTTGAAGACGTTCTTTCCATCCTGATGGATATAATGCATCTTCTGATCGACCGTCTCGTGAGTCGCGGGATTCAGGCTGCCACCTCCCGGCATGAAAAGATACTGCCCTCCCATGCCCTCGACCTGCGCCACATGATCGATCACGCCCTCACCATCCGCGCACGGCTCCAGCAGAACTGCGCCTGCCCCATCCCCAAAAATGATGCAGACGGCGCGGTCCGTGTAATCGGTCATCGACGAATTGACGTCCGCCCCAATCACCAGCACCTTCTTGTACTGTCCCGATTCGACAAACTTCACGCCAGCGTTCAAGCCGTAAACAAAGCCGGAGCACCCCGCGGAAACGTCGAACCCCCAGGTGTTCTCGATCCCGAGCTTGTGCTGTACCAGGCAGGCGGTCGAAGGATACATCATGTCGGGCGTGACGGTGCCGACCACAATGAGATCCACTTCCTGCAAATCGAAGGGATGAAACTCGAGCAAATTCTTCACGGCCGCAACCGCGAGATCGCTGGCGCCCACGCCTTTGTCCGCAATGTGGCGCTCACGGATCCCCACGCGTTCGAGAATCCATTCGTTCGTAGTGTCGACCATCTTTTCCAGATCAGCGTTGCTGAGAACGCGCGGAGGCACATAAGTGCCGAGCGCGGTGATTTTGGCGCGCGTAGTAGTCAATGAGGGCTCCTGCTAAATAGGAAACCCTGTATTTTGCAGGATTGAAACCAGAATGTCTAACCTATCGCACTCAGGCGGTGCGCAGAGGCACTTCGGCCGAGTGCCAGCAGGCGCTGGCACAATCCCGCAACCTACCTACGTTTGCGCGTTGGTCTTCGTGGATCCCCTCCGCGCTCTCTGCGAGTCCTCCGCGTTCAGCTTTTTCGGAGCCTCGGTTCAAGCTGCCGCTCTTTCTTTTTCGTGCTCCATCCACTCGCGAATGAAATTGGGGCAGGAGATGATACCGAAATCGCGGTTCTCGCCGTTCAGCAAGTACAAGATGGCATCGCGGTCCAACTCCTCCAGATGCGAGAGGTTCAGCATAGGCCACAGATGGCACCCAGTCGCAGAACGGACAAGTTGGTCCAGATACTCCAAATGACCTCTGAACAGTTTCCCGGATACTCGGATGGTGACGTGGTCAGCAGGGGAAATATTGCGACGTTCCATGTTTCTCCTCACCCAGATCGATCTCAACCTCTCACATATAGATGCTCGGAAAAACGTTTCCTGCGAAAAGAGTGGTAAAAGAATGTAAAAAGCCGGTTATGAGGAGTGGGGAGCCTTGCGGAGGTTGCTGTGGAAAAAAGTCAGGTACCGGGGACTCACTGCACACGTAAGAGCCCGTTACCGTTGCTTCCTTCCGGACCTGGCGGGGTTGGCGAGAGTACGTCGCGTGAGACCGATACCTGACCTGCTTCATTCTAGCATTCACAATCGGAGCCGCAAGGCGCGGCTCGAACCGACGACCGGCCTCCCTTCATGACCCAAACTTAGCGCTTGCTCTTTCCATGGCAGAGGATCACAATTTCTCAGATTTGACTCCCCGGAATCGTTACGACCCCAAATCATTGAAGTAATCGCGTGACTGACACGCGCAACGTTCCCAGGTGAAGTTTCACCATTTACTGGAGGTCCCTAGGAATGGCCGGCCACTGGGCACCTCTCATTCGATGTCGAAGTGGCGTTTGGTTTCTTCTCGCGAGAGTCCGCTCTTCATCGCCGGCTTCGCAATCTCACCCTGTTTCGCAAGATCACTCAACGACTGGGCCGCCGAGTCCATCGGGAGTCGCCCAACAAACAAGTCTTAGCAATTGGAGGTTGATATGGCCCAGGACTTACAGCAACTGATCGAGCAGCTTGCCAGTTCCGGCACGATGTCGCCGGAATTGCTGCAGAGAATTCAGGCAGCGATGAATGATGAGTCCAAACTCGACGAAGTTCTGATTGCGCTCAAAGAGATGGGTGCAGACCAAATGGGGAGCGGTCCCCCGCTCAACATCCAAGAATACTATCGCGAGGGCACCAAGCCTTATGTCCTGCGTTGGCCACTGGGAGTAAATCTACCTATGCCCTTTGCCCAGCTTGATCGCAAGACCCAATTCTTCGTGCTGTTCCAGGAATGGACTCGCCGTGAAATGGAAGGCATGATGGCGTTGAACAGCGGGCAAATCGAACAGGCGAAGAATATTTTCAACGAATGTCTCCAGCGTGCGAATGATATTGAAGTCGGAGAATTGGTGGCTCGAAGCTACGAAGACCTAGCCAAAATTGCGGACAGGCTCGGCGACCGCGCAGCAGGTCGCGACTATTCCCGTATGGCCGCCCAGGCCCGCGCCGCATAACCATGGACACTAGCACGCTACGCTATTTGCGCGGCGAAGCCATGCGTGACTTCGATGACGGTAAGCTGCCCGAAGCCGAAGCCAAGCTCACGGAGCTGATTTCCCAATCCGAAGGTGCGTCCGATCCGTGGCGGGCCGGTGAGCTCGCCTCCTGCCTGCAGGATCGCGCAACCGTTCGCAGATTCTCGAACCGCTGGCACGAGGCCCTGGACGACCTTTCCCGCTGCGAACGCGTCGCCATGCGTCTTCCTCCCCTGCCACGGCGGATGACGTTGCCAAACGTCTACTACGTGCGTGCGCTTCTGCTGGGCACGCCGTACTCCGACGTCTACGACCCCTCGGCCGCCGAGGAAGCGATCACTGAATTTCGCAAGTATCCCGGTCCACAATGGGTAGCCGACTCCATGGAAGCCGACATCGCCTTCAATCAGCGCGAATGGGATAAAGCAGCCGCGCTGTATCTGGGCACGTCAGAGTCCCTGGAACGGGAAGGCTGGCGGCAAGGTATCGCTGGATGTAGGTCAAGGGCCGGCGAGTGTTTTATAGAGTTGCAGGATTGGGAGGCCGCCGAGCCCGAAATTGATGCCAGCCTCGCATTTCTGGAGAAGTCCGGCCCTCCCGACATGCTGGCCGGCGCGCGATTGAGTCTGGCTCGGATCCGTTCGGCGCGCGGGGAATCCGACGAAGCCTGGGATCTGGCATTGCTCGCTCTCTCCGGGATCGAGTCTCTCGTTCGCCTTTTCCGTGATGTGTCCGAGCAGCAAAGATTCCTGGCCAACAAGCTGCGTTTCTACGACCGCGCCTTCGAGATTGCTCGAACCAAGAGTGGCTCCGAAGGACTGTGGCGAGCGTGGAGCATCGCTGAACGCGCCAAGAGTTTTTACCTCTGCCAGTTGGTTGCCAACGCAGAAATCGGACTCTTTGAGGGTATCGATCCTGCCGAGATTGCCCGCCTCAAGAGTCTGGAATCCCAGATGGACGAAGCTGAGCGCCAGTTTGCAAATCTCTCGCCTCAGGACAAGCTTGGCGCTCGAGGCCAGAACTCAGAGCTACGGATCAGGAGCATCTCCCAGCAGAAACGCGATCTGCTTGCAGTCCTGATGAAGCAGAATCCCCGCTGGGCCGCGCTGAAAAGTCCACCGCCATTCGATCTCAAGTCCGAGCTGGCAAAGCTCAAATCACAGTGGATTGTAGTCTCCTACTATTGGGTGGCCGATCCGAATAGTGACAACGTTTGCCTCCACATTTTCTGGACAGGCTCAGATAGATCGCCTCATTCTCTTGCCGCGCCTTGGTCTCCTGCTGATCTCAAGGCCCTTGACGAGTTGCGCTCAATGCTCCGCGGAACCGTTTCTCCAGCGGAAGATACGTTTCCGAAGAAACTCGCTCAGAAAGTACTGCCGGCCGATGTCTTGGCTTCTCTGGCCAACAATTCGCAGATGTTGATCAGTCCTCACGACCGTCTCAAGGGGATCCCACTGCAGTCGGTGCCCATCCGTGATGACCAAACCTTGATCCAGAAAGTTCCCGTGCAGTTCATTCCGACGCTGACTCTGCTGGCACTACAGTCCAAGGCTGCACCGGCCGACAAGATCTTGCTGCTCGGATGCCCAACCAACGGCTTCGGCGATCCGCCGCTGGAAGCGGTCGAAACCGAGATTGCTGACATCGCCAGGATTTGGCAAGTCAAGCAACCGGGCAAAGTGAAAGGCCGCATAGTTCCAGCCGACGCCTTGCTGGAAACGGAGGGGCTGGGCCCCGACCATTGGAGCGGGTTCGGCATCATCCACATCGCCTGTCACGGCGTTTTCCGGGAAGGAATGCCCTTCGATGCTGCCCTCCGCCTTGGAAGTGATGCGCTGCGTGCGAGTGAATTATTCTCAGTCCATCTGGCAAATGCACGCGTGTTCCTGAGCGCTTGCTCGCTCGGTCGACAGGAGGAAGGCTCGGGAAAGCCGACGGCCGGTGACGAATGGATCGGCCTCTATCTGCCAATCTTCTATTCTGGCGCGCAGCAGTTGCTGGTCAGCCTGTATGATGCGGACTCAGAAACGGCGATGCGTGTCATGATCGATTTGCACACTTCACTTAGCAAGGGCATCGCCCTTGCCCCAGCTTTGCAGACGGCCCTCAGGGCGGCCATCGAGGAAGGTCGTCCTCCTGCACTTTGGGCAAACTGGTATTTGGTAGGCCTCCCGGCTTGAACGAAATGAACAAAGGAGAATTGCAATGTCCAACGTACTCACCCTGAAACTTCCAGAAGGCGCATCGGTCGACAGCGGAAAAAATCTCGAAGCCGAGTTTAAGCAGATCGAGGGCGTAAAGTCCGCTGGTGTGCAGCAAACCCGCGGACTCGATGCCGCCGCCATCGCTGTTTGGATCGGAATCGCTAACCCGGCCATGGACGTCATCAAGAAGATCATCGATGTCATTCGAGGCAAAGGTTTGTCGGGAGTTGAAATTCAGCTACCCAATAACGGAGGAAGCATCAAGGTTGACTCCGCGTCGCCGGCTGATCTGGAAAAGCTTCTGAAAGCGGTACGCGGCACGTCTTAGCGAATTTCCCCCCTGACCTTCTGTCGAAGCTGTTCACGATCTGGAACTGACTTCGTCGTCAGAGTCGCGAAGTTTTTACTTCCAAACGGAGGATCATTTATGGCGCTCATCACCTGTCCGGAGTGCTCGCGTCAAGTTTCGAGCCAAGCCAGTTCGTGTCCCCACTGCGGTTTTCCATTAGCGCAGGCACAGGCGCCGGACCTGGCCGCCATTCTCTGCAACGGAACCTGGCTGGCGCAGTCGGGAACGCTGGTTGACGCTCAGCTTGTGGCAATCTTCTCCCCGAACGGCACCTTTCAGGGTCAAACGACACCGGACCCGAATCGTGTTGTTGGCATTCAGTTGGTCGCGCAAGCGAACTTCCGGGGTAGCTGGCAGGTTTCCGGCGCACAGCTCTTCATCGAGTTCCCGCTCACCATGGCGAGCGGCCCTGCTCAGACCCAGATTGCGATGGAGTTCACGCGTGTTTCAGCGAACTCCCTGAGCGGCGTCGATCGATTTCTGCGCCCCTGGGAATGGCAACGAGTGGAATCAGAGTCACTCTCTCCATCCTCGCAAGCCGATGCGGACTATGCGAAGAAACAAGAACTTCTGGGGACGATGCTGCAGAATCTCGCCAACATGCGACACGAAATGCTGAAGGCTGTCGTAGATAAACTCCCGGATGAAGAATCACCCAAAGAGACTCCAGCTCCGAAGTCCACCCGCCGAAGGAGAAACGCAGGCAAATAGCACCTCCCGGGCCCGCCACTGGAGAAGCGCTGGCCGGTGGCCTACCCTCTCTGCCTCCACGCAGTTGGGTGGCCGATCCTTTGCGCTTTTTGCAAAGGGTGGGAATTCGATGCTCTCTCCCTCATAGAGCGTGCAGCTAAGCAATTGTCCGAATCTTCGTCACCACTGCCGGCCACTGATTGATCTTCACCATGCCACCTTCTTCGATCTTCGCGGCTCATTGACTTGTGCGGGCATTGGATCAATGGTTGGTAATCGCAAGGCACTGCTGACACTAATGCCTCGAAAAACGAGCGACTCTCATCTCGGTTCAGATTACTTGAGCAATAGTCAAATCTAGCTCTGTGGAGTCACAGCCAAAGTCTCCCTTGTTTGCATCAACCATGAAATACAAAATCTGACCTGGGGAGACGGAAACGCTTGGAAGGCTAAAGCCCTGTGCGCCACCGTTCGGGATATTTCCCGACGCCAACCGACTGCCACCCTTTTCGATGAACCAGAGTATGCCATTCCCACAGACCGGATCATTGTCGGTGAACGACCCAGTGACGCTCACAATTGCCAAGAGCGGACTCTTCCAAGCGACGATTACGAGGTTAGCGGGCGCCGGATGCATCCACACTGCATGAGGCGGGATCGTATCAGTAAGGTTAAAGACTTGCGTCTGGTTAGTGAAATTGACGCCGACAAGAGGTGCATGCTGCTCCTGGAGAGAAATATCTCGCCAGCAATTCACACCAATAATCGGCACTTCTCTGATGCCGCCGGTGCACGGGGCCACGTAAACCGGCAAGAAGCTATAAGTCGATGGAATGTGCCGCTCGGACGCACTTTCCATGAAGTACCACACTCCGTTGGAACCTTGATTGAATGAGATTTCGTTGTTACTTGCGCGCAAATCTCTGGAAAGGTTCCACATCGCCTTCTGCGCCTGTGCCGTGGTCAGACCTAACACTAAGGCAAAGATCAGCCATGCAGTTGTTCGCATGGTAAGCTCCTTCTTTTGCTGAAAACACGCTGAGAACCGAGGGCCGGTTCAGTCGGACTGCATTTAGGCGAGCAAGAATGAGGTTCGGCTGAGTGGGCGTATACTACGCCTCCGCCGGAATGTAGTCAAAAGAAAGAAATGACAGGGGGACCTCAGTCGGCCGGTGGCCCACTCAAGCCCGGTATTGGCTTGAGTGGGGCAGTTCAGGCGGCGTTCACACTTCGGAAACCCAACTGACAGAAGCGCGGTCTAACCGTGCTTCGGGAACGTGCAGAATCACAGCCCTATGTGATCTCAATCGTTGCGCGCGATATCGCGAGAGTAGATCCTGGCCAAGGCGAAAGCGGTATAGGAAGGAATGGCCCGATAGCACCTAAGTACTTGCGGCTCAAGATTTTGCCCCTAAGTTGCTGAGCCCCAAGATTTAGTTCGACACTTTCCGCTAAGTTGAAGATTTCAATGAACCCAAGGGGAGGGGGGTACACCCCAATTCCCAAATTGGAACAAATCAACTTTCGCGAACGCCAGACGCAAACTCCGAATTCTCCACATCGACGTGACTTTTGGTGCAAGAATTCCCTCTCTCACCCTTCCCTTTCTTGACCCAACTGTCGAACAATAGGATCCACCGCAAAACCATCCCCAATGTCGTCGGCTTCCACAAATTCCGGAGTGATCCCGCTTCAGCGAGCGATCGACCATTACTTCGAACTCGCTCTGTATCTGCTTGTCTTAACCGGATTTGGCACGCTGGCCGGAACCGGCGGACTCGATCTTCCGTCCGTCATCCTGGTAGCAACTGCCCTGGCAGTTCGTGGTTTCTTGCTGGCCAAGAGACGCCGCTTCGCGATCTCCGAGCGCTGGACAACGCCTCTGTCGATCGCATACTTCGCCTTCTTCGCCATTGACTACCTTGTTTTCTCTCGCAGCTTCCTTCCCGCAACTGTCCACCTTGCGTTGTTCGGAGTTGTGGTCCGAACCTTCTCTCTGCGCCGCGAGCGCGATCACATCACCCTGGCGATTCTCGCGTTCCTCATGGTGCTCGCCTCGGCAGTCCTGACCGTCGACAGCACATTTCTGTTTTCATTCGCAGCTTTCATGCTGATGGCTGTTGCCACCTTTGTGTTGATGGAGATGCGGCAGTCCGGAATCGCCGCGAATATCCAAGCCCGGCATTCGAGCGATCCGCACGAGCATCGGCATCTTGCTTTTGCCCTCGTTCGTTTCATGCCTGCTCTGGTGATGGTGATTCTCTTCTGCGCCGCTACTCTGTTCTTTGTCATGCCCCGCATGTCAGCGGGTTATTTGGGCGGATATTCCTACGGCACAGACTTTTCTTCCGGCTTCAGCGATCACGTTCAGTTGGGACAGATTGGCCAGATTCAACAGTCGAACACAGTCGTGATGCACATTCAGATCGATGGAGACCAAGGCGGCCTTTACGATCTCCATTGGCGCGGAGTATCGCTGGCGAAATTCGATGGCCATACCTGGACGAATCCCACCGACGCTTCCACTCTGTCGCGCCGGCCAGACACGAGTTTTGCCTTGCCCAGCGACGGTCGCCCTCCCAGGTCCTATGCCACCGCCAGCCTGCAACACGAGAAGCTCATCCACTACAAGGTGCTGATGGAGCCGATTGGGACGAACGTCTTCTTTCTCGCTCCGTGGGCTTTCAGTTTGCGCGGGGATTACCGATTAATTACGGCTGATTCCGGGGGAAGCATCTACGACTACGACTTCCAGCACGCCATCACTCGTTATGAGGCGACATCGGATATCGCAACCCCAACCGCACCCCAACTGCGCGCAGCCGGACGTAACTACCCGGCGAAGATTGCCGACACCTATCTCCGCCTCCCGAACGTCGATCCTCGAATTCCTCGATTGGCGTCACAGATCACAAATTCCGCCAAGACCGATTACGACAAGACTGTCGTCATGGAGAATTATCTTCGCACTCGCTTCGGGTACACGTTGCAACTGCCGCAGACCGAGGTCAAAGATCCCATTGCCAATTTCCTTTTCGAGCGGAAACAGGGACACTGCGAATACTTCGCTTCGTCGATGGCCGTTATGTTGCGAACGCTGGGAATTCCTTCTCGCGTGGTGAATGGATTCCGCAGCGACGAATTCAACGACATCACCGGAAGCTACGTCGTGCGCGCCAAAGATGCGCACTCGTGGGTCGAAGCCTACTTCCCTGGTTACGGCTGGCAGACATTCGATCCCACACCGGGAGGAAACGTTGGCACTCCACAGGGATGGGCACGACTTTCGCTCTACCTGGATGCCGCGGCTTCCTTCTGGCGCGATTGGGTCATCAGCTACGATAGCTCGAATCAATATGTCCTGGGCAAAGCGGCAATCAACACTTCGCGCGGCATGTGGGAAGGCGCGCGGCTGTGGGCCCGCGGACACTATGACTCAATGCTTGAATGGGCGCGGCGCGGCCAGGAGCGAGTTGAGAACTCTCCCCGCCGGTGGATGCTGGTTGGAGGTGGGATCGTTCTAGCGTTTGTGCTACTGGCAAATCTCGGACGCCTCGCGCGAGCGCTGCATGAAATGTGGATTGGAGCACATCCCGAGCGCTCGCCCGAGCAGGCGGCCTCTCATGTGGTATCAACGTATGGCCCGCGCGCTGGCGCGTCGCGGAATGGAAAAGACCGACGCCGAGACCCCGCATGAATTCGTCCGCAAGATAGAAGACAGCCGTCTTCGTTTGCCGGTAGCGCAGTTTACCAGTGTGTACGAGTCGGCGCGCTTCGGAAACTCTGCGGAAGATGCGCGCCAGTTGCCCAAGCTGTTTGAGGAAGTTGCGGCAGCTATGCGATCCGAATAGCGTTGGGATATATCTGCGCAGGTTCGAGTCTCGGTTGAACGCTGAGATGTTTCAGATATTGATCGACGCAAGCCGCGGCCTTGCGACCTTCCGAGATCGCCCACACAACCAGGGATTGCCCGCGACGCATATCTCCGGCAGCAAAAACGCCTGGGACCGATGACATGTAGTTCTCGTCGGTGGCGACATTGCCACGATTATCCAACTGAACGCCCAGTTGTTCGATCATACCGTTGCGAACCGGTCCGAGGAATCCCATGGCGATCAGGACAAGATCGGCATCCATCGTGAACTCGGTGCCCGCGATCGGTTCGAACTTCGGAGGGGGACCGACGCGCACGGCATGAAGTTGCTTCACGTTCCCATTTTCATCCCCGGTCAAGCGAGTGGTTGCGATGCTCCAGTCACGGATGCCGCCTTCTTCGTGGGCACCTTCGATGCGAAGCTGCATCGGCCAGAGCGGCCAAGGCGTCTGCGGAGAGCGCTCCTCGGGCGGCTTGGGCATGATCTCGAACTGGTGAACGGAAATCGGTTTCTGACGGTGGGTTGTGCCGAGACAATCGGCGCCAGTGTCACCTCCGCCGATGATAACGACGCGCTTGCCGGTGGCCAGAATCTCAATTGCGGGGTCGAGATTATCCCCGTGGCAGCGCTTATTTTGCTGCGGCAGGAATTCCATGGCAAAGTGAATTCCGTTGAGTTCGCGGCCGGGAATCTGGAGATCGCGAGGATGTTCGGAACCGCCAGCAAGCACGATTGCATCGAAGTCGCGACGCAGATCCTCAACCGCGACGTTCACTCCAACGTGAGCATTGGTTACGAACTTCACGCCCTCGGCGGTCATCTGCTCGAGACGGCGATCGACGATATGCTTCTCCAGCTTAAACTCTGGAATGCCGTAGCGAAGCAGTCCGCCGATGCGATCCGCCTTCTCGTAGACAGTTACTCCGTGCCCAGCGCGACAGAGTTGCTGAGCCGCCGCGAGGCCTGCTGGGCCCGAACCAACGATCGCTACGCTTTTGCCGCTGCGGTGTTTTGGCAGAACGGGGTGAATCCATCCTTCCAGAAAACCTCGCTCGACGATGTTCTTTTCATTCTGCTTGATCGTGACCGCTGGTTCCGTGATGCCTAGTACGCACGAGGCTTCGCAGGGCGCCGGACAAATGCGGCCGGTGAACTCCGGGAAGTTGTTGGTCGCATGCAACTGGCGGACTGCATCTTTCCAACGTCCGCGATAGACGAGATCGTTCCAATCGGGGATCAGGTTGCTTACCGGACAGCCCGTCTGGCAGAACGGCACACCGCAATCCATGCAGCGCGCGCCCTGCTTGCGGAGCTCTTCTTCGGGGAAGTCCTGATAGATCTCGAACCAGTCGTTTACGCGTTCGAGCACAGGCCTGCGCGGAGCCAACTCCCGGGAATAATCCATGAAACCGGTGGTCTTACCCATGTTGCACCTGCTCCGCGTCGGCTAGAACAGCAACCGGTTCGCCTGGGATGTAGGCTTGGTCGGCGCGTGGAATTCCAAGCACGCGCTTGAATTCGTGCGGGAACACTTTTATGAAACGGGATACGGCCTCGTTCCAGTTCTCCAGGATCCACTTGGCGCGCTGGCTACCCGTTAATTCTGCATGCCGCTGAACCAGATCGCGAACAACCAGCATATCCTTCGTTTCGGTGAGAGGTTCAAGATCAACCGATTCCAGATTGCAGCGCTTCTCGGTAAAGTCTCCTCGTTCGTCATAGACGTAAGCTACTCCGCCGCTCATTCCAGCCGCGAAATTGCGCCCGCAGGAACCGAGCACGACGACTAAGCCGTTGGTCATGTACTCGCAGCCGTGATCGCCGACGCCTTCCACCACGGCAGTCGACCCGGAATTTCGCACGGCAAAGCGCTCGCCGGCAACGCCATTGAAGAAGACTTCTCCGCTGGTCGCGCCGTACAGGGCGACATTGCCGATGATGATGTTCTCTTCGGGAGCAAAGGTTGATCCGCGCGGCGGATACACTACGATTCGTCCTCCAGAGAGCCCCTTACCCACATAGTCGTTGGCTTCGCCTTCCAGAGTCAGGGTTACGCCCTTTGCAAGAAAGGCGCCGAAACTCTGACCAGCGGAACCAGACAGGTGGATGCGAACTGTGCCATCGGGAAGGCCAGCAGAGCCGTATCGGCGCGCGATTTCGCCGCTGAGCATGATCCCTACAGAGCGGTGCACGTTGCGGACGGGCAGATTAATTTCAACGGAACTCAAACTCAGCAAAGCATCCAGTGAATGCTCGACCAGTTGATGATCGAGAAGGTTATGCAAGCCGTGATCTTGGGCGTGTATGCAGCGCCTCGCCACGCGGGACGGCACTGGCGGATTGTAGAGAATTGAGGAGAGATCGATACCGCGGGCCTTCCAATGATCTTTCCAGTGAGCGACGGCCGTATCAACCTCGAGCATATCAACGCGACCAACCATCTGATCGACCGTGCTGAAGCCCATTTCCGCCATGTACTGCCGAATCTGCTCGGCGATGAAGAAGAAGAAATTGATGACGTGCTCGGGTTGGCCCTGGAACTTTTGCCGAAGCACAGGATCTTGTGTGGCAATCCCGACCGAGCAGGTGTTGAGATGGCATTTGCGCATCATGACGCAGCCCATCGCGATCAGCGGGGTCGTTGCGAAACCGAATTCTTCGGCCCCGAGCAATGCCGCGATCACGACATCGCGACCGGTCTGGAGTTTACCGTCGGTCTGGACCCGGATGCGGCTCCGCAGGTCATTTAACAAGAGAACCTGCTGCGTCTCTGCGAGTCCCAGTTCCCAGGGAATGCCCGCGTGCTTGATCGAGCTGAGGGGAGATGCTCCGGTGCCTCCACTGTCCCCGCTGATAAGAACCACGTCGGCATGGGCCTTGGCCACACCGGCTGCGACGGTTCCTACTCCGACTTCAGCGACCAACTTCACGGCAATTCGCGCAGTGGGATTGACGTTTTTCAAGTCGTAGATCAGCTGCGCGAGGTCTTCAATCGAATAGATGTCGTGATGCGGAGGAGGAGAGATGAGTCCCACGCCCGGGATCGAGTGCCTCAGACGCGCGATGACGTCGTCCACTTTATGCCCGGGAAGCTGCCCGCCCTCGCCGGGCTTCGCGCCCTGGGCCATTTTGATCTGGAGTTCGTCGGCGTTCACGAGGTAATTCGCCGTGACGCCGAAACGAGCCGACGCCACTTGCTTGACCGCGCTGCGGCGGAGATCCCCGTTGGGATCGGGTTTGAAGCGTCCCTCGTCTTCCCCGCCCTCGCCGGTATTTGATTTGCCGCCGATGCGGTTCATGGCAATGGCTAGGGTCTCGTGGGCTTCCTTGCTGATCGATCCGAACGACATTGCGCCGGTCGTGAAGCGCTTGACGATTTCCTTCGCCGGCTCGACGTCTTCCAAGGGGACCGGCGCGGCGCTCTTCTTCAGTTTCATCAGTCCGCGCAGCGTACAGAGCTGTGCACTCTGCTTGTCGATGAGTTCGGTGTATTCCTGAAAAGTCTTGGAGCTGGCTTGCCGAACCGCATGCTGAAGCTTGCTGATCGTCAGCGGATTCAGGAGATGGTATTCACCATTGACTCGCTGGTGATAGTTGCCGCCGACAGTCAGTTCAGTTTCGAAATCGGTCAAAGGCCGGAAAGCGTACTCGTGCTTCAACAGGGCTTCATTTGCCAAGACGGAAAGACCGATGCCCTCGATGCGCGACGTGGTGCCGGAAAAATAGGTCTCGACCAACTCTTTATTCAGACCAATCGCTTCGAAGACCTGCGCTCCCTGATAGCTCTGGAGAGTGGAGATCCCCATCTTCGAAAACGTCTTGAGTAGACCTTTCTTGATCGCCTTCAGGAAATGCTTGACTGCCAACTCCGGCGTGATGGCCTCGCCCAACTCACCGCGCCAGGCAAGGTTTTCCACGCTTTCCAGAGCAAGATACGGATTGATCGCGCTGGCTCCATAGCCACTGAGCAAGGCAAAATGCATGACCTCGCGCGGTTCACCGGATTCGGTGATCAGCGCCACCTGGGTTCGCGTTTCCTCTCGTACCAGCAGATTGTGAACGGCAGCCAGCGCAAGCAAACACGGAATGGGCGCGTAGTCTTTGTCCACGCCGCGATCCGAAAGAATCATTAACGAGTATCCGGCTTTCACCGCCAACGAAGCGCGCTGGCACAGCTCATCGAGGGCGCGCTTCAGTCCTGCTTCACCTTCCTTGGCCCGGAAGAGAGCCGGCAGAGTGGTCGCCAGCAAGTCGCGATTCGAAACCCGGCGCAGTTTTTCCAATTCGCGATTCGTCAGCAGAGGATGTGCCAACTTCAGCATGTGACAATTCTCAGGCGCTTCCTCGAGAATGTTGCGCTCACTCCCGATGTAGCTGATGAGCGACATAACCATCTCTTCACGAATCGGATCGATGGGAGGATTGGTCACCTGAGCGAAGAGCTGCTTGAAGTAGTTGAACAGCGACTGCGGCCTGTCTGAGAGGCACGCCAGCGGAGTGTCGGTTCCCATGGAACCGACGGGTTCTTCGCCCTTGGTTGCCATGGGGGTGAGGATCATGCCCAGATCCTCGTCGGAGTAACCGAAGGCGCGCTGTCGACGGAGGAGCGTCTCGGCATCGGGATAATGCATGCGCGAGGGCTCAGGCAGTTGGTCGATGGTGATCTGATTTTCCTTCAACCACTCCGCATAGGGATGTCGCGCCGCCAGCTTCTGCTTGATCTCTTTGTCGGAGATGATGCGGCCTTCGACCGTGTCGACCAAAAACATTTTGCCCGGTTGCAAGCGGCCTTTTCTCTTGACCTGCTCGGGCGCCACGTCGAGCACGCCCGCTTCGGAAGCCATTACGACCAGGCCGTCGTGGGTGACAACATACCGGCCGGGACGAAGGCCGTTGCGATCGAGCGTTGCGCCGATTACGCGGCCATCGGTAAAAGCAATTGCTGCCGGGCCATCCCAAGGCTCCATCATGCAGGCGTGGTACTCGTAGAAAGCGCGTTTCTCCGGCTTCATGTGCGGATTGCCGGACCAAGCCTCGGGAATCAGCATGGCCATGACGTGCGGCAAGCTGCGTCCCGCCTGCAGCAGCAACTCCACGGCATTATCAAAATTGGCGGAGTCGCTGCCATCCGGGGCAATGATCGGATGGAGCTTCTTGATGTCATCCCCAAAGAGCGGCGTACTCAGCAGCGACTGCCGCGCGTACATCCAGTTGACGTTGCCGCGCAAGGTGTTGATCTCGCCGTTGTGCGCGATGTAGCGGTAGGGGTGAGCCCGCTGCCAGCTGGGAAATGTGTTCGTGGAAAACCGCTGATGGACCAGGCACAGCGCACTCACAACGTCAGGGTCGGCAAGTTCGCGATAGAAGTTCGTAATCTGCTGCGCCAGCAGGAGGCCTTTGTAAACGATCGTCCGGCAGGAGAGCGACGGGATGTAGAACATCTCCGCGTCTTGGATTCCGGCCTCGCGAATCTCGTTTTCGGCACGCTTGCGGACCACGTATAGTTTGCGCTCGAAGGCGTCCTCGTCCAGGCCTGGGGCGCAACCCACGAATATCTGTTGGATGTATGGCTGGGAAGCCCGCGCGACGCGGCCAATCGCCGACGCGTAGACGGGAGTATCCCGCCAGCCCAGAAGCGACAATCCTTCTTCCTTGATAATTCGCTCGAGGATGCCTTCACAAGTGAGGCGCTGATGCTTCTCGACAGGCAAGAAAGTCATGCCGACGCCGTACGTCCCCGGTTTGGGCAGGGTGAAGCCGAGTTTTTCGCATTCTCTGACGAAGAATTTGTGAGGGATCTGGATCAGAACGCCGGCGCCATCGCCGGTCTCGGGATCGCAGCCGCAGGCGCCGCGATGAGCGAGATTGAGAAGGACCTGAATTCCCTTCTTAATGATCTCGTGGCTCTTTTGACCGGAGATGCTGGCGACAAATCCGATTCCGCAGGCGTCGTGCTCAAGCGCCGGATCGTAAAGACCCTGCGCCGGAGGCAAGCCATTGATCGGGTTTAGACGCGTCATCTTGGACTCCGTCGCACGGATTGAAAGCTGTCTGGATCACCTGTTCTTGGGCGCACCGGCGAGGCTATTCTACACGGCACACTTCTGCTCAGGACTATTCGTTCCAACTATCTTTAATAAGGCTTCAGTGGCGGCAAAGTACAATGCAGAATTTCGATTGCTCCGATAAAAAATTCCGTGCCAGCGGTTGTGAGTGGTCGCGCAGGAAATAACCGCCAATTCCAGGCGACTCCGCTATAATTCCGCCAACCCATGGACTTTGACCAACTCATTACGTTCCTGGAAGTCGCCAGACAGGGCAGTTTTTCCCGTGCCGGGGAAAAAGTATTTCGATCACAATCGGCGGTCAGCGCGCAGATCCGCCAACTGGAGCAGGAGTACGGCGACCGCCTGCTCGACCGCTCAGGCAAGACCGTCAAGCTGACCCCCGCCGGACAGATTTTCTACGAATATGCCGAGCGGCTTAAGAACCTGAGGGATGAGTCGCTTACAGCAGTCGCCGACCACAGCACCACTCCCCGCGGCACCCTGCGCGTAGGGGCCAACGAGGCGACTTGCTTGTACGTCCTGCCGGAGGTCTTTGGGGAATACTGCCGGCGGTATCCGCCGGTGCAGATCAGCATCTATCGAAATTTCAGCTACAAGATCGTGGAAAAGCTGGAAAATGGCGCGGTGGAGGTGGGGATTCTTACACTCCCCATTCAGTCGCCCAGCCTGAAAATCCAGCCCATCTTCCGGGACAAGTTGATGCTGATGGTGAGCCCTAAGAATGCGCTGGCCAAACACAAGGTCGTGCCAGTCAGTGAGATCGTCAAACATCCGCTGCTGTTTCCAAAAACCGGCCACACGCGCAGGCTTCTGGACAAGCTCTTCCGGCCGCACAGCGCTGAGTTGCAGGTGCGAATGGAGTTGCCAAGTATTGGGATGATTAAGAGCTTTGTGGCGGCCGACCTGGGTGTGTCGCTGATCAGCGCGTCGTTTGCCCGCGATGAAGTGGAGGCAGGTCGCGTCAAATTGATCGACCTTGAAGATGCGGAGCTTTATCGCGAACTGGGACTGGCTTACCGTCGTGATCGCACGCTTTCGGTGGCATCGACTGCGTTTGTGGCGCTTTTACGGCAGTTTGCCACGCAGATGAAAAAGGCGGATGCTTAGCAGGCAGAACCTGATTTTTCGATTCATATCATCACAATTTTGAATTTCACCTGGACGGGATCCGTCCGATATCCTCAGCATGCATTGTTTGGCAGTTCGTGATTTCATGAGTACCCTCGTCCAGAAGGCGACGCGAATTACATCGACAGGCACAGGCATGTCGACACGAATTACGTGTCTTCTGGAGGACGGGAACGGATGAAGTAGAGCAATCTTAAGCAAGACCACCGAACCCACCGCCAGGAGCGATCTGGCGGTGGGTTTTTGTTTTTGGGCGATTTCACGAGAATGGAGCGGAAAGAACATGAGCGGTCTACGGCGACAAAGCAGATTTGAGCGTGGCGAAGATGTGGTGGTGATGAAGTTCGGCGGGACGTCGGTCGAGGACGCAGCCGCCATTCGACGGCTCATCGGTATCGTCGAGAGTAGATTGGGGGCGAAGCCGGTGCTCATTATCAGCGCGCTGGCGAAAGTTACCGATCAATTGCTGGAGGCGGGAAACGCGGCCGCCCAAGGGCATTTGGGATCCGCACTGGCAACTGTTCGGAACATTTACGTGCGCCACGAAGAGCTTGCCGATTCGCTTCTAAGTGCGTCGGCTTATGGGTCCCTTGATCGCGAACTGCGCGGCGAATTTCAGGCTTTGGAATCGTTGCTGCACGATCTGGAAACCTCCCGCCATTTTGACCTCAAGGGGCAGGACCGGCTGTTGAGCTTTGGAGAATGCTTCTCAAGCAGGCTTGTCGGCTGGGCGCTTTGTGAAGCGGGACTGGCGGCTGTGCATGTTGATGCCTCTAAGTGCATTCTCACCGACGCACGCCACGGACAGGCGAGCCCGCTCTGGGATCTCACTAATCAGCGGCTTCGAGACGTCTTGAACCCTCTCCTGCAGTCGGAGAGTGTGCCGGTTCTTGGTGGTTTTATGGCCTCGACCATCGATGGAGTTCCCACCACGCTGGGGCGCGGGGGATCTGACTTCACTGCGGCCATTGTAGGCGCGGCCGTGGGCGCATCGCGAGTTGAAATCTGGACGGATGTTGACGGAGTCATGACGACCGATCCGAAGATTTGTTCCGACGCCCGCGTGATTCGCAAACTGAGCTTCGATGAAGCGGCTGACCTGGCTCATTTTGGTGCCAAGGTGTTGCATCCGGCAACTCTCGCGCCGGCGATGCGGGAGAACATTCCTGTCTATGTGTTGAACTCGCGGCATCCCGAGCGGCAAGGAACCGAAATTACGGCGCATGCCAGCAACACGGGCAACCGGGTGAGTGCCATCACCGCGAAACGGAATGTTGTCTCGCTCGAAATCCACTCACGGCGCGGGGTGGATGCTGCTTTATTGAATACCGTGTTCGCAGTGCTTGAGCAATACACCTGTGCTGTGGATGTGATGGGAACATCGGTGGACCGAATTTCACTTTTGGTTGGTTCCAATGTCGCGCTGCCCAAGATTGTCGAGGATCTGCAGCAAGTAGCCGACGTGCGATGGGAAAACCACAAGGCCCTGGTATGTCTGGTCGGTGAGAATATTCGCCGGCTGCCGGAGGTGGCGAGCCGAGTCTTCGCGACGGTGTCTGACATGGACGTACGTGTCCTTTGCCAAGGAGCATCGGAACGGACGCTATCGTTTCTGGTCGATGAGTCAAAGGCCGAGGAATCGGTGCGGCGCCTGCATAGCGCCTTCTTTCCCAAGCTTGAGCCGACGCCTGATTGGGGAGGAATTTCCAGCGCATACTGCCAGGCCGGATAGAGGCTAACGGTTAATCGCCACCGTCTGCCGTGGCCGTTTGTGCTTGTGCTGACGCTGGAAGGGGTTCGATGATGTGCAGCCCGCACTCGGTCTTGTTGAAACCCGGCCAACGGCCGGCGCGCGGGTCCTCTCCGGACCTGATGGCACGGGTGCAATGAGTGCAACCGATACTGGGGTAGTCCTGATCGTGAAGCAAGTTGTAGGGAACATCATGGTCATGGATGTAGCGCCAGACCTGCTTCGACGTCCAATCAACGATCGGATTAATCTTCACCAGATCGAACTTTGCATCCCACTCGATTCGTTTCGCGGCCGAGCGCACTGATGTCTGATCGCGACGAATACTCGTAATCCACGCACTCAGTTCGCCAAGCTTCCGGCGCAGAGGTTCGACTTTGCGCAGATTGCAGCAT
The DNA here is from genome assembly GCA_963743105.1 of Terriglobia bacterium. Classification (GTDB taxonomy): domain Bacteria; phylum Acidobacteriota; class Terriglobia; order Terriglobales; family Acidobacteriaceae; genus Sulfotelmatobacter. The sequence goes on from CAVUOS010000028.1 coordinate 57,927, forward strand.
AGATCAGGGTTGTGGCTCCATAGAGCTTCGCCATGAACGCGCTGTTGCTCTTCCGGCGAGAGCGCGGAGTAAACCCTCTCGATCGTGATTCCGTACTTTTCTTCAATCCGGTCCATCAAATTGTAGGTCTCGAGGAAAGAGAAATTCCGTATCGATGGTGAACAGACGGAAGTCCTTGCTGATGCGCGACGCCATGTCGATCAGCACCATTCCTTCCGCGCCGAATGCCGACGAAATAGCCACGCTTTTGCCGAACGTCTGGAAGGCCCAACTTAGAACGTGCTGCGGAGACCAGGTTTCCGCCAGGTTCTGCAGCACCTGTGCAACTTGAAGGTGGCCGTCGTGTTGGGTAGAGGGCTGAATGAGATCTTTCACGCGACTGGCTCCTCTTGCATGGACTCGGTACGCAAAACCGAAATTAGTTCAGCAGGGATACACACTTCGCTGCCCGAAGCAAGTTGGAACTGGTCGGCGGCGGCATGTCGCACGACATTACCCACTACAAGCAGAGTGGGCGCAGGCAACGTTGGGGAGAGCGGCAGCTTGCCGACAGTCGTAAGAAAAGTCTGCTGGTCTGGCGCGGTCGCGCGAGAAACGATTGCGCAGGGCGTATCGCTTGCCAGACCCGAGCGCTTTCAATTTGGCAGAGATGTCCGCGTAATTGTGTCCGGGCATGTAGATCACCAGAGTGGCGCCGCTTCCGGCGAGCTTGTTCCAGTCGGCAGCCTCACTGTTGGAAGCTTGATGCGCTGTGAGCAAGACCACGGCTGACGACTCGCGGCGATGCGTCAGCGGTATCTGCGCCGATGCCGCCGCTCCCAGCGCCGACGTCACGCCTGGGACAAGCTGGTAATCAATGTTCGCTTTGCGAAGAGCCTCGATCTCTTCGCCTGCACGGCCGAAGATCATGGGGTCGCCGGATTTCAGGCGGACTACTTGCAAACCTGAGTCCGCGAGAGCAATCATCAGAAAGTTAATTTCTTCCTGCTGGATCTTTTTCGTTCCGCATCTCTTGCCGACGTCATGCAATTGCGCGGCAGGCGGAATGAGTTTCAGTATCTCGTCAGAGACCAGTTCGTCATACAAGACAGCGTCTGCGGTCTGTAGCAACCGCAGAGCCTTCACGGTCAGCAAATCTGGATCGCCGGGTCCTGCGCCAACTAAAGAAACTTTCCCTCTCATGATTTGTCTCCGTGAGCAATGAGTTCGCCTGCCAGTTCGCGGTTCTCGGCCAGGGCCGCTTCGAATGCTTCCCTGCTTGCCAGCGAATGAAGGAGGTCGAGTTTGCGCTCCTTATCGAGGTCGCTGACGAGGATCAGTTTCCTGGTCTCACCAAGCTCGGCCACCCATGCCGCGTACGCAGGACCAAATTGTTTTTCAAGTTGTTGCCGTATCTTCTGCGCTAACGAAGGACTCTGTCCGGCAGTCGAAACAGCAATCTGCAAATCGCCGCGGCGAACAATCGACGGATAGAAGAAATCGCAAAGATCGGGCACATCAACTACGTTGCAGAGAATGCCGAGCCTTTGGGCCTCGCGATAGATACGCTCATTCAGAGAGCGCGAAGCCGTGGCGACGACGACCAGAAATGCTCCGTGCAAATCGTCGCTGGTGAAAGAGCGCAGTTCAAGTTCGATCCTTCCCGAGCGCGCCCATTCGTGTACTGCGGGGCTGGCATCGAGCGCGACCACGCGAATGCGGGCACCGGTTTCGAGCAGGCCATTGATTTTCGGTTCGCCGACCTTTCCGGCCCCGACGACCAGGCACTGCTTCCCTTCCAGTTTCATGAACATTGGAAATAAGCTAGTCACCAATACCTCCAGCCAGGTGCACAAGATTTTGTGGGGAGGGTAGATCACGAGCGACAGCAGGAACGTTTTCGCCGGCCAAGAATTCCCGCAATTGCGTGTCGCTGTGACGAGCAAAGAAGCGGCGTAAATTCTCTGAAGGCTCCCGCTCAGCGAGATACCTGTCCAGCAGGCGTTCGAGGGCGTCGGGGACTTCGGTGGAGAGGCAGCGATATCCGACCGGGCGCGCCGTCGACTGATGCAAGCCGAGGGCACCACCAACGCAAAAGTAGTAAGCGTCTGCCAGGTGGCCATCGACTTTGATCTTCTTGCCCTCGATGCCGATGTCGGCGATCCAATGCTGCCCGCAACTGTTGGGGCATCCCGTAACGTGCAACTTCAGATGCTGATCGAAGCCGGGGAGGCGCTCTTCCATCTCCTCCACCACCCAACGCGAGAAGCTCTTGGTTTCTGTGATCGCCAGCTTGCAGAATTCGGTTCCGCTGCACGCAACGGCCCCACGCGCAAACGCTGACCCGCCGACTTGGAATCCAATTGCATCCAGTTCATTGGCAAGCGAATCGGCATGGATCGTGGGAACGTTCACGACCAGCAAGTTCTGCATGGTGGTGGCGCGGAGTTCGCCACTCGCGTAGCGCTCGGCAAGATCGGCGGCGGACTGCATCTGCTCGGCTGTAATTCGGCCTCGCAGCACCACAGCGCCCACATAGGAAAGACCGGGCTGCTTCTGCGCGTGAATGCCGACGTGGTCGCGGTAAACGTCCTCGGGAGGATGTTCTTCCGCTGCGGGATCGAGCCGGAAACCGATGCGCTGCTGCAACTCGTCGAGAAACCGCTCGGCTGTCCATCCATGGCGCAGGAAGAGGAACTTCAGGCGCGCGCGCTCGCGGTGCTCGCGGAGAACTTCGGAATCGCGGAAGAGCTCGGCAATGCCTTTGATGACCGGCACAACCTGACTCTGCTGAACGAACGCGTCGAGCCGCGCACCAAGATACGGTTCTGCCGAAAGGCCGCCGGCAACGCGCACCGAGAATCCAACCTCGCGCTTGCGGCCGACAGTGCGCGCGATCGCGGTCAGACCGATGTCATTAATTTCAGGATAAGTGCACCAGGAGTGGCATCCGGCGATCGAAATTTTGAACTTCCGCGGCAAGTTGTAGAACTCAGCGTTTCCCGCTAGCAACTGCGACGTCTCGAGCACTAGCGGTGAAGCATCAATAATTTCGTCAGCATCAACGCCGGCCACCGGGCAGCCTGTCACGTTTCGGACGACGTCTCCGCAAGCGCCCGTGGTGTTGAGTCCCACGCGCCACAAGCCTTCGAGAACTTCTGGCAACGCCTCAATCGTGACCCAATGCAGTTGAATGTTCTGGCGAACGGTGAGATCGGCAATTCCATTGGCGTGGCGGCGGGTGAGGTCTGCGATGGCGCGCAACTGATGAGAACTCATGATGCCGTTCGGAATCCGGATGCGCACCATGAAACGCTGCAGAGCGCGCCCTACGCCGCCTTGGCCGCCCGTTACACCAGCACCATCGCCCTGGGTGTAAACGCCCCACCAGCGGAAATAGGTGCCGATCCACTCGGGCGGGATGGAGTCGAATCCTTCGCGAGCGAAGCGGCGGATCTCGTCCAGCCCCACCCAGGGATTCATGGCGCGCTTCAGGCGCTCCACGCGCTGCGCCGCTGTTTCTTTCTTCTTCGTGTTTGTCGTCGTATCGGTCATCGCTGCTTGGGGCAATAAAAAACCCACCGCCAGATTGGTCTGGCGGTGGGTTGATGAGTGCCTTTACTTTAAGAAGAAACTCTTAAGTCAGCAGCCTCCCCGCGCCAGAGCGCACGCATCCACAACAACAACAACAGATGCAGCAGCACGTCGCGCGAAGATTTGAGCTACCTGACATTCGAGGTTTGATTCTACGGGCCCGGACTGCGCTCGTCAACATTACTGTTCTGGGGCTTAGACTCAAAATTTCGATAAAAGGAATCAGAATTTTTGCATTCTGGTGCGCCTAAGCCCTCAAGGCTGTAAAATCAACAACTTAGCTTCGTTTACGAAGGGCCAGTGATAATCTTGCACTTCTTCCGGCAGCCCGTATTCCACCTTGATTCAGTTAGATAAGGTAGCGTCCTTATTATGAAGCGTTCCGTTGCGTACTCAGTACTCTTAATCCTCGGCTGCGTCGGCGCTGGGTTGTGCCAGAACAATGGTCCTGATCCTTACAGGGCGACTCTTGATCGACTGAACTCCCTCACCCATCAAGCCGAATCTGAGTGGCGTTTTCATGACGACATTCCCCATCCCGAAGATCCTGGTGTGAATGACTCGGACTGGGGTGTCTGGACCGTGAAGAATTTGTCCGGTCCCGGAGGGCAGCATGCGAATGAGGAGCACTGGAACGGAGTTCGCGTCTTTCGGCGCTCGATCCAAATTCCTGAGAAGATCAACGGCTACGCCACTGAAGGAGCGCGCGTTTGGCTGGATTTGCGTTTTGGAAGTCCGAACAGGCTGATGATCAACGTCTTCTCCAACGGCGCTGTTCTCTACCGGGGTGATGATGACAACATTCTGCCTGTGCTGTTGACCGCAAATGCGCAACCGGGGCAGAAGTTTCTGGTGGCGGCGCGCGTCGTTGGCGGAGATGCGGTGCAGTCGGAATTCTTCCACAGCGAACTCACTATCGATGCTCCCAAATCGCGCCCGGATCCTGCGCGACTTCGGCTGGAGCTCTTGGCGGCGCGTCCAATCATCTCTGCCTATGAAGATGGAAAAGCAGAACGCGAGCGCCAACTGGAGGCCGCGGTTAAGGCGATAGATTTCTCTCCACTCGAGAAAGGAGATCAAGCAAGGTTTGACGCATCACTCACGTCGGCACAGGCCAAGCTGGAAGTACTGAAGCCATGGCTGCAGCAATTCACCATTCGCGCCGTGGGAAACTCGCATATTGATATGGCCTGGCTTTGGCCATGGACCGAAACTGTGGAAGTTGTTCGGAACACATTCAAGAGTGTTCTTGATCTGATGCGCGAGTATCCCGATTTCAAATTCACCATGTCTTCGGCGCGTACCTACGAATGGATGCAAGAGAAGTATCCGGATCTATACCATCAGATCGAGCAGAGGGTGAAAGAAGGACGCTGGGAGATCATCGGCGGAATGTGGGTGGAGCCTGACCTGAACATGCCCGACGGTGAATCGCTGGTGCGACAGATCCTTGTCGGCAAACGATATTTCCAGAAGCACTTTGGCGTGGACGTGAAGATCGGATGGAATCCGGACTCATTCGGTTACAACTATCAACTGCCGCAGATCTACAAGCGTTCCGGCATGGACTATTTCGTGACCCAGAAGTTGATGTGGGCGCACGAATTCACCACCTTCCCTTACAAGTTTTTCTGGTGGCAGGCGCCAGATGGCAGCCGTCTGCTGACGTATTTTCCACACGACTATGCCGATGGGATAGATGCGGAACCGATGGGGAGTCAGGTGGCAGTCTGGATGCCATCGATTTACGGCCCGAAAGTCCCCGAAAAGCCCGAGATGATGCACTTATACGGGGTTGGCGATCACGGCGGCGGACCGACGCGCGTGATGCTGGATCACGCCGAGCAACTTCGGGCTCCCGATGCCGTATTCCCCAAGCTGGAATTCAGCTTTGCCAGCGAATTTTTCAGCGACATGGAGAAGAAGTTGCCCTCGATGCAGGTTCCGACCTGGGATGGCGAACTTTACTTTCAGTATCACCGCGGCGTCTTCACGACACAGGCGGAGACCAAGCGGAGAATCCGACGCTCTGAAGAAAATGTATTAAACGCAGAGAAGTTCGCATCGATTGCCTTGCTGTACGGACGACCTTACCCGCAAGAAGGCATGACGCAGACGTGGAAGAATCTGCTGTTTGATCACTTCCACGACATCATGCCGGGCTCTGGTATTGCCGTAAATTATCTGGATGCCAAGCGCAATCTGGAGAACGTGGAGCGCGCTGCCAATGATGTCACGTTCGCTTCCTTGCGGGAGATTGCGGCCCATGTCAGCACACAGGGAGACGGGGTACCGGTGATCATCTACAATCCGCTTTCCTGGCCCCGAACCGAGATGGTGGAAATTGAGGCGCAATTGCCCGGTCCTGCAAGCCAAGTTGAAGTTGTCGACTCGAGAGGCGGGCGGGTCGAGCACGAATTGCTGGACCTTGAGGCAGGAACCAACCGTGCCCGTGTGCGAATCCTGGCAACAACGCCGGCGTTCGGCTATCAAACATACTTTGTGCGTCCTGCGAAAGCTGCTGGCTCCGTGGATGCATACAACGGTCGTCTGATGCAAGTTGTCAAAGGTACCGCTGACACGCTGGAGAACGAGTTCATTCGCGTGAGACTCGATTTACAGACGGGTTGTATGACGAGTCTCTTCGACAAACGGAGTGGGACCGAAGCGCTGGCTCCCTGCTGAGACCGATACCGGTGGCCCGAAGAACACCACCTGCGGCAATCTTCTGCAGACTTTCGTCGATAAACCCAAGCAATGGGACGCGTGGAACATCGATGCAGACTTCGAGAAGCAGCACTGGGATCTGGATAAGGCCGACGAGGTCAAACTGGTGGAGAGTGGCCCGCTGCGCTCCATCATTCGTGTAAAGAATCACTTTCAGAATTCGACTTTTGTGCGCGACATCATCTTGTATGCTGGCGTGCCGCGCGTTGACGTGAAGATGCAGGCGGAGTGGCACGAGAAGCATATTCTGCTGAAGGTCGCATTCCCGGTCAGTGCGCACAGCGACAGGGCGACCTACGAAATTCCCTATGGCTCGGTGGAGCGCCCGACCACGCGCAATACTCCCGCAGAGCAAGCGCAATTTGAGGTGCCGGCGTATCGATGGGCCGATATTTCTGATGCCAAGCACGGGTTTAGTCTGTTGAACGACTCCAAGTACGGGTACGACGCCAAGGGCAATGTGCTGCGCCTATCCTTGTTGCGGTCACCCGAGTCGCCTGATCCGCACGCGGATGAGGGGCACCACGAATTCACATACTCGTTATATCCGCACGCCGGAGGATGGAAGGATGCACTCACCGTTCGGCGCGGCTACGAACTGAATTACAAATTGATTGCGCTTCCCTTCGGCAGGCACCAGGGAAACCTTCCGGCGGAATACTCATTCCTGCAAACGAAATCGGACAATGTTATCGTCACCGCGGTCAAGAAGGCGGAAGACGACAACGCGCTCATCATTCGGTTCTATGAATGGGCTGGAAAGCAGGGAGATGTTGCGATTCAGCTTCCCGCTGGCGCAACCTCGGCCTCAGAAACGGATCTGATGGAGAGGCTGTTGGGGAGTTTGCCGGTCTCGAACGGAGAAGTGAAGGTGCCCACGAAACCTTACGAGATCAAAACGGTCGAAGTGCGATTCTCTGACATGGCGGCGGTCGCAGGGGACCGGCCGTGATGGGAATTTCCAAAAGCGTATTGGGAGTCGACATCGGAGGAACGAAGATCGCTGTAGGAATTGTCGATCGTGCGGGCAAGATTCTCGCTCAGGGACGAAGGCCGATGGTCGCCAACGGAACGCCGGAGGCCGCATTGGACGCGGTCATCAGCGCGATCGATTCCATCTTGTCCACCGGCGCGGAGGTCGAGAGGCATCGGCATCTGTGCGCCTGGACCGCTTGATCCGAAGAGCGGGATCGTTCTCAATCCGCCGAACCTTCCCTGCTGGCGTAATTTTCCACTGGCGGAGAAAATCCGCGCGAAATACAAGGTACCTGTGAATGTCGACAATGACGCAAATGCAGCGGCATTGGCCGAGACGCTTTGGGGAGCGGCTCAGGGCTTTCGTTACGTCTTCTACGCAACGATAGGCACCGGGATCGGAACAGGCATTGTTTTTGATGGCGCCATCTATCACGGGAAGACCGGGTCGGCGGGAGAGGGTGGACACGTGAGCATCGATTATCGAGGCCCTGTCTGCGGATGTGGCAAGCGCGGCTGCATCGAGATCCTAGCCGCCGGTCCGGCGATCGGCGCGCGGGCGCGGGCCAAAGTCGCGGCGGAGCCTCTGCGCGGAAAGGCGATTCTCGATTTGGCTAAAGGAGACGTCAGCGCGATCACTAGCCAACACGTACGCGAGGCGTTCGAGTCGGGCGACCCGTTGGCACGAGAGGTCCTTGAAGAAACGGTCCACCTCCTGACGATTTGGTTGGGGAACATTGTCGACCTGCTCGATCCCGACGTCATCGTGGTGGGCGGCGGAGTGGCGGCCATGTTGCGGAACTTCTTTGAGAAGATCAAGCGCGGATTGCCGGAGTGGTGCGTGAATCCGCGGGCTCCAGAAATTCCGCTGTTGATGGCGCACTACGGCGCTGACGCCGGAATTGCTGGGGGTGCGGCGCTGTGTTCCAGAGAACCGGCTTGACTCTTGAAAGTCAAAAAACTAAGAGGAGCACGAATGAAGATGTCATGCCCCGTGTGGGTCCGCATTAGTTGTTCCGCACTGCTGGTGTTCTTTGCCACGAAGGTGATGGTGCAAGGCCAGGACTTGCCCAAGGCGCCGCAAGCTCACGTCTTCTCTCTGACTCCAGCGCCCGGATATTTCACTGAGCCCGGCGTTGCGGTGAATCCTGCGAATCCGCAGCAGGTGGTGGCTGTGTTTCAGGACAATGCTCACGCCGCCTACTCGTGGGATGCAGGCGAGAGTTGGCAAGTTGCGGAGGGCGTGGATCCGAAGAACTACAGAGTTTCGGGCGACGTTTCGACGGTGTTCGATAACCAGGGTCACGCCTTCATCTGCTACATCGCATTCGACAGACTCGGGACATTTAATTATTGGGCGCATGGCGCGACCCGCAATGGCATCTTTGTACGGCGTTCGCTGGATGGCGGGAAGACCTGGGAGGCAGATCACATCCCGGTGGCGGAGCAGCCGACCGCCGCCGGAATTCCCTTCGAAGACAAGCCTTACATCGTCGCCGACAACTCGAAGAGTAAATTCGCCGGCAATCTGTACGTCGGCTGGACGCGGTGGCGATTGACGAACTCGCAGATGGTGATCTCGCGCTCGACCGACGATGGGAAGACCTGGTCCGAGCCTGTCGAGATCGATGCCCATCCGGGGTTGCCGCGCGATGACAATGGAGCTGCGGAAGGTTTCGATGGCGCGGTCGGGCCCGACGGAACGCTCTACGTGATCTGGAGCCAGGACTATGACCTCATGTTCACATCTTCGCGCGACGGCGGTAAGACGTTCTCCCATGCGCGGCCTGTCATTCATACCGCACCAATCATGTTTGCGATCGACACGCTGGATCGCGCGAACGGATTTCCTCAGATCGCCGTGGATCCCAAGAGCAAGCGCCTGTACGTTACCTGGAGCGATTATCGGAACGGCGATATCGATGTGTTTATCTCGAGCTCGGACGATGGCGGGAAGCACTGGACTCCAGCGGCGAGAGTGAACAACGATCCGGTGCACAACGGGGCCGAGCAGTTTTTCCAGTGGTTGGCGGTCGACCCTATCGACGGCTCGGTGAATGTCATCTTCTACGATCGGCGGAACGATCCCAAGAATCGCAAGCAGATCGTGGTGTTGGCACGATCCACCGACCGCGGGCGTACTTTCAACAATTACGCGTGGACCGATGAAGCCTTCGAGGCTGGCGGACTGTTCTTCGGTGATTACAACGGGCTGGCGGCGTATGGTGGGCGGGTCTATGGGGTTTGGACCGAGAAGCCCATTCCACCGCCTCCTTCCGATGAGAAAAATAAATCCGAGGAAGGTAAGGACACCAAGACGCCACCGCGTGGGACGGTCGTGAAACTCGGAACTGCTGACTTCACCGGTAAAGCGGTGGCGGGCAATGCAAAAACGGGTTTCTGAGCGTGTTGTCTCACGCTGTGGAATTGCAAGTCTACCGACTAGTTCGGAGCGCGGATCGCCCGAGGCCCCGCCGCGTCATCTCAGTCTGTCCTCAACTCATCGAGCACGACTCCGTTCGAATCCATCAAACGGATCTGCATCGCGAGCAAGCCTGAGGCGTGGGTGGAGCAACTGAGGCAGGGATCATAGGCGCGTACGACTGCCGAGACGCGGTTCAGCATGCCTTCCGTTAGCTTCGTACCATCAATGAAGTGCTCGCTCACCTGCTGGACGCTGCGGCCGATCGCGAGGTTATTGTGGCCCGTCGCCACAATCAAGTTGGCCCAGGTGATCGCTCCCTCCTCACTGACCTTGTAGTGGTGAATCAGCGTGCCTCGGGGAGCCTCGATCATGCCAACGCCTTCGAGAGCGTTGACCCCTGCAGTAGCCCGCGTGTGGGTCTCGAGAATGCGGGTATCGTCCAGGAGGGCTTCGATCTTCTCGAGTGCGTGGGCGATCTCGATCAGCCGGGCATAGTGATACAAGAATGCGCTGTGCGCGACCGTTCCGAATCGCTGGTGGAATTCCTTGAATTCGGCGTCCGCCTTGGGTGTGCCGCACTGACTAGCAGCATTAAGTCGACCAAGCGGGCCTACGCGATAAACACCGCCCGGGTATCCAAGGGGCTTGAAGAAGGGTGCCTTGAGATACGACTCGCGCAAGCTGGCTTCGCCGATGTAGTTCGAATAGTCTTCTGCCGGAATGTAATCTTCAATTACTTCCCCGCTGGCGCTCCGGAAACGCAGGCCGCCGTCGTATAGTTGCAGATTTCCTTTCGCGTCAACCAGGCCAGCGTACATGGTGGGGAAGGAACCGAAGAATTCGATCTCTTCCTTGTAACGATCGAGCGCGCCTTTGAAGAACTGAAGCGTTCTTTCGGCAATTCCCTTCGCCGCCGGCAACTCGGAGAGTATGCGGTCCCGGATCACGCTGGAAAGCGGCGTCGCGACACCACCGGGCACAATCCATGACGGATGCACGCGCTCCTGGGCCAGACCTTCCACAATCAGCAAGCCGAACTTGCGCAGTTCTATGCCTTCGCGCGCGAGTTCCGGATAACCGGCAATGACGCCTAGAACGTTGCGCGAGGCGGGATCTGAGTCCATTCCAAGAAGGAAGTCTGGAGCGGATAGATAGAAGAAGCTTAAAGCGTGCGATTGCACGATTTGCGCGAAGTGTATCAGTTCACGCAATTTCCGGGCGACGGGAGGAATGCGCACGGCCATGATCGCGTCGCAAGCTTTGGCTGAAGCCAGCAAGTGGCTGACCGGGCAGATACCGCAAATCCGCGCCGTGATCCCTGGCATTTCGTAAAAGGGATGGCCCTCGGTGAACTTCTCAAAGCCGCGCACCTGAGTGACGCTGAACTCTGTGTTGGCGACGTGGCCCTGATCATCGAGTTGAATCGAGATCTTCGCGTGTCCCTCGATGCGGCTGACGGGCTCGATGGTGATGCGCTTCATCCCACACTCCTTATCCAAACTTCACCTTAAGATTGCCGTTGGGTTTCTTGCCGTCCAGCAGATCGTTGATGACTCCAACGATGGTCTTCGAAGGTGGCGGACAGCCGGGCAGACAGATGTCCACTTTTACGAATTCACGCAGCGGCCTGGCCTGCTTCAGCAGGGCTGGAACGCGCTCCGAAGGCACGCCTTTCTTCTCATCCGCTCCGTCCACGTAGATGCGCTGCAACAGCTTTTGAACCGGAATGGAGTTGCGCATGGCGGGAACGTTGCCGGTGACTGCGCAGTCTCCCATGGAAATCAAGATATGAGTGCGCTGGCGAATCTTCTGCAGTTTATTCTGATCGTCCTGAGAGCTGACAGCCCCTTCGACCAGTGTGACGTCCACGTCCTCAGGGAATTCCTGCGCATCTACGAGCGGGCCGTAAACCAGGTCGATCTTACGGCCGAGGGAGATGACGGCCGCATCCATGTCGAGCAGGGACATATGGCAGCCAGAACATCCGTCCAGCCAGACGGTGGCCATTTTCACCTTCTTCATACCTGCACTCCTCTCTGCTGCGCGAGCGCGGTGACGGCGTCGATTTTCTTGACCATCTCTTCCACCGCCCAGCCTTTCTCCGCCAGCGCGCCGGTCGGGCAGGCATGCACGCACTTGCCGCAACTGGTGCAACTCGCGGCCTTGCCCCACTTTTCATTCATCTCACTGACGATGCGAGCGTGAATACCGCGCGACGTGAGCTCCCACACGTGCGCCCCTTCCAGCTCGGCACAAACGCGCACGCATCGGGTGCAAAGAATGCAGCGGTTGTGGTCGAGCACGAAACGCGGGTGCGACATATCGATCGAGAGTTTGGGAAAGTTGTAAGCCAGGCCTACCGTGTTGATCCCCAACTGAGTCGCCATGCTTTGGAGTTCGCAGTGACCATTAGAAACACACACGGCACACACGTGATTTCGCTCAATCAGCAGCAGCTCCACGGAAATTCGCCGGTAGCGGGTCAGCTTGGGAGAATTCGTCGTGACCGACATGCCCTCCTGAATCGGAGTCGTGCACGCCGGGAACAGACGCTCAGAGCCGGATACCTCCACCAGGCAAATCCGGCAGGCTCCAACGGCGGTCAGACCATCGAGATCGCACAATGTAGGAATGTACTTTCCGTTCGCCTTTGCGGCTTGCAGGATGCTCTGGCCTTCGAGGGCGGTGATCAGCGCTCCGTCGATACGAATCGAAATTTTCTTCTGTGGCAAGGTTCGCTCCCTTCAACTCTGTACTAACTCACGTTGGCAGCTTTGACGTCGCAACGGAGGCAACGGCAGGTTTCATCCAGTGCCTCTTCCTGGTTGAGGCCGGCCACCACTTCTTCTTGCGAGCGGACGCGAGCGGCGGCGGCGAGTGCCTGGCCCGTGTGACGGCGATTGGGACTCGGCTCTTCCGGCGGAGTCTGCTCGTAATCAAATTGCGGGTACAGACTCTGCCAGCGGTCACCTTCCATGAGTTGCAGATCGATGCTGCGGGCCGCCTGCTTGCCATAGGCCATCGCATTCGAAACGTTGGAAGCGCCGGTCACCAGGTCGCCTCCAGCGTAGAACCTAGGACGGCTGGTCTCGAGCGTGAAACGGTTCACCTCGATGGTTCCGCTCTCTTTCAGGACTAATCCTGATGCTCGACAGAAATCCAGGTCAACTGTCTCACCGATAGCAAAGATGACCGAGTCGCAGTCGAAGCGCTGGATTTCATCGGTTGCGACGGGCTTTCTGCGGCCGGACGAGTCATATTCGCCGAGCCTGGTTTTTACGATCTCGATCGCCTTCACATTGCCCTTAGCGTCGCCGATCACGCGATGGGGTGCAGCCAAGAAGACAAACTTCGCACCTTCGTCTTTCGCCGCGCGGGTCTCCTCCTCGATCGCTGGCATGTCTTTACGTTCGCGACGATAGAAAACGGTCACCTCGCAACCTTTGCGCAAGGAGGTTCGGGCCGAATCAATCGCCGCATTGCCGCCTCCGATGATGGCAACCCGCTTCCCCAGGCTGACGTCCTGAGCGGAGGCAACAGCTTCCAGGAAGATGAGGGCCGGATAGACGCCCTTCAACTCAGTACCCGACTGATAGACCCAGGACTCCTTCCATGTACCGATGGAGAGAAAGATCATGTCGAAGCGGTCGTCGAGATCGTTCAAGGCCAGATCGACGCCGACTCGCGTGTTGAAGGTGAACTTTACGCCGAGGCGTTCAATCAGTTCGATTTCGCGCCGCAGTATCGCCTTTGGAAGCCGGTATTCGGGCAGCGCGAAGCGGAGCATCCCGCCAGCCTCCGACTTGCTGTCGTAGACCGTGACCTCGTGGCCGAGCATGGCGAGGTAGAACGCCGCCGTGAGACCGGCCGGTCCCGCGCCAACCACGGCGATCTTGCGTCCGGTGGCCTCCCGCTTGCGGGCGGCGATATCGCGGATCATGGATTCGTACTTATCGGACGAGAAGATCGAATCCGCAATGAAGCGGTGGACTTCCCGCATGTTCACGGCCTGGTCGAGAGTCTGCCGGCGGCACCGGCTGTCGCACGGATGCTGGCAGACCCTTCCCGTAGATGAAGGCAAGGGATTATCGAGAATCACGGAAAGAAAAGCGTCTTCGAGCCGGTTCTCCTTGTAGAGCTGCAGGAAACGGGGAATGTTCATGTGCAGCGGGCAGCTGTTCTCACATGGAGAAAGCGCTAATTCCTCGCAAACCCCGGCTGTGCAGCGGTGCGCGAGGATGTGGTCCTCAAACTCGTTGCGGAAGTGCCTGAGCGTTGTGAGAACCGGATTGGGAGCGGTTTGGCCCAGTCCGCACAGCGAGCAATCACGGATGTAGCGGCTCAGTTCGTCCAGGATCTCAAGATGATGGGCAGTTCCCGCGCCTTCCGTCACGCGGTTCAGAATACGCAGACACTTGTTCAGCCCGACGCGGCAAGGAATACATTTCCCGCAAGACTCCGAGTGGGTGAACTCGATGAAGTAACGGGCAACATCAACCATGCAGTTGTCTTCATCCATCACGACCATGCCGCCCGAGCCCATGATGGATCCGAGTTGCGCCAGGTTTTCGTAGTCCACTGCGGTATCAAACATGTCCTGCGGAATACATCCACCGGAAGGCCCGCCGGTCTGGACAGCTTTCACCTGACGCCCTCCCACTGCACCTTCGCCAATGTCGTAGATAAACGTCTTGAGCGGAGTGCCGAGCGGCATTTCTACCAGCCCTGTGTTCTTCACCTTGCCGACAAGCGAGAACACTTTTGTTCCGGAACTCTTCGCGCTGCCGGTTTCAGTGAACCATGCCGGACCGCGCATCACGATGGGCGCGATGTTGTACCAGCTCTCGACGTTGTTGATGTTGGTCGGCTTTCCCCACAAACCCTTTTGCGCAGGAAACGGAGGACGTGGACGAGGCCTCCCCGCCTCCCCTTCCAAGGACGCAATCAGCGCGGTCTCCTCGCCACAGACAAAGGCGCCGGCGCCTTCGACCAATTCGATATCGAACTTGAATCCGCGGCCAAGAATGTTCTCGCCGAGCAGACCGTATTCCCTCGCCTGTTCGATAGCGCGATTCAGACGATGAACCGCGAGCGGATACTCGGCGCGTACATAGATGATCCCCTCGGTTGCACCCATGACGTACCCGCCGATGATCATTCCTTCCAGCAGCGAGTGCGGATCGCTTTCAATCTCGTTGCGGTTCATGTAGGCGCCGGGATCGCCCTCGTCGGCATTGCAGATGATGTACTTGGGCTCGGCCTTTGCCTTGGCGAGAAACTCCCACTTGTTGCCGGTGAGATAGCCGGCGCCACCGCGGCCGCGCAGTTTCGAAGCCTTGACTTGCTCGATAACGCCGTTTGGATTGGCGTCGATCAGGACTTTATAGAGGGCCTGATATCCGCCGACCGCGATGTATTCTTCGATATCGTCGGGATTGATGATTCCGCAATTCCGCAGAACGATCTTCTTCTGGCCTTTGAAGAAGGGGACTTCATTCCAGGAAGGCACTTCGGGATAACCTTGCCCGTAGCGTATGTGGCCGGTGATGTGGTCCCACTCTTCGAGCTTGCAAAAGATGAGATCGGGAGTCAGATCGCCCTTTGTAATGTCATGAAGGAGTCGGACCACATCATTGGCCTGCACCTTCCGCAGCATGACCAGCGGATTCCCGGGCAGCCTGACACTGACCAGTGGCTCCTGAAAGCAGGCTCCGAAGCAACCGACAGGGGCCAGCACCAATGCGTGGCCTCCGCATTCGATGGCCTGCGCGAACGCGTGGTAGATGCCTTCGGCTCCGTTGCCACGGCCGCAGGTTCCCATTCCGATGGCAACACGAGGAACGGCGGGAACGAGTTTGGCCATCCCCGACTCCCGCACTGCGTTGAAGGCACCAAAATCCAGAATTCGAGGCATGCTTACTCTCCCGCTCGGATGGTTTCGATTTCGCGCTGAACGGTGCGCTCCGTGGCGTGCCCGCAGATGCGGTGGTTCACTTCGACGACCGGGGCCATGGCGCACTGGCCGAAGCAGGCGACGGTGCGCACGGTGAACTGGCCATCGGCGGTGGTCAGCAAGAGCTTGTCGGCCTCATTGCCATCGGTTTCGCCACCATCAAGGCCAAGCCCTAATTCCAGTCTTGCGCCTTGCAGCAGGTTGCGCGAACCGCGTGTGTGGCACGCTGTACCGCGGCAAATGCAGATCGTGTTTTCACCTTGCGGCTGCAAATTGAAGAGCGCATAAAACGTCGCGACACTGTATATACGGGCCAGCGGCATTTCCATTTTGGCGGCGATGTAGCGCAGTGTCTCCAGCGGAAGATATTTGTGACTATTCCGTTCTTGCGTGGCTTCAAGAACGCCCAGCAAGGCTCCGGGACGACCACGGCGACCAGCGATCAGTTTGTCGATGAATACTTGCTCATCGGCAGGAATATTTCCTATCGAGGGTGTTGGCATTGACACTCCTCCGCGCGATCTGCTCGCGCTCAATCCAATGTAGCGATTTTCAACATCAAGACTCTGTCACCGGAAGCACAACCATGGGTGACATCAATCACAAGGTCAGAGCTTCGGCGATTGAACGCCTTGCGGAGGTCGGCGCTCGAGAAGAAGTCGACTTAGCCGGGACTAGAATAGCCCGCCCCTTTCTGGCGTCTCCCTCTCATTCTTTGGTTATGCGGATGACTCTCACAGGTCCCAGCAATCCCGAAGCTACGAGTTTGGAATCGGCCTTGTAGAACTTCGGCGACGTGAAGCTATAGGTCTTCGTGACATTCGGTTGACGATCGCCGACGATGCGGTTGACCCATGCGTTCGTGACTTTTATCTCGACTGCGTTCTTCCCAGGTTTTAGAGCAGCTGTGATGTCGACTCGGTATGGTCGTTTCCACACGATTCCGAGCGACGTGCCGTTCACCGACACTTCTGCGAGATTTTTCACGTCCCCGAGATCGAGCCACACTTGAGCACCCTTCGCTAACCAGTCGGCTGTCGCTTCGACGGTCTTAGTGTAGGTGCCCATCCCTGAGAAGTATTTGACGCCCTCGTCGGAGCTATCGCTCCACGAGGTCAGCTTATCGATGGTGATTTTTGCTGGCGCACCGAGATTCGGTCCAAAGGTCAACTCCCATGGACCCTCGACAGGTGTGATCACTGTCTCAACAGTTTTTGGCAAATCGCGAGATGAGGTTTTTGCAGGCTTGCGGAAAACAACGAATACGGCGCCCCAAGGTTCGAGGTGCAATGGGACTCGGGTGGTGCCGTTGACGATCTGGAACGAGGCTGGCTCGATGGCGCCCGTATCTGCGTGCCACAACTCCGCTTCTTTTCCGGTCACTCGAAACGTAGCGTCCAGAGTTTCATCGCGGTCGTTGCGGTTATCTACAAAGTAAAGATCGGCGTCGCTAAGTTTCCGATGGACGAACAGAATGTCTGTATCCGGGTAGCGCCTCGTGTAGTGGAAGTCCCGAGCGACTTGAATGGCGTCCAAAACCTCTCCCAGGCTCTTGTCTCCGTACACTCTGCCCTTCCCGACGGAATTTCCGCTACCCGACCCCCAGAGCTGATCTGCAATGCTCTGGAATTCTTTTTGGTCGTCGCTCAGGCTGGGAGTCTCGGCCGGCTTCAGACCTCGCACAACAGCTCCAGCCTCAACAAGATCGCGAATCTTCTTGAGTACGGGCAACGACATCTGCTGAGTATGATCGTCCAGAGCAAGTACCCGATAGCGCATCCCACTTGGAGTGGCGAGTTGGCCATCTTTGAACGTGAGGACATGAATCAGAGCATCCGCGTTGATGTAATCGAAGTTGTAGCCGGCGGGAATGTCGGGACTCTTCTTCCCAAACAACGCCGTGATGTTTGAATCTTCGCCGTAGAAGTAGGCGATATCCGCGTCAAAGCGTCCCTGTTGTAATAGGTAGGAACTGCGGGCGAGATATCGATACCCAAGGCTTTGCCTGCTCCGCCCAGGTTTCATTGCGATTGAACCATTGCCCGAATGGTCCGAGGGCAAGTCCGGGCTTCTTGTCCAGCAATGGCTGATGTACCGAAGTATGGATGACAAACCGGTTAAGCCCCATCGCCAATTCTTTGTCAGCGGTTGGTTTCAACGTAGCGGGCGACCATGCCCATGCACCAGAGGATGCCGTGAGTGATTCCGCAGCTACGAGATTCTGCCCGTAGATATGAGCCACTGACGCGGACTCGCGAATGTCAGCGTTGTAGCCGTACTGCTCGTTGTTCACACCGGGTTTTTGCGTCCACATGGCCGACATCGGGATGTCATTGTGGCGCTTCACCTCCATGCCGTCGCCGATAAAGGCTCGGCCTTCTTCATGCGATTCCCCATAGTGGCCCATGCCACGCGCGTGCAGGATGTCGTTGATCTGGTCATAGTGATTTTCGGCCAGCAACTCGCCGAGCGTCTTGCGGAAGTCCCAGAGGAAACGATCGCTGTCACGGGAACTCTCGATAACGTGGCCTGCGAGGACGGGCATCCATGGACGAGCGTCATAACCACGCCGCTTAGTGAATTCAGCGACCATGTCGTCGGTCCAGTTCGCCGTCCCGGCTTCCCAGCTATCGCTGATCACGTATTGCAACCCACGCTTGCCCATCAGGTCGCCGACTGCGCTCTTGTAGTTGTCCAGGTACTTTTCCATGTACTCCTTAACATCTACGCGGCTGAGTTTGTCGACCTCGAGTCCCGTGCCCTCCGGGGAGGCCGGATGGTTTGTGACTCCCGTGAGCGAGTAGCCGAAACGAAGCACTACCCAGGTCCCTGCCGGCGGAGTCCAGTCCAGCGTCCCGTCAGAATGCATCTTGGCAGTCAGGTCTGCGACGTCGCTCTTGCGGATTGCGTCATTTGCAGCCACTTGCGGCGTGGGAAACGCGTCCAACCCGATTAAGTTGGCGAAGCCGCCTTTCTCCTCGAAGCGGCTCACGCGTGCGCCCGGATGAAGTGCGAGCTCTGAAATCTCAAAGTTCGGATCAGGTTTCATGCCGCTGAAATCGCCAAACGGGTTCTCAACGTCGAATGTCATTTCGCCAAACCCGGCGGGTGGCTTATCGGAAAACGCTATGCGGAAGAATCGTGCACTGGTCGCTGGAAACGCGATGGTGTGTTCCTGGCCGCCGTCATTGGGGATGTCGACGAGTTTGCGGAAGGATTGGCCGTCGTCGCTCGCTTCCACGTCCGCTATTGATGGCGCTGCGCCGAACATATTGGCCGCTGCGGCACCCGGATCGTTGAGGACCAGAGTCACGGCATGCATGGTCTGTGGAGATGCGAATTCATACTGTACCCACGCCTGCTGGCCTGCCGGAGCCTTGGGCAATTGCGTCGTTTTGACCAGGTCACCGTCGTCGAGCACTGCCAAATTTAGATTGCCGCCGCTGGAAGTGATTTTGGGCTGCAGTGCGGATAGGGGCACGTCATTTTCGGGAGCGCGATACGCAATTACCGCCGTGTCAGCGTAGAACATCTGCCCGCCGGTCGGAGGCTGGCCGCTGATCATGGCGAGAAAGTCGAAGATGGGGATATTCTGAATGGGCCCGCTAACGGTTGGAGGATGAGGCAGAACGCCTGTGAACGGCTTTCCACCCTCTATTCGGATTTCGCTCCATACTACTTTCTTCATGCCCTGGTTCGGCTTCACCCAAGGACCGCCCGATTCACTCCATCCCGGAGAACCAGCGATGGCCTCCTCGAGCCCAAGTTGATTTGCCAGAGTTGTGGCATAGCGGAAAGCATCCTTCCACTCTGGAGTCATATACACGAGGCGCTGGTCCACTAGCTTCGGGGTGGTCAACGAGGCATCGAAGTTCTGGAAACCTCCGATGCCAACCCGGTTCATCCACTCCAGGTCGAGTTTGATTCCTTCCTTGGTGATGTTGCCATTCATCCAGTGCCACCAGACCCGCGGCTTGGCAGAATTGGGAGGATTCTTGAATCCATCTTCGAGAGAGGCGGGCACATTTTGACCGAAGGATGAGGGCGACAGCGCTGCGGTCAATAGTGCAAGTACGATTGCGAGAATACTTGCCATACGCGAATGGCTCATCGGGGGACTCCTGATCTTGTATTTAGCCGTCAAATCACAAATTGAAATCCGCCAGCTCCGGCGGCTGAAGGAATCAAAATGAGTTCGCCTTGCGATGCAGCGGGTGTGCGACTACCCGACGGTCGATTCCCGCCTGCTGCGAGCAAACGCCGGCCCAGCTCGATCCCGAGCGCGAAAGTTGCGCCGTTCTGCAGCCACTCTCTGCGATTCATGCTCATATAGTTCTGCGCTTTCGCTCATTTCACTTCAAAGTTATAGGTCCCTGAACCCACGTGGATTACGCTTTCCCCGCGTTCCGCCTGCGTGGTGACCGGCTTGCCACCTTCGGTCACGTGCGCGCCTGGGATGGCAGGTAGAAATACCTTCGCCGATGTGTTCGGAGGGATGAGGACTCGTAATGAAAATGGTCCCGTGGGAGCGCCCTTCCAGTCGCTGACGATTTTTCCGTAAATTGAGTCGTATTCCGCCCGTGCCGACGGCATTCGCGAATCGAGATGTGGATGGACCACGATCTCTTTGAATCCGGGCGAGCTTAAGGTGGTGTCGATTCCTGCGGCGTAACGGTAAACCCATGCGATCACCGATCCGAATGCATAGTGGTTGTATGAGTTCATCGAGGGATCCCCGGTGTCGCCGTTCCAGCGCTCCCACCATGTGGTCGCGCCTTTAGAAAGCATGTAGCCCCACGACGGATAGGTCTCATTCAGCAATAGCCGGTACGCGACGTCGGGGCGGCCGTGGTCCGCGAGGGTGAAGAGCAGGAAAGGAGTGCCGAGGAATCCGGTCGACAGGTGCCAGTCGTGGCCTTCGATGTCTTTCACCAGTTTGTCCACCAACGCGGTTTCGAGCGATTCGGGCGCCATCTTCGTGTAGAGCGCGACCACGTAAGAAGTCTGCGTTCCGGTTCCGACTGTTCCATCGTCTTTGATATAGGTTTTCTGGAAAGCCGACCTTATGTTCTGCACTACTTCGTCATATTGTCTTGCATCGTTTTCCTTACCCACCGCGTGCGCCATCTGCGACATCATGTTCGCAATCAGTGCCCAATAGGCTGTCGCAAGTAGGTCCTTATTTGTATTGGGATCGGGAGCCAGCCAATCCGCGAAGTTGGGGCCTACTCCGTTCTTGCGGATGAAATCGGGATTGCGGCTTTGGATGAATTCCATCCAACGCCGCATCGCCTCCCAGTTCTTTTCGATCACCGACTTATCGGCATACTGCACCCATGTAGTCCACGGAACGATCACGCCCGCGTCGCCCCATCCCGGAGCGCCAACCATGCCTTCATTCCATGCTGAGGTTCCTTCAGTTCCTCCTCCGCCAAAGGGAAGCGTATTGGGCGAAACGTTAGTAAATGCTCCCGGGCCGGTCTGCGCATCGACGATGTCCTGAATGAACTTTTGCGAGAAGGCGGCAACATCGAAGTTGTAGCTGCCGGTCCGCCAGAAAACTCCGGCATCGCCCATCCATCCCAAGCGCTCATCGCGCTGCGGGCAGTCGGTTGGAATGCTGAGGTAATTTCCCCGCTGACCCCACAGGCCGATCTCATACATGTGATTGACGAGGTCGCTGGAGGTCGTCAGCTTGGCGGCGGGCTCGCCACTAACGCTGCTCATCACCTGTCCCTTGATCGCGTCGAGAGAGGGCGTTCCGGGATAGCCGGTCACCTCGACATAGCGAAACCCGTGAAAGGTGAAATGCGGTGTGAAGGTCTCATCGCCGCCACCCTTGAGAATGTAGGTATCGGTCGCGTCGGCATTTCGCAGGTTCGCCGTGTAGATCGTACCGTCTGGATTCACGATTTCAGCGAACCGCAGACGCACTTTCGTACCTGCGGCGCCTTTCACTTTGAGCGTGACCCATCCGACCATGTTCTGGCCCATGTCGAAAACGTAGGCTCCATTCGGTAGAAGCTTCACTTCTTTAGGAGACAGAGTGTCGATCACACGCACAGGTGCGGTGATCTGGCTGGTAACCGCAATCGATGGCGCATCGGCGATCGACGCTCCGCTCCATCGCGAATCGTCGAAGTCCGGCTGTTGCCATCCTGCATTTTCCAAGCGTGCGTCGTAGGTCTCGCCGCCGTAAACCTGAGATTCGAGGATGGGGGAAGCTGCGGCTTTCCAGGAGTCATCGGTCACTACTACGTCGTGAGTGCCGTCGGCGAAATCGAGTTCAAGCTGAGCCTGAAAACGGTTGGGAGGAGTGAAGAAGTGCATTCCGACCCAAGTGAGAGGACTGCCATACCAGCCATCGCCGAGAAGGGCGCTGATCTGATTCCTGCCGCGATTTACATATTCGGTGACGTCGTAGGTCTGATACAGCACGCGCTTGCGATAATCGGTGAATTCGGGTGTTAGCACGTCACTACTGATGCGATTTCCGTTGAAGTACACACGGTAGCTACCGAGAGCGGTCACATAAAGGCGGGCGCTGCGAACCTGCTTCGGCACATCAACAGGACGGCGGAAGGACGCTGCGGGCTGGGGCAGGGGCCCGGGGTCGCCGAGGCGCTTGTCGCCGACGTCCGCGAAGACATTGACGGCCTGCATTGATGAATCGTTCTCCGCGGATGCTTGCCAGCGTTCTCCAGATGGGAACCGCTTGATGGATCCGTTTGCTTCCGTGATCTTCACCAGCGCCGCGAGCGCGGCCTTCGTGCTCTTCGCCCCTGCATTTGGGCCCCACTGCGGAATCTCTGGCGCGGTTACCTTGATCTCCACGAGGTTGTCGCCGACTTTGAGTTCGTCGACGATGTCACGTCGATCGAAAGTCCCCCACTCCCGCTTGTGGCCCACCTCGCGTCCATTCACGGTGGCGGTATAGTCCCCCCGCACTGCCAGGAACAACACGGCTGCGCGGGGTTTCGCCGATAGCTGAACATTCAACCGGAACTTTGCCGAACTCTTCGGAGCTGTCGCGAGAGCATCCTGTCCTTTGACCCAAATCCAGCGGATATCCTTGCGATCCAGTTCGTCCTCCGGATTTTTCCAGGTGATCCATTTCGCCTTCCAATCTTCCGGGCGGAGCAGGCCCACCTCCCACCATGCTTCTTCAACGGAATCAGACGTGTTCCCCGCTGCGTCCCAGACGCGAACCTTCCAGTAGTAGCGCTTTCGCGATTCGAGTACCGGGCCCTTGTAAGCAATTCCGACTGACTCGTCTGAGTTCGTTTTGCCGCTATCCCAGACATCTGCATTCCCGGAGCGCAACCCATCAACGCTGCTGGCTACCGATATTTGGTACGACGCCTGTTTCCAATTCCGCTCGGTACTGTCGCTCTGCCAGGACAGATGAGGAGCAGGCGCGTCGATCCCGAGAGGATTTTCCCGGTATTCACAACGCAAGTGAACAGGTGTTGCGAAAGCGACGCCTGAGAGACCGGCAAATGCGGCGAGCGTCTTGAATAGTTTCGGAAGTTTCAAATGATTCTCCTATCGGATCCACCAAAGTCGTGAAGCAACGAAGTGATCCCATTGAGCAAGGGTAGACATAGTCGGCTGAATAGCGAGTGGCCGGGATGGTTTCACCGGGCGGACGCAGGTGTCAACAGGTGAACTTTTGTTCTTCAGCATTTCGCGATGTAAAAAAACTTGCGGACTCATATTGAGCGGAAAACAGGTTGGTCAAAGCTGAAATGGGTGATGGTCGGGGTTCGAGGTCTTCGCTTTGGATTCGATCGACATTTCGCATTGCAAAACAGATTTTCCTCAACAGACTCGAACGCATTCCATCCCCAGTAAAGCAGCTAACTTGTTCAGCCTGCTGGAAATGTGTCCCACTCCCAGAGCGCAGTGGTGCGCCGGGCCATGGGCGTTCCACTCAGTCAGGAAACGTCTCGCTCCGAGAGAGAACCTGTACCGGCTATTGGTATTGCCGATTTCCAGAATCGGTCCGGGCACGGATTCTCCTTCAGCGGTTAGCAACTTGAGTTTGCCGTCTACCATCTGCACGACGGAGAGCAAAGTTACAGGACCATGCTTAACAGACATCTCCACCGAGAGTCCGTGCCCCACCTTGCCGTGGTACACCTCCAACGGCCGAACTTTGATTTTTCCCTGGGCGATCGCAATATGACCAGGGCCGTCGTGCCCCATCAGGATGACGTCGTCGTTGTAGTCCACCGCGTAGTATTCGGTGAAGGAACCTCCCGCAGCGAATGCGTCGAGAATCTTCATAGCCTGAACATTCTTGATTTCATACTCACCGGCGACAGGCACTCCACGTGCGGTCAGCAAGCTTGCGCCCAGGATAATCGAACTGATCGCGTCCTCGTTCTCTGCACTCCCGACACCTTTGTGGTAATACGCAAGCGAGCCGAGATTATGGCGCTCGACCAAACGATCCAACGCGACTGATGTACGAGCTGCCCGAAGAAGTTCGCTCTGGGAACAATCGGCCTGCACATCGAAGGCAGTCCGGAACCTCGCAGCCTCCCGGCTCGCATCATTGTCGTTGACATCGCGCCGCAGGGCAGCCAGTTCTTCCACTTCGAGGATCTCAATGTGTCCTCCGAAGTGGGCGCATTGCTGCGTGAGGTCAGAGTAAATGTCGAGCATGCCGCCGTAGTATTGGCCCATCACCCCAAGGCGGTTGTGCTCCATCACATGTGCTACGCGAGCGGCTTCGATCCATTCGGAGATCGCGGTCCAGGCAACAGGATCGTTGTCGAGAGTTCCGGTGACCTGAAAGAACGGGATGCGGCAGCGACTGAAAACGTTAGCGATCTCTGGAACGGGGCAAGCCTGGCAAAAGGCAAGCCACTCACCGGTCATCCTGGTGCGGTCTTGGAGGCGGTTGAATCGCTCATAGTCAATGGCGGGCGCCGGTGAGAGATTCAGAATAATCACCGGCACCTTCGCGCGGCGCACAGCCGGGAGCACCGTGGAGGACAAGGCGTAAGTTGTAATGTACAGGAAGATCAGATCAACATCTGCTTTGCGGAATTCATGCCCCGCTGCGAAGGATTTCTCGGGGGTATCTACAAGCCCAAGGTTGATTACTTCTACTCGAGGGCTCTGAATGTTTTTTGCAACCTGCTCCGTAAATCCAATGAGCCGGTCCTTGAGTCCGGGGAACTGTGGCCAGTACGCATCCAGTCCAATGCCGAAAAGCCCAACCTTAAGTTGTGTGTCGGATGAATTCATGTGAAAGTGCCCCAACGAGCGAGAGCGCAAGCCGTGCGCAAGCATAGTCGGCGCTGCTGTAAGTCACAAGCGCAGCGCACGGTCCCGACTCCGTTTCGAGATGCGAAATCTACAACGTCCGGCGATTGAGCATTGACGTTGACGACGTGGTGATGCAGCATTCCATACTCTCGGCATAAAAAGCATTAGTCGGCTTTGGAGGATCGCATGAGTATTCGCTTGGCATCACACTCATTCGCGGCAACTATTCTCGCATTCAGCGCTGTTGCTTCCGCCGCGCAGGACCAGCTGCAAAGGTGGTTGCGCATTGGGACAAAGTCATCCGCAGCACCAAGACCACCGCGACGCTACAGGTCGTTGTCAATCCTCCTCTGCAGCGGGGCACGCCCGTACACGACAATGCCTTCAAGGCGCTGCACGATCTTGGCGCGGACTATGTGCGTTATGTCCCTTGGCTTCCTTATCCGAAGCTTGGGGTCGCTGAGCTGGAACCTCCAAAGGACGGGAAGACTTCTTGGGACTTTACGCCGATCGATCCCATGACCATCGACTTTCTTGAAGCGACAAAGGGCCACTCCGTCATACTCAACTTCAGCACAATCCCGCAATGGATGTATAAGACCGACAAACCCGTCGAGTATCCTGCGGATCCAGCGCAAGTGACCTGGACGTACGAGCAGGGCACGGAACTGCGCGATCCCAGCATGAAGGAAGTCGCCGACTACTTTGCGCGCCTTGTCTCGTGGTACACGCAGGGTGGTTTCACTGATGAATTTGGCAAGCGTCACGAATCCGGATACCACTACTCGATTCCGTACTGGGAGGTGCTCAACGAAATCGATTTCGAGCACCACATTTCTCCCGAAAACTACACGAAGTTGTATGACGAAGTCGTGTTAGCGATCAAGAAGGTTCAGCCTGATACGAAGTTCGTCGGCCTAGCTCTGGCCATGCCCACCGACCCGCACTATTTTGAGTATTTCCTGGATCACAAGAATCACAAGCCGGGCGTGTCGTTGGATTTCATCTCCTACCACTTCTATGCTGTTCCGTCGATCGACGAGACCCCGGAGGTGGAACAGTTCACTTATTTCGCGCAAGCCGATGGATTCCTCAAGACGGTGCGCTACGTGGAAGCCATCCGCAAGCGATTGTCTCCGGAGACAAAAACAACAATCGACGAAATCGGCGTAATTTCAGCCGATGATCTTGCTCAAGGGACACCGGGGCACGTGGCCCAGCCAATAACGAATTCCTACTGGAACCTGGCCGGGGCAATGTACGCGTTCGTTTTCGGCGAACTCAGCCAGATCGGCATCGATGTAGCCGGAGAGTCCCAACTGGTCGGCTTTCCCACGCAATTTCCCAGCGTTTCTATGGTCGATTGGAATAACGGAAAGCCGAACGCGCGCTTTTGGGTTCTGAAACTGCTTCACGATAATTTTGGTTCAGGCGACAAGCAGGTTGAGATTGAGCCCACGCCGAATAACCCGTACGTCTATTCTCTGGCCTTCGTCACGCGCGATGGCAAACATCGGGTGCTGCTGGTCAACAAGCGTAATCGTAAATTCGATGTAACGGTGACTGGCGCGAGCGGAGGACAACAGGAGTATGTCGATCAAACCACAGCCTTCCAGCCTCCTGCCACGGTGAAGCTGAGTGGCGAGGCTCTAAGCCTCGGAGGGTATTCTGTGGCAGTTGTGACACTGCCCTAGATGCAGTGATTCATTGGGCGGCTGGTTCGACTTCCTGCTTCGTTACTTCGCGGGGAGAGAACACCGGCTCGAGTCCACGCTGCTGGCTCGATCTGTCGTGCAGGCGGCGGTATTCCACAAGCGCCTTTTCCTGCTCAGCGTTTTTGCCCAGAGCTTTCTGAATCTGGGCCAGACGATACCATCCGACTTCATTCTCAGGATCGATAGCCACGGCCCGCTGCGCGTGGATCACGGCCTGGTCGTTCAACTTCTTAGCCTGCAACACAGCCGCGAGGCCCAGTTGTGCGTCAGGGAAATCCGGATAGTGCTGCAATGCCTGCTCGAAATATTGTTGCGCCTCGTCGAATCGATTGGCCTTGCGTCGAAGTTCGCCAAGTTCATACGCTGAATTGGCATTTGCAGGATCGATCTGTAACTCCTGCTCGAACTCTTTTTCCGCGCCCGTAAGATCCTCAGGCGCGTGACGCTGCCAATAACGTCCCAACAAACTGCGACCGATGCGGTAGTGGATTCCCGGCCGCTGCGGATCCAACTTCAGCACTTCGTTATATTCCGGGATAGCCTGATCGTAAGAGCCCTGGCTCTCGTGCGCTTCGGCCGCGGCAAGATGTTTCCAAACCGATGTCGGAGCAACCTGCGCCAGCTTCTCCATGGTGAGGAAGGCGAAGTTTCCGTAGATCTTTCCGGTCTGATAGAGGATCTCGGGATCGTCCGGGAAGAAGCGATTCAACTGCATCGCAACTTCGACCGCCTTGTCGTCTTTTTTCAGGCCGGTGTAAGCGCGCTGCAATTCCAGGCCGCACATGCGTTTGATTTCAGCGTCGGAGGAATGATGAAGGCATTTTTCCAGTCCTGGGACGGCCTCGCTATAGCGGCCGATCTCTGATAGCGACATGGCCAGAAGGTTGTCACTCTTGGTCAGGCTGGGCTTTAGCTTCAGCGCCTGACGCAAGGACGGCACCGCCTGCTCGAACTTCCGCTCCTGAAAATAAATGAGACCGAGGTTCGCATGCACCTCGGCCATTGTTGGCTCAAGCTGTCGCAGTTTCTCGAAAGCCCTCTCAGCATCGGCGTAGCGTCCCGCTGCGAGCGCGGCTTGGCCTTCTTCCGCGATGTGCTCGGCCGAATCGTTGTCTTGAGCATCGCAGCCATCAATAAGCAGCCGAACGCGACCAACAGCACCCAACTCATCTTCCGGCGAATCACGGGGCGAGTGTACCTCAAAAAGATTCCGCCAGCCGGGTAGGCTGGCGGGATTTTCAGCTGCTTGCGGCAAGATTTCAAAAGATCAACTTACCGCCAAATTGGAGGATGCGGCCCGGTCGTGCGCTGATCACCCGACCGAATTGTGGATCTGCAATGTTGCTATCCACAGAACTTTGACCGGGCCCACCGGAAGCCGCAGCCGTGGGGTCAATTCCGTATTGTGTGTGGTTGAATGTGTTGAATGTTTCCACCCGGAATTGGAAGCCGACCCTTTCCGTGAACTGGAACGTCTTGCCCATTCCAACATCCCAGTTGTTGATCCCGGGCTGAGTGAGTGAATTACGTCTCGCACTTCCATAAACGCCGAACGCAGGTTGCTCAAATGCCGCGGTATTGAACCACTGGTTGATGCTCTTGTGACTAACGTTGGGATCTCCGATTTGATTCGCTCTCATGTTGAAGCTCAGATAGGCACCGGGATCAGGAGCCAAAACCGAGAACGGAAAGCCTGTTTGGAAGGTGGTGATGGCCGTCACCTGCCACCCACCAATCGCCAGATTCGCGATCCGGTTCGCGTTCCCCAGCACGCGTTTCCCGCGTCCGATGGGCAGGGCGTAGACAACACTGTTCACGAACCGATGCTTCACGCTGAAATCCGACGGTCCGTAGTCGAGCGACGGAATCCTGGTCATTCATGTGACCTGAGAATGCATTGGCCGCTCCGATGCCGGCAGGGGCCGACTTGTCATCCATGCTCTTTGCCCATGTGTAGACGGTTAACAATGCAAGGTCGGAGGAGCGATGTTCCAGCTTCACATTGCCGGCGTTGTAGTTGGAGTATCCTGTCCACGAACTATTGAGCGGGCCAGGAATCGCGAAGTTTGGCAGAGGCTGACGGGCGAAGAACGGGCACTGACTGGCCAAATAGGTGTCATTGGTTGCCGGCAATCCGGCGAATGCCGCTTGGCAAGTCGAGAGTTGGGTTCCCGTCAGTTGGCTGGGAGTGTTGAGGTCCACGCGATCCAGCAGATGCAGGCCTCGGTTGCCTACATAGTTCACCTCGAGAGTGGTGTTGCGTGAGAGTTGGCGCTGCACCGATAGTGTGTACTGCTGCACGTACGGATTGCGCGGGTGGTCCGAAATGATGACGGCCACAAACTGGCTGTTAGGCGCGGTAATTGGGACAATCGCGGTCTGAGACGGGAATAACTGATCGGTCAACTTCGGTGCAACACTGGGGTCCTGTGAGTTCGGACTTAGCTGGGTCCGCTCGACATAGGGATAGAGGTCGCCCGAGTCGTCGATCTCACGGCTAAGGAAGGAATCCCAGAAAATGCCGTAACCACCGCGCACGACGGTCTTGTCTCCCCCGAAAGGCCGCCAGGCAAAACCAAAACGCGGCGCGAAGGGCGTCTTGGAGCCGTCGGCAGGGTTGCGGCGGCCGCAGTAGCGGTAAAATCCGTTCCCATCCGGCGCAACTCCATTGTTCGCGAGTGTCGGATTAGCGAAACACAGTCCGCCACCAGTGAATCCCGACAATCCAGGCATGTTCTGGTCGTCAATCCAGAACATTTTGTTGCTCTGTTCGTACGGCACATTCCGGTAGTCCCAGCGCAATCCCACGTTCAGAGTCAGACGGCTGCTGACTTTCCAGTCGTCCTGCACATAGGGAGCGAAATACATGAAGTGATATTGGTTGAGGTTGCCTGCGATGTTCGGACTGCTGAAAGGTCCCGGCTGAAAAGTGTTCGCGCCGTTGTAGTACCCAAGCAGGAAGTCCGCGACTTCGTTCCCGGTACCGCACAAACCGGAAGGGGTCGTGCAACTGCCTGTCGCACTGTTGTTCAGGAGGTTGTTATTGGTGTACGAGTATCCCCCCAGGAAGTTGGTCGAAAGGTTTCTCTTCTGGACGAACCTGCGATAGTCAACGCCAACCCCGATCGTGTGCCTTCCACGAATCATTGTCATCGAATCGGCGAACTCCCACGTGGGAATGTCGCTGGTCGTCGGGTTGTTGCCGGGACTGCCCAAGGTGCTCAACAACGTGCCCTCGAAGCCGATCGTCGGAAAGCCTTTCCCATAGCTGGGCAGAGCGGTGAAAACGCCAGTCACTCCCAAGCTGGAAATCTGGCTGTCCGATGCCGGTGGTGCCCCCTGAATCGCCGTCGCATGCAGGAAACCAACTCGGAAATTATTTACGTTGCTATGACCGAGCGTGATCGTGTGGGATGCAGTCCAACTTGTGGAGTTCTGGGTGAAGATGTTGATGCTGAAAGTCGGCGAGAGATTTTGCGGGTTCTGGTTGCTGAAATCCGCCTTTGTGTAGCGGAAGAACACGGATCCTAGCCGACCCAGGTTCTGGTCGATCTTGTAGGTCTGCTGGTTCGTGTTGTTGGGAAGAGTTCGCTGCGCCTGGTAGTTGTTAATGCCACCGCCACATGCGTTGGGGTCGGCCACACACTTAGGAGTTGGCGCGGGAAACACACCAGCCGCAACCGCCACCTGGGCAAGCCGTGAAAAGCTCGTCGTGGGAATGAGGTCGCCTGTGAATTCCTGCCCGGTCTGCGGATCACCGGGCATGCAGGGCAAGGCTGTTCCCGGGTTGGTAAGGGCCACCTGACAGGGAGAACCCGTCGTCAAG
This sequence comes from Terriglobia bacterium, assembly GCA_963743105.1. GTDB lineage: Bacteria > Acidobacteriota > Terriglobia > Terriglobales > Acidobacteriaceae > Sulfotelmatobacter. The sequence continues at coordinate 88,400 of CAVUOS010000028.1, forward strand.
TCAAATCCAGGCAGACCCGTTGCGGAGAAGTCGCCGCCGAGTTCAGCCGGCGTCGGAACAATGCCATTCAGGACGTACCCATTGCCGATGCGCCAGCCCTCATAGTTCGCCAGCCAGAAAGTCTTGTTTCGCCCGTCGTACAGTTTCGGGATGTACACGGGTCCGCCGGCTACAAAACCAAATTGGTTTTGTCGAAGCGCCGGCTTGGAAGGGGTGGTTTGAAACGGTGTCGGCGTGTATGCATCGAACGCGCTGCTGCGGTCGAACAAGAAGGCGGTTCCGTGTAATTCATTGGTGCCGCTCTTGCTGATGATGTTGACTTGATTAGCGCTATACCCATACTCCGCAGCGTAATTCTCGCTCGCGACCTTAAATTCCTGGATGGCATCCTGAGACAAGATCACGGCAGGAGTTGCGAGTGCTTGATCCGTGTTCGTTAGACCGTCGAGGGTGTAGTTGTTCGATTCCGGCCGGCCGCCGTTAATACTGATCGCGTTACCTGCGCCCTGGCGCATTTGGCCTTGTTCACCAACGGTCTGCACCGCGCCGGCTCCGATGAACAGCAAGTTCAAGAAGTTCCGTCCGTTGAGTGGCAACTCGTCGACCTGCTTCTGGCTCACCAACTGCGACACGGCTGAGCTATCGGTGTCGAGGGCGACGGCTGTGGCCTCGACCTGCACGCTCTCACTGATGGCTCCTGGCTTCATAGTGAGGTCGGCCCGAGCTTCCTGGCCGACCACCAAGCCGATATTGTCCACGACCGACTTTTGAAAGCCCGCAGACTGAACTGTCACCCTGTAGGTTCCCGGCGCGAGATAAGGAACGGTGAAATCGCCAGAAGAGGTCGTCTCCGTATGCTTGGTTACATTGGTTGCAACGTTGGTGACGTCCACACTCGCTTTGGCCACGACTGCTCCAGAGTTGTCTTTAACCGTTCCGAGGATGGTTCCGTAGGCACCGCCCTGGCCGAAAAGGGACACCGCCGCCAAACTGATCAGCAGGCAAAGCGAGAGAATGCGTGTCGTCGCGGACATGATGTTTTCTCCTGGCGACGCTTGCAACATCGTGGGGGCAGCAATCCCGCGTCTCACGAAACCTGTTTATGCAACCTGCCCCAGCCCCAATCCCACGTCGCCGTGTACTGGGGGCGGATGCTCCCATTGACCGCCGAGCATCGTCAACTCGCAACCGGGAAACCCTCGGCATTTCGCGGTGAAAAACCGGCGGCCTGACGAACGTTACGACCGCCAAATCGTTATTTGGCTGTTGATTCACGCCTATCTTGCGTTTCAATTTCTATGCTGCGGGTGCGACCCGATGCCTCAGTTCGTTTTGCATTGCAGAAAAATTCCTAGGTCGGGGCCGGAGTTTGGCGGAGGACGCACCGGCAAGTGTCGTCCAGCAGATATTCAGACAACGCGGAGCAGTTCTACCGTAGGCCGATGTTTATCTAGTGCGCCAGAGGTTGGCGGGATGAGTCGAAAGGATCGGTTCGGACCAGGTTTGCCAGTGCGTCGTTCGGATAGTAGTGGTCCACGGTCCCTGGTGTGACCAGTTTGTGCTCGACGAATACTGCCGGCGGGACGGGACGTTGGTTCAGAATATCGAGACTGACTCGAATCAGATTCTCGCCGTATCGTTCAGGGAAGTAGGCCACGGACCCGACGAATCGAGTTTTAGGCAGACGTAATTCCGCTCTTCCTTCGGGCGATGCGTTTTGCCCCATGACGGCACAGTTCTCCGACCGACCCGCTTCCTGAAAAGCCCGCAACGCGCCGAGCGCACTGGGATCGTTGATCGCTCCCACCATTACATGCCGCGCATGAGACGAACGCAGGTGTCTCCGTACCCCTTCGAAGCTCGGCCCGAGTTCTCCGTCGCCATCAAGGTAAGTGACGCGACAGTTTGCGGCGCTCGGCAAAACCAGATTGATGCCCACCAGCAATCCCGACAATCGCATGCGAGGAAGGTTCCCTGCCCTCTTCAACTCGAGCAGAAGAATCTCGTCCACTTCGGAGTGCCAGTGCTCCTTGACCCAGCGTCCCAGATAACGGCCCCCGATCAATCCGGCTTCGTAGTTGTTCGCGCCGTAGTAGGTCGCTCCGGGGTGAGGGATATCGATGGCGATCATGGGAATGCCGGCTTCGCGATACTTCGCCGCAACGATCGGGGCGACTTCCTCGTCGGTTTGAAACTCAATCGCCAAGTCGACCTTTTCGCGCACGAGCAGGTCCGCATTTCGTTGCGCGGTCTTGGCGCTGTACCGATTATCGAGAGAGATAAGTTCGATGCCTTCGGCCGCTGCCGCTCGCTGCAAGCCTTCTGACACTTCTCGAGAGAACTGATAGTCGGTACCCTGCGCGGCATAGCCCAAACGGTAAAGCCGCTGCTTCCATGGGCGAACGCGGGACTGATAAAGGTTCTGCCCGACTTTGTCGACCATGCCGCATTTTTCGAGCGTGTAGAGAAGGCGGAACACCATCGTCTTGGGCAAGCCGCACCGCGCACAAATCTCTTTCAGCGGCAGGGCCTCGCCAGGTGAGTGAAATGCGCTTAACAGCTGAGAGGAGTGAATGATCGACTTGACGAGATAACGGTCGCGACTCTGAGCGGCGGGGCTCATACGTTCGGACATAATGATCCATTTTCCCCATTTTGCAAAGCGAAATTTGCGATGGCGACTTCAGAAGACCCGGTCGGCACTCGGCGGAAGACACACGATGCAGCCGGTGCAAAATGCTCTTGCGTGTGCAACAATGCTCAGCGGAAACATTAACCGCCATAGACGTAGCCCTACAAAATCGTTAATGCTCTGAAACAACGCGGAATTTGCGGCTGCAACCCGACTCCACGCAAATGGCATATTGATATAGGGATTCTACAAAGCGAAATCGAGAGTGGATGCCGCACTCACACATTGCACAGTTGCTGGATTGGAGTCAGAATCGATATCTTGCCTTCTCCACTCTTTGCCCCACGCGTGGCGTTGGCAATGTATTTCGCAATGCGAAACAACTTGATTTACCAAAGAAAACCGTGACGGCACGAGAGATCAAATGTAATCTTCCGTCGCTAAGAGAGGTTTGCATGGATTCGTCCACGAGTGACAAGGTTTTTGCCGCGCTTGAGACTTTCCGCATTGAGTTGCCTTCGTGGGGATTCGCCAATACCGGCACTCGTTTCGGAAAATTCATTCAGCCCGCAGCGGCCACCACTACCGAGGAAAAGTTCAGCGATGCGGGCCAGGTACATCTTCTGACAGGCGTCTGTCCGACTGTGGCTTTGCATGTGCTGTGGGACTGTCCTGATGGAGTACAGAGCACGGATGAGATCAAGCGGTTTGCGAGCCGTTACGCCGTTGCCCCGGGATCAATCAATCCCAATCTCTTTCAGGATCAGGAATACAAGTATGGGTCGTTCGGCAATCCGGATGAATCAGTCCGTCAGCGCGCCATGCGGCACACCAAAGACAGCATTGAAATCGCACGACGCCTCAACAGCAGAGACATTTCTTTTTGGTTTGCGGACGGATCGAACTATCCCGGCACCGCCAACATCCGGCAACGCAAACAATGGTTCACAGACGGTTTGAAAATGGCGCATCAGCAGTTGTCGCCGGACCAGAGGATGCTGGTCGAATACAAACCATTCGAACCTGCCTTTTATCACACAGACATTGCGGACTGGGGAATGGCCTCTGTTGCTCGCACGCGCGGCTGGTCCGCAAACCAAGGTTCTGGTTGACACAGGACACCACTACGCGGCGCAAAATATCGAGCAAATCGTCGCGTGGCTTTTATCCGAGAACATGCTGGGTGGTTTTCACTTCAATGATCGCCGTTACGCCGATGACGACCTGACAATGGGTTCGATTGATCCCTATCAGGTATTTCGCATCTTCCACGAGATCCACTTCTTTGAGTGGGAAACTGGCCAGCGCGCCGACATTGCATACATGGTTGATCAGAGCCACAACCTGAAGGGCAAGATTGAAGCCATGATTCAGACTGTGACGATGGCGCAACAACTCTTTGCCAAAGCGGCATTGGTGGACACGAAGAAATTGGCGACGGCACAGAAGAACTGCAAACTGGTTGAGGCCGAATCGGCGCTGCAAGACGCTTTCGCAACCGACGTCCGTCCCGCGATCCAGGAGTGGCGAGAATCCAAGGGGCTGCCAAAAGATCCAATGGAAGCCTTCCGGCAGAGCGGCTATTTGGAGCGCATCACGAAGGAGCGGGCCGTGAAGAACTCCCACAACGTATCTTCGTATGCCTAGCCCTACTCAACCGAAACCTTATCTGGCCTTCGATTTCGGAGCCGAAAGCGGACGCGCAGTTCTCGCGCATTTGCGATCCGGCATTTTGACGACCGAGGAGGTCCATCGGTTTCGGAATGAGCCTGTAGAGTACGGCGGATCTCTTCATTGGGACGCCCCCCGGCTGTGGTTCGAAGTTCGCAAGGCTCTGGCTTGTGTAGAGCAGATGGAATTGGCGGGCATCGGAGTCGACGCGTGGGGAGTTGACTACGCTTTGCTCGGTGAGCGCGGGGAGTTGCTTCAGAATCCGTATCACTATCGCGACCGCCGCACTGAAGGCGTGATGGAAGAGGTGTTTCGAAAGGTCGCGAGGGACCAGATCTATCGGGCGACGGGCATCCAGTTCATGCGGATCAACACGCTCTATCAGCTCTTCGCTGCCCAGCGAGACACTCCCTCCATCATGGCTGCAACGAAGCAATGGGTCACCATTCCGGACCTCTTCAATTACTGGCTGACCGGGAACGCGGTTTGCGAGTTCACGAATGCAACAACAACCCAACTCGTCGACCCAGTCCGCCGTACCTGGGCAATCGATCTCATGGAGTAAGCTAGGTCTGAACTCCAGTTGGCCGGCACCCATTGTCGAGCCGGGCTCAATTGTAGGGATGCTGTTGCCGTCTCTTGCACAGAACTCCTCGCTGGCCGCGACTCCGGTGATTGCTCCCGCCTGCCACGACACCGGATCTGCCGTCGCCGCGATCACAGCTCGCGATGGCACTGCATTCTTGAGTTCCGGAACCTGGTCGCTGATTGGCACCGAACTCGATGCACCAGTGGTCACTCCCGAGGCCCTCCGACTGAATTTCACTAATGAAGGCGGCGTTAACGGGACGACGCGCCTGCTGAAGAACGTGATGGGACTCTGGATGCTGCAGGGTTGCAGAAATTGCTGGAGCGCGCGCGGTCACGGTTCCGACTATCAGGAGTTCGTCGAATTGGCAGGCCGTGAGCCGGCCTTCGCACATCTCGTCGATCCAGATGACGAAACTTTCCTGCGCCCGACCGACATGCTGGCCGCCATCAATCAATTCTGCCGGAAAACACATCAACCTGAACTGTCGACTCCGGGCGCCTATGTGCGATGCATCCTCGAAAGTCTGGCGTTGAAGTATCGGCTGGTTCTGCGCAGTCTGGAACAGCTTTGCGGAAGGCGCATCGATCAGGTTCGAGTCATCGGCGGCGGCTCGAAAAATCGATTACTCAATCAATTCACCGCCGATGCGACGGGGAGAACGAGTGTTGGCCGGTCCGGCCGAGGCGACCGCTCTCGGAAACATCGCGATGCAAATCCTGGCGACCGGCGAAGCTTCGTCACTGGGACAGGTCCGTGCCATCATCGATCGATCCTTTCCAACTGAGGTCTTCGAGCCGCTTGAAACCGACAAGTGGGAGCAGCAGACCGAACGCTTTGAACAGTATTGCGAGATGACTTATGCCTGAAATCAAAGAGACAACTTACCTGAAAGACCTGTGGAACGAGCAGCACGCCAGCGAACTGGGTGGAAGATCAATTGGCGCTTTTGCGCTACCGCTCTAACTTGTTGGGCGCGGATCTGCGCATCACCAACTTCGGCGGTGGAAACACGAGTTCAAAGATTGAGCTGCCCGACCCGTTCACCGGAAAGCCTGTCCGCGTGCTGGCAGTCAAGGGCAGTGGTGGCGACATCGGCTCAATCACGGAGTCTGGATTCGCGCTTCTCTATCTGGATCGCCTCGAGCACCTGAAGGAGCTCTATCGCGGCGAGAAGTACGAAGACGAGATGGTCCGCTACTATCCTCTCTCCGCGTTTGGCGAGAATCGCGTTGCCGCTTCCATCGACACTCCGTTGCATGCGTTTCTGCCCTTCACGCATGTGGATCATCTGCATCCCGACTGGGCGATCGCGCTGGCCGCCAGTGCGAATGGCAAACGAAAGCTGGATGAATTCAACAGGGAATTCGGTCGCAAAATCGTCTGGGTTCCATGGCAGCGTCCAGGTTTTGAGCTGGCGCTTCTGATCGAACGAGCCGTCAAAGAGAACCCAGGCGGCGAAGGCCTGATCCTTGGAGGCCATGGCCTGTTCACGTGGGGGATGACGCAGCGGGAATGCTATCTGAACAGCATCCACACCATCGATCAGATGGGCGAATTCATTCAGCAGCATCAAGCAAAGAAGGGCTCTCTGTTCGGCGGAATTGAGCATGCACCGGTTCAGGACCGCAAGACCATCGCCGCGCAGATTCTTCCTGCTTTACGCGGCGCGGTCTCCTCGAACCGCCGAGTCATCGCCCACTACGCAGACGATGACGATGCGCTAGCGTTTCGCCGGATCGAAGTGGGCCAAGGAGTTGAGCGCTCTCGGCACTAGTTGTCCGGACCATTTCCTGCGAACCAGAGTCTGCCCGTGGTTCATCGATTGGAATCCCGCGAAAGAAGACGTTAAGGCCCTCAAGAGCCGCATCCAGAAGGAGGTTGCCGGCTATCGTGCGGGCTACAAGAAGTACTACGAAGAGTGGGCTACCAGTGAGTCTCCCAAGCTTCGCGATTCCAATCCGTCGGTCGTCGTCATTCCCGGAGTCGGCCTTTTCGGCTTCGGCAAGAACAAGAAGGAGGCCCGGATCACGACCGAGTTCTTTATCAATGCGATCCACGTGATGGCGGGGGCCAATGCATTGGAAGACGGCGGGGTCTCGCATCCACTTCCACAGGCGCGGACTGCAGAACAATCCAAGCAATTCACTGAATTTCACAACTATGTTGCGCTGCCCCGATCGGAAGCCTTCCGGATCGAGTACTGGGCTCTGGAGGAGGCCAAACTCCAGCGCATGCCGCCAGAAGCGGAGTTCAGCCGCAAGATCGCGCTGGTGATCGGCGGAGCGAGCGGAATCGGCCGCGAGGTGGCGCTACTGCTCGGTCGCCGGGGAGCACATGTGGTTGTCGCCGATTTCGATCTGCCCGGAGCCAGCACAGTCGCCGATGAAGTCGGAACGATCTCCTCTGCTGAGTTCGTCGCCGCCGACCGCCGTTGATCTCGGTTCATCCGAATCCCTGGCTGAAGCGGTCCAATTCACGATTTCGAAGTTCGGCGGCATCGACATTGTCGTTAACACTGCTGCGATCTATCCCGTACCCGGCCCCGAAGGAGAGCTTTCTGACGGCGCAATGGGCTAAGACGTTCCTGGTCAACGTAACCGGGAATTACCTTCTTGCCCGCCAAACGGATTGGGTGTTCAAAGATCAAAACCTGCCGGTCACGATGGTGCTCACTAGCTCAGCGAATGCAGTGGTACCCAAGAAAGGCAGCGAAGCCTACGACACCAGCAAGACGGCTTTGAACCATCTGATTCGAGAACTCGCTATCAAGCTCAGCCCCCATGTGCGCGTGAATGGAATTGCGCCGGCGACAGTCGTCGCTGGATCGACCATGTTCCCCCGCGATCGCGTCATGCAATCTCTGCAGAAGTACAAGATCGAATTCGCAGAGTCCGAGACCACTGAAGAGTTGCGCGGCAAGCTAGCTGATTTTTACGCGCAGCGGACGCTGACGAAGCGCCCCATCCTGCCGCAAGACTGTGCGAATGCGATCGTCTGGCTGGCCGGCGATCAGAGTGGCAAAACGACCGGACACGTAATCCCGGTTGATGGCGGTTTATCCGAAGCCTATCTTCGTTAGGCGATCTCCTGAAGGAGTTGAAGATGCAGCGCATCTGCTTTGTGTTGCAAGTCAAGCCGGAGCGACTGGAAGAGTACAAGAACGCCATCGCCACGTGTGGCCCGAAATGCAGGCAGCTCTGCGTGAAACCGGATGGGCAAATTACTCGCTCTTCCTGCGCGATGACGGCCTCCTCGTCGGATACCTGGAGACTGAAACTTTGAGCGTGCACGCGCGGGGATGGCCCAGCGCGAAGTGAATGAAAGATGGCAGCGCGAGATGGGCGACTTCTTTGTTCAGCCCGACGGAATTCTCCCTGATCGCGCGATGCGTCCTTTAGAAGAGGTCTTTCACCTATAAGTCACACTTGAGGAGCAAATGAATCCAAACCCGGCACTGGGAGTGTTTTTTCACTGGCTCGGTGGCCTCGCTTCGGGAAGCTTTTACGTTCCGTATAGGGGAGTGAAGCACTGGGCGTGGGAGACGTACTGGCTGGCGGGAGGATTCTTCAGTTGGATCATCGCCCCATGGATTCTCGCGTCGTTCCTCACCAAAGATCTATTTGCGGTGCTGGGTCAAGCACCCGCGGCCGCGCTTTTCTGGGCTTTCGTCTTCGGACTGTTGTGGGGCGTCGGCGGACTCACTTTCGGCCTGACCATGCGCTATCTCGGCCTTTCACTGGGGATGGCGGTCGTGCTTGGACTGTGCGCGGCCTTTGGCACGCTCATGCCGCCGATTTTCCGCGGTGAATTCATGACACAGGTCGTTGGAACTTCTTCAGGCCGTGTAATTCTGTTCGGGATTTTCGTCTGTCTCGCCGGAATTACCGCCGCTGGTCTGGCAGGTATTTCTAAAGAGCGCGTTATGTCACCGGAGCAGCAACGAGCCGCCATTCGTGAATTCGATCTTCGCAAAGGGATTGGCGTCGCTGTTCTTTCAGGGGTGATGAGCGCGTGCTTCGCTTACGGCCTGGCAGCGGGCGATCCGATCAAAGAGCTTACTCTTCAACACGGCACTGCCAAACTCTGGCAGGGACTGCCAGTGCTGATCGTCGTCTTAGTGGGCGGCTTCCTCACAAACTTCATCTGGTGCCTGATCCTTCTCATGCGCAACAAGACGGGATATCAATTCTTCGATTCGAAGATTCGTGTGGATGCGCCTAAAGACGAACCGATCATCGAGACCGCGGTCGACGCGCCCAGCCGCGAAGTGGTAGAGCACATGGGTTCATCGCATCCGAGGGAAACTCAGGTTGCCGTGATGCTAGAAGAACAGTCGCCTTCGTCGGTCCAAGCGCCGATGCTTCGCAACTATCTTCTTTGCGCTTTGGCAGGCACAACCTGGTACTTCCAATTCTTCTTCTACACCATGGGCGAGAGCCAAATGGGACGCTATGGATTCTCCAGTTGGACGCTCCACATGGCCAGTATCATCATCTTCAGCAGCCTCTGGGGGATAGGATTCAAAGAGTGGAAAGGCGCCGGTACTCGTGCCGCATCGCTCCTGACTTTGGCCTTATTTCTGCTCGTTGCATCTACCGTGATTGTCGGCTATGGCAACTATCTCGGCCTGGCAAGTACAGGCCGCTAGCGGCTACTGCGTGGGCAATGAAAAATGGAAAACCGAGCCTCGACCGAGCTGACTGGTCACTCCGATCTTGCCTCCATGCAGCTCGACGATGGCTTTCGCAATTGGTAGTCCCATACCGGTGCCGGGTATCATCATGCGTTGATCTCGGCCGCGGTAAAACTTCTCAAAAATCATTTCTTGTTCCATTTCGTCGATACCAGGGCCCTGATCTGCCACACTCGTGATCACCTCCGAACCCTCCAATTCGATAGAGATGTGAACAGGAGCATTCGCGGGGGAATACCTTCCCGCATTATCCAGGAGCTGCGAGATCACCTCCGTGATTCGTTGGAGATCCATGCGCACAGGAGGAAGATTCGGCGAGACAACAATTTCGAGGGGATGGTTGCGCAACGCGGGCTGGGAATTCTTAACGGCCTGATCGACGGCGTCACCAATCTGATGCGCTTCGAACTGAAACTGGAGTTGATGGGCATCCAGTTGGGCAACTTCTCCGGCCTCGCCTACCAGGCGGTTGAGACGGTCACTCTCTTCGTTGATCACCTGGAGTAGATCGGTGCGCTGTGCTGGGTCGAGATCAGCATCAGAGAGAAGTGTTTCGGCTGACGCCTTAATGGAAGTTAGAGGTGTGCGGAACTCGTGAGTAACCGAATCTAACAAAATAGAACGCAGCCGATCACTCTCACGCGCCGCCTCACTTCGGGTCAGTTTTTCTACTGTGTTGGCGCGCTCAATCGCGATCGCGACCAGACTGCCAATCGCCTCCAGGCTC
>CAVUOS010000029.1:0-109465 GCA_963743105.1 Terriglobia bacterium
TGGTGCGCGTACGTCGCTGCGAAGATGTGGCCGTCTCGACCCGATTTCTTCCGTTTGCTTTTGCCCGGTAAAGAGCCTTATCTGCAGATTCCAGTACGGTTTCCGGGCTGGATCTCTCCGTAGCGGCCGTTGCCACTCCGATGCTTATGGTTACCGACAGGGCAGAAGATGGCTTGCCTTCGGCGAGCCGTCGAATGGCGTCTCCCTTGCGAGCGCGAGTACTTTTACGCTGGTTGCGGCGATCAGGTCCGCGCGGAACCTGGCGGCGGTCGTCGTTATCGCGCATGCGAAACTCGGATTTCTCAACCATCTCGCGCAACTTCTGCAGATGTGGCAGAACTTCAGCAGTCGTTTTGCCGGGGAAGAGAATGTTAAATTCCTCACCGCCGCAGCGGTAAGCCTGCCCGCCTCCGGTCACGCCGCCCCAGATTACCTGCGACCATTCGTAAGACTTGATCGCCTGTGTCGTGGCCGTACGTATCGTTGAACCGTTTGAAATGATCGATATCGACGACCGCGATGGAATAGGGAGACTTCAGCGTTAGCAACGCATCATTGAATGCGCGCCGCGACGGCAGCGTGGTCAGTTCATCGTGATAGGCCAGCAGGTAGGAATTCTCGATGACGGCGGTTGCGAGGATGCAGGCCGAGGCGGCCCAGTACGCCATCGACGTTCGTGTCGCGGCCGCGGAGCGCAGCGCGAAAAAGAACGCGGCTGAGGACCACAGCAACGCACTATCAACCGGCTTGTGATTCAGCAAAAATCGGACACTCAAGAAGATGGCCGCCGAGGCTATCACCACAATGGCGTACCGCGGCAGGGCGATTGGACTTGGCAGGCTCCGCACACGGACGGCAGCGCCACAGAAAACGGTCACAGTCAGGGATTGCACGAACAGAAACAGAACCACGGGCGCCAGTGATTCAAGCGTAAAGCCGCGCTCGTGCATCATTGCGATTAAAACGAAATTCACTGGCACGAGGATGGCAAGGGCTTGTAAGGTGGCCGGAATGAAGGGCGGCTGTCCTACCGATATGGCTGCTCCCTGCTGCGCCAATAGGACCACTAATAAAGATAAGAAGATGCGGCTGGAGTGAAATCGCCACGCAAGCAACATTCCTCCGGCGATGGCGCAGTAGTAGAGGAAGCTCAGCACGGGCAAGGCAGGAGTAAGCCAGCCGGAGTAGACCAACAGCATGACCCCCAGCAGCCAAACTCCGCCCGGCAAAAACAGGGATTTCAGGGTCCCCAAATTCAGAACACGCAAAGTATTTACTCCAGTCGGTACGCGCCCATCATGAATTATCCATGTTGGGCGAAGGCTGAAGCTATTGGCCGCTCAGGTTCGGAGGAGATCTGAGGCAAATAGTCGGGCGGCTGGGTTCCCCATTTGAAACAAAGGCCCAATTTCGCAACCCCATACCTTTGGGTACCCCAGTATTCGGCTGAACTTGAGTGTTTTCTAACTAGACTGGGCTGTTCGATTAAGGACGGTTCACTTTATGCGAATTCTTATTGCAGAAGATGATGAAGCCCTGGCCAAGTTCGTCCGGCAGGGCCTGGAAGGCGAACACTTCGCTGTGGATGTGTTCAAGGATGGCGAGCAAGCGTTGGCGGCGGGCCTCGCCTGCGATTACGATCTCGTCGTCCTCGACCTGAATCTCCCGAAACTCGATGGGGTTGGCGTACTGCGCCAGCTGAGGATAAAAAAGCCCAGTCTTCCGATCCTGATACTGACGCAGCGAACGCGGGTGGAAGACAGAATACAGTGCCTGGACACAGGGGCCGACGATTATCTGGGCAAACCATTCTCCTTCAGTGAACTGTCAGCCCGCATCCGCGCCTTGATCCGCCGCAGCCATCTTCCTGCTGAGTCGGTGCTCACGGTAGCAGACCTGAAACTCGATCGGGTGCAACACCTGGTCGAGCGCGGCGGGCTGCGGATCGAGCTCACTGCCAAGGAATTTTCCCTGCTGGAATATCTCATGCGCCACGCGGGCCGCGAGGTTACACGCTCGATGATCATCGAGCATGTGTGGAATCTTACTTTCGATACGACCACGAATGTGGTCGACGTGTACATCAACTACGCCTCGGCACAAGTGGACCAGCGGAAGGTAGGCAGGCTTGCAATGGCGATTCAGGTTGCCTTTCAGGAACTGGGCGTTTTTCCGGCCTCCACCAGCAAGGTCCCGCTCGACATCGAGGAACCGATGCCCTTCAGCACTGCGCAAGCTATCGAGAACGCAAAACGCAATGCGGAACTGGGACGTGTTTCCTCTCCCCCACTCGACACGCTCAGCGCATCGTCGCAGGAGGCGAATCTCACCACCTTGCAGGCGGAATTGCAGCAGGCACTACGTCGCGAAATTGCGACGCACGCGGTGGCGCTGCACCGTGAATCCGAAGGGCTGGTGATCAGCCTGCGCGAGTTCGGCTTTTTCGACAGCGGCTCTGCTTCTTTACGTCCTTCGGCGCTGCCCGCCTTAGATCGAATCGCTTCCATCCTCGCCGTCCGCACGTGCCGCCTGCGAATTGAAGGGCACACGGATAATGTGCCCATCCATACGCCGCAGATGGCCTCCAACTGGGAGCTATCGACGACCCGTTCCACAGAGTTGGTCCGTCTGTTGATCGTGCGATATCGCTTCTCGCCGGATCGTTTATCCGCCGCCGGATATGCCGAGTACCACCCCATCGCCAGCAACGATAGCCCGCAAGGCCGGGCCCAGAACCGCCGTGTGGACGTCGTGATTCTCACTGAACACATTATTCGCAGTGATGCTCCAGTCGAAGTCTCCACCGGCAGACCCTCGCCTTCGATTCACTGATGGTACTGGGGTCAAAAAGGGCATCCGTTCCTAAAGCCTTACTTCTCCTGCGTCGATGAAATGGAAGAGGTCAAAAGAAGTCGGTCTCGTGGCGCACGAAGAAGCACCGCGGGACGTACCAGGCATGAGTGTCGCACCCATGTACTCGCTCTCGGCTGTTGATGGTCCGCCGGACCCTGAACTCGTCCGTATTCGTGACCTCATCTATCAAGTCGCCGGCATCTTTCATCCCGACACCAAGCTGCGCCTGTTATTCGATCGCTGTGCCCGCCGGATGAAAGAGCTGAAAGCGGCAAGCCTTCGCGAATATTTCGAGCACCTGACGCTCAAACCCACGCGCCAGACGGAGCTGATTGCGCTGCTGAACGAAATCACAATCGGTGAAACGTGTTTCTTTCGCAGCCAGCCACAGCTCAACGCCGTACGGCAGATCATTCTGCCCAAAATCGTCACCGCCAAATCAAGGCTCCCGATACGCCGATTGCGAATCTGGAGCGCGGGTTGCTCCACCGGGGAAGAGCCCTACACCTTGAGCATGGTGATCCAGGAAGAGTCGCAGCGGCTTCAGGACTGGACCGTCGAAATTCTTGCGACCGACCTCAACGAGCATTCTCTGGCCCATGCGCGCAACGCTTTATACAGCGCTTACAGCACGCGCTACGTCACTCCACCCTACGAGCAGAAATACTTTGTTCCAGTGGGCAACGAGCTGCGAGTGCACCCGTTGGCGAAAAGGGGCGTGAGCTTCACCCGCCTCAATCTCTCCGACGACGCTCGCATGACCCTCATGAAAGGCATGGATCTGATCTTCTGCTGCAACGTTCTCATTTATTTCGATATCGCTTCCAAGCGGCGCGTGATCGAGCACTTTTACAAGAACCTTCTCCCTCACGGATACCTCTTTCTCGGGCAGACTGAGTCGCTCTACGGTGTCAACGATCAGTTCCGCCTGATTCATTTACCCGGAGCGACGGCGTACGTGAGAAGCGATCACTCAGAGGCTGGAGGGCGGGAATCATGATTACCGCAAAATCAATTTTGCTCTCGCGTGTTGAGGGCCTACGCCAGATACCGACCATTCCGGCAGTCTTACAGCCCCTGCTGCGATACCTGGAGCTTCCGCCCGAGCAACTCGATGTACGGAAGATCACCGAGATGATCGCCCAGGATAAGTCTCTCGCGGTGCAATGCCTGCAAATGGCCAACAGCCCGCTGTTCGGGAAGTGGCAGAAGGTCGAGTCGCTCAAAAATGCAATCGTCGGACTCGGAATTCAACGCGTCAGCGACATCGCCATGTCCTGTGGCGTACTCAACTTGCTGCCCAAAGACATCGGTGTCATCAATCCGGTTGCGTTCTGGGAGCATTCACTGGGTTGTGCGCTGGTTTGCCGGCATTTCGCGCGAGAAATCTCCTACCCGGACCCCGGCAAGGCATACCTCGCCGGACTACTCCACGACATTGGCATTGTCGTCAATCTGTGGGTGCTGCCCGCGGAATTTAGTGCTGCCTTCGAGCTCGCATGCACCGAGGGCATTCCCCTTGACGAGGCTGAACAACGCACTCTTGGTTTCACGCACTGCGAAAGCGGTCGTCTGCTGGCAGAGCATTGGGGACTGGCGCCGGATCTCCGCGAGACCGTTTCGCTCCACCATTCAACCTATGAATCGGCCGAGTATGCCGGATTGATCGCTTTGGTCGAACTTAGCGACCTGCTCTGCCGCATGAGCGGATTGAATCACGGCTACATCGAAAAACGCGAGGTCAACCTGCTTAAGCAAACCGGATTCGCAGTGCTCTCGAAGCGGCATCCTGATTTGAAAGATCTGGACTGGGCTCGCCTGACCTTTGAACTCGAGTCGTATATGGACGAAGTGCACTCACTGGTGCACGCGATTTACCGCAAATGAGCTTGAACCTGGACGATGGTTCCCGAATTCGCGTGCTGGTTGTGGATGACAGCGCTTTCATGCGCACGGCGCTGGCTCGAATGATCGCCTGCGAGCCCGACATGGATGTCGTCGCGACCGCTTCCTGTGCGTCTCTGGCTTTTGAGAAGATCTCGAGGCACGATCCCGATGTCGTCACTCTCGACGTCAACATGCCCGGACTGGATGGCCTGGGTGCGCTGCGGTGCATCATGAACCAGTTTCCGCGTCCGGTCATCATGGTTAGCGCTATTACCGAAAAAGAGGCATCGACCACGCTCGAAGCCTTGAGCGCTGGAGCTTTTGACTGCGTACCGAAGCAGTTGTCGCCGGCTTCGCTTGAAATCGCGCACATTCGAAATGAACTCATTTCCAAGATCCGGGCCGCGGCGCAATCGCGTCGAACTCGACTGATCACGCCGGAGTTCAGGAAGGCGCCCCATTCCGCGGCGCTCAAGGACAGTAATTTGGCTCCCGCGGCGCCTGCGGTTGTTGCCATCGGTGTTTCCACGGGCGGCCCGAAAGCTCTCGAGCAGATTCTGCCTCTTTTTCCCTCGGACTTCCCAATTCCTATCCTGATCGTGCAGCACATGCCGATCGGCTTCACCACTCCGTTCGCGGAACGGCTGAACTCTCTCTCGTCGATCAAAGTGAAGGAAGCTGCTCAAGGAGAACTCATTTGTGCGGGGACCGCCTACGTCGCGCCGGCTGGCCTCCACATGCGCGTTGTTCCTCGGCTCTCGGATTCGAAGCCGGCCATCAGCCTCGACAAAGATCCCGGGGACGTTCAGCACATTCCGTCGGTCGACGTAATGATGGTGTCGGTCGCGCAGGTCTTCAGGAAGCGCGTCATCGGAGTCATCATGACTGGAATGGGCTCGGACGGATCTGCGGGAATGAGTGCCATCTTCCGTCAGGGCGGCCTTACCATCGGGCAAGATGAGGCCAGTTGCGCAGTGTATGGCATGCCCCGCGTTTGCGCTCAACTGGGCATTCTGGCGCACGTGTTGTCACTGTCGGATATCCCCGCTCAAATCATTCATGCTGCCCGACGGCGCCGACGCGCATAGAGTCACGGTCGCATGACTTCTGTCGCAGTGCAGTCATCAGGCTTCACTATCGGGGAAATCAGTTCTAAACCAGTAAGCCATCCGGATCCGTCGACTGCTATTTCGGACGGGTCAATATCGTCTCGTAAGGATCGAGCACGATTTTGTGTGCGCCAGGCGGAGCCGCTAGGTGGAAGAAAGACTCCTCGCCGTCGGCAAAAACGCGCCCCAGCAGTACCAATTTTTTCGCCCCGAAAACGGCATAGACCGGCACCGAAGTCACCAGATCCTGCGGCGCATCTTTCTGCAAAATCGTGCCGCTCACCATCGAACTGGATCCTTTCGGACTGAATTTTACTCCCTTCAACTCCAGGCTCGGGAGAGACGTACCGTTGACCCAGCCATCCAGAAACCAGTCCAGCGATTTCTTGCCTTCGTACCTCAACGTGGGGGGAAGGTCTTCTGCGAAGACGTCCAACATTTCGCGGGTACTGATCATTTTTCCTTCATAACGTTGCCGGACTTTGCGCAATGCACGCACGAAGAGTTCGTCTGCACCTGGCCCACCCGACTTTTTTTCCTGCTGCGCTGTGTCGTTGAGCATGGTACGCAACATGTGGAAGAGCCACGCCCCGCGTCCATAGTTGATAGCTTCGTACCCGCCGGGAAATTTCGACGAGAGCAGCCGGGTTCCAAGGGTCACCGGACCCGCATCCATGGGCGCGATTCCGTCGTTATTCTTCTCCATCAGCTGGAGTCGATACATATTCATGACTTGACGAAAGCCGTCGGAGTTTTTTTCCTGAAGCATCATCAATGCGCAGTAATTCGCCAAGCCCTCGGAATACCACTGGTCGCGGTAGCTGGCCCAGACGATCAGGTCTCCCCACCATTGATGCGCGGTCTCGTGCGCCGGGACAGAATCTATCAGGAACATTCGGGGCGGAGCGTAATGCAACTGTTCTCGTTCGTGCGGATCGAGAAACGCGTAGGAAGAAAGGAAGATCAGGCCCGGCCAACCCTGGCTTTCTCTGCCGGGCATCTGGGTCAGGGCCAGGTGGCTGTACGGAAACGGGCCAAAGCGGTCGCTGAAGTATTGAACCGCGTGGGCCGCTGCTTCGCCCACAGTAACTTCATTCGGGGCCGGAGACGCCTGAGCGGGAAGCACCAGCTTCGATACTGGCTGAGTCGGGTTCGGTCGGATCGGTTCGATGACTTGAATCGGCGGCCTCGGGAAATCCCTTTCGACACTCTGGGTCGCGTAGGCTTCTACCTCAACGTCTCCCGCCTTTGTTATGGCCTCGCGATATTTGCCGAGATTGAACCCAGCTACGGGAATCATCCGATCCGTGATCCAGCGCGATGTCTGCTGACCACTCGTACTTGCGATGCTCTGGGTGGCGAATGGCGCCTCTTTCCCGGTCGCGACCAGAGTCCAGCCTTGCGGATAGCTGAACTGCAAATCGAAGGCAGCCATTTCGAGTCCGCGATTCGGATACCAGGTCCCTCTGGCGCCTACATACAGCAATCCAATGCCAGCCTCAGCCAATACTTCTCCTGCGTAAACAAATGTCAGCTCGAATTTCTGTCCCGTCTTCAAAAGCTCTGGCATGATTACGGCCACAACATCGTTACCGCGCCGTGCCAGTTCCGAACCTTCCAGCGCCGGATTGTGGATAAACTCCACCGGCTGACCATCGAGCGCCACGCTTTCGATCTGCAGGAAACGAGACAACTCAAAAAGAAGTGTTCGTGCCCCGCCCTCCCGAACCTCACATTGCACGACGGCACGCGCGCGAATCTGCTTGGGCGGAAGGACCTCCGCGGTGATCGCATATTGTCGCAGCGCAACTCGATCGTCGTGCGCGCTTGCTCCCTCTTCTTGTGCGGCATGCTCGCGCTGCGACTGCGTCGCCGCTGGCGGAGTCAACGAAAATGAAGTCCATACATCGTAATAGGTCTCGCCGTTTGCTGTTCTCGCCTGGCCTGCCAGTACTTGCTCTCGGGCAGTGGAATCAAACAACGCGTCGAACACGCCCAGCTTGGTTCCCTGCAGGCGGGCATGCAGGAACCGATCCTGCTCAGTCGTGCTCGTGATGCCAGCTCCGGCTTCCGAGGAGCCGCCGCTTGTCGCCAGCATCCGGCTGAATGTCAGCAGGAGCCGCATAGCGTCTCCACTGGCCAGATTCTTTGCAGTCTCACCCCATCGATCCGTGAACTCTTGCTTGTTATCGGTTTCCCGCAGATCCGGCTTCAACTCCGCAGCCGTTTCATCATTGAACCTGAAGTACGCCGTGGCAAAGCGCTCTTCCAGAATCGCCATGCCGGTGAACAGGCTCATCGATCTGCGTTCGACTTCGTTGGGAGGGGCTAACAGAATCTCTCCTTCGCCTTCGAAGAACGCTCCGGTAATCCGGCCCATCACATCTTTCGTGAAGCCAATCGTCCCATCTTCCAGGCTGATATCTATCCGCCCTCGGCTCAGGGATGCCCCCCGTACCTGATATACGCGCGAAGGATCGAGCCCAACCTCTCCCAGTTGAAGATAAAGATTCTCGGCCGGCTTGTCCGCCATCACCGGGGTCGTCGCGCCCGCG
Source organism: Terriglobia bacterium (assembly GCA_963743105.1). GTDB lineage: Bacteria > Acidobacteriota > Terriglobia > Terriglobales > Acidobacteriaceae > Sulfotelmatobacter. The sequence continues at coordinate 8,405 of CAVUOS010000029.1, forward strand.
CGTCGTGGGAAAAGAGCAATCCAAAGTGCTGCGGCCAGCAGAATTCGAATCGTGAGTAGTACCTTCGTCACGTAGGTAGCCTCGTCGTCCGTTGCTAGAATGCGCCTGAATGCGGTTACGTGTCACCTTCTTCGTGTTAGCCCTCAGTCCGGCCCTGACGGGCGCATGGGCCGACACCATTCGTCTCAAGAACGGCCGTACCATTGTCGCCGATCGCGTGCGCGAAAACGGCAACCGCTATGAATATGAGATCGGCGAGGATACCTACGCAATCCCGAAGTCTTCCGTAGACCACGTCGAGGCGGGCGGGTTACCGGCGCCGTCATCCGGTGGGGGAAAGGCCGCCGAGCTGCCGAACTTCGCGCCTGCCGACACCCTCGCCAACGAAGGGGATCTCGTTGGCAAGATAGTTAAGGAAGGCAAGATCGATACGGAGGCACTCTCCAAGCTGGAGAGCAAGGGGAATCCCGAACTAAGCGCCACGTCCGACTTCATCGCAGGTAAGTTTGAATTCGACCACGGCAATATTGCCCAGGCCCGGCAATACTTGGAAAACGCCCTGCGGTACCAGGCGGATAATTCCACCATCCTTATTTATTACGCTGCCGTGCTCGTGCGCACCGGAAGCGCCAGTCAAGCCGTATCGTATGCGCAGCGCGCCGTGCGCTCTGCTCCGGAATCGCCAGACGCCCACACGATGCTGGGCTATGCCCAATTCGCTTCGGACCACACCAAAGAGGCGATCGTCTCCTGGAAGCGTTCCCTCGAGCTCAGGCCCGATTCCAAGGTCCAGCAGTTCTTAGCGAAAGCCCAGCGTGAGCAGAATGCCGAGTCGGAATTCTCGCAGGGCGAGAGTGTGCATTTCACCCTGCATTACGAAGGCCATCAGACCTCGGAGACACTGCGCGCGCAGATTCTTCAGGTGCTCGAATCTGACTACGACGATCTGGTTCGTGATCTCGGCAATCCGCCCCGGGACAATATCCTGGTGACGCTCTATACCGAGCAAGCATTTTTCGACGTTACCCATGCCCCGACATGGTCTGGCGCGATGAATGACGGCAAGCTGCGCATTCCCATCAGCGGCCTCAGTTCAGTGACGCCCGAACTCGCCCACGTGCTCAAGCACGAACTTGCGCACTCCTTCATCACGCAGCTCTCTGCCGGACGCTGTCCGCCCTGGCTGCACGAAGGCATCGCGCAGTATCTAGAGCCGAGGAGCATTAGTGGCGAGGGACATCAGCTAGCGCAGTTGTTCAAATCGCAGCACAACATTCCTCTCAATGTTCTAGAAGGCAGTTTCCTGCAATTTTCAGGGGCGCAGGCTTACGTCGCCTACGCCGAATCCTTGACCGCCGTCTCCTACATCAACGATTCCTACGGCATGAGCGACATTCAGAGGATCCTGCAGCGTATCAGCCAGGGCAGTTCTACCGAAGCCGCCCTTCGTGCCACTATACATTCCGACTACGGCCAGCTTGAGTCCGATCTCACCAGATATCTGACTGATAAATACGGCGAATAACGGGGAAGGGCACCCCCTAAAGGATCGCGCTGGACCGTCGATGAATCCAAGGGGTCTCTGGTTGCCACCCCGTCATTCCTATGCTAGCTTCGCCTCTGAGCCTTTCTGCCATGCTCTCTCGCTTTCACTCCGCAGATGCCGCGCCCGCCTTAATGGAGCCGGTCCCAACCGTCTTCCCTGAGATCGCCGGTGCCGACATCGCTGCCGTCTTCATCGGCAAGCGCGTCGGTGGAGATTTCTACGACTCCATTCGCGTCAGTTCCGAACGCGTTCTGGTCGGGCTGCTGGATGTCGCCGGACGCCGCGAGGACAATCGCAACCTCCTGGTCGCTGCACAAGAAGTCTTCCGCACAGTCGGATTGCAGTTGTTTTCGCCGCCCGACATCAACGAAGCCGATGCTATGACCGAACTGAGCCTCCGCATCAATCGTCGTCTGATCGACGTTTGCTGCGGCGTCCACTCTTGTCCTGCCTTCATTGCCTGTTATCACGAACAGTTCGGAACTTTGTGCTACACCAACGCCGGACACACTCCCGCACTTCTCCGCGACAGTACCGGAATCGCTGAGCTGGCCTCTACAGGTCTCCCCCTCGGACTTTTCTCCCACGCAACCACCGAGGCTCCGACAGTAGCCATGGCCAAAGACACCTCTCTGCTCCTCGTTTCCCGCGGAGTGGTCGACTGTGAAGGCCACGGCAATCGTCACTCTGGCGGTTTCGGACTTGAGCGGGTCAAGAATGTCTTCCGGTCTGCTCCCTCGAATGCGGCCCGCCCCGTGTGCGACTCTGTCCTGGAGGCTGTTGCCCGGTTCACAGGCAATGGTCCGGTTTGCGACGACCGCACAGCGCTAACTCTAGTCCGCACCACGTGATCCGTCGCAGCCAACTTATGCGTCACTGCTGGCGTCATAGTTATTGGTGCCACGGCCTCGCGAACCTCTACTCGAGCGCGCGACACGGTTAGGGTTGAAGTCCGGCCAATAAACGCTTAAAGGATGTAAACTATCGACATCGCCTACTCTTAACCCGCAAGCTCAGGAAGCGTGGCGGCCAGAGATTCTATGAAAAAACTTTCACAGATCCTAATTGCCTTGGTTTGCATGCCCGCGTTCGCTGCGGGTCAAGTCGTCGAAGAGATTATCGCCCGCGTAAATAATCAGATCATCACCAAGTCGGAATTCGCGCGCAGCAAAGACCAACTCCGCGATGAAGTCAAGCAGCAGGACCCCAATAACGCGGATAAAGTCTATACCGAGCGCGAGAAGGACGTGCTTCGCGATCTCATTGACCAGCAACTCCTGCTCGACAAAGGCAAGGACCTGGGCATCAGCGCCGATACCGACCTGATCAAGCAACTGGATCAGATGCGTAAGGACATGAAGCTGGATTCTTTGGAGGCCTTGGAGAAAGAAGCTGAAAAGCAGGGAATCTCCTGGGAAGATTTCAAGCAAACGCAGAAGAATCAAATCATCACGCGAAAGGTGATCGGCGAAGAAGTCGGAGGCCATCTCTCTATCAGCAAAGAAGAAGCGGAGAAGTTCTACGACGACCACAAAGATGAGATGCAACATCCGGAATTTATCCGCCTAAGCGAAATTCTGATTACCCCGAAAGCAGCAACACCGGCGCCTGATCCCAATGCTGCGGGTTCAGGAGCCTCCGGTCAAACTCCGCTGGATAACGCGGCCAAGCAAGCTGCAGACGCTGAGGCTCTCAGCGCGGCTGAGGCCAAGGCAAAGGACATCCTGAAGCAACTGCGGGACGGCGCCAGTTTTGAAGATGTGGCGAAGAAAAACTCCGACGGGCCCTCGGCTGCAGACGGCGGCGCGCTTGGGACATTCGAGCGCGGCAAACTGGCCAAGGAACTTGAAGACCGCACGTTCGCGATGAAAGCGGGCGAGATTACGGACGTGATCCGGGTGAAACAGGGCTACGCCATTCTTAAAGTCGAGGACCACCAGGTAGCGGGCGTCCCCCCGATGAAAGATGTATTCCCACGCATCCAGGACGCACTTTACTACCAGAAGCTGCAGCCTGCTCTTCGCGCCTATCTGACCAAACTGAGAGAAGAGGCTTACATCAAGATTGCAACTGGCTATGTCGACAGCGGCAGAAGCGCAAATCAAACCGAACCCGTGGAAACCGCGACTGCCAAAGAGGCCGATGCCAAGAAGCTGAACAAGAAAAAGAAGAAACTCGGCATCATCTAGCGCCACGCATCTGCTCCTCCAGGCTCATTCCTGGTGCCATTTCCCCGGGCTGGGTCTAATCGATCACCTCACCGAGCTTTGGGCTCGCTGCTCGTTCGTGCCGCTAAACGACTCACGTCCGGATGGCATATACTCAGACATCTCATGAAGGACTTCTACATTTGCGATTGCGCGCGTCACGAAAATAAGGTCATCACGTCAACTTTTGTCGTTGTCGCCAAGCAGGTCAAGCCCAAGAAGACCGGCGAGCCGTACCTCGCTCTCACGCTTGGCGATCGCAGCGGCCAGGTTGAAGCCAAGATGTGGGACAACGTCGAAGAAGTCCTCGAGGCGTTCGAGCAAGATGACTTCCTGAAAGTCAAGGGCCTCATCAACAAGTATAAGCAGCGCTTCCAGCTCACAATTCATAAGCTTCGAAAGCTGGGGGACTCGGAAATCGAGTTTGCGGATTATCTTCCAAAAACGACCAAAGACATCGACGAACTGTGGCGAACTCTTTCCGAGTTCGTTGCTGGATTTCAAAACCCACATTTGAAAGCTCTGCTTCAGGCATTCATGGCCGATCCGGAAATCACGGCTGCCTACCGCAATGCCCCGGCCGCAAAGACTCTACACCACGCCTACATCGGAGGCCTGCTCGATCACGTGGTCTCGCTTTCCCGCTCCTGCGATCTGATGACCAGGAACTATCCCCAGGTCAACCGGGATCTGCTTCTCACGGGGGCGTTTCTGCACGATATCGGCAAGATCCACGAGCTGACCTATAACCGGTCGTTCTCGTACACAACCAAAGGCCAGCTTCTCGGCCACATGATCATCGAACTCGAGATGCTACAGACCAAGCTCGCCCAGGTTCCAGGTTTCCCGGAAGAACTGAAAACGATGGTGGAGCACCTCATCATCAGTCACCACGGACAGTACGACTTCGGGTCGCCGAAGCTTCCCATGTTTCCCGAAGCGCTCATGCTGCATTATCTCGACGATCTCGATTCAAAAATGGAGGCCATGCGCGCTCATTTCGAACGAGAGTCCAATCTTGACGGACCCTGGACCAGCTACAATCCCTCGCTGGGTCGCCCACTCCTCAATACCGAGAAGTTTCTCGCCCCGAAAAAACCGACTCCCACTGAAGAATCGCCCTCAGAGCCGGTTAGCGATCATCATGAGGCTCACTCCGAATCCGCTGAACCAACAACCATGCCCGGATTGGTCTCCCAGCGCTAAAGTATTCTCCCGCACACCGACGCAATATTGAGAGTTGTCATCCAAAACGGCGTTTTTTGCCGCGAAGGACCTCTGCAATTTAGTCCCCAGCTCATCGACTGTGGCAAGGGACTTTGCCGTTGAAGGAGGATTGAATGCCGAAAAGCAAAGCTCCGAACAAGTCCGCCGTGCAGTCAACTCCCGCAGGCTGTGCTGTAGGCCTTCCCCAAGTACCACCGCTCTATGGCATGAAGTCCCCACACAACTGCCTTCCCTTCACACACGCCGAGGAACGCCTCGTCAAATCCCGTAACTATTGGATCTGCACAACCCGCCCGGATGGTCGTCCGCATTCGATTCCGGTCTGGGGATTCTGGCTCGACGGCAGCCTCTATTTCGGGACCGGTCGCTCCACACGCAAGGCACGCAATCTCGCGCATAATCCAGCCATCTCCGTTCACCTGGAATCCGGCGACGACGTGGTCATCCTCGAAGGAGCCGCCGTGGAATTTGATCTCAGCGACAAAGCGATGCTGGAGAAGCTGGACGCCGCGTCCCACGCCAAGTACAAGATGCCATTGATGGTCATATCCGAAGGTGTCTTTTATTGCGTTCGTCCCCGCGTGATTCTGGCCTGGACGGAAAGCGACTTCCCAAATAACGCTACCCGCTGGCAGTTCAAATAGCTCACGTGGGGGCGGCCGTACCCCGGTAGAGACAGCCGCCTTCGGCTCCGGGCAAGGTTGCCGAAATCGACTACCACCTTTGCGGCTCGCGATTCTCTTCGCACCTTAGCCCAATGCACCTTCGATTGTCGCCTTGAGCCTCTCCCGGTTGTCCCAAGCCCTTGATTCCTTTACGATTACCAAAAAGCTTGGAGGCGTCTATGCGTTTACGCGTTCTATTACTCTTTCTTTGTCTATTCACTGCGTTCGCGATGTCAGGCTGCAACAAGCCCGCCAGCGACAGTTCCAGCGACACCGCTACGAACGACACGCAAACATCAGGCTCAGACGAAAAGGCATCCAGCAAAGAAGCTCCTGACCACAAAGAGCACGCGCGGAAGGAAGCGAAGAGGCAGGCGCTGGTCGTTCCATCCGGAACGGCGATTACTATCAGTCTCGGCTCGGCCATTGGCTCAAAGCTCAGCAAGCCAAATGACACCTTCACCGGCTCCGTCGCGAAGGACGTTGTGGTCGGCAACGCGGTCGCGATCCCACAGGGCGCCTCGGTAGGCGGCACCGTGGCCGATGCAAAGGCTCTCGGTAAGTTCAAAGGAGGAGCGACTCTTCAGGTTCGCCTTGACTCCATCCGGGTCCACGGCGCCGACGTTCCGGTTCAAGCCGCTGCTCGCAGCTTCTCCGAAAAAGGCAAAGGAAAGCGCACCGCTGTACTCACCGGAGGCGGCGCCGCCCTCGGGGGTATCATCGGCGCCCTCGCCGGCGGTGGCAAAGGTGCAGCGATCGGTGCGGCAGCTGGCGCGGGCGCTGGCGCTGGTGGCTCAGCCTTCACCGGAAACAAAGAGATCGTGCTGCCGGCAGAGTCGGATCTGACCTTCGAACTCTCACAACCTCTCGAAGTAAGATAGTAAAGAAAAAACAACACCCCACCTTGCTTTCATTTGCAGCCAGGTGAGGATTAATTGTGCGCGCAAAACGGCCACGTGTGTGCCAGCCGCTGCCGGCCGAAAGTGGTATTTACGTTTCCCTCATCGCGCCGTCTGAAATAATAGTGCCCATGCTCGACTTCGGCCGTTTCGAGATTTTCACCTTCGATTGCTATGGAACCCTCATTAACTGGGAGGCCGGGCTGCTTCCAGCGCTTCGCCGCATCCTTTCGGCGCATGCCAAAAACATCGGGGACGCTACCCTACTCGAGCTCTACGGAGACTTCGAGCAGCGATCCGAGCAGCCTCCCTTCCAGCCTTATCGCGAGGTTCTGGGCTCCGTCGTGCGCCAGTTGGGGACCGAACTGGGATTTACTCCCACTGCTGAAGAAGTCCGATCGCTAGCCGATTCTCTTCCGACATGGAAACCATGGCCGGACACCGTTGCGGCTTTGCGTCAATTGAAGACGCGATTCCGGCTCGCCATCCTCTCTAACGTCGACGATGATTTGTTCGCGGGTACCCGGCCTCACCTTGAAGTTGCATTCGACGAAGTCGTCACCGCCCAGCAAGCACAAGCGTACAAGCCCTCTCTCAAGCTCTTTGAGCTAGCCCTCAGCCGAATCAAGGCGCCGGCGCACCGCGTGCTGCATGTAGGCCAGAGCATCTATCACGATGTCGTTCCAGCGCAGGCTCTCGGCCTGGCGACAGTGTGGGTAAACCGTCCGTCTGCGCGCCCGGGCGTTGGAGCCGTGAAATCTGCCGCAGCTAAGCCCGATATGACCGTCACCAGCCTCGCAGAACTCGCTGCCGCAGCCGGCCTGTAGAGATTCGCCGAAGGGATGTTGCAGCTGCCCGCAAAAGAATGTGACCGCTAGACGCTGGGACGTGCGACTCGCCTCCACAACGGATGGCAAGGTTTTGATCAGTCTCGGGGCGTTACATCTTCCCCAAACTGCACGCTTCGACAATCCCTCCAGTAACAAAGCCGCGAACTCCCTTTGGGCAGCAATCTGCACGATTGAACAACGTTGGAGTGATCCAGGGTTAGTTCGTTCTTAACTAACGGGGAGCGGTAATCGTGAAAAAACTGAGCCGCTTTATACGGATCGCCAGCGGCGACGTAAGCATGCGAAGAGCGCGCCGTGAATTTGCCTGGAGTCTGATGCCCTCTGTTCCCGAATGGGCTGGAGTTGAACTTGAACCATAAAGTCCTGTGCAGCATGGCCGATGAACGAAGCAAGTGAGCGTTGTTGAAAGCTGTCCCGGAAATGCGAATGACCAAGAAACATTGGGTTAACCAAGCCGTAGACCCGTTCTCTGCCCGGCGCAAGAGGCAATGCGCTAAGCATGGAGTAATGTTCAATGAGTGATGATGCCGTAATCGTAAAAGAATTCTTGATCGAGAGTTATGAGAACCTCGATCGTCTGGATCAGGATCTGGTCGTGCTCGAGAAGGATCCAGCGAATCGCGAGACTCTGGCCAGCATTTTCCGAACCATCCACACCATCAAGGGGACGTCTGGTTTCCTCGCATTTAATCAACTGGAAGCCGTAACCCACGCGGGAGAGAGCCTGCTTTCGCGCCTGCGGGATGGTCTGTTGCCGCTCACCGCTGAAATTACAACCGCATTGCTCGCTACGGTCGACGCGGTGCGCGAGATGCTGAAAAGTATCGAAGCATCAGGCAAGGAGGGGGAGCGCAATGATCAGGATCTAATCTCGAAGCTGACGCGCCTGCTCGAGCCGCCAACCGCGGGCTTGCGAGCGGAAATATCGGGAGCAAAGGCCGAGGCAATGGCAACCCCGTCAGAACAACCGGTACCGAATCTCGGCGAGATTCTGATCAAGCGCGGAGCCGCCAAAGTGAGCGAGGTGCATGCTGCTGTCGAGCAGCAGCAGGCGGGCGACCCTCGACATGTCGGCGAGATCCTGGTCGAAAAGGGAGCCGTCAAATCGCAGGACATTGTCGAGGCCTTGAACGTACAGCAGCAGGCCCGCGGGCAAAGCGCCAGCGACAGCACTATCCGGGTCGATGTTGGCCTACTCGACAGGCTCATGAACCGCGTCGGCGAACTGGTTCTGCGCGCAACCAGATCATGCAGTACACCAACTCCACCGAAGACAGTGAACTGCTTCGCGACCAGCCAGCGGCTCAACCTGCTGACCACCGAACTGCAGGAGGGCGTGATGAAGACACGCATGCAGCCGATCGGCAACATCTGGAGCAAGTTCCCCCGCATGGTGCGCGACGTGGCCGTCGGCTGCGGCAAGCAGGTGCGCATCGAGATGGAGGGGAAGGACACCGAACTGGACAAGACCATCATCGAGGCGATCAGGGATCCGCTGACCCACTTGGTGCGCAATGCGGTCGACCACGGCATCGAGCCGCCTGAAGCGCGATCGCAAGGCCGGGCAAGACCCGCCGAGGGGCTGCTTTTCCTGCGCGCGTTCCACGAGGGCGGGAAGGTCAATCATCGAGATCACCGACGATGGCGCCGGGCATCGACTCGAGAAGCTCCGCGATAAGGCGGTGCAGCAAGGCTTGATCACCGCCGACCAGGCCGCGCGGATGAGCGAGCGAGAGATCATCAACCTCGTTTTCCTGCCCGGGTTTCTCTACGGCGGAAAAGGTCACGAACTTCTCCGGCCGCGGCGTCGGCATGGACGTGGTGAGGACCAACATCGAGAAAATCGGCGGCACGGTGGACGTTCAGAGCCAGGCTCGGGCAGGGCACCACGGTCACGGATGAAGATCCCGCTGACGCTGGCCATCATCCCCGCGCTGATCGTCACCAGCGGCGGCGACCGCTACGCCATCCCGCAGGTCAGCCTGCTGGAACTGGTCCGGCTCGAGGGTGAGCAATGCCGCAAGGGGCATCGAGCTCGATCCACGGCGCGCCGGTCTACCGCCTGCGCGGCAAATTGTTGCCGTTGGTTTACCTGAGCCGGCGAGCTGCAGGTCGGAAGCTCGGAGCAGGCTGCTGGATCGAGGACGAGTCCGAGCGTCAACATCGTCGTGCTGCAGGCGGACGACCGGCAGTTCGGCCTGGTCGTGGACGAGATCAACGACACCGAGGAAATCGTGGTCAAGCCGTTGAGCAAGCAACTGAAAGGCATCAACACCTATGCCGGCGCGACCATCATGGGCGACGGCAAGGTGGCGCTGATCCTCGACGTGCTCGGCCTGGCGCAGCGGGCCAACGTCGTCAACGAGGTGCGCGACCGGGCCATCGTCGATAAGGACGACAAGCAATCTCTCGCTTCTAACGGTGCCAATCAACGCAGCGCAGTCTTGCTGTTTCAGCACGGTCACAATGGCAGAGTCGCTGTGGACCTTTCCGTGGTTGCACGCCTTGAGGAATTCCCCCGCGACTCCGTTGAGATCGCGGCCGATCAGGAAGTTGTTCAATATCGCGGCCAAATCATGCCGTTGGTGAGGGTTTCCGAGGTGCTCGACAGCAACCTGCAAAAAAAAGTCGACCAGGACCAGGAATCTCTCCACGTCGTCGTCTACATGCACAACGGACGCAGCGTGGGATTGGTCGTGGACCGCATCCTCGACATTGTCGAAGAGTCATTTGTCACCCAGCCTCAGTCGGGACGCAAAGGCGTGCTGGGGTCGGCGGTAATACAAAAACGAGTGACTGACATTCTGGATGTTCCGGGCCTGATTGCGGCTGCCGCCGGCAGTCACTCCTATGCCGCGGCGCTCGCCTGAGAGAGGAATGCTTATGTCAAAAACACAACAGTTCTGCACCTTCTTTCTTCAGGACCACTTCTTTGGCGTGCCGGTACAACAGGTGCAAGAGGTGATCCGATACCAGGAAATGACACGTGTCCCTTTGGTGCCGCCCGTGATCCGCGGGCTGATTAACCTGCGCGGGCAGATCGTCATGGCAATCGATTTGCGGCGCCGGATGGGGATGGACGACCGGCCAGATTCGCAACTACCGATGAATGTCGTGGTGCGCACCAAAGATGGCGCGGTCAGTTTTCTGGTCGATGAAATTGGAGACGTTCTAGAGGCCGAAGAACAGAATTTCGAGCCCCCACCGGAAACGCTTCAGGGGCAACGCCGCGATCTTCTGCGGGGCGTCTACAAACTGCAGGACCGGCTCATGCTGGTGCTAGACACCGAACGGGCCGTTGCTAGCGGCGAGGACGAGAGCCGCGGCGCGGTCCGAAGAAACTGATTCGCAGAGGGAACGTTCATGGAAGTGAAGATCCCAAACGTAAGGAGAACCGACTCGCTGTATGCCAGAGTTGGCGGTAAGGACAGCGTGCAGCTGATCGTCGGTCACTTCCTCAGAGGAGTTTTCGCGGATGCAGAACTGAACGGTAGTTTTGCCGATGTCGACTCCGACGTGCTGCATTCAGAAATGGTTCAGTATCTGATTTCACGGCTTCGCGGCCCCGCCGGCTACGGGGAAGTTCCTCAAGGATCTCTCTATAACTATGTATCGCATGACGCGACTACCTATCCCCAGCTGGCGCGGCATCTAACCGCCACGCTGCAAGCGCTCCGAGTTCCAACAAATCTCGCTGGAGAAGTTATGGCTCTTTTTGCGCCTGCTCCGGCCGAAATGATCGACACCAATCCAGCGGCTCCGCCGCAAAAAGGAAAAAAAGCAATGTCCAAGAATCACAGATCATCCGCCGCCGTTCTGGAGCCACCTGTTCTGGACGACGAAACATCCATGCCCGACTCCATAGACCGAGAGAAGCTCGCTGATTATGCCGCGCAGGCCGCCGCCGTCAGTCGGGCACAAGCGACGATTGAATACGACATGAACGGCATAATTCTCGATGCCAACGGAAATTTTCTGCAGCTGCTCGGCTATACCCTTGATGAGATCAAAGGCAAAGATACCAGCATGTTTGTGGACGAAGCGACCAGGCGTGATCCCGAGTACATTACCTCCTCCAAAGCACTTTGGGACAAGCTGAATCGGGGTGAATACAGCCACATGGACGCGAAACGCGTTACCAAGGCGGGCAAGGAGCTTTGGATCGACTGCTTCTATTTCCCCTGTCTCGATCGAAATGGTCGTCCCTACAGAGCTTTCAATCGCTTCGTCGATATCACAGAGCGGAAGAAACTGGAGACGGATCTTCGTGGTCAGATCGCAGCCATCAACAAATCACAGGCGGTGATCGAATTTCAGATGGACGGCACGGTTCTCGCAGCAAACGACAATTTCCTAAACGCGCTCGGTTACTCTCTCGGCGAAATCAAAGGTAAGCACCACAGCCTGTTCGTCGACGAAGATTACCGGCGTAGCGCCGAATACAAAGAGTTCTGGATGAAGCTGAATCGCGGCGAATATGTGGCCGACGAATTCAAGCGCATCGGCAAGGGCGGCAAGGAAGTCTGGATTCAGGCCTCTTACAACCCCATCCTTGATCTCAACGGTAAGCCTTTCAAGGTCGTGAAGTATGCCACCGACGTTACCCAGCAGAAGCAGCAAAACGCAGACTACCAGGGCCAGATCGCAGCCATCAAGAAGGCTCAAGCGGTCATTGAGTTCCACATGGACGGCTCGATCATTACAGCGAACGACAATTTCCTGAAGACGCTCGGTTACACGCTCGACGAGATCAAGGGCAAGCACCACAGTATGTTCGTAGATGAAGACTACCGGCGCAGCGCTGAGTACAAGGAGTTCTGGGCCAAGCTGAACCGCGGCGAGTACCAGGCTGCGAAGTACAAGCGCGTGGGCAAGGGCGGCAAGGAAGTCTGGATTCAAGGGTCTTATAACCCCATCCTCGACCTCAACGCCAAGCCCTTCAAAGTCGTCAAATACGCCACTGACGTCACGCAGCGAGTCAAGACGGCGAAAGACGTCGAGCAGATCTCTCAAGGTCTCGCCAGTGCTTCCGAGGAACTCACTGCGACCAGCCAGCAGATGAGCGCTAATGCCGAAGAAACTTCTGCGCAGGCCAACGTTGTCTCTGCCAGCGCGGAGCAAGTGAACAAGAACCTGCAGACAGTCGCCACCGGCAGCGAGGAGATGAGCGCCAGCATCAAGGAGATCGCCAAGAACGCTCACGAATCCGCCAAGGTTGCCACCAGTGCGGTTCGCGTCGCCGAAGAAACCAACCAGATCGTAACCAAGCTGGGCGATTCCTCTACTGAAATCGGCCAGGTGATCAAAGTCATCACCTCGATTGCGCAACAGACGAACCTGCTGGCTCTGAATGCCACCATTGAAGCGGCTCGTGCTGGGGAAGCCGGGAAAGGCTTCGCGGTGGTCGCCAACGAGGTGAAAGAACTGGCCAAACAGACGGCGAAAGCCACCGAGGACATCAGCCGCAAGATCGAGGCGATTCAGGGCGATACCAAAAACGCCGTAGTCGCCATCGCGCAGATCAGCGGCGTCATCAAGCAGGTAAACGACATCTCCAACACGATCGCGACCGCCGTTGAGGAGCAGAATGCCACCACCAACGAAATGGCGCGCAATGTTGGAGAAGCTGCGAAGGGTTCCGGGGAGATCACCAAGAACATTGGAGGCGTTGCCGATGCGGCCAAGAGCACGAGCCAGGGTGCGAACGATTCTCTGAAAGCCGCTCAGGCATTGGCCAAAATGTCGAACGATCTCGGAGCGCTGGTTCGGCAGTTGAACAATCAATAGAAAAGCCTGCAGCTGGAGCTTCCAGGAGAAAGCTGGCGCCTGAGTCGGCGAGCATCTTGGAAGCCCCAGGTTCAGCTTGAGTCACCCTCGCGGATACTGCACAGTTCGACGGAGGTCCGCAGGGTTCGGTCAAACAAAAGATGATCGGGTCCAACACGTATCAACCCGTCCAGGGAATCTGCATCATCAGTGAGTGCGTCTCATGCCGCCGGTCCGAGTTTGGATTGTCGATGATTCCGTGGTCGTCCGTAAACTGCTCTCCGAGGCGATAGCCTCGAGCTCCGAGATTCAACTGGCTGGAACGGCATCCAACGGAGCCATCGCGCTGGCAAAGATCCCGCAACTGAATCCCGATGTGATCACGCTTGATGTCGAGATGCCGGGATTGGACGGGATTCAAACCCTGAGAGAGATTCGCAGGCTCTACCCGAAACTGCATGTGATCATGTTCAGCACGCTTACCGAATGCGGTGCTGCTACAACGCTCGAGGCACTGTCACTTGGGGCTTCCGATTACTTGGCGAAGCCGACGAACAGCGAGAGCCTGGCCAGCGCTATGGAACAGGTCGAGCGCGACTTGATCTCGAAGATTCTCTCTCTGACCAGAAGCAGTGGGCACACTATGCTGGCGCGACCATCGGTACCTTTCCGTAAGCTGCGGCCGGGCACGAGTCGAATCGAAATCCTCGCCATCGGAACCTCGACGGGAGGTCCCAACGCGTTGGCTGAGGTGATCCCACGACTACCCGAGGATTTTCCCGTACCGGCGGTAGTGGTCCAGCATATGCCTCCGCTCTTTACCCGCCTTTTGGCGGAGCGTTTGAATTCGCGATCAAAGATTCCCGTACGTGAAGCGGAAATGGGCAGCAAACTTGAACCAGGTCACGTTTGGATCGCGCCGGGTGATCACCACATGATCGTGGCCCGTAAGGGCCCGCAAACCGTGTTAGAGCTCAATCAGGGTCCGCCCGAGAACTCGTGCCGCCCCGCCGTGGACGCGCTGTTTCGCTCCGTAGCCCAGACCTACGGACAGAATGTTCTTGCGGTAGTCATGACCGGGATGGGGTCCGACGGCGCTCGCGGGGCGGCACACATCCGCGAAGCTGGCGGGGAGGTTATTGTGCAGGACGAAGCTTCCTCTGTGGTATGGGGCATGCCCGGAGCGATAGTCCGTTCGCAATGCGCAGACAAGATCTGTCCTTTGGACGAAATTAGTCAGGAAATTGTGCGTCGCATGGCGGTAGGGCGGACGCAACAATCCCTGGAGCGACTGCCCCTTCAAGTTTGAGGGCTTGTACGAAAACAACGAAGTGTGGAGTTGAGATATTGGAAGCCGCTGCCACAAAACCCGGGCCGAAACTGGATATAGAAGACCTCAAAGATCCCGCGTATTTGAAGATCCGCAATTTGCTCTACGAGATCTCCGGCATTTATCAGCCGGAGGAGAAGCTGTACCTCCTGGCTTCGCGTTGTGCGCGTCGCATGGCTGCGTTGAATGCCAAGACCCCGGCGGAGTACCTGTCTCATCTCACCACGCGCGCCAATCGGGAGGCGGAACTGCGGTTGCTTTTGAACGAAATCACCATCGGCGAGACGTATATGTTTCGCAGTCCTCCCCAGCTGGAAGCCTTGCGGACGGTCATTCTTCCCGAGTTGATCAAGAGCAAGAACGCCATGGGATTCAAGCGACTTCGCGTATGGAGCGCAGGCTGCTCCACGGGGGAAGAACCGTACACGGTGGCCATGTTCCTGTTGGAGGAAAGCGCGAACCTGCTTGCGGGATGGACCTTCGACATTCTTGCCACCGACCTGAACGACAACTCACTGGCCGTGGCCAAGGCTGGAATTTATGGAGAATACGCTCTCCGCAGCACCAGCGAGTTGCTGAGGAAGAAGTACTTCAAGGCTTATGACGAGAAACGCCTGCAGGTATCCGATCAATTGAAATCAATCATCCGTTTTGACCGCGTCAACCTCAGTGATGACAGCAAGATGATCTTTCTCAAGGGTCTGGACCTGATTTTCTGCTGCAATGTGCTCATCTATTTCGATCTGACCTCCAAACGTCGGGTCATGCAGCATTTCTATTCCAACCTGCTCTCCGGCGGCTATCTGTTTCTGGGACACGCCGAGTCTCTCTACCAAGTCGACGAGCGGTTTCGATTGGTGCATTTTCCCGGAGCGATCGGGTACTGGAAAGCGCCGCCAAACTACAGTGGGTCAGAGAAGTCATGAAAACACTCGATCAAATCCGTCCTGCGATAACGTCCCTGGAAGCGATCCCGGCTATTCCGACCATCGTCCAGCCTCTTGCCTCGATGCTTCAGTTACCGGTCGAGCAGGTGAACGTGGAGCAAGTTGTGCAATTGGTTTCGTACGATTCCTCCATCGCGGCGCAGTGCTTGCGGATGGCGAATTCTCCCCTGTTCGGACGCCGTAAGACCGAGACCGTGCGGAGCGCCATCCTGACACTTGGCTTGCAGCACGTGCAATCCATATTGCTGGGCTGTTGTCTGAACCGGATCGTGCCTGCTGATAAATGGGCCTTCAACGCCACCACTTTCTGGCGCCATTCTTTAGGTTGTGCCTTGGTCAGCCGCAAGCTGGCGACTCTGATTGGATATCCCGAACCAGAGAAGGCCCACCTGGCCGGCCTGCTGCATGACCTGGGCCTGCTGGTCAACACTCTCGCGTGCACTGACGAATATCGCAAGTGCTTCGCCACAGCCCGCGAGGAACATGTTTCCCTGGAATCGGCTGAAATGAAACTGCTGGGATTCACGCACTGCCAAAGCGGAAAAATCCTGGCCGAGCATTGGAAGTTTTCGACTGATGTGGTTGCAGTCATCGAATTTCATCACCACGTTGCCGCGACCACTTCCGATCCCGCCCTGGTGTTTCTGGTCCATCTCAGCGACCTGCTGTGTCGGCTGCGGGACTTGGGATATGGCTACTACGAAGCGATGGGCGTGGATCTCGCGAGTGACGAGGCCTGGCTCCACTTACTGAAGCATTGCCCCCAGCTCCAGGCCCTGGACTTGGCGCGTCTTACACTCGACATCGATGGAGCGATGGACGAGATCATGGCGCTGGTCGACGCCGTTTTTCGGCCGGCTCCTTCCGCATCGCTTTAGGGCTTATCCGAGCGTCATCTAACAAGGATCCAAACGTGCCTGCCGGACGGTCGACTTCCCACGAGTTGAGGAGGAGGGCTGCTCGCCGAGACACGCCCGGGGGAGTCAGTGATGACGTCCGGTAGATAAAGGGCTGGTTTAAAACATTACATTGCAACAATATCTCCGGCCTGAACTCCGGCTTACAGCAGTCCTGAATGTTGCCATCAATTCAGTTGTAGTGAAATGATGATGAGACTCCCGTGGAACAGGAGGTTGATCTCCATTGTGTAATCGTTGGCCAGCGTGCACAGGCTGTAGTTGCTGCCGGTGATCACGGTCGGCACCGAGAGTTTACAGCCGTCACCAATACCTGAAATCTTGTTCTTGAAATTGCCGGCCACCATGTTACAGACCTCACCGACGGCATCTTCCATCTGCGCCTTCGCGCCAGCTCCATCCCCAAGCATCTTCGTAGCCATGAGAGCGGCGGATTTGCTGGTGCAGCGCAGCGTTAACAGCCCGCAAAGGGACCCGGCAAGTCCAACCATTGAAGTCACATCTAGCGAATTTGCAGGAGCAGGCTCGGGTGCGGCATCCAGGCGCTCTCCGAGCATGAGAGCAAAAACTTCTTGCGCCGAAAGCTCCAATAAGGGAGCCCAATACTCGTGGCGATTGGCTGCGTCGCTTTCTGTCCTTGAGATGTTCATTGGTTCCCCGCCAGTACCGGAAGGATGTGCTCCTTCACTTGATCGGCCGTAAAGGGCTTGCGAATGTAACCGCGCGCGCCGGCCGACAACGCCTGTACCACGTGCCCCTCACTGCCTTCGGTCGTAATCATGACGACCGGAACTCCCTTAGCGTTTTCCACCTTGGGCAGTTGCCGAACGAATTCCAAACCATCCATAGCAGGCATATTAATATCGCAGAGAACTAGATTCACTTTGCGCTCGTTCAGGACCGCCAAAGCCTCCAACCCGTTACCGGCTTCGAAGATTTGTTCGATTTCGATGCCCGCTTGTCGCAGGGATCGCTCCACGATCTTCCGCATGACGGACGAATCGTCGACGATGAGAACAGTTATGTTATCCATGAGTTGCTCGACCGCCTTTGTGCAGGTTTGTTGGCGCTAACCATCAGCCGATTTTCTTCTTAGAACTCATCGGTCGTTCTGCAGAACAACTTTAGCCGCGCGCAACGCTATTCCTAGCCGTGCCGGAGCCCCCAGCGCTCCCTTGTTGTGCCGCGCGCTGGCCGATTGCCACACGGGTACCAAACTATCTGCCAGGGTCGTCGACGTGAAGCGTCTGAATGCGACGACACACCACAGTAGCCAGATGAAATGTTTTCCACAGTGCTGCGACTGACAGGGCACATCTGTTAATAACTATTCATAAGTTTGTAATTCACGCTCAACCTTCCGGGCATATCAAGAACAAATCGGTACTTCGACAGGCTTCAAGAACAATTCCAACCCCTGGTATCTCTCATCAAGACTTGGAGGACACATGCAGAAATTCAATCGACGCAAAGCATCCATCTTCATTGGCATGTTCGCAGTGGCCAGCCTTTGCCTTGGCACAAGATCGAGTGCATCGGATTCGTCCGTCCTGCTGACTGGCGCGACTATCACGCCGGACGCAGCGCCGGGTTCAGTATTTCAGGCTCTGACCGTAGATCTACCGGATTATCCGGGCCGCGCGGTCGACGGGGCGCAAACGACATCCATCAGTCCCGACGGTAAGACACTGCTTATTCTCACCAGTGGGTTTAACAAGTTGCGCGACGCCAATGGAGTGGTCCAGGCGCAGGACTCGAGCGAATACGTGTTCGTTTATGACATATCGAATCCCAGTACCCCGGCCGGGTTATGCTCGAAGACAGGAATTTATCCAATGAAAAAAATCTCTATTTGCTGGTTCTCCCAGCCGTATTTCCCGCCGCTTTGTGCGCCCCGACTTTCGTCGCGTCTAGGATTATCCGTGGTGCCGTGCGTGACGACTCGGGAGCGGTCGTGCCCGGCGCAAACGTGGCTTGTCGCTGAATAGTACAGGGGCGACTTTAACTCGAATCAGCAACAGCGCTGACCTCTTTGGCATCAGCAAAATGGCGGAGAGGGATAGATTCTATTACCGCCATTTCTGCTATCTGCTTGTGATCCTTACAATTCCGCGATAATACGCTGTGTTTGAGCAGCTTATAAGCAATTCCGATCTTAGGCTACAGTTTCTATAGTTTTCCTCCTATTCGCTGGAGTTCCGCGGAAAACGGTATCAGCGGTATCAGTCAGAGACCGTCCCAGGATCGTCACGAAAATTCAGAATAGATCCGTCCTGCATTTCAGCATATCGTCGCTGATCGAGCTGTCAGATGACTCAGAGGGATGAATATATTGGGGGATGATTCCTACGCCCGTCCCTCCGCCTCATCGAGACAGTATTTGTCGTGGGTGCAGGAAGACGGTCCAAAATGGACGCACCAACTGTGCTCGTTGCGCCGTTGGCGACGCACCCAAGAACATGCTCGATGCTGCACCGATCGGACGGCAAACGGCAAATGGTCCTGAAGCTCAGTTGAAGCGTGCGAACACCTCAAGGCAAAAACGCTCTACCGCAGCATGCTTGGAAGGCATCGGAACAGCCCGCATGGCTCACAGAAAAGTTCTATTCCGAGAAAATTCAACCGGTTCTCGCTGCCATGTCAGCATCCACAATCGCTCGCAAAATCTCAGTGTCGCGGATGTACGCTGGCCGCTTCCGGGCGTGCCGCCGCCCGCACTCGAGGCACTAGCAAGCGCTGGCGAAGTTGTGCGCGTGTGGCAGATATCGCGTTCGCTGAGGTCTTTCTTGTTAGCACGTCTTGGCGACGGGTGTTCTCACGCGTCCGGGATAGCTCTACAAACAGGAAAACCGCTTCGCCTCTGGCATCGCCTCGGGGCAGTCTAGAAACCGCCCGTCCCGCCCGTTCTTCCGGGCAGCTGGGCCGATCGGCGATAAAGAAAATTCTTGTTGCTTTTGGCCCTGTGGGATAAGATGTAGCGCCCCAGGTTTGGTGCGCCACGACCCCTCCCCTCGTTGCACCTTCCTCATCATCTTTCGGGTATTTAAAAAATGCGGTCCGTTGCTGCCGGCTTGATTCGTCTTCCCGTCGGCAACGGAGGTGCTCGTTGGGAGCAGGGAATTTTCTCCGATCTCAAAAGCAATTTTTGTCGAAAATTCAACGGAAATGAGACTGACTATTGAGACTGACTATGCAGAGTACCTTTCAGGTCCTTCGCGCGCCTTTGTTGGCCTTCCGGCCGGCGGGCGCAAAGATTACATTGGGACTTTTATTGATCCTTGGTTTTGCGCAATCAGGTTTCGCCCAACAAACAACTCCGTTGAATTTTGAAAACAACTATTTTGTAACCGGCGATTACGTCGTCGCCGGGCGCGGGTCTGCGTGGGCTTGGGGTCAACGGCTTCGCGACGCAACAGTTCACAATGCCGGATGCAAATTCCGTGCCTGCTACGGGCGTTCCTCAAGGGGCAGACATTGTCGCAGCTTTCCTCTATTGGGAAACGGTTGAAGGCTCGCAGACAGCATTTGCCGGGCAGAACGGATTCTTCAGACCGGTATTTGCGGGCGGACCGGCAACGGGATATCCAATCACCGGGGTACTCTTGGGGAATCCCAATGCCCCGGTGTCATGGAGTTCGGGCGGATGTTCGGGGAGTTCGCAAGGCTCCAAGACCATGCGCACGTACGCCGCCGATGTAAGTCGGTTTTTGCCACAGGATTCCCAGGGAAATATACTCGCTAACGGCATATATGAGGTGAGACTTGCTGATAGCGGAAGCAACGGCGGCGGAACTCCGCTGACGTTGGGCGCCAGCCTTATTATCATTTATCGCGCCATCACCCCCTCGTTACCCCTGACCTCGGTTGTCATCTACGACGGTGCCTTTGCCCCGGCCAACGGTTCCTCGACCATGTCGCAGACCATGCAGGGGTTCTACCAGGCTGCAGCGGGTCCGATTTCGAAACTGACGCACATCGTTGGCAACGGCCAGAGCAACAAGTATGAGACGGTGTCCTTCGACGGCGTGAACCTGCCTTCGCGATACGGGAACCTGCCGCCCTTCCCCGGCTACTACAACGGGTCTTGGGACAATCCGACGTGGAGTTTCAGCGGCGCCAGCAACCCCGTACAGGCCAACGATGCTTCCGCGACGACCACGGTGGTGCCGAATTCCTCGAACGCCGGCTGCGTGTCCTGGGGCGCCGTCATCATGAGCACCACGGTTCAGAACAGTGACAACGACGGCATTCTCGATGTGTGGAAACAGAAGCAAGGATACTGCGATGCATCGGTCAACGAAGGTGCGTGCGCCATTACAGATCCCTCCTGGGTGTCGCTTCCCGGTGCAACTTCGGGGAAGAAGGATCTCTATGTACAGCTTGACCATCTGTGCAGCACCGTAAACGCAGATGGCACTTGTGACACGACAAACGGATATTCCTTCTATCCCTCCACCAGTGCTCTAACTATGCTGACGAACGCGTTCTCGCCCAATGGGACCAATCTACATCTGATTCCAGGGAATCCGGGATACCCGGCGGCACTCGCCACAGGCGCGATCCAGGAGCAAACCTGTACGGATACGACGGACGCGTCCGGGAATCCGGTTCTATGTGAATACCCAAACCAGCCCGGACTCATTGGCTGGAAGGCAGGGTTTGAGTTCCTCAAGAACCAGCCGCTCAATTACCCGGACGAGACCTCCTGCGAGCAGGCCCTCAGCGGCCCGTGCATCAGGCGTTTCCAACACGGGCGGAAGGACAGCTATCACTATGCGTTGTTCGCGCACGCCGTGGGCCTGCCAGAGTGGGGCCTGCAGGGTGGTAGCCTCACCAGCATGGTCGCGTCCGGTAACACGGTTACGTTCACAACATCAGTCCCGCACGGCTTGACTGCCGGGACCGACCGCGTAACC
This sequence comes from Terriglobia bacterium, assembly GCA_963743105.1. Classification (GTDB taxonomy): domain Bacteria; phylum Acidobacteriota; class Terriglobia; order Terriglobales; family Acidobacteriaceae; genus Sulfotelmatobacter. The sequence continues at coordinate 29,676 of CAVUOS010000029.1, forward strand.
ATCACCGATGCCATCACGAATCCCAGTCTGAACGGGACTTACTTAGTCCAGACTGCCAGTGGAAGACACTTTCACCATACAAATCCCCACGGCAGCCAACGCGACCTATACCCGGTCGATGGATCCATGGCTTTCGGTGGCGTCGGGCCGAATCCGCACAACATCCGGCGTATCCGATATCGGCGGTGCCGACTCTCTCATCACACTGGGTCTCTGGAAAGCCGCAGGGCAGACTGACCCAGTGCAAGCTGGAACGTTCATGCACGAGTTAGGACATTCGCTGGGCTTGACGCACGGAGGCCTCTATTACGACACACCGGGCAGTTACGTCCCTACGCTCGAGCCCAACTGCAAACCAAATTATCAGAGTGTCATGAGCTACCAGTTCCAGGTGGACCTTCTGGACGATGGTGTCCTGGATTATTCCGAGCAGCAGCTGAGCACGCTGAATGAAAACGGCTTGCCCGCCGGACTGACCACCACGGACGGGCCGACGCTAGCATACTCGACGACGAAATGGTATTCGCCTGTTCCGCCTAGTGGAGTCGGCTCACCCGTCAAGTCCCATTGTGATGGCACACCCCTGTCGGCGAACACCGACCCGGATCCCACGATGTACCTTGTAGAGGGCGCCGCCAATCCGATTACGCCGTCGTCGGCGTGGGTGAGTGGTTCGGATGTCAATTTCGACGGGACCATCAGCGCATCCTTACGCGGCTACGACGATTGGGCAAACCTTGACCTGCGTCAGATTGGGGCTACCGGCAGTGAGAGCTACGGTGGCGGCAAACTCACAGTGGGTACTGGCAAACTAACGGTCGGGACCGGAAAACTGACGGTCGGGACCGGAAAGCTCACAGTCGGTGCCGGAAAACTCACAGTCGGTACCGGCGTCGGGGAGCTTACTTTCGAGACGGCGAACTCCTCCGTCCGTTCTCCTCGAAGCCTGACGGCGACCCAGACGACACCGCCGCGTTACATACAGCTAAATTGGTTCGCGCCAACCTTCGGGCAGATCGGTTCGTACAACGTCTATCGCTCGACGAACGGGGCGACCGCCGTGCTGATTAGCTCCGTTCTTGGCACCTCACGTACATTCACTGATACGGCTGTCCCCTGCGGACCCGCTTACTCGTATTTCGTGACTGCAGTGCTCGCGAACACGAATCCGCCCCAGGAAAGCGTACCGTCCAACACTACGTCAGGGATACCGACTTGTACGCCGACCTCTACGACCGTAACTTCCTCCGTGAACCCTTCGATCTTCGGGCAGTCAGTTACCTTCATCGCGACGGTAGCCAACACCTCCGGGGACACGGCCACACCAACCGGCTCGGTTCAGTTCTCGGTGGATGGCGCGCCATTCGGCGCAGGGGTACCACTGTCTGGATCGGGAGCTGCGGTCACGGCCGCAAGCGGTGCAACAGCAACCCTGACCGTCAGTGGTTCGCCACACACCATCAAAGCGGTGTACACGAACACCGACGGAGGCTTCAGCGGGAGCTCCGGGACTCTCAGCCAGACAGTCAACCCAGCTCCCACCTCCACGACCGTAACTTCCTCGGTGAACCCGTCGATCTTCGGGCAGTCGGTTACTTTCACCGTGACGGTGGCGAACACCGCCGGGGCAGGGATCAGCACGGCCACACCAACCGGCTCCGTTCAGTTCCTGGACGGCTCGTCGCTCCTCGGCACGCCCCAAACGGTTAGCGGCCTGGGCGCAGCTACGCTGACTACCAGTGCGCTTACGGTGGGCGCGCATCCGATTACCGCCGTCTACACCAACGTCGACGGCAACTTCAGAGGCAGCACGTCTACCAGTGTCACTCAGGTCGTACAAGACTTCTCCATTGCAGCTACGCCCAGTGCTCAGACCATCTCCTCGGGACACCAAGCGGTCTACAGCATCACCGTAACGCCGATCAGTGGCCTGACTGGTACGATTGCCCTCTCTTGCAGTGGGAGCGCCACCCAATTCAACGTGCTCGGTCTCTCCGTCCACAACCAATTTGCAGGGTACAGCGGTCGCGTCGACGGTGACGCTATCTGCAAACAAGAACGTGAATCACGGGACCTTCACGCTGACCTTCACCGGTGCACTTGTGGGCAGAAACGTTACCCGCAGTACGACCGTGCAACTGACAGTCAAATAGAAACACAGAAGTTGTGGTATTAAGCAAACGGCGGGATCCATGAGGTGCCGCCCTTCTTTTCTGCGAAATGAGAAGGAATGTCGTGTCGAAGGACATGCCAGCAAAGGACTTTGGATGGGAGCGTTGGGACAGTAGAGATGCCGCACAAGAGGCACGGAGGTGGGCGCCTTGAGACATTCGAGGTACGCGATGAAGGCGCCGACCGGGCACAAAGATCGCCCGTCGTTTTATGGTATGTGCCTCACTGGCCAAGCCGGCGGTGAATGTCAGCCAGCAGGGGATCTTCGCCGGCTCGACCGCGAATGCTGAGGTACGTACGATAGGGTTCCGCGAACCCGGGACTCTTGAGGCCTTCGCGCACACGTCCCTGGTAATAATAGACAGGTGGGAAATAGGCGAAGGTGAGGTTGCTGTCCTGGAAAATCTCCAGGGCTTCGCCCCGCCGCTTCATGCAGCGGTCAAACTCTGAATCCGCCTCGACAAACATCCCGGCCTCCAGATAGGCGCGTCCCAACTCGAAGTGGCCAATCCAGGTATCGACTAGTTGGTTGGCGCCGGTAAACATGTTGATGGCCTCGTTCTTGTCTCCACGCTGCAAGGCCAGATCGCCACGAATGATTTTCGCGTAGGCTTGAGTCTCAGGTTGGATCTCGGAAGCCAAGCCGTCGGCCAGTTTCTGCGCTTTGCCGATCTCTCCCGCCTTGAGTAGAGTTTGCGCCGCAAGGACCCGCACCGGTACAGACTGGCTAATAGACACAGCCTTCGTAGCAGCGTCAACCGCCGGTCCCTTCTGCCCGCGCAAGAGATGAAGCTGAGCGATACTTGCAAGTTTCTCAGCGGCATTGTCCGCGTTCTTGGCGGCCATGTCGGAGGCTACACCCTGCTCAAGGATTGGCACCGCATCCGAGTAACGGCCTTCATAGGAAGCGATATCCGCCAGGCCAGATGCGGCCAAGGAAGCGCCCAACGCGTCCATCTTTTGCATCTTATGATAGGTTTCGGCGGCTTGGCCCATCTGACCTAGTCCCAGTTGCGCCTCCGCGAGAGCGAGATAGGCCTGGGAGGAGGGATTAAGTTTCAGCGCCGTCTGCGCCTCGCGTTCGCCGACAGCGAAATCCCCACCGTAGGTACTACAAAACGACAGAACCGCCCGTTGCACAGCGCCCTTTGGAACAATTTCGACCGCCCGTTGGGCCGCCGCGACCGCTTCGGGGATTCTGCGCAAGCTTAAGTAACAGGCGGCGATATTGGCCCATGCTGAATCGTCGGCGGGGAAGCGTTTGACGAGTTCGCCGTACTCTTCAATGCATTTGGGATAATTCGAGGTCGCGAAGTAGTAAAGGCCACGCACCCGGTAGCGTTCCCGCTCCGTCATACGGTCCACGTGTTCCATGGCCAGCTTCACATACTTCTCCGCGTCCTGTGCTCTGCCAAGATTTCCGTACGCTGAGGCCATGCCCCCATAGGCACGCGCAAAGTTCGGGTCCAAAGCGATGACATCGGAAAAGGACCGGATGGCTTCCTCCGAATTCCCTGCCAACAACTGTTCCATCGCAATCCCATACTGGTGCACAGCGGCCAAGGATGAGGTAGTGAAGGCTCCCGCAACCTTCTCGATTTGCACCGATTCCGGCATTGTGTCTCCGAGGGCCTGGCGAATGGGGGCGATAACCTTTGGGATGTCGAGAAGGAGTTCGTCTTTGCCCGCAGAATTGGCATTTGCGCTGGCGAGTGTACGTCCCGTAACAGCATCGATCGCCTTCACCGCTATAGTGTAGCCACCGCCACTGCTGCTGAGCGATCCGGTCACGATCGCGGCGACACCCTCGTTGACAGCCACGAGTCGAGACGCATTTTCGTCGAGCCTACTAGTTGGATTGGGCAGCTTGCCGGCCAGCTGCCGCGCAGTGCTTCGGTTGTAGGCATTGATGAAGCTGGCTCCTTCCAAGGCGACATTGACCATTGGTTCCAGGGTCTCATCGAACAGCGCGTCGGAAGTGTTGTTCTGAAAATCGGCGACCAGAACGGAAATAGGGGCGTGCGTGACGACTGCCACATTTTTCTTCCTGCTGAAATACCAGGCCGTTGCGGCGACCATCACAACCAGCAGAAGCGTGACTGTCGCAATCCGTGACCAGGGCACTTCGCGCAACCGATTGATCCACAGATGGGTGGACGACGCCGACACTCTGGCCGTGCCGCTCTTTCCCTGCCAGGCCAAAAGGTCGTTGAGCAGGTGGTCCGCACTCGAATAGCGAAGCGAGGGGTCACGCTCCAGGCATTTGCTGACGATGTTGCTGAGTGCTCCCGGAACGTTCTTGTCGATCTCGGAAACCGGAATGGCGCGCTGTTGCGTTCGCTTCAGCAGGCTGGCGATCGCGCTCTCCGCCTCATACGGCTGGATCCCAGTCAGCAGTTCATAAAGAATCAGGCCGACGGTGAAGATGTCAGAGCGTGCGTCCAGGTCTTTTGCCTGTGCCTGCTCAGGAGACATGTATTCCATGGTCCCCAGCATCGTTCCCGTCCGCGTCATGCCATCGCTTTGCAGATTGCGGGCGAGCCCGAAGTCCATGACTAGCACCCGGCCATCGCTGGCGCGCATGATATTTCCCGGTTTCAGATCGCGGTGAATAACGCCCACACGGTGGGCTGCTCGCAGGCCACTGGCGACCTGCTCCATGATGTCTACCGCCTCGGTTGCCGGCAGCTTGCCGTGCCGTTGAAGCAGGTGGCGCAAGTCATTTCCATCGACGAACTCCATGGTGATGAACTTGATCCCGTCGGCGTCGCCCAGGTCGTAAATGCGGATGATGTTGCGATCCGTAACTTTGCTGGCGAGAAGGATCTCCTGCTTGAAGCGCTGCAGAATGTCGGGATTGCTGGCCAGGTCGGGACGGATCACTTTTAGCGCGACAGTGCGACCCAGTTCGCGGTCCTCGGCCTTGTAGACCGCGCCCATGCCACCTTCTCCGATGGTTTGGAGGATCTCGTATCGTTCGCCCAGCATCATTCCAGGAGGCAAGGCCTGGAGTTGCCAGGCCGAACTGGTGGGTCTGGGTGGTGGCGGCGGACTGCTCGGCCTGCTACCGTCGAGCAGCGTTGGAGCATCCGAGGCCGTCGGCCCACCAGTTAGCGGCGGCGCCGCCGGAATCGAGGCGGCGTCGGAATCGCTCGTGCCTTTGCCGACATCCAGCAGGGTTGGCGCCTCAGATGAGTCCGGCGACGGAGGGAAAGACTTCAGTTTAGTGTTCCCCTGTGGGTTTAGAGTGGGGCCTTCCGAATCGGATGTGTCCGGAACCTTGGGATCACTCATACCCTGTTGGAACCCTGGTAAAAACGTGGCATCTTAATGATTTAGCCAGCATCTTAGCATCAAATCAGATTGTGCTGAATAACTACGCCAGGGAAGCGGTCATCGAGCTGGTGTTTCGGTCGGACGCTTACGCTCGATCTACGTAGTGTCGCGACCACCACCGGGTGAATGCGAATGCCGCTGGATCGACTCCTGCGAGTTACCGGCTTGTCCATTCTGAATTCTAGCTGTCCCTCGGTTTTGCTCAGGTGACCGCCGTCAGTGGCAGGCAAAGCGCACACTATCGGCATCGACCCGCAAGAAGATCGCCGCCGCTGCACAAAGGGCGATGGGCGAAGGTGCCGACGACGAAGTCTGCTTGACTTCTCACCCGACCTGCTCGTCCCCCTCAGCATTCACATTGAATAAAGGCAATTGTCGCGAACAGATTGGCGACCGACGCTCAATCGGTCTAGATGCTATGCTTGAGAACATGGATCACCTCGAAGTGCTTCGGGAGAAGATCAGTCGTCTTCGCGCTGAGATCGCGCAGCTTCAAGAGTTGAACGACCGATATTGGCTTCGAGGCCGCAATGAGCCAGAGGCCCAAGTCGCTCACGGCCAGAGGCATGAGCGGCTACAAGAAATCCAGCAGGAACTTACTCAACTCGCTGACCTTGGCCGACGAGTTCGTTCCATGGAAGAGATGAAGGAACAACATCGCTCCCGTCCATATCTCGTCAATAAGGCTTCATAGGCCATCGGGCCGGGACTGCTCCTTGGCTGCGATTAGGACCTGATCAATATCCTTGCTCCAATTCACGCCCATAATCCGCCTCCTTGAGGAAGTTCGGACTGTCTAGCTCTCAATTTCGCCCAGCCGAAGTTCGGCAGGCTCCGGGCGGCAGCAGATGCCATACCGCTGCCAAAGTCGAAACCAAGGGCTGTGCGCGAGCGTATCGTCGTGCCTTCGATTCGCAGCCGAGAGGTCGCTTGGGCTCAGCGGCCTTATATCCGGTGCCTCGAACATTTCCTGTAGTTGCTCGATTTCGTCAATGATGCGTTCAACGTCCATGGGTCACAATATCCAACATCAGCACGGCAACGGTCAAACGGCATGGCTCAGTGACGTGTTGCGTGAGTAGCGGATCGCGGCTGCGGAGAGGGCGCCAGGGGCGAAGGTGAAGGCGGAGAAGAAAACGGCTTAATTCTCTCAAACGACTCCTATAAGAGGAATTTCCATAGCGACTACGGAATCGGATAATAGATGCCCCGGTTGCCTCCCGCATACAGCTAAGATTTTACAAGCCGGCTCACCTAAGTACGGATCCACCAATAGAAAGTGGGCTGCTATACTGCTCCTCCTCATTGGTTGTCTGGAGAACCCGAATGAAGCGAACCGTCCTCGCCACTATTCTGGTTGTGTCGATTCAACTTGCCGCACAGACCGCTTCTAGCCCAGAAACATCTTCGAATCCGAAGGTCAGGGCGATTACCGCGTTCGTCCGGCTGGACAAGGAAACGTACCGAAAGCAACTTGCCGACGCACTTGTAGTCTTGCGAAAGGCCAAAGCCGATTTCGAATCAGCTGGTTACGACGTCGAGACCATCCGCGTGACCACGCAACCGCTGGCAGAACTCGTCCCCGGCATGTCAGAGGATCAGGCATTGGCATTTCTCGCCGACCTGGATCAGTTCTCGGCCAAAGAGGGTTTTCTGCCCAATGTTGGGCCGGCCATGTTGCACGAGGGTGATGATACTGCGACGATGCACCTGCTGGAGAGGGCGCTGTCGACTCTGCCAAACATCGAAGCCAGCGCCATCATCGCCGCTGATGATGGCATTCATTGGAAAACAATTCATCGCACCGCTGAACTTCTGAAATATGTCAGTGAGCACAGTCCCCATAGCCAGGGAACATTCAACTTTACAGCCACCGCGATGCTGAAGCCGTTCTCACCATTCTTTCCTGGCTCCTATCACATCGGTTCCGGCGGGCAATTCGCCGTTGGTTTCGAGGGCGCCAACGTTGTCCGCGATGTGTTCGTTAGGGACAGAGGCAACGCTGACTCTGCCCTGGCCGATTTGACCGCTGCGCTAACGAAGCACGCATCCGTTGCAGACAAAATTGGCAACGAAGTGGCTGCTAAGACAGGTTGGAGCTACATGGGAGTCGATCCTACCCCTGCACCTCTCGGTGACGTCTCCATCGGGGCCGCGATCGAAGCGTTCACGGGCGGAAGATTCGGGTCCAGCGGAACGCTCACCGCAGCCCGCATAATCACAGATGCGGTCAAGGCTGTGCCTGTGAGACAAGTAGGCTACTCCGGATTGATGGTGCCAGTGATGGAGGACAAAGTCTTGGCACAACGCTGGGCCGAATCTACGTACAACATCGACTCCCTTCTCGCGTACTCTTCCGTATGCGGTACCGGCCTCGATACGATCCCACTCCCCGGCAACATCGGTGTCGATCAAATAGAACGTATCTTCGCTGACGTTGCTTCGCTTGCGATGAAGTGGAACAAGCCACTTTCGGCACGGTTGCAGCCTGTTGCGAATAAGAAGCCGGGCGATCAGACTGACTTTCAGGACCCGTACTTGTTTAACACTGCAGTGCGCGAGCTGCCTTAGTAGCCTTCGGCCGTTGTTACGGGAAAAGTACGAAGTGTTCCATAGCTCCGCAGATCAGAAACGAGAAAGTACTAGAGTGACGCATGAAGACGACCATCGCACAGCTCACTGCTCCTCCAAGGCTGTGGTCGCGATCTGATGTTTTGCTTTCAGACTCCGGTTAGGCGGCTTGCAACGACGCAGCGCCGTCAAGCAACTGCCCGTTGGAACTGGAACCCTAGCAGGCAGCCGGATTGGCTCACGGATGTCTTCTACAAGAATCAGGTTTAGCCCAGGCTAATCAATGTCACGCTCTCCCAAATCGCCTCTGCGATTGGCGTGTCTATTCTGTATGCGTCCGACATCCGAAAGGGCAGACGAAAACCGCATCCTCGGCATTGGCAAACGCTGGCTGAACTGGTCGAACTCAGGGGAGTGTGACCAAAATCACTGATCCGTTTTTCCGCTTGTAGGTATTCTCGTGAGGCTTGAGTATGTTTCGGACTCGCTCTTGAAGGGGGAGCGAGTTACCCCATACCTGGATCCTCCAGCTGATTCCACATCGGATGCCGATCAGGAGGATGCGCAGTGGGTCTATGAAGCATGGGAATGGCTCCGAACGACGATCGTTCCCTTTGCGTATCAGTAGTGGGTCCCTGGCTCAGTCAGTTTCGCAGCATCCAGTTTTTTTGGGTAGTCGAGATTGGCTGAGAAGAACATGTCGAATGGAGCTCCGTTCTGAATCTGCTGGACAAAATTCCCGGATGATCCGTAGATGACCTTGACGGTCTTGCCGGTCTCCTTCTGAAATCGAATAGCAATGTCCTGCATTGCGGACTGAAGATCTGCGGCCGCCGCGACGCTGTCTGAGATCGCATCGAGCACCCGACCTTTGGTGTTCAGGCTACGCACGCCTCGCGAGAGCTTAAATGCTCACGGGAGCTTCAATAATGTCATATGGCCGTGTGCGATTGCCCTGTAAGAAGCGCCGAATCGCGAGGTGGTGTGACATGAGATCAGGCCCTGATTTCCTACCACAAGGACCATGTGCTTATAGTTCCCGGTGCCATCGCGATTAACTTTCTCGTCGTCCGAAAATGCGATGACATCACCCGGGCGCAGGTTCTCCCTGATCATTCGATCGGTAAAGAAGTCGCCCTGCCCCAGGAACCGATGCGAGATCACCTTGGCGCCATTGGCGATTAACCATCCCACCAGGCGCGGCGCGTAAGTCTCTCCGTAAACCCCGTTGTGTATGGGTGAAGGAATGTTTAAGCCTCCCCCAAAGAACTCGACTTCCGTGCCGCCTACGTTAATCCGGCCGTGTGCCCGGCCAAGGCAGCACGAAATGAAGTGCGTGCAGTCGAAATCATTCGGGATCGGACCAATATCTGCCAGAGCCAGGCCGGGCGTCAGTGTGACGCCGTTGATCGCGGCCGGATATCCGTTCCTGGTTGCGTTCTTACCGTCATGGCAAACCCTGTTAAAAAACGCTCCCGCATAGCAAATCGCGGCCATTCGATTGTACGACACGGCTTCCTCCTCCTTGGGTACAAGTATGGGTGAACTACTGATCGCAGCTTGCACCACAAACGCGAAAAGGTCTATGGAGGCAATCTGAAGCCGTGTCAACTGATCTGAAGAGCCGGCATTTCCTGGACAGAGCAGACCGGCAGGACAAGAATTGCAGAACATCCGGATTTGGGGCGATGGCAGAGAAGAAAGTACGGTTCGGGCAGTTCGAGTTGGACTTCGGTCGCTTCCAGCTTTTTCGTTCAGGAGAGCCGGTGCTTTATCGCCGGATAAAGACATACTCCGGGGTGGCGTTACAAAACCGAGAGCAAGAATCTTGACGCTAAGTCCTTGCGACCGCGCCGATGGTCCCAATTCGACAGACGCAACAATTGTGGATTTATGGTTCATTCGCGGTTGGTAACTGGGGGGCGGGTCAAAATGTTCGTGATGAAAATCGCAACAGGCACGCAGTTTGAAAACCTTACACAAATAAGAAATGTTTCATTTTGCAACAGTGTTGAAAACAAAGGAGCTTAAAGTCTCAAGCAATCAATAATTTAATGCGTAGATCCCCGGCCAAAACTCGAGGTTCTCGCCGCCGCGGAAGACCGTGGGACGCGATTTTCAGCGGAAGAGTCTGAGCCTTCAGTCAATGGAAGCTTGGCCGATCAGATTGGCAGTTCCAGGAGCGCACTGACGGCTCACGATGTGGCGCAAGTTCTCTCGGTTTCCGTTGTCAGCATCTTTCGTCTCGCAAAACGCGGCACAGTTCCTTCGATCCGTCTCGGTTCTTCGGTCAGATTCTGTCCTGCAGCAATTGCGAAGTGGTTAAAGGAGCGCGGCGGCTAAAGCGGCTGAATCCTAGTCGGTCAGCAGGCCAGAAACGCGAGTCATTAGCTCTTCGCTACCGTTCCATAATCAAAACAGCGGCACTAGCGGCATTTAGATGAAGTGAGAACCTTCCGTCGGAGGCTTGGATTCTCTCTTCCGCATCCACGCGCCAGGTCCCATCCGACTTGACCATAGCTCCACCAAAACTTACACCCGAGCTGCTCTCCAGGGACGGCGCCGATAAGCGGAGAACCCAGCCGCTCCGGAAAGGCAAGGTGTGCTCGATACTGATGCTGGCATCCAAGGCCGGCTCTTTATTGATCAAAGTTACACAGAGTCGCTTGTCTCGCTTTAAGGTCGCGTACCCGTCCAGGTTAGAATTGCCCGATCGAAGCTGACTATCAACAAGCTCTCCGTCAGTTCCTTGCGCAAAGGCGAGCATGCCGTAGAATTCCGGGGCTGCAACATAGTGCCCATGTTCGTCATCGCCGATGGGCGAGTAAGAGCTGATGAACCCAAGCTGGTTAACGCCGGTTTCCATGTTGACGCCATTGCATTGAGCCGCGGCCAGTTTGTACAGGAAGTCAAGAACCCATAAAGCCGAAGCAAAACGATCACTGACTCCCGGCTTCCCTCCTCCTGAAAACGAGTTGGTCTCGCAGATGCGATAAGGAACGCCGGAGGATTTTGAAGCAGCTTGTAGTTCCGCCAGCATAGGACCGAGTTTCGGATCGGGGTGGAGCAGTTTGTCGATACTGCTAGTTGCATTCTGACCCTCACGGTAATAATGGTGCGTCAGCAGTTTCACTTCGTGGCCTTCATCGCGCGCAAATCTCAAGACCCATGGGGTAGCAACGGCGACATCGGGTCCAGCCAAGGGTATGCCAGGGATGCTTTTGCGAAGGGCATCTCGGAATTTGCGATACTCCAGAAGATAGTCGTCGTAGTCGTAACCTTTCTTGCGATGAATCTCTCGGTGCTGGAATAGATCAGGCTCATTGCCAATTTCAAACGCGAATAGATTCGGTCCCGTCGCCGCAAGCACAGCCCTGGCCTCCTCCACCGCGGCTTCGATAGTTCCTCTGCCGAGGTTCAGTCCCCAGATGAGTTTCCAACCGGTAGCTTCTAGGAAAGATCCGAGATCGCGAAGCACTGCGGCATTTACGACTGAGCCCGGTCCTGTTTCAGGCGAAGAGAGCGGTTGTGCGGAGGCGGAGTAAGACGCATAGTCGGAAGTATTGCCGCCGACCCGAATGACGCCGCTAGAACCCAGAGCGCGACAGAGCTGTACATACGTCGCATTTCTCGCGCTCAGTAGGCCGGGGCGAGCCACTGAGGAGATTTCGTATCCGAGGCCCAAGAAGTCGGAAGGAATCGTGGTGACGGCTCGGGTCAAGTCGAGGATCAACGTGGCCTGTAAATCTTGCCGGAAGGAGTCGCCGAGTGAGGCGCTAGAAGTTCCAGCGACCAATGCCGCTCCCTTAATGAAGTCGCGACGGCGCATAGATAGTGATTGCCCTGACTATGGCGAGCTACTTTGTTGACTTCGCGATTGCGCTACTTGGCGGATAGTACAGCATTCATCCGATTGCGAGAAACAAAATCCCCGCACCTTCAGTCACCGATTGAATAATTGATCACAGCTTGATAGCGTTTACGGCGGAGCGAACTGGATGCCTTCGCAAAAGCGGGCCTGGGTGGCGGCCACTCTAGACACGAAACTGGACGAGGCGTTGTATGTTTGCAATCTGCTTGAGGCGGTCGGACTTGCCGTTGATCTGGCCGATCTCTCTACCAAAGGAACTCCTTCCACTTTAATGCTGACTCGACAATCATCGTCCCGACTGCTGACATCGGCAGCTGAAATTGCCGCACATCATCCGAAAGGAGCAAACGCTGTGTTCTGTGGCGATCGCGGAGCCGCCATTGCGGCGATGGCAGACGCGTTTGAATGCTTCATTAAAGCGCAGCGCGACCTCGGAGGTCTGCTCGGAATTGGCGGTTCGGGGGGTACGGCGATGATTACACCTGCCATGCGTGCCTTGCCGATCGGCATTCCCAAGTTAATGGTTTCGACCATGGCCTCAGGCAATGTGGCGTCCTACGTCGGCGCGTGCGACATAACAATGATGTACTCCGTTACCGATGTAGCTGGCCTGAACCGAATCTCACGTCGGGTACTCGGAAATGCCGCACATGCTCTCGCGGGCATGATGCTGCACCTGATGTCACAAGAAGATTGCGATCGCCCGGCCTTGGGGCTCACCATGTTCGGCGTGACCACGCCTTGTGTTCAACACATCGTGCAGTTGCTGACTCCTCTCTTCGATTGTCTCGTATTTCACGCCACCGGCACTGGCGGACAGTCCATGGAAAAACTTCTGGACGACAGGCTTATCGAGGGAGTAATCGACATCACCACGACCGAAGTCTGTGACCATCTTTTTGGAGGTATCCTCGCATGCACTGATGACCGGTTCGGCGCGGTGCAGCGCAGCCAGACTCCATATGTAGGTTCTTGTGGCGCGCTCGACATGGTGAATTTCGGTGCGATGGAGACTGTGCCGCTGCACTATCGCGGGCGAAAGCTATACCCCCATAACCCACAGGTCACGCTGATGCGGACTACCGTCGAGGAGAACATTCAACAAGCTCGCTGGCTCGCCAAACGGCTCAACAAGTGCCAAGGCGAAGTGCGTTTTTTGCTCCCGATGGGTGGTGTATCGGCACTTGACGCCCCGGGTCAGCCCTTCTGGGATCCAGACGCAGATGCAGCCCTATTCGAAACATTGGCGACTGAATTCCAGCAGACCGATCGTCGAAAATTGGTACGACTCCCATTCCACATTAACGATCCGAACTTCGCTCAGGCTGGAGTGGAAGAGTTCTTAAAGATCGCTCGCCAATGATGCCTGCGATTGAGAGGATGCATTCGATGCCACGTTTTTCCCGTGACGAACTCCGATCGAAATTTCAGAAGATGATACGCAATCGCCAGCCCATCATTGGAGGTGGCGCGGGAACGGGACTTTCCGCGAAATGCGAGGAAGCAGGCGGTATCGACCTGATCGTAATCTACAACTCCGGCCGGTATCGCATGGCAGGTCGCGGTTCCCTTTCTGGCCTGTTGGCATATGGCAACGCTAACGCCATCGTGATGGAAATGGGGAAGGAAGTGTTGCCCGTCGTCCATAAGACACCTGTACTGGCGGGCGTCAATGGTACGGATCCCTTTTGCGTCTTTGATGTCTTTCTGAACGAGGTTGCTGCGACAGGTTTCTCGGGTGTCCAGAATTTTCCGACGGTTGGATTGATCGACGGCGTCTTCCGCCAAAACCTGGAAGAAACTGGGATGAGTTATACCCAGGAAGTGGAAATGATTCGGCTTGCCCACGAGAAAGATCTCTTCACCACCCCCTATGTCTTTGATCCCCAGCAAGCCGATGCAATGACGCGCGCCGGCGCTGATATGATCGTCGCGCATATGGGGCTGACCACGGGCGGCGCGATAGGCGCGGAAACCGCTCTAACGCTCGATAAATGTATCTCGCGTATCGATGCGATTGCGCAAGCGGCACTTTCTGTGCGAACCGATATGATCGTGCTGTGTCATGGTGGTCCCATTGCAGAGCCTGCGGATGCGGCTTGGGTGCTGAGCAGGACACAGCATTGTCATGGATTCTATGGCGCAAGCTCAATGGAACGGCTGCCAACAGAAAGGGGTATTACCCGCCAAACGCAGGACTTCAAGGAAATTCACTTCTAGCTGAGAGGGCAAGCATGGCAAACACGGTGTACATCAGCGACGTAATCGACGCACCCATTGAAAAAGTGTGGAGCGTCATGCGCGACTTCAATGACATGCCGTCCTATCATCCTGGGATCCGCCAAAGCATCATCGAGGGCGAAGACCAGAGCGACCGCGTGGGATGTGTGCGCCGCTTGACGCTGGGTGAGGGTTATGTGCGCGAGCGTCTGCTTTGCATGGATGACGGGAACTACGCGTTCACTTACGAGATTATTGAGGGCACATTGCCGGTTCGCGGCTATGTGGCTGGAGTCAGACTGCATCGAGTCACTGAAGGCAGTCGGACGTTTGGAGAATGGTGGGCCGATTTTGAAGTGGTTGGTGCCGATCGTGACGCGGTGGTCGCGCAGATCGGCAATAACGTCTTTGCGGCTGGTTTCCGGGCGGTCGCAGCAAAGCTGGCCTAAAGGTAGGCCAAACTGAGACGAATTCCTCCTTTCCCTAAGGCAGAACTTCTCTCAGGTACCGTAACGCGTTGGGCCGTCGGGTAGACTCTTGGCTTACCATTGATGCGACTCGTGAAGATGGAGTGAAGAGGGACATTGCTCCCGGTTGGAAAAGGCTATCAGCTAGACGATGTGCGCATGAGAGCGAAGCAACAATTCTCCGATGACATCTTGGCGGCCATACGGAAAAACAAAAGTCTCCGCATTCGGGCGGGTACCGGCCAGCATCCCTTCATCGGTATTTGGGTCGTAGTAGTGCGAGACCGTGTCTTCGTTAGATCTTGGAGCGTGAAGGAGAACGGTTGGTACTGAACGTTTCTCAGAGAACCTCGCGGCACCATCCAAGTGGCAAATCGCACAATCGCAGTTCGCGCCATGCGCATCAAGAGCGAAAGCCTCAGGGACGCCATTGATCGCGCTTATCTGAATAAGTACAACACGGCGGATGCTCTGAAGTATGCGAAGGACCTCGGTCGCACGAAATCCAGAGATACGACATCGAGTTCGTGCCGCTCTCATCGACTGACTAGGGCTTGTCTCGCGTGGCGCCATTCGGAGTTCGACAACATGGGATCACTGATCAAGATCCACCCACGTATTGTTCTGGTTCACTTCAATCTTCGTTATCGGGTGAACATCCCAAACCGAAGCCCTTTGCGTACCAATCGCGCCAGTGTGCTCTAAATCGTATAACAGCCAACCGCTTATTCGAAGGCGCGCCAGGAGCGAATTAGCAGGGATTGGCGCGAGAAACGCAACGCTGTAGCGCGGTGTCCAGTCTTCCTCCCCAGAGACGCTGTCGAAGTGCTCTTCGATGATTTGCTGGCGCCGGGAGAGTCGGTAGCGGCCACACATCGGGTGATTATGCCAGATCGGATGAGTGTTCACGAAGGCGGGGACGTCGTCGCTTCAGCTGCAGACAACGTAGGCCTAGCCGGGTTTCAAAACGGATCACGGGGTCAAATGATGGAACCAGGCCGCCTGGTAACCCGTTGAGAAATATAGTAGAGTACAAAATTTCTCTAACGGTGCAGAACCCAGTGGGGAAGTCAAAAGACTAACGAGCGGCGGCCGCCGCCACGGGAGCAGTGATCTTCACGGTATCAGGCTGAGTCCAGACAACTTTGCCGGTGGTGAGGTCCAACCGATTCATCGTAACAATGACCTGCCCGTGATCAACCTGAACCAGCAGGTAGTGATAATTCACTTCTTTGCTCTGGAAGGGATCGTCTGCAGCTCTCTCGATCGGATACGCGTGCGCCGCTCCACCTCCCGAGACCAAATACGTAATGCCACCATGCTCGTGGCGCTCGTAGTTGTGGACGTGCCCGTTGAACACTACCATGCGGAAACGCGCGTGAGACTGACGTTCCTCCAGCATCTTTGCTAATGCCTGTTCGGGGCCGCGAGCCGAATGTCCTCCACCGAATTTCTTTGCGTCGGAGGAACTGGTGTACGGCGGATGGTGGAACACGAGAAAGACAAAGTCTACGTCGGAAGGAACGCGGTCGAGTTTATCGACCAGCCATTGGCCCTGTGGTCCGGTTAATTCTTCCAAGGCACTGTCGAGCACAAGAACAAGAGTATTCGCCGCGCGTACCGAGTAATAGCGGCTGTTGTTAAGCTCGGGGAAACGCTGGAAGAAATTGGCCAAGGCAACCGTTGGATCTCCGTGCAAATCATGATTGCCCAGCGCGGGATAGACTTTGATCTTTTTCTCGCGCAGGATACTGGTTTCGCTGTCCCACACCTTCCAATCACTCTCGTCGTTGCCGTTGTAGACGATGTCTCCCGTAAAGCTGAGGAACGAAGGATTGACTTCGGCAATCGCGCTTACCAAGGCCACTCGTACCGGAGGATTGGCCGCTTCGGTGTCTTTGGGGTCGTGAAAGCGGGTATCACCGTAGACAATGAAACGGAATGGAGTCGTTACATCGAGGTGCAGATCCACGGGAGAAGAGGACTGCACTGTGGACTTCTTTGTGCAGCAGGTGAGAACGAACAAAGTCGTAGTCGCGAAAAGAGCGACCATGGCCAGCGGTAGAGGCGTACGTCTCAAACTCATAGAAATGCTTCCTATCGAGGAAAGCTATTTTCCCACGACCAGTACCTCGAAATCGCCCCGCCACTCCTCAGAACTTCACACGCAGCATGAACTGAATCTGCCGCGGCAAACCGGTGCCTGTATTGGGCGAAGCATCATTATCATTGTTGCTGTTGAAATTCACGGTCGTGCTGATCAGGCCAAAGTCACCGGGAGCCGAGAGGTTGGTTAGGGCGTTCCCAACCATCGCTTTCGGAGAGTAGGCCAGATTTAATGAACCGGGGTCGCCGAGTTGAACATGGTTGAAGACGTTGAATGCCTGCACGGCGAATTCCAACGCGACGCGCTCGGTCAACTTGGTCTCCTTAGTAAGCGCGAGATCGATCTGCCAGCTGTTCAAGGCCCGCAGAATGCCGTTCGGAGCATTGCCGAAGCGAAGGAAGTTCCCGTTCGCATCCACTGGTGGCGCCTGGAAAGCGGCCGCATTGATCAGGGGTACGCCGTAACGTCCACCTCCCGGAACTGTCAGAGGCACCCCGGGAATAATGTCGGGCCTTTGATCAGTCACGTCATTGCCGTCGGGCAACAGATAAGTTTGCGGGAGTCCGTCGAGAGGCCCGCCAGAAATGCTATCGCCGAGGTCCATTTTTACTGAGAGGGGATGGCCTGTGTGCCAGAGTCCGATGCTGCTGAGGCTCCAGCCTCCGGCGATTTTTCCCAGCGCGCCCCCACTATTCAGGAAGCTTTTTCCGGGCCCGAAGGGAAGTTCATAGATGGCATTCACAGCCACGTTATTGCGCACATCGAAGACACTCGGTCCCTTGTCGCACTGCAAGCAATTGATGTTCTCCGGGCCACTCGACTCGCCCCCACCGACCGATCCGTCATTGATGGAGTGAGACCAGGTATACCGCGATTGGAAAGCGAGTCCGTTGGTGAGACGCCTTTCCAGTGCCAGGCCGAGAGCATGGTAACTGCTCGATCCAATATCACTCTTGTAGTCGACCGAACCGAAGGGATCAGGAAAGCTTGGATCTGGATAGTACTGGTCCAGGTGGCGAACGCAATCGCCATTCACTTGATTGAGGGTGACCGGTTCTGTGCACAGATTTACTCCGCCGCGGGAGAAGAGGCGGACACCATGACTGCCCAAGTACTGGGCAGAGAACAGGAAGTTAGAAGGAAGCTGGTGTTCGATTGTGAGGCCCCAGGTCTCGACGTAAAGATCCCGGCGACCTTGTCTCTGCAGACCGCGGGGATGTTCTGCCGCTTTCTGTGCGTCACTGAGTCCGGAAAGGTCCGGCGCGCTTTGTTGATACTGAGGAAGCAGTGGACCCGGGTTCCCCACGCTTACACGATAGGTATCGCTTTCGAGCCCGGCGTTCAAGTCATCGTTCTGGGCTGCCCCGTGATAGATGCCGAACCCGGCACGAAACACAGTTTTCCCCTGCAATGCGCTGGGCGCCCAGGCTAGCGCGATCCGAGGATCG
Source organism: Terriglobia bacterium (assembly GCA_963743105.1). GTDB lineage: Bacteria > Acidobacteriota > Terriglobia > Terriglobales > Acidobacteriaceae > Sulfotelmatobacter. The sequence goes on from CAVUOS010000029.1 coordinate 47,868, forward strand.
ACGTTTTTGTAGTTGGCATTGTATAAAGCGGGGTCTTTCGGGCATGAAGGCGTATTGACTGGGCCTGCGGATGGCGGCACGGGCAGAACGTTGAATGAACCCGATCCCAGGCATACCCCGTGAAACTGGTTCAGGTCAAACATGGTCGTTTGGTTATTTGCATCGTGCGCAACGCCGTAGTACTCCCAGCGCAACCCCGCAGTCAGGGTGAAGGTGGGCGTGACCCTCCACTCGTCCTGGAAGTAGGGCAGGTAAAAGCTGCGGCGCAGGCCATGGCAGCACCACGGGGCAATGTACGAGATCTTATCCAGGATTGCGGTGGACATGTCGTCAGGGCTGCCAAACGACAGATTGTTGTCGTCGGTTTGTCCCTGATTCAGGCGGACACGTCGGTACTCCATGCCCATCTTGAGGGCGTGCCGTCCGTGCGCCCACGTCAGGTTATCGACGAAGCCATAAGTAGTGCCGACCTCGATATCAGCCGTGTTGTTATTCAGACCAACGAACTCGCCGTTTGTATCTACGGCATAGGGAAGGGCGCTCGACTGCGGGTTGTGGAACGGCGCGCGGTTGATATAGACCTTGGCCTCGTTAAAAAAATTCGGTTTGAAAGTATGCTCAAGAGCAAGCATGTAGTTGGCGGGGTGATTGATGACCTGCAATTTGTCCTCCGGCAAGCTGCCGCCATTGGGAGCGTCTACGAGGCTGATGTCGCGCTGGGCGCGGCCGTAAACCGAAGTGCTCTCGCTGAACTTGTGATCGATCCGAACTAACCAGGAATCCTCATGGATGGTGGTGGGAGTAGCGGCGGTGAGCAGGTCGGCGTTGGGATCGACCGATGTGGTCTGTTGAAAAGCGGCGTCGGGATAAACAAAGCGCGGAGCGCAACCGTTGATTGCGCCCACCGAGGCCCGCCATGGATATGCCTGCATGATGGAGCACATTTGCGGCGATGTGTTGATCACGTATTGTTGAAATCCTGACGTGATAGAGCCGGAGGAAAGCTGTCCGCAACAAACGCCCGAGGGAACCGTGAACTGCTGAGTAGTAGATTGCAGCTGCCGAAGTCCTTCGTAGCTCACGAAGAAGAAAGTTTTGTTCTTTTTGACAGGGCCCCCGAAAGTGAAGCCGTACTGGCCCATTCGAAACGGAGGGACATACGGGTTGCCATTGAGGTCATAGTCGTTGAAATTCCGCGCATCGAAGACGGAATTTCTGAGATAGCCAAATGCCGATCCATGCCAGTCATTCGTTCCCGACTTGGTAACTACGTCGACTTGTCCGCCAGCCTGGGTGCCGTACTCGGCGTCGTACAGAGCGCTGTTGACGCGGTACTCCTGGATAGCATCTGGTGAGATCTGCAGGCGGGTCTGCGATTTCTGCGCCTGTTCCTGGATGCCGCCGGCGTCAACTCCGTCAAAGGAAAAGTTGTTGTCGTCGCGGGCACGGCCGGCAAAGCGGATCGTGCGTTGGTCGCCACCGCCGTCATCTTGGGCGAAGGGAGCGAGCAGAGTGAAGCTGGCCCAATCCCGTCCGTTGTTGGGAAGATCCGCGATCTGACTTGAATCAATGACCGTGGCGGCTTCGGCTGAAGCCCGGTCTGCCGGCGCCGTGGTGGCTTTCACCTCGACTTTTTCGTCGATCCCGCCGACTGCCAACTCCACATCCAACGTGCGAGTCTGTCCCACGCGAACAATGACGTCCTCGACGATCTTGGTCTTAAAGCCGCGGGCCGTTGTCGTTACCGAGTACTTCCCGACTGCGAGCCCAGGAAAGCGGTAATAACCTCTGGGGTTTGTCTTTTGCTCCACGGTCAGGCCGGTGTCGACTGCGAGAACCTTTAATATCGCACCTGGGATCACGCTTCCTGAGGCGTCGGTCACCGTGCCTTCGAGTTCGGCTCGGTCAACCTGGGCAGATACTGTGGGCGTTCCGACCAAAACAATTGGAATGGTGAGCAAAAGCGCGAGTAACAATCGGACGGGAAAGGGGGCGTTTCCGAGTGGGCGAGAGTGCATGGCTTGAGCTCCTTCCCGTACAGAGCCCCGAATCGAAAACAGCGCTCAGAACGATGAGGTGCCGCCGTTCGAGATTGGCTCTCTGCTTACGGTTCCGCTGAGGGGTTGACTATGACGAACGATCCTAGAGCCGGAGTGTGACGTGCGCGTGAACATCAAGTTAATATTTCTTCAGATTGAGAAGCGCCATTCTGCCCTCCGAACTACACTGTTCGGGCAGGTCTGATCGTCTTTCGATCAGGCGAAAGCCGTGCCATGAAGTTGCTAATTGTCGAAGACGAAGTGCGCATGGCGGACCTTCTTCGGAAGGGATTGACCGAGGAAGGTCACATGGTGACTTGCGCCGTCGATGGGGCGGAGGGGTGCGAGTTGGCCAGGGACTATGAGTTTGACGTGATCATTCTGGATGTCATGATGCCGAAGCTCAGCGGATATGAGGTGGCGAAACGTTTGCGGTCCGAGAGAGTCAGCACTCCGATCTTGATGCTGACCGCGAAGGATGCAGTGCCTGACATCATCCACGGACTGGATCTGGGCGCCGATGACTACATGACAAAGCCTTTTTCCTTTGCCGAACTGGTCGCGAGACTGCGCGCGGTAAAACGGCGGGCCCTTGCGGGACACGATCCACAATTACGAGTTGGGGACCTGGTGCTGAATCCCGCCAGCAGAGAGGTGTTTCGCGGGGAAGAACATATCTCGTTAACACGCACCGAATACAGCTTGTTAGAGCGGCTGATGTATCGCTCGGGAAAGGTTGTGTCACGGCGTTTGCTCATCGAGGCTGTCTGGGGCTTCAACAGAGAAATCGAGGGAAACACGTTGGACGCTTTTATGCACCTGCTGCGTAACAAGGTGGATCCGCCGGGGCGGCCAAAATTGATACACACCGTGCGCGGCGTTGGTTACATGATTCGCTCGGATGAAAAGGCATGAGAAGAGTTTCCATCGGAGTAAGGCTCACGCTCTGGTACGTGGCAATTTTTGCGCTGGGGGAGATCGTCTTTGGTGCGGGCATGTGGTTCATCCTGCGCCACAACCTCTATGACATCGTTGATGACAGCCTGGAAAACCAGACCGACGATCTGAAAAGGTTCCTCGAAGCACAAAAGCAGGACGCCTCCGTGGCTAAACTGCAGGAGGAAGTCAGCGAGAGTTATGGCATTGAGCACTCCGGTGACTTCCTGGAAATTTATCTCGAGACGGGTGAATTGATTTATCGCTCCGCCTTTCTGCAGGCGCACCCGTCCATTCTGATGCCCCCCGATGAGATCAGCCGACCGCTGTTTCGAAGCCGTCGCGTCAAAGGCCGGCACTTCCGTTTTGTCTTCCAGAAGCTCGCCGCAAATGGCCATGTCTATGCCGTAGAAATGGGCATCCCCGCGGACGATGCGGTCCATACTCTTGAGCTGTTCCGTACCTACCTGCTGATGTTTGCGCCACTGCTGTTGCTGATCGCTGCGATCGTCGGCTATTGGATGAGCCGAGGAGCCCTGTCACCCGTAGATGCGCTGGTGCGAACCGCGCGCGCGGTCAGCGGAACGAACCTTAAGAACCGCCTGCAGAAGTTGGAGACTGGGGATGAATTGCAGCGCCTTTCGGACACTCTCAACGAGATGCTCGACCGAATTGAATCTGCGTTTCTGCGGGTCTCGCAATTTACCGCTGACGCCTCGCACGAGTTGAGAACGCCGGTTTCTCTCATTCGGACGGAAGCGGAACTAGCGCTACGCCGGTCGCGCACAGAGGCTGAATACACGGAGTCGCTGCGGCAGATTTTGCAGGAAGCCGAGCGTACCACAGGCTTGATCGAGGAATTGCTGGAACTGGCCCGCGCCGACGCCGGCCGCGAATCATTGACCATGCAGATCGTGGACCTGCCGGAGGTTTTGCGCGACCTAGCGACCAGTTGGCGACAAGTAGCCGCCGCGCGCAATCTCCAATTTTCAACCGACATTTGCGAGCTCGGTGCTTCCGTAATGGGTGACCCGACACTCCTCCGGAGGCTGGCAGACATCCTTCTCGACAACGCGTTCAAGTACACTCCCTCGCCTGGTTCCGTGTGCCTGGGGCTTGAAGTTCGCGAAGAAGCGGCTGTCATCACAGTGCACGATTCCGGAATGGGCATCGCCCCAGAAGAGCAGCAGAAAATCTTCGAACGCTTCTACCGCGTCGACAAGGCTCGCAGCCGGGCGCAGGTAGGGATTGGACTCGGACTGGCCATCGCCGAGTGGATCGCATCGCAGCATCACGGTGCAATCTCGGTCGAAAGCCGGCCGGGCACAGGCGCCACCTTTCGAATAAGACTTCCGCTGATCGCCGCCGACGTGCCGAGTCCGTTGCTGTCGAAATGAAATGTTCGACCCCATCAACTGTAACGGGCCCTATTTCTCTCCCCTTCAGGTAATTTTCATGTGCAACCCTTAGCGTTATCCTTGAAGGGTGTTTCTCCATGGCAATTTCACGAAGCCATTGCAGGTGCCGCAGCCGCCACGGTGCTTTTCCGCATTTTTGTGTTAGCGCAAGAGCAGGAAAAGAAGATTCAGCGATCAGATCTGCCACCAGTAGAGAGGACTTGGTTGAGCAAAGCAAGGGGGCAACGATACGCGGTTTTTCGCAGGAGAAGAAGAACGGGCAGACCTATTACGAAGCTGAGTTGATGGTCGACGGGCACGCCAAAGACGTCCTCGTGGATGTGAACGGCTCGGTGGTCGAAGTGAAAGAACAGGTCCCCACTGAATCACTTCCTGCTGCGGTGCGCCAGAGTCTGCAAGACAAAGCCGGAAAGGGCAAGCTCGTCAAAGTTGGGACGCTTACCAAGAAGGACAAGCTCGTAGCCTACGAGGCCAGGGTTCTGACCAATGGAAAGACGTCAGAAGTTCAGGTCGGCACGGACGGGAAACCTTTAGACCACGAGGAATAGTGCGTGATGGAAGTTGATTCTGCACGTCGAACTGGAGGATCTCATGTGCTTTCGGAATGTACTTGCTGGTTTTCTGACCGCAGTGGTCTTGTGCGCGCTTAGCGGCCGTGTTGCCGCGCAAGGCACTTGGGCGATCGAAAAGACATTTCGCATTGGAGGGGACGGCGGCTGGGACTACGTCACAGTGGATGCAAAGAATCACCGTTTGTACGTTCCCAGAAGCACTCACACGATGGTGATCGATGCCGATTCTGGGAAGACACTGGCGGACATTCCCGGTCAGAAGCACAACCATGGGGTTGCTCTGGTTCCCGACGTCGGACGGGGATTCATCAGCGACGGGAGTGGCGCAATCGTAATTTTCGATCTTAAGACGAATGCCGTCCTGGGAACGATCGCCGCGCAACCTGATGCCGACGGCATCATTTTCGACAAAGCCAGCGGGCTTGTACTGGTCGTTTCAGGCGACAACGGAGTCCTGATGACGCTCAAGCCTGGCGCCGATCCCAAAACCGCATCTATCGACCCGCCAATTGACTTAGGGGGCAAACCCGAGTTTCTTGTCTCCGACGGAGCCGGTAAGGTCTATGTGAATCTGGAGGATAAGAACCAAGTCGCAGTCGTCGACATCAAAGCTAGGAGAGTATTAGCGCACTGGCCCGTCGCTCCCGGTGGTGCACCGGTTGGGCTATCGATTGACTCAGAGAGGCGGCGACTGTTCGTCGGCTGTCGAAATCCACAGAAGCTGATCGTGATGAGTACTGACGATGGCAAGGTGCTCGCGGACCTACCGATCGGTGCCGGCGTGGATGCTACGCGGTTCGACGGTCACCAGGCGTTCGCGAGTTGCCGCGACGGCAAGCTTGAAGTTGCGAGCGAGAGTGCACCCGGCAAGTTCGAGATCCTGCAAACAGTGACTACTCCAGTCGGGGCCAGGACAATGGATGTTGACCCAGAGACGCATAAAGTGTACTTGGCCACAGCCGAGTTTGAGGAACAGAAACCGGGAGCAACCGGTCGTCCGACCGTCAAGCCCAGAACCTTCATGATCGTTGTCGTCACGCGCCACTAAGCGAAAATCTCATTCACCTTCGCTCGCACATGTTGGCTGCGTAACGGCTTCAGATAGCGCATCGTGCTCTCCATGTCCGAGTGACCGAGCCACTGCTGCACCGTCCGCAGATCAACGCCAGCCCACAGACAACGTGTCGCGAACGTTGAGCGGAACTTGTGAAGCCAGAAGTCGTCTTTATCGAGCTTGGCGCGGTCCGCACAAGCCTTCAGGCAGTCCAGAAAATCCAGCTTCGGATTGCAGGCAGAGGTCGGAAATACTAAGCCGCATGTTTTGTCCGCCTTCGCCTTCGACCCTTTCAGTTTTTTCACGAGCTTCGTGGGAATCGGAATCTCGCGTTCTTTGTAAGCTTTCGGCGTCCATCCACGGTCCGGTTTGTGGCTGACTCGCACCGTGCTGGCAGCGAAATTGACGTCTGACCAGTACGTGTGCATCACTTCCTGCTCCCGCATCCCGGTCATCAGGAAGAACTCGAACCAGAGTCGCTCTTCCTCGTCGCAGGCTTTGAAGAGGTTGTCCAGCTCATCCTGCTCGTACATCTCCGGCTCTTCTTCGGTGTAGCGCGGCCAATCGTTCTTGCCAACGAGACCACGAGCCCCGTTCGTCTTTAGAAACGACATCACTGTCTCGAACTTGTTGTAGACGGATCGAGGTGACTGCTTCTTTTTGTCTCGGAGAAATCCGGCGAACTTCAGCAGATCATGCCGTTCGATCTCGTGCAGGTACATCTTGGAGCAAGACTCGGTGAAGTAGTTGAGTGCCGTGGTGTATGCGGCGAGGGTCTTCGGCTTCTTGGTGAGTTCCGTTTCCTCGAGGAACTGGCCGACGGCGGCCGCGACAGATCGATGACCGTTGCCATTCTCAGGCAGCACCGAAACACCATTGTTCAACGGCATTGAGTTCGGCCTCTTTGCGCTGGCGGCGTGCGGCTGCGTCTTGGGCGTCCTTCCCAACGGATAGGCGGATGCGCCTGCCTTTCTCGCGCCATTCCAGGTAATAGGCCCCTTCGGGGTGCTTTTCTGGCTCGCCGTTCACAAGGACTAGATCGGGTTTGACGCGGCCATTTGCGGATTCGGCCACGGGGCAGTAACGCGGTCCATTTGTGGTCTGTACGCGTTTTGTCAGATTTACCGAATACCCACCTGTTTCCATCACGAACCGCTTTTGACTCTCTTGCCGCGTGATGTACTCCAGGTTCGACAATTCATTGTGGGTGTAGTCGCCGTCCTTGTGTGTGATCTCGTGGCCAGCAGGGCACTCCCCGAGGAAGGCGGCAGCGACCAGACTGTGAACTGTGCATTTCTTTTGGAAGCCGTCACTCGACAGAGTGACGTAAACACGCCCGTTCTTAAGTTTCGTAGGTTGCAGGATCTTGTTGGTTTGGGTGTTGCGGACTTGCCCTAGATCAGAAACTTGGTAGACGCCGTCATATCCAGCGATATCGCGCCATTTTTCGGCCATACCTCACTGCTCCTTGGGGCAGGGAAACCAGAAAAAGTATACCCCGCAGAATCAGTGTAGGCATCACCATGATGCAAGTACATAGATAACAAATGTAATGGCGGAGAGGGAGGGATTCGAACCCCCGGTACCCTTTCGGGTACGCCGGTTTTCAAGACCGGAGCCATCAACCACTCGGCCACCTCTCCGTATGCGCGCTCCCAGCGAAAGTGGTTATTTCGTGATCCGAGGAGTACCTGCTGCTTTCAATAGTTTACATGACGTCATCTCTGCGTTCCCCATGTGCTGATTTTGTGCAGCACCCGAAACAAGAGATCACGGCGGCGCCAATAATCCGAATGCCTTAGAATGAAATTCCATTACCTCGGCGAAATGAGAAAGAAAATACGTAATGCTGTGGTCGCCAGGATAGGCGTGATATTCGTGTTTCACGCGTTCCTTGGATAGCTCATCGTTCAGTTCCGCAGCTCCCTTTTCAAACCCATAGTTGTCTTGCTGGCCGCAGTTAAAGTAAATCCTGACTCTCCGCAAGTTCACGACATTCCTCTTCGCAAGAGCGAAAGGATTGTTCTCGCTCCAGTGCCGCACATCGATCGGCTTGCCGAAAACTGGGCTCAGCACACCCAACAGAGGAAACCCTGCGTGTGAAGCCGCATCAAGCTGCTGCGGAGTTTCCGTGATGAGAGCCGCGCTCTGCGCGCTCACGGCCGAGAAAAGTTCCGGATGGGCAAACCCGAACCGCAACGCTCCGTACCCTCCCATCGAGATCCCGCTGATCGCCCGGCCGGCCGACCCATTCCGAACCCGATACTTAGTTTCAATTCGCGGCATGAATTCTTGCAAGAAGAAGTCACTGTATCGTTCCGACCCGTCCGCTGAATTGATGTAGAAGCTTCGTCGCCCTTCCGGCGCCGCGATCAGAAAGTCTCCCATCTTGTGCTGATTACGCAGGTCGTCCAGCAGCGTCCACCCGCCGCTATTGAAAAGCGTCTGCTCGTTGTCCCCCAAGCCATGCAGGAAATAGAGCACGGGATATCGCCGCGGAGTCTTCTGCGTCGGGCCCGCGTCGTAGCCGGAAGGAATGAAAACGCAATAGCGCACAGCGCGTTTCAGAATGCGGCTGTTCAGGGCGCTGCAGTCAATGCGGCTCTGGCCGCTCACCGAGCCTACGATTAGCGAGAGTGAAGCCGAGAGCATTAACCAAAATCGCGCCGGAGAAAACATTCGGGTCAGTCTACTCGTAGCGCAGAGCCTGCACAGGATCAAGTTTTGCCGCCCGCCCCGCCGGATAAAGTCCCGATACGAGGCTGACAAAACAAGCAAAACCGATGGCAAACGCAACCAGCCACAATGGCACCGCCCAGAAGTGCTCCGGGGGAATGGATTGGCTCTTCAGGTAAATATTGGTTCCAAAATTGATCACCTGACCGATAGCCCAACCAAGCACAACGCCAATGATTCCACCGGCAATTCCCATTGCGCCCGCCTCGGCGAAAAACAATTTCTTTACATCGCCGTCGCTGGCTCCGATCGCCTTCATAATCCCAATTTCACGCCGTCGTTCAAGAATGGCCATCACCAGCGTGTTTACGATTCCAATCGACGCCACGATCAACGCCAGGCTTCCAAAAATCCCGAGAAACGCGTACAAGACCCTGAAAACCTGCTGCAGGCTGCGGCTCGCATCGAGAATCGAAAACGTGGTGAAGCCCATTTTCTTGATCGCATCCTCCACGCCCTCTATCCTCGATGGATCTTTCACGCGCACGCTGATCGATGAATAGACCGGCTCTTTGCTTGCTGCCCGTGAGATCTCACGCAAATCCACCAACTGCATCACGTGCAGATTTTCAGCGAATCGCAACGGCAAGAACACTCGAGCTCGCGTAGGTCCCCGCATGCTCTCGGGATCAAGATCAGAGATTCCCACGATCGTGAGCTTCTGCTCGCGCGACACGACGGAATACGAAGTGCCCGCCGGTTCGCTCTCTCTGCTTTCAGGGGCTAGAGCCGGTGGCTGCTCGGCACTGTCGCCGCGCTGCGCATAGTGCATCGTGATTTCTTTTGCCAGCAGCGGTTTTGCCAGTTCCGCTACGCTTGGTTCAGGCGCACCCAGCGGCGGTGTCTTTCCCAAAAGTTCTTCGGCGAATGACTTCTGCAGAATCACCTCGGGCGCAGTCTCGGATGAAAAGAACCTGCCCTGCATGCCGTCAAACGCGTCGTTGGACTTAGCTGACAAAGGCAGAGCGGAGATCATCGTCAGATGCGGCTTATCCTCGAACTGTAGATCAGTAGAGAAGCGGATATCCGGATATACCTCTTTCACGTTCGGCAGACGCTCCATTTCTACGCGCGCTGCCTCGTCAAGAACCCGGCTTTCTCCTGGAGTTGGACCACTCCTTTCCTCCTGGCGTCCACCGCGCAACTCTCGCCGCGATGAAACAAAAACGGTGTCGAACAATCCTGACTTTTCCAGTCGTCGTGAAAGCATCTGCTGCAAGCCCGTCCCTAAGGAAAGCATCGCCACCAGGGATGCCACACCGACGGAAATCCCGATCGTCGTCAGTGAATTCCGTAACAAAGACTCTCGCAGATTTCGCAACGCGAGTTCAGTGAGATCCGGAAACTTCAAGCCCGTCCTCCCTCTGCTCTGGAATCAAGCGGCGGATCATTGGCCCGATCGTCCACGAGCTTCCCATCCGCCAGAAAGATCATTCGCTGCGCATACCGTTCCGCCAGCGCGCGCTCATGCGTCACGATTACCACGGTCATTCCAAGTTCGCGATTGAAATCACGAACCATATCCATGATTTCCTTCCCCGTATGACTATCGAGATTTCCGGTCGGTTCATCTGCCAGCAGGAGCTGCGGTCGATTGATCAACGCCCGCGCCAGTGCCACTCTTTGCTGCTCTCCTCCAGACAGCTCGCTCGGTCGATGATTCATGCGCGCCTTCAATCCAACCCGCTCCAATGCCTCGCGAACGAGCGAGTCCCGCCGGCTGCGATCGACTTCCGCAAAACGCAGAGGCAGCTCTACATTCTCTGTCACGGTCATGCTGGGAATCAGATTGAACGACTGAAAAACCATCCCCACGACGTGCAGCCGGTACTTTGCAAGTTCTTCGCGCGAGAGCTGGGCAAGATCGCGCTCCTGAACAATCATGCTTCCCGATGTCGGCCGATCCAGTCCGGCAATTAAATTCAACATCGACGACTTGCCGGAACCGGAGCTGCCGAGCAATGCGACAAACTCCCCGGAATGAATCTCTAAAGAAACGCCGTCCACCGCGCGAATGATGTTTTCCCCCATGCGATAGTGACGGCACAGATTCTCGCTGCGGATCGCAACGGTACCACTCGCGACAGGAACTGCGGGGACGGTCGTCATGGCAACTAGCGTATCTCTCCTCGAAGAACGCGCAGGGCATCTGCCGCCTTCACGTCGCCATTCTTCCCGCTCGCGCCATTTCCATCCACTTCCACTGCGTCTCCCTCGCCCGGAGCCAGGAACAGGTTTTCCTCGACTCCGTGTTGCCGCGTGTACAGATCGTAGTAGCGTCCGCGCGCTGCGTACAGCTCTGCGTGTGTGCCCCGCTCGACAATCTGCCCCTGTTCCATCACCATAATCTGATCAGCCCGTCGAATCGTCGACAGCCGGTGCGCGATGACGAACGTCGTTCTTCCTTGCATCAAATAGGAGAGGCCCTGCTGGATCAGCTGTTCCGACTCCGAATCCAGGCTAGACGTTGCCTCATCGAGAATTAGAATTCGGGGCTCCGCCAAAATAGCTCGCGCGATCGAAATTCTCTGCCGCTGTCCGCCCGAAAGCTTCACTCCGCGCTCGCCCACGACGGTGTCGTACTTATCGGCGAAAGTTTCGGCGAATTCGTCGACCCGTGCAATCCGGCATGCCCGCATGATCTGCTCTTCTGTGGCGTCGGGCCGCGAGAACGCTACATTCTCGCGAATCGTACCGTCGAACAAGAACGACTCCTGCAGCACCACGCCGAGCCTCGTCCGAAAAGAATCGAGCTTCACAGTGCTCAGATCTACCCCATCAACATGGACACTTCCCTTCGTAGGGCACATAAAACGCGGAGATCAGCCCGATGGTGGTAGATTTCCCAGATCCCGACGACCCCACCAGCGCCGTCACGGTGCCGGGCTGTGCCGTGAACGAGAGATCGTGCAGCACTTCGTGAGTCCCGTCATAACTGAAACTCACATCCTGGAACTCGACCGTACCCACAATGTCTTTGAGGCTTGCTGAACGCCGCGGATCCTGATCCTCGGGCCGCTCGCGCATGATTTCCTGCGTCCGTTCCAAGCCCGCCAGCGCTTCCGTGATCTGCGTGCCGATCGACACCACTTGCAGAATCGGTGCGACGAGAAACACGAGATACAGGTTGTAGGAAATGTAGCCGCCCGGAGTTAAGGTATGGCCTACCATTTGGCGTCCACCCACATACATGGTCGCTGCCCCAACAAACCCAAGGAGGACGCTGGCCGACAAACTCATGAGCGAGGTCGCCGTCAAAGTGCGCATCACGTTGTCCAGCAGTCGCTTGACTCCGGTAGCAAATGTCTTCTCTTCCCGCTCCTCGGCGTGATATCCCTTCACCACGCGGACACCGCCGAGCGACTCCGTTAAACGTCCAGTCACTTCGGCATTGATCTTGCCTCTTTCTCGAAAGATTGGGCGGATCGTTTTGAACGCCCGGCCCAACACCAATGCAAAGCAACTCAAGGAGCCGACAGCGATCAGCGTCAACGGTGCGCTGGTGCGGAGTAGCAGCACCAGGGCAATGCTTGCGGCGACCAGACCGCCGACAAAATCAACCAACCCTGTTCCCAACAGATTACGAACGCCTTCCACGTCGCTCATGATGCGCGACACCAGCGCCCCGGATTTGTTGGCGTCATAGAAGGAAACCGGCAACCGTGAAATGTGTTTCTGAACCTCCTCGCGGAGCTCCGCAATCAGGCGCTGCGCCGCCTTGGAGAGCAATTGAGTCAGCGAAAAAGAGGTGATGCCCTGTATAAGCGTTGCCAGCAAAACGGCCAGGACCAGAGGCCGAAGCATCGAAATTTGATGTTTCGTAACGACGTTATCAATCAGGAATTTCGAAGAGTACGGCAGAACGAATCCGGCAACCTTGTTGATCACCATCAGCACGAAGCCGACGGCAAGCAACCCTCGCCGAGGACGCATCAGCGTCCAAACCTCCGGCAAAACTGCCCTTAGTCTCTGGATCTTCGCCGGTTTCGGGGTTTCCTTACCTGGGGAACTCAATCTACTGTTTGACTCCGCGACGAGCGCATTGGCTTCATTATTACAGCAGCATTGTCACACAGATAGGCTTTCTCCGCGGGCCGTCTGCCCTGTGACACGCGCCATCCCGCCGTTGTATGCTCGGGGCGTGTCCCGCCCGTCTCCGTCGGACCGTTCGCCGACCATTGGCCTCGTTCTGGGGCTGGTTATCACCTTTTCTGCGGTTCTCGCATACTCGGCGTACATCACCTGGCAGGTCACTGGCCTTCGCAAGCTGCAGACCGATCTGGTCGACCGCAATCGCAAAGATTCGTTACAGCTGCTCCGGATCCAGAACGATCTGAACCTGCTCGCCGTCGCCATGCGCGACATGGTCAGCAGCGATGAACCATATCCTCTGACCGCCTGGTCGGCGCAGTTCCAACGTATCCGCACCGACCTCGATGATGCCATGCGCCTCGAGGCCGGATTCGCCGCCGCCAGTCGTACACCCGAGCAAAGCGCGTTTCTGACCAGCTCCGTAACCCAGTTCTGGGATGCCGTTGACCGTGTCTTCGCCCTCGCCCGTGAAGGCCAGGAGAAAGAAGCACGCAAGCAAATTCAGCTCTCTCTCCAGGAACGCCAGGCAGCATTGAGCACCGCCTTAGCTCGCTTCCTGGTGCAGAACACAGAAAATGAAGAGCAAGCCGGACAGCGCATCGTCCAGATCTACGACCGTGTACAGCGCCAGGTTTATTTCTTCCTTGCCGCGACCCTGCTCGCCATCCTGCTGAATGGCCTGTCCCTGATCCGCTGGAACCGCCGCCTCTTCGCGCGCCTCGCCGAAATCTCCGAGCGCCGCAGCGAACTCGCCCAGAAGCTGATCTCGACTCAGGAATCCACCCTGCGCTACATCTCCCGCGAACTCCACGATGAATTCGGCCAAATCCTCACGGCAGTCGGATCGATGCTCCGGCGCGCCGGAGCCCATGCGCCCGAGGGATCATCATTGCGCGCCGATCTCCAGGAAGTTCTCGAAGTTGTCCAGTCGACCCTCGAGAAAGTCCGAACCCTTTCTCAAGCTCTGCACCCGGTGATGCTCGAGGAAGCCGGACTTGAAAGCACACTCGATTGGTACATCCCCACCGTGGAAAGACAAACGGGAATTGCCATATCCTATGAGAAGCAGGGTGAGGTCTTTCCGGTGGACGGTGCTGCCGGTGTTCACGTGTACCGCATTCTGCAGGAAGCGTTGAACAATGTCGCGCGTCATTCCGGAGCGAAGCAGGCCTGGGTACAGTTGCGCTTCCTGCCGCGGACGCTTGAGCTGGAGGTGCGAGATCGCGGCACGGGTTTCGCGGAAGGGCCCAATCGGCGCGGCATCGGCCTGGTGGCGATGCGCGAGCGTTCCGAATTGATGGGCGGACAAATTTTCGTTACGCGTCCCACCGATGGTGGCACGTTGGTGCATCTGACGGTTCCTCGGGAGAAAGCAGAATCCTATGCAAAAGAAGATCACAGTCTTGCTGGTGGATGATCACAGTCTCGTCCGCCGCGGTTTCCGCCGCATGCTCGAAGACGAGCCCGACATGGAAGTCGTGGGCGAAGCCGGAGACGGCGAGGAGTCCGTCAAGCTCGCCAAACAGCTCCATCCGCAAGTCGTTGTTATGGACTGCGCCCTCCCCGGTATGAACGGACTCGATGCCACACGGCAAATTATCGAGGACTCTCCCGAAACAGCCGTTCTTATGCTCAGCATGCACAGCGAGAACACTTGGGTTCGGCAGGCAATCGAAGCGGGCGCTAAGGGGTATGTTCTGAAGAATGCCATGGATCTGGAGCTTGGCCCGGCAATCCGTAAAATTGCCGCGGGAGAAACCGTCTTCGATCCCAAAGTCGAGCAAAAGACCGCCCTTCGCGGAGAGCGTAACGCTGCCCTGACTCAGCGCGAACTTGAAGTGCTGCAAATGATCGTCGACGGCAAATCGAACAAAGAAATTGCGACGGCACTCGACCTTAGCGCAAATACTATCGCCGTTCACCGCGCCAACATCATGAATACACTTGGTATTCACAAGACAGCCGAACTCGTCGTCTATGCCATTCGCGCGGGACTGGTGAACGTTCCGTGAATCGTAGGCATTTCCTGGAGGGCATGGCGGGACTCGCATCGTGGTCGCAGCTTTCGCGGCTGCAATCTTTCGCGGCGCAATCTGCGAACGGCAATGCACTCGGCTTTCGCTTCACCGACATCACCAGCCAGGCCGGTATCCATTTTCAGCACAATAGCGGCGCTTTCGGTGGCAAGTTCCTGCCGGAAACTCTCGGTTCCGGATGCGCCTTTCTTGACTACGATGGTGACGGCTGGCAAGACATTCTCCTGATTAATGGCTCTGACTGGCCCGGCCACAAGAAATCCCGAACGGCGCTTCGTCTTTACCGCAACAACGGCAATGGCACATTCACCGACGTAACCGCGCGCGCCGGCCTCGATGTCGAACTCTACGGCATGGGAGTTGCCGTAGGCGACTACAACAACGACGGATATCCCGACATTCTCGTCACGTGCGTTGGCCAGAACAGACTCTTTCGCAATACCGGGAAGGGCACGTTCGTTGACGTTACCAATGCCGCGGGTCTCGGCAAGCGGGAGGGCTTTAGCACTTCCGCCCTGTGGTTTGACTACGATCGCGACGGCCTGCTCGATCTCTTCGTCTGCAACTACGTCAAATGGTCTTTGGAAACCGACATCTTCTGCAGCCTCGACGGCAAACACAAATCGTACTGCACGCCGGAAGCGTATCGCGGTGCGACCTGCTGGCTGTTTCACAACCGCGGCAACGGCACCTTCGAAGATGTTACGGCCAGCAGCGGAATCTTCGACAGCAGTTCCAAATCTCTCGGCATAGCTCTATTGGACGAAAACCGCGACGGCTGGCCCGATCTCCTCGTCGCCAATGACACTCAGCCGAACAAGCTTTACCGCAATCAGCACAACGGCACCTTCAAAGACGCTGCAGTCGAGGCGGGCATTGCCTTCAGCAGCGAAGGGAAAGCGCGCGCCGGCATGGGCGTCGATGTCGCAGATTTCGACAACTCCGGTACGCCGGGAGTCGCTATCACGAACTTCGACAACGAGATGATCGGATTGTATCGTCTCAGCGGCAAGACCTTCGAAGACATTGCACCGCAGTCCGGAGTAGGTATCGCATCCAGAAACAGCCTCGGCTTCGGCTGCTCGTTTCTCGATGTCAACCTCGACGGCTGGCTCGACTTCGCCGTTGCGAACGGACACATCGACGAAACGGTTCGCAACATTCGGGGCAATGTCGGATACGCTCAGCCGCCTCAACTCTTTCTCAACGGCGGCAAGGGAACCTTTCGTGAGGTCGCAGCCGAACTCGGTGAAGAATTCGACCGTCCCAAAGTCGGCCGCGGACTTGCCTACGGCGACTTCGATCGCGACGGCGATCTCGACCTGCTCATCACTACCAACAATGGTCCCGCGTACCTATATCGCAACGAGCAGTTGGCCGGCAACCGCAGCATTCGTTTCCATCTCGTGGGAACGAAATCCAATCGGGATGCCATCGGCGCCACCGTTCGCATCTTCGCCGGTGGCATGGAGCAGTCGCGCGTTGTCAAAGGAGGTTCTAGCTACTTGTCACAGTCAGAACTACCGGTAACCTTCGGCTTGGAGAAGCGCGATCGCATCGACCGCGTCGTCATCGATTGGCCCAGCGGACAAACGGAAGAATTCAAGAATCTCGCCGCTGGCCGTGCCTACGACTGCACCGAAGGAAAGGGAATTGTGCCGCGGGATCGTTACTGAGCAGAATTCGCTGTGTGCCTCCCGACGGTCCCTGCCGCTACCAGATCAATCTCAACCGTATCACTGACTCGCAGAAACAACGTGCTGGGATTTTTCATTCCCCACTTCTGGTAGGGCACCGTGAAGTGCGCGGTTGCCGTCCACTGCTCTCCCCTCGTTTCCACTTGAGCCGGAACGGTGATCTCGCGGTCCACTCCGTGAATATTGAACATGCCATGAATCGTCACAGAAGACTTGCCTGAACTCGCAACTGCCCCATCGATCCGGTCTGGACGAAACGCAATTTCCGGGTAGCGAGCACTTTCCAGGATTTCCTTGTTCATCTTGCGGTCTCGCATCCCGCTGCCGCTATCTCCACTCGCGGCATCCACGACAATCTGCCCGGATACCTTCCCGTGTGATTCGACTTGCAGGTCTCCCTGCTTCAGCTTGAAGGTGCCCCGCACCGTGTGGAGCACATCCCCCAGTGTGAACTTCACCGAACTCTGCGCCGGATCGACCTGGTAGTCAGCATCCTGCGCCACCACCAACACACCACCGGTGGCAAGCAGCAAGGCCATCCCGAGAATTCGACTACGGAACGATCTGCACGTCCTATCCATGCTAAGCGGTGATCAACCCCCATCCGAGTGTCAAACCGTCCCACACCAATTGCTTGGGTGGCAACGCACCAACATGCAGGGCGAGAAGTCTTCGGAAGGTCTCGGGGCGCTTCCGAAACACTTGTAGCGTCCGATGTTGCAGTCGCGGACGTCCATCCAGGGTGAGCATCAGCCGCGCCATCAGCAGAGGACGTAAGGCCAGTTGATCGTGGATTTGCTGATACGGGCTCAGATCGCCTGCTGCGATGCATTCGGCCAGGGCTGATGCCTGGCTGAACGCCAGTCCAAGACCTTCCCCGGTGATCGCATCCACCGTGCCAGCGGCATCTCCGATCAACGCAACATTTCCGCGCCATACTCGCTTGAAACGGCGATTGCCCGTGACCGCCCCTCGCTCGGTGGTCACCGGTTCAGCCGTCTGCAGCCGCGCGCTCAGCCACGGCAACTCCTTCAGTCCCTCTTCCAGGCGTAGATTGGGATCGTGCGATGCCATCGCAATGCAGACCTGCTCGTCACCCACAGCGCTTGCGTAACCCTGGCAGCGTTCGCCCCAATGTACTTCCATGTGATCGGCCCACGGAGCGATACGATAATGTCGCCGGAACGCATAACGAAGTCGCGGTCGATAGCCGCTCTCAAGCCCCGCCCAGCGACGTACGCGTGAGTTCGATCCATCCGCCCCAATAATCCAGCGCGCGCGGATAAAATCTCTTCCGGCTTGTACACCGTCTGCGGCGATCTTTTTAACCGCCGTCCCCCAGAGTAATTCTGCACCGACCTGCGCCGCACGTTCCAACATCACGCGATGCAGCACTGGCCGCCGGGCCGCCAGCCCGCAGCCGCCGTCAGGAAACAAAGCATCGGTCGACAAAGAGCGGCTCAAGAAGCGGATGCCCCAAAACGGATACGCTTCCGCAACCGGCAGATGCAGCCCAAGCCGCTCCAATGCCGCCAGCCCGTCCGGCATCAAACCTTCTCCGCACGCTTTGTCGAGCGGCGGTTGCCTCCCATCAGCTACGGTCACGCGCAGTCCGCACCGCCGCGCGGCGATCGCCATTGCCAGTCCCGCGGGTCCACCCCCAACCACGAATACATCGGTAGAATTCAGCAAATCGAAATCCTCACCACTTCAGAAGTACGAGCTCCGAGCAGAATCCCGGTCCCATCGCCGCCAGAATGCCAATCGTGCCGGGTTTCGGACGCCGGTTTCGCATTACATCCTCGAGCACAACCAGGACTGAAGCAGACGACAGATTCCCCACCTTCTTCAAACAGTCCCAGGAGGCATCGAGCTGCCCATTATGCAGATCGAGTGCGGCGGCCGTCGCCTCCAGAACCTTTGGTCCGCCAGTATGGAGCACCCAACTACCGATGTCGCTTCTCTTGTGTCCGTGATCCGCCAGAAACGCATCCACATCGTGTCCAAGGTGTTCACGGATGAGCACCGGCACTTCCGGCGAGAGCACAATGTTGAAGCCTTTCTCACTCACCTGCCAACCCATCATCTCTTCGGTGTGCGGATAAAAAACCGATCGCGTCGCCACGATCTCGGGCCCATTCGCCTTCAAATCCCTCCCGGTTACAACCACCGCCGCCGATCCGTCCGCAAACAGCCCAGACGAAATCAAGTTGGCTACCGTGAGATTTTCTTTTTGAATAGTCAACGAGCAAAGTTCGACCGAAACCAGAGCCGCCGCCTGTTCGGGATAGGCGCGTACATAATCCGCCGCACGCGCAATCCCTGCGGCGCCGGCTACGCACCCGAGTCCAAAAATAGGCACGCGCTTGATATTTGCCGGAAGCCCCATGCGATTCACCAGCAGGGCATCAATCGAGGGACTACATATACCCGTGACCGAGACGAAAAATATTGCGCCCAGCGCGCTCTTATCAACCCCGGCATTGTGCAGCGCCCGGCACAGCGCCTGCTCGCCTAATTCCTGTGCCGCCTGAATCCATGCATCGTTCGCATCTCCCCAGGTGTGAATGTCGTAATACTTCTCATACGGCATCGCCAGATGCCGCCCCTCCACACTGACATTGCGATGCAGTCGAGCCAGCATCAGCGGGTTCTTGAGACGGTCGCCCCAATACTGTTGCAGTTGTTCCAGCAGGAATTTCTGAGGGTAGTAATGCTTGGGAAAGGCGCTCGCGGCGCTAGCTATTTGCATATTTTGTGAATCCCCAGTCCCGGCAATGAGTCAGCGCCGTAACCCCGCGGGACTTTGCGAATAAGCAGTTAGATGGCCGCGCGCGGAATACGGGTTGTACTCGTGCACTCCCTGCCGTTCTTATTGTCTCGATGCGGCAAGCCGCAATTGTTACACGATCGTCAAATTGATCGGCGACGCTCGTTGCGAAGCTGGACATGATAATACTCCAGATCTTGGCTGCGGAATGCCCGCCGCGCGAGACCCACCGCGTCCAGAAATCAGGTTACGGTGTGATCACGATTGAAGTTGGCGTGGCCGGAACCGAGTACGACCCGACAGATGTCAGCGCTCCGCTGCTCGCATCCAGGCTGAACGATTGAATTACCGGGCTGGACTGATTCCCGACGAACAAATACTTGCCGCTGGAATCAGCGGCAATGGAACTCGGCTCTGCGCCTGTCGCGAACGGTGAAGTGCTGAGCAACGTCAGCCCCCCATCAGACCCAATCGAATAGGCTGCCAGATTGCTAGATCCTTGATTCGCCACGTAAAGGTACTTGCCGGACTTGTCAATAAGCAAGCTGACCGGTCCGGTATAAGTCTCGCCAATCGGGGATCCGCCAACCGTCCCCAGTGACCCGTCCGAATTGATCGTAAATTCCGAAATAGTGTTGTCTTGCTTGTTCGCCGTATACAAACGTGATCCCGTGGAATCAATCACCAGCCCATAAGGATTATTGCCGGTCAGAAATGGTGATCCTGCAACGGGGGTTTGGAGCACACCCTGACTCACGGGAAATACCTCGATCCATCCCTGTACCCCTTGACCGGTAACGTAAAGAAAATTTCCCAAGGGAGCCAAAGCCATATTGATCGCCGACAGACCAATGGGTGCAGTCGCACCGTTCGTTTGCTGCACCTCAGTCAGAGTCCCATCCGTCGCGATCGAAAACACGGAAATGTCGAATGAACCGGAGTTCGCCACATACAAAAAGCTCCCAGATGGGTCCATCACCAGGACTGTGGGCGACGTGCCCGCAAGTGTCCGCGGCGTTACCTCGGTGAGCGCCCCGGTGCTCGAAATCGTGTACAGCGAAATGTTATTGCTCCCGGAATTGGCCGCGTATAGATATTTTCCCGTAGGATGAAGCGCTAGCGACTCAACCGCTGATCCAGCGGTTATCGGGCTCCCTGCCAGTTGCGCCAGAACCCCCGCATTGGGATCTTCTCGATACGCCACGATCTGCCCGCCGCCCGCACCGCCCGGGATCGCCGCGTAGAGAAATCGACTGCTCGTCGTGCCGCAACCCAACCACGTGCCCATGCTTGCGCAAACAAGCAAGAGAGCCGCTGCTTTCTTTAGCATCCGTAACTCCTCGAGGGATTTGTTCAAAACGAAATTCGGAACGCTGGCCTGGCCTTGAACCTCGGTCGCTCGCAGCGCGGCTCTACTCGTGAATTCCTATCATACGGGACAAGCGGTTCCGCGCGCAGCCGTTGGTTTCTCCTCTGCGATGCGCAATTTCTCGAACGAGGTTGTACCCACGCACGTGTCGTGAGACGCCAGGGAATGCGTCTAATGCGCCGGGCTGGGTCGGGCCGGTCCCGCCGACGTGTCCGGCAGGGCATGATCAGCCTCTCCCTTCAGGAACAGCCTGAATCGATCCAGATACACATACACCACCGGCGTGGTAAACAGCGTGAGCATCTGGCTCACGATCAATCCTCCCACGATCGTGATGCCGAGCGGCCGGTGCAATTCAGATCCAGTTCCGCTGCCCAACGCCAGCGGCAGCCCGCCGAGCAGAGCAGCCATAGTCGTCATCATGATGGGCCGGAAGCGCAAAATGCACGCATCATAAATGGCCTCCACCGGCTTCTTCCCCTCATTCCGTTCCACTTCCAGCGCCACGTCAATCATCATGATCGCGTTTTTCTTCACCAGCCCAATCAGCAGGATGATCCCGATCATCCCGATCACATTCAATTCATTGTGGGTCAAAAGCAGTGCCAGCAGCGCTCCCACGCCGGCAGATGGAATCGTCGAGAGAATCGTGATGGGATGAATGTAGCTTTCGTACAGCATGCCTAGCACGATGTAGACCGTCGCCAGCGCCGTGATGATCAGGATAAGCATGTTCGATTGCGAATCCTGAAACGCCGCGGCTGTCCCCTGAAAACTCGCCGTTATGGTCGGAGGGAATCCGATGGTGCGTTCCGCCCTCTCAATAGCCGCGGTCGCCTCTCCCAGAGACACGCCCGGGGCCAGGTTGAACGAGATCGTCGCCGAAGGAATCTGTCCCTGATGGTTAACTGCGAGCGGGGTATTCGAGGGCTCATAGTGGGTAAAGGCCGCGAGCGGAATGGGAGCCCCTGTCGACGATTTCAGATATATGTTTTGCAGCGCTTCTGGAGTCTGCTGGAATTGCGGTGCCACTTCCATGACCACGTGATACTGGTTCAGCGGCTTGTACATCGTGGAAACCTGCCGTTGCCCGAACGCGTCGTAAAGAGCATTGTCGAGCGTCTGTGGCGTGATCCCGAGCCGGCTGGCGGTATCGCGGTCTATCACAAGCTTGGCCTGCAGACCTTTGTCCTGCTGGTCCGAATTCTGGTCTCGCAACTCCGGCAGTTCCCTAAGTTTCTGCAACAGACGTGGCGCCCACGTATTCAATTCACTGATATTCGGGCTCTGCAACGTGTACTGATATTGCGCGTTTCCATATCGCCCGCCGATTGTGAGTTCTTGCTGCGACTGTAGAATGAGAGTCGCGCCCGGAACTACCGCCAGTTTGCCGCGTAGTCGGTTGATCACGTCGTCGGCAGACACATAGTGGCAGGCCTCCCAGAAATGCTGCTTCTGGCATGGACCGCGCTCCTCCAGCGGCTTCAGCATCATGAAAAACCGACCCTGGTTTAGCGCCGTACTTCCGCCGGTGAAGCCGGCCATCGTGTCGACGGCTGGATCCGCCATCACGATCTTGACGTAGCGCCGCATCTTCTCAGACATCGACTGGAACGAAATGTCTTGCGCCCCGATTACGGTGCCTCCAATGCGGCCAGTGTCCTGCTGTGGAAAGAAACCCTTTGGCACCTTGTAGTAGAGCCAGCCGCTCAAGACCGCGACTGCGATGGTGACTGCAAATGTGAATAGCTGCTGCCGCAGCACCCACTTCAATGCGTGGGTGTAGGTCCCGAGCAAGCGATCGAACACCCACTCGCTGGCTCGGTAGAAGATATTGTGCTTCTCGTCCCTCATCGCGGGTCGCAGGAATTTCGCGCACATCGTCGGAGTCGTCGTCAAAGAAACCAGAAGCGATACTCCGATGGCAACACTCAGCGTGACCGCGAATTCGCGGAACAGCCGGCCCACAATCCCGCCCATCAGCAGCAACGGAATGAACACAGCCACCAGAGAGGTGCTCATCGATACGACGGTAAAGCCAATCTCCGAGGCCCCTTTAAAAGTCGCCTGCACTACACCCATGCCGTGCTCGACATAGCGCGTGATGTTTTCCAATACCACGATCGCGTCGTCCACCACGAACCCCGTCGAAATGGCAAGCGCCATCAACGACAAGTTGTCCAGGCTGTATCCCAGCAGGTACATCACCCCAAACGTTCCCACCAGCGAAAGCGGCACGGCAATGCTGGGAATGATTGTCGACCGCACCGTGCGCAAGAACACGAACACCACGAGGATCACCAGCGCTATGGAAATCAGCAGCGTTCTCTCAATGTCCTTGACCGACGCCCGTACTGTAGTCGTTCGGTCCATCACGATCGAAAGTGTCATCGCCGGAGAAATCGACGACTGCAGATACGGTATGAGCGATCTCACCCGATCGACCGTATCGATAATGTTGGCGCCCGGCTGCCTAAAAATCGGCAGTACGATTCCGGGCTTGCCGTTGATCAAACCAAGATTGCGCCGATCCGAAACCGAGTCTGTCACCTCGGCCACGTCACCCAGCCGCACCGCCGCTCCATTGTGGTACGCCACAATCAATGGCCGGTATTGATCTGCGGTGAACAGTTGGTCCGTGTCGCTGAGTGTGATACTCGTGGTGCGGTTCGATAGCTTGCCCTTTGGACGGTTTGCGTTCGCCGCATTCAACGCATTCCGCACCGTGTCTAGCCCGACTCCAAGCTTGTTCAACAGAGTCGGATTGACTTCCGCGCGCACCGCTGGCTGCGACGAGCCCCAGACGAAAACCTGACCCACTCCCTCCACCTGCGCCAGCTTCTGCGCCAGGATCGAGTCCGCGGCATCATACATCTGCGGTACCGTCATCGTCTCCGACGTTAACCCCAGCAGCAGAATCGGCGCATCCGCGGGATTCACCTTGCGATAACCCGGATTGCTCGGCAGATTTGCGGGAAGCTGGCTTCGGGCCGCATTGATGGACGCTTGTACGTCGCGAGCAGCAGCGTCGATGTTTCGATTCAGGTCGAATTGCAGCGCGATTCCGCTGCTCCCCAGCTGGCTCGACGACGTCATCTGGTTCACGCCGGCAATGCGCCCAAACTGCCGCTCCAGCGGCGTGGCCACGGCCGATGCCATGGTCTGCGGATCAGCCCCCGGCAGTCCCGCCCCCACGCTGATGACAGGGAAGTCCATTTGCGGCAGGGAAGCAACTGGCAGGAAATTGAAGGCCAAAATTCCAGACAACAGCAGCGCCGCCGCCATGAGCGACGTGCCAATTGGCCTTCGTATAAATGGACCCGAAATACTCATCGTTCAATGTCGGGACAGCCGCCTATGGCTGTGCGCCGCGATTCGCTTCTGGGTGGCGTAGCGCTTCATCGCTGCGATCCCACGTTCACTTTCATGACGGCTTCAGCCGCTGAAGTGCCTTCCATTGCGGCACCACCACCCTAATCCGCCGACATCGGTTCTGGCGGAATCTGATTGCCGATCTGATAGCGAGAGAATCTCTGTGCCAGCCGGTCAAACCACAAGTACACCACCGGTGTTGTGTAAAGCGTCAGCAACTGGCTGAGCAGCAACCCGCCAACAATCGTGATTCCGAGCGGCCGCCTCAACTCCGCACCTGTCCCGGTACCAAGCGCCAGGGGCAAACCGCCCAGCAGGGCCGCCATCGTCGTCATCATGATCGGCCGGAACCGCAGCAGGCACGCCTGGTAGATCGCCTCCTCGGGCGGCTTATGCTCCTCGCGTTCCGCCTCCAGCGCGAAGTCGATCATCATAATGGCGTTCTTCTTCACAATGCCGATCAGAAGAATGATTCCGATCAGCGCCACCACGGTCAGATCGTTCCCGGTAATCATCAGCGCCAGAATCGCTCCTACACCCGCCGAAGGCAGCGTCGACAGAATCGTAATGGGATGGATGTAACTCTCGTACAAAACGCCCAACACGATGTAAACCGTGATCACCGCCGCGAGAATCAGAAATGGCTCGCTCGATAGCGAATTCTGGAACGCCGCCGCCGTGCCCTGAAATGAAGCGTGAATGCTGGGCGGCAGCGAGATATCTTTCTCCGCCTCCTGGATTGCCTTCGTCGCTTCGCCCAAAGAGGCGCCTGGCGCCAGGTTGAACGACAACGTCACCACCGGAAATTGTCCTTGATGGTTCACCGCGAGCGACGCGTTCATTGCGTTCATCCGCGTAAATGCCGAGATCGGAACCGGTGCGCCATTAGTTGTGACCGAGGCCCCGTTCGCCGTGGGCGCCCCACTGTTGGGCGTTACAACGCTCGGCCGTATGTAAATGTCATTCAAGTTCTCAGGAGTCTGAGCGAAATTCGGCAACACTTCCAACACCACGTGATACTGGTTCAGCTGCGTGAAGATCGTTGATACCTGCCGCTGCCCAAATGCGTCGTAGAGCGTGTTATCGATCGCCTGCGGAAAGATCCCCAACCGAGAAGCAGTATCGCGGTCAATCGTGATGTTTGTTCGAAGTCCTTCATTTTGCTGGTCGGTCGCCACGTCGCGCAACTCAGGAAGAGTCTGCAGTTTCGCTACCAGCTTTGGAGTCCACTGCGCCAACTCGTTGGCATCGGCGTCCTCAATTGAGTACTGGAATTGGGTCCGGCTCACCCGATCTTCCACCGTGAGGTCCTGCACCGGCTGCATGTAGAGCGTGATCCCCTGCACGTTGTTCAGTTCAGGTTGCAGACGCCGAATGATCGCCGACGCGCTATCGGAGCGCTGATCCCGCGGTTTCAAGTTGATTTGAATTCGCCCGGAATTCGGAGTCACGTTCGTCCCATCGACTCCGATGAACGACGACAGGCTTTCGACATCCTTGTCCTGCAGGATGACTTTGGCCAGTTCCTGCTGCCGTTGCGCCATGGCATCGAACGAAATGTAATCCGGTGCTTCCGAGACCCCGAGAATCACGCCAGTGTCCTGCACAGGAAAAAAGCCCTTTGGCACGATCACATACAAGAACAGCGTCAATACAAGCGTGGCCGCCGTCACCATCAAAGTCGCCGTCTGATGCTTAAGCACCCACTTCACCGACCGCCCGTAAAACGCAATAATGCGGTTGTAGTAGTCCTCGGTGATTTGGTAGAACTTTCCTCTCTCACCTTCTTTGCGATGCTTGAGAAGCTTGGCGCTCATCATCGGCGTCAGACTTAAAGACACTCCGGCCGAAACCAGGATCGTGACCGCCAGCGTGACCGCAAATTCCCGAAACAGCCTACCAACGATGTCCCCCATGAACAGCAGCGGGATCAGCACCGCGATCAGCGATACGGTCAACGAGACAATCGTGAACCCGATCTGTCCTGCTCCCTTCAGCGCCGCATCCAGAGGTGAATCTCCTGCCTCCAGGTACCGGTCGATGTTCTCGATCATCACGATCGCGTCATCCACCACGAAGCCGGTGGAGATCGTCAGCGCCATCAGTGTCAGGTTGTTCAAGCTGTACCCGAGCACGTACATCACTCCGAATGTTCCAATCAACGAAAGTGGCACGGCCACACTCGGGATTACCGTCGCCGCGAGATTCCGTAAGAACAGGAATACGACCATCACGACCAGCCCGATCGCGAGCATTAATTCAAATTCGACATCCTGCACCGACGCCCGAATCGTAGTCGTCCGATCGGTAAGAATCTGCACCTTGACCGCGCTCGGCAATGACGCCTGCAGTTGCGGCAGCAGTTTCTTAATGCGGTCCACCACGCTGATGATGTTTGCGCCCGGCTGCCGTTGAATATTTACGATGACCGCTGGCGTTAAATTCATCCACGCTGCCAGCTGATTGTTCTCCGTGCCGTCTATGATGTTAGCTACGTCACTCAGGCGCACGGGCGCGCCATTCCTGTATGCAATCACGATCGGCTTGTATTGCTCGCTTGAGAAAAGTTGATCGTTCGCCCCGATCGTGTACGACTGCCGCTGCCCGTCGATGACGCCTTTCGCCTGATCGACGTTCGCTTGCGCCAACGCGGCCCGCAGGTCTTCCAGGCTCAGCCCGTATGACGCCAGCGCCGTCGGATTCGCCTGAATCCGAACCGCGGGCTTCTGTCCCCCGCTGATCGAAACCAGCCCTACCCCGGGCAATTGAGAAATCTTCTGGGCCAGCGAAGTGTCCGCAACGTCCTCCACCTTCGGCAGAGGCAGCGAATCGGAGGTCAGCGCCAGCGTCAGAATTGGCGCGTCCGCAGGATTTACCTTGTTGTAAATTGGAGGATTGGGCAAATCAGCAGGCAGATACGTCCCCGAAGAGTTGATCGCCGCCTGTACCTGCTGCTCTTCCACGTCAATGTTCTGATCGAGTCCGAACTGCAACGTTATAAGCGAGCTGCCAAATGAACTCGTCGACGTCATCTGCGTCAGCCCGGGGACCTGCCCGAACTGCCGCTCCAGAGGAGAGGTCACCGATGACGCCATTACATCCGGATCCGCGCCCGGATAAAACGTCACTACCTGGATCGTCGGATAGTCGACTTCAGGAAGAGCCGAGACCGGCAACTGCATGAACGCAACCCAGCCCACCAGCAGCACTCCCACCATCAACAGCGTGGTTGCAACCGGGCGGAGAATAAATATGCGTGAGGGATTCATGAAGGCTTAGCCGCCAGCAGTTGGAGTGCCAGGTGTTTCACGATTCGATGGACGATTTGCACGCCGCTTGGCCGATTCCGGCGCGGTCGACTCTTGCGGCGCAACTTCAGGACGTTGCACCGCTCCCGTGACCGGCGCTGCTGTGCTCTTGCTCGGTGGACCACCTCGGGGCTCAATGTGCGAGCCTCTTTGCAGTTTATCCTGCCCGTCCGTGACAACCGTCTCGCCAGGAGAGACGCCGTCGGTCACCACCGTGACGTCACCCTGCGTCAGCGCAATCGTCACCGCCTTGTCCTGCACCGTCTTGTCAGGATTCACCGCATATACGTACGGACCCTGTGGTCCGCGCAAAATCGACGCCGTCGGCACCACCACGCTGTTCTTGCGCGTCTCGAGCAAGAGATCGGCATTCACGAACTGATTCGGCCACAGCTGGTTGTCTCGATTGTCGAACACTGCTTTCAGCTTCGCGGTTCCCGTCGAGGAATCAATCTGATTGTCGATCGTCAACAATTTCCCGGATGCGAGTTTTGTCTGATCATCACGGCTGAACGCATCTACCTCTAATGACCCCCGGTGCATGTGCTGCGATACGTTGCGCAGCACATCCTCAGGCAGCGTAAAGATCACCGCAATCGGCTGAAGTTGGGTCAGGATCAGCATCGGATTCGCATCCGACGCATGCACAATGTTCCCCGTATCTACCTGCCGTAATCCAATCCTGCCGCTGAATGGAGCGGTAATGTGGCAATAGGTGATGTTCAGCTTCGCCGAGTTGATCTGCGCCTGGTCGTTGCGCACGGTCCCATCAAGTTGATCCACCAGCGCCTTCTGCGTGTCGACCTGCTGCTGCGCGATGCTGCCCGAGGGAATCAGCGCCGTATACCGCTCAAGATTGAGCCGGGCATCCCGCAGTTGCGCCTGATCGCGGAATAATTGTGCCTGCAACTGTTCCACCTGCACTTGGAACGGCCGCGAGTCGATCTCGATCAAAAGCTCTCCCTGGTGAACATCCTGCCCTTCGCGGAAGTTCACCTTCATGATCTGCCCGTCAACACGACTCTTGATGTTGGCCGTGTTGAACGCAGTCACCGACCCCAGTCCAGAGAGGTAGACCGGGACATCCTGCTTCTGCACCGGAGCCACGGCCACGGAAACCGCCCGGACCGGACCCGCCGCCTGTGCCTTTGATTTGGGATCGGCTGCACTGCTGCAACCGAGCGAAATCGCGCCAACTGCCGCAAGAAGAGTGATCAACACAGCGGGTTGCAAACTGCGTGGGCCGCGCTGCTTTTTATGACGATCAATGATGTTCACAAGGTTAGTCCGTTCACCATCTTCTGGGGCCGAGTCCGATGTGAACCCCGAGTATTAGACGTAAGAACCGAAGGCTCGGCTTGCGACAGCTCGCTGTTTGTCCCGGGTAGCGCCGGCTACCAGCCGGCTGTCGAGCGGGCGTCGTGCCCGCGCCTGTGGAAGTCGAAAAGGACGCCCCACAGTTTCACCAATTCAGTGGCTACACTGCAGTTCGCAGAACCGAGCTCATATAGGATCAACCTCGCGCCTAGGGCGGGTCAATACTGGCGCACAGGTTTTACATACTTTTACTCGTCTTGACTGTTCGTTAAACTCGCAGAGCAGCAGGCGCGGGATGTTGCGTCTCGTAAGCCGCAATCTCCGCCTCATGCTGCATCGTCAGACCGATGTCATCCAGCCCATTCAGCAGACAATGTCTTACAAATTCATCGATCGGGAACTGGGTTTGGAATCCCTGATCGTCGCGCACCTCGCACTTTTCCAGATCGATCGTCACCTCGTAGTTGTCGATGTCCTGCGCCCGCTTCATCACCGTTGCAACTTCCTCCTCCGTCAGCAGGACAGCAAGAAATCCGTTCTTGCTCGAGTTGTTAGCGAAGATGTCAGCGAACGACGACGAGATCACCGCGCGAAATCCGAAATCCGCCAGCGCCCACACCGCATGCTCCCGTGACGAGCCGCACCCAAAATTCTTTCCTGCCACCAGCACCGTTGCGCCCTCGAATCGCGGCTCATCCAAAATGAAACCGGCGTTCTTCTTTCCGTCTGCGCCGAAACGCCAGTCATGAAATAAGAATTGCCCGAATCCAGTCTTCTCGATCCGCTTCAAAAACTGCTTGGGGATAATCTGATCGGTATCGATGTTCACCCGATCCAGCGGCGCCACCCGCCCGCGATGCACTGTAAATGGTTTCATTTGACTTTTCCTTCAGTTGTCGTCCCCAAACGCCTACTTTCGGCGCCGAAGGACCTGGGCGGCCTCGCGAAGCGTCGCGCGTTCGGCTCGCATCCCTACTCAAACTTCCAATTCCGAATATCCGTGAAATGCCCCGCAATCGCTGCCGCCGCCGCCATCATCGGACTCACCAGATGCGTCCGTCCTCCGCGCCCCTGCCGCCCTTCGAAATTCCGGTTGCTGGTCGACGCGCACCGTTCGCCCGGCTGCAAAATATCGGGATTCATGCCCAAACACATCGAGCACCCAGACTCGCGCCACTCGAATCCCGCATCCTGAAAAATCCGGTCCAGCCCTTCCTGCTCCGCGGCCCGCTTCACGGTCTGCGATCCCGGCACCACCATCGCCCGCACCTTCGAACTCACATCGATGCCCTTGCGCCACCCGCGCCGCAGCCCGCAAATCCTCGATCCGCGAATTCGTGCACGATCCAATAAATACGCGGTCAATCCCGATATCCTGAATCCTCTTTCCCGGCTCCAGCCCCATGTACTGCAGCGCGAGTTCCGCCGCCCGCCGGTCAGATTCCTCCATCGCTCCAATCTCCGGCACGCGCCCCGTCACCGGAGCCACCATCCCCGGATTTGTTCCCCAGGTCACAAACGGACAAAGCTGCGCCGCATCGATCTCCACCACCTTGTCGAACGCTGCGCTCTTCATCCGACGGCAAACTCCGCCAGTGCGTCACAGCCTTATCCCAATCCGCCCCCGTCGGAGCGAATCGCCGTCCTTTGACGTAAGCGATCGTGGTCTCATCCGGCGCCACCATCCCCGCCCGCGCCCCGGCCTCGATGCTCATGTTGCACAGCGTCATGCGCCCTTCCATCGAGAGCGCCCGCACCGCCGGCCCCGCGTATTCGATCACGTGTCCCGTCGCGCCGTCGGTTCCAATCTGCCCGATGATGCCCAGCGCCAGATCCTTCGCCGTCACGCCCTCGGCGAGCCGTCCGCGAACATCGATCTTCATCGTCTTCGGCTTCCGCTGCG
The DNA here is from genome assembly GCA_963743105.1 of Terriglobia bacterium. Taxonomy (GTDB): domain Bacteria; phylum Acidobacteriota; class Terriglobia; order Terriglobales; family Acidobacteriaceae; genus Sulfotelmatobacter. Next base: position 78,487 of record CAVUOS010000029.1, read on the forward strand.
CCAGGCACTGCGTCGCCAGCACATGCTCCACCTCCGATGTTCCGATCCCAAACGCCAGCGCGCCAAACGCCCCGTGCGTCGAGGTATGGCTGTCGCCGCACACAATCGTCATTCCCGGCTGCGTCAGCCCCAGCTCCGGACCGATCACATGCACAATCCCCTGCTCCGGCGAATCCATGTCAAACAGTCGGACCCCGAACTCCTTGCAATTCCCCTGCAGCGCCGAAATCTGCTTCGCCGCAATCAAGTCTGTAATCGGAGTCCCCCGCGGTTCCGTTGGGATATTGTGATCGACAGTCGCCACGGTCCGCGCAGGCTGCCGCACCTTCCGTCCTGCCGCCCGCAGCCCGTCAAACGCCTGAGGCGAAGTCACCTCATGCACCAAATGCAAATCAATGTAGAGAATCGGCGAACGCCCCGAAGGCGTCGCCACCAGATGCGCATCCCAGATCTTTTCGAATAATGTCCGTGTCATAGTAGCGCCGGCGGCCGCGCGGGCATCTTGCCCGCTCTTCCCTCAATGAAATGGTGTCTATGTAGTTTTCCACATCGCGGCAGCTATGGGCAAGAGTTCGCCTGCGTCGGGAACCGATCCCCTAGAAACACAGGCGTCGAAGAAGAAAGGCTATTGTTCGAGGTCGGTTGCCGAGAACGCTCCGTTCCCGTCGGAAGACGCTCCCCACACCACGCTGGTGGCCGTGTCGGTCGAGGATCCCCAAACAACACTGAATCCACTCGCCGTGCTGCTGCCCCAAACCACCGAGCTACCCCAGACCACCGAACTGCCCGATACGTTTGCGCCCCAAACTACCGACGAGCCCCACACAACCGAAGATCCCCACACAACCGACGTCGAGGTCACGCTTCCGTTGCCATTCGCCAAAGATATCGTTCCCGTCGAGGTCTTGTAGTAAGCAGTGGGAGACAAGGCCGCTCCAACGCTGGCAGGCGCCAAATCTGTGTTCGCCAACGCCGCACTCAGATCCACATTCCCTGCGCCCACGGTGAACACATCGTAGTAGGACGTATAGGTCAGTCCCGTCGAAGGATCGGCTGCAACCGAAGAAACCGGAAACGCCTTGTATGCGGTTTTCATCAGCCGCGCCTTGACCTGGTCCGGCGTCAGATTGGGATTTTGCTGCAACATCAGAGCCACGCCACCGGCCACGGCGGGAGTCGCCATGCTCGTACCACTAAGGCTGAAGTAGTCTTTGGATGTGCTCGTACCTGCCACGTCATTGGCGGGGAACTCATTCTCCAGAGTGCTCCCGCGCGAATTCGTCGCGACCACCAGGTTCCCAGGAGCCACAACGTCGGGCTTAACGACGTGGTCATATGTAGTCGGGCCCTTCGAGCTGTAGCTTGCGATCTGATCGTCGGTCCGGGAATACGTCCCCATGGCCTTCATCGCTCCAACCGTGATCACCAGCGGATCATTCCCAGGCGCCCCTACGGTCCCGTAGCCATTGCTCCCGGCCACGCTGATGCGCCCGTAATTTCCAGCGGCTGCCACCACTACGATTCCCGCTCTCCACGCCGACTCCACTGCCTGGCACAACGGATCCTGCGCATAGCCGGAGAAGATCCCTCGGCCGAGCGATAAATTGATGACTCGAATGTTGTACGTATTCTTGAGCGCGATAGCCTGCTGAATCGCAGCGATGACTTCGCTATCGCTGCCGGCGCCGTTTGCATCCAGCACGCGCAAATCAATCAGGTTCACGTTCGGTGCCACACCCGCATACCGGCCGTTCGACTTGTTCCCGTTGCCGCCGATGATCCCAGCAACGTGCGTCCCGTGCCCGTATAGATCCCACACTTGCTTGTGGTTCTGGTAAGTCGTAGTTCCGGTAAAGTCCTGATGATAGAGAACACGCGAATTGTTTCCGTTGCCGAGATCCGAGTGCGTATCGTTGATGCCGCTATCGATGACCGCCACTCCAATGCCCGTCCCGTCGTATGCCGCACTTACCGCCGCGCTCACGTTCATCCCCGCGTCGGTGTAGTCATCCGTGCCCTTCAACGGATGATCCAAACTCACAAACTCCACTTCCGGATCGTTCGCTAACGCCTGCAACGAGCCCGCCGGCACAGAGAAGGCCGCTCCTCTGACCACGCCCAGATGATGCCCAAGTCTCCCGCCAAGATTCTGTGCGCGCGAGAGCGCAGCAGTATTAGGAGTCTGCCTGTACTGCACGATCACTTTCACCTGTTGGCTCGGATGCGCAGCAAAGTGGCTCATGATTCTCGCGACTTCTGGATGAATCCTGTCCGGCGCGCCCATTCCGCGCGAGCTGGTCACGGTCTGTTGTCCGAGCATGACGCCGGTGAACAGAACTGCCGCCAGGCTCAGCCGCTTTCCCCAAGCTGTGCTGTGGCGTTCATTGCGTCTTCCGGGAGTAGTTGACTCCTGGTTCCTTTGCATCTGTGTCACGCTCTCTTCTGGGGAGAGATTCGTAATACAGATCTCTTGCAAGGTGAGAACCAATGCCAGCGGCTCTAACTCGTCATTACAAAGTCTTTACATCGATGCTGAAATCAGGCGATGGGCCACCTTGTCCCATCAGCCTGGGCGTGGGACAGGCTGTCCCACCGACTCTAAGTTCTCTCGGCGCGGAGCCGAACGTAACGTTGCAAAGTGACTCTCGGATGGCCGAACGGGAGAACGCCCGCAGTAGGAGGAGCTCCTTTAGGGTCTTGCCAAGCAATCTGGTTCGCCCGCACGCATGCAGCTTGACTCGCTTCCAGCTTCGCAGGAAAATACCGCCCAATCTCTTGGGTCGTGCTTTCTTTTAGACCATCGAGCTTCAGAAAACGGGAAGGGTGCGTGCTGCACATGATTAGATTCCGCTTGCTGGTGTGCCCGCTCATCGCGTCGGCCGCGCTTTTCGCACAGGTCCCTCCTCTTCCCAACTGGACCATGCAAAGCACCGGCGATGCAATCGTGCTCTTCTCCCCCGGCGAACCCTCGAATCGAGTCGCGCTTACGCTGCTCCCTCCGGGTAGTCCAATAGGAGCCGTCAAATCTTGGTTTGCCAGGCAAACGCTCGCGCTCGCCCAAACATCCGGCCGCACTCTCGGTGCAACTGACGTTACCGAACAGGAAGGAATCCTCCTGCGAGTAGTGCAGGTCGAAAATCAGAACCACTTGAAGCTTCGCTTGCTTTTCTACGGTTACCGTTCCGCGCGAGGTTTTTCCATCCCGATCCTGATGATCCCTCCCGCCGTGAGTGATCAGGATCCCCGCCTCGAAGCTGCTAACCAATACATCCAGCAACTCGCCGCCCAAAAGTTCGAATTCTCCCCGACGCCCAACCCCGCGATGCAACCTGCGTCGCCGCCCGCCCAGCCAGCCACTGGTTGGCGCCCCAAAACCGATATCGATCTCACCTACCACGCCAAGGCTGTCATCCCCAAAGAGCGCGACGTGCCTCTCAAAGGAGTTTACGTTTTTGTGGGTTACGCATTCGGCCCTTCGTACGGAGGCGTCGGAACCACCATGACGTGGGGCCAGCGCGCTACGCAGCAATTACTGTTGCTGTTTGCCAACGGCGTGGCCGCGAAAACGGATTTGAAAGGCGACAACCTCGCCGGACATCACCAGGCCGAAGGTTTCGCTACCATGGACGTCGCCAACCCCGCGGCCGTCGCCGGCGCGCCCTACGGTCACTGGACCGACAACGCCGACACAATCCACATTCAGTGGAATATTGGAGCCCCCACAGATTTAGCTAAGAAGGGAAACACTCTCGAAGGCAAAGGCGAGCGTTGGACTCCCTTTCAACTCGTCGAGGGCGAGCGCATGGAAGGCACCTTCGTCAGAAAAATGGAAGCCGGCCTGCGCTCTCAATGGATCGTCTTGCACAAGAACGGCACCTTTGAAGGCGATGGCGTTAACGTCACCATGGGCGGCGAGATCGTCAGTCCCAACTTCCCCGCGCACGGCTCCGGTACCTACGAGGTCCACAAAGGCAGCATGATCCTGTTCTTCCAGAACGGGTTCACCCAGGCTATCGCCTGCATCATTGACGCCTCCCCCAACGGCGATGCCAGAACCGTCCTGCTGAATGGATTTCCATTCGAACGTGTGCGCTGATTCTGCGAAACTCAGGGAAGGAATTTCATCTTGAGCATGAGCGCCCCAATCAACAACATGCTACCCAGCAATGCATTCCACTCGCGATGCTTGAGATAGAGTTCCATCGAGAAGCCGCCGCTATCGTCGCCGTATCTTGAAGGTGTGAGGCGAGGAAGCATCCGCGGCACCCGCTGCGCGTACTCGTCGAACTCAGGGAACTTCTCTCTTAGGAATTTTTCCTCGCCGCGGATCACCGGCACATAAATCGCAAAGAACATCACGACGAGCACAGCTCCGACCCACCAACTCCGCGCCGCGACCGCGAACCCGATCCCGATCAGCAGCGACCCCAGATACAGCGGATTCCTCGTATAAGCGTACGGTCCCGTAGTCGCCAGAGCCTCGTTTTTTCGCACATGCCCCGAAGCCAGCGCCCGCATCAGCAGTCCCGGCACAATCATCACTGAGCCAAGCGCAAGGAATCGCCACGTAGGCCGAGCCAGCCAGAAGTACAGCATGGCAAACGCAAATCCCAGCGGAACTCGAATTCTCCGTGCCACCCGCGACCACTCAGCCACGCTCAGCCTCCGTGGTTATCCCGGCGAGCAAAGCCTGCGCGGCGCCCACAACCTCTTCCACTCCGATTGCGAGCATCGCCTCATCCGCGCGCGAATTGCGTGAATGCGTCGTCGGACTCTGGGGATTGCGCAGCACCATGCTGCGGGTCCCATACGGCCCATTGCGAGCCGGATCGGTCGGACCGAAGACCGCCACCACGGGAATCCTCAACGCCGCCGCCAGATGCAGCGGCCCAGTATCGCCAGCAATGAATAGCTTTGCCCGCCGCGTGAGAGCGATCAGTTCGGTGATGGAGAACTGGAGTGCCCGCGCCGCACCATCACTTGCTGTCTCCGCCACCAGCGCAAGATCCTCTTCGCCCGGCCCGTAGTTCACAACCGATTGCACTCCGTACTTTGCCAGGGCGCGCGCTACCTGCCCGTACCGCTCCGCCGGCCATTGCTTCGCTCCCCAACCAGCCCCGGGATTGAGAATGGCAAACTTGTCAATCCCAGCCTGCACCAGCTTGTGCTCGATCCTTTGCTCAGCGTCATCATCGCGGGGAAACTCAACCGAAGGTACAGTCAACTTCCTCCCCACCAGCGGCTCCACCATCGACAGACCTTGCTGGATCACGTGCTTCCCCCGCACCATCGCTTGCCGTGTGTACCACAATGCCGCAGCACTCTCGCGGGGCTCTCGGGCCCCATAAATAACAGGAGCGCCCGACCACTGTGCCAGAACCGCCGACCGAATCGCTCCTTGCAAATCGATCGCGACCTGGTAGTCCGCCGCTCGAACATCGTTCCACACCCGCGCAATTGGCTCGAGCGCGCGAGTTGAGAAAAGTGACTTCCGCCATCCCTTCAGGTCAACCGTATGTACCCAGTCCACCAGCGGCCGCTGCGCCGACCGCGCACCTCGTCTTGCCGCTCCCGGAGCACACAACAGCTCTGCCCATCGTTCCTCAATGAGCCACCCGATCCTTGCGTCCGGAAAAGACTCACGCAAAGCCTGCGCTGCCGGAAGCGTGTGAATCACATCACCCATCGCGCTCAGCCGCACGATCATCAGCCGCTCGAATCTTCCGTCTTCGGGCGCGCTCAAGCTTTCCTCGGAGAAAGCCGTGTGCGTAGGATTTCGCTCGTGGAATGGTCTTTCGGATCACCGACGATCTCAACTCTTCCCCCGTATTCGGCCACGGTGTCGCGTTCGGGAACAGAGTCTGTCGTGTAATCGGTGCCTTTAGCCTGTACATCAGGGCGTATCTCGCGAATAATCGCGCGCACGTCGAGTTCAGGAAAAATCACAACTGCGTCCACACCTACGAGCGCGGCCACAATCTCCCCCCGCTCCTCCTGCGGCATCACCGGACGCCCTTCCCCTTTCAACCTCCGCACCGAATCGTCGGAGTTGATCGCCACGACAAGCTTGCCGCCGAGCTCCTTCGCTCCCTGCAGATACCTCACGTGCCCCACATGCAGCAGATCAAAATTCCCATTCGCCAGAGTGATGCGTTCGCCGGCGAGCCGCCACTCCTCGACTCGCTGGCGAAGTTCGCTTCGGCTCAGGATTTTGTTCTTTGTGCTCAATGAGATCGTGTGGCCGGTGGGCTCTGTTCGATCGCTCGCAACAGTTCTTCGCGCAAAACGGTTGCGGTGCCCCGCTTCATGACTACAATTCCACCCGCGTAGTTCGCGATTTGCGCCGCTTCTTCGGTCGTCGCCCCGGCAGCCAGTGCTGCTGTTAACGCCGCAATCACGGTGTCGCCGGCTCCCGTCACATCGGCAACCTGGTCCGAGCCATAGATGGGAATATCCACTGGCTTGTGCATGTGATCGAATGCAGCCATGCCGTCGCGACCGCGCGTAATGATCAGGGATTGCAGCTTCATGCGCGCCATCAATTGCTCTCCCGCCGCCAGCACCTTGTTCCAGTCCTGCCCGATGCGAACCCCCAGCGCCTCTTCCACCTCAGGCTCATTCGGAGTCGCAGCCGTGACGCCCTCATACTGCAGCATGCGGTATCGCGAATCGAGTACGATCGGCACCGATCCCAGCTTGCCCTTCCCGCGCAGCGTGCTCACGATCGCCGGAGTCGCTGCCCCATATCCATAATCGGAAACCAGCAGCGCGTCAGATGCATGCGCATAATTGCGCGCCGCAAGATACAACTCGCGCGTCAGGTGGCTGTTCGGCGCCTCCTGCGGCTCGCGATCCACTCGCACCACCTGCTGCCGTGAAGTATGCGTCATGCCCGCAAGAATCCGTGTTTTCGTCACGGTGGTGTAGCTCTTGTCCTTCAGGACGCCGCTCACCGCAATCCGCTTATGTCGGAAATGCTTGATCAACAGCCGCCCCGCTTCATCGTCACCCACGATGCCCACAGGCAGCACATTCACTCCCAGGTCTGCCAGATTGTTCACGGCGTTTGCTCCGCCCCCGGGAGCGACTGTTCGCTCTCGGTGCGTCAAAATCAGAACCGGCGCCTCCCGCGACACGCGCGAGATCTCGCCGAAGACGAACTCGTCGGCGACAAGGTCCCCCAGCACGGTAATCGTGATGTTGGGAAACGCTTCGACAATCTTTCTGAGTCGTTCCCCTTCTTTCGGATGTTTCATAGTAGCGCCGGCATCCTGCCGGCTGTCGCGCGGGCATCTAGCCCGCGTGTGCGCTCAAGCGCTAGCCCAAATTCTCTCATGCGCCGCTCCGCCGCTCCTCAATCTTCTGCAGCATGTCATCTACCGCGTTAGCCGCGTCAACGAGTTCCATCCGCACCGGAACCACCACCAGCGGCGCCAATGCTGACAAATAAGGTCCCAGATTGACCGCATCTTTCTCTGTAGTCACAAACCCTTCAGCCTCGCTGCGCTGTTTAAGTTCGATCAGCTCTCGTACATCCTTCTCGGTATAAGTATGATGATCGCGATAAAACGCCTGCGCCGACGGTTCGACATTAGCCGCACGCAGCTGCAAAAGAAAACTCTGCGGCCGCGCAATCGCACAAAATACCACCGGGCGCGCCGGAATCCCTTCAGCACGAATCCCGCGCTTCACCCGCCAAACAAACTTTCCTTCAATCGGAAATGACTCCTCCGAAGCTCCACTCGCCAGCACCACAGCATCCGCTCGCCGCAATTCCCTCAACGGCTCTCGAAGCCGTCCCGCCGGAAGTAGCCGGTCGCTCGCGTCTTGCGGCGTAACCAGCACGATATCGAAATCCCGCGCCAACGCGCGATGCTGAAACCCGTCATCCAGTAAATGCAACTGAGTTCCGAACGTGGACTCGGCAAAGCTCCCTGCCTCATACCGATCCTCGCCCACAATCACCGGAACTTGCAACTTGCGAGCGATCAGCAAAGGCTCGTCCCCGAATTGCGGTGCCAGCCCTGCCGGATCAACCAGCAGCACTCCCCGGGTGATTCGCCCATAGCCTCGCGAGAGGACATCGAACTTCACTCCTCGCGATTTCAGCGACTCACCCAGCAGCATTACAAATGGAGTCTTACCGGACCCGCCTGCGGAAAGATTTCCCACGCTGACCACAGGTCCCTCGAGGCCCCGACTACGCAGGTGCCCCCCGTCGTAAAGCGCGTTGCGCGCTCGCACGGCAACTCCGTAGATGCTGGAGAGTGGATTCAATCTTTATGTGCTGCCCCGTGCGGAAGCTGGTCGCGAGCCACCAGCCTGCGCCATCAAGCCCTGCAACGCCTCCAGTGTTCGCGACGTCGCACCCATCTGCGAAAGAATCGTCTCCTTCGCGCGGCGCCCGAGTGCCATCCGTTCGACGTCGTCATCCAGCAGGTGCATCAACACGAGCGGCAACTCCGCCAACCCAACGATCCGCACCGCGTCGCGGCTCTGGAACAGTCCAACAATGTCCCGGAAATTCTCGGTGTGATTTCCCGTGACAATCGCCACGCCATGCTGTGCCGGTTCGATGATGTTATGTCCGCCGCGCGGCACAAGGCTTCCCCCCACAAACGCGACATCCGCGAGCCCGTAAAGCGCGGCGAGTTCCCCAATTGTGTCGACAAGCAGCACCCCACCCGCCAGCGGCGCTCCCGACCATCCCGATCGCCGGTGCGCCGGGATCCCCATTTCCTGTAGCAGGGAAGCCACCCCCTCAAACCGCTCAGGATGCCGGGGCGCGAGAATCATCACCGCCCGCGGATGGCTCACTCGCATATTCTCGAACGCCCGCAACAGCGGCGGCTCCTCGTCTTCTACTGTGCTTCCGCACACCAGCACCGGCCCCGCTCCCTCGGCCGCCAAAGAATGACGCAGCCTGTCAACAATCACCGGTGGTGCCGGCAAACTGACATCGAACTTCAAATTTCCGGATACATGCACGCGACTCGCCTCGGCCCCGATCGACTCCAGCCGTGCCTTGTCTTGTTCAGTCTGCGTCAGAAACAGATCGACACTCGCCAGCACACGCCGCAACGCCCACCGAAAGCGCTGATAGCTCGGCCAAGACCGGTCGGAGATGCGAGCATTCACGACCGCAACCCGCGCCCCGCTCTCGTGGGCGATCCGTAAGAAGTTCGGCCAAAACTCAGTCTCCGCCAGCACCACCAGTTCAGGCCGCAACTCTCGCATATAAGGCCGGATCGCGAACGCAAAATCCATAGGGAAGTAAAAAACGTTTTCCCCGCCAAACCGCATGCGAGCCAGCTCCTGCCCTGTGTCCGTCGTAGTCGAGACTACAACCCTGCTTTCCGGAAATTGACGGTGCATCTGCCCCACAAGCCCACTGACGGCCAAAACCTCGCCAACCGACACCGCATGGATCCAGATGACCTGCTGCCCCGACGCACTCCTCAATCGGTCCGGCACTCTCCCCATTCGCTCGGAAAATCCGCGCCGATACTTCCCATGACGCAAAATCTGGTAGAGCCAGAAAGGCAGGCTGAGCAGCATTCCCAGCGCCAGGGCCAGACTGTAGAAGAGATAACTCAAGTTGAGCCATTCTAAACCGCGCCATCGGCAGCACGGCGACTTGCCTTCTATAATGACGACATGCAGCGCTTTTCATCGCGTTCGAGACCTCGTATTTCCGTCGCTGTTTTCAGCCTGCTAGTTCCGACTCTGCTGATCGCCGGTAAGACTTTTGTGAAGCCGGTCGCGAAGACTGCATTCAACTATCCTGCCCATGATCTTCATCGCGACGAAAAAGTCTCCATCGCCGCCGACCCGTATGACAATCCCGAGAAAGCCAAAATCTTCACTATCAATTTCGCCGAGCACGGATTTCTTCCCATCTTTTTCATCGTGACCAACGACAGCGATCAACCCGTCTCCATCGCTCATATGCAAGTCAAGCTAATCACCGGCAACCGTTCGAAGCTGACCCCCATCGAACCCGACGATCTCTACCGTCGCCTCTCCAACCCGCAAGCCAAGACCAGCAGCAACATTCCGCTTCCTTTTCCACGCAAGGTGAAGGGTGGTGTTACGAAGCAGCAAATGGACGAGATCGAGTCTTCCCAGTTCGCCGCCCGCGCCGTGGAGCCGCACACCACGCAATCCGGATTCCTCTTCTTCGATGTCTCAGACCTAAACTCTCCACTGCGCAATGCGACGATCGATATCTCGGGAGTAGCAGACGCGAAGGGAAATGAACTCTTGTTTTTCGAAATCCCGATGGACAAGTACTTAACGGCCCCGCCAAATCCGTAGCTTTTCCATCGTTGTGCCTGCGCGCCCTTGTGGTTAGTGGGTTTGTTCTGCAATCGCTACCCCCGTGAGAGCGCTTTATAATCTCTACTTCATGGCCACCACCGCCGAGAAACCCATCTCTGCTCATCCGAAGTTCGAGCCCGTAATCGGGCTGGAAGTCCACGTCCAGCTCTTGACGGCCACCAAGATCTTCTGCTCGTGCTCGACGCGCTTCGGTGCCCCACCGAATACCAATGTGTGCCCAGTCTGCCTGGGAATGCCCGGCGCGTTGCCCGTTCTCAACAAGAAGGCGGTCGAATTTGCCACTCTGGCAGCCATGGCACTGAACTGCCGCATCAACGAAACCTCCATCTTCGCCCGCAAAAATTACTTCTATCCCGACCTCCCCAAGGGATACCAGATCTCGCAATACGACAAGCCACTCGCCGAATTCGGCTTCGTCGAAGTCCCCTCCGAAGGCGGCAGGAAGAAAATCGGCATCACCCGCGTCCACCTCGAAGAAGACGCCGGCAAGAGCCTGCACGAAGGCTTTCCCGACGCCGAAGAAAAAACTGCCATCGATCTCAACCGCACTGGCGTCCCCCTGATTGAAATCGTCAGCGAGCCCGACCTCTCGACGCCCGACGAAGCCTACGAATATCTGACTCGCCTGAAGGAGATCATCCTCTACACCGCCGTCAGCGACTGCAACATGGAAGAGGGCTCTCTCCGCTGTGATGCCAATGTTAGCGTGCGTCCCCGCGGCCAGAAAGAGTTCGGCACCAAAACAGAAATCAAAAACGTTAATTCTTTCCGTTTCATCCGCGCAGCTCTGGAATACGAAATCGGACGCCAGATCGATGTCATCGAATCCGGCGGCAAGATCACGCAAGAGACGCGACTCTACAACGCCAACGAAGGCAAGACCTACGGCATGCGCTCGAAGGAACAGGCGCACGACTATCGCTATTTCCCCGAGCCCGACCTGCTCCCGCTGGTAGTCGACGAAAAGTGGAAGGCCGAAATCGCCCGCACCCTCCCCGAACTCCCCGAGGTCCGCCGCGCCCGCATGGTCAAGGAATACGGCATCACCGAATACGACGCGCAAGTCCTCACCTTCTCCAAGTCGCTCGCCGACCAATTCGAGCAGGCCGCAAAAGCCGCGAAGAACGCCAAGCGTGTCGCCAACCTGGTGCAAGGCGAGTTGGTGGGCCGCCTGAAAGCCAAAGGCCTCTCGATCGACCAGTCGCCGATTTCCATGCAGGGCGTAGCCGCCTCCGCCGATCTCGTTGAAGCCGGCACCATCTCCGGCAAGATGCTCAAAGATCTCTACGACCTCTGTTTCGAGCGCAACAAGGATTTTCCCCGGGTCTACGAGGAAGAAGGCCGCCCCCAGCAATCGACCGACAGCTCGGTCTTAGAAAAAGTGATCGACGAAATTCTCGCGTCCAACCCTAAGCAACTCGAGCAATATCGCGCCGGCAAGAAGACGATGCTCGGCTTCTTCGTAGGCCAGGTCATGAAAGCCTCTAAAGGCCAAGCCAGCCCGCAACTCGTGAATGAATTGCTGGCGAAGAAGCTTGGATAGCAGGAACTTAAGTTTGCCGGGTGTGGGTGGGATCACAGACTCGCAAAGTGCCTATGCCTGCGTGGAGTCCGAAATTGCGTGCAGAGGTCCTTCGGCGCATAAAGAGTGCACGCCTCAGGATGATAAGGCTTGGTGGTTGGGTGAATTGACGTGCTGGATCACACGATATTGAGTGCGGTGGCGGAGCAGATGATGGGCGGCCGAGTGGTCGTCGTGAACGGACAGACTTCGCGAGTCTCGCGGACTGGAGCGCAGCGGTTGCGTACGGTGCGGTTTGTGATAGCCGGGAGAGAATATCAGGCGATTGAGCAGAATCCAGAGAAGCCGAGCCGGTGGGGGAAGCTGGCGCGGGAGGGGCGGCGGGTGGTGCAGGTGCGGGATCTGGCGACGCAGAAGTATGCGGCGGTGGTGGTGGATGGGAAGGTGACAGAGTATTCACGGTGAATGGTCTTCATGCGGTGAATGGTCTTCATTCATAACGTGGGCTCGCGATCTGCGATACAATCTCGACGCCCATCGCGCGGGCAGACCGGGAAGAGCGGCCTCGAATTTGTGACTCGTGATGGAGACTCGTTCCTGAGGAACTGTGATGGCTTCAATAACAGATGCTTCCGTCCGGGAGTTGTTGGACGGGCGATATGTTGCGTCCATGGCAACAGAAGGTCTGCATGGATCGATCCACATGGTAGCGGTGTGGTTCTGGTTCGATGGGGAGCGGGTCTTCGTGGCAACTTCGTCGCACAGCCGCAAAGCCCGGAATCTGCAGTCCCAGCCCAAAGTGAGCTTGATGATCGATTCGCGGGATCCGACGGCATCGCACGGTATCACGATTACCGGCACGGCGGAGATACTGACCGGGGAGGCATCGCGGAAGGAAAATGCGAAGATCCATGGCAAATACCTGAGCGAAGCTGCGATCGCGGATGCGCGGATCGGGCCGGTGTTCGCCGCGTGGGATGACATCACGATTCAGATCACACCGGTGTCGGTGATCGCTTGGGACATGCGGCAGGCGGACTTACACGTTTTTGGCGGGGCGTTTGCGAGCAACCCTACCTACTTGTTGCCACTGGAGCGTTGAGTGCGTTGTCAGTGATCGTGATCACCGGTCACGAGAAGAGAGTCTTAGCCAAATCCTTGAAAATTACGCAGGAGAACATTCCGGGCGTATGCTCGAATCGCTCATGAAGACGTGTGTCCGCGTCTGAGCGAGAGAATGTGAGCATGACGCGGAGGGGAGTACACAGGTCCCTCGGCTCGCCAAAAAGCGCGGGCCTCAGGATGACAAAGGTGGTGCGGGATGATAGGACCTCGGGGATACGGAAGGTCACAACGAGCGAAATTCGCGTTCTTTCTTCTCTTCACCATCATTCCGACTTACGCACAGCAGAGCGAGGCGCCGATTTGTCTTCATCCGGAGAACCCGCATTACTTTTTGTATCGCGGAAAAGCTGTGGCTTTAGTGACCAGCGCGGGGCATTACGGGGCTGTCATCAATGGAGAGTTTGATTATCACAAGTATCTTGCGGCTTTGGATGCTGCGGGGATGAATTACACACGGATGTTTGGCGGGTCGTATGTGGAGGAGCCGGGAAAATCGTTTGGAATTCGGCGGAATAACCTGGCGCCTGAGGCGGGGAAGTTTGTGGCTCCCTGGGCGCGGAGTGAGGTGGCAGGATATGCGGGCGCGGGGAACAAGCTGGATCTTTCGAAATGGAATCCCGAATATTTTTCGCGCCTGCATGATTTTCTAGGAGAGGCGGCGCGGCGTGGGATCGTGGTGGAGATCGGACTGTTCTCTTCGCAGTATGGGGAGATGCAGTGGAATCTGTCGCCGTTCAAGCGGGAGAACAATGTGAATGGGACGGATCCAATCGATTGGACGAATGTGAATACGCTCTTGAACGGGAACATCCTGGGATACCAGGAGAAGTATGTACGGAAGATGGTGCGGGAGGCGAATCCGTACCCGAATGTGATCTTTGAGATTGCGAATGAGCCGTGGTCGGATCGTCCGGTGCTGGCGAACGTGGTGAATCCTTATTTGTTCACCGGGCGGGATCAGTATCCGAATTCGGTGGACCTGCCGGATGAGGCGACGATGGCGTGGCAGACGCGGGTGGCTGAATGGATTGCGAGCGAAGAGGCGGGGCTGTCGAACAAGCACATGATCGCGCAGGACTGCTGCAACTTCCGGTATGCGATGCGCGACGTGTTGCCGGGAGTGAACGTGGTGAATTTTCATTATGCGTATCCGGAGGCGGCGACGCTGAATTATGGGTTGGGGAAAGCTTTGTCGTATGACGAGACGGGGTTTCTAGGGCAGGGCGATGATACGTATACGCGGCAGGCCTGGAATTTTATGTTGGCCGGCGGGAGCGTGTTTGACAGTCTGGATTATTCGTTCACCGTCGGGCACGAGGACGGGAGTGATGTAGAGCCGAATGGTCCGGGCGGAGGGAGTCCGGAGCTGCGGCGGCGATTGCGGATTTTGAATTTGTTTTTGCAAGGGCTGCCGCTGGTGGAGATGCGGCCGGATTTTGAATTGGTGAAACGTGCGGGAGGAGTTGTCACTCATGCGCTTTCTTCGGAGCGGGGTGAGTCTGCAGTGTATTTGGATGGGAATGGTCCGACGGAATTGATTTTGAATTTGCCGGCAGGGAAGTATGCCCTTTGGTGGGTGGATGTGGTTTCGGGGGACAAGAAAGATGGCGCGACGTTCAAGCATGAGGGCGGGGAGAAGAGGGTGAAGAGTCCGGCGTTTAAGGGGGGGATTGCTATTAGGCTCTCGAGGGGGGAATCTAAATAGTTATTGGTGGGACGGAAGAACAGGAATTCGTGTATGAATCGAGTTGAAAGGCAAGTTCTCAGGGCTTTGTGGTTCGCAGCCTCAAAATCTTGAACACAAAGGGGGACGGAAGGTAAACGAGGGAAAACGGCCCAAGATGACTTTGGAGAGATTACTGGCGTGCCAGCCACGCTGGGGCCATTTTCAAGAGCGGGTTCGTGGTGGAGAATGGGTGTGTATGGCACAGGAATCTACCAACGGAAAAGATAGCCTTCGGGTTGAGAAGTTGTCGCTGCTGGTGTTGAGCCTTTGCATCGTGGTGCTTCTGTACGTGCTGGTGGCACGGCCTTTCTGAGTTACGCAGAATTACATCCTTTTCAATAGATACGTTTCATCGGCGTCTGGTAAAGACTGCGGGACTGCCGACTTTGGCATGCGGCGCTATGGTCGCTCTAGGATGGCGGCGAAGAAGCCGTCGCATGGGTGGATGCCGGGGATGGTGCGAAGGTATGGGCCCTGCGTCAGTGACGCGGGGTCGGGCCAGATTAGGATTCCGGTCGAGCGCAGGCGATCGAGTTCTGCGCGGCAATCTCGCAGGAGCAGGCTCGGATCCTCTTTTAGGGCCTGCTCAACTACCTCCTCGTTTTCTTCTTTCTCCATCGCACATGTGGAATAGATCACGCGTCCGCCTGGGGCGAGATGAGTGATCGCTGAGCGGAGGATCGCTAGTTGGCAATCGTGAAGTTCTGCTAGATCATCCGGCCGCAAGCGCCATTTGATTTCGGGATTGCGGGCCAGCGTGCCGGTTCCGGAGCAGGGGACGTCGGCTAAGACTAGATCAAAGGGGTGCGAGATGGACAGATTGCGGACATCGGCGACTAGGGTTTGAATTTTCCTGTCTGCAGGAAATCGCTTTTGCATCAGGCGGGCGCGGTGGGGATGGATTTCGACGGCGGTGACGGTAGCGTCGGGATTCTGGTCGGCGATGGCTAGCGTCTTGCCGCCGGGGGCGGAGCAGCAGTCGAGGATTTGTTCGTGGTTAGCACCGACGAGGGCGGCGATTAGTTGCGAGGCCTCGTCTTGGATGACTACGTGGGCGCTGCGGAAGGATTGCGATTTTGTGGTGTCGCCGGAGTTGACGCGTCGGGCCTGGGACAGGAGATTTCCGGGTGACAGAGAGATTCCTTCTGCGGCTAGTTCGGATTCTGCGTCTGGCGTGCGGAGGCGGAGAGTTGTCGCGGGAATCGTTTGATCGTGAATGCAGATTCGCTGGGTTAATGCGAGTCCGTACTGCTGCGTCCAGCGTTCTACCAGCCATGTTGGATGAGCGTAGGCGGCGGCTACCGACTGCGCCGACAAATCACTCACCACAGAGGGCACGGAGGAACACGGAGGATCATTCGAGAGTTTGCGAAGGACGGCGTTAACGAAAGGTGCGGCGGAGCGTTTGCGGGCGCGCTTCACCAGTTCGACACTTTCGTGGAGCGCGGCTCGGTGCGGGACGCGATCGAGATAGCGGAATTGATAGAGAGCGAGGCGGAGGGCAATGAGGACCTCAAGGTCGAGCTTCTTTTTCGAGGATGCGTGGAGGATGGTTTCATCCAGAAGAGAGCGCCAGCGGAGGACTCCCATGACTAGCTCGGTTGTGAGGGCGTGATCAGGGTTCGACAGGCTTTCGAAGGCGGCGGAGTGGAGGAGTTCGGAGGCGTAGGAGGATTCCCGTTCGACGCGGAGAAGTATGTCGAACGCGGCGGTGCGGGCGGGGGATGCGGGCATGCTCCTCGATTGTACGGAAAATGAAAACGGGGAGGACGGGGAGGCACGGGGAGGACGCAGGGGTTGGGGGACGGACGGTACGCGGGGGCTAAAGAGAGTGCGCGAGAACTCATCTTTCGCCCCGCTGGGGCTGGTCTCTGTCCCACTTTTCCCACGGTTTACGCCGTGGGCTGCATTCTAACGCCGCTTCGCGGCTAAAAGAGGGCAGGTTTGTTCCACCGCGTCACTGAATATCTAGTTCTCACGCACACTCTAATGCCCGGTTCATTCCTATGAGCTAACGCGGCCCTGAAGGGCCGCTCTTCCACGATCGCTCGGGCCGGAACTTCATATCAGATCTGGTTGACACCGCCGAACGCTCGCTTCGCTCGCGGGACGGACGAAGGCGGCCGTCCCTACACTTGCGCTCGGCTTCGCCTTCACTGGACAGCCTCTTCGACTGCGCTCCAGGGCAGGCTACGGCGACTGTCCCCACATGCGGCGATCAGATTCCCAGCTTCTCTGAGTTTTTTGGGTGGTAGCCGTTTATGAAGGACTGGGCTGTTGCGCGCTTTTTTCCTTCTAGCTGAAGCTCGAGGACTTCTATCGAAGTTCTTTGGGCGCAGCCTACGACCAGGCGATCTCCGATCGCTTTCAGTTCGGATGGGGGGACGGGTTCGGTTGCTGGCTGTGCTTTAAGGATCTGGAGATTTTTGCCGCGGAATTTCGTGTAGGCGCCGGGCCAGGGTTGGAAGCCGCGGAGGCGGTTCAGGATTTCTTCGGCGGTGCGGTTGAAATCGATGAGGCCATCTTCTTTCTTCAGGATCGGGGCCAGCATGGCTTGGGAGTCGTCTTGCTTGCGCGGTTGGATTGAGCCGTCTTCCAGTCCTCGGAGGGTTTCGACTAGTAGATCCGCGCCCATGGCGGCCAGGCGCGGGGCCAGGGTTTCGGAGGTGTCCTCGGGGTTTATCGGAAGTTCCTGTTGAAGCAGGATGTCGCCGGTATCGAGGCCAGCGTCGATGCGCATGGTGGTGTTGCCGGTTACGGTTTCGCCGTTGGCGATGGCCCACTGGATCGGGGCCGCCCCGCGATATTGCGGGAGCAACGAGGCGTGGAGATTGATGTTGCCGAGGGGCGGAAGATCGAGCATCCATTGCGGGATGATGCGGCCGTAACCAACTACGATGATGGCGTCGGGTTTCAGGCTGGTCAGTTGGGAGCGGAATTCTTCATTGGTCTTGATGCGGTCGGGTTGGGTGATGGGGAGATTTAGTTTCAGGGCGGATTGTTTCACCGGGGAGGGGACGAGTTCGAGGCCGCGGCCTTTGGGGCGGTCGGGCTGCGTCACGACTAGATGGATGCGGTGGCCCGCGGCGGCGAGTTTCTCCAGCGACGGGACGGCGAAGCGAGGTGTGCCGCAAAAGATGAGAGAGAGAGGCATTGAGTAATTGGGAAATTTGGTAATTGAGTGATTGAAAAAGCGACCACGGGGGCTAAAGCCCCCAATTTTGGTTCTCTAACGCGGCCCTGAAGGGCCGCTCTTCCACGGCGCGGTCAAGGATTTTTCAATTACACAATTAAGGTCCAGGATTTCAATTACACAATTGCCGAATTACGCAATTACTCTACCGAATTACTCAGCTACTTAATTACCAAATTTCTCAATCTCTACCATTCTCCGGCTTTTTGGAGCTTGCGGATTTTTCGTTTCATGAGGTCGCGCTTCAGGGCACTTATGTGGCTGATGTAGAGTTTGCCGTTCAGGTGATCGGTCTCGTGAAGGAAGGCGCGGGCTAGCAGGTCTTCGCCTGTTTTCTGGTAGACCTTGCCGTGAACATCCTGCGCGCGGATCGTGACTTTGTTCGGACGAGTAACGTTTTCGCGGAAGTCTGGGATGCTCAGGCATCCTTCACTCTGGGTGTGCTTTCCTTCGGCGTGAATGATTTCGGGATTGATGAGGACTAGCTTGGCATCGGGGTCCTCCTTGAAGGTGACGTCGATGACTGCGATGCGGCGTCCGATGCCGATTTGCGGGGCGGCCAGGCCGACGCCGTGGGCTTCGTACATCGATTCAAACATGTCTTCGACCAGCTTTTCGAGTTCTTTGTCGAAGACGGTAACCTTCTCCGCGGGCTTCTCCAGTACAGGGTTCCCGAATTTTACGATGGGGTAGATCATCAGAAGGTCTTGAGTTGCTGGCAGTAGCCTTGGAAGTTGCGGAGCGTTTCGGTCATCGAGTCGCCGCCGAATTTCTCCAGCGCGCAGCGAGCCAGAGTGAGCGCGACCATCGCTTCGGCTGCGACACCGGCGGCGGGGACCACACAGACATCGGAACGCTCGTAGGCGGCTTTCACGGGCTCGCGGCTGGCAAAATCGACGGACTGCAACGGGCGGCGCAACGTCGAGATCGGCTTGAGGTAGCCGCGCACGCGGATTTCTTCCCCGTTGGAGATGCCGCCTTCGATGCCACCGGCGTTGTTGTGGGTTCGCGAGAAAGCGGTGAAAGTGTCCTTCGCGGTGTATCCGATTTCATCGTGAACCTGCGAGCCGGGGCTGAAGGCAGCGGCGACACCGGAGCCGATCTCGACGCCTTTGACTGCCTGCAGGGACATGACGGCGGCGGCGAGTTGGGCGTCGAGGCGCTCGTCCCATTGAGCATAGGTGCCGAGGCCAGGAGGCGCGCCGTGGGCGACGACTTCGAAGACGCCGCCGAGAGAATCTCCGGTGCGGAGGACCTTGTCTACCTCTTCTTTCATGCGTTGCTCGGTTTCGGGATCGGCGCAGTTGAGGAGAATCCCCTGCTGATTTTGAAGAGCGCGGATTTTTTCCCAGCCGACTTGATCAGTCACGGTGACGCTGCCGGTGGTAACTACGTGGCTGAGCACTTCGATGCCGAGTTCGCGGAGGAGGAGTTTGGCGATGGCGCCGATGGCGACGCGAGCGGCGGATTCGCGGGCGGAGGCGCGCTCGAGAATGTAGCGGGCTTCCGGAAAGTTGTATTTGAGAGCGCCGGCCAGGTCGGCGTGTCCGGGGCGAGGAGAGGCGACGCGCTTATGCTTGGCGGGATCGCCGTCGCCAACGGGGAGGGATTCCTGCCAGTTTTTCCAGTCGCGATTGGCGATCTGTAAGGAGATCGGGGAGCCGATGGTGATGCCGTGACGGACGCCGGAGAGGATGTGGGCGGTGTCGGTTTCGATCTTCATGCGGCCGCCACGGCCGTATCCCTGCTGACGGCGCCAGAGTTCGCGGTCGAGGAAAGGCTGATCGATCTTCAGGCCGGCAGGCACGCCAGAGAGGAACGCGATTAGAGCCTCTCCGTGGGATTCTCCGGCGGTGAAGTAGCGCAACATTGAAATTCTTGATTGTACAGGATTAGGGCGGGAATCCCGGTAGGTCGCGACGTTTTGGGGGGCTTTGCGGGCGCCGTTTCTTAACCGGTGAGAACGCCGAGTAGAGCCGCAGAGAACGCCGAGAAAAGCGGAGAAAACCGCCAAGAACGCTGAGAGAGCGATACAATACAGGGGTAATGTCGGTATTCGGCGTGGTTATCAACGGGACTGCGCCACTCCAAGGGGCCGACTGAGTAGGAGGAACTGTGTGCCCCCACGCACAGATCCGAAACGATAAGACGATTCGCTGTGTTCTGGCGCACGAGCTGGCGTTCGTCCGGCACGGACTGCGGCGGCTGCTCGATGACGAGCCGGACCTGGAAGTCATCGCCGAGGCCGAGAATGCGGCCGAAGCCTTGCGACAGATTCTGGAGAGTCGGCCGGACGTGGTGATCGCAGACGCGACGCTCTTCGGATGCGCTCCGGTTCAAGCGGAGCAGATGATTCTCGAGGAATCCTCTACAAGCAGGATCGTTTTCTTGCCGAGTCCTAATCAGGACGAGGTGTGGCCGACGACGTCCAGCAACGCCAAATATGCACTGCGCGACACATCCGCGGACGAACTAATGACGATGGTCAGGGGAACGGCGGCTGCACCGCGATTCGTTGCCGTAGACAGAGAGGTGAGCAAGATCCCGATCGCGGAGCTGGCATCGGGGAAGCGGATGTTGACGGCACGGGAGCGCGAGGTACTGAAGTTGCTGGCGGAGGGCCGTACGGTGCGGTCGGTGGCCGGCGTTCTCGGATTAAGCGTCAAGACGGTGGACGCGCACAAATTTAATTTGATGCGCAAGCTGGGAATTCACAATAAGGCAGAGCTGGTGATGTGGGCGATCCAGAAAAAAGTGGTGAAGCTGCCGGTAAATTTTTGAAGACAATCGTCACTGGTCGTTAGCCGTTGGCACCACCCAAATGCACGGCTCGTCTGCGGTCAAAAATCATCCCAGAACTGGTCTCACAAAGAGGGGCTTGGCCTTGGTGACCTTCGGGACTTGAAGCCCAATAGTCAGAGAACCTCAGCGGCACGGCTGAAAGCCGGGCCCATGCCCTTTCAAATCAGACTCCCGCGGGTAACGTTCAGCAGCCGGTGAAGTCGTGCCCCTCTGAAGCCATAGCTGAAAAAGCATCTACCATGCTTTCGAATCGCAGGGTCGTTTGACCTTGCGAAATTCGGCGAACGCATGGTCGACAAGTTGCTTGACAGTAGCTTACCCTTGCTGGTCAGCACAGTTGCCACGCGACACGAGATGACGGCTCAAGTACGATCTCTAAGCTCGACAAAGATAGTGAACATCGAAGACCTGCGGCGGATGGCACAACGGCGAGTCCCCAAATCGGTTTTCGATTACCTGGATGGCGGCGCTGAATCGGAACTGACACTCAACGAAAACTGCCGGGTTTTTCGCGACGTGACATTCCGTCCGCGGGGAGCGGTGTCGGTTTCTGAGTGCAAGTTGTCCACGACCGTGATTGGTCACGAGTTGTCAGTTCCGTTCATGCTCGCGCCAGTCGGCTACAGCCGTCTGATGCATCCGGAGGGTGAGGTTGCGGCGGCGGGGGTCGCGGGAGAGTTTGGGACGGGATACATTTTGTCGACCATTTCCGGGCACAAGCTCGAAGATGTGAAGGCTGCCACCAAGGGCCCGGCATGGTACCAGCTGTATTTGTTGGGTGGACGCGGAGCTGCCGAGGGGGCGCTGGAGCGGGCGCGCAAAGCAGGGTATTCGGCGCTGGTGATGACAGTCGATACTCCGGTCGCGGGAATGCGGGAACGCGATCCGCGCAATGGGATGAAAGAGTTGCTGGGCGGCTCTACGTTCGCCAAGATTCCATTTCTGCCGAACATTCTCGCGCATCCAGGCTGGTTGACTTCGTTTTTGGTGGATGGTGGAGTACCCAAGTTGCAGAACATTGTGATCCCAGGCAAAGGGCCGATGGAACTGCTTGACGTGGGTGCGGCATTATCGGAGTCAACGGTGACGTGGGCTGATCTGAAATGGATCCGAGAACACTGGTCGGGGCCGATCATCGTGAAGGGAATTTTGATCGGCGACGATGCGCGGCGGGCGATCGATGAAGGCGCGGCGGCGGTGGTGGTGTCGAACCACGGCGGGCGGCAGCTGGATTCGGTCTCATCCACCCTGCGGGCGCTGCCCGAAGTAGTTGCGGCGACGAACGGGCAGATCGAGGTGCTGATGGATGGTGGCATCCGGCGCGGGAGTGACATGGTGAAGGCGATCTGCTTGGGAGCTCGCGCCGTTCTCATCGGGCGCGGATACGCCTACGGACTTGCGGCCGCGGGGAAGCCAGGCGTTCGGCGAGCTTTGGAGATCTTGAAGGGCGATGTCGAGCGGACGCTGCGATTGCTCGGGTGCTCTTCGATTTCGGCGCTTGACCGGTCATTTCTGGATGTGCCATGTGCGTGGGAAAACACTCGCAACCGCTAGACGTGGTCAACTGGTTTCATAAATGTTCTTTTTTATCCGGCGCGGGTTTCCCGTTTTAAATAGGGCTAACGCCCTGGGCTAAATTGTTTCGCCGCTTCGCGGCTGGACTGAGTTGGATTCCGGTCTATGCCAAACACTTTGAGAGTTGCTTCTTAATGTCGTGGGAAGGAAGGAACCATGTTTTACGCAAGACGATCATTTGAATCTGCTTTCATTCTGCTTGTTGGTACGACGCCGAAAAGAAAGCCGCGTTGTTTCCGTTCGGGTTCGGGCTCTCGTATACGAGCTTTGCGTACTCCGGCCTTTCCATGAGCGGCGAAGACGCGCCGACGATTTCGTTCACTGTGAAAAACACAGGGTCGCGTGCAGGTTCCGAAATCGCGGAAGTCTATTCTTCCCTGCCGGCAGGGCGGGAGAACCTCCGAAGCGGCTGATCGGATGGAGCCGGATCGAACTGGATCCGGCGAGTCGAAACAAGTTTCGGTGGCGGTCGGCCTTAAAGCGGCGATCTTGTTCAGCTCTTAATGGCACGAGTTCCCCCGTGCCCTTCCCGGTCGTATCTTCTTCGGCCTCGTGACCGCGCGGGCGTATTAACCGCAGAGGCTAAAGCCCGCGTCTTTTGGGTCCTTCGGACGGCGCAGCTGAAGCTGCGAAAAAACCGATTGAGGCGTTTGATTCTGGGTGGGCGCAGCGCTTCATCGCTGCGATAACTGTTTTGTTCTTAAGTAGTGGCTTTAGCTGCTGCGGTCAAGATGTGTTGCAGCGAGTGAGTTTTTCCGCAGCCTGTGAAGCCGTCCCCTTCCCAATTATTCCTAAATCCATTTTGAGAGACAGGCCCTAAGACATCCATATTTATGAACATGTTCTAGGCTCTGGGTCAGAGTCGACTGTCCGGTTCCCAAGCCTGCGACGCAGATCTGTCCGTCGCGCGGGGGGCGGCGGCACTTGAGCGTGCGGGGTTGGGAGTGGGCTGGACGAGGGAGACCAGATAAGAGGAACCGGAGGCGTGGAGGGATAACCCGGCTAGGGTAGTGGGGTGCTGGAGTTTGTTTTGCCAGCGCCACATGAACTGGCGGCTGCAATCAGAATCCCAAGGCAAAATCAAAACTTGTACTCTGAAAATCGTCTCACGGCCATTAGAGCGGCCCTCGCATACGCGCATTCGTTCACTTCCTCTGGTGTGTCAGTAAGAGTCAGACGGGTTATTGCGAGCGGAGGAAACCGGCGGATTACTGCCGTGTGGGTCACTGTCGTGGCTCCAAAGTAGCTCGATTGCGGAAATGGGGAGCATACGCCATCGACCGTAAAAAGGCAGTCAAGCCCGGATCTGGTTTGAAGGCCTGAGAGTAGACCCACCTTGCGATGTCCTGAGCTAGTTGGAGGCAAAAATGATAAACTACAGGTGGTCAAAGGCGCATTAACGCACTCACGGAGAGGTGGCAGAGTGGCCGAATGCGGCGGTTTGCTAATCTCCCGAAATCCCTTGCTGGTAGCGCCTTTTCAGCGATTTGTCTGATGGCATTCCGATTGCGTTGACCGCATTTGACCCCATCCGTAGGCATTCATGCAGTAAATTATGCAGTGAAGATCAGGCGAAGAAAGATAACCGCCGAAAAGAACCACAATCGTTTTTCATTCGCTCCTGAAACTTCCACTACCACGTCAAAATCGTCGGATTCGCACAATCATAGAGTGGATGCCGCGGAGCAGGCCGCGTAGCGCCGGATCGGCCGACGATTAGTAGAACTACTTCCGGATGGCCGACCATCCAACTGGCTTGCGTGATCACAATGTTGTTCTCGTTAGTGATCCGCAGGTCGGCCGACTTCATCCCTTCAATTGACTTGCCCGAGCCGCGATCCTAAGATTGACTCCGCAACGTCGGCTAGAATTTTCAAGTTTCCAAAGGAGAAAATCGAAGCGATGAAAGCGAGGGCGCTCAGTCTGCTAAAGCGAGCTAGGATGTATCTCGCCTTTCCGAGTCATCCCTCTGCTTACTCACAGGATACACGTGACGCTATCAAAATCTTCGAGGATCTGCGCGTGCTCGTACGTCATGGAAAGGACGACTGGAGGGACGGCGTGAAAAAGCACTACAAACGCGGAGTAGAGCCTCAGAAGAATAAACGTACTTACAATACACCTCTGGGAAACAAACCTCCTACACGCAAACGCGTCACACCAGAGGTTACACCGTCTGTGGTTTCCAGCGGCTTCGAGAGCAATAAACGCCGACACTAAAAAGCGGAGACCAGGCTTTCCCCCAGTTTTCCCAATTTTCAAAGCGGAAATCGCCGCATGAAAGGACTGGCATTCGTGTTCTTGCTGCCGGTCGCTCCGGCGAGGCTGCAATAGTCAACTGACTCTATATAGGCGATACCGCCATCAACGGAAATGACCCCTTTTGGATTCGGGTTGGATGACAAGCTACTCTTACCTAACCCGGTAAGGTAAGGTTTGCCGACCACCCTCCAAGTGGAGGGGCGCTACTATTCGCTACGTAGTGCAATCATCGGATCGACTTTGGAGGCGCGACGCGCCGGTATTGCGCAGGCCAACCCAGACACGAAGCCGAGAAGAACGGTCCCGGCAAGGAGAATGACGGGGTCGCGCGGGTTCGCTTGTGCCCATTTCGCAATGATTTGGTTTAGGGCTAACGAAAGAGCTATACCTGCCAAGATTCCGGCGCCCAGGCTTACCGATGCCGACCTGAAGACCATTCGCAGCACGTCCGCACGCTGCGCGCCCAGCGCCATACGAATCCCGAATTCGTTGGTCCGTTGTGCCACTGTGTAGGACACGACGCTATGTAGCCCTACGGCGGCGAGAGCCAGGGCGAGCCAGGCAAAAATGCCAAAAATCCACGCCGCGACATGCTCCTGCTGCCACTCGGGTTCATAAGTGAGGCGAGTTTCGAGATCATAAGCGCCACTGATCTGATCCGGGTTAATGGCCCTCAACTGCTCGCGCACGGCATGTTGCAGCGTAAGGGGCGGAACCTCAGAGCGAACCAGAATCTCCGTGCCCTCTCCCATGCTGAATGTATAGGGCACGTAGACTGATGGTCTTGGGGCACTTCGGAGCCCATCATTGCGGGCGTCCCCGACGATGCCCACAATCTGGAACCAGGTAGCTCCGATATTTGGCGGCGACAGCACTGTGGCGGGATTGCCTTCGAGACCTGCCGATCTCAGCGAGTGCCCAATGGCATCGCCATTCGGAAAGTAGCGCTGCGCCAGCGTACGGTTGATCACGGCTACATGTGCGCCTTTGTTATTCTCGGCGTCGCTCCAAATCCGTCCTTGCAGCACGGGAATGCGCAAAGCCGCGAAGTACTCCGGGCTAATCAGGTTGACCGATCCGATCTCAGACCCACTCGAATCAAAAAGCGCCCCTGCACCAGGGGCCATGGGTTTGCCCAAAACTTCAAATCCCATAATCCATCCATTCCTCGGCGGCGTTGCATCGGTGGAAATCGCCGCCGTGATCACGCCCGGTGTCTCCGCGACTTTCTCTCGCAGTTGCTCAAAATAGGCTGCACGCGCCGGCCAAGTGCGGTAGGAGCTTGCGCGTAAAGGAATTCCTATCGCCATCACATTGTGCGGATCATAACCGAGGGGCTGGTGGATCAGCTGGGCGAACCCCTTCATTGAGGAGCCCGCAGCTGCGAGCAACAATAATGTCAGCGCTACCTGCGCGGTGATCAGCATGCTATGGGCCTTGCGTCCGCGGACACTGCCGGCTAACCGGCGCGCGCCAGACTGCATGATCTCCCCGATGTGCGTACGCGAAAGTTGCAGCGCTGGCCAAAGCCCGAACAGCACACCCGTTCCGAGCGCGACCGTGACGCTGAAAAACAGCACCGGCAGGTTGATACGAATCACGGCCTCGGAGGCGAACGTAGATTGGGGCAGCAGACGCAGAATCAGTGCCAGAGCGCCGTAAGAAGTTAGAACACCCAGCAACGCTCCAATCACCGCGAGAAGGAGCGACTCCGTGAGCAATTGGCGAATGATTCGGAAGCGGCCCGCGCCGACTGCGGTTCTCACAGCCAATTCATGCTGCCGCGCCGTACCCCGTGCCAGCAGCAGAATCGAGACATTTCCGCATCCGATCACGAGCAGCAACATCACCGCGCCAAAAAGCAAGTACAGTGTTCCGCCCATGGAGCCAACTACCCAGTCGTTCAGCCCATGCACATGGACCCTGAAGACATCGGGAAAATCGTTAGGCATCGAACTGGCGAACTGTTCCACGAGGGGCTGCAGTGCGGCGTTCGGCTGCGGCGCGACTGACGCCCGGCCGCAGAAGCAAATTGACGATAGATGTGCGCCCCGGATCTCGCATCAGCTTCAGCGGGAGATAGACGTCGCCGTCATCCCAAGTGAATCGCGGCGCCGCGACGCCTACGATCTCAAAGTTCTTGTGATCAAGTTGCAGCGTGCGGCCCACTACGTCCGGATTGGACAAGTAGTGTTTCCGCCAAAATCTGTAGGAAAGAACTACAACAGGTCGTGGCTCCTGGCCGTCCACTGCGTCGGATGGCCAAAGTCCGCGCCCCAGCAAAGCGGGCACGCCGAGATCCTGGAAATTATTCGAGATGAGGCTCACGGCGTGCACCTTCTCCGGAAGATCTTGCCCGGTCAGCATCAGAGCGCTGTTGTCCGTAGCCAGAACGCTTTCGACCACTGGTGATTGCCGCAAGGTCTGAATTTCGGCGCCATTTAGATAGACGGGGTCCCCGGAACCCGCTACGCTGTCGACCGTGAGTCGTACTATTCGATCCGCGGCAGGGTAGGGATAAGGATTCATCAGCACCGCATAAATCACGCTAAACACAGCGGTGGCCGCTCCAATGCCGAGCGCCAGCGAGATCACTGCCGTCAGCGTGAATCCTGGACTTTTGATGAGCTGCCGTGCGGAATAGCGGAGGTCCTGAAGCAAGGTGTGCATGGCTCGCTCCGAGCGGTGCAGGAGATGCGGTAATGGTCTCATGGTTAACTGGACGTGTCACGAGCAAGCCGGAAGTTATCCGGCGTTCGCGCTCAGAACCCGGATTAATGGGCAAAAGATGGCGATAGCTGGAACCTCTGCATGAGGGAGCATTGCGCAGGGCAGACGAGTTGAGCGATTATGTACCGGCTATCGCGAAGAAAGCAGATCATCGAAGAGCACTTCGATGCGATCTCTGGTGAGGAAGAGTGGACGCCCCGTTAAATGTCGCACCAACACAACCCGTACCTGTAATTCGGCAGAATCCTGCCGATCCAATCAGAAATCTGTCGCAAATGCGCTGGGGATTGATACCTTCGTGGTCGAAAGACATGTCCGGCGCTGCACGAATGATCAATGCACGGTCTGAGACAGCTCACATTCTTCCCGCATTTCGCGACGCGCTGAAGCACCGAAGATGTTTGGTGCCGGCCGATGGATTCTACGAGTGGAAAAGAACAGGAAAGGTCAAGCAACCATTCTGCTTTGAAGTGAACGGAGGCCAACTCTTCGCATTTGCCGGATTGTGGGAGAGATGGAAGGCTCCGAATGGTGACTGGATTAAGACTTGCACGATCCTTACCACCACGCCCAACGCAGTCACCTCTGCCGTGCACGATCGGATGCCTGTGATCTTGAACGCAAGCGATTACGACTTATGGCTCGATCCGGGCTTGAAGGATATAGCGGACGCTCTGGAAATGCTGAAGCCGTATAATGCGCTCCAAATGAGCGCGTATCCGGTGAGTAGTCGTGTAAGTCAAGTGCAGAACGATGATGCGGATTGTGCGAAACCTGTCGAGCGGGAATCACCACCCCAGGGTCAGCTTTTTGGATAGGGGATCATTTGAGCGAGCGAATTGTCTTCTCAATCGGAGCATAACTGTGGGATACTCGGCCTGTGATGAGCGAGTTGCAGGCGAAAACTCAAAAGATTTTCGTACAATAAACGTACAATGGAATCGGCAATGGTGCCTTTTTTGCCCTCTCTGGCCATACGAAGAATCAATAACTTACGTGCTGTCAACACGCTGAATAGTTCGACTCCCGCCGCCTCCACCATCGTCAACAACTGAATAGTCACCCGGAGATTCACCCTTCCGGCGGGCGTCTGGTTTGCCACTCACATTTGCAGTGATTGGGGCATCGCGCCTGGCTCAGACCCGAATTGCGAATTCGGCTTGCTTCCCATCGTGAAAACGATGATTGCGCCACCCGCGATGTCGGCGTGACGGAACCACAGCTTGTTGTAGGGTTTGCCGTTGAAGGTTACGGATTGGATGTATTGATCGCTCGGGGAATTCCGCTTCGCCTCAACCACCAGTGTCTTGCCACTCGCCACTTCAACCTCCGCCCGATCAAATAGGGGCGTACCAAACACATAGTTTCCGCTGACCGGATCAACTGCATAGAATCCGAGGGCACTGATCACGTACCAGGCAGACATTTGCCCACAGTCTTCGTTGCCAGCCAGCCCATCGGGCTGGTCATCGTATTCCGTCTCCAGCAGGCTTCTAACACGATCCTGGGTTTTGGGTGCAGCTCCGGCGTAACAGTAGAGGTAGGCCATGTGATGGCACGGTTCGTTGCCGTGCGCGTACTGCCCAACCATACCCGCGATGTCGGGAGGAGCATCAGGAGGAAGTTGCGAACTGGCTGTGAACAGCGCGTCCAGTTTCTCAGTAAATGCCTGAGGACCGCCGCAGATTTTAATCAAACCAGCGGGGTCGTGCTGAACCGTAAACGTCGTCTGCCAGGGATCGGATTCGGTATAGTCCCGCCATTTTTTGGAGTAGCCCATTTCGGTTGAGGTGAACGGTTCCGACCACTGGCCATTCTCTAATCGTGGTCTCATGAAACCGGAAGCGGTGTCGAACTGATTTTTGTAGTTCTGCGAACGTTCGAGGAGAAGTTTGCAATCATCCGCCTCTCCCACCCCCTGCGCAAGATGGGCTACGGCCCAGTCGTCATAGGCATATTCCATGACCTTGCTGACCGACTCCTCTTCTTTATCGCAAGGGATGTAGCCCAACTTGCGGTAGAAGCCGAGCCCTCGGTAATCATCCGCCATGGCGCGTCGCTCGAAAGTGGGATATGCCTTGTTGAAGTCAATTCCCTTGAATCCCTTCACCTGCGCTTCCGCAATAACGGAACTCGAATGAAATCCCGTCATGCAGAAAGTCTCTTTCGCCTGCAGCGGCCAGATCGGGACGCCGACTGGACTCTGTTCTGCCATGCGAATGAGGCGATTCACGAAATCTGGCACGCGATCGGCCTGGCAAAGCGTGTACATGGGATGCGCCGCGCGAAACGTATCCCACAACGAGAAGGTGCTGTAGTTGTGAGCGCCCGGTGGAAGTTGATGATTCTTTCCGTCCATCCCGCGGTATTGCCCGTCGACATCGTCAAATAGCGTTGGCGCCACCATCATGTGATACATGGCGGTGTAGAAGATTCTCTTCTGCTTCGCGTTCGAGGTTGTTATCTTAATTCGCGAGAGGTTTTTGCTCCAGGCAGCATGAGCCGTGCGTCGCACTTTGGCAAAATCCCAGTCGGGGATTTCAGCTGCCAGATTTTTCTGCGCGCCTTCCGCGCTCACACCGGAGGTGCCGGTCTTCACGAGGATCACTTCGTCCTTCGAGGTATGAAAATGCGTCAGGCACTTGAGGGAGATTCCCTTCGCTTCGCGCACGCCCGGATTCAAACGCTTTTCGTCCAAGTAGATCTCAGAGGACGCAAACGGTTTGGAAAACTGCATCGCGAAATAGATTTCGCGGCCGGGCGCCCATCCTTTGACGCTGCGTCCACCAATGATTGTGTCTTGGCCGACGATTTTCAGTTCCGCCCACAAGACCGGCACGTTCCCGGAGGTGTGGAGCAAGTCGAGAATAAAATGACTGCTGTCACTCTGGGGAAAAGTGTATTGGTGGATGCCAGCGCGTTCGGTGGCGCTCATTTCGGCACGAATGTTGTAGTCTCGCAGCATCACTGAGTAGTAGCCCGGCTCCGCAATCTCCTCGTCGTGGCTGAAACGCGAGCGGTAACCATCACCTGGGTTCTGTCGCAATCCGGGCACTGTCTTCGCCGCACCGGTGCCCGGCATCAATAGAAAATCGAGCATGTCGGTGGCACCGGTACCGCTGAGGTGCGTGTGACTGAAACCCATGATCGAACTGTCGGAGTAGTGGTAGCCAGAGCACCAGTCCCAGCCATCGTTGTAAGTGTCGGGGCTGAGTTGCACCATGCCAAACGGAACGGTGGCGCCCGGATACGTGTGACCATGGCCGCCAGTACCGATCGCGATCTTGACGTACTTCGTCAAATCCTCCGGAGTTGAAGAAGCGCGCGCTTCGGGGATTGGTGCAAGGAAGTCTCCCGCGCCGATCCGAAAGGATGAAGCACGCGTGCTATGGGAAGAGCTGAGAGTGCAGCCACGAAGCTACGTCGCGATATCATGCAGGTCCCCTTTGAGTCGCGGTCAAACGTCTGCCAATCTTACCTCTAGCAGCGACAGTCCGGTCAGAGTTCCGCATGCGCGGCAACGAATGGCACCGCTTGCCGTCTTGCCGAACGTCGTGCCGTGCAGTCACGGTCGACACGGTCGTTCTCTGTTACACTTTCGCGCATGAACCGGACAACCCGAAGACATTTCGTTGGACAGTGCGCCAGCGCGGCGGCTGCAGCGTGGCTTTTGCCAGGATTGGCGCGGGCTTCGAATTCCGCG
>CAVUOS010000030.1:0-19173 GCA_963743105.1 Terriglobia bacterium
GTAACGGTCTGTTTTCGTCAGTCTGTGTGCAAGTACAAGATACGATTGTCGTTCCATAAAGCGGGGATAGTATCCTGCTGACGAGGCGACAATGTACAAGCCGATGTTCGTTCCCTGCGTGATCGCATTACTCCTCATGCTTCCTGCGACGGCTCAACAAACGGCGAAGATGCAGAAGAATGGATACACGCCGTCTAACGGCTATGTGCCGGATGCTGCGACTGCCGTGAAAATTGCCGAAGCCGTACTCATTCCTGTTTACGGCGAACAGAAAATAGTCTCAGAGCGCCCGTTCACGGCAACATTGGAACGGAACGTTTGGACTGTTGAAGGTACGCTCTACTGCGGCGACGGGAAACCGGGATTGTGTGAGGGTGGTACCGCGACGGTGAAATTGTCGAAAGACGATGCTCGTGTCCTCTTCATGATCCACTACCAGTAGGGTGCCGCGCTGTCAAATGGCGAAAAATCGCCATTGCACTCATCCTAGTCCCACGTTCCGGAGCGAAAGAGGGGGCGGCCCGAAGGGCGTATTCTCTCTTTCATGAGTGCCCAGCTGCCGGAAATTCCGCCGCGCACCTTGCGCGACAGTTCTCTCCGGTTTTAGCCCCTGAGAAAATGCGCAGTCTACCTTGTTCGCTTTATTGTGGGAAAGCTTCTCAGCCTAGCTACTTCCCCTCCATCTCCGCCAGCACCTTTTGAAATTCCGGCTCGCTCTTCAAGCTCTGAAGCTGCGGATCAGATTCGACGACCGCCCGATCTTTCAGCCCCCGCTTCACCGCTTCCTGCAAATCTTTGATGGCCAACCGTCGATTTCCTGCGGCCGCATGCGTATCGGCCAGCAATAAGACAGGCCAGGGATCATCGCTAACCTGCCTCATGATGTCGAAATAAGCCTCGGCTTTTTCGAAGTGCCGGGCGGCGAGTTGCTGCTGCCCGTCTTCCATGGCGCCTACGAAGATGCCACTAAATGCCCGGCCGGCGATCAACCGCTTCGTTTCATTCTTACTGTGTTTGGCCTGATCGCCAAGTGCACCCATCTGCTGTCGAACTTCGATACGAAGCGCCGGAGTGTCGGGCGCCGAATTATCGGCAATGCTGGAGATTTTCTGTATGATTTCTTGCTCGAGCTTGAGTTGATCGGACATCTGTTCGCGCTCACCTTTCAACGCCGCTTTAAGTATCGGTGATTGCTGCAACAGCGTCAGCTTCTCCGCGAATTCCTTCGAATCGCGGAGTCCCGCGAAGTCCGAGACTAACGAGTGATACGCGCTAAGCTGCGCGATCGGATCTTTTCTGGTTTCTGCGTCCGCAGCTTCCGCCTTGGTCTTGTCTAGGAGGTGATCGATGAATGCCGCGTCAGGCGCAAGGTTGCCGGCTTGCATCGCCTTTAAATTCATGTATTGCACGGCCTCTTCCATCACCGCACCCGGCGCCCACTGATGGCGCCCGGCATATACGCGCACCCGGTAGGGTGAACCCTGCTCCTCACGTTCACGGCGAATGTTGATCACTTCCGGCCAATTGAAATCCTGATCGCCGACCGCAAAGAGATAAGGCAGATCATCCTTCCCCGTGGTCTTGTTGCTCGGATATCCGGCACCGTGGGCGATCACTCCTGCGATCTGACCCTGCGGGCCGCTCAACGCCATCGCGCCAGCCACGCGCGCCCCGCCAGAGAATCCGCTCGCATACGAGCGATGCTCCTCGATCCCAAGCCTCGCATGCGTGTCCTGCCAAATCGCATTCACAGCTTTCCCCTGGTCCCGTGAAAAGTTGCGGGAATTGTTGGAGCCGGCCAGGATAAATCCGTACGTTTCGGCAACCTCCTTATAGAGCTCAAGCGGACGCCGGCCGCGTCCGGCCGGATCGAAGAAATAAATGATGGGCCATCGCTTGGCAGGTCCGTAGCCGGAAGGCAAATAGAGCGCATAGCTTTGCGCCGCATCGGAAATGCAGACTACATCTCCGATCTGGCCGGGCGAGGGCAAGTCAGCTGGTTTCTGCGTCTGCGAGAAAGCGCATCGCCCTGACACCAGGCAGAATGACGCACCGAGCGCGACCAGCACGGCCGCGCGGAGTCGCCCTTTCGAAATCTCTCTTAGGCAAAATAGCTTCAAGCTTCGGCCGCCCCGTTACAACTCGCCGCGCGACGGCGGCGTATAATCACCTCATTGTAGTTCGTGGGGGTTTCCTTTCATGAGTGTTCCGCGCACGTTGGGGGATCTGCGCCGCAGTGCATTTTCTGAAGAGCGTTTACGCACGCGCCGGGTAAAAGACGAGCTTCGCGACAATCTGGTAGCGCGTTTGCGCGATGGCGGTGACGCTTCCGTGTTTCCCGGCATTGTCGGGTATGACGACACCGTCGTACCGCAGATCATCAACGCCATTCTCTCGCGCCACAATTTCATCCTTCTTGGGTTGCGAGGACAGGCGAAAAGCCGTATCCTGCGCGCGTTGACGACGTTGCTCGATCCGCAGATGCCGTATCTTGCCGGATGCGAGATTCACGACAATCCCTACGCGCCCATCTGCCGCCGCTGCCGTGATGAAATCTCGCGCCTCGGTGACGGCGCCCCGATCGCGTATCTGACTCCCGATGAACGGTATGTGGAGAAGCTGGCCACCCCAGATGTGACCATTGCCGATTTGATTGGCGATATCGATCCCATCAAGGCGGCGCGTGGTGGACACGAACTCTCCAGCGAGCTAACGGTTCACTACGGGCTGCTTCCCCGCGCCAACCGTGGCATTTTCGCGATCAACGAACTGCCCGACCTGGCCGGAAAGATTCAAGTTGGCCTGTTCAACATCATGCAGGAAGGCGACGTGCAGATTAAGGGATATCCGATTCGTCTGCCGCTTGACCTGGCGCTGGTGTTCAGCGCCAACCCTGAAGACTACACGGCGCGCGGAAAAATCATCACGCCGCTGAAAGACCGCATCGGATCGGAGATCCGCACCCACTATCCGGCGACGGTTGAGGAAGGAATCGCGATCACTGCCCAGGAGGCCTGGACCCGGCGCAATGGTCACACCCTGCATCTTCCGAGCTATGTGCAGGAAGTGATCGAGCGCGTGGCTTTCGCCGCGCGCGAGGACAAGAAGATCGACAAGCGCTCGGGCGTGAGCCAGCGCCTGCCGATCTCGGCAATCGAAAACGTGATCTCCAATGCCGAGCGGCGGGCGATTCGCAATGAAGAAAAGCTCGTCGTCCCGCGCATCAGCGACGTCTACGCCGCCCTGCCGGCGATCACGGGGAAGCTCGAACTCGAATATGAAGGCGAGATGAAGGGCGCCGACCACGTGGGCCGTGAACTGATTCGCACCGCCATCGCCAAAACCTACGACGAGTACTACACCGGCGCCAACGTGCAGCAGATCGTGCAGTGGTTCGACCTGGGTGGAGAAATTCAAATGTCAGATTCCGTTCCTGCTGCGGAAGCGCTCGAGAAGCTTCGGGGTATTCAAGGACTGATCGACAAACTCGGACCTCTGGGCGTGTCGCCGAAAGAGAGTGCCGAGCAGCAGGTCTCCGGTGCAGAGTTTATCCTCGAAGGCTTGCACGCACACAAGCGCATCGGACGCAGCGAAGAGCGCGTTTTCCGCGCCGGAGAAAAAAAGCCAGAGCCCGTTCGCGAGAAATCGTTTGATCCGGAAGAGAAGCCGCTCCGCCAGAGAAGACAGTTTAATTGAGGAGCTTCTAGCTAGGCGGCGCGGTTTGCCAGAAGCTAGTAGCTAGAAGCTAGCAGCTCTCATGAAACGCATTCGTTACTCCAAATACGTCCCCGACCCCGCCGGCGAAATGAGCATGGAAGACCTGCTCAGCGCACTCTCGGATTACCTGCTGCAGAGCGGCTTCCAGGATTCCATGTGGTACGAGATGCCCCAAGGCGAGCAGACGCTCGAGGAACTCAGGCGCGCCATCGAGAACGCACTGCTCAACGGAGAGATGTTCGACGAGAACCTCCGCCAGCAGATCGAGCAGATGATGGCCGACGGTCAGTTCGATGAACTGATCGAGAAACTCATCGAGCGCATGCAGCAGGAGGATTACATCTCGATCGACGAGCCGCATGACCCGGCGCAGCAGTCGAGCGTCGGCGGGCAAACCGGCGAGGCGCAACAGGCCCGCTTCGAAATCACCGACAAGAGCCTCGACTTCCTGGGATTCAAGTCGCTTCGCAATCTGCTCGGCTCGCTCGGTAAGTCCAGCTTCGGACGCCACGACACGCGAGATCTGGCTACGGGCATCGAGGCCAGCGGTTCGTCAAAGACTTACGAATTCGGCGACACGCTGAATCTCGACATCACCGCAACTCTTTCGAATGCCATCCAGCGCGAGGGACTATCTCTGCCGCTGAACATCGAGTATTCCGACCTGCAGGTGCATCAGTGCGAATATCAATCTTCATGCGCCACGGTGCTCATGCTCGACTGCTCCCACTCGATGATCCTGTACGGTGAAGATCGCTTTACTCCAGCGAAAAAAGTGGCGATGGCCCTCTCCCATCTGATTCGCACGCAATATCCCGGTGATTCGCTATCCCTGGTGCTCTTCCACGATTCGGCCGAGGAGATTCCGCTCTCCCAGTTGGCTCGGGTGAAAGTTGGACCGTACTACACCAATACACGCGAAGGCCTGCGGATGGCACAACGAATCCTGCAGCGGCAGCGCAAGGACATGAAGCAGATCGTGATGATCACCGACGGCAAGCCCTCGGCACTCACGCTCGAAGACGGACGCATTTACAAGAATGCATTCGGCCTCGATCCGCTGGTCGTCAGCCAGACGCTGGAAGAAGTCTCGAAGTGCAAGCGCGCCGGTGTGCTGATCAACACTTTCATGCTGGCGTCGGACTATGGCCTCGTCCAGTTCGTGCAAAAGGTCACCGAGATGTGCCGCGGCAAAGCATACTTCACCACGCCGTATACGCTAGGCCAGTATCTGCTGATGGATTACATGTCGCGCAAGACGAAAACGATCCACTAGTAGGTTTGTGTAGGGGCGGACGCCTCGTCCGCTCTGCGGAGCGAAGCGACGCATGCGGGTAGCGTATGCGTCGCCAGCGCGGCGGCCTGCGTCACGATAACAGCCTGCATTGCGCGCTTCAGGCGCAACCCCGGACGAGGCGTCCGGGGCTACACATTCTCCACTCCCCACAACGCTCCCGACAACTGATAGGCTTTCTATAGAAGACATGGCGAACTGTATTCGATGCGGCAGGCAACTGCCTCCGTTGACCTTCAAGAAGATATGCCAGTGGTGCGTGCAGCACGAGGCCGCACAACGCGGCGAAGACGTCAGACGACGTGCCACAACGCGTCATACCGGCGCCGTGGGTCAAGCGTGAAGCCAGCATCTCTCTAACTCAATTGATCCTCGGTGCTAACGCGATGGTCTTCATCGCGATGGTGGCTGCGAGCGGTCCTTCGTTGGATTTCTCTGGGAAAGTGATGGTGCACTTCGGGGCCAACTACGGCCCCCTCACACTGTCAGGCGAATGGTGGCGGCTGGTAACCTACATGTTCCTTCATGGCAGCATCTGGCACATTCTTTTTAACATGTGGTGCCTGTGGGACCTGGGGGCGTTGTGCGAATCCCTCTACGGACGATGGACCTATGCCGCGATCTATCTAGTCACAGGTGTCGCGGCAGGACTGGCAAGCGTTGGATGGAATCCCGGAGTACTCAGTGTTGGAGCTTCGGGCGCGATTTTCGGCTTGGCGGGAGCATTGGCTGCGTCTTTCTATCTTGGTGAATTTTCCCTCCCCACCATCGCGATTCGTGGCACATTCCGAAGTCTGGCATTTTTCATCGGCTTTAACGTCTTGTTCGGAATTGGCTACAACGCGTTCCTTGGAGGAAATTACTCTGGGATTGATAACGCGGCACACATCGGCGGGCTCGTCAGTGGGGCCATTCTCGGCGCGCTGATCGCCCGTCTGGCACCGCAGCAGGACGCTCCGCTGCGGCGCGCGGCTGTTGTGGGCGTGGTTGCGCTGGCGCTGCTGGCGGCCGGACTCGGCGTGCGACAGTGGCGGGGTGGCCCCATGCGCATGGCTCGAGCCTTTCAGGAAGGGAAAGGTGACCCGGTCGCCCAATTACAGGCTGTGATCAAACAGCAGCCCAATCTCGCTCAGGCGCACTTCGCCCTGGCGCAGGCCTACCTCACACGCGGCCAATATCCCGAGGCCGAAGCCGAACTCAAACGTGTCATCGAACTAAAGCCCGAAAATCTCGAAGCCCGTTTCGATCTCGGCTTGGTTTACCTGAGCGAGGAGCGCCTGGACGACGCGAAATCCGCATTTACTCAAATCCTCGCGAAGGATGCCAACAGTGCTGAAGGTCACTACGGCTTAGGGCTCGTGCTCGCGGATCAGCAGAACTACTCGGCCGCGATCGAAGAGTTCAAGAAAGCTGCGCCAGATCCCCACGTCTCAGGCGCCTACTACGAGATGGGCAAATCCTATGCAAAACTTAACCGCTACGACGAGGCCATCGCAGCTTATCTCAAGGAAAAGGAAAAGACCGGCGACAATCCCGACCTGGAGAATGCATTAGCCGGCGCCTATCAGGCCAAGGGAATGACGAAGGAAGCGCAAGAGGCAAGAGATAGCGCGCAGCAACTAAGAGGACCAGGGCATTAGGCTTTCGTGATCTCGGTAACCGCTCGATAGCGCCTGATTGATAGCCTCGTCCGTATACGCATACGCTCCGGCGTCACAGTTGGCGATAGCAATCCGCCCGAACGTCTTTCGCGCCACCTCGCACGGAGTCTCCCCACCCTCCAGCCAGAATGAATCCCACAGCGAGTTGTACTCGTAGGAATAACCGTGCGGCCAGCGATTGACCGTGATCGCGGCGATATCGCGGCCCGGGTCAAATCCGCCCGGACCGAGCATGCGGGCCAGTTGCTCGCGGATGCTGCGCTCCATCGTCTCAAACGTCGTCGTGTACAGTTCCATGCGGCCGCGGCTGTGCTGTTGACGCGCCGGCAGGCCTGGATGGCACGCGGCTTTCATCATGTGCACCACGATCGGCTCCTCGGGCTTGCGTGCGCACTCGTAGCCGCCAATGCTCACAGGAAGATCAAGGTTCACATAACTGTGATACATGCCAGGCGCGTAGATCGAATTCGTCCCGGCTTTCTCGAACGACTTCCAGTTGCGGAGTGCAACGTTGGTGTAGAGCAGCGGCACTTTCTGCGCAGAGGCCAGCGCCTCCTTTTGCTTGGCAGGTAATTCTTCGCAGATGTAGGGAATCACCACGTGCCAGCAGGCAAGGATCGCGTTCTTCGCATTCACCGTATACGCCTTGTCCCCGCGCGCATAGGTGACCTCCACTTCCTTCGCGCTGGCCGCGTCCCCCAGATGCTTCACGCGCACGGCCGTACTGTTCAAACGGATGCGCACCGGCGAAGTGGATTGATCGAGCTTCGCATAGTCCGCCTTGGCGAGAATTACATCCGAGACCGAACTCCCCGGCACCGAGCCTTGAATCAACTGACGCACCAGCAGGCGAGCGATGGTGGCGTTACCGTCAGGAAAATGGAAGAAGTACTTCTCGGCCTCGTCGTTGGGAATGGCATCCCGGTTCATTCCCTTCCCCGGGGTCGGATCCAATTTCAAACCCTCGAAACCAGGCAGGTCGAATCCCCACGCATCCTGCGCTGAGACCGCGTCAATGCCTACGCCGAATAAGCCGTGCGGCAGGGTCTGATAAATTTTGACGATATCTTCGTGAACGCCCGCAACGTCCTTCAAATAGTTCGCGTAACTGATCCGGGCCAGCTTCGCTTTCTTCTCGTCCGAGCTTAGGCCGGGAAAGTAATCCCTCGGTTCTGTATAGAAACTCTGTAGGTCGCGCTTGGCCTGATCGGCAATCGGAGCTTCGCGTAAAAAGACCTTCAGCAGGTCGGGGGAATTGGCTTCCGCGTCTTCACTCTCACCCCCACCTCGCGGGCTGAAATTTACAACCAACTTATCCACGCCAAAGGTTTCTTTGTCGAAGAAAATCTTGGGACGCAAACCTCGGGAACGATAAAGATTCTTGTCGAAATATTTCGAAAACGAGGCGACATCAATCCCCAATTCTTCGATGAGCGCCTTGGCCACCGAGCTGTAGGGGGCAGGACTCTCGATGGAGAATGTCCCTCCAAAACCCAGCCGGAGTGCGTTGCCCACACGAAACTCGTTGCGCTTGGCATGGCCGCCAAAGTCGTCGTGGTTGTCGAGAATGAGAATGCGCGCCTTGCTACCCGCCGCCTTGCGATAGTAGTCGGCAGCAGCAAGCCCGCTGATGCCTCCCCCAACAACAATCAGATCGTAAGTCTCGCCGGTGTCTTCGGGCTTCCCCGCTGTGTCCCAGAAGGTGCCATCACGCACGCTGTGGGCAGTCTCAAACGATCCGGGATGGCTGCCGCGCAGGCCGGTGAGCGCCGGAGGATAGTACTTGCCAGACTTTTCCGGATCGGCGG
This sequence comes from Terriglobia bacterium, assembly GCA_963743105.1. Lineage (GTDB taxonomy): Bacteria > Acidobacteriota > Terriglobia > Terriglobales > Acidobacteriaceae > Sulfotelmatobacter. The sequence continues at coordinate 8,481 of CAVUOS010000030.1, forward strand.
CCGCACCCGACAGATGCCACGGCATCATGGCCGCGCCCGCAGTCACCGCCACGCCGTTGATGAAATCACGGCGCGTGATTCTGCGATGCATCCCCAGTTCCCGGTCCCGTGAATCCCGCACGATCTTTCTCCGCACAGATTCATTCGTAGAGACGCTGCTTGCAACGTCTCCCTGCCGAGAGCGTGGAAACCTTATGGATTACCGACGCTGCCACCAGAGACTTAGCAAGCTACGGCTCTACGCTCACCGCTTATGCCTGTCCTTCGGCTTTCTTCACTGCGAGTTCCGCGCCTTGGAAGCCGATCTTGCTATGGGTTCCGTCGCAGAAGGGTTTATTGACCGAACCGCCGCAGCGGCAGAGCGAAAAAGCGGTTTTGCCCGTGAGATCAAATTGATTGCCGTTGATATCCACTAGTTCGACGGCTCCCTCGGGAGCCTCCACGCGAAGCGGCCCATTCGGACGGACAGTAATCTTCACCTGCGCCATGCAAAATCCTCCAACCTTACGAGTTTCTAGTAAGCCTTAAGAAGATATCACGGAAGAGGCGGAGGGCACGAGTTCCGCACCGGACTCAGATCAGACAGTCGGTCTTATTCCGTGCGCAAAGCGCGCATGGGGGCGACCGACGCCGCTTGCCTCGCAGGTAGAAAACTCGCCGCGAGCGAAACCAGCGCGACCATAAAGAACGCGGCGCCGAACGTAAGTGGATCGCGGGGCTGCAAGCCAAACAGCATCGACTGCATCATCCCCGCAGAACCTAGAGCAATCAGCAGGCCGCAGGCGAGGCCAATCCCTGTGACCAGTAGATTCTCACGAACGAGCATGCCCAGGACTTGCGAAGGACGCGCGCCGAGCGCCATTCTCACGCCGATCTCCGAAGTCCGTCGCGCGAGCCGATATGCCAGTGTTCCGTATAGCCCGATTGCCACCAGCGTGGCCGCCAGCACTCCAAAGAATGCCGAAAGGCGAGAGAACATACGTTGCTGAGAATACGAATTTTCAAATACACCGTCCTGCGTCATCGGATTCTCAAGCGGCACATTAGGATCCATGGCGCGTACTGCCGCGGCAATCGACGGCAACAGAGCCACAACCGCTCCGCGAACTCGCACTTCGACCTCCAGGTGCGAAACTCCGCCCACCTGCGTGTACGGGTAGTACGCCATTGGTATCGGTTTTTCATCGACGCTTCTGTATTTGCTGTCTTTCACGACACCCACGATGGTTCGCCGAGACTTGTCTCCTAGCTGGTGCCCGATCGGGTTCACACCCGGCAACAGTTTCTTAGCGAAAGTCTCATTCACAACCGCAACGTGAGACGAGGCCTCCGTGTCACTGTCGGAGATATCGCGGCCATTGATTACGGGCACTCCCATCACGTGGAAGAAGCCAGGGCCCACGTCGTTCGAGCGCAACGGCGCCTCGGAATACGTATGTGCCACGCCATCAATCGTTGCTGCGTTGTTGTCGCTCCAACCCGAACCTGGACGATTCTCCGCAAAAGTGACCGACTCCACCCCGGGTAGGTTCCTGAGCCGCTCCAGCAGCGAACGATAAAATTGCAAGTTCTGACTTGTGCTTAAGGCCTTCTGTGGGGTAATTCCGAAGACGAGCAGCCCCTCTGCGCGCATTCCCAGGTTCGTCGACCGGTAGTTTTCCAGTGTGCGCAACAAGAGTCCCGCAGCCACGAGCAGGACGAAACAGAACGCCATCTGCGTAGCCATCACCACGTTTCGACTCCACTTTCCAGAGCGAGAGCGATAGGCGGTTGAAGCGGACGTCTTCAACGACCCCGCGACGGGAACGCGCAGTGCAGGAATCAATGGAGCCAAGCCGAACGCCAGTGCCGCAACCGCGCAAATCGCCAGCGTAAACAAGAGCACCGTACCGTCAGGAGCCAGGCCCGTCTCAATCCGCGACCACGCGGCCAGTGCACGTGTGGCCGCCACTGCGAACAGCCAACCCATCGCGGCGCCCATGGTCATCAGTAGAATGCTCTCCAGGAGCAACTGCCGAAAGATCTGCCAGCGCCCGGCCCCGAGTGCGAGTCGCAGGCTGAACTCCCGCTGGCGCGCGCTTTTCTTCGCGACCAGCAGCATGGCGACGTTCGTACATGCAATCACAAGTACAAGCCCCACCAGCGTCATCAACACCGTTACCCCGATGCGATAGTCTCCGCTGGTGTCGAGTCCCTCAATCCCGCGCGCAGGCTGGAACGCCAGCGTCACCTTCGGGACCTTTGGATCGGGCGTGCTGAGACCGGTGTAAGCAACGCGCTGAAATCGCGGAGTGACGGCAACCAGCGCTTGCGACGGCGACACACCCGGAGCAAGCCGCGCAATCAGTTCCAGACACCACCAGGTCGGCGTTCCATAGAGCGTGTTGTACTCCGGGGCGCTGCCCCAGGCATTCATGTCAGGCCGACTCTGCAGCGGTATCCACAGATCAGTGGATTGGCCAGGCTCGACTCCAAAGAATCCTTCGGGCCCCACGCCGATGATTGTGAATGCGTTTCCCTTGATGTAGATGTTCTGGCCAAGAATGGAGGGCTCCCGCGAGAAGCGCCGCGTCCAATACGAATCGCTGAGCACGGCGACATGGGAGTGAGCCCTTTCGTCTTCCAGACTGAAGCCGCGTCCCCGCGCCAAAGAAACGCCCAGCCCAGAGAAGAAGTTTCCGCTGACCATGTCGCCTTCAACTTCTTCGGGCGTGTCGCCGAAGCGCACGGGCACTTTCCCGATGGCCAGCGGCACAAACGCGATCAGATCGGCGAACGCATGATGGTCCTCGCGAAGATCCTCAAATACCGGATCGGAAAATGAAGTCTCCGAGTCCCCGGTGTTCCCTGCCCCATGGGGTTGGCCGGCGGGCACATGCAGATACACCAGTTCTTGTGGGTTCGGCACCGGGAGGCCCTTCAGCAGCACCGCATTCATCACACTGAACACGGCTGTGTTTGCGCCAATTTTGAGCGCCAGAGTAAGAACCACAGTCACTGTGAACCAGGGGGAATTGTACAACTGACGTGCGGCATAGCGGTACTCATTCATCAGCATTGGCATGGCGTTCTCTCGGGACGTAATTCAGGGACGGCTTGCCGCACGAAAGGTGAGCAGAAAGCAGAAGGATCGAATGGCCTAAGCTGCTTTCATCCGCGCGGAACGCAAGCTCCGGTAAAGTTCCAGGCACTGATCGATCATGCGCTTGGTAGTGAAGCGCTCCCGGGCGCGAGTGTAGGCCAATTCCGCATAGGCACGCCGCATCGGACGATCGGCATTGAGCAGTCGGATGTTCGCTGCAAGACTCGCACCATCGTTGGTGCGGAAGTAAAGAGCGGCATCGCCCCATATTTCGCGGTAGCTCGGGATATCGTTGGCCACAATCGCGCATCGGGAGAACGCAGCTTCGAGCGCGGGCATGCCCAGCGGTTCATAGCGCGACGTCGCGGCATAGATCGCTGCGCGGCTGTAGAGCGCGCGCAATTGCGCATCGGTCTGCGGCCCTCGAATGGCTACTGACGTTTCTTCGATCGCGACTTTTACATCGGCGCGGATTGGTATCCGCGGCAGCGGCACTGTGTGCTCAGCGCCCACGATGCACACCGGAAGCGGATGCTGCTGCTGCGTGAGAAGAAACACCTGCTTGCTCGCGTCCACCAGCCGGCCCACCGCGAGCACGCAGTCATCTTTGCTCACGTAAGGATTGAAGAAGATCGGATTGCGCCCCGGATAAATCACCTCTCCCCTGCGCGGCCGGGCGTAGCAGGAGGAGACACGGTCGAGCATCCACGCTGACGGAGCCACCACCGCGTCCGCGCCCATCACTCCATTGAGCACGGTTCGCCGATACCAAGTAAGCGCGCGGGCGGGCCGCGGCGCGCGATTGTGAACGGCATGGTTCCACGTCACCAGGTCGCCGTGCGCCATCACTACGCGCGGTACATCCACTGGCAAGTTTCCATAGCAGAAATGATTCAAATGCAGAATGTCGGGCCGCAATTCGTTAATAAGAGATATCAAGAACGCGGACGATTCGGGCAAGTCCTGTTCAGCTTCGTGCATCCACTCCAGGCGAAAAGCAGTCGGCCGGTAATCGAGGCCGTGCAGGTGATCCATCCAGGTGGTCTGATCGGGGAGAGGTATCTCGCCAAAGCTGACCAGGGTGACTCGCACGCCGCGCGTGACCAGTCCGGTCACCAGTTCGCGGGCATAGGTCCAGGAGCCAGACAACGAGTCGGCCGTGACCAGGACGTGCACAGAACCTCCCGAGCAGAACCCGTGAGAGAAGCGGGTTTCCGCTTGTATTGCGTTCTATTTTAGTGGGAACCAGCCTCGGCGGGAAGGAATTTCCGAAAAGCCGTGCTGGGACGAGCGCCTCACCCGTTCGAGCTCGTGTGGGGACGGGCGCCTTCGCCCGTCCAGCGAAGCGAAGCGAGCGCAATCTGACGCAGCCCTCAGAACTGGAACTTCAACGCCAACTGAATCAACCGTGGCGATTGCGCCTCGAGAATCTGGTTAAATGTCGGCGAACTAATGTCGCTGTCAGGCAGCCGGAAGTTCGTGTGGTTCAGGATGTTAAAAAACTCCGCCCGGAACTGGAACTCCTTCCCTTCCGCCACCGTAATGTTCTTGAACGCGGAAAAGTCCCAATTCGCGTAACCGGGCCCCTGGGCAATGTTGCGGCCCGCGGTGCCAAATTGCTGTACGGGTGAATTGGGGTCTTGAGTGATTTGTTGAAATGCACTTGCGTTCAGCCATGCCCCTGGGGTCTTCGGCCCCGAGTTGGGATTTTGCCCAGGTGCCAGATTCGGCCGGTTCGAGAAGAATCCGCTGATCTCTGGCGCTGACCCTTGCACCGAAAAATCTGTGGAGTCGAAGACCGTAAACGGAGTGCCACTCATCAAGGTCACGATCCCGTTCACCTGCCAGTTTCCCAGCACCTGTTGATACCAGCTATGAGGCTGTCTCCAGAACGGAAGCATCCACTGGTAGCTGAGCACTAACCGTTGGCGCGAGTCGAAGAGCGAGCGGCCGCGCTCTGCAGCCACATCAAACGGATTTTGCGCCAGATCATTCTCGCCGGCCACCGGCTTGGCTGCTGAACCAGTCATGTTGAATGAAGACGCATCATCGATGGATTTGGAATACGTATACGACGCCAGAAACGAGATGCCATGACTGAAGCGCTTCCTAAGGCTAGCCTCGAGCGCGTTATAGGAAGAGTTGGCAATCCCTTCGATCAGCCCGGTTGAGGAGTACGTGCACGGCGGAGAGGCAGGATCGAGCGTACATCCCGAATTTAGTCGCCGCTGGTCCGCATTACCTGAAGTGGAGATCGGGTCGCCGTTCGAGTCGACTCCCGGAATGTAGATCGCGGGATTACCTTCCACAAAACGCGGCAACTTCGTCCCCTTGGTTCCCACGTAGCCAATCTCCAGCAACAGATCTGTGCCGAAGGATCTTTGCACATTCAAGTCCCAGTCCTGCGCATAGGGCAGAGGGAGGTTCGGAGCCAGTGTCAGGTTGGTCAGTGGCTTTGCAAAAGTCCCCTCGGGCGGCGGGTTGCCGAAGTAAGGATCTTCAAAATTGAGAAACGAAGTGGGAGTAAGGCTGATCTGCTGCGTCTGCAGATACGGAGGTGCGCTAATCGGTGACTGCAGCGGCCCGCCCTGGCCCGTATAGTACGGCTCATAGAAGATTCCATAAGCGGACGTGACTAACCACGTTGAGGTCCCGGTCGGATCCCATGCGAGACCAAGACGCGGTGCGAATCCCTTCTTGAAGGTTGGTATCAACCCCGCAGGTACGCCCGCGTCGCCCGGATAGAGCAGATCCTGGGGTGCATCAGGCATCACCGTCGACTGTCTTCCCGGAATCCACAGTGTCTGCCGGTTGTGGATCTCCGTATAAGGAAATGGGAGTTCATAGCGCAAGCCCGCGTTCAATGTCAGTCGCGGCGTCACCTTATACGTGTCCTGCGCATAGCCGTTCAGAGAATTGCCGCGGATGCCGCGTGAAAAATCGCCCCGGCCTTGCAGAAAGAAGACCGGTTGTCCAAACAGAAAGCTGGCGAACGCATCTGGGCACCACGGGAAAAGGTGCGAACACAAAGAAGCCATTGGTGGCAATACCTTGCAGCACGTTGAACTGTGAATGCTGGTAACCGCCTCCGAACTTGATTTCGTGCCGCCCGTGGACCCAACTCAGCGAGCCGGAATAGTCAAAGGCATTCTCGTACGTATTGCGCGGCCCGGTGATCGGATTTCCGATCGTGGTGTAGCCGTTGACCTGGATAAACGGAGGCCCGACGGCCACGTCCAGGCTCGGTTCGTAACCAAAGCCCGACTGGCGGCACGTGTGGTTGGTCCTCTCCCCATAAAGAAACTTATTCCGCAAGTATGAGAATCGAAAAACGCCGATCATCGACGGAGAGAAGGTGTGCGTTTCCTGGGCAACGAAGTTCTGTGCCCGCTGCTCCTGGCCGACGGGAAATCCCGGCACGCTCGCGCCCGAGGTCGCAATGGGATGCAGTTCCGTGCCGTCGCTGAACGCATACCGGAAGTTCAAAATGTCAGAGCCGCCAATACGCTGATCCAGTCGCAATCCGAACTGATTCGTGTCCTGGTGAACCACTTGCGTTGAGGTGAAGACGTTGGTTCCGTTGTTGGGCGCCGGGAAATAGCCTAGGAGATTCTGCGTGATTGCAGGCACCGACGACATGTCGAACTGGTTGAACGGATAGGGTTGGTTGAGAAAGACATTGAACAACTGGTGGTCGGGATTGTTACAAAACCCGCCAGAAAAACCTTCCGGACACACCGCAGAGAAGTCCCCCGCACGTTCAGCTACAGACGGCACCGTCGACGAATCCGTTTCCCCTTGCCGGTTGCGGAAACCCTCGTAGTATCCGAAGAAGAACGTCTTGTCTTTGATGATGGGCCCGCCAAACGTTCCGCCGAATTGATTTTGCTTCAGCGGCTCTGTCGTCGAGGCGAAGTAGTTGGTCGCGTCGAAAACGTCGTTTCGGAGGAACTCCCAAACTGCTCCATGAAAGCTGTTGCTACCCGAGCGCGTGATGATGTTGGTGGTTGAGCCCAGAGCGTTTCCGAACTCAGCACTCGCATTGTGCGTCAGAATCCTAAACTCGGTGATGGCGTCCACGGGAGGTTTGAGAACGAAACCTCCATCGACCCCGTTGAAATTGTTGGCTCCATCAATGAGGAAGTTGTTGGATTCCGGTCTCTGGCCGTTGACCGCGTAGGCCTGGCCATCGCGCAGTGAGCCGCCAGCTTCGGCGAGACCGGGCGTGAGCGGCACCACTCCCGGCTGCAGCAGGCCGAGCTGCGTGAAGTTGCGCCCGTTCAGCGGCAGATCCAGAACCTCGCGTTCATTGACCGTTTCACCGAGCCCGGTAACCGTGGTCTGGATCAGCTGGGCATCTGCCTGTACTTCAATCTTCTGAGTTTCGGTCCCTACTGCGAGATGGACTGGAACGTTTGCAGTCTCGTTTACGTCAAGCGCAATGCCCTGCTGAATATAGGACTGAAAGCCCTTGGCTGCAGCCTGCAAACGATAATGCCCGACCGGCAACTCCAGAATCACGTACTCGCCCGTTCGACTGGTCACAGCGCTACGAGTCAGGCCCGTCTCAACCTGTATGGCGCTAACCGAGGCTCCCGGCACGGTGGCGCCGACCGGATCGGTCACAGTTCCGCGGATGATTCCTGTGATCTGTTGAGCAGCGGCGGGAAAGGTTACGAGCAACGTCAGGACTGCACAGATCAGACCCTTCGCAACAGAAATGCGTAGATTCACGGTTCCCCCAAGGCAGACCCGCTCGTCCGCTCCGAGTACACGCTCGGATAAGCCCTGTGAACACCTGGTTGGGTACGAACGCGCAGAGGTAGTTCGTATTCTTCTGGACCCCACGTCCACAAGAACGAATGAGCACGCGAAAGGTAAAGCAATCGCGGAGAGACCTACAATAGCGAAAAAATACTAGTCGCCTGCCCATCTCGGTTTTGAAAGGGCACGTCTTCACCAGCCTCGGAAAAAGTTTTGAATTGCCTTTAGAGACTACGTGAGAACCTGTGCCTCAGTTTTTGCGGAAGCAAATTCCAGATCAAGATCGCCCTTTGGTAGCTTTCGTTTCGGTTTCGCCGGATATGGTCTCCTTTTGGGGTTGTTTTTTTATGGCTTGCTTGTCGGCTTCTTTTTGCAGGGCGCCATTGTAGGCCTCGGTGAGAGCGGGGAGTTCCTTGCGGATCATGTCGTTGATTTTTTCGCGGACTTGGGCGGCGCTGGTGCTGGCTACCGGCTTTTTCGCGACCGCTGCTTCGCTGGATTGTCCGGTGGGCTGTCCGGTGGATTGTCCGGCGGTGGCAGCCGCGGGATTTTCTTCTTTCGGGCGGAGTTCGGTGGAGAGACGGCCATCGCGGCGGACCAGCATGTACTTCGGGTTTTGTTGGACCCACACCTTGAGGTTCTCTTCCTCTTCGTAGCGTTTGCGGGCGCGTTCGCGGGCTTCGATTTCCTTCTTCGCTTCCCAACGGGCGACGAAGCGGGCTTTCTCGGCGGCCTCCTCGGCTTTCTGTCGGATTTCCTGTTCGACTTCGTCGACCTCTTCTTCTTCCTCTTCTTCTTCGAAGTCTTCGTCTTCCCAGAGGTGGGTTTCGTCGAGCGGACTCTCTACGGCAGCGCGCGGATCGAGGATGACTTCGTGGACGCGAGGATCGAACCTGGTCAGGCGCAGGTTGGTGCTGGCGGTTTGCAGCGCATAAAGAAGGAGGCTGGCGGTTTTGTGCTCGATCTGTCCGGTGAGGAGCAGGCGCATGATCTGCATGAGAGACATCTGGATGGAGTTGGCGTCTTCGAGGACGGGCAGGAAGAAGGTAGCCGTGCCGCGACGGCGGCGGTCGGCGTTAAGACGGATGCGCTCTTCCTGGTAGCGCTTGTGGAAGTAACAGAAACGGTTGCGGCGGAGTGCGGGCGATCCGCACTGCGTGCCGCTGGTTTTCAAATGCTGACAACGTGATGGATAACTTGACATAAGACTCCTGACTTCAACGAGTAAAGTTTCAAGGTTTCAATGATTTTTGCTCGCGGGGTCCCCGCCCCCTCTCCGGTGCTTTTGAATCATCGGGTTGGGGGAAATTCTCGAAATAATCTATGGGCTGCAATGAGATGCGGGGAAAAACTTGAAGCTAAAGCAGTTGCGAGTACTCAGTACTCAGGAATCCCCAGTCTAAGCGTCGCAGAGACGCGACGCTTAGACTGGGCCAACCTCAGACAACGCTCCGCTCGCCCGCGCTTCGCTCGAAACGAAGAGCAGGCCTTTTTCCCGCGAGCTTGTTGTCAAAGACCTTGGTTGTCACTGGGTACTGAGTACGGGGGTACTGGTTCCCGGCTCAAATACGAAGCCCCCATCGGACTCTGGTCCGTGGAGGCTAACCACACTTGGTGGCCACTTTACACTCTCAGAAAATGGGCGGGATGTCGGTGAGGGTGGTCACGGGACAGCGTGATGAGAAGCACGCGAAACGCCCGCTCGTCGGACGTTGCGGAAAAAGAACAAGAGCGAACGTCCTAGATTTCCAGGTCCGTGGTTCCCACCCTTGCAAAGAACGCAAGGATGGGCCACCCACGTCTGAGTTCTTGGGAAGCATTCGCCCCCCTTTCGCAAAGGACGGCGAAAGGATGTGGGCATCCGGCTGGCATTTTGAGTGTAATGGCGATTTTTCAACAGTTACGACTGCGCCAATCGCCACCAGACAACGATCTCGCACTGAGCCACCGTCGGCAAACAAGTTCCCCAATCGCGGAATACCCACGGACCTGCCCCTTTGAGGCAGATCCCTGCGAAGCCACTTCTCAGTCCTTTGAGATCATGAAGTTGGTCAGATCCCAGGGGTTCTGAAAAGTCTCGATCTCAACCTGTTCCTTCTTCTTATTCATTGTCAGTCTGCAGGCCGGAAGTACCGTGCCGGAGCCTTTGCCGTCTGGGGTAATGGTCAACTCGATAGCGCCAACGTTGTAGTCGGCGATACGATTCGAGTTGTAGAGTTCAGTGAAAGAAAGCCAACGGTCAGTGATGAGACGCAATCTGCGCCCTTCCTTGGACGGCAATTCGATGATGTACTTGACATCGTTACCCACGCCACCACTCGAGAACCTGACACGCCCCTTGGTCTTCATGTCCTGTAGGGCATCCACAAGGCCGTCTTGTCCGCGACGCTTGAAGGCGTCAATCAGGGCCTTTCGATCGTCAGGCGTGGAATACGCCTCGATGTAAATGTTGACGTCGATCATTCTGCCGAGTTGAGTACTGGTCCCCTTGGCGGTTGCCTGGATTGTCATGCGTCCCTGGCCGTGGGCGAGAGTCGCACATCCAGCCACGGACAACAAGAGCGAGCCGATCAGACCGTTACGAAGAAGTCTGCTGATGTGGCGCATAGTTCTCCTCACTCTCGCGGTCATCGCACCCTGGTTGACCGCGTCGCGCGGGCAAGCAGGGACCTGCCCACCTCGAATCTAGGGAGCCTACTGTCGGGATGGGAACTGGCACTTAAGACAGTGGACAGAAGGTGGCGTCGGTTAAGGTAATCAGGCGATTTTCCAACTGACCGTGAGAAACACGTCAGTTTATGTAACCAGCCATAGCACTCAAAACCCCTGCCGGGGGGATTTGAGATG
>CAVUOS010000031.1:0-50143 GCA_963743105.1 Terriglobia bacterium
CGGCCATTGCATCCTCAATCAGGTCGCTGGGTGGACGCCCGCTCTTGCTGGCGAGTTCCTGCAGGCGGGACTCGGTTTCAGGTCTGAAGTTCACTTCCATAATCGCCAGTTTAGAAGGACTGGTGGACAGTGTCAAAGCCTTGGTATTTCCGACAGGCGACGAAGCGAGCGAGGAGCAATCTGCCCCGCCGGACCGATTGTATTGCACGCGAAAGTGTGTGGGAGAGTAGGTCGTTGCCGGCATAAATAAGAGCCAGGTTGAGAAATCAATCTGGCTCTTTCCCTTTGTTGCGAGGTCTCAAAGTTTCAACGTAGGCTGAATTCTTGGCGCGGGCGCTGTTCCGCTGGGGAATGGTGTCATTGGACAAATGAGCGGCTGTGACGTGATGCGCTCTTTCGTGTGATTCCGAATAGCCTTCTGGAATTAAGCAAACATGGTCGATTCTAAGACGACGCGAGGATATGCACGACAAACCCCGCTGCAAGCGTCGCTGTTGTTGCAAATGCTTTCCCAACAGTAGGTAGTCCCACTTCAAGCCACAGACCCTTCAGTTGTTGGTCCATAAGATCTTGAATAGTCTCTTTTGCCACGTCTCTCCTTTCCTCAGGTATGCAAAATTCAATTGCCGTGAGCGTGATCACTAAGTTGCGATCGGCCTCGCGTATCTCATCGTAATGGTTATCGGAAAAACGCAACAAACCCACAACTAGCACAAGGCCATACACTAACCAGAAAGACGCATCTGCTAAATGGAAGACTGGTGCAACAAACCAGTTCCAGAGCAGAGTCAACGCGAAGGCGGTATAAAGGCCTACGACCATGCTTACAGGCCAGAACAGCAAACTTTCCAGAACGGCACAACTTTCTTAAACATGTTTTCCCTCTCGTCGCAGTCACCCAGAGTGACATCGAATCTCCAAATGTGCGGTGATGGGGATCACAGCATTGCGCGAGGCGTTGGAACGCGGCGAAGCCCATCTTGAAATGAAGGCAGGCGGGGTCGCCCGCTCGAGCCCGTGTTTGGATTGAGTGGGGATTTCAGCTAGCTCATTCGTGCCTGCAAGAGTTAAGCCCCGCTGGGCCGATTGTTCTGCCCGCGAAAGTGTGTGGAGAGTAAGTAGTTGCCGACATAAATAAAGGCCACTGAGAGAAATCTCGACGGCCTCTTCCTTTGAAACGGAGCGTAGTCATCTCTGAATCTGTTTCATTGTGAGCAGGTCAAAGAACTCATGATTACGAGAGCATAGTCCCTTAGTCTGAGCGTGACAGTAGCGTCCAGCTTGTGAAATGTCCAAACCGGATTTGAAATTCGTGGCTTCTTCCGCTGTTTCAAAGAGGTACACTTCGCTGTACATTATCTGCCCGGCACTGGGATGCAGAAAAGCGCAAGTCAGAACGGCGTATTGGCCATCGCTATAAATCTCCTTTGCTTTGAAGGTGCGCGGCCAGCGCTTGCGAGCCTTGACGATCCAATCACTTACTCCTGTTTCGGCCGCCATAGTTGTCCTTTTCTCCCAGTATTCTTCTCTTCCAATAAATCACGTAAAGCTCTTGACGTGCATGAGGACTTCGTCGGGGATCGGAAGGGGGACACCATCCTTAGACGCTTGCTTGATAATGTCCCGCCAGTCTCCACCGACTGCGCCCGCAAAACGCTCCGTCATTTTCACGCTGTTGCCGAACTCGACTAGGCCGGACGCCCTAGTTTTCTTCACTAACGCAACAATTGCATCATGCAGCGTGCCGAGCACTGAGAGGTCCGTCGTAGACCACTTGATAAAACTACCCAGACGCTTAAGCTCAGCCGGACCGTGTGGTACTACGCTGGTGTGTGGCATCGAAAGAACCCCAAGCCAACGAGTCTTGGTGACGACGTAAACCAGTCCTTCACTAGTGGGCTGTCGCAATGAATTCGTTAGTAGGTAGGCGGCGAGAAGGGTCCGAGTATTTCCAGTGGACGGGTCGAGCGTTGGCGGAGTAGGCATTGATGTAGCGACGGAGCTTGCGAGCGAGGTCGGGAACCGAAGAGAAGATGCCGCGGGCAATGACCTCGCGTTCGATCTTGGCGAACCAGATCTCGACTTGGTTGAGCCAGGAGGAGTAAGTAGGGGTGAAGTGAAACTGCACGCGGGGATGTCGTTGCAGGAAGTCTCGAACGAGTTTTGTTTTGTGGGCCGAGAGGTTGTCGAGAATGATATGTATCTGTTGCCGGGGCGGGCACAAAGAGACTACTTCTTCCAGGAAGGCAACGAAGTCGCGGCTGGTGTGGCGAGCCGCGGTTTTGCCATGCACCCGGCCGGTCTTGGTGTCCAGCGCGGCATACAGGGAAAGCGTGCCGTGCCGGTAATACTCGAAACCATGACGCTCGGCGCGTCCCGGCGAGAGCGGCAGCACAGGATCGAGCCGGTCCAGGGCTTGGATGGCGGTTTTCTCATCGACGCAAAACACCGCGGCATGCTGCGGCGGCCGCAAATACAGGCCGATAATGTCGGCGGCTTTGCGTTCGAACTCGGGATCGTCGCTGGCCATATAACGCTCCAGGCGGTGGGGCTTCAGGCCCGCTTCTTTCCAAACCCGATGCACTGCGTCCTTGCTGACTCCCAGCGCCGCCGCCAATTTGCGGCAACTCCAATGGGTGGAACCGTCGCTGGGTTTCTTGCGAGTGGCGGACAGGATCCGGGCGCGCAGAGCCGGAGTCAACAACGTCGCCTTCTGGCCGGGGTGATAGGTATCGAGTCCGTCGAGTCCGGACTGGAGGAAGCGCTGCTTCCAGCGAACGATGGTAGGCGCCGTAGTTTGCAACTGCCGCTTGATCGCGCTGAACGACGCGCCTTGAGCCAGCATCAGGATGAGCTTGGCGCGAAAGACGTAGCCCGCAGGCAGAGAACGCGATTGAGCAATGCTGCTGAGTTCTGAACGTTGGTCGCTGGTGAGGGAGATTTCGCTGCCTGTCGCCATACCAACTTAGAAGCATAGCAACTGGTAATGGTTACTTCGCGACAGTCCACTAGTACTAATTGCTGTGAAAAATGCGCTCATGGAAGCCCCGCTCAACGCGAACTTAGCAGTTTGCGACAGGCGCGTAAGTGACCATCATCACACGTCTCTCGATAGCGCTAGAACGAGTACGCCGGGTGCCCCACCCTTGCGCACTTTCAAGGATGGGAATCACGGACCTAGTCCCCAAGGAGTTATAGCTTGAAACGCTGGAAGTCGAAGTCCGTGCCGCCAACCCTTGCGCACAAAACGACACAAAACGCGAAACGATGGGGCACACAATATAAAAGGGCGCCCGCCCCTACATACTGCGATTCAAAGCGGACTTTTTTACAACCTTGCTAAGGATACGCTCCCAGCGTCTCGGGGATCTGTTAACCACTCCTTTTGTTGGGCCCATGGCGCGTATTCAACGGGCGCGAATATTTTCACTCTGAAAACTGAGGAGGTTCACCATGAAAAGCTTGGTATGGCTTTGTGCTGCAGCATTGTCGCTTGGAGCAGTTGTTTCCGCAGTGGCGCAGGATCAGTCTTCCAGCACGATGTCGCCGCCGAAGATATTGACCATCATCAGAGAGTTTGTGAAGCCAGGCAAGACAGGTGCCATGCACGACAAAACCGAAACCGCGTTCGTGCAAGCAATGGCCCACGCGAAAGTATAGACACACTATTTGGGAATGAACTCGATTACGGGAAAGTCACGGTCGCTGTTTTTCGCTGGTTATGACTCGCTGGATGCTTGGGAAAAAGATGTGGTGTCTCAGCAGAAGAACGCGGTGTTATCAGCCGCATTGGACCGGGCCGGCGTTGCCGATGGCGAGCTGCTGGACTCCATGGACACGGCTGCGTTCAGGTACAGCGCAGAGTACAGCCTGAACCAGCAAGCAGAGCATGCGACTGCCGCGACGCGCTATTTCATAGTCGACGTTTATCACGTAAAGCCCGGCCATCACAAAGAATGGGATGACGCAGTCAAGATGGTCATGGAGAGTTACAAGAAAGCTGAGTCAGAGGCGCACTGGGCATGCTACGAGAGTTTGTACGGGGCGCCCGAGGGTACATATCTCTTCATTACTGCCCTCAAATCTGCTAACGAAATCGACAGCGTTCTCGCTCACGATAAGGATTTCATGGGCGCGATGGGGGAAGACGGGATGAAAAAGCTGGAAGAGTTTTCTGCCGCCATAGTTGAATCCAGCGAATCGAACCTGTTTGCCCTGAATCCGAACATGAGCTACGTTCCGGCAGAGTGGCTGAAGGCTGATGATTTCTGGAAACCGAAAGGCAATTCGGTCGCTGCGGCTCCCAAGAAGCCTGCAGAAAAACCGGCGGAGAAGACGGGAGCAGGGCAGTAAGCAACTGTTCACTCGGTGGCTTTCGGACAAGGGAGTGATCCGGGAGTCGCCCTGGTGGGTGGCCCATCCTCGCTGCGTTTCTTGCGGCAAGGGTGCGGTTCTCGGTAGTCGCTTGCTGGAGTTTCTTTCGCTCCTTCGGAGCTTGAACATCTTCCCACGTTCACCCACGACTTGCGTCGTGGGCTGTATTCTTTCGCCGCCTCGCGGCTTCGTTGTGTGCTGGGCATGTTCAACAGCTTGGAGGTGAAAGTCCTCCCCCAACCTGATGGAGGTGAAGGGTAGCAAAACGCAAGGGCTATCGCTGCAGCGAGGTTACTCGTCTGCAAACGAGGTCTGAAGGAAGCGTGGAGCAAACGTGCGAGTCGATGGACAAAAACCGGATATGAGGCGTGAGCGTCGGACGAGCGGGCAACGTACTGCGAAGTCCACATCCATCAAAGATGCAGAGCGTAGATCCGGCGATTGTGCACGGAAGGCGGTTGAGCTTACCCCAGGAGAGCTGCCCTGTGTCGCTTTGGTGACTGAGGGTGTCGAGAGGCATCCTGACCGCAGGGCAGAAGTCAGCATAGGGCATAGTAGGACCTGACGTCGGCAAGGATATTGAGGCACTCCGAAAACCGAAAGGTGGAGAAACAGATAGGCCGAGCCGGGAACGAGGATCGAAGGCCCGAACGAGAGGAGAGGGGAGTAGGACATGCATCTCAGGAACGACATGCGGCAGAAGAACACCCAGAAGAGTCTGGACTTCAACTCCACGCCGACGGGTGAAGCCCGAACCGCGGGAGGGGAAGCGACCGAATCGTTCTCGGCGAGGCATGCACCCGAAAACCCAGCTAGCACGAATCAGCTCATGGAGGAAGTATGTGAGAGGGAGAACCTGAAGCGGGCATTGCAAAGAGTGAAGGCCAACAAGGGTAATCCGGGGATCGACGGGATGACCGTTGAGGAACTCCCTGGCTATTCGAACCGCACTGGCCAGCCATTCGGGAACAACTGCTAAGCGGGACCTACGAACCGAAACCGGTGAGGCGGGTGGAAATCGCCAAGCCGGACGGAGGCGGAATGCGCAAACTCGGTATTCCGACTACGCTGGACAGATTCGTCCAGCAAGCAGTGCTGCAGGTTCTGCAACCACAGTGGGACCCGACGTTCTCCGAACACAGCTACGGTTTTCGACCGGGACGCTCGGCCCATCAAGCGGTGGCACAGGCGCAGAAGAATATTGCCGAAGGTTACAGCTGGGTGGTCGATCTCGATTTGGAAAAATTTTTTGATCGAGTCAATCACGACAAACTGATGGGTCAGATCGCTAAGCGGGTCGAGGATAAGCGGCTGCGAAAACTCATCCGGGCATTTCTGAAGGCCGGGGTGATGGAGGGCGGGTTGGTTAGCTCGAGCGTGGAAGGGACTCCCCAAGGGGGTCCGCTTTCACCCCTGTTAAGTAACCTCGTACTCGACGAACTCGACCGAGAGCTAGAGCGCCGCGGACACCGCTACGCTCGCTACGCCGATGACTGCAACATCTACGTGCGCAGCGAGCAAGCCGGTCAGCGAGTGATGAAGAGCATTACGCGATTCATCACGCACAAACTCAAGCTCAAGGTGAATGAGGCGAAGAGTGCAGTGGCAAAACCGCAGGAGCGAAAGTTTCTCGGCTTCAGCTTCACCGCCGGTCCCGAGGTCAAGCGCGTCGTCGCACCGAAGGCCTTGGACCGATTCAAGCGACGGATCCGGGAAATCACACGACAGGCCAAGGGGGTCAGCATCAAGACGACAATCGCCGAGCTAGCTTCCTATATGCGAGGCTGGCGCGGTTACTTCGGCTTCTGCGAAACCCCTGAGGTGTTGGTCTATCTCACTCGGTGGGTCCGGCTGCGACTGCGAACCGCATTGTGGCGACAGTGGAAAACCTACCGTCGTCGCCGCGCGGCACTGATCGCACTGGGAGTGCGCCCGCGGCTTGCGGGTAACACCGCTGGCAGCGGTCGCGGTCCGTGGTACTTGGCCCGGTCCAAAGCTCTCTCGGTCGGGCTGTCGAATGCTTACTTCCAGTCCCTCGGTCTTCCGTCGTTAGTCGAGGGTTGCTAGCGTAACCAATCGAACCGCCGTGTACGGATCCGTACGCACGGTGGTGTGGCAGGGGTCGGTGGGTGACCGCCGCCCCTATGCCGATCGCTTCGCGGGGCGCAGGCGTGTCCTCGGCAACAATCGCGCGCTTAGGACCTCACGGTGCTGATATAATTAATTTAGGTCGTTGAGAGAAATCTCGACGGCCTTTTCCTTTGCATTCATTGCTGCGACGTAAAATCACAAATCAACCCGCGTGCCGCTCAGGCTCGCGGGTTTTTCTTTTGGAGGAAATCATGACTGCGTTCAGAGGCAATCGCGTTGTCCACGAATTCACCCAAACTAACCCTGCGGCACCCGACAAAGTGTTCCCACTGCTTTGTCCGGTACGCGAAGCTGACTGGCTTCCAGGATGGCAATATCGTCTGATCTATTCCGACTCTGGCGTTGCGGAGTTGGGATGCGTCTTCACCACTCCTAATCCGCCAGGTTCTGCGGTGCCTGATCGCGTAGCCGCTGAAACCACCTGGATCGTGACCGACTACGATCCCGCCGCATTTCGAATCGCCTATCTGTGGATCGACCCGGGACATATCATCACCGAGCTTCGTATCCAGTTGACTCCGTCCGTCCAGAATGCGACACGCACCAACATTCGCTATCGATACACGGGACTTTCGCTCGAAGGTAACCGCGATCTGGAGCACTACGACCAGAACTGGTTCGAGAGCAAAATGAAGAACTGGGAAACGACGATCAATCACTATCTCAGAACTGGGAAGAAGATGGCGGCGTAGTTAGTCCCCATCAGAGGTGACGGAAACCACCTACTGCAGGCTGCATCGTGCCCACCCTTCGAACATCACGAAGGGTGGGGCAGCCCTCTGCTGTGCTATCAACTCTACGGATTCGGAGGAGGGCTCAATAGCTCACAATGCTCGACACACCTCACGGTGTTGACTTCGACATTGGCTTTTTTGTGGCCCGAAAAATCGATGTCAGGGAGGATCAGCAGCGTTTGCGTGCCATTAGCGACATCAAACGTGCAGTTGAAACTCATCGACTGGACGCCACGTTCCTTGCAACCGGTTTGGTCGAGGGCGTCGGTGAGGGTTACGGCTTTGTCGTAGACCTGGTCGGCGAGATGCGACGGGAGGAGAGCGACCGTCAGGGGGATGGGCGACTTGATCTTCACGCTAAGTTCCTGGCCGTCGTGGTCTGGAGTCATCAGACTGTAGACCTTGGGTGCCGGCGTTATCTGGTATTTTTCATCGAGAATGCGGCGCCAATGGAACTCAGGCTGAACGCAATTGTAGTACTGAATGTGGAGATCGTTGGGGGAGATGAACCGCCGGACTCCGGGTCCGAGGATGACGCCAATGGTGGAGACGACGGGCTTCTCGGGCTTGCGCTCATCGCGGAAGGTGATGATCATGGGACGCTCGGAAGGAAGATGACACTCGTAAATCGAGCTGGTGACATGCTCCTTCACGCAGAGGAAGCTGAAATTCGCAGGAGCGTGGGGGTCACGCAGGGCGGCGTTCCATTCGTCGGCCCAAGCCATGGCCACGGTGACCGGGTATCTGGAGTCGATCTGCACATGCATACCGCCACCTCCGACAGCGGGATAGTAGACGCGGCCGGCGTGGAGGCTGGCGGGCTCCAAAGGGATCGTCTCGCTGTTCGCGGGAGTCCAGTAGATGCGATCTTGTGCATTCGAATTCGCGGCAAAGGCGAAGAACAGCAGCACGAAAATGGAGAGTTTCCTCATGCTAGAAGTATTTTCTGGGTCCAGGCGCGCATCCTAGCGAATTCGCGAGGAAAGGATTACAAAGGTACCCCTTTTCCACCGACACGCGGGGCTTCTGCGGGCTACGTTTCTTTCGGCCCGAACGCACTCGTCCGGGGGACGCTCCCCTTCGCTTTGCTCAGGGTCGCGGGGCGGACGAAGGCGTCCGCCCCTACACGAGCTCAGGCTGCGGCTTGATGTTGATACGCCGGCACGAAGACCTCGGCTGCGAAAGTTTCGAAGCTGGTGGGTGTAGTGTTCTGCGGTGTGCGCGGTTCCAGAGCGTGCATTTTCCCGGCGTTGAGGGCGCCCGTCATCTCCACGAGCAGCCGGGCACATTGCTCGGACATTCCCATTTGCACCAGGATGCCCCGAAACTGATCGTCGGGCAGCTGCACGTAATTGAGATCCGGCTTGCCGATTGCCTTGCCAATGATTGCAGCGACTTCGGTGTAGGAGATGTCGCGCTGTCCCAGCAATTCGCGGGTTTGTTTGCCGCGGAAGGTTGGGTGCAGAAGGTTGTCGGCGGCTGCATTCGCGATGTCGCGGGTCGCGATCATAGGAACCTTCAGATCCGCACGGAGCGGTCCGGCCACCGAGCCCATCTGGCGGATCGCGTTGACCTGGGGAAGGGTGTTCTCCATGAAGTATCCAGCTCGAAGGTAAAGAACATTCGCGCTATTGATCTGGTTGAGTTTTTGTTCGAGGTGGTGAAGCCCGAGGACGGGGCCGGTTCCGCTGGGTAGTTCGGCTCCAATACTGCTGAGGGCAACCACGTTTCTTGTCTTCGAATTTTGCACCGCGGTCGCGATCGCGTCGCTCACTGTGTCGGCATAGCCAAGTGGGTCGGTGCTGCTGAGATTGGGTGGAATCAAGACGTAGGCGGCGTCTGCGTCATGGAAGGCTTTGGCGAGGGCATTGGCGTCGGCGACATCGGCGATGAATGTCTCTGCGCCTTTGGCAGCGAGAGTTTGTAAATGAGCTGCGTTTCGACCGACGGCCCGAACTTTCTGCCCACGGGCAAGAAGGTTGTTGGCCACTATGTGTCCGGTGTTGCCGCTTGCTCCCAGTACGACGTACATAAAGTTACCTCCATGGCCCGGTTGGATGCCTGAGGCGGAGTATGGGACTCTGCGGAAAACTTACGTTTACTTTCTTGCCGAGGTCATCGTCGGCATGATCGCACTTCTGACCACTCCATCCGCAAGTAACGCGCCAAACGACGGGCCTCTCGATTCAATCAGTCTGACTTGCCTCGGCTTGCTGGAGGGACGATTCCGTTCATCCGCAGATACTCGACCATCTGTCCGTAGTGGTTGAAGGCGTGGGCTACGCCGAATTCGGCCAGGTGCAGGCGAGACGATTTGCTGCTGCCCGGGGCCTGCAACATGTTCTCGGTGGTCAACGTGGCCGCAGCCTTGTGACCGAGGGCAAAAGAGTCCTTCAGAAACTTCAGGATGTCAGCCTTGGTCTTCAAGTTCTCAGGACCGTTCCCGTCTTTTAGACCTTCGGGCAGCTTGTCGCCGGTCAGCGGCGACCATATGAAATAGTTGGAAGCGGCAATGTGCTTGACCTGCACGGCAAAGCTGCGCACGCCTTTGTAGTCGTCGCCGGGAATGTGCAAACTCTCGGGAGAGAAGTTGAACTTGTCTTCCGGCATGGCTTCGGCAGCGTCCAAGACCTGCTTTTCGATGCCGCTGATCTCGCGGTCCACGTTGGAGGCCAGGGTTAGCGGCTGTTGCGCCTGCGGTGTGGCCGCCGCCGCGGCGCTATTTGTGCCTTGTCGCAAGGCGGTGACGGTGAAGATGAGGACTGCCAGCAGCAACAGCATTGGTCGTCGATTCATGGAGGAGCCTCCTCAATTGGATTTGAAACGAACAAACCTTCCAGGGCGTGGTCACCGGCCACGAGAGGTTAGACGCAGCAGTAGTCCCCAAGTTTAGGTGATTTTTGGGTTCGTAATTGTGACAAGGAATTGACAAGGTCAATATGTCTGCCGATGTAATCTCGAAACAAAGCTGGTCCTGAAGGTCGAAGGGTTTCCGGCAATTCCAACTCGTCGAATATGACGAATGGAGGTTTCGATGACCGTGGGGCGTTTTGGCGGTAAGGGCGACAATGAGCGCAATCTCACCGTGGGCGAAAGGAGTCTGATCGGGAAGGTATTCAAGACAGCAAGACTTCCCGATCTCGACGATATAACTATCGCGGACGGCGTCAATGGCAATGGTGGCGCCTGGACCGATTCCGACTATCAGATCAATGTTGGTCCGCACTATTACAGAACGGACTTGTCGGTGAGTGACCCGTCAACGCTGGTTCATGAGATGACCCACGTCTGGCAATATTTCAACCATACACTCTCAAAAGGCCACGCATTTGGTGCGCATGCGGCGGCTTGGATCAAGGACGAGTTCACGTCTTACGGTAACAATGAAAACGACCCCAAGAAAGAGTACGTATCCTTTGAGAACCGATTGTATAAGTACGATGTAGTGGACGGCACGTGGGATGATATGGGCTTCGAGGGTCAAGCCCAGATGGTCGAGGACTGGTTCGGGATGGGCATGAAGGAAGAGGGCTATCGCTACGTTTTCATAAAGCAGGTTCTCTATGCTGGTGATATCTCGGCGCGGAAGCTGACCAGAGTCCAGTTGCAATTGCGAAGTCCCGACATCCCGGACAACGACGGCGTCCGTCAAGAAACTACGCTGGAGGAACGGCCACCACTCACCGACGCCTACCTGATTGAACTGCTGCAGCGGCGCTATGCCCGCAATGACGTGCCAGGATTCGGGGGAAGGGCCAGAACAGTTGAACAGCTGTTTCAATCGACGAACGTAACAGAAGCTGTCCCGTTGCTGACGCGGCTGAGAGTACGAAATAGCGGAGACAAAGTGGCCATGTATTTCCATGATCATCTGGCAACTGCCACGCGTAACAAGCTCCTCCAGATTCTGCAAAACCGTGCGGCTGGGAAATAACCAGGCGCCACTACCCTCTCTGACAGTGTCGGAGGCGGGTGGCCCGTGTCGATCTCTGTTGACGCTATTCCGCAAGAGGGTGAAGCATAGACGTCACCTTCAATTCTCAAACCCCAAGAGCGCCTAGGTCCGAGGTTTCCACCCTTGCAAGCAACGCAAGGGTGGGGGTGCCCCTCGGTCGTGTTGCTATCGAAACAAAGGATGAGTGGGGCGACCCGCCGAGGTATTCACTCCAATCCCCTGAGAGGCTCTCGCCGCTCTTTGTCGCCTCGTGTCACCCCTTGTCGCTTGATGGTTGAGGGATGAGCGGTGTTTCCTGTTCTTCCGTCACGCTGATTCCCGGTGCCGGAAGACTGGAAGGAGCAAATCATGCAAGGTGGGCGGACTTTCTTCAATACGACCCCGGCTCTATGGCTGGGGGCCATGGTTCTCGGTTTGAATCTCTGCGGCGATATGGCGCGAGCCAGCGATGAACCCAATGACGATAACGATCACCAACACAGCACCGCACAGGATTTCCTGAATCTGAACGTGCGTCCGATCGCCATCGGACACCACGGCGTCGGCCCCAACACCGGGGAGAATCCGGCATTGCCGATCGAGAATACGGTCGACTCGGTGCGGCAGGCCTACAAGTTGGGCGCGCGCGTCGTCGAAGTGGACGTACAGCTCACCCAGGATGGGCAACTGGCCGTCTTTCACGATGACTTTCTCAGCGACTTTACCTGCATCCATTCTTTGACGCTGGACCAACTGCAGCAGCGTTTGCCATTCGTGCCCGAGCTTCGTCAGGTGATGAATGTGGCGCGGGTGTTCAACCACAAGGCTGGCGACGATCTGGGCGGGATCTTGATCGTGGAGCTGAAAGCCTTCTCGCCGCATTGCGATCCGGCCGATGCGCTGGAGCAAGCCCTGGTGTCGACAGTTGTCGGTGAGGTGAAGCAGGCCAGAATGGCCGACAAGGTAATTTTCGATTCGTTCTCGCCGGCCTTGCTCTACCTGGCGGCTCAGGCTGCGCCGCAAATTCCGCGTGAGCTGGATTTCGATGGTCTTCAACTGTTGACCCCGGCGCAGATCCAGGCTGTCACCGGATTGCCGGTGACCATTATTGACAAGAAACTCTCACTCGGGCTCACCTGGGCTGAGATAGGACCGGTATACCGTTTGCCCGGTTACGATTCCGTCCAGCAATTCCTGGGGACGGCGATTGTCGTGCAGGCGAGCGTCGTCGGCGGAGAAATGGACTTCTTCGGTCCGGCGGAGCAGCAGCAACCGGGCAGCGGCGCCGAGATTGTAGCAGCGGCCCACTCACTCGGCCTGCGGATGTTCGCCGACCCGGCAAACACCGAGGCGGATTGGAATTTCTTCGCGCCGATGGGATTCGACGCGATCTATAGCACAATCCCGATGGGCGTAAATTTGGAGCCGCCGATTCCGGATCGCTGAGTTGTCAGGCGGTCTTTTTTCCCTGGCGTCCCACCTTTTGCGCGGCAGTTTGCAAAGGGTGGGGTTTCCGCCGTGATGCCTTGAATTTTTTTCCCCCTACGTTTCGTGATTTTCGAAAAGGTGGGAATTCGATGCTGCCGCAACTTGGGAATTTTTGGGAACTAGTTTAAGAACCCCACGTGCTCAAGGCCGCGCTCGGAAACCGTCACCGCAAGGTGCATCGTGCCCACCCTTCGAAAACCGCGAAGGATGGGGCACCCTCAGTTGTGCTAATGAATACATGAAACCAAACCAAGGCTGGGTCACCCGCCAACCGCCCGTCGCAATCGCAAAGGATTTCTACTTGACTGACTACTTCCGCTTCGGCACAAACATATCCCCGTCCGTCAGCCCGCATTTCTGGGCCATCTGGTAGCAGTAATAAAAGTGTGCGGCGTGGTCGTTGCGCGAATCGGTGCCGAAGGTGAACTTCAGGCCGGCTTGCTTGGCTTTCTTAATGAAACTCTCGTCGGGGACGTGGGCTACTTCGTTGATCTCGATGGCGATCTTTCTTGCTTTGGCCAGGTCGAGGATGCGGTCGACCCGATGAGGCGTCCAGAGCTGCGCGTACTGGCGCGCGATGGGGACGGGGAGGAACGTGGGCCAGGCGAAGATGTCGATGGGCTCGGTGGTCAGCAACTGTTCGATGAATTGCATGTAGCGCGTCATAAATTCTTCTGGGTCGTCGACCATGGTGTCGATTTGCCAGATCGCGAGCCACGTGCCGTCGGGGTTGGGGAGCGTTAGGGCGTCCATCAGGATGTAGTCGAGTTGGTCGAGGACGGGCTTCGAGAAACTCTTCGACCATCCGGCATAGACCGGCTGCACGCCCACGCGCACCGGGTATTTGCGCAGGTTGTCGATATATTTCTTGAGGTCGGCGTCGGTGTTGAGGGGGAATCCGGAGCCGGGGTGCTCGACGATGCCGATCTGGACTCCGCGGTCTTTGCCGAGTTGGAGGGCCTGGTCGATGGAGAGCGTGTTGCTCAGGTGGACGTGATAGTCGGACACCGGGAAAGGGGGCTTGGGAGGCGCGGGGGATTCGACGATTGGCACGGCTAGAGCGCGCGAAACGAAAGGTGTCCCGGCGAGTGTGGCTCCGGCGATCATCGACGTCTGAAGGAAATTTCTACGGGAGTAGGGATGAGTCAAGATCGGACCTCCATTGGACTTGGAAGCATAGAGAGCGGAGAAGCAACGGGTCAGTGACTCACGTCACAGACTCGAGTGCCAACGTCCTGCGCAAAGAAGTCTATTACGAGACTGCTGCCGTCTGCTGAAGCGGATTCGGTTGGTTCCGCTTCCCGGCGCTTCCGTGCCGGGCTTTCACATGCCGAGGCTACGCGGCTGGAGCCGCGTCCTTTCAAAACGGTTTACAAACTGCATTGTTCCGCAAGCTGTTGGAAAGCGGCGGTGATAACCAGTTCACCTGCGGCAAGTCTAATGCGGCGGAGCTTAAATGGACACCACAGGTGCGCGGGTTGGGGATGAGGTTGCGGAGTCGTCGCTCGGGTCGTCATCGGCTGGCGGAGCAATGGCGAAACTATCGGCTGACATGTTTCGTCCGGTTGCTTCGCTTTGGCACACAGCGCTGGTGTTGCTTGTGCAGGGCGTCCTGTCTTATCGCGGAGCGCTTCGGTTCGGGAAACTGCATGTCCTCGCGGAGGGCCATCGCGCGGCCCTGTACGAGCGCACCATGATTTCTGAGTGGATGATGCTTGGCCTGATGCTGGCTGGGGTGTGGTGGCATGGTTCGTCGCTGCTGACGGTTCTGGGAGAGCGCTGGCGTTCACTGGGTCAATTTCTGCGGGATCTGGGAATTGCGATGCTGTTTCTGATGGCGACGATTGCGATTGGATCGATATTCGGGCATGGAAGGGGAGACGAGTCTGCGGCTCGTTCCATCCTGCCGCAGGGCGGGACCGAGATGTGGCTGTGGGTGGGGCTATCGGTCACGGCGGGGATTTGCGAGGAGGCGATCTTTCGCGGTTATTTCCAGCGGCAGTTCATCGGCGTGACGAAGAATGTTCCAGCGGGGATTGTTCTTTCCGCCGTACTGTTTGGGGCGGCGCATCTCTATCAGGGAGTTTCGCACGCGCTGCAGATTGGGCTGCTAGGGGTCATGGGCGGGATCGTCGCGTACTGGTGCAAGAGCGTGCGGCCAGGAATGATCGCGCACTCACTGCAGGATATTCTAGGAGGGCTGGCGCGGCATTGAGCGGTGAGCTACTCCAGCAGCGAGGCCAGCTTCTTTTCGGCTTGGGTGTGCAGGTCGGGCGGGGCGCCGTAAAGGACTTGCGCGGTTTTGCCCGACGGATCGAACAGGAACAGTGTCGGGACAGAAGTGATGTCGCCGAAGGCTGCGGCGGTGGGGGCGTCGGCGATGGCCCAGTGCAGGTAGGGGCTGAGTGATTTCACGGTCGAGCGAATCTGGTCTTCGGGAGATTCCACCGCCAGCGCGACGACTGCTAGCTTGTCTCCGTATTGATGTTGCAGTTGGCCGAGCCATTGCAGAGTGGAGCGGCATGGGGGACACCACGTCGCCCAGAACTCGACCAGCACGACGCGTCCGGAGAGTTGGTCGCGGGTGAGGGGATGTCCGGCGAGGTCGGTCAGCTTGAAGTTGGGAAGATTGGCGATCTCGCGGATGGAAGCGCTGGTAGCGGCGTGTTCCTGGCTGACGACATCTTTCTTGCCGGAGAGGATCAGGTCGATCATGCGGATGAGGTCAGCCTTGAATTTCGCCTGGTTGTCGGCGTTGCGCCAAGGAGCGTAGCGGCCAGTACCTTCGACTTCTCCGAAGTATCCGAAATCTCGGGGAACGGCAACCAGGACGTCGTCAACAAAGACGGCGGGATATCCTTTGACGCCGTAGCGGTCGGCGAGCTTCGATCCGCCGAAGTTCTCGCTGACGAAAGTTACTCTGCCGGGATATTTCGCTGCGACTTCCTGCACCAGCAAACTTGCCGGGTCGGAGATGTTTCAAGTGTAGGGCCAGCGGACGAGAGTGATATCGACCGTCTTGCCCGAGGGCAGCTGCGAGCGGTGATGCAGGCTTCTGTGCAGCGTAGTAGGCGGGAAGAACCTGGTCGAGGATCACGCGGGCGCCTCTCCACTCATCGGCTGTGGGAGCGGAGCCGTCGGGATGCGCGGTGTAGGAGGCGGCGCGCTCTAGGAAGAGTTGGGCGATAGACTCATCGTACGAGGAACCGAGCTTTTTCGATGAGGCGTCGAGATCTTTTTTTACCTTAGCTTGAGCGGAGGCATCGAGCGGAGGGGCGTCGAGCATTCCGTAGTGGCGGACGGCTTCGAGATAGGAGTAGAGAGCGCCGGCGTAGAAGCGCGAGGCGTCGAGTTCTTCGGCGAGCTTGATCTGGGAATTGAGCGCAATGAAGCGGGGATGCAGGTCGATGGACTTCGGGGGCTGGAAGGCGGCGTTGGCCTTCTCTTGAAGGCTGCGCAGTTCCGGGAGCAGTGATCGCAGCGGGAAGGCCGTTGATTTTGCATCGCCCTTCAACGACGCACAGAAGGTTGCGAAGTCAGCTTCACCCTGAGCCTGGCCGACGTAGAACAGGCCATCTTTGGGGCCGGTCGCGGTGGCGAATCCGCGGCCCCCTTCGAGGAGAGGAATCGCGCGGCCCTGCGCTGCCTCGGCCAGAGCACGGATGGCCAGCGAGGAATGGTTCCACTCGCGGGCATGCGCATCTTTGTCGAGTGCCGTGAGATGCAGGCTCACTTTGCCCCACTGCGATTCGAATGCGGCGAGGCCGCCTTTCTCGACTTCGGCTTTATCGGCGGCGGGGCGAGCGCCATGTAACAGGTCTTCTGTCTGGCCCAGCTTTTCCAGACTCAGGTAGAGTTGACCGGCATTGGCGGCGTCGGACGCCGACTTGAGGGAGTCGGAGACCATGGTGCCGAGTTGCTCGAGATCCTTTCCGGAGATTGGATTGTCTTTCAGAGACTGCTGCAGGCGGGCGATCTCGCCCTTGATCTGCGGGGATGGCGAACTTTGGCAGGCGAGCGGCGAGGCTAGAGCCGCTACGACGCCGAGGATCAGGATGAGGTGAAGCCGCGCTGGGACGAGTTTCATCGAGGCCCAGAATATAGACAGTGGATATGCGCGATGGTTAGCCGCAGATTCTGAGTCAGAGTGCTGACTGGCACTTTAATTTGCTGTAGAGGGTGAGTTCGTCGTTCGTCAGGAATCCGCAGTTCGCTTGCAACCTCGGCGGGAAGTTGGGGCACACGAGAAGAACTCACCACAGAGGGCACGGAGGAACACAGAGGAAGGCAAAATCCACGACCTTGTCTTCGCAAGAAGTGCGGAGACAAGGACGTGGAATCCGAAGTCGCGAGAGTCACTGGAAGAGCGGTCTCGGGCGCTGCGGGGAGTACGTGGATCCGGCCAGGTCGGCGTCGGTGAAGCCTACGACGAAGAACTGGTTCGGATTGTCGATCTGGGTTCCGCTTGCGTCAGGGACGGTTTGCAGGAAGTCGTTGTCGTTCGCGATCCAGAGCGTGTGGTATTTGGTTTTTCCCTTTTTCACATCCGCGCCGAAGCTGATGCCTTCGATCTTGGCGGGGATGTTGCCGGCGGCGATGCCGTTCGCGGTGAGAAGCTGAACCAGATCCAGGAACAGCGTCTTGTTGACCGCAAAGGGCAGGGCCGCGGTCGCGTCCAGGTTGCTGATGTCGGTAGCACCATTCAGGTCGATCTTGAAGAACTGCTTGACTGCGGCGTCGTCGCCGTTGCCGCGGCCGTGTCCGTCGCGCTCATCGACCAGCAATTCGTGATCGTTGAGGGCGAGGATCTCACTGACACCGGTGCCGGTGGTGAGCGTGTAGGCATATTGATGTGTGGCAGCTCCCGATTTGATGTCGAAGGTGACGAGGCGCAGCAGCTTGGACTGGGCCTTACCCTCGGCGGCGTCCTGGATCAGAGCGTTTTGCATGATGCCGACGAGAGTCTTTCCGTCGGGCGTGATGGCTAGACCTTCCATACCTTTGTTCGCCACGCGTCCGGACGTGTTGCCGGAGATTTCGGTGTTGCCCATGGAGGACACGCTGGTCACGCAAAAGGAGGAGGGCGCCGCGAAGGAGCGGACGCGCAAGCCGGTGAGGCGGTCGAACTGATAAACGTACGGCCCGTACTCGTCGGAAATGAATACGCTCAGGCCGTTGTTCGAGACGCGAATGCCTTCGGTGTCGAAGCGGGCGTTGCCGGGATTGCAGGAGTCCTGGGAGGGATCGAAATTGTCGGAGCGTCCGGTAAAGAAGTGGAAGAAGAAGTTGTTCAGCGGAGGGGCACCGGAACCGACGAGATCGTCACCCGCACCGTAGCTGAGCGGAGAAAGGTTCCAGAGCAGAGTCGTCGCGCGCAGTGTGGGCGTGAGGTCAAAGGGAAGGCCTGAGCCGCCCCTGTTCGGAGACAGGTCCATGGTGACGGTATGAAAGCGGTTGATGTAGCTGACGGTGTCGTCGATGTTGGAATCGAAGGGCACGGCGTTTGGGCCGCGGTCGGGCAGGGCGAGGAATGTATTACCGCCAGCGTAAGTGATCGCCGAGCCGAGACCGCCAAGGTAGTTGGCTGCGACTCCATTCTCGAGGGTGTAGTTGAGATGGGAAAGATCGGTGTAGGAGCCGGCACGGGACTGCGTGAGATTGCCGATGGCCAAGAGACTGACTTGAGCGTGGGAGCTGGAAGCGGCGAAGAACGAGAGAGCGAAAGTGATAGACAAAATACGGACTACAGATTGTTTCATTTAGAACCCCTTCTTGAGATTGATTGGTCTGGTCATAATCTCGGCGCGAAGGAGTGGGGTCAAGTTAACAGATTGTGAAAAAAATGGAGTGGCTGACTGGCTGGAACTCACCACAGAGGACACGGAGGAACACAGAGGAAATCACAATCCCCACCCTGTCGCAAATCGCGCGACAAGGTGGGGCACCCCTCGAAACCCCTTACTGGGCGGGCGTTTGCGGAGCGGCCGGGGCGGGGGCTTCGGCGGTCACCTCCGGGGTGATGGGGTTGATCTTCACTGTGGAGAGAATCTGCTCCAGGCGATTGAAGACCTTATCGCGATCGACGTGCTTGACCAGGCCTTCGGCGGAAACATCAGTCGTGACGTTCAGCGCGAACTCGTAACATGCTCCATTCTGGTAGACATGGAAGTACTTGGAGTCGCTCTGGCGCGTGCCTTCACCGGTGACGGCTTCAGTGGCGCGGAGTTCCATGTCACCGAGCATCAGCTTGGAGTTCGACGACGGCTCAGAGACTGACGTCGAAGACTTCGGCTGATCGGTGGTTGCTATCGCCGGCGCGTCGGACTTCGGCGCGGGCGCGGAGTCCAGCTTCGCAACATCCGTTTTCGCAACTTCGGCAGGGGCTGCTGCTGTCTCGGGCGTCGCTACCGGCTTCGACTGCGGTACCACGAACTCGGTGCATTGATCGGCTGTGAGGGTCTTGTGGACGCTCACGTTGAAGAATGCGGACGAGAAGTCGGTATTAATGAAGCCGGTCTCGGGGAGTTCGACTGCGGCGAGTGCGACTCCACCGGGCTGGACGAAGTTCATCGGGACGGGATTCGTCTGAATCAGTTCAGACGCGGCGTCTCCGGTCTCGATGGCATAGCGGCGTGGATACGCGAACGTCACGCCGTAAGTCTTGTCGGTATAGTTCACCGTCGCGGGCTTCTTGTGAACTACCGGCTTCTTCGGAGCCGGCTTGTTCTCTGCTTGCGCAACAGGTGCGGGCATCGGCTGCATTTGCGGCTGCGTGACTGGAATCTGGATGTTAGAGCTTACGGGTTTTGGTTTATCGCTGGAACATCCAACCGTTACTGAACAGATGATCAGTAGGGCAGCGAAGACCATGGTGCTGGCGTTCTTGCCCCAGGTCCAAAGACGATTCTCTGTGTTGCTAGCTACGTTGATGCGGGTCATTGTGGTTGCCTCCTGCCGACTAGCGGCACACTTGGAAATGCACGAGGAGTGCCTTGGATTCGGGCATTGATTCTTCAAGGCTTAACCGGGCCGGAGGGCTTACTGGGCGTGATATTCGGGACACGATGTGGGGCGGCTGACACGCGGCTTCTTCACCACGGAGGGCACAGAGGCGCCAGAGGAAATCGGCGGCGCTTTCGCTGGCTTGGCGATTCGGATATCGTTATCGGCTCGGGAGAGGAATGGGTTTATGAGTCGACGTGCGTGGCTTGGTTTGTGCTTGCTCTTATATCTGGGATCGGTTGCTGGTTGGGCGCAGGGCGCGCGGGAAAAAGTCATTATTGATACCGACATTGGCGATGATGTGGATGATGCGTTTGCGCTGGCGCTGGCGGTGAAGAGTCCGGAGTTTGAGATTCTGGGAGTGACGACGACCTTCCGCGACACGGAGTTACGGGCTAAGATCGTCGACCGGTTTCTGGGAGAGGTGGGAAGGCCGGAGATTCCGGTGATGGCCGGAAGGCCTACTGCAGCCACACCGATGTCGCAGCGGCGGTATACCGAAGGCGGACATTTTACGAAGAGTGCGCACGGAGATGCGGCGGACTTTCTGCTCGATCAGATTCGGAAGCATCCCGGTGAGATCACGCTGATTGCGATTGGTCCGCTGATGAATGTGGGCGCGGCGATTGATAAGGACGCGGCGACGTTTCAGAAACTGAAGCGTGTGGTGATTATGGGCGGCGCGATTCGGAAGGGTTATGGGGATTATGGGTACAACGAGCACGTGCCTCCGATGCCCGAGTGGAACATTTTGAATGACGTGGCTTCGGCGCAGAAATTGTTTGCATCGGGCGTGCCTCTCTTTGTTATGCCGCTCGATTCGACACAGTTGAAGCTGGATGAAGTGAAGCGAGCGTTCTTGTTCACGCGGGGGACTGCGGTCACGGATCAGTTGGCGATTCTGTATCACTTATGGGCGCAGGAGACGCCGACGTTGTTTGATCCAATGGCGGTGGCGTTTGTCTTGAAGCCGGAGTTGTGTCCGGTGACGGCGTTGCATATTCGCGTGGACGAGAAGGGATTGACGCGGGAGGAACCGGGGACGCCGAATGCGCAGGTTTGTTTGCAATCGAATCCTGAGGTTTTTTTCCAGTTTTATTTGAAGAGAGTTGGTGGTGGCACAGTTGTTGGTCGTTAGTTGGTAGTCGTTGGCCAACGAAAGTCAAAAATCCCCACCCTGTCCCGCTAAGAACCGCAGGGACAAGGGTGGGGCACCCGGAGCATTTGAAAATGAGAGACAGCGGGCGGCGGGGATTTCTGAAGCGTGCGGGGGCGGGGATCGCTGGGGTTACGGGACTCACGATTGGTGGGGGAATCCCTGGTGCTGATGCTCAAGACACGGCACGATTGAGGCCGCTGGAAATTCCGTATGACGTCCATGCGTTTGGCGCTGTGGGCGACGGGAAGACGGTTGACAGTCCTGCGATCGACCGCGCGATTGAATACGCGGCGCGTGCCGGTGGCGGGACCGTCTATTTTCGTGCTGGGAATTATCTTTGCTACTCGATTCATTTGAAGAGCAAGGTTGCGCTCTACATGGATCAGGGGGCGACGATTGTGGCGGCGGATCCGGCTTCCGATCCGGCGCAGAGTTACGATGCCGCGGAATCGAACAAGCCTTGGGAGGATTATCAGGATTACGGGCACAATCACTGGCACAACAGTTTGATTTGGGGCGAAGGGATTAGCGATGTTGCGATCCTTGGGCCCGGGCTGATTTGGGGTAAGGGGCTCAGTCGCGGGTGGGGAGCGGGGCCGGTGGCGGAGAATCCTGGGGTTGCGAATAAAGCGATCGCGCTTAAGAATTGCCGGAATATGCTGCTGCGGGACTTTTCTATTTTGCACGGAGGGCACTTCGGGATTCTTGCGACGGGCGTGGACAACCTCACGATCGACAATTTGAAAATAGATACGAACCGCGATGGCATGGATATTGACTGCTGCCGGAATGTGCGCGTGTCGAATTGCAGTGTGAATTCACCGTGGGATGACGGGATTTGCCTGAAAAGTTCATTTGCGCTGGGATATGCGCGCGCCACCGAGATGGTGACCATTAGTAATTGTCTCTTGTCGGGAAGTTATGAAGAAGGCACTGTGCTGGATGGGACGTGGAAGAAATTTCCTGCAGGCGAGAAAGTGCCGCGAACCGGGCGGATCAAGTTTGGGACGGAATCGAATGGAGGGTTCAAGAACATCACGGTCTCGAATTGCGTGTTTGACGGGTGTCGTGGGCTAACGATTGAGAGCGTGGATGGAGCGGTGATCGAGGATGTGGCCTGCACCAATATCACCATGCGAGACGTGTTTGAGGCGCCGATTTTCATCCGGCTAGGGGCGCGGATGCGCGGGCCGGTGGGCGTGCCTGTGGGAACGATCCGGAGGGTGATTTTGAGCGGGATTAGCTGCATGCAGGCGGAGGGCTCGCCGAAGATTGCGTGCATCCTGGCGGGAATTCCGGGGCACGCAATTGAGGATGTGAAGATCACCGACGTGATTGTGGTGAATCGGGGCGGCGGGACGAAGAGCGACGCTGAGATGCAAGTGCCGGAGAAGGAGAAGCAATATCCGGAGCCGAATATGTTTGGGACGACTCCGGCGCATGGATTTTTCATCCGGCATGTGCGCGGGCTGGAGATGCAGGCGGTGAAGATTGAGTGCTCGAATACGGACGCGCGACCTGTATTTGTGCTGGAGGACGTCGAGGACGCGACGTTTGGGAGAATGAAAGTTCCGGTGAATGCGGGAGTGCCGACATTTGTATTGAATCGGGTGAAGGAGTTCAGTGTTTTTCGGAGCAAGCCGGTGCCGGATGCGGAAGTTGCAGCAGCGGAGAAAAAGGAGATCTAACGGGCGGAAGTCAGAGTTCGATGAAAACAAGAGAGCACATGAAGATGTTGGCGGCGATTCTGATCGTGGTCAGTGCAGCGGCAATCGCGCAGGAGAAGCAGAGTGTCGATCTGATCGTCAGCGGCGGAATCGTGGTGACGATGGATTCGGCGCGGGCGATTTATCAGGATGGAAGCGTCGCGGTACGGGGGGATGCAATTGTGGCGGTTGGGCCGCGGGCGGAGGTTGAGGGGCGATATCAGGGCGCGCAGTTGATCGATGCGCGGGGACATCTGGTGCTGCCTGGGTTCATCAACGGGCATACGCATGTGCCAATGACGTTGTTTCGCGGGCTGCACGATGACGTCACGCTGAATGACTGGCTGTACAAGTACATCTTTCCGGCGGAAGCCAAGAATGTAAACGAGGAGTTTGTACGCTGGGGGACGCGGCTTGCGGCGGTGGAACAGATTCGCGCGGGAGTCACGACGTTTGCAGATATGTATTACTTCGAGGACGCCGTTGCCGAGGAGACCAAGGCGGCGGGGATGCGCGGAGTGCTGGGAGAAACGTTCATCGATTTTCCAGCGCCGGATAACAAGTCGGAAGCAGAGATGCTGGCTTACACCGAAAGATTCCTGAAACGGTGGCAGGGCGATCCGCTGATCCATGCGGCTCCGGCGCCGCATTCGATCTATACGTGTTCGAAAAAGACATTGCAGGATGCGGCGGCTCTGGCGCGGAAGTACAATGCACCGATTTTGATTCACGTGGCGGAGATGAAGAAGGAGTGGGAAGACTCGGAGAAGGCGAATGGGATGTCTCCGGTCGCCTATCTGGAAAAAATCGGTGTGCTGGGGCCGAATGTGGTGGCGGCGCATTGCATTTTTGTGGATGAGGCGGACCGCAAGTTGCTGGCGCAGCGTGGCGTGGGGTGCATGCATAATCCGTCAAGCAACATGATGATTGCGAGCGGAATTGCTCCGGTGCCGGAGATGCGGGCGGCGGGAGTGGCGGTCGGCTTGGGGACGGATGGTCCGGCGGGAAGTAATAACGATCTCGATCTCATGGAGGAGATCGACCTGGCAGCGAAGCTGGCGAAGATTTCGAAGATGGATCCGCTGGCGCTGAATGCGAAGTCGGCGGTGGAGATGGGAACCATCGATGGGGCACGGGCGATTCATATGGAGAAGGAGATTGGATCGCTGGAGCCGGGGAAGAAGGCGGATTTGATCTTGATCGGTCTGAATGAACCGAATGCGGTGCCGATGTATGACATTTATGCGCAGATTGCTTATTCATTGAAGGGGAGAGATGTGGCGAGTGTGATCATCGGCGGGAGAGTGGTGATGCAGAATCATCTTTTGTTGACGGTGGATGAGCGCAAGGTGCTCGACAAGGCGCGGGAGTATGGCAAGGCGGTGAAGGTGTCGTTGGGGATGGAATAGTTCACGTTTCACGGTTTCAACGTTGCAGAGTCGAGACGGTGGTCCGCTCGGACAATTGTCTGCGAGTAGGAATCTCAATGTTCTCACTGTCGGACAAAAATATGCTTCCGGTACTTGGGATGAACTCTCTGCTTGTCCTTCTATTTGTCACGACTCTCTGCGGGGCCCAGAAAGTCGCGATCACATTTGATGACCTGCCGCTGAACGGGGATTTGCCGCCGGGTGTGACGCGGGTGGAGATTGCGCTGGACACGCTGGCTGTGTTGAAGGCGCGACATGCGTCGCCGGCATACGGATTCATCAACGCTAAGGAATTGGAAGGAAATCCGGATGCGGCGGAGGCTTTGAAACTGTGGGCGGCGGCGGAGCCATTTGGAAATCACACGTATGGGCACATGGATTTGAATAAGAATCCGGCGGACGCATTTGAACGGGAGATTGACGAGAACGAACCGGCGCTTGAGTTGCTCGCTGGAAAGGATGAGAACTGGCATTGGTTGCGCTATCCGTTTCTGCACGAGGGGGATACCGTCGAGAAGCGACGAGCGGTGCGGACCTACTTGCAGGCGCATGGCTACCGCGTGGCGCAGGTCACGCTTGATTGGGAAGACTATCTGTGGAACTCCGCGTACGCCCGATGCGTGGCGAAGCATGATACGCAGGCGATTGCGAGGCTAAAGTCGAGTTATCTATCGATCGAGTCTTCTTATCTCGACTTGGGCAAGGATCTCGCAAAGTTGGTCTACGGGCACGATATCAATCATGTGCTGCTCTTACATTTGGGGGCGTTCAGCAGCACGATTCTGCCGGATGCGCTCGATCTGATGCAGAAGAAGGGATTTACCTTTGTGACGTTGGAGGAGGCGGAGAGCGATCCGGTGTATGAGGGTGATCCGGATGTTGGGTCGAAGTATGGCGGGACCCTGCTCGAGTTGTGGATCGAGGCGAAGAAGGTCAAGTTTCCGGTGGTGGTCGAGAAGCCGTACAAGGAACTGGGAGAAATCTGCAAGTGAGCTTCGGAATCCCCGGTAAGTCAAAAATGCGCAGCCCTTTGCTGTTTTAAAAATCCCACTTCTCGCAAAATCGGCGAGAAGTGGGGCGCCCCATTTGCCTCTCTTGCCGGCGATTCAAGAGGGGGACACCCTCATGTTTTCGTGATATTACAAAGTCAAAGTTTCTCCCTCTTCTGTAGATAGGCCTTCCGGTCCCTTATAATCAAAAGATTCTTTATGGCTGCGATTCTTGACAGGATTGTGGCGGCAACGCGGGTGCGCGTGGCGGAGTCCAGGCGCGGGGCGGATCTGTCCGCTCTGGGGCGGCGGGCTGAAGCGCATGTGCCGCGAGGGTTTCGGCGGGCGCTGGAACATCCCCGCTTCTCGCAAAAGCAGCGAGAAATGGGGCACCCGAAGATTGCCGTGATTGCGGAGTTGAAGAAGGCGTCGCCGTCGAAGGGGCTGATTCGGGAGTCGTTCGATCCGGTGGAGTTGGCGCGGGAGTTGGCGGCGGCGGGAGCGGCGGCGTTGTCGGTGTTGACCGATGAGGAGTTCTTTCAGGGATCGCTGGAAAATTTGCGGAGAGCTTCGGCAGCGGTCGAGATTCCGTGCTTGCGGAAGGATTTTATCGTCGATGAATTTCAGTTGCTGGAGGCGCGGGCGAATTCGGCTGATGCGGTGTTGCTGATTGTGGCCGCGCTGACGCAAGTGGAACTGGAAACGTTGGCGCGAGGCGCAAGTGCGACTGGGCTCGATGTCTTATGCGAAGTGCATGACGCAGAAGAGTTGCAACGGGCGTTGGATACG
Source organism: Terriglobia bacterium (assembly GCA_963743105.1). Classification (GTDB taxonomy): domain Bacteria; phylum Acidobacteriota; class Terriglobia; order Terriglobales; family Acidobacteriaceae; genus Sulfotelmatobacter. The sequence goes on from CAVUOS010000031.1 coordinate 25,757, forward strand.
GGATGCGATCTGATCGGCGTCAACGCGCGGGATCTGCGGACGTTCCATGTGGATTTGCAGACGGCACTCGATCTGGCTCCGAAGTTTCCCGCGGGCGTAGTGCGCGTGGCTGAGAGCGGGATTCATTCTGTTGAAGATGTGGGGCGACTACGCGACGCTGGATATCACGCGTTCTTGGTCGGCGAATCGTTGATGCGGGCGGAGCGGCCGGGAGAGGCACTACGGGACTTGGTCAAAGTGCCGAGTACCGAAAACCCGGTACCGAGCGGGCGATGAGACGGTCGTAGGGATCCTTCGACTACGCCGCGACTGCGCTTCGCTTGTCACGGCTCCGCTCAGGATGACAAAGCTTTCATGACCTGGGTGAAGATTTGCGGGATGACGAATCTCGAGGACGCGCTCGTGGCGGTTGATGCGGGGGCGGATGCGGTGGGGTTTGTGTTTTATGAGAAGAGTCCGCGGTGCGTGACGGTAGAAATGGCGCGGGAGATTGTGGAGAAACTGCCGAAGGAAGTGGAGAAGGTGGGGGTGTTTGTGAATGAGCAGGAGGATAAGATCTGCTCATTCGTGGAGAGGTCGCAGATTACGGCTGTTCAAATGCACGGAAACAACGAAGACCCACATATCGCGGACCTGGTTCTCAAGCGTCGACCGCAGATCAAGGTTCTCGTTGCGATCTCGATGAACCACCCGAATCCGCAGGGCAGGGCGATGATGTGGAACTGCGAAGTCTTACAAGCTTTCCTCATCGATTCAGGGAACACGTTTAAACACGGTGGGACCGGAGAGGTGTTTGATTGGAGGGCGCGCGTCCCTGTGGTGGATGAGATCAAGCAACTCGGAAATGTTGTCGCGGCGGGTGGGCTGAGCCCTGAGAATGTCCGCGAGGCGATTGAGACTCTACGGCCATGGGGAGTGGATGTGGTTTCCGGAGTCGAAGCTTCGCCGGGGAAGAAAGATCCGGAGAAGGTGCGGGCGTTTGTACGGGCGGTACGGGAGATGGATCGGAGGGTGGGTTAGCGATGGCTACGCCTTCGAAAATTACGAAAGTCAAAATCCCCACCCTGTCCTCCAAGAACGGGAGGACAAGGGTGAGGCACCCGAGTGAAATCAAGGTCTCGCGGGCAAGAGTGCCCGCGCCACACGAGCCTGGGCGGTTTGGGGTTTACGGCGGGCGGTACGTGCCGGAGACATTGATGGCGGCGCTCGAGGAGTTGGAGCGCGAGTACGAGAAGGCGAAGAAGGATCCGCGGTTCCGGGCTCGGCTCGATGGGCTGCTGAAGAGTTACGCGGGGCGGCCTACTCCTCTGTTCTTTGCGCGGCGGCTTACCGAGAAGCTGGGCGGGGCGAAGATTTACCTGAAGCGTGAGGACCTGCTGCACACCGGGGCGCACAAGATTAACAACTGTCTGGGGCAGGGGCTCCTGGTCGAGCGGATGGGGAAGCATCGCGTGATCGCAGAGACCGGTGCGGGACAGCATGGAGTAGCGACTGCCACCGTCTGTGCGCTACTCGGATTTGAGTGCGTTGTCTACATGGGCACTGAGGACATGCGGCGGCAGGAGTTGAATGTGTTCCGCATGCGGCTGCTGGGAGCGGAAGTGCGTGGGGTGTCATCGGGATCCCGAACGCTGAAAGACGCGATCAATGAGGCGATGCGCGACTGGGTCACCAACGTGCGGACCACGCATTACCTGTTGGGGAGCGTGCTGGGGGCACATCCGTATCCGACGATGGTGCGGGACTTTCATCGCGTGATCGGGCGCGAGGCGCGGGCGCAGATCCTGAAGGCCGAGGGGAAGTTGCCCGCCGCAATCATCGCTTGCGTGGGCGGAGGGTCGAATTCGATCGGAATTTTCTATGACTTTATTCAAGACAAGAAAGTTGGGCTCATCGGCGTGGAGGCGGGCGGGCGTAGCGAGGCGCTGGGCGATCACGCGGCGCGGTTTCGTGGAGGATCGCCGGGCGTGTTGCAGGGAACTTATTCTTATGTGCTGCAGGATGCGGGCGGCCAAATTGCGCTGACGCATTCTGTGTCGGCGGGGCTGGATTATCCGTCGATCGGGCCGGAGCACGCGGCGTTGCGCGATGCGGGGCGGGCGGAGTATGTGCCGGCATCCGATGCGGAGGCTTTAGAAGCTACCACGCTGCTGGCTCGGACTGAGGGGATTATTCCTGCATTGGAGTCTGCGCATGCCGTCGCCGAAGTTCTCAAGCGCGCGCCTCGGATGAAGAAGTCGGAGATCGTGATTGTGAATATATCTGGGCGGGGCGACAAGGACGTGGGTATTTTGCGCGAGAGTCTCAAGCTGGATTAAAGGGCAAAATCATTAACCACGAAGGACACTAAGGTGCACGAAGTACATTTTGGGCGCTGATGATTGTCGGTGCGAGGACGGGCTATGAGAGCAATCCTTGGTTCGATGTTGGCGTTCATGGTGCTGACGCTAAGTGGAACTTCCGGCCCACAAGCGGGTAAGGGGTCCGATGCCGGCTCAGTGAGGGAAAGGTTGATTGGGGCGTGGCGATTGGCCTGGGAAGACGAGCAAGGTGCGGACGGAAAGATGAAACACATCGTCGACCATCAGGGCACAATCGTGTACACGCGCGACGGACACATGTCGGTACAAATTATGCTGCCCAGCACAGACAATGCTCGCGATGTGAGGAATCCCGTCAAGTACGATCAAGGCGGCTACGAGGCGTACTACGGCACCTACGAGGTGAATGAGCAGGCGAATTCCGTTACGCACCATGTTCAGGGGTCGCTTGTGCGGGCTCTTGTTAGCAAGGACCTTACGCGCATATACCGCTTCTCCGATGGGCAACTCATTTTGAAATCGTCGCGGCCTGATGAGCATTGGACTATTGCGTGGGAACATTATTGATCGACTCGCATGCCTCTGACTTTCTATAAAAAACCGGCGATGGTGGCGTATGTGACGTGCGGAGATCCTGATCTCGCAACTACGCGGGAGATCGTGCTCGCGGCGATCGACGCGGGTGCGGACGTGATCGAACTCGGCGTGCCGTTCAGCGATCCTGTAGCCGATGGGCCGGTGATTCAGCGGGCGAGCGAGCGGGCGTTGAAGCATGGGACATCGCTGGCGCAGGTGCTCACACTGGCGGCGGAGATTCGCGAGCAGGCACAGTCAACCGGGTTGATTGTGTTTTCGTATTTGAATCCGATTCTGCGGATGGGTCTGGAGAAGTTTTGCAAAGTGGCGCGGGCTGCGGGAGTTGACGGGGCGCTTGTCACCGATTTGCCGGTGGAAGAGGCGGGCGAGTATTTGCGGGCGATGCGGGAGCATGATCTTTCTCCTGTATTTCTGGCGGCACCGACGAGTCCGGATGAACGCCTGCGGCGGATCGCGGGAGCTTCGCGGGGCTTTGTCTACGCGGTATCGCGCACGGGGGTGACTGGGCAACGGCAGCAGTTGGCCGAGGACGCGCGGAAGCTGGTGAAGCGGCTACGGAAAGTGACGAAGTTGCCGATCGCGCTGGGATTCGGGATCTCTACTGCGGAGCAGTTTGCCGAAGTGGGCGAGTTCACTGATGCGGTCGTTGTGGGCAGCGCGATTGTGGAAACGATTGAACGGAATCGAGGGCGTGAGGCGGCGGCTGTGGGAGCGTTTATAAGACAGCTTTCAGCCCTCAGTTTTCAGCCTTCAGTCGCTGTTCGGTGAGGGTAGTTTCCGTGGTACGACTAATCCTTTTCTCGCGCAATGAACGCGTGAGAAGGGACCCCACCGCGCGGTCGTGCGGGATAAGAAGTCAACATCCCACCCGGTCTCGCCAAAAGACGCGAGACACGGATGGGCACCCGGGTTGGTGACGGGCCCAGAGATCATGGATATCGAAGATTGGCGAAAGAAAATTGATGACCTGGATCGCAAGCTGGTGGCGCTGCTGAGCGAGCGCGCGAAGGCGGCGATTGCGATCGGGAAACTGAAGCGCGACACTTCGATGCCAATTTATGAGCCAGACCGAGAGCGGATCGTTTTCGAGAATGTGCAAGGGGCGAATCATGGGCCGCTGCCGGGGCGGGATCTGGTGCGGATTTACGAACGTATCATCGACGTGATGCGCAATATTCAGAAGGAACAGATTGTGTCCACGCCCGAAACGAGTGAGGCGGAGACGGAGTTGGATTCGGAAGTGAATGATTGAAGCTCTTAGCTGTTCGCTCCTGGCCGTAAGCAAAGACCTGCCTCGACCTGGGACGCGTCGAGGAATTTTACGGGTTTGCTCGTGACGGGGAACAGCAGATTCCTCGCGATGCTCGGAATGACAACACTGTTCGAGGACCTGCGAGCTAGGAGCTAGAAGTTAAGAGCTCGGAGCTAAGAGCTCGGAGTTAAGAGCTAAGAGCTAGGAGCTAGGAGCTAAGAGCTAGGAGCTGTTCTTATGATTGTTGCCATGCAGGAGGGTGCTGACGAGGCGCTGATACAACAGGTCATCGAGCACCTGGTGAAATTGGGGTTCGAGGTGCACCGGTCGACTGGTGCGCGCATGACTGTGCTTGGGGCGGTGGGGTCGGGAATTGATTTCGACATTCGTAATCTCGAGTTACTGCCGGGCGTGCAGGAAGTCCATCGCATAAGTTCTCCTTACAAGCTGGCGGGGCGAAGTTTTCGGCCTGAGGGGACGATTGTCCAATTGCGTAATGGAATCGGGGTCGGTGGGAATGAAGTTGTGGTGATGGCGGGACCGTGCTCTGTGGAGACGCGCGAGCAACTCTTTTCTACCGCCGAGTCCGTGGCACAAGCGGGCGCGAAAGTCTTGCGGGGCGGGGCGTTCAAGCCGCGGAGTTCTCCGTATTCGTTTCAGGGACATGGGGAAGATGCCCTGAAGCTGCTGCGCGAGGCAGGTGAGAAGTATGGCCTCCTCGTCATCAGTGAAGTCATGGAGATTTCACAGATTTCGCTGATGCTGCCGTATGTGGACATCCTGCAGGTGGGTGCGCGCAACATGCAGAATTTCAATCTGTTGCGCGAACTCGGAAAAGTGCGAAAGCCGGTGCTGCTGAAGCGAGGGATCGCGGCAACGCTGGAAGAATTACTGCTGTCGGCCGAGTACATCATGGCGGGCGGAAATTACGATGTGATCCTGTGCGAGCGTGGAATACGGACATTTGAGACTTACACGCGGAACACCATGGACATATCGGCAATTCCGATTATTCATAAGCTGTCGCACCTACCGATGACCGCGGATCCTTCGCATGGGACGGGGCGGCGGGATAAGGTGCCTCCGATGGCGCGAGCTTCTGTCGCTGCGGGCGCGGACGCGCTACTGATTGAAGTGCATTGCACGCCCGATAAGGCGTGGTCGGATGGGGCGCAGTCGCTAGCTCCGGAGCAATTCGCGAAATTGATGGATGAGTTGCGAATTATTGCGCCGGCCGTGGGACGGAAACTTTAGCGGCAAAATGAAAACCGCCGAGGACGGCGAGGACGCGGGGGGATGAAGGAAAACCCGAAGCGTGTTGGCGGTTATAACAGCGGTAGCGCTCTAATTTCTTTGAGTCCTCTGTTTCCTTAGCATCCTCTGCGTTTTCACGCTGCTTGTCCTTATGGCGATACGGCAAATCACGATTATCGGGACTGGCCTGATTGGCGGGTCGCTGGCGCTTGCCTTGCGCAAGAAGAAATTTGCCGGCAGGATTGTGGGCTGCGACCGCGAAGGAACACTGGAGCGGGCGCGGATGCGCGGGGCGATCGATGACGGGACCATTGATCCTGGGGATGCGGTGCGCGGCAGCCAAGTCGTGGTGCTAGCGACTCCGGTGCTGGCGATCTGCGATCTCATTGAGCGCGTCGGGTCCGTGCTTCCCGCAAAAGCGCTCCTCACCGATGTAGGTAGTACAAAGGCGGCAGTGGTCGAGCGCGCTGTGAAGGTTTTTGGGAAGAGTGCGGGGAAGCGGTTTCTGGCGGGGCATCCGATGGCGGGGAAGGAAATGAGTGGTGTCGACTTCGCGGATCCGGATCTGTTTAAGAACGCCGTTTGGTTTCTTTCGCCGTTGCCAGATCAGAATTTGAACGAAGGGCTGTTCGCCGAGTTTGCGGGATGGATCGATGCCATTGGGGCGAGGATCGCGATGCTGCCGGCGGAGGAGCACGACCGTCTCTGCGCCTGGATCAGCCATGTGCCACAGATGATCTCGACGGCGCTGGCAGCGGCTCTGGTCGAGGAGTTTGGAGCGGAGGCTCCCGTGCTTGCGGCGGGTGGCCGCGCGCTGCAGGAGATGACGCGGATCTCGGCGAGTCCGTATTCGATGTGGCGGGATGTGGCGATCAGCAATAAGAAGAATCTGCAGGATGCGCTATGGAAGGTGGAGCAGCGGCTGGCGCACATCCGGGAGAATCTGGCTACGCGGGAGTTGGCGGCGGAGTTTGAGCAGGCCCACGAATTGAGGAAGTCGCCGGGAAAGAAGTAGTAAATCGTTCACCGCAGAGGACACAGAGGCACAGAGAGAGAGTCTGGGATCTTGAATGAGATTCTTCGGCTGGATGCTCGTCACCAGCGTGCTCGCGGTGCCCGCCCTGATTGCTAGTTGCTCCTACAGATGGGTCGGATTGCGTCATGACTTACCGACCTGGCGCAGCATCCTGGGAGTTTCAGGCACGGTACTTGCTCTGGCCTCATGGATCTTATTCATTGTTGGCGTTCTTAGAGGATGGATCGGTGGCTTTGGAAGCCACAACGTTACCCGCCTTGATGTCTCTAACTTTGGTTTGGCGATTAGCGCGGCTGGATTGATTGGCGCATTCTTTCTTCACAGGTGGAGCCGCACACTCGGAACCGTGTCCGCTGCGATCGTCCTGTTTTTGTGGGGTGGAAGTCAGTTAGTCGCCTGACTATCACGCGTTCCCCCGTGCCTCCGTGGTGAAATTCGTTTAGAATCCTTTGCGCTATGAACAAAGTTGTGGCCAATGCGGATGAGGCCATCCGCGATGTGTTTGATGGGGCGACGATCATGATCGGGGGCTTCGGGCTTTGCGGGATGCCGGAGAACCTGATTCGGGCACTGGTGCGCAAGGGAACGAAGAATCTGCAAACGATCAGCAACAACGTTGGGGTTGACGGTGTGGGGAACGGATTGCTGCTGGCGGCGGGACAGATTGTGCATCACATAGGGACCTATGTCGGCGAGAACCGGCTGCTCGAAGAGATGGTGCTGAAGGGGACGATCAAACTCGACCTAGTTCCGCAGGGGACCTTCTCGGAGCGGATCCGCGCGGGTGGCGCGGGGATTCCGGCGTTTTATACGGCGACGGGGGTGGGAACTGTGGTCGCGGAGGGCAAAGAGACGCGCGAGTTTGATGGGCGGTTGTACGTGATGGAGCGGGGACTGACCGCGGATTTTGCTTTCGTGAAGGCGTGGAAAGGCGATCACGCGGGGAACCTGATTTATCGAAAGACGGCACGGAATTTTAATCCGATGATGGCGACGGCGGCGAAGATCACGATCGCTGAGGTCGAGCATCTGGTTGCGGTCGGGGAGTTGGATGGAGATGCGATTCATACGCCGTCGATTTACGTGAAGCGTATTTTTCGGGGCGAATTGTACGAGAGGCGGATTGAGCGTAGGACGGTGAGAAAAGTACCGAGTACCGCCTAGCGAGTGCCGCGTTTTGAACCGGAAGGTTCAGAGCTTGAACCACAGAGGGCACAGAGGATCACAGAGGAAATGATTGCGGCGATAGGGATCCTTCGACTGCGGTTTTGCTTCGCTTGCCGCGAAGCAAAATCCTCGCTCAGGATGGACAGGTGGATGGGATATTGCCAGCGACTAGCGACCAACAACTCATATGAACAAACCTGGAAAAGATGTCGACAAGCGCGAGCGGATTGTGAAGCGGATTGCCCGGGAATTGCGCGATGGATTCTATGTGAACCTTGGGATCGGGATGCCGACACTGATCGCCAATCATGTGCCTGTGGGCATGGAAGTCACGCTGCAATCCGAGAATGGGATGCTGGGGATTGGGCCGTATCCTGTCGAGGGGATGGAGGATCCGGATCTGATCAACGCGGGGAAAGAGACTGTCAGCGAGATGCCGGGGACTTCGTATTTCTCGAGCGCGGATTCGTTCGGTATGATTCGCGGCGGGCATATTGAGTTGAGCGTGTTGGGCGCGATGGAAGTCGATGAGACTGGAAGCATTGCGAACTGGATGATTCCGGGGAAGATGGTGAAGGGGATGGGCGGCGCGATGGATCTCGTCGCCGGGGCGCGGCGCGTTGTAGTCGCGATGGAGCATACGACGCGTGAAGGGGCTCCGAAGATTTTGAAGAAGTGCACGCTGCCGCTAACGGGAGTGCGCGTGGTCGACACTATTGCGACCGAGATGGCATACATTCGCGTGACTAAGGATGGACTGGTGCTGGAAGAGATTGCGCCGGGGCTGACTGCGGAGGATGTGCAGAAGGCGACCGAGGCGCGGCTGATTGTTAGTCCGAAGTTGAAGGTGATGGAGTAGTGCGCGATGTCTGTAGGAAGAAGTTTCTTTCGCCGCTTCGCGGCTGGACAGCCGAAGGCGGCTGTCCCCACATTTAAAGTCGAAATCCCCATCTTGTCCCGCAAAAAGCGCGCGACAGGGTGGGGCACCTCTCGTTTGGTTTCGCTTATGCCGCGGCGATGCGGCGGATCAGGTCTTCCTGTTCCTGCTTGCTTTCGGCGCCGATCGTAAAGGCGTCGAGCAGGCCGAGCGACAGCGCGTACTTGATGCCTTCGTCCTGACGGTTGCGAAGGGCACCTTGGCCCAGAATCTTCATTCCCACGACTGCTTTTCCGGCTGACTTCATTTCCTTCAACACGCTCACGACCGTGGCGGGATCTGCGTCCATCTCTGCGCCGACAGGGTTGATGCGGGCCAGGTCGATTTCTACCCAGGGGCTTTTTGCGGCGGCACGGAGCGCTTCGATCGTATGGCAGGAGCAGCCGTGGGCGCGGATGGTTCCCTTCTGCTTGGCTTCGGAGAGGACGTCCATGGCGCCGCGGTAGCGGTCGGTCCAGTCGGCCTCGGTGACGCAGTGCATCAGGCAGACATCGAGATAATCGGTGCCGAGCTCGCTGCGAAAGCGGTCGAGGTCGGCGCGCACTCCGGCGGCGTCGCGCGCCCAGGATTTGGTGAGCACTGTGACCTTGTCGCGCTGCACGTGCTTTAGAGCCTCGGCGACGTGCGGGTGGCTTCCGTAGGAGTCAGCGGCATCGAAGAAGCGGAGGCCGTGATCGTATCCGTTCAGAAGAAGATCCGAGAGGCCTTTCACGCCCAGCGCGGTCTGGTGCGAGTGGTGTCCGGAGCCGACCGTGCCGGTGCCCATGGCGAGGCGACTGGTCTTGATGCCGGTGCTGCCTAGAGTCACCGTGTCGGAGGCGGAGAATTTCTGCGGAAGAGTCTGGTCGGCGATGGCTTTGAAGATGGACTTGGACGAGAGCCAGGCCGCTCCTGCGGCGGTGGCGGAACGGATAAGAAATTCGCGACGACGCATGGGTCCTCCTGTAGAGGTGGCGTTTCCTGAAGGCTACATCAGGAGGGTGGAGTTAGGGAAGACGACCACAGGGGCTAAAGCCCTTTTTTGTTTTCACGCTCAACGCGACCCTCAAAGGGCCGCTCTTCCACGGATCACCTGGGGCGATTCACATCACGATTAGGAGACGTTTTGTCAGGCGGGTTCGTCAACAGCGTTCTTACTGGAACTGGTACTCACATTCTCAAATCCGAAATGGGGCGGCCAGGAGGCGGAAAGGGAGTGTGATCGCCAAATAAATCACTTCCAGGACGCCGTGGACTGCGACTCCGACAATACGGAATGGCAGCAGGATCAGCCAAATGAACGGGTAAGCGACCAGCGCCAGCAGGGCCAGAGGCCAGCACAGAATGAACAGGATGCACCACAGCAGGAACGTGAACATGCGAGGCCTCCTACTAAATAAATATACGTCCGCCGCCGGGGAAATGTTCCGTTCCGAGCATGGTTAGTCCCAACCCAAAAGCCTTGTCATTCCGAAGCGAAGCGAGGAATCTGCTGTTTGTCTGCAGCGGAAAATGTTGCAGGCAGACAAGCAGATTCCTCAACGGCTTCGCCGTTTCGGAATGACAAGGATTTCTGTCGATTGCGACTGTTAGTAAGACCATCGTTATCCCGACGTGGAACTATCCTCTCGTTCCCGCCGAAACCCTTGTATTTACGGCAAGTGTGGGTCGTAGTGTTCGATGATGGTGGGGGCGATCATTCGAACTGTTTGCGGAAGGTGGCGAGTTGCTGCTGGACCTCAGTAAGGTCGGCGCGGAGACGGGAAACCTCGTCTTCGAGCTGAGCGAGGCGTTGCGCGGGCGGCGGGACTGCTGATACGGAGGTTTCCTGTGTGGTTGAAGCTGCTGACTCCCGCTCGAGTACGGCGCGCGAAACGGTGGGCTCCAGCGGTTCGCCGGAGAACAAATGCATGTAACGATATTCCTTCGTGCCGGGTTGGCGAGCGAGGATGCACACTAGTGGCGGCTCGCGTTGCGCCAGGCGATCGAGCGTCGAGACTACGTCTTCGAGGGTGTCGAAGTGATACATACGGTCGGCGCGTCCGCGGAGTTCGCCGGGAGTTTGCAGGCCGCGGAGGAGCAGAACGCAGACGATGGCGGTTTCGCGGCGGTCAAAGTTGAAGACTTCCTGCAGGCGGTGCTCGTATTTCGTCACGCGGCTGTCGGCGCCGCCGGCGGGGCCGGCCATGCGCTTTTCCTGCAGCGTGGTCAGCGCGGCGCGGACGGTGCTTTCGTCCAACGTCATCACCGGGTCTCGGTTGTTTTTCTGGTTGCAAGCATTGACCAGGGCGTTGAGCGAGAGTGGGTAGTAATCGGGCGTGGTGATGTCTTTTTCGATCAGGGAGCCCAGGACGCGGGTTTCGATCTCAGTCAGGAGTTGCATCGGCAGACGTTTGATTTTACTTGAAAAGGACGAACTCACCACAGAGGGCACTGAGGAACACAGAGGGAGTCAAAACCCCACTTCTGGCAAAACCGCCAGAAGTGGGGCACCCACCACTTTTCAGTTCTCTCTAGAAAAGAGCCGTCGCGCGGCGTTTCCAGGATTTGCCTTTTTCCTGGGCAATCTTTTCCATGTCGGCTACGTAGGCTCCGGCTTGGGTCAGGACATGGTGCAGGTCGTTGCCGATGCTGATGAAGGTGAACCCCTTCTCCAGGAATTCGCCGACGCGGCTTGTGCCGAACAGAAAGAGGCCGAGAATTACGTTGTTCTTGCGGGCGTGCTCGATCAGTTTCTTCGTCGCCGCGTCGAGTTCTGGCGACGTGTACATGTGGGGGAACTCGTATTTGTTGTAGAGGCCCATCGACATGCAGAGATCATTTTGGCCGAGGAAAAGGATGTCCACGCCGGGGACGGCGGCGATCTCGGCGATGTTCTCGATGCAAGAGGCCGTCTCAACCTGCAGCGCAACGATGCCTTCGTTGTTCCAGCTGCCAGCGTAGCCAAGAAGTCCGGCGTGGTTCATGCTGCGTTGCGGGAAGTAGACGGAGCGCGTGCCGACGGTCGGATACTTGGTGCAACTCACGGCCTGGCGGGCTTCTTCCGCGGTGTTGATGTAGGGGACTAGGACGCCGTCGGCACCCATGTCGAGGGCCTGCTGGATGCCCGGGCGGTCGTCGTATCCGCCAACGCGGACGAGAGACTTCGCGCCGCCGTTAGCGATGCCGCTGAGCATGGCCGAGAGGTGCTCGTAGCCCATGGGGCCATGCTGCGTGTCGACGAGCAGCCAATCGTATCCGGAGTGGGCTAGTTGCTCGGCGGCGGTAGGGCTGTGGGCATTGAGGAACAGGCCCATCTTGGGCTGTCCGGCGCGCAGTTGCTTTTTGAATTCTGATCCGCTGAGGGCGGGGTCTGGCATGCTTTTCCTCCTTGAAGTCGAATTGCGTAGTGTACCGTATGCTGTGCGGGAAGCCGGAGAATGCGTTGTAAATTTTTTGGCGGTGTGACCTGAGGGCAGAATCGGGATGAAGTTAGAAGTAAGAAGTCAGATTTCAGATTGAAGATTTCAGATTGAAACGCCGAATTGATGGCCGCCGCTGGGAGTGTACAATTCAACGCTGTCGAATGACAAATCCTCGCGGCGGGCCTATGATGCGAATCGGAGAAGCCTATGCTTCGGCTACTTTTGAATTGGGTATTGAGTGCAGTCGCGGTCTGGGTTGTGGCGCAGGTCGTCAGCGGAGTTTACGTCAGCGGATGGAAGAGCGCCCTGATCGCGGCGCTGGTCATCGGGTTTATCAACGCGACCATCGGATTTGTCCTTAAAGTGATCACGTTTCCTCTGACGCTGGTCACGCTGGGATTGTTCTGGCTGGTGATTAATGCGCTGATGCTGAAACTGGCATCGGCATTGCTGTCGCCGGGATTTCAGGTGCACGGATTCCTGGCGGCGTTTTTGGGCGCTATTGTGCTGAGCCTGGTCAACATGCTGCTGAAGGGGATTGTGATGCCGAAGAAGGACAGTCAGTAGTGCTTTGCCGGTAGCCGGTGGTCGTCCGTCGTTGGCTTGGACCTTTTCGTGCCTGCACTTCTGCCGATCGCGCTTTTCGTTCTATTCCTCGATTATTTCTTGCGCGGTTTAAACGCCTGCCAGTCTTCTTCTTTCAGAAGGCGGCCCAGGTTGCTGAATTCTCCTGCGCCCTGCAAGAATTCGCCGCCGTCCATGCGGATAACTTCCCCGTTGATGTAGCCGGAGCCGTCGCTCACCAGGAACGCAGCGAGATTGGCTAGCTCTTCGACTGTGCCGAAGCGGTGGAGCGGGTTGCGATCGAGCGCGACGGCTTCGAGCCCGGGATGCGGCAATACGCGCGAGAAGGCTCCTTGCGTGGGGATCGGGCCGGGAGCGATGGCGTTCATGCGGATGCCGCGGTTGCCCCATTCGACAGCGAGGCTGCGCATCAAGGCTTCGACTCCGGCTTTGGACACGGCGGACGGGACGACATAGGCCGAGCCGACAGGTGCGTAGGTGGCGGAAATGCTCAGCACGGTGGCGGGGTGCTTAGCTGCCAGCCAGTGTCGGCCGCACGCCATGGTGCAGTGCAGCGTGCCCATGAGTACGATGTTGATCACCGACTCCCATGCGCGTGGGGAAAGTTCTTCGGTGCGCGCGATGAAATTTCCGGCGGCGTTGTTGACCAGGATATCAAGTGAGCCTTCCTTCCAGATGGTGTCGACCATCTGCTCTACAGCTTCAAGGCTGCGGACATCGCAGGTCAGCGCGCGAATCGTTCCCTTGGCCGAGAGTTCTTCCGCGGTGCTGTTCAGTACTTCCTCGCGCCGGCCGCAGATGTAAACAGTCGCACCGAGTTCGAGGAAGCGGTTGGCCATGCCTTTGCCGAGGCCGGTGCCGCCGCCGGTGATGAGGATGCGCTTGTGCTGGAGCAGGTCTTTGTGGAACATAGTCTCCGTTTCTCTGGTCGAGCGTGCTTTGAACTGGTCTCTTAGCTGGCCAATTGGAAGGACAGATTATATGGAATGGCAGCTCTCGCGACATCTGTGCATTGCTGGAGTCTTGCTGCTGCTCTGTGGGCAACGAGCAGTCCCGGGTGAGGCGGGGTCGGGATGGCAGACTCTCGCTCCAGGAATGGAGATCAGACGCGTCCAGGCGCGCAAACAGAGCGCGTTCGGTGACTCGAAGATTACAGTATTGCGCATCGATCCCAGCCTGTGGGAATTGGAAGCCATCGGCATTCTTCAAACCGGCGAAAGCGCGGGGCATACAGCCCGCGAATGGAGCAAGGAGCATAAATATACTGCGGCCATCAATGCGGGAATGTTCGGCACGGACAACAAGACGCATCTGGGATATCTCCGCAGCCGCGATCACGTCTACAACAGCCGGGCGAATAACTACCAGTCGGTAATGGCCTTCGATCCGCGCGGGGGACGGAAGGTGCCCAGCTTTCGGATCTTCGATCTCGATGCTGCGCAGAGCAGTTTGCAGGAAATACTCTCGGACTATGCGTCAGCAGTGCAGAACTTGAGGCTCATCAAACGGCCTGGCGTCAACCAGTGGGCGAAGCAAACCCGGGAGTGGAGCGAAGCGGCATTGGGAGAAGACAGAGAAGGACGCGTGCTGTTTATTTATTCGCGCTCGCCCTTCTCGATGCACGATTTGAACCAGGAACTGCTGGCGGCCGGAATTGGAGTGGTCGCGGCTCAGCACATGGAGGGAGGACCGGAAGCTCAACTCTATGTGCACGCGGGGGAAACAGAATTAGAGATGTTTGGCAGCTACGAGACGTCGTTCAAAGAAAACGATCAGAATGCGGCGGCATGGCCGGTGCCGAACGTGATCGGTGTGCGTCCTCGCACCACGGTGGACCACTGATTCGTGCTGGCGATTGATTTACACCGCATCGCAGGCTAGGCGGAATCCGTAATCGGCGTATTGAAACTCCGGAGGAATGCTGGATCTCGCGGCGCAGCGGGCAACTTTGATGTGGTGGCGCCAGGAGCCTCCGCGGGAGGATTTGCGCAGCGGTTTCAGCGGGCTTTGATCGGGCCCCTGGGGATTGCGATCGGGCGAGATCGCATAGTAGTTCGGGTCGTACCAGTCGCTGCACCATTCGTGGACGTTGTCGCCGATGTCGTAGAGACCGAATGGGTTTGGGGCATACTGTGCAACCGGCTCCGGGCCGGTTTGCCAACGCGTGGCATAGTTCGGAAGCGATTGTGGGGGATCGTCGCCCCACGGGAATTGCTTCTGCTCTAGACCGCCACGGGCGGCGCACTCCCATTCGGCTTCGGTGGGGAGGCGGAAGCGGCGGCCGGTTTGATGGCTCAGCCATTCGCAATAACGAACTGCGTCATGCCACGAAACTGCGACCACTGGCTGCCGAGGATGGTTGAAGCTCGAGTCGTTCCAAAACGGCGGAGGCAGGGACGACGTTGCGCTGAGGAAGCGGCCATAGGCTTCGACAGTCACTTGCGTCGCGGCCAGGAGGAATGTGTCGATCCACACGCGGTGGATGGGGCGTTCGCAGTCTTGCCCGCTTTCAGAACCCATGCGGAATTCCGACGCAGGAACTTGGATCAAGGCGGGCTCGACCTGAGTCTCCGAGAGCATTGGTGTCAGTGTAGCAATGGAATTCGATCACCACAGAGGACACGGAGATCACAGAGGAATGCGGCGCAAGGCCGCGACTGTTTCGGCGATGTTGCTGTCCTGAAAGAGACTGATCGCGGCGATTCCGGCGGCGCCTGCCTGCAGACAGGACTGAGCATTTTCGAGGGACACTCCTCCCAGAGCCAGGACCGGAATCTTCACTTTGCAGGCTTCGCCCGAGCTGAGTCAGTCCTGCTGGCTGCGCATTGGGCGCATCTTTTTTTTCGAAGACCGGGGCGAATACCGCGAAAGTGGCACCGTTGGCCGCGGCTTTTTTCACTTCTTCTGGCGAGTGACAGGAGACTCCTATCAGTGGTTCTCGTGGCGAGATACGGGCGGGGGCGCCCGCGCCACACTTCTCCCAGATTGCTCTCACTTGCCGTGGGCTGATGTCATCGGAGCGGAGGTGGACGCCAGTCGGCTCCGGCGGCGAGCGCGACGTCCGTGCGGGAGTTGATGAGGAGTGCAGTGGTCAGTGGCCAGTGGTCAGGGGTCAGGGTGCTGGCTTCGCGGATCGCTTGGACGGCTTCGCGGGCCAGCGATTCCAGTTCTCGTGTGGGTCAGATCTTTTTCGCGGAGTTGGATGTAGTCGACTCCGGCGCGGGCGGCTTCGGCGATTTTCTCGAGGAGACGGCGACGGCGCGTGGGTTCGTCTGCGGCGAAGGCGGTGCGGTCGGTGATGCAGTAGAGAAGGCAGCGTTCAGCCATCGCTCCGGGCTCACAGGGGCTGAAGCACAATCCAATCTAACGCTCTACGCGGCGCTAAAACGCCGCTCTTCCACGGAACTGCACGCTTTCACGGGCATTGAACGGTGTTCCTTTCCACTACGGTCTCGTCTTCGCGATCTCGGGCAAGACCTCGCCTTTTTTCTTCAGAGTGTCGCCGAGGTGGTAGCTGGTCAGGCCGTCGCGAAGGAACTCGAAGGCTTCCTCCGGGATTGTCAGCGATTTTGAACAGGTCGAGATCCTGCTGGTGAAACGGTGCCGGCGTCGACGAAGGCCTGGAAGTTGATGATCTTGTTCCAGTATTCACTGCCGTAGATGATGACCAGGATCTTCTTCGCCAACTTCTCGGTTTGCGCGAGCGTCAGGATCTCGAAGAGTTCGTCCATGGTGCCGAAGCCGCCGGGGAAAATGACGAGCCCTTTGGCCAGATAGGCGAACCAGAACTTGCGCATGAAGAAATAGTGGAACTGGAAGTTGAGCGACGGCGTGATGAACTGGTTCGGATGCTGCTCGAACGGGAGTTGGATATTCAGGCCGATGCTCTTGCCTCCTGCCTCGTGGGCGCCGAGGTTCGCGGCTTCCATGATGCCTGGGCCTCCGCCGGTGGTGACGACGAAACGATGGCGGCGCGCCGGAATGGTGATCGACCACTTCGTCAGCATGTAGGCGAGTTTGCGCGCGTCTTCGTAGTAGCGGGCCATATCGACGCCGGCCTGGGCGCGCTTCAGATCCTGTTCGAGCTGCCGGGGGATGCATTCGGTTTTCTGCCGACGGCAGCTGAGGTTTCCGCGGCGATCTTGCGTCCCTGAAAGCGGGCCGAGCCGAAGAAGACGACGGTGTCCTGGATCTGCTCGCGGCGGAAGCGGGCCAGGGGCTCCTGGTATTCCGCCAGCATGCGGAGGATGCGGCCGTCAGGGCTGTTCAGGAACGCTTCGTTTTGGTAGGCGACGGGTGCGGATTTGAGATGGTCGGTCATTGCTCGCTCAAAGTATAGGATCGGGCTCAGTCCGTGGTTTGAGAATCTATGCGCGGTATTCTTTCGCCCCTTCGGGGCTTGCGCACTGTCGTTGATCAGACCCACGGCTTACGCCGTGGGCTGCATTCGTGCTTCGCCACTGACGCTGGCTTGAGCTGAGGCTATTGATGCTCATGGTAGTGGAGCGCCTCCCAGAAACCGATCCAGATATCGAGCAGGCCCAGGCCGCTGCAGATGCCACGAAAGAAGCCATTGGACACCACGGATGCGAAGCGCCGGAAACGAAAGCAGCAGATAGTTGTCGGTCCACTCGGGCGTCCAGGGCAAGATGATGAGCAGCACACCCGCCACCGCGCTGATCAAAACAAATAAGAAAGACGGAAATCCGGTGCATCCAGAGCTGGACCAGCCGCGGCCGATTCTCCGACGGTTCGAGGAGAATGGTTGGAGCGTCGCGTTGGGGACTGCGGGGGCTCAGGCGCCTTGCCGGGTGCGCCGGAGAACATGGGATCACTCATTCAGCTCCGGCTCCGGTGGGAAGAAGTAAGAGTGCGCGGGATCCCGGGAAAAGAGAAGTCAAAAGGCATCCGGCTATTTTACGACTTCAGGGCCTTTATGCGCTCGGCGACGTCGCGATAATCGATGTTGTTCCCGTAGACATCCATGAAGTGCCTGAGGGCAGAGGTCTTGTCGCCAGCCGTTTCGTAGGCGGCGGCCAGTTCGTAGTTGAGCGCGACACGAGTTTCGCCATCAATGGTCGGCATCTTCAAAGCTTTGTCATACCAGCGGACGGCGGCCTCCGGGACTCCTTTTTCGAGGAAGCACTGGGCCAGCCAGGTGTAAGTCTGCATGATCTGCGGGAAAGGATGTCCGCGATCGAACGACTGGCAGGCCTTCTGGAGTTCTCCGATGGCCTCGTCGAGCAGGCCCATTTCGCGGAACGCGATGCCGAGGTTGTAGTGCGTCTCGGGATCCTCGTCGGCGATGGCGACATCGGCTTCGAGATCCTTCTTCAGCTCGCCGAACATGTCGGCCAGATCGACGCCCGCGTCTTCGCCGAACGGAGAAGACTTGGCGGCAGGAGCAGGAGGTGTCGGTGGCAGAACAGGCGCGCTCGGAGCGGCTGGTGCTACGGTTCTTGCGGACGCTACCGGGGCCGCGGGAACTGGAACAGACTGTACCGGGCGCGCGGCAGCGGGCGCGACTGGCGCTGCTGGAGAGGCTGATGCTGCGGCGCTCGCGGCAAGTGGACTGATCCTCTTTGTCTCAACGGGGGCTACCGGGGCCGGAGCAGGCACAGGTCTTGTTGCGGCGACCGGAGCGGGTGGTTGAGGCTCAGCGACCGGAGCTGCCTTCAGGAAATCTTCGCCGAGGGAAGCTTCGATGTCAGCAACAAACTCCCCTAGTACTGGGGCGGATTGGCCTGCAGCGGCGCCGGTCTTGGCATGAGCGACGGTCGGGGGTGCAGCCTCTGGATGGGCGACCGCGCCAGGCAGGAACGTATCCCCGAGCGACGACTCGAGATCGCTGACAAATTCCTTCAGAACGGCCGGTTGCGGTTCTGGTTCGGGCTCGTGAGCCACCGGCGCCGGCTCGTGAACGGGTTCCGGCTGGGGCTCGGGTTCGGCAGGAGCTTCGCGCGACAACTGGGATTTCTTCCACTGCTGGTTCGGGCTCGGGAGCTGGCTCTGGCTCGACGGCAACAGGAGCTTCTTCGACCACCTCGATCGAGGGAACATCCTCGGCCGTGATTTCTTCGACGACCGGCTCGGCCTCGACGGCGACTTCCTCGGCGGGCTGCATGGCAGCATCGATTTCAGCGCGGAGCTCGTCGATCTTCGCTTGATCGTGCGTCAGCGTTTGCAGCTTGGCGAGGGCGGCCAGAGCCTGCTCGGGCATGCCATGGCCGACATAGAAACGAATCTCTTCGACGGTCTCGTCGACGCGAGTATCGGAAACCTCGGCAGTGTGCGGGGCGGCTTGCGCAACCTCGACTGGCTCTTCGACTGCCGTGGGAGGCGTGTCGTCGGCCTCGATCGTGATCGCGTCGTCCCACTCGGAGGAGAGGTCGATTTCTTCGCCGCTCGAAGCAGCCTCGGCGGGCGCTGACGCGGCGGATTCATCCACGACCGCAAATTCGGGTTCGGAGCTCGTTTCCACCGCGTGCGCCGCGACGGTAGGCCACGGCGATGCTGGCTCGACAGCGGCTTCCTCTTGTACGGCCAGTTCCTGAGCCGCGGCTGCCTCTGTCTCGTCGATCGTTATGTCGGCCGGAGCATCTTCAATCGCGAACTCCGCCACTTCGGGTTCCGTTGACGTAGCCTCAGACGCAGGCGCATCCAGGAAGATGGGAGCTTCTTCGCCCGAGACGCGGGAGGCGGGAGCCGAAGTACGCTCTTCATAGCGTTCCGCCAGTTCGCCGTAGCGCGTGGCCTCGTCCGGATGCTCGGCGTCGGAGTAAACACGCTGCAGCGTGCGGCAGCAAAGCGCAGCTTCGGCAAAACGTCCGGCGCGGGTGTGCAGCGCGGCCAGGCGCTGGTTCAGGCGCAGGTCGTTGGGGGCCAAGGGCAATGCGGCGATCAGCGGGCCCAGCGCCTTGGCGGGCATGTTGTAGGAGATGAACAGCTCGGCATCGGTCAGCGCCGAGCGCACGGCGAGCGCGACTTCATCGGAATAGTGCTGATGAATCGAAGGCGCCGTCGCTTCCAGTTCGTCGATGAGGACGACGGCCTCTTCCGGAGTGATGAGCTTGCTGCCCGAAGTTCCGCCCAGCTGGCTGACCACCTGCTGGTAATTCTGCATGTGCAGGGGGTTCTGCGGTTCGACTTGTGCCAGCTTCTGATAGAGATCGCGGGCGCGAGTGAGCTCTCCGGATTGCACGCTGGCATGGGCCAGCAGTTCGATGCACTTCGCTAACATGCGTGTTCTCCCCGGCTTTGTTGAAACAGATCGAGAAGCTTCTGCAGGGAATCGGGATTCTCGCGAACGTGGCCGATGATGGTGTGCAGGCTCTCCAGAACCTTGTCGGAGTTTTCCGCCAGCAGGCGTTCGGCGTGCTGATCGTAAACCTGCAGGGCGTTTTCGTATTGTCCGGCCTGCATGAGCGCGTCGGCGAAGTTGGCAATCGCCGCGAGATCGTTGTGCACGGTGAGCAGCTTGTTGGCGAGCGTTCCGGCTTCTGAGAGCTGCCCGGTCTGCAGATAAGCCTTGAGCAGATCGCGCAGGCCGTCGGGATTGGAATCGATGTCAGAAATTTTTTGCAGAGCGGCAACGCCCCGGCGGCGTCGCCGGACTCGAGCAGGTTCTTGCCCTGCATCAGCAGCGCATAGGTGTTGCCGGGATCGAGCGTCAGCATGCGCTGCAGGATTTCTTCAGCCGCCGCTTAGAGATCCCTTGGAGCGCAGGCTCTCGGCGGCGGCGGAGAAAATCTGCCAGGCTTCGGTCTTCTTGCCCAGCCGGACGTAAACTTCCGCCAGCCGCACCCGCATGGTGACGTTTTCCGGATCCATCTCCAGAATCTTCTGGAAGATGCGGACGGCGTTCTCGAGTTCGCCGGCTTTCAGGAATTCTTCGGCAACCTGCAGATACTGCGCGCGGGCATCGTTGAACAGGCCCTGCTGGGTGTAGAGTTCGGCCAGCTTCAGCACGCTCTCCAGCGACGGCTTCAGCTTGCAGATCTTCTTGTACATCGCGATGGCCTTGACCGTGAAACCCTGGCTGGCATAGGCATCGCCCACATTCTTGAAGCACTCGGTGGCTTTGTCGCTTTCGCCGATGCGCGAGTAGAGGTCGCCGACGGTGTTGCTGACCGTCAGGTCCTTGGGGTCATTCTTGAGGACTTTTTCGTACTCGGCGATGGCGTTCTGAAGCTTGCCCTGCTGGACATACTTCTCCGCATTGGCGAGAACTTCTGTTTGTTGAAGCCGAAACAATGCCATAAGAGTGTCGGACTCCAGACCCTGGTGTTCTAAAAACTCAGTTACGAACGAACCCGCTGAACGTTGGGGGCTGTTCCCGGGTACAGGTCGCGGACGTCATCTCTCATATCGGCAGATGGCCGACCGGACAAGGCCAATTGTACGTCTGGACGTCATGGAAGGCATGGTTACCAAGGGTTACCGAAAGGGAGTGTACGAAGGGTTACCAAGGGAACAAAGGGAAGAGCGTAGCGCAGCGTCGACAGAGGTGCTGGACAATTGCGCTAAAGGGCCAAAATGGGAAGCCGAGAGACCGGGTTTGTCCCTCAAGGCACCCGCATTTGTACGATAGAGTACAATCAATGACAATTTGGGGTTACCCAAAATCAGGCACATTAAAAGCGTAGCTAGCTCGGATGGCCGGCTGCCGCACCTCTCGCGAAGATCGACCCGCGTAGGAAGTACTCGCTCCCAAAAAACCTTATGAAAATCCTTCTCTACAACCCTGACAACGGGGTCACGCGCAACTTCATGCCGCACTTATGGATGTTTCTTCTTCAGGCGTTGACCCCAGCGGGCCATGAGGTACTGCTGATCGATGGCAATGCTCAGCCCATGGATGAAGCCCAGATCGCGCAATATGTACGGGACCAGAAGATTGGGCTCGTCGGCATCGGCGCCATGACGCGCATGATTGCCAAGGCCTATCGCATGGCCGATGCGATCCGCGGCGCGGGAGTTCCCGTGGTGATGGGCGGGCCGCACGTCACCGAGATGGCCGATGAAGCGCTAGGCCGCGATGGTGGTCCGCGCCACGCCGACGCCGTCGCGCTGGGAGAAGCCGACGAGACCTGGCCGCAGATTGTGAACGATGCGGCCCAAGGCACGCTTAAAGAGATTTATGCTCCGGTCGATGTTTTCGGCCAGGAACGCAAGCCGCCGC
The DNA here is from genome assembly GCA_963743105.1 of Terriglobia bacterium. Lineage (GTDB taxonomy): Bacteria > Acidobacteriota > Terriglobia > Terriglobales > Acidobacteriaceae > Sulfotelmatobacter. The sequence continues at coordinate 47,470 of CAVUOS010000031.1, forward strand.
TCAAAGACTATCCCGCGATCCCCTGGCAGTCGATCGATCTTGATCAGTTCAATCTGGTTCCCGGCGCGGCCCGCGCCATGCTTCAGAAGATCGGGGAGGGCTGGGGGACGTTTCGCATCATCCCGGTCGAGTCGGGACGAGGGTGCCCTTACGGTTGCGAGTTCTGCACGGTGACTGGATTTTTCGGAGACTCCATCCGCTTCCGCACAAATGAGAGCGTGGTGAATGAGTTACTCGCCCTGAAAGCCCGCGCGCGCAGCGAGAAGGGGCAGATGGCGGTCTTCTTCATCGACGACAATTTTGCCATCAATGTGAAGCGCACTAAGTCTCTCCTGCGCGACATCATCGCAGCCGGTGCCCAGGTGCATTGGGTGGCACAGATCAGCGCAAACCTGTTGCGCGACGAGGAACTGATCGACCTGATCGCCGCATCGGGAGGCAAGTGGATTTTCATCGGCATGGAGTCGATTGATCCTGCCAATCTCAAAGACGTGAACAAAGGGTTCAACAAACCCGGCGAGTACGCCGCGGTGCTGGAGCGACTGGCCAAGCGCAACGTTTATGCCATCACGTCATTTATTTTTGGCATGGATAATGACACCACCGGCGTGGCCGAGCGTACGCTCGAACAAGTCCGCACCTGGCCCCCCGGCCTGCCCATCTTTGGGCTGCTGACTCCATTGCCCGGAACTCCGCTCTATAAGCGGTTGCAGACCGCGGATCGACTGACGCGCCCGAAACACTGGCAGGAGTTCATTCCATTCGCCATGGCCCACACCCCGCTGAAGATGACCATCGAAGAAGCTCACGATGAGGTGAAGTACGGGTGGGCCCACTGCTACAGTCCCGAGGCTCTGGCCTTGGCAGTCGAATCGCTGGATGACCAGCCCCTCGGCTATCGCGTCAACATCTTTCTCGCGCGGCTCTGCTTCCGGGGTATCTATTTCCCCATGTTGGGCAAGTTGGCGTGGCTGAAAGTCATTGCGCAAAACCGTATCACCATTTTCAATCTGCTGAAGGAAGCTGTCTTCGGAGGCGGGGAACGGCTGGTACCTACCGCTGCGGAAGGTCCATTGGGTAAGCCAGGGACGGCGGAAGTGTCGGGCGACTAGTTATCGCACATACACAGTTCGTGCCGGGAATTTCGAGTGAGTGAGCGAATTTACTTTGCGCAGCGGAATCCGACGAATTCGCGGGAACCGGTTGGAGGATGGCTGTCGCGATATTCGACCCAGAGGTTCACCGGCGCTCCGTCGAAGCTGCCGCCTCGGATGACTCGCCGCGTCGTAATCTTCAGGAAAGCTGTCGCATTCAGGGATGGGCTCCCGCCCGCGACGGGATTTCTCTGCTTGGTAGCCGGATATGGTTTCCACTGGTCCGCCAGAAATTCCCAAGCGTTTCCAACTATGTCGTAAAGCCCGTAGGCGCTTACGGGATAGAGGCCGACACGAGTCGTGGTACCGATGTGGCTCTCTCCAAAGTTGGCTCGCGTTTGATCTGCTGGCGCATCGCCCCAGGGGAAAAGTGTGTTCCGGCCACCACGAGCGGCAAGTTCCCATTCTGCTTCGGAGGGTAGGCGCTTCCCGGACCACCGGCAATAAGCTACTGCCGCATACCAGTTCACGTTCACGACCGGATGATCTGCCCGAGTCGTAAGCGCGTCGGAGCCGGTCCAGTGGCGCAGGTAGTTCCCGTTGTCGAGGCCCGGAGGAATGCGGCCCGGCTGCCATTCGGGATTGGCGTCCACAAAACGTTTGAATTGCGCGTTCGTCACCAAGTACCTGTCGAGATAAAAACTGTCCACGGTCACGAAGTGCTTGGGAACCTCCTCCTGCAGAAGTTGAGCGGGAACGCTGAAAGTCTTTTCCAGCTTTGGGATGTCAACTGTATCGATGCCGACCTCGATGGTGCCACCAGGAACCCGGACCATTGAGTTGTCTCGGTGCTTCTCGCCTGGCGCTGCTGATTGGCTGAGACAGTTGACAGCAATCAAAACTGCGATTGGGAGTCGTGTCCACATAGTGTCTGTGCCCCTGCATCCTTACAGCAATGTAGACGCATCGTGGATTCAAACGATAGCGATGGCCCGCCCAGTGCGGCGCATTTCAGGGCCTTCGAGCAGCACACGTCAATTGGGAGTGATAGCCTGTTTTTGTGGGGAAGGAAGCTTCCAAAGAAGTGCTTTTGCTTGAGGGACGCGAGGTGCAGATTACGCATCCCGATAAGCTGTACTTCTCCTCACAGGTCAAAGTCTCGAAACTGGATCTAGTTCGCTATTACTTGTCCGTTGCTCCCGGAGCGCTGGCGGGCATTCAAGACCGCCCGATTGTTCTCAAGCGTTTTGTGAATGGGGCCGAGGGAGAGGCGTTTTATCAGAAGCGGGCGCCGGAGCAGCGGCCCTCGTGGTTGAGAACAGTTACCTTGTCATTTCCCTCCGGCCGGACCGCGGAAGAAGTTGTAGTCGATGACCTGGCTGGGCTCGCCTGGATCGTGAACCTCGGCTGCATCGAATTGCACCCGCATCCGGTCCGCTCGAGTGACCTTGATCACCCTGATGAATTACGAATCGATCTCGACCCAGGTCCGGGCGTTGGCTGGGACGACGTCCGCCGGGTTGCTCTTGAAGTCCAGGGATTGCTGGAAGAACTCAGTCTTCGCGGCTGGCCCAAGACCA
>CAVUOS010000032.1:0-107595 GCA_963743105.1 Terriglobia bacterium
AGCGCGATGTCCCCGACATCTCCAACGACGTCCGCCAGCAAGCCCAGGAAACAGAGAAAGCAATTCAAGCCAGAACCAGGTAGCGCCGGCGTGGTCTTTGAGATCTGCGCGGGAACAAGCTTCGAGCGAAAAAGCCTTGTCATCCTGAGGGCCGCGAATTTAGCGGCCCAAAGGATCTATGGGTCCTTGCGAGCTGAGATGATGCAGAGGAATTGCAGAGGTGCCTCGGATCGCAAGACCGCGACCCTCAGGATGACAAGGTGTGCTTAAAGCTGAGCGCTGACAGCTAAATCGCCATCACTCCCACTTCCTTCTCCACCTCAGCCGTGTCGACCATTGCGATCGCATCCCACGGACACCCATCCAGGAAGCATCCGTCCGGCCCTTTACTCAAACACTTCTTGCATCCGATACACAAAATAGGGTCGACCGCAATCCTTCCAAAAGGCGGATTGTCCTCATCCGGCACCCAGAACATGCAGTCTTCCACCGGGCAGTACTCGACACACGCCGGCGAGCCCGCGCATCCCGTACAACACTCGGTGATCACTGCCAGTTCTTTGGGCTTTTTCTTGCGTGGCGTCGCAAGACCTTTGGACTTCGGTTCAAACTTGAGCTCGTCAGGCACCATCCCGACGGCCTTGGTGGCTCCCCCAGATGCAGCAGGCATGAGGCATTATAGCCAAAAAAACCGAAGCGGCGGAAATTGAATCCGCCGCCTCCCGGTTACCCCATTCTTCCTACTGGTGCTCGTGTTCCCGCTCCTCGTGCTCCTCATGCTTATGACGCCACTTCCAGTAGGCGTCCTGCCGCTTATGGTCGAGCCGCTCGAATTCCACATAGCTCTCGTGCTTCTCCTCCAGCCAGTGACGGTAGGCCTGATCTTCCCGCTGATCCCAGTTATGGTAATCCTTGTGGTACGGGTCATAAACCCGTCGCTCTCGCTCTTCCTGTTCGTGCCTCTCGTGATCATCCTGAGGTCTGGGTATTGCCAGAGCCCCCAGCGGCGCCATCAGAGCAGCCGACAGGAACAGTGAAGCCACGTATTTATGTTCACGACGCATAGTTTCTCCTCCAGAAGCGGCACAGAATAGATGCCGCGCGAGGACTCACGGTTGGAATCCCAGACTCCCTAGGTGGGCCCGAACTTTCCTAGATTCCAGGCAACATCTGCAGAATTCGGGCTCAGCCGGAGCCGAAGCATCCCCATTAGCACTGAGGCCCTGAAGCGCCATCTAATTCATAGAGCCGAATTTTTCAAGCAACCGTTCGACCCCTTCCTTGAACTCTTCTTCCGCCGCAATCAAGCTCAACACCAGATACCCATCGCTCTCGAAATCGTAAAAATGCCCCGGATGCACCAGCACCGACTTCTCCCGGACTAGTTCGATCGCCAGATCCTCATCCGACCGCGTGACCGGAACCCGCAGTACTGCGTACCATCCGCCCTCGACGCTCAGCCGCTGGCAGGTTTTCTTGCTCCAAGTTGCCGATCCAATTCCGCCAGATTAGCTCCGACGCGACCGATCAACTGCCGCTGAATGCTCTCTCTCTCCTCCAGCATCACCGGCACCACCCACTGCACCGGCGCATTCATCGAAAGATACGTATCCGCAATCACCTCAAGCCGCGCCATTGCCGTAGCTACCTGTCCGAAAGGCCCGCTCGTCACTACCCACGCCACTTTCATCTGCGGCAGCGCGGAAATCTTCGAAAGCCCGCTCAAAGTGAAGGTCAGCACATCCTGATTTGCTGCAAAGCTGGGCGCAGCCAAAGAAAATGTGGGGACAGCCGCTCCCGGATGTCCAGTCGAGCGAAGCTCGACGGCATCTGCGGCCGAAATCTCATCACGTAGGGCATAGTCCAGAAACACCTCGTCCACAATCACCGCCAGCCCATGCGCCCGGCAGAACTCATTCAGGGGCCCCAACTCTTCCGCATGCACATACGACCCGGTCGGATTATTCGGATGCACCACCACCACTCCCCGCGTCCGCGCCGTCACCGCTTTCTCCATCGAATGAAAATCCATCTGCCACCCGTGGTCGTAAATCAGCGGATACGGCACCAGCTTCACATCTTGCAAGTCCGCCAGAAACTCAAACAGCGGATAACTCGGCTTCGGCACGAGCAACTCGTCCCCCGTGTTGCACAGCAGTCGAAAAACATACGAGTACCCTTCGCTGGTACTGGTAGTAAGCACAATCCGATCCGGATCCACCTCGATCCCATTCGTAGAGACGTTGCTTGCAACGTCTCGCTGACCACGACAACTCTGCTCGGAGTAATATCGAGCCACAGCCTCACGCGCCGAGAGCAGCCCCTTCGCCTGCGGATCGTAATCCAGCGCTCCCTCCGACCCCAGCGCTCCAAGAATCGCCGCCGACTCGTACTCCAGTCCCACTCGCGTAGGATTCGAAGCGGTCAGATCAAGCAGGCGCCCTCCCCGCGCGCGCATGTCCTCCACGGCCCGCGTAAACCGGTTCTGCGCCAGACGCCAGTTCGTTCTGTCAGAAAACATGGATGGATTGTATGCGATAGCCCGCCGATTTATGGGTCTCTGCTAACCGCGCCGGAGGCGCGACTGAGAATAGCCCGGCGTTTTCAACCCCGGGACAGCCGGCATAAGAAAAGGCGTCCCGGAGGGACGCCTGAAATCGCAAACCAACGCTTCAAACTATTTCACCGCGGTCGGCTCGGAAACTCCGGCTTACCCAACTGGCTCAACGCCGGCACGCTCTTCTGCAGACTCGGCCAGTCCCGAATTCCCACTGCCGGGCACATGACGCCATTGCCCACCGGGCGCAGCAACTGCCGCAGGGTCTGCACACCGTAGAACAATCCTTGTCCCGTATTCGCCGCCACAATCAGGTGATCTTTATCCGAGAACAGCAGATACCCCTCAGGCCCCACCGCCGAATCGGCCTTCAATCCATTCTGCGCCAGGAAAAGCCGCACGCGATCATCCTCCAGCCGCGCCAGCACGATCGCTCCACCCTCCGCCTTGCCTTCGGCCTTCATGCCCAGAATGTTGAGCTTCAATCCGGACTGGTATTGCACCTCTTCCGCCAGGGTCTCAGCAGCAATGCGGTCTTCCGCCTGATGTCCCAGCTGTACAAAGATCTTCGTGCGCGGCCCCACCTGAAACCCGCCATCGCGCAATTGCACTTCCTTGGGCTGAGGCTCCAGCTTCAGTCCCTTCTCGCTGGGAGAATCAAGCCCCAACAACAGAGGAGAACAAGCCAGTACCCATGCCAGGATCCCCAAATGTCTCTTCTGTCTCTTCGTCATGGTCATTGCCATACCATTGTACTTCGCAATCGGAACAGCGAGTGTCAGCGAGGTGGCGACTTATGTTCTAACCCGGCCGCGTACCACTTGACGCGAATTTTTCGCGCCCAGCAAAACTTTATTTAAACGCTTCTTTATTAACAACATACGGCATTTTTGCGACGTCCCCGCCGTAATTCCCCTCGAGCACATCGATCAGCCCCTGAGCGCATCTCCCCGCCATGCCCTTATCCGGATCGGTCGACAGCCGTGTGATCCGCGCCGCGCTGGCAAAGTGCGGCATCAGCCGGCAGCGGTCGGCAATTGCCGGATCCCGCAGCGGAGAGTTCGTGGGCAAGGGTTCGTTCTCATATACATCCAGTGCAACCCCCCCAATCCAGTTCCCGCGCAAGGCTCGCGCCAGAGCAGCCTCATCCACCACCGGCCCACGTGACGTATTCACCAGATACGCGGTCGATTTCATCAGCCTCAGCGTCTCCTCATTGAACAGGTGATACGTTGGCGTTGCGCTCTCTTCTTCACGCAGCAAAGGCACGTGCACGCTGACAAAGTCCGCATGACGCAGCGCCTCTTCGAAAGGCACGTATTTGATCCAGGCCTTTTCTTTCACCAGTCCGCGCGAATGCCGTAGCTCGTTGATCTCCTCAATCGTCTTCACAAACGCGTGGTTCTCATATGCCGGGTCGTAGCACAGAACGTTCATATCGAACCCGACGCATTTCTTGATAAACGCCAGCCCGATCCGCCCCGTTCCAATCACAGCAACGGTCTTGCCGGTAACCTCATCTCCCAAAAACGGTAAGTACGGATGCCAGAATCCCCACTGGTTCTCCCGCGTCAGATGTTCCGCCGTCCACATCTTCCGCGCCAGAGTCCCCATCATAAAAAACGCAAACTCGGCGGTCGCTTCGGTCAGCACATCGGCGGTATGAGTAAAAGGAACCTTGTGGCGGTTCGCATCCCCGCGATTGATGTTGTCAAACCCCACCGCAAACTGGGCCACTACCTTCAGTGTGCCTTTCCCTGCGTCGAATACCTCCGCATCGATCGGGTCGCGCAGCGTGGTGATCAGCCCGTCGATTCCGGACTTCACCTTCTCCACAATCAGCGACTTCGGCGGCGCCTCCGGATCCGGATACACCTCCACCTCATACCCCCGATGCCGCAACAGATCGATCGACTCTCCAATGTCGCAAGTGGCAAACACACGAAATCTCTTGCTCATAGTCAGGAACGTATCTCTCAGGAAATCTTGCAGACAGATGGATCAGGCCCGCACCCACACAGCAAGCCGCCTCACCTATGATACGCGACCACCATGCTCGCGTGGAGACAGGCGCCTCGCCTGTCCGCCGAAGGCGAAGCCAAGCGGCCCCCGGATATTGCTTCGCTTCCAGCCGTTCGCCGCGTTCTGACCTTCATCGCTAAATATCCGCCGTGCCGTGCCGATCCAGGCTGATCGTCGCCGGCGTCTTCCGCGATACCGCCCAATTCACATCCGGATCCGGCACGTCCAGTCGATGCACTCCGCCCGGAAATCGGATCATCAACTTCTCGTACTCGGCCGTTTGCGCCGCCGTCTTCAGCACATCGTCCTTCGCACTGGGATTCCACTCGTGGAGGTAATACACACTCCGCACCTGCGCCTGCAGCATCTCCTTGGCGCACCCAAAGCACGGACGCATGGTCGTGTACATCGTGCTTCCAGCGGTGGAAATCCCAAACCGCGCCGCCGCCAGAATCGCATTCTGCTCGGCATGCACGCAGATGCAAAGATCGTACGCCTCCCCCGACTTGTAGCTCTTGTCGCGATTGGCGCAACGATAGCATCCTCCATCCAGGCAATTGACCATGTTTTCGGGAGTGCCGTTGTACCCGGTCGAGATAATCCGGTTGTCGAGCACGATCAGCGCTCCAACCCGGTTCCCTCTGCAGTTGGCCCGCAGCCGCACCGCCAATGCAATGTTCATAAAATACTTGTGCCGGTTCTCGCGGGCATCGCGAGCAGCTTGCGGTTCGCAGGGCGATTCAGACTTGGCGTGTACTGTCGTGGGCGCAATCGCCATGGGCAGAGGTTCCGGATTTCCGTTGTGTTTGGGCATGGGATATCTCGTCGGCGGACATTATGCACCTGCAGTGTATGGTGCGGCGAGGCTCAGCCGTTGCTAATTGGACGGGATCAGCACCGCGACCGAGGCAACGCATTTCCACGTTCCGTTGAAGTTCACCCAGGTATCGAGAAAGCGCTCGCGGCGCGTAACGGCTTTGCCTTTGCGTCCGGCCTGAGTTCGAAAAACTCCGACGACCACCGCCGAATTTCCGTAAACATCCACCTTGCTTTGTTCTGTCACGGCTTGCTGGGGCGGTTGATAACCCGACGTTTTCAAGCTGGTTAGGAATTCACGTTTTGTTTCCATACTGCCGTCAATGTCGATGGAAACAAAGCTGTCGGCCAGAAGCAGATCCAGCGCTTTGGTGTCATTGGTTTCAAGTGCGCGGTTCCAGGAATTGTCCAAAGCAAGAATATGCGCGCCCTCCGCGGACTGAGACGTCTGCGCCCACCCGACACCCGCGCCGAGCCACAGTACAACTGCGAAAACCAAGATCCGTTTCACGACGAAGTCCTCCTGCCGCTCGGCGGCCAGGCGCTCGATTGTACCTGTGGGCATTCACGTCAGATTCCCGCGTACCACGCATATCCGCCTTCAGGAGCGGATGATCCCAAGCCCTTGCCGAACGATTTCAGGCTGTCCGTCAGAGTCAAGCGATTGATGTATTTGACGCTCTTGTAGCCGAGTTGCCGGGGCACACGCAGGCGCAGCGGCCCTCCGAAGGGTACCGGCAGTTCTGCTCCATTCATTCCCGTGGCGACAAGCGTTTGCGGGTGCAAGGCATCCGCCATGTCGATGCTTTCCCACCAGTCAGGCTGGATCGACCGGTACACAACGTAGCGGACCTGCGGCAGAGATCCTACCCGGTCCAGAATGTAGGAAAGCGGCACGCCCTTCCATTCGGCGATGTACGTCCAGCCCTCTTCGCAGCCGATCATCGTGACGTGCGAGCTCGTCGGGAAACTCTTGATCTCGGCGAGCGAAAACGAGGTTGGGCGAGCGGCCATGCCATCCACGGTAAGCCGCCAGTCCACAAAGCCTGCGGACTGCAGGCGGTTGAATTCGTCACCCAGCGGCGCAACCTCATTGGCAAACGGATCTTTGGAAATCTCGCTCCGTGAAAATTGACGCGCCATGGCACGACTGTTCAACAGCCGCTGCGCAGCATAGGTCAGCGTTTCGCCCGGACCATACACTCCGCCAGAGTCCGGCGGGATAAGCCCGTAACGTTCCGCCAGCGCGGTAGCCACGCCCACAGCGGATGCACCAGCAGCTACCGCCAGGCCGGTTGTGATGAGTTTGCGTCGTGAGATCTGGCTCATACGTTCACCTCGTCGGTTGGGGTGGCACGGCCGGTAATCATGGCGCTCATCCGCCCTCGGAATCCCGCAAAAAAGATCATGAAGACATGCACCAGCAGGAACAACACAAGCAAGATCGTTACCAGAAAGTGCAATGAGCGCGCGGTCTGATGTCCTCCCAAAAGCCTTGCGGTGAGGGGAAATGCGGCCGTGAAGCCAAACGACATCGCCAGCCCGGTCCAGATCATCAGCGGGAAGAGCACGAAGATGACGAGCAGATACGACAGGCGCTGCAAGACGTTATAGGACCACGCCTCTTCCCTCCCCGGCCGCTGCAAGCGCAAATGCTGGACGATTGAGATTCCAATTCGTTTTAGGGAACGATCTGAGGAGGCAGGAACAAGATTGCGCCGAAAATGTCCGCTGAACAAACCAAATAGGCCATAGAACAAACCGGTCGCAACCGCGACCCAGGCGGCCTGGAAATGCAGATAGCGGCTCCACCCGTTCTGGTCGGGAAGCACGTATCCGTAGCCGGTAGGGACGGTGTCCCTCGAAGACGGCAGATGCAGGTTGAGCCAGGGTCGCATGTTCACGTTGCCGGTTTCGCCCCAGTAGAAGCGCGGATGAGAAAGAACAATTTCTCCCCCGCTGACCAGCAGCGCGACGAAGGCGAGCGTGGTGAGCCAGTGCGTCACGCGTACAGCCGCGGAATGGCGCTTCTGCTCGGTCGCGACCACGCCGGCAGAAGACGCTCGCGATGCAGCTTGATCTGCAATCGGAAGAGTTGCATTCATGGCGTTTAACCCCAAGAAACCCAAGTGGAGCGAATTCTACATCGAAATTGTTCTCAAAGACCAATATCCGTTGCAGCCCGGCGCTTCCGCTCGGGTTGTCGGCTGCCCATTTCGACCACGATATCTGTGCGAGAAGTGGGGCACCTAACTTTGGGCTCCTCGTTATCCTCATCCGATCACACGCACGGAAAAGCCCCGCTCTCGCGAGCGGGGCTGGACCGAACTGCACCTCGGTGCTCGAGGCACTTATTTGTTGGGTTGCGCCTGGTTCTTATCGCTGGCAGACTTCTGGTTCGCACCGCCAGCCGGCTGAGCGGTCTTGCCGCTGGCCTGACCCGTGGCCAGATCCCGCGGACTCTTCACATCCGAGCTCGCAGCAGCGGGCGCCATATCGGCCTTCCCATCGCCATTGACGTCTCCAGCGGCCACTCGCACAGACGTCTTTCCGAGGCTGGCCTTGCTGGGCGATTCGCGCAGTGCCTGATCCTCCGAAGTCACCGTGATCGGCTTATGCATCCGCTTCCCCGAAGCTTGCCCCGTCGCCGCATCGCGCGGGCTTGTTACCTCGTGCGAACTCGGAGCCGGGCTCGGAGTCGCAGACTTCTGCTGGCTACCATCCGACTGCGCAACCGCCACTGCCGACAGACACGCAAACCCCACAACCAGAATGTTCCTCTTCATTGTTGGATTCCTTTCAGTTTTGTGTGCAGATAGCGCCGTAGACTGACTGCCTGCTGAATCGAGGCAACACGGCTTAATTCCCCAAGATTCAACGATCTTCGACTCTCACAGAACACATCGCAAGTTACCAACGTTCAGGTTGCCCGTCCGACCCTTGTCTCTGCTCGTTTTGCCGGGACAAGGCCAGCTCATGAGCGCTAACTTAAGCTGTATGGCTTGGAGAGGCCTCCCAATTTCCCACGAGCCCGTTATCGGGAACAATGCCGAGGATTCGTTCCGGTTTGCGTCGTTCCTGAAACGGTTTCCGTAAATGCAGAATCCCTGCACCGTGGCAACCGGCGTTCGCTTCGGCAAGTTTGCGGGTCCAAGGAAGCCTTCTTGACTCCTGGTGTGTCAGGGAATCGTTGGAGATTCTTGATATGATCGCTGAGCCGGCTCCGAGGATAGGAACTCAAGCCGCCGCAGAGGCCTCGACGCAATGAATCGCACGGTTCTCGGTTTGCTGTTTGCAGTTTGTTCGACAGCGTATCTCTCTTCGCAGATGGGCAATATGAACGCTCCGACATTTACGAAGGATGTCGCGCCGATCCTGCAGAAAAACTGCCAAAGCTGCCACCGGCCGGGCGAGGCTGCCCCGTTCTCAATGCTCACGTACGAGGAGACGCGGCCCTGGACCGGAGCCATGAAACTGGCCGTGAAGCAGAAACTGATGCCGCCATGGTTTGCCGATCCTCAGGTTGGACATTTCGCGAATGACCGGTCGCTCTCTCAAAAAGAGATCGACACAATTGTGGCGTGGGTGACCGCCGGCGCCCCCAAGGGCGATCCCAAAGACATGCCTGCACCCGTGAACTTTGTGGAAGGATGGGGCATTCCAAAACCGGACGTGATTTTTCAGTTGCCCAAAGAATTCTCTGTGCCGGAATCGGGCATGGTCGAGTACCAATATGTGATCGTGCCCACCGGCTTCACCGAAGATAAATGGGTGCAGGCCGTCGAAGTCCGGCCTACGGAGCGCTCCGTGGTTCATCACATCATCGCGTACATTCGCGAACCCGGATCGAATTACTTCAAAGACCAAAAGCGAGGAGTTTTCTTCGAAGCTCCTCCGGCCAAGACGGATGAGAACGTTGACACCAGCGCTCTGCCCAGCGATTTTCTGGTTGGCTATGCTCCCGGCCAGCCTGCGGAGGTCCTACCGGTGGGCGAGGCGAAATTGGTGAAGGCCGGATCCGACATCGTGTTCGAGGTGCACTACACGCCGAATGGAAAAGCGGTGATGGACCGAACCAAGCTGGGCTTGGTGTTCGCCAAAGAGCCGCCAAAGAAGAGAGTGCAGACGTTGTCGGCAGTCAATGGCACTTTCAAAATTCCTCCCGGCGATCCCAACTACCGCGTGGATGCTTCCTTTGAAATTCGCAAGGAGGTGATCCTGGCCTCGATTCATCCCCACATGCACGCCAGAGGAAAGGATTTTGAATATCGCATCGTATTTCCGGACGGTGAGACGCGGACGATCCTGCGCGTGCCGCAATACAACTGGCACTGGCAGCTTTGGTACAACCTCGACGAACCGATTGTGCTGCCCCCTGGGGCGCGAATTGAATGCACAGCGCATTTCGACAACTCGCCGAACAATCCGGAGAATCCGGACCCTACAAAGACCGTGATCTGGGGGCAGCAGAGCTGGGACGAGATGATGGTTGGCTTCTTCAACCTGGTTTACGATCCGCGGATCTCTCCCAAAGACTTGCTGCCGGAAAAGAAAGTTGCTGCGAACAGCAAGGCTTCAATCGTAGATCATTGACGCCGAAGGCTGAACATTCAGGACCACCGACAACTCCAATATGAAGATTGCTCCTCGCGCCCTGATCATCCTCGCCATGCTCTGCGCATTTTTTGCGGCCCAGTCTGTTACCCCACCAAAGAAGCACCTCCTGGTTATCGGAGAAGAAAAAGGATACCGGCACGACTCCGTTTCCCATGCCATGGCGACGATCGAGCGACTGGGGCGGGAAACCGGGCTGTGGGACACCACACTTCGCACCGACACCGAGGTACTAACCAAGAAGAAGCTGGAATATAACGCAAAGAACTTGAATGACTTTGACGCCGTGCTCTTTTTTACCGGGGGCGACCTCGAAATGAATGCCCAGCAGAAGGCCGACTTCCTGTCGTTCATCCACGAGGAGGGCAAGGGATTCATTGGGGTGCACAGCGCTGCCATCACTTTCGTGGACTGGCCCGAATTTGTGGAGATGGTTGGCGGGACTTATGACGAGCACCCGTGGACTACTTTCGATGCCCCCATCCTCGTCGAGGACCCGGGCTTTCCGGGCATGCAACAATTCCCGCATTCTTTTACGTTGCGCGACGAAATTTACCAGATGAAAGACTACTCACGCGACAAGGTGCGAGTGCTGATGCGGCTCGATGTCAGCAAGGTCGACATCAAGAACAAGAATGTCCATCGCACCGACGGCGATTTTGCTGTGACTTGGGCAAAGATGTACGGCAAAGGGCGCGTCTACTACACGACATTAGGGCACGTGGAAGCGAACTGGGACAAGCCGGAGTTCCAACAGATGATTACCGAGGCCATCAAATGGGCGATGGGGTTGGAAAATGCAGAGCTGATATCCCGTCCGTTGCCCGCAAACTAGCCGCGAAAAAGCAAAACAGCGAGGGGTTCATTGATTCGGGAAAATGCGATCACGAGAAGAACTTTTGCGAAGACGGTGGCCGGCGGCCTGGCTGCAACCGCACTTCCCCTGCGCGCCGCGGCAAAGCTGAACGTTGGCATTGGCACCTATAGCTATCACAATCTCTCGATCGACGAAATGATTGTCCAGCTGAATGCGCTGCGAGTTGGGGAAATCGAAATGTCGCGCGGTGAGTTCATGCTGATGAACCACCCCACCGAGGAACTGTTTCGTTCGGCTCGAACCAAACTTGACCGAGCGGGAATCCGCTGCGTGTCGTATTACACGGCAACCATCAAAGAAGATCAGGATTTAGAAAACGCTGTGCAGTTTGCCAGGCTGCTGGGCAGCAGCAATGTCACAGGCGATGCTACTGGCAGCATTCTGAATCGAATCGATCGGCGCTTTACGCAGGAACAGTTGACCTTCGGAATTCACAATCATTACTTCAAGGGCGAGAAGTTCGCCTACGAGAGTCCGGAGGATGTGCTGAGCGCTCTCGCGGGGCTTTCCAAAACCGTCGGCGCCACAGCAGATGTGGGACATTTTGCATCTTGCGGCCATGATCCCGTCGACGCCGTGCGTAAATTGGGACCTCGTCTGATACTGGTGCACCTCAAAGATATTCAGGCCGTGGACGGCGAAGTGAACGTGCTGCTTGGCACAGGAATTTCTAAAATTTCTGCGGTCATGCAGGAATTGCATCGGCAAAAGTTTGCGGGACTGGTGGCGGTGGAATACGAAAAAGAGGGCGACGTGAACGACGACATGCGGCAAGACATGGAATTTGCACGCAGACTCGCCTAGCGGCCTGGCATAGGGGACAGAAGCAAATGTGGAGAGTTTTTCTATTCTTATTGATTTCTCTAAGCGCCCGGACAGAAGACGCGCATCCGATCCTCGCGCTTGGTTCGCCCGCGCCTAACTTCGAACTACCTGGCGTGGATGGAAAGACGCACAAACTCACCGACTATGCGGCGAGTCCAATCCTGGTTGTGGTTTTCACTTGTAATCATTGTCCGATCGCGCAGATGTATGAAGAGCGTATCGGGAGGCTGGCCGCGGACTATAAGGACCGGGGCGTAGCCGTGGTGGCGATTCAGCCCAACGATCCGAAGGCGATCCGGATCGATGAACTGGACTCCTCGGATATCAGCGACAGCCTGGCCGAGATGAAAATCCGCGCCGAATACAAACATCTGCAATATCCCTATCTTTACGATGGCGACACGCAAGCGGTGACCAGGGGGTATGGTCCGCAGGCAACGCCGCACGCCTTTATCTTTGATCAGCAACGTCGTCTGCGCTACGAAGGCCGCCTTGACAACAGCTACCGAATAGAACTGGTGAAGACGCAAGATGCCCGCAATGCGATCGACGCGATACTGGCGCACCAGGAAGTCGCTGTGAAACACACCGGCGTTTTCGGTTGCTCGACGAAGTGGCAGGAGAAAGCGTCTTCGCGGATCGAGGGCTTGCGGAAGATCGAGGCGCAGCCCGTGCAACTGGAGATGGCGACTGCCGCCGACTTGCAGACGCTGCGCGCCAATCCCAGCAAGCAAATGCTCCTGGTCAGTTTTTGGGCGACCTGGTGCGGTTCGTGCATAGCCGAGTTCGCCGATCTCGAAGACACTTACCGGATGTACAGCCTCCGCGATCTGGGATTAGTCACGGTATCGACCAACATGCCTGACGAGACAAATACCGTCATGAAATTGCTCGAGAAGATGCACGCCACCAGCCGCAATTTGCTTTTTGCTTCGAACGACACTGCATCGCTGCAGGCGGCATTCGATCCCAAGTGGGAGTCAGCCGTGCCCTACACCGTATTGCTGGCTCCTGGCGGTAAGGTGCTTTATCAGAAGCAGGGATCTGTCGACATTCTAGAACTGCGCCGGAAGATCCTTGCCTATCTGGATTCTGACTATATCGGCTTCAACAAATATTGGTCGGGCGAGTAGCGGTTTGCAAGGATGGAGGATGGTCTCGTCCGCTTGCGACGCCGACACCTCTTCACAGCCGCGAAGCGGCGAAAGAATACAGCCCACGGCGCAAGCCGTCAGTAACAAGTGGGAAATGACCCAGCCCCAAAGGGGCGAAAGAATAGCTACAACACAGACTCCGCAGGGACCTAAATATCGCAGCCTGCCTGTTCACCGGCGGGACCGTGGGCCCAAAACCATTTCCGTCCTGAAGGGACGCTTGAAACCTTGTGCATAGCTACTTGACCGGCTCTTCAGCTGACGAATTCGATTCCTGCGCCGACCCCTCATCGTGGCCCATGTGGAACAGCGCGGCCTGAGCTTCGGCGGCGGCGCGGAGTTCGTCCTGCTCGTGCTGGCTTCCGGGCTCGGGCTTATCCTGTTTTCTCTGGCTCCGGCGCTCTGCTTTGTCCCTTTGTCTCTGCTGTCGCGTCTGCTCTTTCTGGCGCTTGGTAAATGTCGATCGGCCTCGTGGCATACTCATCCCCCGTTAGTTGGTTCTTCTTAGTCGCCGGCGCTCTCGCTCACCGGCCGCCCGCAGTTTCGCGGGAGTTCTGAATCACAGCGGAAATTACCAGCGCGGCTCGCGTCGTTCGCGTGCATGTCCGCGATCGCGTCCGCCCCCTCCGCCTCCGCCAAAGCGTTGCCCGCCCTTCGGACGATCCGCCTTCGGCTTCGCTTCGTTGATGGTCAACGCCCGTCCGCCAAGCTCGGTTCCGTTCAGCGCTGCGATGGCCTTGTCCGCCTCAGTCGCATTCGTCATTTCCACAAAGCCGAAACCGCGGGAGCGGCCCGTCTCCCGGTCCGTGACCAGGGTGACTTTCTCGACCGCTCCATGCGGCTCGAAAACATTGCGCAGTTCCGTTTCCGTGGTGCTGTGGGGCAGATTGCCGACGTAGAGATTCTTCATTGCATTTCCTCTCTGAGTAAATCGTCTAGGGTTGTCAGTGGCGCGATGCTCTTCGCCGGTCGTCCCTCTAAATCCCGTGGGGGCGCAGGCCGGTCCTGCATCGCTCGGCTGCGGGCGTTGCAGGCGGCGCGCACGGCGGAGATTCGCCGCGACGCCTCCAGGATCCCCCAGCGCTGAGTCAGATCCTTCATACCGTCGGAAATTGCAGCTCTCACGTCGGCCAGCATCACCGGCTGGCCTGCACCCTGCGGCGGGTACGCGTCATCCTCAAGCGGCGCGTCCGCCAGATAGCCCGGCTCGCCGACCAGAAACGCCACGCGCTGCCGAGGCGTCGCGGAGCGAAGGTCTTCGCAGAACTTGTCGCGATGTCCGCGTCCTTTTTCCACATTGATCAGGACAAGATCATACAAATTCGCTCGCCACCATGACCGCGCCTCCGGAATGTCGGCGGCGCAATCGACCTCCATGCCCAGCTTTCTCATAACCTCGGCGCGCAGATCGCGTTTGGAAGAATGCGCATCCACCAGTAGCACTTTCTTCTTCTTGTCGGCGGCGATCCTGTCGGTGACCGCAATGTTCGCCGCGAGCGGCTTGGTTGCGAACGGAAAGGTTCCGAAAGTCTGGCTCATTCCGACACCTTAAGCATCTTCCCGCCCGACGGACCCTCGCCCGATTTCCCGTGCCTCCCAGCGTGGCTGAGCAACTCTTGCGTTCGCTTGCGTCGCGCGATCTTCTGCTTGCGCTCGCGATGGTATCTCGACTTATCACCATTCCGTGCGGACATAATCGACTCCTGTTCTTTTCTGTGAGAAATGAACCGCAGGAAGATCACAATCCTCCAGGCGGCGACGGAACCCGAGCCCCGTCAAAATGCACGTCTGCGACGAGGCCTGCCGGCGATAATGGAATAGCGCGATTGGCTCAGGTGGAATCGCTGGAACAAGTAGTACGCCTCTCGATCTCTCAATCTCTCAATCGCGAAGGCGCAAGTTACGTGGCGTATCTTCGAGGTTAAGCATTCTCAGTATATCCTGTTTGAAAGATTTTCGACGGAAGTGTCCTCGATGGAAAAGAATCACATCGTTGCACTCGCGACTCTCCACCATACGACTCCGTTTCGACCGCGAAGAATCGAATTCCATTGCTAATTCCCTGCATTCCGCGTAACATCATTGTGTGCGTTAGACCGAATCGGTCTTGAGCAGTTCTCGCCTCAACAGCCAGTAACCTGCGCAAGTTTCTTCCGAATCCCTCCAGCGTAACTATCACAAAGGAACATGAGTACAAAACACATATGGAACAAGGAACAGTAAAGTGGTTCAATGACGCCAAGGGCTACGGCTTTATCAGCCGCCAGTCGGGCGAAGACGTTTTCGTGCATTTCTCGGCCATCCAGGCGGGCGGTTTCAAGAGCCTGCAAGAAGGCCAGACGGTGCAATTCAATGTCACCAAGGGCCCCAAGGGCTTGCAGGCCGAAAACGTCCAGGCTCTCTAAGCCGACGAATTCTGCGGAGAGGCGATATCCTCGGACATCGCCTCTTCTCTTTTGGACGTGCTTCCTTAGCGTGGATTTGTTGATTCCCTTGCAAACGGATTCCTTCTGACACACGACGACACCAACGCCACGTTCGCCATCATCCTGCACAACGTCCGAACCTATCGTTCCGCTGGAGTGATCGCGGTAGTTCGCGGCCGCCAGAAAGCTGAATCCACACTGAAGGCTTTCCAGGAATCTCAGAACTCCACCGATCATCACGAAGGCTGGCGCTACTTCTTCGAGAAAACCGCGGTGGCCGCCGGTACCGATCCCGCCGAAGCCACAAAACTCCGCCAGGCCGAACTCGAACTGCGCGAGTCGAAAGCCCCGCCCGACAACGCCGATTCAAACTCTCGCAAGTGATTGGCTACAGTTGAACCCCCCGGGCCAACGAAAGAGTTCCGGCGCCGCTCCCCTTTCAAGACTCGATCAACACCAAATGGAAGGATCACTAAGTACGGACTGACAGAATCGCATCGTCCAATTCCTCTACGGTGCAGACATTGGGCTTTCCGAATGCCAACCGTTCGAAGAAGTGGCCGGCTTCTTCCGGGAAATCGCGGAAGGTCGGAGGAGCGATCTCGTCCGAAGCACCCACAGTATCCCGGACCCAATGCACCGCTTCGTGCAATAGAGTGGTCGTGATGCGGTGCGCATTTCTGATCCGGTCACTGGGAGAGCCGAACTCATATCCGTCCCACCAGACTTGAATGATTTCCAGTTGGTTGACGCCCAACAACGTATTGTGGAAGCCGCAGGCATCGACCGCCTGGCCGTCGGCGACGGCCTGCCCAGTCGCGCTCACCACCACCAGCGGATCGACTGCCCATTTTAGGCACTGCAACGCGACCGTTTTGGCGTTGGATTTCTTCGGTTGATCGTCCGCCGTGCACGCCCGCAAAAAGGCCTCAAGCACTTTCGGTTGCCCCTTCACGCGGGTCTCCAGGTGCTGAATCAACTTCACGCACTCCGGATACTTCTGCATCTCAGACTTATACATTCGCACGACTGAAGTTCCTCCTCAGTCGAGCACAGTAGCAACATCGATGGTGCAGCTTGTCAAAAATTCGTCACGGGATTGTCAGTAATCTGCTTGGCTTCTGTTTGGGCATTCATGACACTGGTTGCCCCAGTCTTCGCGGTTTTCGAAAGCTGGGCATTCGTGCTGATGGCAGCAGGAGACTTTGAAGATCGAGGGTTCAACGTGACCCTAAAGGTCAGATCCCCAGACTCCAGCAGCATCGTGCCCACGCTTCAAACACCGCGAAGCCTGCGGCAGCCGAGTTTTGGATGCGCCGCCCCGCGCCTCAACTCTACAACTCGACTCCCATCATCCACCAAGCCTCCCGGAATTTCTCGAACTTCGATCTCCTCCTCCTGCTCTTCGGAAACAATTTCATCGCTTTATATTTCCGGAATTCCTCCACCGGAAACAGATACCACGCCCCCACCGGCACCACATAAGCCGCCAACACGTCGATCTCATCCGCCCCGTACACCCGCGAACTATTTCCGTGCGCATGAAATGTATAGCCTCCATACTCCCCCGCCCGATGCGCCGACTTCACCTGCACTCGCAGCAGCTTCTTTCCCGTGTCCACGATCAAGTCATACCGCGAACTCTCCCCCCAAGGCTTAGATACCCGCAGCCCCAACGTCGCCGCAACGGCGAGAAATGCCGCCTCCGCCATCTCCCCCCGCTGCTTCCGCGTCAGCTTCTTCCGCGAGTCCCAGACACTCCATCCAATTCCTCCCCGTAGTCCGTTTGTCATGACGACGGTAGGAACCCGCTTCATCTGTTTGTCATTCCGAAGGCGTAGCCGAGGAATCTGCTCCTCTCCGCCCGCTTCCGCCGAGTGCCCCACTTCTCGCCTCTTTTGCGAGAAGTGGGGATTTTCGCCTCCCACCGTTCCCACTCCACCCACCACCGACTCCACTCCCATGCATCACCCCTGAATCTCCCTGATCCAAACCGAAGACCCCTCTCTTTTCAGATTTCCACCGATACATCAAACAAGCCCCATCCACCCCGGCACGAAAGCCAGGGGACGCTCTACCGCCATCAAGTTGTCAAAGATCGATCTTCATTTCGAGCTGCGAAATCGAGAAACCTTGAGTTTGGTTTCCCGAATCCGCCCAAACAAAAGCCCCCAACGGACCTGAGTCCGTGGAGGCCAAGCCGCAAAAATGGCTACTTTAAACTCTCAAATTACTGAGAGAAAGTCGGTGCCCCCAGTCACAACGCAACGTGACCCCAAGCACGCGATCTGCGCCCGAGTCGGCCGGCCCGGTGGAGATGGAATGCCCAATCCGAGCCCAGCCGCAAAGGGCGGCGGCGCGTGAGATCACATCTTTCTGCCCGGGACTGTGCTAAACGAGAAACTGCGACTCTTCCGGCGATGCTCATCCTTCCACGTTTGAGGCGAGGTGGTCGAACAGATCCGGAACCGGCGCAATGGTGTGCGTTTGAGGGCAATCATGGCTGAGATCACACGAAGTGAATTTATGAAGTGCTGTGCGCTGGGCGCGTGTTCGTGTTCTCTGGTCGCGCTGTCAGTGACCGAAACAGGAGTCGCTCAATCTGGAAACTCTGAGGTCGACGCACTGAAAGTCCAGCGCGAGGCGATCCGGATACGCTATGCGAAATTGCTTGGCATACTGGACGAAGAAGTCGACCTACCCACCAGAAAGCGCATCTTTGAACGGCTGGGGCGTGCCTGTGCCGACCAGTTCCGCGCTATTACCTATGACAAGTACATGAATGACATTCGCGGATTTCTGGCCGCGATTCAGGCGCCAGACGGATGGGTCGAAAAAGCTGAATACAACGAAAAAACAGGCACCATTCGGATCTTCGACCGATCGAAGACCTGCACCTGTCTACTGGTCGAAAAAGGACTCACCCCATCCGACCAGTGCGAGTGCACTTTGGGCTGGCAGAAACAAACCTACTCGGCCATCCTGGGGAGACCGGTCGAGGCGGAACTGGAAGAGTCCATCCTGCGCGGCAGCACTCGCTGCGTGTTTCGCATTCAGGTCATTTAGCCCGCCCGACCCGTTGTCATTCCGAGGGCGAAGCCGAGGAATCTGCTTTCTGCCGGTGGCCTGCCCGGTCTCCTCGCTTGTTCTTTGCTGACCTCTTTCCTGCAGAGGGTGCCCCATCCTTTCGCGATTTTGTGTGTCCAGTCTCATGACATGCTTTACAAAATGTCCCGGGACATCCTTTACACTCCCGCGCGCACCGCAGAGGTCCGTACTTGCTGACTGCAAGCCCTCAACGCTCCCCGCTCGACGCTCCCTCCGTCACTTCCTTCAAGATCTCCCGAATATGTACCGCTGCGCAATCGACATGGGGGAAATCAGTGTTGCTCTCATTGAACAGCAGCGTCAGATCAGTCCCGGCCAGCAGAATCGCGTCCACCGCATGGCGGCTCACGAGGTGATACGCGAGAGCCGTGAGCTTCTCATGCTTCTCCGGCGAAGCCTCGCCCGTTGCCGCCAGTTCGACGTATGTCTTGTGAATCAGGTCCACTTCCTGCGCCCCCGGACGCACGACTTCGACCCCGCGCAGCGCTCCGAATAGATCGGACTCGATCACGAAGCGCGTGCCGAAGACTGTCACCCGCCGGGCCTTGCGCGCCGCCAGTTCCCGGTTTAGGGGATCGAGCAGAGACACAATCGGCAGCGCAGAAGTTGCGACGAGTTCCCTCGCACAATACAGAGGAGTGATCGCCGGAATCGCCGCCATCTCAGCTCCGGCCGCTTTCATGCGCCGGATGTATCCATTCAAATACTGCGCGAGACCCTCGCGATCCTTGGCTTCGACATAGGCAAATACCCGCGATGTTTCGGCGTGGGTGATCACGATGTCGAGCGCGAAGCCCAGTCGCTCGCATCCGCGGGCGAGGCGCTCGTAGTAATAAACGGTGGCGCCGATGCCCAATCCGCCGATGACGCCCAAGCAGCGAGACTTGTGCATGAGATTAAGATTAAAGCATCATCGAAGGTGGACGTTAATATCCGTTGATCTTGACGGGTGCTAAGCACGTTGAGACGGCCTCAGAGTTGGGGCTGTTTTTCTTTGCTGCCAAATATCGCCAGGGCATAGGCGAGAGCGTGCCTCAGGCACTAAGGCGAGATCCCATTTGACGAATTACGGCACGAGTACTCGTGTGCGCTTCCCGGTCCACCTGCATAACCGTCGACGCAGTTTTCCCTCGTCCTTTCAGGGCTTGTTCTTTGTCCGCGATCCACCCACGCCTTACGTGGTGGACTGCGCTCTTTCGCTTCTCGGCTGGGACAGGACGACAAATTCCATCCACTTTTGTGATACGGTGGCACCCTTCGGGACACTATCAAGCACGGTCGCGGGACGATCGTATCTTGCGACCGGGCTTGTCGGTGCTCCGCAAATTCTCGGGAGAGGAGACTGTCATGTCCAGCTCAGATCAGGTTTTGGCTTTTGGGCCCCCGCCCCTCACTCAATACGCCGCGGATTGCGCTCTTGGTGTGATCGATTTCATGGCCGCCGTGGTGCGCGGCGTCGACCTTATTGACGTCACGGAAGAAATGCGCCAGATCTGGCGCAATTACCTGGCACAATACTATCCAATGCTGGCGCCGGCGGACCGGATATGGTTCGCGAATGCGCCCGCAACGCTGGCCCAAATCAACGCGAACTGGCCGCAAACGCCCCCGTACGCGCGCGAAATGTGGCGCCAAACGTGGGCGGTCTCGCTGCCTGCAGTTCTGCAGTTCGTCGAACCCGTACTCCAGGCCGCACGCCAGCAACAGGTGTGGCACTTGTCCCATCTCGATAATGTACCTCAGCAGAATGCGCCCATGAGGTACTCGGCACCTGCCCAGCCGACGAATCCAGCGGCGGCCGTGCACGGACAACAACAGATTGCCGATAACCTCGCAGTGTTCAATAGCCGGATGACTGTCCTGACGACGAACCTGATGCAGGCAATGAACAGACACTGAAGCGGCGCCCTTCCACGCTTGCCCGGGGCGACGCGGGTGACGCATGCATCGCACCCATCGCTTCGCACCGGCGGGACCGACGAAATGCTCCTATCCCTACACAAGCAAAAGCCCCGCTCTTGCGAGCGAGGCTTTTGATCTTACTGGCCACTGGCAACTGACCACTGGCACTGCTCTTAGTACATGTCTCCCATGCCGCCGCCGTGTCCGCCGCCGGCATCGGAGCTTCCTTCTTTTCCGGAATCTCCGCGACCAGGGCTTCGGTGGTGAGCATCAGGCTGGCGATCGAGCCGGCATTCTGCAGGGCGGTGCGCACGACCTTTGTGGGATCGAGCACGCCGGCCTTGACCAGGTCCTCGTACTCGTTGGAGAAGGCGTTGAAGCCGAAGTTGGTTTCCTTCGAGTCGAGCACCTTGCCCAGAATCACTGCACCTTCTTCGCCGGCGTTCTCGACGATCATGGCGCAGCGGCTCGGTGATGGCGCGCTTCACGATGTTGATACCGATCTGCTCATCGCCTTCGGCCTTCACCTTGTCGAGCGCTGCGGCGCAACGGGCCAGAGCAACTCCGCCGCCGGGGACAATGCCTTCTTCCACGGCTGCGCGCGTCGCATGCATCGCGTCTTCCACGCGGGCTTTCTTTTCCTTCATTTCGGTTTCGGTTGCGGCGCCGACTTTGATCACGGCTACGCCACCGACCAGCTTCGCCAACCGCTCCTGCAACTTCTCGCGGTCGTAGTCGCTGGTGGTCTTGTCGATCTGGCTGCGAATTTCCTTCACGCGGCCTTCGATCTCAGCGTGCTTGCCCTTGCCT
The DNA here is from genome assembly GCA_963743105.1 of Terriglobia bacterium. GTDB lineage: Bacteria > Acidobacteriota > Terriglobia > Terriglobales > Acidobacteriaceae > Sulfotelmatobacter. Next base: position 21,112 of record CAVUOS010000032.1, read on the forward strand.
TCGACCACCGTGGTGTTGTCCTTGTCGATGGTGATCTTCTTGGCCTGGCCGAGGTCGGAGATCTGGACGTTCTCGAGCTTAATGCCGAGATCTTCGGTGATGGCCTTGCCGCCGGTCAGGATCGCGATGTCCTGCAGCATCGCCTTGCGGCGATCGCCGAAGCCAGGAGCCTTCACGGCCGCGACTTGCAGCGTGCCACGCAGCTTGTTGACGACGAGGGTGGCGAGCGCTTCGCCTTCCACGTCTTCCGCGATGATCAGCAGCGGCTTGCCGCACTTGGCGATCTGCTCGAGCAGCGGGAGCAGGTCCTTCATCGAGCTGATCTTCTTTTCGTTGATCAGGATGTAGGCGTTCTCGAGGGCAACTTCCATGCGCTCGGGATCGGTGACGAAGTAGGGCGAGAGGTAGCCGCGGTCGAACTGCATGCCTTCGACCACTTCCAGCTGGGTCTCCAGCGTCTTCGACTCTTCCACCGTGATGACGCCGTCCTTGCCAACCTTCTTCATCGCTTCGGCAATGATCTTGCCGATGGTCTCGTCATTGTTGGCGGAGATCGTGCCAACTTGCGCGATCATTTCGCCGGTGACGGGCTTGCGACAGTTTGTCCAGTTCGCCGTTGAGGCGGTTGCCTTCTTTGTCGAGCTTGCCGGCGATGACGGTGACGGCTTTCTCGATGCCGCGCTTCAGGGCCATCGGATTGGCGCCGGCAGCTACGGTCTTGACGCCTTCGCGGATAGATCGCCTGGGCGAGAACGGTGGCGGTGGTGGTGCCGTCGCCGGCGACGTCGGAGGTCTTCGAAGCGACTTCGCGGACCATCTGGGCGCCCATGTTCTCGAGGCCGTCTTTCAATTCGATTTCTTTTGCTACGGTGACGCCGTCTTTGGTGATGGTCGGCGAACCGAATTTCTTTTCGATGACTACGTTGCGGCCCTTGGGGCCGAGGGTGACCTTCACGGCATCGGCCAGAAGGTTGACGCCGCGGAGGATCGCCTGACGGGATTCTTCTCCGTGAACGATGTGCTTTGCCATTGTTTCAATCTCCTTATGAATTTCTTTGAGCTGATGAGCTTTCAGCTGCGAGCTATGAGCAATCAGCTTCTAGCTGTCAGCTCTAGCTAATGCGTGCGGCTGCGAAACCGGTCGCCGCTAGACGCTAGCAAGCTACGTCTCTACGAAACGCTACTTCTTCGAGCCGGCGAGTTCTTTCTTTGGCCGGCAGTGGCGCCGGTCAGGATGCCGAGGACTTCTTCTTCCTTCATGATGATGAACTCTTCGCCATCGATCTTGATTTCGGTGCCGGAGTACTTGCCGAACAGGATGCGGTCGCCTTCGTTGACAGCCAGCGGGAAGGTCTTGCCTTCGTCGTTGGTGCGGCCTTTGCCGGTGGAGATGACTTCGCCCTCCTGCGGCTTGTCTTTGGCCGAGTCGGGAATGATGATGCCGCCGCGAGTGGTGGTAGCTTCTTCCACACGACGTACCAGAATGCGGTCATGGAGCGGTGCGAATTTCGCCATGGTGTGAACTCCTTTCAAGTAGTTGGAAGGTTGATGTGCTGCGATTAAATCTCTGTAACCCTATGATTTGGTTGGGTAAGGCGATGCTGTTAGCAGTTATCGCCTATCGAGTGCTAATTGTAAGAAAGTGAATGGGAGTTTGTCAAGGGGCCCTGTCCAGCCGAGCAGAACAGGATCGCAGTGGCTGGCAAACGCTCGGACGAGTGCCCTTTTTGACAGGCAGGCGAAGGATCGTCCCCGATTTCGTCTGGTTCCACAGCCCTACTGCGTCGGCCCAGCCTCTTTCGTTTGGTCACAGACCCCGGTGGTGGGCTGCGTGGCGAGCACCTGGGCCCAGGGCTGGCCGTTGGGGGCGTTCAGCATCGCCGGGGTCGAGAAGTCGAAGAACTCGCTCATGTCGCGCGAGGGATCTTGCCAGTAGGCGTCGCGTGCGGTGAGCGCGGTCAGCGAGCCGGCACCAAACTGTTTCTCGATGAAGGCAAGAATCGCCGTATAGTCGCGCGGGATATGGGAGACGAAGTTCGGTTTCGCGTACGGCGAGATCACGAACAGCGGTACGCGGAATCCAGTCAGGTTGAAAGTCCCTCCGAGGTTTCCAAGCACGCAATATCCCGCAGAGCCGTTGTTAGCATCGGGGCATTGTCCGGGAGCATAGCTATCGGGCAAGGGAACTATGACGGGCGGAACATGGTCGTACAGGCCCCCACCTTCGTCGTAGCTGAGGATGAATACGGAGTCCTGCCAGGCATCGCTCTTCATCAGGGCCGAAATGATCGACTGCACATAAGCGGCGCCGGTTTGCACGTTGTTGTCGGGATGCTCGTCAAGGCCGCTGGCGCCCGAGGCGCTATCAATGAAGATCACTTGTGGCAGGGCTTGATCAGGATCGCACGGGCCGCCGCTGCAGGTACCGGCTAGGCGGTTCATCAGGTCGCTATCCGGAAATACCTTGGTTTGGATCTTGGGATCGGAGAAGTCGGCGAAGTTCGCGAGGAAAACTCCATCCTTGTAGTAGTACAACCAGCTCACGTTCGCGGTGTTCATGGTGCGGAAGATGGTGGGCGCCGCATAAGGAGGATGTCCTGAATTGTCGGGAAGTTCGTGACCAAAGGATGTTGCGGCCATCAGGTACATGCGGTTGGGAACCGTGTTGGCGAGAATGGGCGAGTGCCAGGCGTCGCTGGTGGGAAAGAACGTGGCCAGATCGTAATAGTACGGAAGGTCCTGCTGGTTGTAGTACCCGAGAACGCGGGTTCCGTTGGGATCGTAATTGTTATCGACCGAACTCGTGGTATCGAGAAATGAAGCCATTCCGAAATCGCTATCGGTGAAGGTGGTGGTCGTGGCCCACGCTGCATCGCCGCCCTTGAGTGATGTGTCGTGATGGCTTTCGTCCCAGGAGGGCGAGAGATTTTCGATGCAGACGGTCGGCTCGTGAAACGGCTGGACCTTCGCGCCCGTGTGAGAATTGGTGAGAGTGACGGCGGGATCGAATGCGTCGATGGTCTGCGTATCGGTGATGCCGAACTGGGCAAGCCGCGACGAACGGTAGGCGCCGAGCTGTCCCAGGTACATGTCGAACGAGCGGTTTTCCTGCAGCATGAAGAAGACGTGCTTGATCACGCCGGCGGTCGCGGTGCTCACCGTAACGGTGGCCGATTGCGTAATGGGAGTACCGTCGCTGGCGGTGGCGGTTGCGGTGTAGGTGGTGGTTGCGGCCGGAGTAACGGTCGCGGTGCCTTGCTTGGGCGTGCACGGATTACATACGGAATTGCCCGACGCATCAGTGAGCGCGAATGCGGTAGCGGTGCCGCCTGTGATTTGCCAAGAGAGCTTGGATGTTTGCCCGGGCGCGATGGTGCCGGGCGAGGCGGTGAGACTCAAAATGAATGGGACGACGACAGTGGAGGTTTGCGGCCCGGCATTGCCCGCAGGACCGGTTGCGGTGATCGAATAAGTTGTCGTCGCGCTGACCGGTACCGTGGCCGAGCCAGAGGTGGGGAGTGGACCGGAATCATCTCCAATCGGGAGGGTCGGAGTGATGGTGATCGAGGTGGCGTTGGTGGTCGCCCAGGTCAACGTGGTGGTTTGCCCAGCGCTGAGTTCAGCGGGGCTGGCGGTGAATTGTGTAATCTGCGGAGGCGCGTTTATCGCTACCTGAACAGTAGCGGTCTGGGGAGGGCTGGCGCCGCCCGGGCCGGAAGCGACAGCGGTGTAGGTGGTGGTCTGCGTCGGAGAGTCCTGCGCGGTGCCGGAGGTCTGCGAGCTGCTTAGAAGGGTGCGACCGTCGGATGTGGTGATGGTGACCGATGTCGCATTGAAGGCTTGCCAGTTCAGGGTGACACTCTGGCCGCTGCTGATAGACGCGGTATTCGTGGAGAAGGTGATGGTTGGCGCAACCTTGTTTGAGCCACTGTTTGAGCCACTCGCGCACGATAACGAACCCCAGATAACCGCCAAGAGAGCCCCACAGGAAATCCAGCGAACCGCTTGGTAATTCATTGTTAGTGTCTCGTCCCCCGGGCTGACACAGTGCGGAAATCAGATGCCAGACGGGCCGCGGGCGGTTGCCGTTCAGGTACAACTGGCCGGAACTCCTACTTCCCGCTAGCGAAACCCAATAACCACAAAGGACATGAAGGCACACGAAGGAAATCGGAACCGCGACCTTCGTGCATTTTGAGTCATTCGTTTCGCCTGCCAATCAGGCTGCCTGCGGTGTCCATACTTCCGTGACCATACGTTACTTCCGGGTGACTTTTCCGGGTGCAAGTTTGGTGGACAGGTACGTTCTCAGGATGCCCGACATTAGCGAGGTGGACGATGAAACGGATGCTGGTGGCTGCGATCGGTTTGGGGTTGGTGGTTATGGGTACGGTGAGTTGTTCGCACGAGTCTGGCGGCATTTTAACGAATGTTCCGACGGTTCATGCGGCGAATCCCATGAAGGAAGCGGCGAAGACGATGACCGCGTTCCATTCTGATGCGGAACTGTCACGCTATCTGCACGAGGTGGCGGAGAAACAGCGGCATGTGATGCGCATGTATCGCATGGCCGTTAACGGTTCCCTTCCCGCTCCCGCGGCGCCGGCAAACGAGATGAAGTCCTCCGCCGGAGCTGACAAAGAGGAATCCATCACCAACGTTCAACACGCGGGTGTCGACGAAGGTGGAATCGTCAAGGCGCATGGAAATTATCTGGTGGTGCTGCGGCGCGGGCGATTGTTCACGGTATCGATCGAAGATGGCGATTTGCGGCCCACTTCGGTGGTGGACGCATTCGGGCCAGACATGAATCCCAGCGGCACGTGGTACGACGAGATGCTGGTCTCGAAGAACACGATTGTCGTGATCGGGTACAGCTATGAGCGCGGAGGGACGGAGGTTGGACTGTTCCACATCGATGATGCCGGCAAGCTGGCGTATCGGTCGACATACCATCTGCGCTCGAACGATTACTACTCGTCGCGCAACTACGCCAGCCGGCTGATCGGCAGCAAGCTTATTTTCTATTCGCCGCTGTATGTGAATCCCGGCGCGGAGGATCCGTTCGGTGCGTTTCCGGCGGTGCGCAAGTGGCATAAGGGAGCGAGCCCCAGCGAGTTCAAGCGGATCGTGCCTGCGACTCAAGTGTACAAACCGGAGAATGCGCTCGACTACGACTACAACGTGGCGCTGCACACCGTAACGGTTTGCGATCTGGCGAGCGGTGACTTCGACTGCAAGGCGACGTCGGTGATTGGGCCTTCGGGGCGCGTGTTCTACGTCTCGCCGCATGCGGTCTATATCTGGATGACAAGTTGGACATACGGCGAGAAAGAGGCGCGCACGAAGTCGATGGTGTATCGCATGCCGCTCGACGGATCGGCGCCGAGTGCGCTGCGGGTTTCCGGAAGTCCGGTGGATCAGTTCTCGTTCCTGGAGAGCGAAGACGGTTTCCTGAATGTGTTGGTGAGATCGGACGGTGCGGGTGACGGAATGTGGAGAGCAGAAGGAACGCGCGGAGGTGCGGCACTGATGCGGGTTTCTGTCGACAGCTTTACTGATGGAAGCGCGGAGGTTCCGGCGGAGAGCTATCGCAAGCTGCCAGCGCCTTATGGATACGCGTTTCAGAACCGGTTTGTCGGGGATTATCTTTTGTATGGAGTGGGTAGCGGATGGGGATATCCGCAGAACGCCGACCGCTCGCGGTTGTACGCGGTGCGGTGGGCGAAGGGCGATGTACATCGGGTGATTCTGGAACACGGTGTGGATCGGATCGAGGCGATGGGATCGGATGCGGTCGTTGTGGGGTCGGATGGACAGGATCTGCATTTTACTGCTGTGCGACTTGGGGATTTACCATCGGCGGTGGATGATTACGTGGAGAAGGGCGCGTCGCAGGGAGAGATGCGCAGTCATGGATTCTTCTACAGGCCGGAGGATGAGGATTCGGGAATGCTGGGGTTGCCGATCAGTGTGCCGGGACGCGCTGGATACCGGCATCTGTTTGAGAACTCGGCGGCGGTTGTGTTCTTGAAGAATGACGCGTTGCACTTCGAAGAACTCGGGCAGCTTGGTGCGCAGCCGGAGAACGCGAAGGACGACGCCTGCCGCGCATCGTGCGTGGATTGGTATGGCAATTCGCAGCCGCTGTTTCTGCGTGGGAGGATCATTGCGCTGCTGGGATATGAAATGGTGGAGGGCAGCGTGGAGCGCGGGAGGATCCGCGAGATGCGGCGCGTGAATTACGCTGCGCCGGAGGAAAGAGTGTCGCGGCGTTGACGCTTCTTTTATCTGTTCCTTCGGCCCTCGGGGCCTGAGGAGTATTTCGAAAATCCCACCCACGGCTTAGGCCGTGGGTTTTATTCGTTTGCCCCCTGTGAAGGGCGCTGCAGGCAAGGCCGCTCGTCAACAAATATTCAGTTGTTTCGGTGGAGTCACATTACACCAGCGTGATGTAAGCGTTCTGGGGCTCTTCTGAATATTCGCCGTTTTCGATATGAGGTTTCATAGTTCGCGATCCGCAAAATGCGATTCGCGAATCCACAACAATTGGTGTTGAATTGTGAGCCTTCCCTCCCAGCTGGCTTAGGCTTCAGTTGTTATCCCAACAACCTGCGGCACTTGGTTTGCAAATCACAATCCTGAACAATTCCGCGCGTCGACTGTTTTGCTTTCGCGGTGGGGCGATGCTGGTGGCAAATTTTGTGTTCAGGAGAGTTGTGATGAAGGTCTGCCATGGACTGTTTCGTGTGTTGCTGGCGATCGGAGTACTGGTAGTGAGCGCGTTGGTCCCGAATATTCTTGCAGCGCAAGAAGTGGCGTCGCTCACTGGCGTGGTGACGGATCAGACAGGCGCTGTGGTCGGCGGAGTCTCCGTAAAGCTGGTGGACAAGAAGACCAACACGACCTATCAGACGGAGACTAATGAACTGGGATCGTACACGTTCACGAAGCTGCTGCCGGGTCCTGGCTACAAGTTGACGTTTTCGAAGGACGGATTCCGGTCGAGCACCGTGGAGAACATCTACCTCGGCGTGGACGCGACGCACACGCAGAATGCGCAGCTCGCGATTGGGCAGAGCACCGAGACGGTGGAGGTGAATGGCTCAGGATCACAGGTATCGCTGAACACGACGGACACGGCGGTGAGTACGACACTCGATATGGGCATGGTGCACGAGCTGCCGCTGATCGTTCGCGACAATCCGCTGGGGCTCCTGGTGTATTCCCCTGGCGTGACGTCAGCTCCCGGCGGCGATGACAACACGCTGGGCAGCCGTGACGGAACAGTGACCGGGTCGCGTGGAGACCAGAGTAATTACACGCTTGATGGGATGGATACCAATGATTTCGGGACGGGACAGGCGTTCGCGATGGTCGGGCAGGCTCCAGTGGACTCGGTGCAGGAGATGCGGACGGAGACGGCCAATCCATTGTCGGCCGAAGGGCGCGGCAGCGGCGCGCAGGTGCAGCTGGTGACGAAGAGCGGGACGAATGCGTGGCATGGTTCGGCCTACGAGTACAACCGGACGGCGGCGACCACCGCCAACGACTTTTTTAATAAGCGGCAGACGCCCATCATTGCCCGGCCGCAGCTGACACGAAATCAATTTGGCGCGAGCCTGGGCGGGCCGGCGATCAAAGACAAGCTTTTCTTCTTTTTCAACTATGAGGGGCGGAGAGACGCGCGCGAGGATCTGGTCACTTCGGTCGTGCCACTGGATTCATTCCGGGCGGGGAATATTGCGTACATCAATAACGGGAATGACGCCAGCGGGAATAAATGCACTTTCCAGGCTCGGGTTAACACGACACCGGAATGCATCAGCACCGTCCCGGGATTCGGCCCGGGCTCGCAAGATTCTCCTACGGCACAATTCCTGGACCCACAGAACATCGGGCCGGATCAAGCCTTTCTGGACTTCCTCAACGGGCGTTATCCGCACGCCAACGACCTGACGGGTGGGGACGGAGTGAACACGGGAGGATTCCGTTGGAACGCTCCCCTGCACTACGGGAGTAACGATTACGTTACGCGCATCGATTACAACCTGAATAGCAAGATGAAACTGTTCGGCCGCGTCAGCATCTTCCGAAGGACAAGCGGCGATGACGTGAATTTTACTTCGGCGCAGGTGTTCCCCGGCGATCCGGTCACCAACGCGATCATCGATCACAGCTGGTCGTTCGTCGTCGGACACACATGGACGATCAGCAATACGAAGGTAAATCAGTTCAACTTCGGGGAGACGAGGTCGATCCTGGATTTTCCCGTGCTGTTCAACCCGACAGGAACGACGCAGTACACGACCTTCATGCCGAACGCCACTGGCACAGCGCAGCTAGACTCACCATTCGCAGGAGGCTCGAGCCAGAAGCGGACCATTCCGATTCCGGTTTTCAAGGATGATTTCAACTATGTGCGGGGCAAACACATTATTCAGGTGGGAGGTACGTTCAAGCCAATCAAGGACAGCAGTACTCTGGTGAGTGATTTCAACAATGTGACGATTGGACTTGGGGGCCCGCTCACAAGCCTGAATTACGGCGTTCCGCCGGATCAGGATCCGCAGCAAGTTCCGGTGGATCTCCTGCATAGCATCGACCCGGTTACGGGGCAGCCCGTTCCGAGTGGGACCGCTTTGCGCACCTTCAGTGAGGCCTACGCGTTCTCGTTGGGCAGGATCTCGAACGTCGACAGCGTCTTCAACAATGCCCATGATCTGCAGCCTGTGCCTCAGGGAACCGGTCACAGCCGTAACTACCGCTATAACGAAATTGAGCTGTATGCGCAGGACACATGGAAGATGCGCAGTGATTTGACGATGACGTATGGATTGCGCTGGCAGTATTACTCGGTGCCGTACGAGATCAACGGATTTCAGACGACGCCGAATATTGACTTCGCGACCATGTATAACGCGCGCGCCAAGGCGGCAGCTGCGGGCATCAACGGAGACGATGTGGTGCCTACAGTGCTTTACAACTTCGGGGGAAAAGCGAATCATGCGCCGGGATACTACCATCCCGACTGGCACGACTTTGCACCGCGCCTCAGCTTCGCCTACAACCCCTCGTTCACGAATGGGTTCCTGAACAAGCTGTTGGGCGACCGCAAGACGGTCATTCGGGCCGGGGCGGGAATAGTGCACGACCACACTATTCTGTCGGCGATCAACTTCTTTAACGACCAGACTTCGTTTGTGTTTGGGCAGACGGTTCCCACCGTGTTCACCGGCGGGCTGGCAAGCGACCCGCGGTTTCAGGGAGTGGGACAACTGCCGCCGCTGAATCAGCCGCAAGCAGCTTCGGTTCCCTTCACCCCCTATCTGGCGAATGGTGGACCGTACAAGTTCTTCGGGCTGGTTGGGAATCAGCCGGAATATGCGATCGACCCGAATTACCGGACACCATATTCCGAAATGTTCACATTCGGCATACAACGCGAATTGCCGGGGAATTTTCTGGTAGAGGCGACTTACTTCGGGCGGTTCGGACACCGACTGCTGTCGCGTGGCGACGCTGGGCAGGTGGTGGACTATGTGGATCCGGCCTCCGGGCAGCATCTGGTGGATCAGTTCACGCAGTTGTCGCTGGCATCGCGCGCTGGCAATCAGCCCGCGGGGACGGCGTTCTGGGAGAATGTGATCAATCCGACGCTCAACGCGAACTATGGAGGGAGTTGCGAGGATTTTGGATTTGCGAGTTGCGCAGATCTCGTAAACAATTTCTTTAATCCGCTGCCAGCCATCGGTGACATGGGCGACACTTTTGCCGCCCTATATACCGGGATTGGCGCAGGGCCGATGATCCCGTCAAACGTGGGGCTCGATCCGCAATTTGCGAGCCAGTTGTACTTCGGCAACAAGAGCTACTCAAACTACAACGGGTTGCTGACCAGCTTGCATAAGAAGATGTCGCATGGTCTCCAGTTCGACGTCAATTACACGTACTCGCACTCGATCGACAACAGTTCGACCATCGCGAACAATGCGACGGGGACGAATGCCACCGGTGGATACGGCGGGTTCCTGTGCGATGCGATTCAATTGCGCTCGTGCCGCGGGAATTCGGACTTTGACATCACCCACCTGATCAGTGCAGACGGAATCTACGATCTGCCGCTTGGGAGGGGACGTCTAGTGGGTCGGAATGCGTCAGGATGGCTGAACCAGATCATCGGAGGGTGGCAGGTGGCGTTCTTGAATCAATGGCACACCGGGTATGCCTTCACGATGGTGTCGGAGGCATTCCCTGTGAGCTTTAACGCGAATAGTCCGGCAGTGTTCATCGGCAAGCAATCTGACATTCGAGTGCGGGTGCATAACGACACCAACACCGGACAGATTCAACTGTTTGCGGACCCTACAGCGGCAGCCAGCGCGTTCACGGGGCCGATCGGGCTGCAAGGTCCGACGCGAAACAACCTGCGCGGACCGCGGTTCTCGAATACAGACCTGTCGCTGAACAAGCATTTCCAGTTGCACGAAAGGTATGCGTTAGAGTTCCGGGCCGAGGCGTACAACGCGTTCAACCAGGTGAACTTCTCGCTGCCAATCGGAAGCGTGGCGGACATCAATAATCAGGGTACGTTTGGCGTAATCGATTCGGACGCTGGCGCTCGAGTGATGCAGTTCAGCTTGCGGTTCGATTTCTAGGAATCTTTGGGGAAGGACTGGGGCCGGTCGCGAGACCGGCCCTTTTTTGCTTGCTGGGCCAGGGACGGCTTGGAGCGGAATCTATGTAAATACTTGTGACTGGAAGAGGGAGTCGCGGAAAGTAGAACTCGAATTATTCAGGGGGGAAACTTGCAAGGTATGCACTGTCTGCGGTGTAGGCGCGAGATTGAGATGGGGGACAAGTCGGTTGCGGTGTACATGTTTGCCCAGACCGTGGGCGTTAAGCCACGGCAGAAGTCGACGGCGCAACGCATTTGTTTCTGTCCGCAGTGCGCGGTGTCGCTGGCGATGGGGCTGCCGCCGGAGGGCGCGCTGAATATGGCAGCTTGGGAGATGATCCGGGACCTGGTGAGCGCGGAAGCGTCGCTCAACGAGGCGGCCTGGGAGAGTTTGCGAGGGATTGTCGGGCTGCTGGGGTCGGGGAAAGAGGAAGGCTCTGGCGGGCGAATTCGGCGCGCGGGATAGGGTCCTTCCGCCGACTCGCGAGAAATAATTCCATGCATTGCTGATCGAGCGGCGCCCTGCAGGTTCGTGTCCCTCCCGGACCTGTGTTTGGTAGTTGTGCTTCGAGATTACGTCGGCCGCTCTCTTCGCTTCGCGGGACAGGCGAGGCGCCTGTCCCTCCAGATCCTCAGACGTTATTGATTACTGCGCCTTGGTATCAGCGTCTTTGTTCTTGGCGAAGGCGCGAACGTAGTTCACCAGATCCCAAGCCTCTTCCGTTTTGACGCGGGGGCCCTCGGCGGGCATGTCGTTGTGGCCGTTTTTGATGATGTAGAAGATCTCGCCGTCAGTGCGCTCTTTGAGCGTGTCAGGGTTGGCGAAGTCCATCATTGTGAGCTTCATTTCCTTGGCGGTTTCGCCCTTGCCATTCCCAGTCTTGCCATGACACATTTCGCAGTCGAGGGTCCACCATTTTTTGGCGCGGGCCGTGGACTCCGGTGACGGTTTCACTGGGTTCTGCTGTTTGGCGGCTTCGACGGGGATGGCGGCGTAAGACCCCGGTCTTTGTCCAGTTGGGTTGGTGGAAGATTGCTGCGGCGTCAGAACAGAGACTGTGACGAGCAAAAAAGCCGGAAGAACCAGTGCAAATCTATACACAGGAACCTCCTTCACATTAGAAGTGGATTACTGCAAAGAATAGCGCTGCCGCCGGATATCGCTGTGATTAGAATCACAGCCGAGTGTGCGGCGGGAGAGAGCGTGTTTGCAGGACAAACGAGAGTCGGTGCACTTTGGATGAAAGGGGCAAGGTCAGGCAGGAATCGACGCGGCAGCATCTTTAAGAGCCGACTCGATGCCGGCGACATTCGGGAGGCCGCCCTGGGCCATATCTTTGCTGCCGCCGCCGCGGCCATTCAGTTTCGACATCGTTTGTTTCATCAGGGCGCCCATATCGTAGGGCTGTCCGGTGGATTGGGCGAAGACTAAGGATGGTTGCGGCGATGTGGTGGCGAGCAGAGCTACGACATTCGATGCTCGGCGAGTCAACTTTTGGGCGAGGAGTTTCAGCGAATTCATCTCTCGATCCGCGAAGGTGCGGATCACAAGTTTGTGGCCGTCGGATTCAGGAGTTTCGGCCAGAATCGCGGCCGCTTGGGCTTCGGCAAGTTCTTCCTCAGCTTGCTCGCGCTGCTTCCGCAGGGAACGGACATCGTCGAGTGATTTGCGGGCTTGTTGGGGGACGTCGTAGATGTGTGAGGAAAAAAGTCCTGCGGCTTCCGTGAGCGTCGTGAAGTCGCGACGGGCGATCGCGACGGCGCGTTGTCCGGCGACGAATTCTACACGCCATCCCTGACGGACTTTTTCGGTTTTGCGCAGGAGGATGCAGCCGATTTGTCCGGTCTGGTTGACATGGGTGCCGCCGCAGGCGCTGAGGTCGAATTCGTGGACTTCGATGAGGCGGAGTTGGTCGCGCTCGGCGGGCGGGAGTTTGCGGAGGCCCAGCTTCCCTGCTTCTTCGCGAGTGACGAAGCGGATGGCGACCGGGCGGTTCTCGAGGATTATTTCGTTGGCGAGGCGCTCGGCGGCTTCGATTTGATCCTTGGAGAGGGTCGGGGTGTCCAGGTCGATCGAGCAGTAGTCGTCGCCCATGTGGAAGGAGACAGTCGGCATGTTGAAGAGGCGAACGAAGGCGGCGGAAAGGACATGCTGTCCGGTGTGCTGCTGCATGTGGTCGCGGCGGCGGGTGGCGTCGATCTGGCCGCGGACTTTGGTTCCGGGCTGCAGATTTTTTGGCGGGGCTTCCAGGTAATGGATGACGCGGCCGTCTTCGGCGTCGGCGACTTCGGTGATTCTGAGCTTTTCGTCTTCCGTTGAGATCACGCCAGTGTCGAAGATTTGTCCGCCGCTGGTGGGATAGAAAGCCGTGCTGTCGAGGATTACGGCGGGCTTGGGGCCTTTTTGCACTTCACGGACTTCGGCTTCGAAGTTGTAGAGGAAGGAGTCGTGGTAGTACAGACGAGTGGTCATGGGCTCGGAGACTATTTCACCACAGAGGACACAGAGGAGCACAGGGGGGGCTTGCGGTGAAGGTAGGGATCCTTCGACTGCGCTCAGGATGACAGAACGTGAGGGGAATGCTTAGTACGGGCCGATGATACCGCCGACCTGGCGGGCGGCTGGCTTCGTGGATTGAGCTGGCTTAGCGGGCGCCCGCTCCACACGAGTATCCAGCACATCAAGATATTTCAGTCCGCTTCCTGTGTTGAACAGAACGACTGTGTCTTCTGGTTTGAAGAAGCCACTGTCGCGGAGCTTGCGGTAGGCCACTAGACAGGCGGCGCCTTCTGGGGCGGCGAAAATTCCTTCAATCTTTGCCCAATGGCGAGTGGATTCGAGGATTTCTTGATCTGTTGCGCTGACGGCTGTTCCCTTGCTCTTTTTCAATATGTCAAGGATCAGATAGTCGCCGTATGGTTTCGGCACGCGCAGACCAGCGGCTAACGTCGCCGCATTGAGTCCACATTTCGGAGGATTGCTGGCCCTCATCCCAGGCTTTAACAATTGGGGCGCATCCTGCTGATTGGACGACGATCATCTTGGGCCGCTCGGAGCCGATCCAGCCCAGGGTCTCCATTTCTTCGAAGGCCTTCCACATGCCAAGCAGACCGACGCCTCCGCCTGTGGGATAGATGATGCCTTGCGGCAAGCGCCAGCCGAGCTGTTCTGCGACTTCGTATCCCATGGTCTTTTTGCCTTCGACGCGGTAGGGCTCCTTGGTCGTGCTCACGTCGAACCAGCCGTCTCTTTTCCAGGAGTCGGAGTCTTTCAGGTCGGCGACTATCTTTGCGCAGTCGCTGATCAGGCCGTCGACTAGAGTGACGTGCGCGCCGTAGTAGTCGCATTCGATGCGATTGGCGGCGGGGACATCTTTGGGCATGAAGATGTGGGCTTCTACGCCTGCGGCAGCGGAGTAGGCGGCGAGGGCTCCGGCGGCGTTGCCGGCGGAAGGGATGGCCAGTTTCTTCAGACCAAAGTGACGCGCCATGGTGACGGCGGCGGAGAGGCCACGCGCTTTGAAGGAACCGGTGGGATTGAGTCCTTCGTCCTTGATGTAAACATTGGGATATTCGCGGCTGGGCAGCATCGGAGTGAAGCCTTCTCCAAGAGAGACTGGATTGGCTTCGGGAAGGACAGCGTCGTAACGCCACATGGTCGGCGCGCGCAGGGCGATGCGGGCGGAAGAGAACGAGCGCTTGATGGCGGCGAGATCGTAGCGAGCGTAGAGGATGCCGGCGTCTTTGGGACAGACCGATTGTGGGCGGTCAGCGGGATAGTGCTCGCCGCAGCGGGTGCATTCGAGATGCGTTAGCATGACTGGCGAGTTTAGCAGAGACGCGGAGAGCAGTTCTCAGCCGTTGGTCGTTCGTCGCTGGCCGTTTGGTGTTTGCGGATCGTCTACGGCTTCAAGTGTGATCTTCGTCTTTTGTGGCGATGGCGGCTTTGAAGCCCCGGATGCTTTCGCCCAAGCCTCTGCCTAGTTCTGGGAGTTTCTTGGGGCCGAATACCAGGAGGGCTATGCCAGCTATGACTAATACGTGCATCGGTTGAAACAGGCCTTCGAACATGGGTTCTCCTTTAGTGCGTGCTTGCCATCCATTCATTTAACTCATATGCCTTCCGAAATATTCCCACGCTTCTTCTAAGGCCGCGTGGGCAGCACGCTCCCCTTCGCTGCGCTCAGGGTCGCGGGGCGGACGAAGGCGTCCGCCCCTACACAAGCGTTTTAGCGACGGGCGTTGTCTGCGTCTTCGGCCAAGTCACGCAGGAGTTCCATGAATTGGTTTGATTGGCCAATGAAGAGGCCGTCTGCTGTCAATGCATTCAGCGCACCCATAGCGGCGCCAGTGGTTTCCGTCGGACGAATGATCGAGCACGGGGGAAACTGGCGGCTGAGGAATGTTGTCGGCTCGGGCATGATCAGGTTGGTCTGGAAATCTTCGCCACCAAAGGGTGGGGAGTTGAGATCTGGGAACGTGACCGAGACGCCGGTTACGGGGTCGACCGCCGAGAGTGGAACCGCATTGCCTGCTTTGTCCTGCCACGTCTGGAAGTGGCAGATCTCGGTGCCGCCGATGCTGAGCAGGATGCGCAGGACTTCTACATTTCTCGCGCGCTGAGCCAGCATCGCATACAAGCTGGTTCCTCCCTGTTCGATCCAAGGAAAGTGAAATCCTGCCGTATAGCCGACTGCCTGGATGAAATTGGCGTCGTTGGTGTCGGCATCGGTTCGTGGAATTGCAGTGTGCTTGCCGACCGCCAGCGTGGGAATGGCGTTGCGGAATTTGTCGCCGAGATCGGGATTGCCTCTGCGGCTGCGGTAACGGGTCCAGAAATCGGTGTGAACCGTGAGTTGCGTGAGATTCGTCAGACGGCCAAAGGATTTATTGGATCCGGTCGCCTGGCTCGAGGGCAGTGTGCGGAAGGCGTCAAGATTGACGGTGTCCGCTCCCTTGGACGCAAGGTAGGCGTTCAGGAAGACTTCGTGACTCAGTTCGTCTTCGGTGTTGTCGGAGATGTACTGGTTCATATCTTCGTCGAGTTGTGAGACGGCATTGGTGTAAGGGGTGTTCCCGGCGGTGGGATGCGCGGGATATCCGGGAATCAGTTGGCTGGCTAGCTTCGACACCTCACCGTCCTGGACGCCGGCGAGTTCGTTGTACTGCAGCCAGATGTCGCTCTCGATGATTTCGGCGGCTGCGACGAAACGCAGAATTGCGGCATCGCCCTTGCTGAGCGAGCCACTTTTGTCTGCAGCGAAGACGGGCATGGGTTTGGTCAGAAGGGTGGCACCGGCCGTGGTTGCGGCTCCGGCAATCATGGTGTTTTTGAGAAACGACCGGCGATTGGAAAGGCGGGTGGACTCCGTGTCCGTTGAAGATCGGTTTGCGTCTGCGGTTGAGCGTGTTACTTGTTTGCTCATGGTTCCACACTCCAAATGCTTGAGTTGAATTCCGCGATTTCAGCAGGGATTCGGGTCACGGTGAGAGCAGAGTATCTGCTGTGCGGAGAAGGCTTGTCATGAGCGAGTCCGAGGATTGTAAAAGGTTGGTCGGGAGCGGGATAACATCCGGCGCGAAGGATTTCAAGCTGAGTAAGTTGATGGCGGCTTCAAACTGCAGTGAGGTCGCGAAGTCGTTCCAAGAAAGCGTCAGAATCGAGATGGGTACCATTCATGGGAAGGGCAGAGGCGACACGGAAAACTGCGTCATCGAGCACCGTTCCGTGCTGCCATTCTGCGAGCAAGCCTTGCCTGTAGAGAGATCGGAGCTGGGTGTGGCGCAGCCAGACAGCCGGCAAGTTCGCCGCTGGGCTGCAGGCGCGGGCGGTCATCTCGATGCTGATCACTCCATCTTTGCCGCAATAGCGCTTGGCTCTTTCAACGCACAATTCGTGAAGAGCCTTCAGATCGTGCTCATCGACCGGCGGGATAGATGCGCCTTCCTCGGCTGCCTTGATGAATGCTCGGAAAGACTTAAGTAGTTCCGCCTGCTGATCTGACACTGGTAAACCTCCATCCGGATGGCCGCTTCCACCCGCTCAAGAGAGTTTACCGCTCGGGCTTATGCTGGAAGGTGATTGAAAGCACAACCGCAGCATTCCTGGGCAAACGGGTGATCTCTCGGACTTCGCGCGGGCGGGCACCTTGAGGTAGTATCAAGTGCTCAGCCGCAGTCCACAGGAGACAGTTGATGGGAAGGTTCCTTTTCGGGTTGATCCTCGGGTTAGTGTTAGTGCCAGTTTTTGTATACATGTATTTCTCGATGGGAACTGCGCCGGTGGCGACTTCGGCGCCCCCGATGCCGTTTGAGAAAACATTGGCTCGCATGGCGCTGCACGCGCGGCTGGACAAAGAGGTTCCCAAGACAGTGCCGATTGCCGCCGACGATGCAGCATACGCGGCGGGTGCTCAAGTCTATAAGGACCATTGCGCGGTGTGCCATGGATTGCCCGGGCAACCGCAGACGGCGATCGCCAGTGGGATGTTTCCGAAGCCTCCGAAGCTGATGGAGGGGAAAGGCGTGACGGACGATCCGCCGGGAGAGACGTATTGGAAAGTGTCGGGAGGAATTCGCATGACGGGTATGCCGGGATTCGAGAAGACGCTCTCGACGAACCAGATGTGGCAGGTGAGCCTATTGTGTGCGAATGCGGACAAACTGCCGGCAGCAGTGAAAAACAGTTTGGCGGGAGTTGCCGCGGCTCCTGCGACCGCGGCGCCCGTAGCGAAGAAGTAGAAATCGTGGTCAGTCTCGAGCGTGCCTCCGGCACGCGCGCCCGGATTTGATTCCGGCCCCGGTTGTTGGAAAACGCCGGGCTATTCTCGGGCGTTCCTCCGGAACGCAACCGCACCGAACCCGGAATCCCCTGGCGTGTTCGCGGAGACTTCTGTCGGAACCTCTCACCTCGTGCTCAAGCACAACCGTAATAGGGACGCATCTCATCGACATGCTATAGTGCGTTTTTCGCCATGAGATCATTTTTGTTTTTCGCCTTTTCGTGGTGGGCGATCGCGCTTCGGATCGTGGCTATCATTCACTTCATCCGGCGGCGGCCGAATTTCTTTTGGATCTGGGTGATTCTCTTCCATTGGGTGGGAGCGCTGATTTATATCGCGGTAGAAGTGATTCCTGACGCGGGGCTGCTGCGGAGTTCGTTTCAAGTGTTTCCGCGGCGGAGGCGGATCCAGGAACTGGAGCGGACCATCATCGACAATCCGTCGGCGGGGAACTACGAGGAACTTGGGTTGCTGTATCTGGATGACGGGAATTTTGCCCGGGCCCGTGCGTGCTACGACCGCGCCATCTCGTCGCGGACCGATCATCCGGATCCGTTTTATCGGCGTGGAATCGCCGAGGTCGAACTGGGAGACTTCGCTGCGGCGGTACCCGACCTCGAAAGGGCGGTGACGTCTGATGCTGATTACGACTTTCATCGGGCCAAGGGTCTGCTGGCCTGGGCATATGCGCAGACCGGGCAAATCGACAAGGCGGATGCGATGTTTCGCGAGGCGACGCGCATTTCGACTCTGTCGGAGACGTATTTCCACTATGCGTTGTATCTAGAGTCGCAGGGGCGGAATGCGGAAGCCCGCATCTGGGCGCAAAGAATTCTGGAGAAGAAACCGACGATGCCGGGATATCTGCGGCGGCGGGAGCGTCCGTGGTTTCGGAAAGCTAGCGGTCTGTTAGGGCGGTTAGCAGCGTAATTTGGGGGAAACGGCGAATTAGTAAACCTTGACAATGTTTCCGGTTGGGCGCAGTGTTGCAGACACCATGTGCGAGGCTTCTTCCCAGCCAGACCAGTTTTCCCTTTAGTTTCCACCGGTACAAAGTCAATGTTCCTCCGTCGTTCGAGTACAACTCGACTTGCAGCCTGCCTGCTTATGAGCCTCGCATTGCTCATGGTGCCAAAGGCAGATACTCCAGAAGAACCCTGCGACGCAGGCAACCCTCACCACTGAGTAGGCCGCTGTGGTGAGCATACAGTTCAACTGTGGGTCATTGCTCGTCAGGGGGCAGCCGTTATGGTTTTCACACCGTTTCTTCGTGCACAACTGGCAAATCGATTGCCGCAGCCGGTAAACTTCAGAGTGAGGGAAGCGCTCGAAATCGATCGCTTCTCCGAGTTCGTCACAGACATTTCGCAACAGCAAAAAGATGAAATCAACACATTGGCGCTGGAGATCGTCAAAAGCAACTCCACCAACGACCCCATTTTCGAATTTCGCGTCGAGGGACATGCCGACATAGCCCGGACGATTCCCGCCGGAGAGCAGAAGCAGTTCGAAGACGAGATTAGTGAAGAGCGGGCTGAAAATGGCTTCAGACTTCTCGTCGAAGCTTTGGAAAAGAATGGCGGTGCGGCTCTAGCGCAGAAGATAGCAAAAGGCTCGAAGGCGTTTGGCTTGGGGAGGCAAGGTTTGAAGATACCGAACGCCACGAACAAGGATCAGTTTGAGCAAAACCGGCGCGTCGTCTTCTTTGTTAGACAAGTCACCTTTATCCAGCCTGGACCCCCGCCCCCGCCGCCTCCAACATCAGTTATTGAGGACCGGTTCACGGTCCAACTCGTGAAGAGTGCCACCCTGACCAAAACCTTCTCGAAGGTACTTGAGGGCATCGTCTTGGCGGCCACGCTGGAAGTAGTCGATCCACGATTGATAAGAAACGCGCAACGTTCAATGTCTTCTCCGGTGGAGTCGGCGTTAGTATCGGGCCACCACAGCTCCCCGCCAGCGGTCAAATCGTATTCAGTCCTGGGCCGGTGGTAAAGTTCAAGATCTTCCGCCTGCTGGGAAGAAACGCTGCGGTCATTAATCTGAACAGCTTCGTAGGATCGGTCACCGTGTTCATCAACGCGGGCGCGAGTCCAGGCGGAAAACAATCCGCAGGCGGCGCTCTCACGTTCTCCTTCGACGCTTTGGAGGCAGCTGGCGTCAACACCCAGCCGACTTTGATCCTGGTTCCGAGCGGCTCATCCAGCCTATCCGCTCCATCCGTCGGGGGCGGTGACGTCTTGCCTTTGGGCCATATGACGATGGTGGGAGCGCCATCCGATCTCTGATGGGGGGCCCCCCGGCGCCCTGGTCTCCTGGAGGCTTACGCAGGACTCACGTCCTGGCCTAAATTGTTTCGCGGCTCCCCGGCTGGATTTAAGCGGTTCTGGTCGAGCGTTCTCCGAAATTCTACGGTGCTGAGACACGTGCACAGGCGCAAAGATGGGCAGCGAGCGGGTGGTACCATGAAGCGTGGTGACGCTTTCTAACATCCGCCTGCTGGCGACCGATATCGACGGGACGCTGCTGAATCCACACTTTCAGATTTCTGAGGGCGATCTGACCGCCCTGCGGCGGGCGTACTCGGCCGGGATCGAGATTGTTCTGGTGACCGGGCGGCGGCACACGTTCGCTCTGCCGATCGCGAAACAGCTGGGATTTGATCTGTGGCTAATCAGTTCCAATGGCGCGGTGACACGGTCGCTAAGCGGGGAAACCTTTCATCGGGACATGATGCCAGCCGAGACCTGCCGCAAATTGTGCGGGGCCATGCAAGAGTTCCGGGGAAATACCGTTCTGACCTTTGATCAAGAGACGAAGGGCGCCATTGTGCTCGAGAGGATGGATGAGCTCGGCGCGAGCATCCGGCGATGGCTCGAGAAGAACATGGAATACATCGAGTTCGTGGTTCCGATTGAGAAGGCGCTGGTTACGAATCCGGTACAGGCCATGTTCTGCGGGACCATGGTGCGGATGACTGTGGCCCTGCGGGCCTTGGAACAGGCGGGAATGGACGGTATGGTAACCGTCCTGCGGACTGAGTATCCGGCGCGGGACCTGTCGATGATCGACGTGCTGAATGCGGGCTGCTCGAAAGGGCATGCTTTGGCGCGCTGGGCGGCTTACCGGGGTTACCGGCGCGATGAGGTCATGGCCGTCGGTGACAACCATAATGACGTGGAGATGCTTGAGTTTGCTGGGCATCCAGTTATCATGGGGAATGCCTGCGAGGAACTGCGGGCCCGGGGATGGCGGGTGACGCGCGGGAACCACGAATGCGGGGTCGCAGCGGCAGTGGAACTGGCGTTGGGCGAAACCGTCGGTGGTCGCTAGTCGCATGCGTCAGGCGTCAGGCGTCAGGCGTCCGAAGCTACAGCGGGTTGGAGTCTTTGTCCCCTGGATATTGTGATTCGAGTCGTCGGATGACACATCGTTGGTCAAAATCCGTTGCATGGATTGTCGCTCTTATGTTGGCGGCGATTCCCTGCTTTGCGGGTGAAGTTGCGGTGCTCAAGAACGGGTTCGCCATCAAACATGAGCGGCGGGAGATCGTCGGCGAGTTGACCCGCTTGTATGTCAGCGCGGATGGATCGAGTTTCGTGGATGTGCCGACCGCTGATATTGAACACTTTGAGGCTGCACCACAGGAACCTGCCGAGAATCCGCCATTCCCACAAAATGCTAAGGATGTGCTGTCCCCGTCTGGTTCAGCTCATCAGGTAGCTGCATTTCCTGCCCGGCCGGTAGCTGATCTTTCGCAAGTTGTGAATGAGGCGAGCGGGCGGTATCGGCTGGATCCGGATCTTGTGAACAGCGTGATCAAGGCGGAAAGCGGGTTCAAGGTTCATGCCCTGTCGCCGAAGGGCGCACAGGGCTTGATGCAGCTCATGCCGGGAACGGCTTCCCAACTGGGAGTACCGAACGCCTTTGATCCGCAGGCGAATGTCGAAGGCGGGACCAGATATTTGCGAGAGTTGCTGGAGCGGTACAACTTCGACCTGGTGAAGGCGCTGGCAGCGTACAACGCGGGACCGCAGCGCGTGGAACAGTTTGGCGGAGTGCCTCCTTATTATGAGACTCGGGCGTACGTCGCGCGGATCGTGAAGGACTTCAACAAGAAGAAGATCGCCCAAGGGAAAGCGGTTCCCCCGCAAAACAATGTTGCGCAAAAGAAAAACAGCGGGACCAAACCAACTGCCGCAGCGAAGAACAATTCGCAGAGCGCTGGCAAGACTAACGTAGCCTCGACGCAGGGCAAGTAGATCTCATTGCGTAGTGCCCTTCCGCAGTCTTCCAGTTTCACTCACTTGCTCCGCATCTGACGGGTTTGACCCTGATGGCTCACTCATTTACCTTTGTGTTGCCGTTTCCCACTTCGCGTTGCGGGACCGCGGCGCGGAGCTTTCCCCTTCATGGATAAGAAGCGAATTCTGGCCAGCGTGGTGGTGTTCTGCATCCTGGCAGTTCTCATTTATCTGCAGTACCGGCACTGGCGGACATTTGATTGGGGCACCTTCTGGAACCAGACGCATCGCATCAACAAGTTGCATGTTTTGCATGGGATCGCGTTGATCTATTTAGCCTACGTGGTCCGGGCGATTCGCTGGAAGATCTTCTTGAAGCCGGTGCGACCACAGACCAAGGTGAGCGAATTGGTCTCGCCGACACTGATTGGCTTTGCTGGTCTGGCGCTGTTGGGGCGGGCCGGGGAATTCATCCGTCCGTATCTGATTGCGCGGCGCACGGATCTTCCCTTCTCTTCCCAGCTTGCGGTCTGGGCGGTGGAACGGATCTTTGACATTGGAGCGTTCGGGGTTCTCATGGCGCTGGCGATTTTCCTGCCTAGCGCGCTCCAGTCCATTCCGCATCCGGAGTATTACCAGCGCTTCCGCGAGGCGGGATTTTTCCTGATTGCATTTGTGCTGGGGACGACAGCGGCCGCGGTAGTCATCGGCCGGAACGGAGAGGCGGCGGCCCGCTGGGTAGAACAGCGGTTCGCTCATTTGTCGTCGAACCTGGGGCACAAGCTGGGACAGAAAGTGCGTGAGTTCGGAATGGGCCTCAACACGATTCACGGGCCGGTGTCGCTGTTTTGGCTGAGCGTAGTCTCGGTGGGAATGTGGTTCATGATTGCGAAGGCGTACCAGGAAGTAACTCATTCCTATGGGGCTGCCGCGCTGGACATTCCAGTTTCTCAACTTTTGATTCTCATCTTCGCCAGCATGCTGGGATCGATGCTGCAACTGCCCGCCGTCGGCGGCGGCTCGCAGATGGCCACGATTGCCGTGCTCTCTAGCGTGTTTGACGCTCCTCCGGAGATGGCCGCGAGTTGCGGGATTTTATTATGGCTGGTGACGTTCGCAGCCGTGGTGCCGCTGGGACTGCTGCTAGCACATCGGGAGAGACTCTCGCTGCGCAAGCTGTCGGTGGAGAGTCATCACTCCGAGCAATCGGATCTTCCGGTTTCGTGATTCCGCTCGGCTCACTTCCCCAGTAGCCCGTAAACATCTAACTCGTTCGAGGTCCCCACGAAAACCTTCCCACCAGCGATGGTCGGAACCGTGAACTTCAGAGCCTGGCCCGCCGTGTCGCGCGATCCCGCCTGGGTGCTGTCGTAAAGTTCGTTGGAAATGTTAGAAGCGTCATAGGCGCGAAGAATGGAGGCGCCGGCAGTGCTAAAGCTGGAGTTATCGATCTCCCAGACGATCCCGTTGTTCGTTCCATTCGCGGAGATCGATATCGTGGCGCCGTGCGTGCTCACTGCAATCGACCCGGACGCGACTGGCTGATCGGATAGGCGGCCAGCGCTCCAACTGAACGCCCGGAGCACATCTTTGGAATCGTGAAGATATAGCACTCCATTCCAATAGGCGGGGGTGGAGAAAATGTTATTGAGCTGCTGCACGCCGGTTTGCACGGTCTGGATGACATTGTTTGTTGTGGCGGAAAAGGAGCCCATATCATCGCGGTTCACGACAAACAGCTTGCCATCTTTCCCGCCGCCGATGATTTCGTGTGATGTACCGGAAGAGTTGTCGGGCATCAGAACGGGGGAGCCACTCCCAAGATCCGCATCGTTGAGAGCGAGGTAAGCGGCGTTATCCGGCTGAAAGAAATCTTCCACAGAGAGATCGCCTGGCGATAGCCGCAGGAAAGAATCGTTGTATCCACTCGGCGGATCGTCCTGATCGACTCCGGTCATGATGAACAATTTCCCAGTCTCATCATCAATGATAGGAGCACCGCCGCCATTCCAGAGACCGCCACCAGCGCCATCGGGAGTGTCGTTAAACATGGCCTTCTGCTGCAGGGTGGTCTTGTCATAAGCAAGGAGCCAGCCGTGATTGCAATGGCCAAATCCGATGTAGATTTCGTTGCTCACTGGATTCAGGGCGAGGCCGGTGCGCTGATAGCATCCAGCCTCGATAGCAATAGTCCCGTTGTTGTTGTCCCACCCGGTGCCCGGAACCGAGCCCGTGATCGGCACGGGGCCGTCCAGTTTCTCCGCTCCCGTGGTGATATCGAGGGCGTGCAGATAGAAAGGACCGCTTGTGGTGACAGTAACTGCGTAGAGAGTACCGGTGGTGATGTCGATGACGGGGGTGCTGGTAATTCCCAGCATCGGAGAAATGCCCTCAGCGTCGTTGCGTGGAGACGGCGTTCCAAGGTTCTTCGACCAGAGCGGGGAACTCTGCAGGCCATTGGCATCAAAGGCATAGACCGTGTTGTTTTCGGTCGCCACGAAAACAACGTTGTGAGTCGCTCCAGCTATTCCGAGTTGCGGTACATAGAGAGGCTGGGCATAGATCTGGCCGTCGACGGGATACGAATTCAATTTCCCGAATTGCGATGAGTTGACGACAGATGGCATAAGGGTGGTTTCTTGCGTAAACGCGCCGTCTCGAGCATCGTCGTTGTGATACGTGAGGACCGCTCCCGGAGCGGTGTTTTGAATCGAGAGGCTGCTACTCGCGCTGACCGATGGATACGCCACACTTGAAGCAGCGATGGTGTGTGCACCGGTCGCATTCGGAGCCGTGTACAGACCGGCGGTGGTGATAGTGCCTACGGTGCTGTTGCCTCCGGCCGTACCATCGACAGACCAGGTCAGACTTGTATTCGTGACTCCTTGAATGCTCGCGCTGAATTGTTGCGTCGCGCCAGGGGCCAGCAGCGTTCCACTGGAAGAAATTGAAAGGCTCAAGACCGTGACGGATGCGGCGGCCGATCCAACACTCGCGATGTTAGCCCCAATCGTGTGATTTCCAATTTCCGGGGGAGCAACGTAGAGGCCCTGAGCGTCTATGGTTCCAACTGACGAATTGCCCCCATTGATGCCATCCACGGACCAGCTCACTACAGTATTGGTCTGGCCCTCCACGGTAACGCTGAACTGTTGCGTTGCGCCGACGCTCAAGCCCACGGTGGCGGGAGAAATGGAAACAGTTTCCTGGACCATCACACTGGCGCGCGCGCTCTTGGTTGCGTCGGCAACGCTAGTGGCAGTTATGCTGTGAGTGCCCGAGGACTGCGGGGCTGTGTACAGGCCCGTTGGCGAGATTGTGCCAGTGGTCGAGTTGCCCGCACCTGCAGAGTCCACGCCCCACGTTACATTCGTATTGTTGTCCCCGAGGACCGTGGCTGTGAACTGTTGCTGAGCTCCCGCCTTAAGCGCGAGCGACGGGGGTGACACCTGCACCGTCACCGGACCAGTGGAATTGGTTGGTGGAGGAGATTTCTTTTGTCCAGCACATCCTACTGAGGGAGCAAGAATGGCGAGAAGGAGAAACCCTGTACAGAACGTAGACTGTGTGGCACCCATACGGCGGCACAATAAGATGTGGTTTGCCGATCGGGGGTTGGTTACCAACGCCCACCGGGCGGGGTTTTGCCCGAGTTGGACATGTCGCAAGCCTGGATCTTAACGAATCAATCTGTGATGTTGGGCCACGATTCCCCGGATCCATAACAAATAACAATAGAAACGGGCAGAAACACGGACACATTGACCCACCATGGGGGGCATGAGAAACTTCTATGGCAGCTGCCTATGACCCGTTGTCGTCCAACGCGGGCCTCTCACCGACTCTGGCCGATCGGAGCGCTTCTGGTGGTGTTGGTGTCAGGGGCTCCTGCCTACTGCCAGATGAACAACCCGGGCAGTCCTTTCGACTCGCCGGGCACGACCAACGGTGTTCGTGGGTACGAGAGTCATGGCGGTGCCATGCTTCTCATCACCGTCTACGCAGAGAATACAAAAACGAAGCTTGATCGCCAGTCTCTGGTAAAGCTCACCAATCAATCGACCCAAACGGTAAGTTGGCAAACGACCACGGACGAATCCGAGGTAAATTTCGGAGACGTGCCGTTCGGGCACTATGACATCGAGGTCAGCGCTGTCGGCTATCTTACGGGTCATAAAGAATTCCAGGCGATAAACACTTTTGCTCCGGTCAAGTTGGACATTGTGCTGCAGAAGGATCCCGCGTCGGTTCAACTCAACGTCGATGAGGGTATGCCGCCGAAGGCGAGGAAAGAAACGAAGCACGGGATTTCGGCGCTGAAATCCGGGAAGTGGGACGAGGCCAACAAGCGACTAGGAGCAGCCTATAAGTTGGCGCCTGAGAATCCGGACGTGAATTTCCTGCTGGGATATCTCTATTTTCAGAAAAAAGATTTCGGGCGAGCGGCGGATTTTCTAGGAAATGCCACGAATCTGAGCCCGCACAATGTGCAGGCACTGACGTTGTTGGGCCGGTTAAGCCTGCAGCAGGAAGATTACGGCAGGGCCGTTTCGAACTTGGAGAAAGCAGTTCTACAGGATTCGGATTACTGGGTGGCACACGACTTGCTGGCGGCTTCCTATCTAAAGCAACAGAAGTTTGACAAAGCTCGCGACGAGGCGCAGCTCGCCATCGGTAAAGGTAAGGGAGGGGCGACATCGTCGCAGCTGGTTCTGGGGCAGGCGCTGGTCAATCTAGGGCAGAGGCAGGAGGGCATACAGGCCCTCAAGGACTTCGTAGCCTCCGCCCCAAAGAATCCGAGCGTGCCACAGGTCAAGGCGTTGATCGCGCAATTGGAGGCGGCGCCGGTACCCGCAAATGCAAGCGCCGCGAACGTTTCGCTTCCAGTCCCGGTGGTCACGGGCGTAGACCCGCTGATCGCAGCGGCCGAACCTACTTTTTCTGTCCGGCCGTGGCAGCCTCCCGCGATCGATTTGAATAAGCCGTCCGTCGCAGCGAGTGTGAGTTGTCCGGCAGACATCGTTGAGATGACCGGCAAACGGGTCGAGGAATTTGTGGATGACGTATCGCGCATCGCGGCGATCGAACATCTGTTGCACGAGCAGCTCGATGAGATGGGCGATGCGCTCACCAAGGAAACGCGCACGTTCAACTACGTCGCTGCTTTCGCCGAGTCGAAGCAAGGATCGATCGCTGTTGATGAATATCGGCAGGAGCACCTTGGGTTGGCCGACTTCCCCGATCAGATCTCAAGCAGCGGATTCGCGACTCTGGCGCTGGTGTTTCATCCGAAAATGCGGGACAGCTTCGAAATGGAATGCGAAGGACTCGGTGAGCTTCGGGGTCAGCCGACCTGGCTGGTTCATTTCAAACAGCGAGAAGATCGTCCGGCGCAGATGCACGATTACCGGGTGGGGGGCGAGTTGTACTCGCTGAAGCTAAAGGGGCGAGCCTGGATCACGGCAAACAAGTTCCAGATCGTGCGGATTGAGTCAGAATTGGTGAGCCCGGTGCCGCAGATCCGCTTGGCCGGCGAACATCAAGTGGTCGAGTACGGCCCGGTGCCGTTCACAAAGAAGAAGATGGAACTCTGGCTTCCGCAGAGTGCCGAAATTTATCTGGATTTCCGGCGGCATCGCTACTACCGGAAACACAGCTTTGATCATTACATGTTGTTTGCCGTGGATGCGGACGAAAAGCGGAAAGCTCCAGCGGCTCAGCCTACCGACAATCCCCAGCCGAACTGAGATCCTTCCCAGCGGACTTCGTAATGACTTACGAAAATCGAGAATGCTAGCGCGGCCACCCAAGCGCTTCACGCAATACCTTTTGTACCCATTCGTAGTCGTACATGTCTTCTTTTCGTGCTTGAATCTGACAGGCAATTCTCAAATCCCGATCGAAGGGGCGTAGATTCCAACCATCCACTTTCTTCTTTTCGTCCTTTCCGGGAGTGTCAGGCATTTATTGCCTCGGTCACTGGGCCCAAAAAATGTTGGATTCGGGCAAACAACCCCGTCCCTTGGCTGCAGTCTAACGCTCGGCCCAATCCCGCCCCCGGAGTAGTCAGCGTCGGCCAGACCGCACTCCTCAACAGGCAGCAGAACAGGACCGAGCGAAGTATTAGGTTAGGTTTTACGGGACTCGATGTCGTTGCGCTGTAGCAAAAAACCCACATCTCACCCGCTTTCGGCAATCAGTGAGAATAACGGACAAGCACGGCAGGCCGGGACAGCAAAGTTCTTGGTTTTGTCTCTTCGCGGCTAAAGCGCGGCATTTCGGTGCAAAGCACGACATTTGACGGCAAGACGGATATACCGTGCACCGCCCGCCACCAGGCCGCTATCGTACCGCCGGTTAAATCCGATCCATGGGCCTGTCATCCAAGGCTACGCTCCTAGGTCGAAGAACCGCATGCACGCCTGTCGCGGTGTGCACAACTCGACCGCCAGCAACGCCAGCCCGGTTTTCCGTTGTACAGGCTGTTCGGGGCAAGTTTCATCGCGGAATAGTTGTACGGTTCCCAGGGCGGAAGCCAGCCCGGACAGTTCACGGGCCCGCTCCAGCCAAACATTTTCTTGGGAGTGCTTGTACAGGTTCAACAGTCCGTATGCCTGTCCTGCCGCAGAAAATACTTTCGCTTTTCGGCAGATCGAATGTGCGCCGCTGGGTGTCCCGACAGGCTCCTGAATGCCGCGTTGAATTCGAACTAGCGCCCCATCCCGCGGCTGCTCTCGTGTACCTGCAATGAACTCGACTTCCGATAAAGCCTACTTCAACAATATCTACCAGAAGTAATGTATTCCCACATCTTTACCTTCTCCCAAAAATGGATTGTCCTCAACCAGCTTTGATTATTGCTGGAAAGCCAATGAAAGGATGGAATCAACCGCTTCTCCATGTTGCACGAACGAATTGCCCCTACAATCACACGCTGTAGTTCCGGATGTGCGGGTCTCGACGATGTGTTAGGTGGTGGTCTTCCTATTGGACACTTCTATCTAATTGAGGGCGAGCCCGGCACCGGGAAGACGACCCTCGCCCTGCAATTCGTCGCAGAAGGCCTGAAACGCGGGGAAAAGGTGCTTTACGTCACCCTCTCCGAATCACGTGACGAACTTCACGCCGTAGCCGAGAATCACGGCCTTGCGGTAGAGGAATCGGCGGTACTCGAGGTTCGCCCCAGCGAGCAGGATTTGAAGCCGGAGGGGCAATACACCGTTTTCCACCCTGCAGAAGTCGAACTTAACGACCGAGTCCAGACCATCATGGCCGAGGTCGATCGCCGGAAGCCAACCCGGCTCGTAATCGATGCCCTTTCCGAAGTACGGATGCTTGCCAAAGACCCTCTCCGCTATCGCCGCCAGGTACTCTCGTTGAAGGAATACGCTCCGGAGAACTGTACTGTGATGCTCCTGGACGATCGCAGCAGCCGTTATGTTGACCTTGAACTGCATAGCATCGTGCATGGGGTTGTCTTGATGGATCGACTTTCGCGCGATTATGGAAAGACGATACGCCGGCTGGAGGTAACCAAACTTCGAGGCTGCGCCTTTCGCGAGGGCTATCACGACTACATCATTCGTAAAGGAGGCGTCGTTGTCTTCCCACGCCTCGTTGCAGCCGAGTACGAGGATGATCTGGAGGATTCTACGCCCGCAACCAGCGGGATCCTTGAACTCGATAGATTGGCCGGCGGGGGGCTGGGACGCGGAACCGCGAC
This sequence comes from Terriglobia bacterium, assembly GCA_963743105.1. GTDB lineage: Bacteria > Acidobacteriota > Terriglobia > Terriglobales > Acidobacteriaceae > Sulfotelmatobacter. The sequence continues at coordinate 50,539 of CAVUOS010000032.1, forward strand.
ATTGCTGATCGGCCCAGCGGGATGCGGCAAGACAACTCTCGCTTTGCGCTTTCTTGCAAGTGCCGCAGAACGGGGAGAAAAGTCCGCCGCTTTCATCTTTGAGGAAACCATCAGCACGTTAATGGGCCGAGCCGCCGGACTCGGCATGAATCTCGCAGCGTACGTAGGCTCCGGCCACCTGAACATTTCACACTTGGATCCCGCGGAGGTATCTCCGGGCGAGTTTGTGGATATGGTCCGCGAAGCTGTGGAGACGCACGGCGTCCGTGCCGTACTCATCGATAGCCTGAACGGATTTCTTCAGGCCATGCCGGGCGAACAATTCCTGGCACTTCACCTACACGAATTGTTGACCTACCTCAACAACCGTGGCGTGCTCACGTTGCTCGTGCTTGCGCAGATGGGTCTGGTCGGCAGCGCCATGCAGACTCCCATCGATGTGAGCTACTTGGCCGACAACATCCTGGTCTTCCGTTACTTCGAAGCCAAAGGTGAGGTTCGCCAGGCGATCTCGATGATGAAGAAGCGAAGCGGAGGACATGAGCGCTCGATCCGGGAACTCCGCTTTGGCGAAAACACCATCAGAGTCGGAGCGCCGTTGAGCGACTTTCACGGAATCCTCTCGGGCACACCTACTTCGCTGGTCTCAAATGGGAGAGGTCCGCTGAATGAATGAGATCGGCACAAACGATCCGCCGGTCCTGGTGTTCGCCCCGTTCGGAAAGGACGGAGCGCTGATCGAGAGAGTCTTACGTCAATCCGCAATTGTAACTCGGCTGTTGCTGAGCATGCAGGATCTCGAAGCCGCCATTTGCGAAGATGGCGGAGCAGCAATCATCGCTGAAGAAGTTCTACAGAATGGAACTATCCACGCATTGGCACAAAGACTTGCGGCACAACCTCCGTGGTCGGACTTCCCGATTATCGTTCTAACCGGAAGCGGGATGAGCACCGCCACTACCGAGTCGGCGGTCCGCTCCCGCGCTCCGCTGGGAAACCTGACGTTGCTCGAGCGCCCCTTGCGGCCGGTTACGCTGATCAGCGCGGTGCGGAGCGCACTGATTGCCCGCCGCCGTCAGTACGAGGTCCGTGATCACCTTCGCGAACGCGCATCGGCAGAAGAGGCTCTACGGCGCGCGCATGACGCTCTGGAATCGTTAGTAGAGCAACGTACCGCGGCTCTTCGCCGGCTCTCGGTGAAACTGCTTCGAGTTCAGGATGATGAACGGCGCAGGATCGCCCGTGAGCTTCACGACAGTTTGGGGCAGGATCTGACCGCGGCAAAGATCAGCCTCGACATGCTCGCGCAGGAGTGCAACCTTGACTCCAGGCATCTGCGCGACGCACAAACCCTGGTCGATCGATCCATTTCCGACACTCGTACCCTTTCCCACCTTTTGCATCCGCCTTTGCTTGATGAAGCCGGATTTCTTTCTGCGGCGAAGTGGTATGTCGATGGATTTGGCCAGCGCAGTGGAATTGCCACCAAACTCGATCTACCATCTCATGTGCACCGCCTTCCGCGGCGAACGGAGGTTGCGCTCTTCCGCATCTTGCAGGAGGCTCTGACCAACGTGCACCGCCACTCCGGCAGTCGCGCGGTAAATGTGTCCGTCAGTACAGATGGGTCGGTGGTAGTGCTGAAGGTACAGGACTTCGGAATGGGAGTTCCGCGGGAAGTTCTCGATCGCTTCTGGAAGACGGGAAACGTTGGCGTGGGATTGGCCGGGATACGGGAGCGGCTCAAGGAACTGGGAGGCTTTCTCGAGATCGAGTCCAATCTGGATGGCACTACCCTGAAAGTGACGATGCCTGCATCTGCTCCGGAGCCTGACCACAGCGATCACAAACCGTCTCCGTCTTCGCAGAAGGTCCCATCGACCCTCCCAGCCGACTAATTCGAAAAGGAATTGCCGCTCGGTACTGATCCGATTATCGCGGTTAAAATAGAAAGACGGTTTCGTACTATGTCCGATCCCTTGTATCTCAGTCTGTGGTTTCCCGATTTCAGTGGCCCGGCCATGCTGCCACACATCTTGGCTGTCCTGCAGCAGTTCCCTTTTTCCGAGCAACGGCCTGGCGTCACGTACGTTGCAGTCCAACCGGTTTCGTGGGGTGAGGCCAGTGTGCTCGAGCGCCGCCTTTCGCCGGGAATCACGCCGGAGGAGGCAGTTGTTGTAGCCGCTGATCTGGTGCATGACGACTACGCGTATGTCTTCGACGTGTACTGGGACATGTGGACCGTTGATGCTGCTGGTAAGTGGACGCTGGCACCGAGCGCAGTCAAGATCATCGCCCAAGGCGAGGAGTTCGAAGACGGAGTCCAAGCGGAAACGGGGCATATCGAGATCGACTTTGGACTCGACTCGTTGTTCATTCAGGAAGGTGTGGAACTCACGGATGAGAGCCAGGCGCGGATTCGAGAGAACGTCCTCAGACTGATCGAGTTCACAAAGAAAGTCGAAATGCACTCGCGCGCTACCTCGCGCCGCCTGTGGTCGGAATCAGATGAGAGCCTGCCGCAGAAGCTGATTGCCCGGCTGCAAAGGGTGCAATAAGTCAGCACAAAATCCCCAGCTGTTACCATGACGTTGCGTCGCTGCCGCAACGGGGCTTACCCCGTGATGTTAAGGAGCAGATCTGTGCACGGAAGTCATTACGGCAGAGTATCTTGCGAGGAAATTGTGGAAGTTTTCCACAGTGTTCCTGAAGGAACACTTGTTTTACAAGTTTGTACGTACATTTATCAGAATTTCAGCAAGTGAAACAGGAAGAAGAGCTTAGGAAGGACGTTGGATGTGATCGCGGGTCACAATTGACAAACATAGGCACAGAACAATACACCACAGAGGGCACAGAGGTTCACAGAGCAAAGCTGTGGGCCTCTGTGCCCTCAGTGGTTGAAGCTCTTATTTTGTTCTTCCGCCCTCTACCTTCAGGGCTTCGGCAGCCGCCGCTTGCGCTGCCGCCAGCCTCGCCGTGAGGACTCGGAACGGGGAGCAGGAGACATAGTTGAGTCCGGTGCGGTAGCAGAACTCAACCGACGATGGTTCGCCACCGTGCTCGCCGCAGATGCCGACCTTCAGGTTCGAACGCGTTTTGCGTCCGCGCTCGGTGGCCATCTTGACGAGTTGACCAACGCCATCCTGATCGAGAGCCGCGAAGGGATCCTGCTTCAAGATGCCTTCGGCGAGGTACGTCGGGAGGACTTTGTTGACGTCATCGCGCGAGAAGCCGAACGTGGTTTGGGTGAGATCGTTGGTGCCGAACGAGAAGAACTCGGCTTCCTTGGCGATCTCATCTGCTACCAGAGCGGCGCGCGGCAATTCGATCATGGTGCCAACCATGTAGTCGATCTTCATGCCTTTCTCTTTGAAGACCTCTTCTGCTACGCGACGGACGATTGCGCCCTGATTCGCCATTTCCTTCAGCGTGGCAACCAGCGGAATCATGACTTCGGGAAGAACCTTGATTCCCTTCTTGGTGCAATCGACAGCAGCTTCGAAGATGGCTCGCGCCTGCATCTCGGTGATCTCTGGATAAGTGATGCCGAGACGGCAGCCGCGATGTCCGAGCATGGGATTGAACTCGTGCAATTGCTCGACGCGACCGAGCAGCACAGGTAGAGCGTTCTTCAGATCGCCAACACCCTTGATCCCGTAGTCCTTGTACTTGGTGACGAGCTCTTTCTTCTGCTTGGCGCTATACCGCGACAGCAGCGCGATGTCTACCATCAAATCCTCGCGGCGCGGCAAGAACTCGTGAAGCGGCGGATCCAGCGTACGAATGGTGACCGGCAATCCGTCCATGGCTTTGAAGACGCCAGCGAAGTCCTGGCGCTGCAGTGGTAGAAGCTTCTTCAGCGCTGCGCGGCGGTCTTTCTCATTGTCGGCGAGAATCATGGTGCGCATGTGTCCAATTTTTTCCTCGCCGAAGAACATGTGTTCGGTGCGGCAGAGTCCAATGCCCTCGGCTCCGAAGGCGCGAGCCTGAATCGCATCGCGCGGAATGTCAGCGTTGGCACGGACCTTCATCTTGCGGAACGGATCCGCCCAGCCCATAAATTTCTGCAGTTCGGGATCGTCGGCATTCGCCGGAATGGTGTTCAGCTTCCCTTTGATGACGCGGCCAGTCGTGCCATCGAGAGAGATCCAGTCGAATTCCTTGAAGACCTGCCCCTTGACGCGCATTTCCCGTGCTTTCTCGTTGACATCGACATCGCCGGCGCCCGCCACGCAGCACTTGCCCATGCCACGAGTGACAACGGCAGCGTGGCTAGTCATGCCACCGCGAGAAGTGAGAATGCCCTTCGCCACCTCCATGCCATGGATGTCTTCGGGTGTAGTTTCAGCGCGCACGAGAATGACAGACGCTTTCTCATCTTTATGAACAGCCTCCACCGCGGCGTCGGCAGTGAACACAATCTGGCCAACAGCTGCACCCGGCGAAGCGGGTAGTCCGGTCGCGAGCACTTCTACCTTTGTGCCTTTTTCATCAAGGCGCGGAACCAGGAAGTCGTAGAGTTGATTCGGTTCCACACGAAAAATCGCCTCTTCCTTCGTAATCAAGCCCTCATCGACCATCTGAATAGCAATCCGAACTGCAGCCAGCCCAGTGCGCTTCCCGTTGCGGGTCTGCAGCATGTAGAGCTTGCCGTCCTGTACGGTGAACTCGAAGTCCTGGACGTCTTTGTAGTGCTGTTCCAGCCGAGTGGTGATCTCGCGCAGCTGGTTGTACGCCTCAGGCAGAATCTCATGCAGTTTGAGAATTGGCACCGGGGTGCGTACACCGGAGACCACATCTTCGCCCTGCGCATTCATCAGGAATTCACCATAGAATTCCTTGGTGCCAATCGCGGGATTCCGCGTAAAGCCCACCCCTGATCCACTGGTGTCACCAAGGTTCCCGAACACCATGGCCTGCACATTGACCGCTGTGCCCAGCATGTCGTCGATGTTGTTCATGCGGCGATAGTGCTTGGCGCGATCGTTCTGCCAGGAGCGGAACACGGCATCGCGCGCCAAGACCAGTTGTTCGCGCGGATCCTGTGGGAAGTCACGCTTGGCGTGCTTCTTGACGACTTTCTTGTACTCGGCGATAACTTCTTGCAGAGCCTTGGCGTCGAGATCGGTGTCGAGCTTGGCTTTCTTCTGCTTCTTCTTGGCGTCGAATACCTCTTCGAATGCCGCCTTCTCAATGTCGAGCACAACATTGCCGAACATCTGGATCAGGCGGCGATAGGAATCGGCGGCGAACCGCGGATTGTTGCTTCTTTTTGCCAGCGCCTGCACGCTCTGGTCGTTCAAGCCGAGGTTGAGAATTGTGTCCATCATGCCGGGCATGGAGAACTTCGCGCCCGACCGCACGCTGACGAGAAGAGGATTCTCACCCGTGCCCAGCTTCTGCCCCTGCAGCGCCTCGAGCTTGGCAAGCGCCTCATCCATTTGCTTGTCGACGTCGGGCGACAAACCACCGCGCATGTATTCGCGACACGCTTCCGTCTGGATGGTGAATCCCGGAGGCACGGGGAGACCGGCGTTGGTCATCTCGGCGAGGCCCGCGCCCTTGCCGCCAAGCACGTCTTTCATTTTGCCGTTACCGTCGGCCTTGCCACCGCCGAAGAAATAGACGTACTTCGTTGAGGATTTCTTGGATTCTTTCGTTTCAGTTTCTGGGAGAGTCATTGTCGCCATAGTTATGAGTCCTTTTGTTTCTAGATTCAGACTGTGTTATAGAGACGTTGCTTGCAACGTCTCTCTCGCCAGCATCCGGAATAGCGCCAGCGAGACGTAGCAAGATACGTCTCTACGATTTGCCTTCCGTCACGATCTCTGAGAAATCCGCGATCGTGGAAAACTCTTTTAACAGGGTTCGCAACAACGCCAAGCGATTCGCCCGCACCTGGTGATCCTCGACCATGACCATCACCTTGTCGAAGAACTTGTCCACCGGCTCACGGGCGGTAGAGAGCAGACGCAGCGAGTCAACATATTCCCTCTTATTGCGGTGTTGTTCTACCTTCGCGCCACTCTGCTCCAGGTACTGGATCAGGCTCTTCTCTTCATCACTGGAATCCTTGCGAGCCTCGAAACCCTCTGCTGGTGCGATTCCTTTCTCGTCGGCCTGCCTCAGAATGTTCCGCATTCGCTTGCAAGCCGCGCCGATCGCCTGGAACTCGGGCATGTGCTGAACCTGTTTAACAGCCTCGGCGCGGGCCAATAAATCCACGACATCGTCAGCGTCAGCAGCAAGCACCGCCTTGACCACGTCATAGGTATACCCGCGAACGTCGCGCAAATAGAATTCCAGCCGCTCTCGGAAAAACGTCTTGATCGAGTCAATGTACTTACCGTCATCGACAAACTTCTTCTCCGCTTCCGACTTCTGGTAGCCGCTGCGGGCATCGCGCATGAGTTCACTGATGCGGATGGGAAGCTTCTTCTCGGCAATTACCTTTACGATTGCGTTTGCCTGCCGCCGCAGGGCAAACGGATCCTTCGATCCGCTAGGCACCAACCCGAGAGCGAACATTCCTGCAATCGTGTCGGCTTTGTCGCCGATCGACAGCACTGCTCCCTCTAACGACCGCGGAATGCTGTCGTCAGTCGACTCCGGCTTGTAGTGATCGTAGATCGCGTCAGCAACCGCAAAACGAGTCGCCTCGGGGAGACTCGGATCGAGTTGTTGGACTCGTGCGTACAGGCCGCCAATAATGCCCTGCAGTTCGGTGAACTCTTTGACCAGTTCGGTAGTCAAGTCGGTCTTGGCCAGGCAGGCCGCTTTGTGAATCACGCCCGGGCGGACCGTCACTCCATTCTGCTTCAGAATCTCGCTGAGCCAACTGCACAGCCGTTGCACGCGCTGCGTTTTGTCGTAGTAGCTGCCAATGTCCTTCTGGAAGGTGACGTTCCTGAGTAAATCGAAGCGCTCGAGCAGAGACTTCTTCTGATCGGTCTGCCAGAAGAATCGCGCATCGTTGAAGCGCGCGCGGAGCACGCGTTCGTTGCCTTGACGGATGAATCCGTGGGGATCCCTGTCGGTGTTGAGCACGGCGAGGAAGTGCGGCAGCAGCTTCCCGTTCGCATCTTCCAAGGCGAAGTATTTCTGGTGATCGCGCATCACCGTGACCAGCACTTCTTCAGGAAGCGCGAGGAATTGCGGATCGAAGCCACCAAGAATCACCGATGGAAACTCAGTCAGATTCACGACCGTGTCGAGGAGCGGCTTGTCTTCACGCCAGCGAGCGTTTGCAATGGTGCGGGTTGCAGCATCGAGAGCCTTGCGGATCTGATGCTCGCGCTCGCCGCGACCCAGAACTTTCGCGGCACGAAGAGAATCGACGTAGGCGGATCCTGCGCGGGGAATTGTGACCGGGGCATCCGTCAGGATTCGATGCCCGCGCGAGGTTTGTCCGGCACGAACACCGGCGAATTCGAGCGGAATTGTCTCGCCATCGAGCATTGCCACCAGCCAGCGCACGGGGCGCACGAAGCGCTCACTGGGCTTGCGCCAGTACATGTTCTTAGGCCAGTAGATGCCAGAGACTTCTTTGGGAAGTCCGTCGGCCAGGATTTCGGCCGCGGTGCGCCCTTTCTTCGTAACCTTTGCGGCGATGTACTCGCCCTTTGCGGTGGAGATTCTTTCCAGTTGAGTGACGTCGACTCCGGCCTTCCTGGCAAAGGCGTGGGCGGCGGGTGTGGGCTGGCCGTCTTTGTATGCGACGTTGACGGATGGTCCAGTGACTTGTTCGACGATATCGGCCTGGGCGGCAGCGATGCCTGGGGCCATGACAGCCAGGCGGCGGGGAGTCTCCAGCGTGGTGATTTCTCCTCCGGAGAGACGCTCGCGAGCGAGCAGCGCGCCCACGCGTTCGCGCAATTCCAGGGAGGCCGCATCGATCATGCGGGCCGGGATTTCTTCGCAACCAATCTCTAGGAGAAAATCTGGCATGCCTTCAAACCATCAAGTATCTCAAAACTGACGGGGCCCGATTGTGATGCAAATCACAATCTCTTAATCGTACGCCGACACCGAGGAAGAGGTCTCTATCCGACCGGCGACAACTGCTTGTTCGCGTTCACTTTCTTCTCCCGGGCAGGCGCAGGATCGGAATCCTTTTCCGCTGCACTTTCACTCTCACTCTTCTGCTGATCCACCCAGGCTTTGGCAATTCCCACGGCGAGCGCACGGACTCGCGCGATCACCCCAACTCGTTCGGTCACTGAAATCGCGCCGCGGGCGTCAAGTATGTTGAACAGGTGCGAGCACTTTAAGCAGAGATCATAGGCGGCGAGAAGTGGAAAGCGAGCCTTCTCTCCCGCAACCGCATGCGATCCGCCGACATACTTTCCGACAAGTTCCTTGCACTCTGTCTCATACAACTCAAAGTGCTTCCACGCTTTCTCCACGTCGGCAGCTTCGAAGTTGTAAACGGAAAACTGCAACTCATCCGCGAGGCGTACGTCGCCATATTTCACTGGTGTGCCAGTCTGGGGATCGCGCGCCCAGACGATGTCATAGATCGAATCAAGGTCCTGCAGAAACTGCGCGATACGCTCTAAGCCGTAAGTAAGTTCTGCGCAGATGGGAAACAGGTCCACGCCGCCGCACTGCTGAAAGTACGTGAACTGCGTGATCTCCTGACCGTCGAGCATAACCTGCCAGCCCACGCCCCATGCACTCAGTGTCGGCGCTTCCCAGTTGTCTTCCTCGAACTTGATGTCGTGATGGCGCAGGTCGATGCCGATGGCTTCGAGCGATTCCAGATACAACTCCTGCACATTCTCCGGCGGAGGCTTCAGGATGACCTGCAACTGCATGTGCTTGAAGAGCCGGTTAGGATTCTCTCCGTACCGGCCGTCAGCAGGACGGCGAGAAGGCTGCACGTACGCGACCTTGTAGGGCTTCGGTCCCAAGCACGCGCAGAAAGGTTTCGGGAGCCATGGTGCCGGCGCCAACTTCGACGTCATAGGGCTGCTGCAGCACGCATCCGCGCTCGGCCCAGAATGCCTGCAGACGGAGAATAAGCTCCTGGAAGGTAAGCGGGTTGGGCTTGGCTGGAGTCACAGTCAGATTCAGCGTCCGAGGGTTAATCGATGATTGTAATGGATTGAGCGGCCAGTCGTCAGCCCATAGCTCTGGCATGGAGGAGGGCTAATCGATTCTCTCCAGCATCACCGCAGTAACCAGCTTTTTCTCGATGTGCCGTTGCAGGATTTGGATCAGGAGTTTGCGGAGGTCTGCTCCCTGTGATTTGGGCCAACTCATGCCAGCAAAGGCGTCCACGGGAGCGCGAAACATGCGCGCGGCGACACCTCGCGACTCGGCAGAAAGCTCCGAGGAAGCGAGACGCCTGTCATCGGCGCACATCAATCCGTCGGCCAGGGCGTGGAAGTAAGCGCGGTCGCCGTTCAGATTGCGGCCACAGACTATGCACTCGGTGAACTCCGGCAGGAAGCCGACCAGCCTCGTGAGCCACAGGTCGAAATACGTGATGGGCATCCAGATCTCCGGGCCCGTGAGCATCTGCAGCACGGAGAGAGTTAGCCGGAAGATGGCATCGTTCGCCTCATGGTCCGGGAGCAGTTCGTCGAGCAACTCGGCAACGTGTCCCAATGCAACAGCGCGGGCGTAGCTCACCTCTGAAGCCATGGGAGACTCGAGAACCTCGCAGGAGTCCAAGCGCGCTAGTTCCTGGCGTTCGCGCACGTCGTAAAACGCGCGGACATAAGTCAGCGGCTCAAGTGCGCCGCCGAAGCGGCGCTTTGACTTCTTGGCCGACCGCGCTACGCCGTGCACTTTACCCTCTATGCGCGTGAACAATGTGACCAGCAAGTCGGCTTCGCGCAGCGGATAAGTGCGCAGCACGATCGCTTCTGATTCTCGCAAGGCCATTGGTTTGAGTGTGATTCTAGTGGAATGGGAAAACGCGCGTCAGCATACGAACCTAGGGGTGACCCCAGTAACCCAGACCCACGTCACTTTGGGGCCCTTTCATTGGCCCCCGGCGGATGCGAAAGTACAGGACCATAAGGACAATGCTGAGTTGTACGAAAGTCATCATGCTCAAAGCTTCTTCTAAGAATTTCACACCGAGTCAGTGCGTACTCCTGATCATCCTGGTGGCACAACCTGGCTTCGTCATGGCTCAACAAGTCCGGTCGAGCACCACGCCTCCTGCCGCCCCTCCAGCCGACGCAATCGTCGCTGAGTCTGTCGCCGGTCCGGCCCCATTCGCGACTGTATTGGCGATGAAGTCATTCAGGCCAGCCGGTCCAAGTGGCATCGCCCCGGCACTACTCGTCACTGTTCCCCGTACGAAGACTGCGCCGCATCCCTTCTGGGACCGCGAGAACAGGACGCTATTCGCGATTAACGGAGCTCTGGCTGGCGCCGACTTTTACACGACGCACCGAAATCTAGGAAGCAGCGGAAAGGAACTGAACCCCGTGGCCCGGATGTTCGCCGGCAGCACTCCTGGATTAGCGGCAAATTTCGCGCTGGAGACCGGGGGCGTCATCGGTGTGAGCTACCTGTTTCATAGAACCGGACACCACAAGCTCGAGCGCGTGACTTCCTATGTCAACCTGGGCGCATCCGCCTTCGCTGTGGGTTACGGCTTGGCTCATCACTGAGCTGGAAAAGAGGATCAACGCCAAACGATGAATCCTGTAGAACGCACAAAGGCGCGCGCCGGGTGAGGACGCGCGCCGGGCGTACTTCTTAACGTTGAGTCTTGCGTTATCGGCCGAAGTACTTGGCGTTGCGCTCTGTGAACGCGTTCCACTTCTCCGGCAGATCATCAAGCGCGAAGATCGCGGAAACCGGGCATACCGGAACGCAGGCGCCGCAGTCGATGCACTCTACCGGATCGATATACAGCAACTCCTCGGTTGCGTAGGCAGGCTCGTCTTTCTTGGGATGAATGCAATCGACTGGACACGCGTCCACACATGCGGTGTCTTTTGTGCCGATGCACGGCTCAGCAATAACATAGGTCATAAGGGTCTCAATCTCCTGAGAGGTCTGCGCTTATTTTACTACCGCATTGGTTGAGCGACCCGACATTCTAGCAAGAATACGGGCGGTGGGTACAGGGCCCGAGAGCAAGTGTACAAAGAAAATGGCTGGCGCCATATGGCCGCCAGCCATTCTCCTTCTGATCAGCAAACCTGGCGCTTAGCGGCGACCTCCGCCGTGGAAACTCTGGCTTCCGCGGAAGGCATTTCCGCTGCGCATCTCGCCGCGGGCGAATCCGCGAGCGTAGCCACGGTCATAGACTCGGCCTTCGACCCTCGGGTGGCCATAGTAACTATGTCCCCAGCCGGGTCGGCCGTACGCTCCGCGGTTCCAGAACCCCGCCGGATGTCCCCAGTGATACCAGGGTCCCACGCCGACAAACACTCCATTTACGAAATACTGCGGTCCGTAGTAGCCGTAGGGCGCACACGCATACGGGTAATAGTTGTAGTAACCGTAAGCACAAGCCGGTGGGCCAGCCACATACCCAGGACCGACTCCGACTCCAATTCCAACTCGGACTTGCGCCTGCGAATACGCAAACGGAACCATCAAAATCGCCAGCAGCGCAACATATTTCAGATAACGCATATTCACCTCCGGCTCCGGGAACCTCCTCTCTTCTCTCTTCTCCTCGTCGGTCCCTGAAGCTCTCCAATCTTTCTACTTATTGGAACAGCAATCAGGGCAAAAAGTTTCGGAAATTGGGGTGGCTGATTTCAACCATCCCGCTTAAATTCAACCACTTACGCCGACAACCGGAATCGTCGCCCTTATCCGTCAGATCCCGAATTGTCCCCAGGCACACAAACTAAAGTTACCTAGAACACTTATAACGAAGAATGCGTTAATGACTGTGGAAGAACCGTCATTTCGGGAACCCTGCCCCCTATGGAAAAATTGAATGTCGTCGTCTCACTGATCACCGAACAGAATGACTATCAGCGTGAGCAAGCAGCTTCTGCGCAAGCCGCTGCCGCAAAACTGGGTGCCTCAGTGCAGATCATTTATGCAAACAATGACGCCGTGCAGCAGACGCAACAGATTCTGAAATTTATTCAGGAACCAAGTAAACGCCCCGATGGCATCATTGTCGAACCGGTTGGCACGGGAATGCCGCAGGTAGCCAAGGCAGCGGTTTCGGCAGGCATCGCATGGGGCATCATCAATGCCCGTGTCGATTATCTGCCGGAGTTGCGCCAGCGCGCGCTGGTTCCAGTCTTCTCAGTGGTTTCCGACCATGAGGAGATCGGCCGCATTCAAGGCCAGCAGATCGCTGCAATTCAGGGCGAGGGAGGGTGCGTTCTGTATCTCGAGGGCCCCGGTGTCGGCGACGTAGCCCGCTTGCGAACGAAGGGTATGATGTCGACGAAACCGCCAAGCGTCTCCATCAAGACGCTGAAGGGTGATTGGACGCAGCGGAGTGGTTACAACGCCATTCGCTCCTGGCTGACACTGAGCACATCGCGCGAACTCCACGTCGGAATGATCGCCGGGCAAAACGACGATATGGCTATCGGCGCCCGCCACGCATTCGAAGAGATCACCGATACAAAAGAGCGAGACGAATGGCTGAAATTGCCGATCATCGGATGCGACGGCGTTCCCAAGGCAGGCCAGAGCTGGGTTCGCCAGGGTCGGTTGGCCGCGACGATCTTCTCGCCGCCCCTCGTTGGGGACGCTATTCACGTGCTCGCGAATTCGCGCTCGGCGGGGACGCAGCCGGAAGAGCGCACATTAGTGGCGCCCAGCTCCTTCCCTGCAATGGAGGAACTAACGCGCAAGCGTTCCGCGGCGGCTGGTAAGGAAGCTTAACGCTATCCTTTCTTGCAAGCCGGCCACGCTGACTCGTTCTCCTGTGGGAGAGGGGAACGTGCAAGCAAAAACTCAGGAACATCAAAAATGGATGGCAGCAGCTGTGTTGGTGCCGTTGGCAGTGCTCCTCGCGGCGCACTCCATCCTCAACTTTCAAACCCCGACATCGATTATCCCAACGAGTCCGCCTCAAGGAAGTACGATTAACGAAACAGCTGGAAAGAAGAAGACCACGCGTACCGACTCGCTTGATCCAACGCTTCACTATGAGCAATTGAAGCTGACTGAAAATGAACGGTACGAGGGGAGCGGCCGAAATGTCTTTCAGATCGATGCAGAAGCGAGAACCGTAACAATTTCTCCTCCACCCGAGCCAATCCCGCCTGCCCCGGCAGTTAAACCGATGGTAGAACAAACTCGATTGAGATTTTTCGGCTTTGCGCTAATCTTCAACTCACCTAGAAAGATCTTTCTCAGCGAGGGCGATGCCGTCTTTATTGGCAGCGAAGGAGAGATCGTCGGCCGGCGATACAGGATTGGGAAGATCGACTCAAACTCCGTGGAAGTTGAGGACTTGATCGATCATTCCGTGCACACCCTTTCGCTAGCGGGATAGCGCCGCATTGCGCTCTACACCGAGACAGGCTCTTTCTTCTCACTCGGTTCGTATTCCACAATGTAGCCCGCAACCGCGCTGGCAGCCACCGTCAGAGGGGAGGCTAGATACATCTGTCCGGGGCCGCTGCGGCCCGGGAAGTTTCGGTTTTGCGCGCTGATAACGATTTGGTCGGGGCGCGTCGAAACTCCCGGACCGGCGTTGATGCATGCTCCGCAGCTCGGCTCGATGACCTGCGCTCCCGCCCGTTGGAAGACGTCCAGATATCCTCGTCGGATACAGTAGTCTCGCGTCTCCTGCGAACCGAATTGTATGTAAAACTTCACTGAGTCGGCCACGCGCTTGCCCCGCTTCAGCGCGTCAGCGAGAACCGCGGCGTACATATCCATGTCTTCGTTCTTGCCGGCGGTGCATGTGCCGCCGTAAGCAATCTCAACCGGCACGGGTGTATGCAAGTCGCGTACATACTTGCCGTTGCCAGGGTCGCCCGGAGTTGCCACCATCGGCGTAATGTCGGCGGCATCCAGTTCAATGACATGCGCGTATTGCGCTCCCGGGTCGCTGTAGAGTCCCTGAATCATCGACTCGGCCTTCTTGCGGTCGATGCCGCGCCGCTCCGCGAGAAAGTCGACCGCCTTCTGGTCGGGCGCTACGATGCCGGTAAATCCGCCGATCTCCGCAGCCATGTTGGTCATCGTGGCGCGCTCGTCAACGCTGAGGTCTTCGATCGCTTCGCCGGCGTACTCCATGACTTTTGCCAATGCCTTGCCGCTACGGACGTAATCCAGGCTCAGGATTTTGAGGATGAAATCTTTCGCCGTTACGTTGGGATGCTTCTTTCCGCGAATCACAACCTTGACCGATTCCGGCACCCGGACGCGCACGTCTTTGGTAATCCACGAATTGAAAACGTCAGTCGTGCCGATTCCGAACGCTACACAACCGATGGCGCCAACATGCGGCGTATGCGAATCAGAGCCGATATTCAACTGCCCCGGCAACGCGTAGCTTTCCAGAACGATGGAGTGGCAGATTCCCTCCGATCCCTTACGGTCGGTCAACTCGCCGTGCAACCGGATTCCCTGCTTCTTCGCGAAATCCTGCTGCTTGAGCTTGAGTTGCGTCGCCAGATCGAGCAAGCCAAGCTTCTTTTTTTCTTCCGAGATCACTTCATCAAGAAACGTGAGGTGGTCGCGAAAGAACAGGATGGTCGCGGGATCATTGACCTTGGCATCCCTGCCGACATACTGCTCGAAGAAAATCGCAGCCATCGGAGTAACGTACTCATGGCTAAAGCGCAGGTCGGCGCGGGCAAAGCCGGTGTCGCCGGGCTTGACCGATGCGACGCCGACAGCAACCGCCGAGCTTTGCTCGGCAGGACGGGCGAAGGCGCCCGTCCCCACATAATCCGTCTTGCTAGCTTGTGTCATGTGTCGCGCGAATATCTTTTCGGCTACTGTCATGCCACGCTTTTCGGTTTTCAATTCCGGAAGAGAAACCTTGCCCTGCATCCTCGCCACATTGAAGGGAAACAAGCCGCCGTATTCGATTACCTGGCGCGTAATCTCATCCTCGCCGGCGGTGAACTCGCTCAGCGCGATCTCCTCCCCGCTCCGGATGCGATCAATCAGAGAGAAGTCCGTCGAGGTCAGCAGCCCGAGGTTCTGACAGTTCTGCTTGTAAATTCGCTCGATATTTTCGGCGATGACGACGCGGATGCCGGCGCACATCTCTGCGTATGGAGACTGTTCTCGGCTCGATCCCTTGCCGCGCCGCTTTCCGCTCACAGCGCACACAAAGCCGCCGCGCTTCACATCGCCGCGGCCAATAGGCGTGACGTTGCCGCACTTCAAGCCGAGATAAGGAATCTCCCCCAACGTTTCATCAAAGTAGAAGCAGTAGTGAGCGGGTGTGATCTCGTCGGTTGAAATGTCGTCGCGCAGCTTGGGATTGTTCGCCGGATTCTTCGTGTCCCACGGCAAGTCCTCGCCCGCCAGTTGCCGCTTGATGAGTTCCGGGTCTTCGGTGAGAAATAGAATGCGTCCCTGCAGGCGGACTTTGTCGGGCCGCTTTTCGATTTTGCGTTCCAGAAGAGAGTTGATCACGTTAGCCCTGAGGATTCCTGAATTAGGCGCCGGAGCGGAGCCGGCGTCCCCATATGCTTCATTGTAACGCCGCGCACGTTGGGGTGTGGTCGCAGAGCCTAACGCTGATAGACTCGTGGGTCCGGCAATGGTTCCAGCCCTCGTCCTGCGAAGATTTCCTCGAATTCGTGCACCAGCACGTCATGCAGTAGTCCATTCGAGGCCAGGGTCTCGCGGCTGTTGAGTTCGAAAGGGGAGCCGTCGAAGCGGCTGACTCGGCCTCCGGCTTCTTCGACAATAAGCACTCCGGCTGCCGTGTCCCAAGGATTGAGGTTGAACTCCCAGAATCCGTCGAAGCGGCCGCAAGCCACGTTGCACAAATCCAGCGCGGCGGATCCAGCCCGACGCACACCATGGGTCTTCAGCGTTATCTGGTGATAGAAGAATATGTTCGGGTTCTTGTGGCGCTTGTGACTGGGAAAACCCGTGGCTACAAGGCACTCCTTCAATTGACTGATCCTGGAGATGTGAATCGGCTTGCCATTGAGCAGCGCGCCCTTTCCCTTCTCTGCGGTGAAGAGCTCATCCCGCGTGGGATCATAAACGACGCCCGCGATCCGGGCCTCTTCATTTCTGGAACGGTGCTCCAGCCCCATTGACACGCCGAAAACCGGGTATCCGTGGGCAAAGTTGGTGGTGCCATCGAGCGGATCGACGTACCAGCGGTATTCGCTGCCGCTATCCTTCAACCCCTGCTCTTCCCCCAGCACATCGTGAGAAGGAAATTGTTTGCTGACACGCTCGCGAATGAGTACCTCGGATGCACGGTCGGCCGCCGTCACCAGGTCGGCATCGCCTTTGTATTCGATCTTGAGCCCCTGGTCGAAGTACTGCATCAGCAAGGCACCCGCTTCACGGGCGATTGCGGACATTGCTGGGATGAAGCTGGTTTTGGAGGTATCGTTCACAGTTATTTTTCTGGGTCTTAGATCTTAATGTACGGGTCGTAGGCGGAGACACTTGGGCGATCCCAAAACCTACGACCCAAGACGGCCTTATTTCTTTCTTCCGCTCTCTTCGGCGATGTACATGATCTCGTGCTTGAAGATAAACAGATTCGGAGCACCCTGGCGCGTCAGGCGAACCATGTTCCTGTCGTAATACTCGATCCATCCCTGGAAAATCTGACCATCCATCAACTTGACCGAGACCGGCTTCTGCTTTTCCCCGATTGTCTTCAAGAAGGACGCTTCCTCAAAGGTTTCTTCCGGAGGAGGCGTGCGCCCGCGTTTGGCGTTGGGATTTCCTTGTGGAGGACGGAACGACATGCTCGCATTGTACACAAAGCGCGCGGGATTCCGTGCTGACGCTCGTGCGCAATCCAGCCGGGAGTACAATAGTGCCACTTCCTTCCCAGCAGGAGGCGTGCATGCGTTGCGTACTCTCATCCCTTCCTGCGGTCCTCGGACTTTCGCTCGTGATGGCCGCCGCCCAGACCTCTCACCACATGCCTACGCCGCCCGAACCCTTGGACCCACAGTCACAGCAGTCCCAACAGCCCCAAGCTCAAACGCGCCGCATCGACTCTGTGCAAGTTCAGAAGGAAGCCGATGACCTCGCGCGCATGGCCCAGACCATCCCTGCGGACGTGGCCAGTGCTCGCAAGGGTATGCTGCCCAAGGATGTGATTGAGAAGCTGAAGCAAATTGAGAAGTTGTCAAAACGGCTGAGAGCGGAACTCAATCCGTAGGGCTGGATCTGATCCATCAAAAAGTGGCCATCTTCGGGAAGATGGCCACGCCAAGAATCTGCGCATCAAGTTAGAAAATCAGCTTCAGTTCGAACTCGATCGCGCGCGGTGCGCCCAGTGAATTCACGCCGGAGCCAAGGCCCAAGCGCAAGGAGTTGCCATCTACTCCATGGAGGGCAGCGCTGGTCGTGCCATTGGGCGAGCCAACACTCCCGTCAAGAATCGAGCTGAAGGGAGCCGATGGACCAGTGAAGTTTGAGAAGTTTAAGATGTTGAAGATGGTAACGCCGGGCCGCAGTTCGACCCTTTCCTTGATTTTGTATCCCCAATTCAGGCCGAGATCGAAGGTCTTCAACCAGCCTTGCTCGATGGCCCCTGCGGGTGCAGGCTGCAGCGGAGAGCCTCCATTGATGACTCCGCCTAGAGCCGTCAGATCAGCCGCGCTTATTTGATTAGGCAGAGCGGTGACTAGAGCCTGACCCGCCGGAGTGAGTTGTCCGACCATCGTCGTGTTGAAGGCGCTGATCTTCTGATTCAATCCGTTCGGTCCGAAGTCACGTCCAAATGAACCCTCTTTCGTGCCTGGCAGGAGGTCACCCAACCCGCCGTTCGAACCGAATGTTCCATCACCAGTTCCATCGCCGGTCAGGTCCGTCTGGAAGATCCCGCCCGGGTTTCCACTGGTTGGCAGTCTTACATCCAACGGGAGCGGGCTGTCGATATGACCGATGAAGCTCATCCGGAATCTGGCGGGGAGATCCATCACGCCGCCGAACGAGATCTGGTGAGTCCGATCCAATCCGTTCGGTCCGAGATATTTCAGGGGATTCGAATTGTCATATGGGAAATTGATGAAATCACTATCGCGCGCCGTAGCAACGTACTTGGAGAACGAGTAGGAGACCTGCAGATTCATGTACTTCACACCGCGGAATGGCTTGCTGACGTCCTGTTTCAACGTCGTCTGCAGGCCGTTGTAGACTGAGCGCCCGATCGGGAACAGCATCTGATTGGTTCCAACGGTTGGGACGAAGCCCGGAAATGCGGCTGCCGGACAGGGGCCCCCGCCGCAGAAGCCGTACCCGGAATCCAAGCCGTTCGCGGCGTAGTCGGAAATGCTTGCCCTCCTGGGAACGTATGTAGGCAGCCCAGTGACCGGATCTATATCTAGAGTTCCGTTTGCGGGATCAGTCGGACAATTATGGGAGTAGGTCCCCGCAACGGTCGTGATGCCCGGACCGCAGTTCTCCTCCACCCTGGCAATTGCCGCCTGCGCATTGGCGACGACCAGACTGCGGGAGTCGCCCACGTGGTTGGTATCGATGCTGAGCAAGCTATGTGTTGATACGTTACGCAGGACGTCTACGGTGAGGACTGTGCCGCGCCGAATCTGCTTCTGAATGCCGATATTCATCTGCACAGAACGCGGCGTAACGTAGGCGGGGGCAAACAAATTCGTACCAGTGACATCGATGCCATCCGCTAGAGCTGTGCCGATGTAAGCACCGTTTTGCGCGGGGCCCGCGGCCAGGGTTGCCGCCTGGTACTGTTGCTGCAGCGCAATGATTTGCGAAGCTTCGTTGCCGATGGGCTGACCGCAGATTCCATTCAGAGTCGCTTGGGTAATGTTCGTGCCGTCCGGAAAAGTTACTCCGCCCTGAGGTGCGCTGCCGCTTGAGCAGATGGTCGTTGAACCCAGAAACAATCCTTGTTGTAATCTGGCCGGTCGATCGAAGAGATTGTTGTTCCAGATCGAGTTCTCGTAAAAGAGCCCGATACCGCCCCGGATCACAGTCGTGCTCTTGCCGGAAGGATCCCAGGCAAATCCCAACTGGGGTGCAAAGTTGGCATTCGGCTGGCGAACCCGGTTCCCCAAACCGGTGTAAGTGAAGTATTGATTATAGGGAGCAGTGGATATGTTGAACTGATCCAGAGCAGGAATGGGACCCAGATCGCTGTCCGTACGCCCCGTGTCGCGGACGTACCGCAATCCCATAGTCAACGTAAACGTGGGTTTAATCTTCCACGAATCGCCGATATACAAAGAGAAGCGATTGTCCGGCCCCAATCCGCCTCCCGGCAAACCGAATGCCGCCTTCTCGGAAGAAAATCCCTGGCCGTTGCCGAGGTTCACGTTCGTCACTGGATAATTGAGCGGATTGCCCGCCCCCCCAGGGAATGGACAATTCCCGGCGCCGACGCATGCAGGAGTAGCATTGGGAGCTCCCACCGCAGGCGCTAACCCCAGAAACTTAGCGAATCCGCCTCCTTGGACATGGTTGTACCCCGCTCCAAACCGGAAGATGTGATTCTTGTACGCCTTGGTTCCGTCGTACTTAATTTGCTTGTTGGATTGCATGGTCGCCTGGGGGGCAAGGAAGTTCGGACCTGAGCAGAAGTCATCCAGCCCGGCCGTTAGGCAGTTTGGGTCGCCACCGATTGCCAATTCAATTCCTGGCGCCGGGTTAAAAATGCTCGAACCTGTTACGGCGTCCGCGATGCCGTTTTCAAACTTGGTGTATCCGAAACGGATGCTATGAGCAAAGTTTCCCGTGCTGAAATCAACCCCCACAACGTGGCCGCGGGCGTGGTTGACATTGGCGAAAGGCTGGAAGGAGTTGGGGATGTAAGGGAGAACACTGTTGTTCTGGTCGTAAGTGAATCGATAGAAGGCTCTATATCGCCCGGGCTGCCAGTCAACTCGTCCGATAGTCTCGGTCTCGCGGAATGGCGAGTTGAAGTTTCCGACCAGAGCGCCAAAGGGCGCACCAGGAATCACCGGATCGAGCAAATCCTGCTTGGTGCGCTCCGCGTCGAGGAAGAAAAACAGCTTATCCTTGACGATTGGCCCACCCAAGCTGCCACCGAACTGGTTTCTTTGAAACGGGTTCTTGGACGCGCCTGGCAAGTTTGCATTGAGGCTCTGATCGCGGAAATAGTAAAAGCCTTCGCCGTGCAAAGCATTCGTGCCCGACTTCGTCGAGACATTGACCGACCCCGAAGAAGTCAGCTCAGTGGAGAGGTCCAGCGACGACTGCTGCAAAGAACTTTCCTGGATCGCGCCCAGGGGCAAATTCTGCGTGGTCGTGCCCACGGTTTCGTCGCTGATGTCGACGCCGTCCACTTCAATTCTCGCAGTGCGGCCGAAACGGCCGCCGAAGGAAACCGATGAGAATCCATTTTTCGTGGGATCGAAGGTGCCACCGTCCTGGATTTGCACTCCCGGCTCAAGTTGCGCCAGGTCGAGGAAATTTCGGCCATTGATCGGAAGGTTCTCGATCTGCTCCGATGTCAGCACTCCCTGCACAGTGGCCTGCTCCGTATTCACGGCCAGTTCTGAGGCCTGAACCTCGACAACCTGTGCACTCTGTCCGACCTCGAGCTTCATATTGCCCGATGCAGTCGTATTGACTTGCACGGTCACGGAGAACTGCGTGGTCTTAAACCCTTTCCCCTCGATCCGCAACTGATAGTCGCCCGGCGAGAGCGCCCCCGAAGCATACGTCCCGCTAGACGTGGTAGTGGTTGTGACCACCTGCCCGGTCGCCTTATTTGTGATGGTGACTTTGGCGCCACTCACCACTGCTCCCGATGGATCGGTCACCGTTCCAACGATACTTCCGGTGCTGATCGTCGTTTGCGCTAGAAGAACGGGAGCAATACCCACTGTCGCCAGCAGAGTACAGACCGCCATTACCGCGAGCCATCGTTGAGAGTTCGACATGGTCGACCTTCCTTGTCCTTGAGCCTTAGCGTGATCTGGACTGCTGGATCCCGGAGTGCGGGAAGACACTCGCCTGAGAAGCATCATTGTCTGGTTACTGACAATCACCACGTCCGGCAAAAAGGAATGATTAGTTGCATGGCCTGAAGCAATTCCTCAGCCAGATTTTGTATAGATTGGTAAACGTATTCTCTGCTGGTCTTTTCAACCGTTTGCCGAGAAGTGCGCTGATCTTACAGTTTGGATTCTTCACGCGTCATATTCAATTTCATACTAAAACACGTAGCACATGTTTCGAAAAGTGTACGCTAACACTGACTCAAGTTTTCTTGATCCGATTGTATGGCGCATTTGTTTACAAGACAGTCGGTATCGTTATTGTTGAGGAGCGTGCGCGGGTTCTACGAGTTCTAGAACTCCGATTTCACGCTGTAATAACCAGCGCGGTGGCGAACCCGGTACCCTGCCGAGTCTTGCGCGCCCACAACCTTGACCTCAATGCGGCGGAATTCAGAGAACGAATTGTGTTGTGACGGGTAGTATGCCAGTAAGTATTGCGTCCGCAGCTCGTCGCTGATCTTGTGGAAGGCGTCATCGAGCTGGGTGATCGAAGTCGCGTAATAGTATTTGCCCCCGGTATCTTCGGAGAGCTGAATCAGCGCATGCTCCCCTCCGGTTTCCCGGCCAGCGCTGTTTTCAATCGGGACCACGATGATGGAGTATACAAGTGCTTCGGCCTCCTCGGCGGCTCGCACCGCTTGTTTGTAGTCGACCTGGCTAACCGTATCACCACCGTCCGTGATCAACACAATCACCTTGCGGCCCTTGCGATGGTCCAGAGCTCGCGATACGAGATAGATCGCATCGTACAATGCCGTGGCGGCGCCGACCCGGATGTGATCGATGCTCTCATCAATGCGCTTCAGTTCGGAGGTGTATCCCGGGGTCGCTTCGCGCACGGTTTCGCTGAATGCGTATACAGAAAGCGCGTCGACGGGCCGCAGGATCTCGTGAGCAAACCGCTTGGCCGAGGCCTGCTCCAGTGGCAGATCGTGCCGCGTGCTGAGACTCGTGTCGACAGCTAAAGCGATTGACAGGGGCAGAGCAGATTCCTTGTCGAAGACTTTGATGATCTGCTCGTGATCGTCCTCTTTGAGAACAAAATTTTCTTTCTTCAGTCCACCGACGGGAGAGCCGTGCGGGTCGGTCACAGTCACGAACACGTTGACCAGGTTGACGTCAACCTTCAGTGTCGTTGACGGTTCGGACTGCCGTTCTGAAGATGCGGGTGCCTGCGGCTTCTGGGTGTCCGAAGCTTGCTGCGCCCAGACGCCCCACGCGGAAACCAGCATGGCCAGAAGCAGGCTCGTGGCGGGTTTTCTCATTGAATGACGGAATTATACCTTCGCGTTTCGCAGGCGCGACGGGCATGCCGTTCACTTAGATGCGGGCCACGGTTCGAGGCTGCCTCGGGATCATGAATTTGCGCGGGGAATCTCGTCCGGGAAGGGTTCTCCATCGGCCCATACCGCACCGTCCTCGAAGTACTCTTTCTTCCAGATCGGGACGGTCTTTTTCAATGTGTCGATGATCCAGCGGCACGCATCGAAGGCTGGCCCGCGATGCGCCGACGCCACCACAATCAGCACGCTGGTCTCGCCAATTCCCAGCTGGCCAAGGCGATGAACGATGGCGACGTCTCGAATCTGAAACTTCTGAAGCGCCTCATTAGCCAGCGATTCCAGCCGCAGCAGCGCCATGTCTTCGTAAGCTTCGTAATCCAAATAGAGTGTTCGGCGTCCCCGCGTCTGATTCCGCACCACGCCCTCAAACACCACCGTGGCGCCGTCTTCCCCTTGCTTGAACCTCGAAACGACGCCCGGCACATCAATCGTCTCGCGAATAATGCTTGCGCAGCGCCGGCGTCCCGCCGGCTGGCCGGCGTGGGTCTCGCCCGCCGCGCCGACAGCTCCCCCGCTGACGGGCGGCAGCAAAGCGACTTCATCGCTCGCCTTCAAGATTGTGTCTGGCCCCGCATATTGCTGGTTCACGGCTAATGCAATGGAGGAGAACAAGTTTCCAATCTCGGGAGCATGCGTCCTGTAATGCTGAAGAACATCACTCACCCGAGATCCTTCCAGCAGTTCGATCTCATCGGCGGATTTGCCCGCCAGCTCCTTCAGCACTCCAAAAAATAGAACCCTGACTCGCATGCGATATTCAGTGTAACGCGAGTATGGGGCACCGCCGGGGAAACTGGAGTGTTGCATGCGTGATGAAAATCATGCCGCTGAAAACGCAAGATATGCCGAGATCACCGACGTCCGAACGTCCCACCACCTCAGTTGGAACATCTCTATAACCTTAGCTATCAGTAATTTACAGCAACATCCAGCAATGTTGGCATGAAGAATGCACATTTATTGTCTGAGGGACCCTCCCGCCCTCACTCCTTACACCCCAGTTTCCGGGACCGAGAGGTTCTGCCTTGCCGAAAGCTGTGTCGTTTTGCACGCTCATTCTTGCGCTTCTGATCTCCACGCTCTTCCTTTCCGGCTGCAGCAGCAGCGGGAAATCCAACAGCGCCGGCGGCTTCGTCAATGTCCGCGTAAGCGACCCTGCAACCTGCTCTGGACCCCAAGGAGCATTCAGCCACATTTACGTGACCATCACTGACGTTCGAATCCATGCGAGCGCCAATGCCGGAGACAATGACTCTGGATGGATCGACCTCACTCCCTCCCTCTCGCAGAATCCACAGCAGGTCGATCTCCTCGGACAGGCAAACAACCAGTGCTTCCTCGCGACGCTGGGCGCTACCACGGCTCTGCAGCCGGGAAGCTACCAACAAATTCGCATCATGCTGGCGAGCGATAACTTCGTAGTCGTGAACAACCTGTGCGACAGCACGGCAAATTGCGTGATGCTGTCGAGCAGTCCCAAGGTTGCGCAGCCGCTCTTACTTTCGAGCCAATCGCAGACGGGCCTCAAGATTGCTCCCGGCCAGATCTCCGGCGGCCAATTCGTGATCGCCGCGGGAGAAACCAAGGATCTTGACATTGACTTCAACGCGTGTAGATCGATCGTGCAGGAAGGGCAAAACCGTTATCGGCTCAAGCCCGTGTTGCATGCAGGCGAGGTGAGTCTCACTTCGTCTTCAATTAATGGGATGGTCGTCGATAGCATAACGAACCAGGCAATCTCCGGGGGAACAACTGTGGTGGCGCTGGAGGCGAAAGACAATTCGGGCGTCGATCGAGTCATCATGGAAACCGTCACCGACGTTTCGGGCGCGTTTTCCTTCTGCCCTGTTGCCGCAGGAACTTATGACGTGGTCGCAGTCGCAGTCACCGGAACCCAGGTTGCCTACGCCGCCACTGTGATCACCGGCGTGCAACCTGGAAATGCGCTCGGGATGGTGCCGCTCGTGGCGCCAACTGGAGCCAGTACTGCGCCTGCTTCGATCACAGGGCAAATCACCACGAGCACGGGTTCTGCCGCCACAGGCGCAGACATCTCGCTCTCCGCTTTGCAGCCGATCAGTTCGGCAACAATGGTGACAATCCCATTGGCTGGACAATCAGCCGCAACCGCCAAGCTGACCACGGCGGCGGGAGCGACCTGTCCGGCGAATACCGACTGCGCCAGCTACACATTGTCGGTCCCTGCGTTGAATCCCAGTGTAGGAGTCTTCACCGCCGCAGCCAGTCAGAAGCCGGCCGCGCCCGTCGCTGGCGCCGTGAACTATACAATCGACGCTTTTGCGTTCACGACTGACGCAACCAGCACCCCCGATTGCATGCCGTCAGAGATGCAGACCAATTCCAGTTCGACGAATACGCCCTTGATGGTCACGGCCGGACAGAGCATCACCGCGGCCACGCTGGCATTCTCTGCCTGTCACTAAGAAAGAAAAGGCCAGCCTCCCTTGAGGCTGGCCTCGAAACTTCAGAAGCTCGATCACGCCCGAGTCAGCACCCGATCATGCACCGGCTCGGGTTCTTTCACAGGCTCGGTCGGATGATAATCCTGCTTCGGGTCTTTGGGAGGCGACGCCGGAATGATCTTCGCAGCCGGCCCCTGGGCCACCTCCGGCAACGAAACCTGCAGCGCTTCATCGATCGTCTTCACATAGTGCACCGTCAGGTTCTCAAGCTGCTCTGGCGTGAGATCCTCTTCCACATTCATCTTGTTCTCCGCCGGAAGGATCACGTCCCGAACACCCGCCCGCTTGGCCGCGAGCACCTTCTCCTTGATTCCGCCGACCGGAAGCACGTTGCCGCTGAGCGTGATCTCGCCGGTCATCGCGATGAGCGGAGTAATGCGGTGCTTGGTCAGCAACGAAACCAGAGCCGTGGCCATGGTTACGCCCGCTGATGGACCATCCTTCGGAATCGCCCCGGCAGGCACGTGGATATGGATGTCGTGGTTAGCGAAGAAATCTTCCGCCACGCCAAGCCGGTCTGCATTCGACCGCACCCACGTGAGCGCTGCCTGCATCGATTCCTGCATCACCTGGCCGATTTGCCCGGTCATGGTGAATCCGCCTTTGCCCTTCATGGCATTGGCTTCGACGAATAGCACGTCGCCGCCGGCAGGAGTCCACGCCAATCCAACGGCCACACCCGGGCGTTCCGTGCGCTCGGCAATTTCGCCCTCGCTGCGGATCTTGATGCCGCCCAGGAATTCCTGGATGACTTCCTTACTGACGATCAGCTTTTCAGTCTTACCCTCTGCCAGCCGGCGAGCCTGCTTCCGGCAGATCGTGCCGATCGTGCGTTCCAGGCTGCGCACGCCTGCTTCCCGAGTGTAGTGCCGGATGATGTAGCGGACTGCCTCTTCCGGAAACTCGATCTGTTCGGGCGTGATGCCGTTCTCGTCGATCTGACGCGGGATCAGGTACCGGAACGCGATGTGTACCTTTTCCTCCTCGGTGTAGCCCTGGAGTTCGATGATCTCCATGCGGTCGCGTAGCGGCTCGGCAATCGGATCAAGCATGTTCGCAGTTGTGATGAACAGCACCTTCGAGAGATCGAACGTCACGTCCAGATAGTTGTCGCGGAACGAGGAATTCTGTTCAGGATCGAGTGCTTCGAGCAGGGCCGATGCTGGATCCCCGCGGAAGTCACGCCCGACCTTGTCGATTTCGTCGAGCATGAAGACTGGATCTTTCGTCTCTGCTCGGCGAATGCCCTGAATGATCTGGCCAGGCAAAGCCCCGATGTAGGTCCGGCGGTGACCGCGAATCTCGGCCTCGTCGTGCACGCCACCGAGTGACAGGCGCACGAATTTACGTCCCAAGGCGCGGGCGATCGACTTACCCAGAGAAGTCTTGCCGACTCCGGGAGGGCCGACAAAACAAAGAATCGGGCCTTTCATGCTGGGCTTGAGCCGGCGAACGGAGAGGTAATCGAGGATGCGGTCTTTCACTTTCTCCAGATCGTAGTGATCGGCGTCCAAGATCTCTTTCGCCTTCGGGATTTCGATCTCCTGCCCCGAGGTCTTGGCCCACGGCAATACTGCCAGCCATTCGATATAGTTCCGCGTCAGCGAATAGTCGGCGGCCATGGGCGACATGCGGGAGAGACGCCCCAGTTCCTTCAGAGCCTCTTTCTTCACCTCGTCGGGCATCCCCGCTTCTTCGATCTTCTTTTTCAGATCTTCAACATCGCGCTGGCCTTCATCCTGCTCGCCGAGTTCTTTCTGGATGGCTTTCATCTGCTCGCGCAGGTAGTACTCGCGCTGCGTCTGCTGGACACGATCCTGCACTTCACTCTGGATCTTGTTGCGCAGTTGCTGGACTTCCAACTCCTTCGCGAGATGCTGATTGATTTTCTCCAATCGCACGTGCACGTCGAGCGTTTCCAGCGTGTCCTGCTTGTCCGGCGTAGAAAGCGACGGCAAAGACGACGCGATGAAGTCGACCAACCGGCCCGGTTCGTCGATATTCATAGCAACGGTCGAGAGTTCGTCCGACAGCGTTGGCGACCCGGCCACAATCTGCTGGAACAAAGTCAGAACATTGCGCTGCAGGGCTTCAATCTCTGAAGTGGCAACTGGGACAGCGTTCTCCGGCAGAGCCGAGTAATGCGCGCTCATAAACGGGGTGAGTTGTGTAAACTCCCCAAGTTTCACGCGTTCCAGGCCTTCCGCGAACACGAACAGGCTCTGGTTTGGCATCTTGACGACTTTATGAACGACCGCGGAAGTGCCCACCGTGTACAGGTCGCTGGGTTGTGGCGCATCAACGCGCGCTTCGCGTTGGGCCACAACAATAATAGTTTTATCCTCTCCCAGTGAATTGATTAACTGAACGGAACTTTCACGCCCCACTGTCAGTGGCAAAACGGCATGGGGAAACAAGACCGTGTCCCTTACCGGCAGCACGGGCAATGATTTTTGCTCGTTTGTTTCCTTCAACTTAGGAGAGCGCTCGGATGAGGTCTGTTGGCTCATGATTCTCCTTGAGTGTAACTCGCTCAAGTTTAGATGATACTTTCGATGGAAAGTTTCAGTCGCGCTGGAACTTCCCCCGCAGTCTTGCATTCTATTCCGCGAGCATATTCACGATATGTGTCTAAGGTGCAGAGGCTAACGCGCAGGATGCCCCCACGCAAGTCTTAATTTGGAGCCCCCAGGGAGTCTCAGGAGACAACGACACCATCCCGTAGGCCTCTGAGTGAGGCCGCACGGGAGTGTCTGGTGTCACGATTCGACTTGGCGTGCCGCTTTTTAGAAGACGTGCTTGGCTGTATCGCCCGCAAATACGAGTTCCTGCAGCACCCGTTCGTTGGCGTTCACCAGGTATACAGTCCTGGTTTGATCGGCCTTTTTGCCAAGCTGAACCAGTTGGCACTTCGCCTTCACATCCGGCATTTTGTGGTGCAGGGATTGAAACACCATGACATGCTCCTGCCCTTCCATAGTGTGCCGGACGACGTATTCACCGGCGGGCAGTAGAGTGCCAGCCACTCGAGTGGGCGCAGCAAACTCAATTCGTCCCGTTTCCCGAATTCCCAAATCGCTGCCCGCCATCGCTAGCGGCACCACAACCAGAACGCACATTACCCAAAGCATGCCCTTCAATGAATGCATGGAATCTCCTCCTGATAGATTTAGCTGGTCGCGCCCAGCTGGTACTGTGGATATTTTATGAATGGGACGGCGGGTCGCATGTGTGCAACATCACACGATCCTGTGACGGAGACCAGTATCGAGAATTAGGTTACTTTGGGGGAGAACTGCGCCAGTTCGTAGATTCCCAGCCTTTTTTCGAGCGCCGCCACCTGGTCGACGACTTTGAAGAAACCTTCCTCCCCGAACAGTTGATCTTCTTTCTTCTCGAAATCGTCACCGAGCGCGTCGTATTCGTGGGGCGAGACGATCGACCGGAATGCTGGAAAAAGAACGGTGTCCTCCCTCGCTTCATGGGGACGGTACATTCGCAAGAAAGACCGCAGGGCATCGGTCAGCTTGTCAGTATCGGAGGATACGTATTTGAGCGTGGCTGTGGCGCCAAGTTCCCGAATTTTCGCAGTCAAATCGCGCCCGGCTTTATGTTGCGCCTGTAGCGTGTCGACCAGCTTTACGTGCTTTCCTGCCTTACGGAACCTGGGGAACAGGAAGTCTTCCTCTAGCTTCTCGTGATACTCCTCGACAAAGTGGCGGATAATGTCCGCAGCACTCACCAGGATCGAGCCATCAAACGGTTTCTTCTCGGCCAACATCCGCAGGTGCTCGTCGTAGATCAGGAGAAGGCGGTTGAGCACGCCATGCTCTCGCATAAGGTCTTCTGCCGGTGAGATCTTCTCGTCTGCAGTCTCTTTCTCCCCCTTTTCTTTGGCCTCGGGCTTCTGTTGAGCGAAAGCCAAAGGCGCGAGCAAGCCGGCACCAGCAATGGATGTCTGACGAAGAAAACTGCGGCGAGATGAATTGTCCAGCACTTGATCCTCCTGA
The DNA here is from genome assembly GCA_963743105.1 of Terriglobia bacterium. Lineage (GTDB taxonomy): Bacteria > Acidobacteriota > Terriglobia > Terriglobales > Acidobacteriaceae > Sulfotelmatobacter. The sequence goes on from CAVUOS010000032.1 coordinate 79,503, forward strand.
AGTAGCGTTCCCCTTTAGTTTTGACGTGATGCCCGGAAGAAAGGTTCACCCTGTTTACGCGGCTGGGTAGACTCCCAGTACCTTCACAAACTCGGCCACCTCACCCAGATGCCGCAGCGCGTTCCTCGCAGGCTCGTCATCGCCACGCAGGAAGTCCACGTAGAACACGTACTCCCATGGGCGGCCGCGCATCGGCCTCGACTCAATTTTGCTCAAGCTGATATCCCGTAGCGCAAAAACACTCAGTGACTTGAACAGCGCGCCGGGCAGGTTCTTCACCTGAAAGGCGATCGAGGTCTTGTTCGCCCGTGGCGGAATCAGATGTGAATAGCCGGCACTCACAGTGGGGTACCCCGCTTCTCGCTGCTTTCGCGAGAAGTGGGTCTTCTTGTCTCGTGCGCCCAACTTACGAATCAGGAAGAATCGAGTGAAGTTCCGCTTGTCATCCTCAATTCCGGTCTGCAGGATCTTTCCGGCATATTCGCGCGCCGCCTGCCGTCCCGCGATTCCGGCTGCGTCCTTCAAGCCATTCGCAGTAACGTGCTTGACGCTTCCCGCCGTATCGTAAAAAGGAACGGCCTCGATCTCTGGATGATGCCGGAAGAAATCCCTGCACTGGTCGAGGGCTACCGGATGCGACAGGACCCGCCGCAAGGACGCCATCTTCACTCCTGGGGCGGCGATAACGTTATGCACAATTCGCAGCAGGTACTCAGCCTGTATGAAGACATCCCTGGTGACCAGCAGATCCGCATGTTCTGCGACCGTTCCCGCCAGGGTGTTCTCGATCGGAATCACGGCATGCCTGCGCCGAGCCGGCCTCGACCCGATCGAACACCTCCGCCGAGCGCGCGCAGGGCACGACGGTACAGCGCGGCAGCATTTTTTCGGCGGCTTCATGACTAAACGAGCCGCGCTCGCCTTGAATGGCAACTTTCATCTATCGCTTCCCAAAGAGGGCAAGGTATAAGAGAAGTCCATAGAATGCAATTTCTTAGTCGGCCTCAGTTCAGATCCTTCTTTAGTACCAGCGCGTCAACGCCGTTGGAATAGTAACGCGGCCAGGTCCGAATAACGTCATATCCGTGTCGTTTGTAGAAGGACAAAGCGGTGAGATTGTCTACCGCCGTCTCCAGCCCCACCGCCCGGCATCCGGCGGCCCGCATACGATCTTCGGCCGCTCGCAGCAGGCGCGAGCCCACGCCCGCGCGCCTCGCACCCGGTCCGACATCGATGGTGATGACGTGTCCCGATACCGCACAATGCGCCACGATGAAACCTTGAAGTTTCTCTTTGTCATCGGTCGCCACTAATGTGAACGACCCTCGATGTCCCATGAACCCGTTCAGTTCCCGCTTCGAATAGGAAATCCCGGGCGGAAAGCACTCCTGATCCATGCGCCAAAGTGATTCGAAATCCTCGGGTTTGTAATCGCGAACGACAATCTCCACCGCGACATTGTAAAGGGATTCGGGCATTCAGGCTTTGGAGGAAGCCTGTTCGCAGAACCGAGCTATGACTGTAGCGCCGCCGTCCCCCGCCGGCGGTCGCGAGGGCGGATTGCCTTCATGTCGGCGGGAGAGTGGCAGAAAATCGGCGCTGCGCCCTGTTTTCCACAGCCCAGTTTGCGCTGACGCAAAAATGTCGGCTTTGGGGACTAATGTCCTCTTGCCCGACCCGCAACCTCGGACGTACCATCGGCATCAGAGGGGTAGCGAAGTACGCCTGTGGGACGCCTGCTTATCATCGACGCGATCGCCGCGGTAGTCGTTTTGGGGGGATGGTATTTCCTCTTTGCTGCCTACAACCGTCGTCGAGGAGCCGAGGCGCTGCTCTGGGTTGAAAACGCGTGCAAGGGTAAAGGACGAATCGTCGAATTCCGGTGGCTCAACAGTTCCCGTCTCTACGCCCGCCTGCAATTCCCTTCCCGCAGTTTCGAGAACGCCCGGGTCACTATGAAATTCCGGCCGCGCCCTCTGCCGGTGAACTGGATCCTCAGCCGGGTCCACAAGCAAAAAGAGACACTGACATTCGAAGCGGATCTGGGCGGATCGCCGAACGTCCGGCTGGATGTAATTCGGCATCGCTGGTGCGCTCATAGCCGCGGCGTGATTTCGCGCAAGAAAGACCAGCGTCAGTGGGACATTTACGAGCCCGGCCCAATCGTGCTCACGACCCGCACCCACTGGCACGAAGATCTTGCTCCCGAGCTCAACACTCTCATGACGGTGCGCCAGCAAGATGTGCTTCAGGTCCGCTTCCGGCCGGAGTCGCCTCAGTTCTCAGCCACGATCGCTCTGGATGCCCTCGATGATCCCCGCACCGCCGCCGGTTTCCTGGCTACGCTGCGAGAGCTAGCCGCCGGGGCTTCTGCGCATCGGCAGTAAGCACCTCCTCGGGAGCGAAACTACCTTCCACTCTGCAATCGATTAAACTGCTGTCATGCCTACCGGCCGTGACGGTTCAATCCGCCTGTTTGGATTCGCGGGAATCAATGTCTTTCTGCATTGGTCATGGTTTCTTGTGGCCGTCTACGAGATCCAGAGCCGGTCGGGCAGATACTCTTCGATCGTTTGGAATGTGCTGGAGTATCTTGCTCTGTTCCTGATCGTTCTTATCCATGAATTCGGTCACGCCCTGGCTTGTCGTCAGGTTGGAGGACGAGCTGATCGGATCGTACTCTGGCCACTCGGCGGAGTCGCCTACGTCGATCCTCCGCCTCGTCCCGGTGCAACCCTGTGGAGCATCGCTGCCGGGCCACTGGTGAATGTTGTCCTGCTGCCAATCCTTTTTGTGGCCATTTCAGCGGGCCGCTCGGCGGGCTTGGCGGCTACGGCGCCTGATCTCTTTCTACTTCTGCGTTCCATCGCGTGGATCAACTTAGGACTTCTCATCTTCAACATCCTTCCGATCTATCCCCTGGATGGCGGTCAGATTCTGCGATCGTTACTCTGGTTTGTGCTTGGCCGCGCTCGGAGCCTGATGGCAGCGGCGGTTCTTGGTCTGCTTGGCGCCGTCGCGTTCATCGGATTAGCAATCTGGAGACAAGACCTTTGGCTGGGAGCGATCGCGCTCTACATGGCGATGAACTGCTGGGGAGGGTTCAAGCAGGCTCAAGCTCTGTTGGGGATAGCCAAACTCCCACGTCGCGCGGGATTCACATGCCCCACCTGCAACACGGCTCCGCCAGTTGGAACGTACTGGAAATGCGGTCAATGCGGCCAAAGCTTCGATCCGTTCGAAACGGGCTCTGTTTGTCCTTACTGTCGTACACAATACCCCACAACACGGTGCCTTGATTGTGGTCGCCAGCATCCAATTCACGAGTGGGCTTCGGCCTCTATCGCGGTTCCGCAGCCCTGATGTGAGGCCCGTCTCTGTCCCTGCTCAATCGCGGGACGCCCAAATAAATCCCTTTTATGCCACACATCAGCTTTTTCGATTGGATGACCGCCAACTCTCGCGCTATTCTTCCGAGTTCCAGATAGGCGTTGAAACCAGCCATTTCAACTTCCCAATAACCCGTAGTTTTGCCCAAATCTAGTCCTAGAGCGAAGGAGAACCAACGACATCCATGTCCACCGAACTGCGCAATTTCCTGGCACTGTCCTACGACGAACTCGAAGAACTCAACCTGAAGGCAAAGGAGCAGCGCAGGAACCGTGTCGCGCCAGACAAGATCCGCGAGGATCGGCTCAAATATCTCACCGATGAGAAGCGCATCAAGGCCCTCACCGTGATGTTCAGCGACCTCGAGGGCCGGTTGCACATGCTCGACTACGACAAGAAGTTCTTGCTCAAGAGTTACGACAATCTGACCTTCGACGGTTCGTCCATCCGCGGCTTCACCGCGCAGCGGGAGAGCGACCTGCGCCTGGGCATCGATTGGGGCGCTTTCTATTGGGGACCGGCGGATGTGTTCGGCCCCGGCAAGGTCCTCGCCTTTGGCGAAGTAATCGACAAGAGCGGCGAACCCTACAGCGCTGACATTCGGAGCGTTCTCAAACTATTCGCCAACGAGTTGCACAAAAAGAAGGGCTATACCCTGAACGCCGCCAACGAGATTGAAGGCTTCCTGTTCCAGGGCTCCGAGGCGGAGCGTGTTTATCACGAGACCGGCAAGTTTGAATATGTGAACACCGGCGGCTACTATCACTCCCTACCCGGTGACCCGCTTCGCACTTTCATCGATACGACGGCTGAAGTGCAGCGCTCCATGGGCTTCCAGAATGAAAAGGATCACCCTGAGGTTGCGCCCTCGCAGTTTGAAATCAACTATGGCTACGGCGAAGTGGTGGCCGCCGCGGATCAGATCCAACTCTACAAGCTGATCTGCCGTCAGGTAGCCCGCAACATGGGACTGACGGCTTCGTTCCTGCCCAAACCGGTCGTCGGCGTAAACGGCAGCGGCATGCACACCAACGTTTCGATCAGCGGGGACGGCAAAAATCTTTTCTGGGATCCCAAGGGCGAGGAAAAGCTCAGCAAGCTAGGCTATGAATTCCTCGATCGCATCCTGACCCACGGCAACGACCTGTGCCTGATTTTCAATTCCAGCGTCAACGCCTATCGCCGCCTCGATCCTCACTTCGAAGCGCCCAACCAACTGAAGGCCTCCGCCGTGGATCGCGGCGCGATGATCCGGATTCCGATCGGGAACGAACGCAGCATGCGCACCGAAGTCCGCGCCGTCGCGCCCGACGCCAACCCCTACCTGGTTATGCTCGGGATCTTCAAGACTGGCATCGAGGGAACCACAGCAAAGATCAAGGACCTGCGCCAAGGGAAGGAACGCTTCCTGCCTGACAACATCTACACCGCAATCGACAACTTCCGCAACGCGGATTGGACCACGAAACTTCTCGGCGAAGATGTGAAGGGCCGCTACGCCGACCTGAAACAGGCTTCCGCCGACCGCTGCCCTCGCCTGCTGGGTGGCGTGGTCAAGGCCTCGGAAGTCCAATTCCATCACGAAGTCTACAACCAGTTCCTCTGGAATTTGTTCTAACCTGCTGCAGTTCTGCCAGAAACCGCCCCGGCGAGAGCCGGGGCATCTATTTGCTGGGTAGACCCAGGTTTCCGGGATACTCGACTTTGCCAGGTTCGATTTCTGGCTCTCCATGCCGTAGATGTCGACCGCGGTTGCGGCGTAGTAGTACGTACTGCTGTCCGCGGCGGTCGAATCGCTGTAGATGGTCGAGGCCGCCAGGCTTTGCAGCCTTTCCGAAGGTTTGCAGCCCGCGGTGTGCGCTGAGCGCTGAGTTGTCTGAGCCCACCCCGGAAGGATAGCTATCGCCTATGAGCCCGACGCCAGCAGATTCCCACATCAACATTTTGGAATTCAGCAACTGAATACGGGCGAAAAGGCAGAGTTATCGCAAGCGACGAAGTAAAAGCTGCAATCAGCGCAATCGGAATCAACAAGTGCGCTCGTGAAAGCGGATTCGATCGAAAAAAATCATCTGGAAATTGATTCGTGATGTACCCGTCAAAGCGGAACTCGTACTCCGAGCTCGTGCGCTGGCTTCAGAGCTACATCACAGGGCGCGCTTACTCATCACGCCGCGACGTAGGTTGGCAATTTGTTGATAGCAACGGTTTGCAGGCTGGGTGGCTATTCAGTAGCGGGTGAATCCTTGGACGAATCGGCGCGCCAAACGTATAGGTATTTCTCGTCGCTCGATGTTTCCACGGGAATGTTCTTCTCGCGCGTTACGCGGTTCAAAGCCGAGCGCAGATTCTGCATCTTCTCGCCGTTCAGACTGTCCAACGGAATCTTGACTGCTTGCTGAGGCTGTAGTTTCGAAAGATCGGAGAGAATGTCGGCCACAGCCTTCCGGTGTTTTCCTTTGCGACCCTGCGGAACATCGGACCGTTCTACGGCTGTGTAGTGAGTATTGTTTCCATTTCGTCCCATGGCCCCTCCGCCCGCGTACCACACCCGTAGGCCCGAAATCGTACCGCAAAGAATCGTATCCTACAACTAAAAATCTGCACGAAATCAGACGATTCGTAGCGCGCATAGCGCACACCGACCTAACAATAACATTATCAATGGGATGCTGCCCCCAACATTCTACTAAGACTTGCTAAGACTTCACCCGCAGGAAAGGAACTGCGATACAGTAATTTCGCCTGACGGCAGCTAAACGCGTCGCGAGCACAGCCCAAAATGCGTCGCAGTCGTCCACGGAGAGACAACTCAAAAAACATGGTCAGAATTGCTCTGGGTAAGAACGGGCGCACGTTCGATCCCAACACTTTTCTCGCGACGATCGGCACAGGCAGGACCATTCTAGATGTTCGGAAAAAGCAAACGATATTCAGGCAAGGCGGCCCGGCGGACGCGGTGTTTTATATTCAGAAAGGCAAAGTGAGGCTGACCGTAGTATCCAAGACCGGCAAGGAAGCGACGGTTGGCATCGTGAGTGACAGAATGTTTCTTGGCGAGGGCGCCCTGGCGGGGCAGCTTTTGCGCATGGGATCCGCGGTCGCTCTGACGGATTGCGAACTTCTGCGGGTGGAAAAGAAGGCAATGCTGAATGCCCTTCACCGCGAGCACACACTTTCCGAGCTCTTTGTGGCGTATCTGCTTGCGCGGAACATCCGCTACGAGGAGGATTTAGTGGACAACTCTTCAACTCTAGTGAAAAGCGATTGGCCCGCATTCTGCTCTTGCTCGCTCATTTCGGCAAGGAAGGCACTCCCGAAACCGTGGTCCCCAAGATGAGCCAGGAGACTCTGGCAGAGATGGTGGGGACGACCCGTTCGCGAGTCAGTTACTTCATGAACCGGTTCAGGAAATTGGGCTTTATTCACTACAATGGCGGCCTGCAGGTCCACAGTTCGCTGCTCAATGTCGTTCTGCACGACTAATAGCTCTCAAGCCGCGCGTTCCCGCAACCGATGTACGCTTCAACATGTATTTGAACCAATATGGCTGCCAGATGTTTTGGCTGCCGCTTACCTCTGACTGCTCACTTTTATACATTCTGAAAACAAGCCCGAAACCGCACTAGCAATCGGGGTCCGCATGTCTGGTTTGTCCATGTTCCGCCCCGGTTGCGGCTCGATATCAGAGCGCGAAAACTCCATTCTGCACCATGAGCAATTGTGAGCAGATTCAAGATTCCTTAAAAGGCACAATACAGCATGGCCGGAAAGGTTGTCTGCTGTCTCCCTAGCCGCTCCCCAGGAGGACATATGTGGATTGCAAAACACTGGAAGTTGTCACGTGCCTATTCCGAACTTGAAACAATAACTGCGGAACGCACAGACGAGCTGCAAAGACTCACTCAGCGTCTGCTCAAAGTGCAGGACGAGGAACGGCGAAAGTTAGCACGTGACTTGCACGATTGCACCGGACAGATTCTGGCTGCGCTGAAAATAAGTGTGTCGCAACTACGGGAAGACTGCTGCGAGAGCCCGCATGCGATAGCAATTGTGTCCGAGGTTGCGCAACTGACTGATCAAGCCATAGAAGAAATTCGAACCATGTCGTATCTTCTTCATCCGCCACTATTGGACGAGGTGGGATTTGCCTGTGCAGCCGAGTGGTATATCGAGGGATTCGCCAAGAGAAGCGGGATTAACGCAACCCTGAATGTCGTGAACTCGAATGGACGACTACCCAGGAACGTGGAGATCGCTCTATTCCGTGTACTGCAGGAGAGCTTGACCAACGTGCACCGCCATTCCGGAGCTTCAGATGTGAGTATCCATTTTCAACACGAAGCTGAAACCGTGACTCTGGAGATACGGGATTTCGGGAAAGGTATACCAGAAGAGCGCTTGCGGTTGCTTCATGGGGTGACTGGGAAAACGGGCGTCGGTTTGGCAGGGATGCGTGAGCGAGTGCACGAGCTAAACGGGAGGCTGGAAATAGAATCCGATGGTCGCGGGACGAGCATGCGAGCCGTCGTGCCACTCTCTGCGACGCCTATACCGGTTCCGACAGCAGCTTGCCACGAAGGCGGTGTACCCGCGTTCGCCTAACAAAAAAGATCGCTCGTTGTGGCTGGAAGACCTTGCTTTGTTCCCTGGGACGCAAGCTATCGGCTGCAGAAGGCAAGAAGTGTCCGATGCCCCCCGTAACATCTTGCCTTTGCGCTCGTACATAGATAAAGCCGGATTCCTTGAACTTGTTCATGAAAAAAACAAACGGGACCGAGTCGTCCCTACCATTTCTGCCAACGTCTCATGGCTTATCTTCGGAACCTGTCGAATCTGCAGCCGTTAAACTCAACACTCGCCGGGAGCGACCCGACCCCCGCACCGCACCGCCCCAGAATCCGCGCGTCACGTCATCCCAAATATCTCCACATGTCTATCATCTAATCATTTGAGGTGTGTCATTTCATCTTCTCTATCTCCTATCCCGCTCAGCCGTTGACGGGTATATGTGTATGGGATGTAGAAGTGTACACACCCCAAGGTGGGGTGATGTTGGGAATGGGATTCGGACTCACAGGCGTGGCGCGATTTCGGAATAACGCATCTTGAGTGATTTGAATACTGCTAGTGGCTTGCGTCTGGCTAGCCTGTCAATAGAGCAAGTTTTGGAGGACAACGGGAAAAGCGCCGAGATGCTGGATGAACTCCATGGTGCGAACCCACGCATGAGCTAAGCCGCCCATCAGCGGTCTCGCCCGCTAGGGCTGTGGAATGAATGCATCTCCGATATGTTGAGATTCCTCAACCGCCTCCCCTTTGCGCATAGAGTTCGATAGCTCGCTCGCCGCTGCGTTGGCCTGTCTGATTTGTTGCTCGGTCATCAGCCTCGATAAGCTTTTGAGTCTCTCTCTTGCGCGCCCTTCTCCTCCCGACCCTGCCGTTTTGTACCACATGTAAGCGGTGACATAATCAAGCGGAACGCCCTTACCTTGCTCGTAGAGGTATCCAAAATCTATCTGTGCGCGCGGGTCCCCGCCTTGGGCGGCCAATTGCAACCAGTGCACTGCCATTCCGTAGTCACGAGGTATACCGCTCCCTTTGAAATACATCCACCCAAGGATCTGTTGACCGGGCGCATATCCACTCGCGGCTGCCTTCTGAAACCAGTCGGCGGCCTGTGCATAGTTTTGAGGGATGCCCCTTCCAAGGAAATACAGTGAGCCCAGGTTGCACTGAGCTACTGGATTTCCGCGCTGTGCAGCATAGCGATACCACTCCAGCGCTTGGCGGATATCCTTCCGTACTCCGTGTCCCTTCTCATACAGGACGGCGAGATTGTTCTCTGCGGTGAGGTTTCCTTGCTTCGCCGCAGCGGCGTAATACTGAAATGCTCTTCGATAGTCTTGCGGCATACCTTTGCCGTTTTCGTAGAGATAACCCAGAACGAGTTCAGCTTCGGCCAATTCTTGTTCGGCGGCCGCATACAGGTACTTTGCAGCTTCCGCGTAGTCTGACGTAACGCCTGCGCCGGTCATGTATAACAGCCCAAGCCGATATTCAGCCATTGCATCTCCGCGGCCGGCCTGGTCGCGAAGGTTAGAGACTTCCGATCCGATATTGTTCGAGTAAGAAGTCGGCTCAGCACCCTGTTGGGCATCGGCCGTCACTCTCAAAACGTAGAACCAGAGCAGAAGCAGACAAATAATCACTGATATTCGCGAATGCATCGGACGTCCTTAAATCGAAAACAAATCTCTCGACTCTGCGACGTTCACCTCTCGGAACTGGATGTCGCCCCTTGAAGAGACACTTCAACGCTTTCAGCCCCAGATTTCTTGCGTAGATCTTCCTTGCTCAGAGAAGCAATCGGGACTACAATCCGCCACCGGACGGCTTTTTTGGGACGCCGCTCCGGGTTTACCCCTGTTACCCGCCGTAACCGTAGCCCGCCGCGGTTTAGAAGTCCTGCCGAAGTTCTTGAATTTTTCTGGACAAATTCTTGCCACTCTGTATGAACGGGAAAACAAACCATTTCTACGAATTCGGCCCGTTCCGATTCCACCTCGAAGAGCACGCACTAGTTCGAGACGGTGAGCCAGTCAACTTGCCGCCCAAGGTGACCGAAACGCTGTCCCTGCTCCTGCAGAATGCTGGTCACCTGGTCGAGAAAGACACACTGATCAAAGAGGTATGGAAGGATGCGATTGTGGAGGAGGGAAATCTCAACAAGAACATCTTTATGTTGCGTAAGGCGCTGGGCCACTGGGACGGTGGTCGGGAGTACATCGAAACTGTACCCAAGCGCGGGTATCGATTTGTCGGAGCTGTCACAAAGCTGGAGGAAGCGGAGAGCTTTCCGCACGTCAACGCTGCAGATGGAAAGGAGTCGGCGGGAAAGCAGGCTTTACACTTCGTGATCCTTGGAGCACTCGCGCTTCTCATCGCCGCATTGCCGCTTCTAAAGTGGAGATCGCCATCTGCAGACGATCCAAAGGTAGTGAGTTTTCAACAACTCACGAATGACGGTCGCGAGAAGCAGGGAGCACTCAGAACTGACGGGTCTCGCGTTTATATGACGGAATTCCAGTCCGACCGGGGAACCTTTCTGGCACAAGTGTCTGTGAATGGTGGGGAGACAGAGCCACGTCCTCCCGCCCTTAAAGCCCCACGATTATTGGATCTTTCGAAAAATGGGATCGACCTCTTGCTACTGAATGGCGAATCAGATGGACCGAAGCCACTCTGGATTCAACCCGTCGTGGGAGGAGCGCCGCAGCGGGTTGGAGATCTTGTGGTTAATGAAGCCCGTTGGGGTCCCGATGACGAAAAGATCACATACAGCAATGAGCATGACATCTTTGTTGTGAATAGAAATGGTGGTTCTTCGCGCAAGCTTGTCACGGTTCCCGGTGTTTCGTCTGACCTAAGGTTCTCTCCTGACGGAAAGCGACTGAGGTTCACTCTCGCGGATGACGATGACCACACAACTTCTTTGTGGGAGGTTTCGGCTGATGGAACTAACCTTCACCCGTTACTCCGCGGATGGAATACGCCGGCATCCGAGTGTTGTGGCAGCTGGACCAGCGATGGCGAATATTTCGTGTTTCAGTCCACTCAGAATGGCAGGACGGATCTATGGGCCATTCGGGAGAAGAACAGGTTCCTACCAACCAGCCGAAAGCCTGAACCAATTACTTCTGGGCCCATGAACTTTTTCGACGCCGTTTCAAGCAAAGATGGCCGAGAGTTGTTCGCGGTTGGCGTAGTGCATCGCGCTGAAGTAGTCCGGTACGATTTGAGCACTCACCACTTCATTCCGTTCCTTCCTGGAATATCAGCTGAAGGACTTGATTTTTCGACAGACGGAAACTGGGTCACGTACACGTCTTATCCAGAAGGCACACTGTGGCGGAGCAAGATAGATGGAAGTGAGCGCCTTCAGCTTACATTTCCGCCTATGCGCGTTTTTTTGCCACGCTGGTCGCCCGACGGCAGGCAGATAGTTTTTATGGGAAGTCCCCCGAGCGGACCTTGGAAATTGGGGGGGCCGTGGAAGATCTACCTTATCTCGCCGGATGGTGGCACGCCTCAGCAATTGCTGCCGGGCGAGCAGGACGAGTCAGACCCCACCTGGTCTGCCGATGGTAAATCCATAGCATTCGGACGCTTACCGCAACCATGGAATTCCAGGCAGAATCCCATGGCCATGAATGTCCAAGTTGTCGACCTGAAGTTGCGGAGGCTCTCGAAGCTCCCAGGTTCTGACGGTTTATTCAGTCCTCGATGGTCACCGGACGGCCGATATATCGTTGCCTTTAACGCAAAGCACCCCATGAAACCGCAACTGTTTGATTGGGTCACACAAAGGTGGACGCAAATCGCGAATTCTGAGATGGGCTATCCCAGCTGGTCACGTGACGGAAGGTATATCTCTATGCAAGATTGGAATGATGGCCACCCTCGAGTGGTGCGACTGTTCGTGAGCGATCGCAGAGTTGAGGGCGTAATGAACTTCACTGACGTTGAAGGCAACATGGCTGGAACAATCGTCCAGTGGAGTGGCCTTGCCATTGACGGGTCCCCACTGGTGGCGCGGGACATCAGCGTTCAAGAGATCTACGCATTGAAATTACGAAATCACTAGAAGTTCCATCTCTATCTCCCATCCCGGTTCATTGGGGGGTAGCCAAATTTTTCCCAATAGACAACAAAGTAACGATGATTCCAGTCCAACCCGTCTTCCCACCGGGGGGCGCTCTGGGACCATCTCTTTCCCGTCTCCCGCAAGGGCGTTGACTCTTAACGTCGTCATCCCTAAGATGGCACTCGATTCAGTAGTTCATACCGAGGCTGCTATATTGGCGAACCCTACCGACCGAACTCCCCGCAATTTGTACCGTGCGATTGCAACCGACATTCATTTCTGGATCCCACTCGGCGTTCTCCTAGGCGGAGTCTTCCTCCTGGATAAGCTTCGTTGAACTCCCTCCCGGTCAGCGTGCAGACGGCCGCACCTGCAAGCCGCGCTCGCTTGCGGAGTCTTCAAGCGCTCGGCATGTTCTGCGGCTTTGCCGCCGGCGCCTGGCTCGGCGGCGCGGAAGCGCCCATCAAACTTGTCAACCCTGAGATCTCTCCCGTCACCGTTTCGCTGGTGATGGTCTGCGGAGTCTTCCTCGCCCGTTGGAGTGTGCCGGCGCTGGTCCGCGGCACATCGCACATCCGCGCGGATGTCGGTCAGGCTCCCCATCTCGTCGTCTGGGCCATCCTTGCGGGATGCATGTGGGCTGTGGCCAACACTCTGACGATCTATGCGATTCGCAATGTCGGCTTGAGCATTGCATTTCCGCTGTGGAATACGAATAGCCTGCTCGGCATCTTCTGGGGTTTCCTGCTCTTCAAAGAACTTCACGCTGCAGGCTGGAAGCGCTGGCTGGGGGTGATCGGCGGCGCTCTGTGTATGTTCGCCGGAGCCACGCTGCTCGCCGTCGCCTCGTCGCACGAGGCCGCGCCCGGCAAAGCCGCTCTCGGAATTGCCGCCGCTCTGGGCGCAGGAATTCTGTGGGGAACAATGTACATCCCCTACCGCAAGGCGTATCTCACCGGCATGAATCCGCTTTCCTTCATCACGTTCTTCACCGTGGGGGAACTGATCACCATGCTGACCCTGGCAATCACGTACCGGGGAGCGGCTCAGCTCTGGCATGAACTCAGCGGCGCTCGCGCTGTCCTTTTCTGGCTCATGCTCGGAGGCTTCGTCTGGGTCATCGGCGATCTCTTTCAGCAATATGCCACGAAATATGTCGGCATCAGCAGGGGCATCCCGCTCTCGAACACCAATCAACTCTGGGGACTCTTGTGGGGCGTGCTGGTCTTTCATGAATTGAGAGGAGCAGGCCGCGTTACATACGAACAGGTTGTGGGCGGATCGATTCTGATGGCGCTCGGCGCAGTCGCGATTGCGCTATCTTCGGCCACCGAAAGCGAACACTCCTCCTGGAAGGATGCCGCCCAGCGCGAAGGCGAGCGTTACGGCGTTGAAGATGAGTACGTACGCGCCGGCATGGAAGGCCGCGCCTATGAATCCACCTCAAACGGCAGGAGCGTCCTGGACTGGCTGCTAATCGTGGGAACCACGGGGCTGTTCGCCGCGCTTGCCATCATCTGCAAGCCACCGCAGGTGGATGTGAACTTTGGCCGGGCCGCAGCCCTCAGCGTCGTCATGTTTACGCTGCTGGCAGCCTGTGGTGTCGCCCTGTGGCGAACCACGCGCTTTCGATGACCTTGGCCCGTGCCGCCACGGGTTCATTTCGTTCTAGACAGAACTGCCCGACCCGCTACACTGGTGCCATTCCACGGGAGGCTCTCTGATGAAACGTGCTCTGTCGGCGATCTGTCTATCGATGCTTGTATTCGGTTCTCTACGCGTTGCCGCCCAGGTGAATCCGTATAAGGACGGCACTCCCGGCGTGACTGGCTACCGCTCGGAGGTCATGGCAGAGGTGATGGTTCAAGAAGACAAGCTGACTCGTCTGGCAGAAGCGATCCCTCCGGAAAAATTCTCCTGGCGGCCTTCCCCTGATACACGCTCGTTCGCGGAAGTTTTCCTTCACATCAGTGCGGCGAACTACAACCTGTACAAACTCGTTGGCACGCCTCCTCCAACAGGCGTCGATGTGAAGAATCTTGAGAAGTCAACCACCGACAAAGCCAAAGTCATTGCTACCCTCAAAGATTCTTTTGCGCATGCCAAGCAGGCCATCAAATCGATGCCGGACGCGGATCTTGAGAAAAGCATGGATTGGTTCGGTGGGAAGAACACTGAACGCGGCATCCTGCTGTTCATCGTCCGCCACACGGCAGAGCATCTCGGACAATCCATCGCTTATGCTCGCTTCGCCGGCATTGTCCCGCCCTGGACCGAAGACGCGCAGAAGAAGCAACCGGAGAAGAAATAAGGCGTCAGGCAAACCTCAAGCGGTGCGATTGCAGCCACGACAGCACCTGAGTCTGAGGTCTGACGTCCGTTTTCCGATGCCTGCCGCCCGGCGCCTATGGCTCTTCCTGTGCTAGATTCGAAGACTCGATGGATCTGCCGTCCAGCATCTCTACTCAGTCCTTGACACGCCGGTTCGGAGAACTCGTTGCTGTTGACGGGGTCAATCTCCGAGTGGCTCCAGGACAATTCTTTGGCTTTCTTGGACCCAACGGCGCGGGCAAATCCACGACCATCAAGATGCTCACCGGATTACTCGCTGCCAGTTCCGGACGAATCGAAATCCTCGGTCTTGATCTGGATGCTCATCCCGTGGAAGTAAAACGCCAGATCGGAGTGGTGCCTGAGGGTATGGCATTATTCGGTCGCCTGACGGGGAGCGAATTTCTGAATTTTGCTGGACGCATGTACGGGTTAGATCGCGAGACTGCCGCCAAGCGCACCGCCGAATTGCTCGATTTCATGCAACTGGCGGATCAGCCGAAAAAGCTCGTGACCGACTACTCCCACGGTATGCAGAAGAAGGTCGCCATGGCGGCTGCCGTGATCCACGGGCCCAAGATTCTCTTTCTCGACGAGCCTTTTGAAGGTGTCGACGCTATCGCAGCCGGAACTCTGAAATCCATGCTGCAACGCATGATCGCCCGCGGCGCCACCATCTTCCTCACCTCCCATGTGCTAGAGATCGTCGAGCGCCTATGCAGTCACGTCGCCATCATTCATCAGGGAAAGCTGGTCGCCCAGGGATCACTCGAGGAGTTGCGCGCTGGAGTTGAAGCGCAAACGCCCGCCGGACCCGGCAATGCCGGTCCGCCTTCTGGGGAGAAGCTAACGCTGGAAGAGATTTTCCTGCGAATCGTGGGCGGAGACCGCGCGGCCGAGCAGGAACTTTCTTGGCTCGGTTAATTGCTGTCGAGGGCGAGCGTCTACAGCCCAGATCAGCCGCCGTAGTAATCTTCGAGGCCGCGACTACAGCCGGCGCAACGCCGACAGAAGCCTTCGGCGATGCCCCACCGACATCGTCTCGAGCGAATAGTTAAAAGTGGCACCACACTCACAGCACACCTTGTAGGTGTGATTGTCGATGGTGAATACACGACTCAGTCTGCGATGGTGACAACCAAATGCAAGATCCAGGAAATTCGCGACCGGTTGAGTGACGCTCTCCCACAACGGAACATCTTCTAATTCTGACGGCCTCATGTTGCATGTACCTCGGGAAACCACCCTATAGTGTCTGTCGGCATTATCTGATTGAACGTGAGCGCTCACACGCTCTTGAGTGACGCCGATCACTTCCAGCGCACGCTCCCGGCGCAATTGACATTGCACAAACGTTAAACCGCATGTCCTCTATGTCTTATGAGCCCATGCGAGGTTCGCGTCCGTGTGCAAGAATGGAACTCGAGATGAATTCTGCCAGCGTTCGTTCGCAGCTCACTGCTATTGCTGAACTTCGCTGGCGAATGTTCGTCAATGGATTGCGGACCCGCCGCGGCAAGATGGAACTGGCTTCGCGCGTTATCGTCACCTCCGTTTTTGCTCTCGGCGGGTTCACCGGTTTCGGCCTGGCGATCGGCATGTCCTGGTTTTTTGTCTCGGACGGTCGTCCGGAATTCCTCGCGATACCGCTATGGTCGGTCTTTCTCTTCTGGCAGTTGTTTCCGGTCATGGCCACGGCTTTCACGAACAATCCGGATTCTTCCGAACTGCTCCGCTTTCCGCTCACCTATCGCACGTACCTTCTCGTGCGCCTCGCTTACGGCTATTTCGATCCGGCCAGCGCGCTAGGATCGGTCGGATTGCTGGGAGTCCTGATCGGCGTCACCGTCGCCCGCCCAATTCTCTTTCCCTGGACGCTGCTGGTACTGCTGATGTTCGCGCTCTTCAACCTGGTCCTGATGCAGATGATCTTTGCCTGGATCGAGCGCTGGCTGGCGCAGCGCCGCACTCGGGAGATTTTTGGTGTGGTGTTCATTCTCTTCATGCTGAGCTTTCAGCTCATCGGTCCCATCGCCGAGCGCCTCAGCAAGGGAGCGCATCCCGAACTCCGTCGCGACCTCCAGATTGCCGTCCAGGTGCAATCGGTTTTGCCTCCGGGCCTTGCAACCAGTGCGATTGCGCAGGTTTCTCAGGGGCACGCGTTTTCCGCATTGGCTCCGCTTTTCTTCCTTGCGATGCTGACGCTTATCGTAGGATTGCTTCTTCACGTCCGCATCCGCGCGCAGTTCCGCGGAGAGAACTTGAACGAAGCTGCTGCCCGTCCGAAGGTGAAACAAGCCCAGCCCCTGCAGGTCGGCTGGCGCCTCCCCGGCTTCTCGCAGTCAGTAGCCGCAGTATTCGAAAAAGAGATGCGCTATCTCAGCCGCAGCGGCCCCATGCTGCTGACCCTGATCATGCCCATCTTCATGCTGCTGATCTTCCGCTTTGGCGCAATGAACGCCTTGCGACACTCAAATTCTTTCGCGCGGACGCCCGACATGGCATTCCCCGGCGCCGCCGCATACTCGCTGCTTGTGCTCACGAATCTCGTCTACAACAGCTTCGGTGGTGATGGTGGCGGGATGCAGTTCTTCTATGCCTCGCCGATTCAGTTCCGCCACATCCTTCTGGCGAAGAACCTGACCCACGCTGCCGTGCTGCTCTTCAACTTGGCGTTTGCCTGGATCGCGGTCACTTACCTGTATGGAGCCCCACACTTCGCGATGACGATCGCAACTCTAGCCGGTCTGCTCTTCGCCGCTCCCCTCAACTTCTCCGCCGGGAATCTGCTTTCGCTGTACTCGCCCAAAAAGCGTGACTTCTCCACCTTCGGACGACAGAATGTCTCGCAGACTACAGTTCTTGTGAGCTTCGGCATGCAGATCGTAATCGTCGGTTTGGGAGCCGCGATCTTCGCGGTAGCGCGCTATTACAACGATTTGTGGATTGCAGCAGTGTTGTTCCTTATCCTCGCTGCGATCTCGATCCCTGTTTATGTCGTGATGCTCCGGCGCCTGGACAGCATCGCAATCGAGCGCAGGGACACTCTGTTGGCGGAATTGTGTCGGGCATGACAAATATCGCGAGCTTTGCGCACACAAGAACGGGGAGTCGCTGTCACTTTTCCGGGTTCGCCGCGAACCGGTACCCGACTCCACGCACAGTCTTCAAATGCTTCGGACTCCCAGGATCATCCTCGATGTAGCGGCGTAACCGCACCACAAAATTATCGATCGCCCGCGTGTCAGTATCCTCGTGCAGTCCCCACACTTCTTCCAGAATCTGTTTGCGCGAGACAATCTTCCCGTCGTTCTGCACCAGATGCCGCAGCAACTCCGACTCCATCAACGTCAAATGAATCGTATTGCCACCCGACCTCAGTTCGAGCGCCCCAAAATCGATGGTCTTTCCGGCAAAAGAAAATCGTCCGAAGTCGCCGACGTTGCTTGTACTGGTTTGCGGCGCTGCCGCCGCGCTGGAGTTCCCTCCGCGCATCCATTCGGTGCGGCGCAGCAATCCCTGCAGACGCGCCAGCAGAATAGAAAGGTCAAACGGCTTGGCCAGATAATCATCCGCTCCGGATGCGAACCCGTTCAGAACGTCCTCCGGCCGGCCGCGCGCGGTCAGCATCAGCACCGGCACATAATTCCGCGCCGCCCGCAGTTCCGACACGACTGCAAAGCCATCTTTCCCCGGCAGCATGATGTCGAGCACAACAACGTCGAATGGCTCTTTCCTCCGCAACAGTTTGTCCGTTGCGCCTTCTCCATCGCCGACCACCTCAGCCACATACCCTTCTTCCTCAAGATTGAAGCGCAACCCTTCGGCTAGGTGTAGCTCATCTTCGACCACCAGCACGCGGCTCATTCCGCTACTCCAGCCGGAGGTGGTTGCACTTGTGGTAGTTCGATCACTAAAGTTGTTCCCTGTCCTTCCCCTCCGCTTAATGCGTACGCTCTGCCGCCGTGTTTCTTCGCAATCGATCTCACGATGAACAGCCCCAGGCCCGTTCCCTTCACCTGAGCCAGCGACCGGGGCGCGAGCCGGTGGAAACGCCGGAAAATCCGCTTCAGATCGTCCGGATGAATCCCAATTCCCCGGTCCCGGACACTCAGCATCACGCGTTTTGCATCCGATGCTTCGAGACGCACTTGCACATCCACATGATCACCGGAATATTTGATTGCATTGTCCAGAACATTCGAGACGGCAGTGCGCAAGTCCTCATAGCTGCCTCTCACGTGCGCTCCGGCGCCATTGATTGCGGCTTCTTCATAGCGCAGAGCCTCGGGCCGGAGGTGGTAGCGCGCTCGAGTCGACTCGAGGCAATCGCGAACCAGTTGACTGAAATTAACATCTGCCTTTTCTCGCCCCGCCTTCTTGTCGCCCGCCCGGCCTGCACGCAGTACCTGCTCGACAGTCTCGGTCAGCCGGTCCGTATCTTTCAGCATCAAGCTGTAGAACTCTTGCTTGCGAACCTCCGGCAGCTCCCGCCGCTGCAAGGTTTCCAAATGCAGACGGATCGACGCCACCGGCGTTTTCAGTTCGTGAGTCACCGCATTGATAAAGCTGTCGTGCTGCTCGCTGCGCCGCACCTCGCGCACCAAAAAGATGGTGTTCACCACCATCCCGGCGATAAGCAACGCGAAAAAGATGATTCCGAAGAACAGCAGAACGCCTTCACGCCAGTTGAGGATGATCCATCCGACGTTGAGAGCAACCGCCAGCGCCACCAGGCCGATGCCCAGGATGATGAAGAAAACGATGGTTCCGCGGCGGCTCGAGATGCGCATGGTCTTTGGGAGTGATTCTACCGCGCTCGATGTACATCTTGTGAGCGCGAGACCCTGAAGAGGAACTCGAGTATCTGCAACAGTAGTTCAACTGTCCGTGGCAGAGCAGGTCGAATATCCCCGGAAGAGCGGCCCTTTCGGGCCGCGTTCGGGCACGGAATCGTCGGGCTTTAGCCCCGGGGTCGTCCTTGCTAGAGCGGTAGACCAAAAAAAGCCCCGACACAAGGCCGGGGCCAATTCCATAATCACGCTGGCCTTAGTCTCCCGCTGCCCAAAACTCTGCCGCGGTATTCGGTGTAATCAACCGTCCGTTCGGCGCAGCAATCAATCCTTGTTCGATCTCCTCCAACTTCACGCGTTTGATATCCCAAGCCAGGCCGAGTTTCTGCAGCGTCCAGATTCCGTACCAGTTGGTGTCGATCTCGTACCAGGTGAACCCGTGTGCCGCAGACGTTGGATGCGCGTGGTGATTGTTATGCCAGCCTTCGCCAAAGGTCAGCAGCGCCACCCACCAGCTATTGGTGGACAGATCGCGTGTTGCAAACCGCCGGGTTCCCCACGAATGCGTGGCCGAATTTACCAGCCAGGTCGCGTGCAGTCCAACCACGGTGCGCAAGAACGATCCCCATAACAGCCACGGCAAGCCGCCGATCGCGAACAGTGCAATGCCGACCACAATCTGTGGAAGGTAATGATATTTGGTGATGAAGACGTGAAACTTGTCTTTGGCCAGGTCGGGGACGTAGCGGGCCAGCGTAGTCGTGTCATGGTGCATTGACTTGCCCATCAGAATCCACCCCATGTGCGCCCACCACTTGCCGTCGTTCGGCGAATGCGGATCGCCCTCGTGGTCCGAATACTGATGGTGAATACGGTGCGTCGCCACCCAGAAAATTGGTCCGCCCTCCAGCGCCAGCGTCGCGCAAAAAGTCAGAAAGTATTCCACCCACTTGTGAGTCTTATATCCGCGGTGCGTGAGCAGTCGGTGGTAGCTCATGCCAATGCCGAGGCTGCCGGAAATCCACCACAAAACCATCGCAACCAAAAGTGCCTTCCAGGTGAAGAAGAATAATGCCGCCACCGCGCCAACGTGAAACAATGCCATAAAGATCGCGGTGATCCAGTTGACTTCGTTCTTAGCCGCCTGCCGTTTTTCGAGGTCTTCCAATTCCATATCCAAAGAGAATCCCCATTTCCCGTTGTCTTCGACGTTGAAGAAACTTCAATTACGCTATCAGGAGAGGAAAGGCGGAACTGTAATACTTGTGTAATAGGCGGAATTCAGGGGATTACGGGCGTAACGGTACTGCCGTCGCTGCACGAAGGAGACACCAAGCTGGACTGAGAATTGCCGAAGGCTGAAACCCTCTAAGCCGCCTTCCCTTTCACTTGAACGCCTGCCCACTTCTCCAGCAAGGTCAGGGTAGCCGCATAATCAAGGTCTTTGTTGCCGTCTTCTGTCGCCATTTCATAAACCTCTTCCACGGTTTCCAGTCCGGGCAGCTTGACTCGGGCCTCTTTCGCGGCCTCCAACGCCAGGCGAATGTCCTTATGCATCAGGCGCAATGGGAAATTCGGTGTGAAGTCGCGTTGCAGGACGAATGGCGCCTTGTACTCCACCACGCCCGACCGCACCATGGTGGCCTCGATCAGAGAGACGAGTTGCTGCGAATCCACACCCAATTTTGCCGCGAGCGTTAAAGCCTCGGCGAAGCCTTCATAAATCATCGCGATCTGCATGTTCATAGCAAGCTTTGTCGCCTGTCCCTTGCCGGTTTCGCCCATGCGGAAGATTTTCTTTCCCATAGCTGCAAATAAGGGTTTCAGCCGCTCAATGCTTTGTTCTGCGCCGCCAACCATAAACACCAGCGTTCCATCTCGTGCTCCGATCTTGGACCCGGTCATTGGCGCGTCAACCCAGGCGACGCCTTTCGTTGCCAATTGTTCTGCGAACTTCACGGTCGCCGAAGGAGAAATTGTGCTGGAATCTGCGATGATTGCACCCTCGCTGAGCGACGATTGGGCGCCATCATTTCCGAAAATTACCTGTTCCACCGCATCCGTGTCGGAAACGCACAGCCATACGACTTCCGCGCCTTGCGCCGCTGCTGTGGGCGTCGGAGCTACCGCCGCGCCTTCCACCAGTTTTCCCGGAGTCCGGTTCCACACAGTTACTTCATGGCCGGCCTTCACCAGGTTCGAGGCCATCGACTGGCCCATGATTCCCAATCCCAGAAACGCGACTCGCATGTTGAAAGGCTCCTTATTCCCCCTAGTGGGCGCCTTCGGATTAGATATGACCTGCTGGATTCTGGTCAAGACAACCGCATGATTTTCTGAGCAGGAGGACTGTGAGTTCTGACAGCAGAACGCACACCCCCTCCCACATCTCGGCGCTCACGACTCAGCTCTCGCCCCTGCTAGCTCATTACCGTCGTACTCGTAAAGAAAAGTAAAAAAACAGTATGAGACAGCCATCATTCATCTAATATTTAGGTGAAAATCAGGATAGAGATAGCGCGGCATCCCACTTTATACTCGGCTCTCAGTCGCGATTGGTACTAGGATGAAGAAGCCAGAACCGCCAACGTCAACCCGGGCCCACTAGCAGCATGATCAAGCAAACACTCCGTAATCCGGCACTACGCAAACGCGCGACGCAATTCGGACGCCTGGTGCGCCATTCGGCCGTGACTCCTCGGTCGGGTCAGACTCACAAGCCGCGCCTCGCTGCCAACGGTGAGCTTGGCGTCACCTTCATCGGTCATGCCAGCTTCTTCGTGCAGATTGGGGGAAAGAGCGTTGTGATTGATCCCAATTTTGCGCGGTGGCTGTTCGTACTGAAGCGGCTTCGTCGTCCGGGCCTGCGCATCACAGACCTCCCGGCCATCGATCTTGTTCTGGTTTCGCACGCCCACTTCGATCATTTGCATCGCCCGTCATTGCGGGCGCTGGTGAACAACAACCTGCGGACCCGGGGCATCGCTCCCGCCATCATCGTCCCGACGCACGTTTCGGACCTGGTTTCCGATCTTGGCTTCTCTGAAATCATTGAGCTTGATTGGTGGAAGAATTCGCGTCATGGAAATCTCTCGGTCACGCACGTCCCTTCTCGCCATTGGGGAGCGCGCATCCTGAAGGATTCGCATCGGGGCTATGGAGGCTTTGTTCTTAAGTCCGGAAAACACTCTGTCTATCATGCAGGCGATACCGCGTACTTCTCCGGATTCGCCGAGATCGGACGGCGTCTTGCTCCTGAACTCGCCCTGCTTCCGATCGGGGCTTATAACCCTCCGCAATTCCGCAACGTGCACACGAATCCCGCAGACGCGACCAAAGCCTTCATCGACCTGAAAGCCCGCTGGATGGTTCCCATGCACTACGGTACCTTCCGTTTGTCGCACGAACCGGTTGATGAACCTCTGCAACTTCTCGATCAGGAAGCGGAAGCCGCGGGCATCAAAGACCAGGTCGTCGTGCTCGAAGAAGGCGTAACTCGCTTCTTCTGACCTCTGTGCACCTCTGTGTCCTCTATGGTGATGGCTTTTTCTTCCTTTTGACAATCCGTTCATAGTCCAGGTGTAAACTGCCCGAAAATCTCTCCTATGGAGGCCTTTATGTCCGTAAAACCCATACCTGAGGGTTATCACACACTCACTCCGTTCCTAACCGTGCGCAATGCCGCGCGGGCAATCGAGTTCTACAAGCAGGCATTCGGCGCAAAGCAGCGCGGGGATGTGGCGAACGGACCCGACGGGAAGGTGATGCACGCAGAATTGCAAGTCGGAGATTCGATCATCATGTTGTCCGACGAATTTCCTGAGTTCGGCTCGCTCTCTCCACAATCCATCGGCGGATCTCCCATGGGCCTGCACATCTACCTCGAGAATGTCGATGCGGCTTTCGATCGCGCGGTAAAAGCCGGAGCACAGGTTGAGATGCCCGTCATGGATCAGTTCTGGGGCGACCGCTATGGCAAGCTCAAAGACCCCTTCGGCCACAAGTGGTCGATTGCGACCCACGTCCGAGACATGTCGGCCGACGAGATGAAGCAAAGCATGGACGAAGCGATGTCCAAGATGCAAAAGACGGCCTAGATCCGTCACCACCACTGCTCATGTAGAGACAGCCGCCACGCTTGCGCTGAGCGAAGTCGAAGGGGCTGTCTCGCATGGGCGAAGCTCTGCGGCTATATCGCCTCAATAGGCGAACAAGATTCTCAAGTCGCGCAGGTTGTTCCCAGTCGGACCAATCTCGATCGCGTCGCCAAGCGCTTGAAAGAGCGGATAGGCATTGAACTTCGCCAGAGCTGTGCGCGGGTCGAAACCTGCCCTGCGCGCGCGTTCCACAGTGCTACCATCTGCGATCGCTCCCGCCGCTGGACTATTTCCATCCACTCCATCCGTTCCAGCGCTGAGCACAGTGATGCTCTCGCCGGCGATTTTTTCCGCACAAGCCAGGGCAAACTGCTGATTTCGTCCGCCAATTCCACCGTTCGCGACCTTCACCGTGACTTCGCCGCCTGAAATCAGACACACGGGGGAGCATTGCTTCCTGAGTTCGCGTACTCGGTTCAGGAGGTAATCTGCAGCTTTCGCGTAATCCCAGTCGTCGCAAGAGTTGTCGACGTGCGCGATAAATCCCGCGCGCTCGGCCGCGACGTTCGCTACTTCGATCGCGGTCTGGTTGGAAAGAATGGTCCACCATCGAGACTTATGAAACACCGGATCGTCCGACTTCGGCGTCTCTTCGATCGCATGCCGCTCGAAAAGCTCCTGTGTCGATGGCGGAAACTGCTCCAGCAGCTCATACCTCTGCGCAACGCGGTAACAATCTTCAACGCTGGTCGAATCCGGCATTGTCGGACCGGAAGCCAATGCATCGGGTGTGTTGTCAGGAACATCGGACACGAGTAGGGACACCTGCTGCGCCGGAAATGCCGCCTGCGCCAGACGTCCGCCTTTCACTGCAGAGAGGTGTTTGCGTACAGTGTTGATTTCGGCAATGGGTGCTCCCGAATGCACTAGTGCGCGGTAGGTTGCGACGAGATCGTCGAGTGAGATCACATCATCAATCGGCTTCTCCACAATCGACGATCCTCCTCCGCTCAGCATGAAGATCACCAGCGCCGACGCAGGCTGCGCTTCAACCGCCCGCAACATGGCGCCTGCTGCGTGAATAGATTCGGCGTTGGGTGTGGGATGTCCTCCATGAAAGTAGCGGAACCCGTGTACCTGTACGTCGGGAAGCACGGGAGTCGCAACGATTCCTTGGGCCAGTGATCCAACCTGCGCGGCAAGAGCCTCGGCCATCGTGTGTCCGGCTTTCCCGAGGGAAATCACCAGGACTTGCGCATAGGAGTTCAGATCATAGAGATCTTCGCGCACGCGCAAAATACCGCGTTCACACTGCACGTGTCGGTCGAAACCTTTGGCGATCGAAGCTTCGGAGAGCGCGTCAATGAAAATCGAGCGCGCTGCGTCGCGCATGGCACGGAACTGCGATTCGCCGGCAGGGTCGTACATGAGGAGTGATTATAACTAGCGGTCAGGTTTCAGTGATTCAGGTGGGGATCCTTCGATTCCGTGATCGCTGCGCTCAGGATGACTTCACCGAGGGTTAGCTGAGAGCTGATGGCTGAGAGCTGACAGCTTCCTTCACCCACGATTCAATGGCTTCCCGCATTTCGCGCAAACGCCCTGCGAAGAAATGATCAGCTCCTTCGATTATGACCAGCTTCTTCGGTTCCGGCAGCGCGGCAACCAGCGCTTCCAGCTTGGCTCGCGGGCCGAACTGATCGCGCGCTCCATTGACGAATAGCTTGGGCTTGGTGCAGGTCTGTAAGAACTCATATGTGTAAACACGTGGTTCTTCGGTATCGGCAACCACGGGAGCAACAGGAACGCCCAGACCAATGGTTGCGCGGACGCGCGAATCCGCGCAGGCGGCGCGCAGTCCAACCGCGGCGCCAAAGGAGAACCCCGCAAAGATCATCGGCAGGTGAAACTGCGATTCGAGCCAGTCCAGCGCGGTGCGGACGTCTTCAACTTCGCCGACGCCGTGATCGTGTTCTCCCTGGCTCAGTCCGGTTCCGCGGAAGTTGAAGCGCAGCACGGGGAATCCAAAGCTGTTCAGCGCTTTCATCGTGTGGAACACGACTTTGTTGTGCAGCGTTCCACCGAACAGCGGATGCGGATGGCAAACCACAGCTGCGTGCGTCGCGTTCTCTGCGCCAGCGTTGAGCAGAGCTTCGAGGCGGCCAGCGGGACCTTCAAGGAAAAGGGAGCGGATTGATCCGTTCGATGGAATCACGTCTCAAGATTACACAAAACCGGCGTCGGACTTCGTAACTCAGGAAGTTGATCGTGGATCAGGTCCGAGGTCTGAGGCTGATTTGCTATTCTCTCCTGCATGGATGCTGTCACGTTCACGCGGCAGTTAATTGATATCGAATCAATCAGCAGTAATGAGGCAGCGGTCGGTAATTATCTCTACGGCGAGCTCTGCCGAATTGGATATCAAACGAGGAAGATCGCGGTCGAGGGCGATCGCTTTAATGTGTTCGCAACTTTGCCCGAGCAGGCGAATCCTCAGATCGTGTTTTCCACGCACATGGATACGGTTCCTCCGTTCATTCCATCGTCCGAAGATGCGGATCGCATCTACGGGCGCGGATCTTGTGACGCCAAGGGAATCATCGCGGCACAGGTCGCGGCGTCGGAACGGTTACGATGCGAAGGGATTCATGTTGGATTGCTCTTTGTGGTTGGAGAGGAGCGCGACAGTTTGGGAGCAAAGATCGCCAATGATCACGCGCCTGCGAGCTGCCGATTTCTGGTCAACGGCGAGCCGACGGAGAATCGAATTGCGCTCGCGTCGAAGGGAACGCTGCGCGTTGAGGTCACTGCAAAAGGTCGGATGGCACATTCGGCGTATCCCGAGTTAGGCGACTCTGCAATTGACAAGCTCCTGGCGGCGCTTGGACGGTTGCGGGCGATGGAACTCCCCAACGATCCGGAGGTTGGACCTTGCACATTGAATATCGGGCTGATCGAAGGCGGACGCGCTCCGAATGTGATTCCCGACTACGCGCATGCGGATTTGCTCTACCGGCTGGTTGGACCGACCGATGAGTTGCGCCGAGACGTTATGGCGACAGCTGGAGGTCAGGTCGAAGTCACCTTTCCCCTGGAACTTCCCTTTCTGCGTTTTCGCAAGCTCGATGGATTACCGACGATGATCGCGGCGTTCACGACCGATATTCCGAAACTGACGAATTGGGGCGAACCGCTGCTGGTCGGTCCAGGATCGATTCACGTCGCGCATACCGAAGGCGAATACATCGAGAAGCGGCAATTGCACGAGGCCATTGATCTCTATTGCGCGATCGCGAAACAGTTGCACGGCTGATAAATCAGCTCAAGAGCTTAACCGCCAAGTTCGCGAAGAGCGACGCGAAGGTCGCGAAGAGCCACTCGCTCCGCAATGATCGTGCAAAGGGGGCTGTGAACACAGGGTTAGATGTCACAACTCTGGGGGTTCAAGCTGTGGAAAACGCTGTAGAAAAACGAAAGAACCCCGAACTAAGTCTCCCGGCGGGGGCCGCACCCTTTTGCTTCTTGCCGCTCTCGTACTCCTTCACTGCGTCTGCTATCTGGTGGAACTCGTCGCTGTCCTTGTGCAGAATGGAATAGTCCACGTCGGAATAGTTGTTGCGCAATTGAGCCATGAGGTAAGAACGACGGGCCGTGGGATCGCTGTGGCTTGCCCAGAAAGGATTAGTCAGTGAATCCCCTTTTGCCCGGGAGACCGCTTTCCAGGATTGCGGCGCTTCGCGAATGTCGTATCCGGCGGCTAGCATCCATTCCAGCCCCACACGGTCGGCTCTGATTTTCCAGCGATCGCGAGTACTGGTTGCGGATGCCTGAAGCGAGCAGATCGGCAACGTACTATTCCACCATAGGGAATGAAGGCTCCGCCGGCCCCCCTGAGAGCGACCAATTCGTTCCTGTGGTATTGATGTTGAAACGAAACATGCTCTCCCACATGCTGTGAGATCTCGTGTGAGAGAACAAAAGCGAGTTGGGCCTCATTTTCCAGCACGTCGAGAACGCCCGCGTGCACGATCACTACGCCGTTGGGATAGCTGGCAGCATTGAAGCCCTTCTCTGTCTACGAGAAAGAACCTGAAGGGAATCTTGAGGGGATCGCCGTCGGGCAGATCTTTCTGGTGGGCTGGGATCAGGCTGTTCCCCAGCCGGGAAATGTAATCCTGAGACTGGCGGTTGGGGACGATCTTGAACGTGGCCCAACGCATCTGTGAGCTCGCCTGGCTGAAAGCCGGCGTAGTTGGGTTCAATTACTTTGGGAGCGAAACGTCGCCACATACTGGCTTCGCCGTTTGCCACCTCTGCGTGCTGAAACTCCACTTTTTGGGCCTGAATGGAACCGTCGGGTTTGCGCACCGCTTCGTAGTGCACAAATGTGTCGAGGTTCAGAGAATCGGGCGTAAAAGTTCTGCGTCATCGGAGCTTTTGTACCGTTGTCCCTGCCGGAATTCCTCCGCTCCGCCAAGTTTGGCTTGAAGGACACGCTAGTTGTGGGCGAGACGGTGATTCTCGGGCCGTCAGCGTAAATCAGGCCCGTCGATCCTGAATCGTCCTTTGTCAGAGAGGGAAGTTTTTCCAGCAGAGCGGTGCGCTTGATCGTCAGAGTGTCGAAGGAGAACATCTTGATGGAGCTGGCCTTCAGTTCACCGGAACTTTGTCGTACTCGCCCTTGATTTCCAATTCTGTGCCGACGCGAATGTCCTCGGGCCTCAACTTAGCCAGGGATTTATCGGCTTGCTGCTGCTGATCCAGGTCAAGCGTGACCGTCTTGTCGCGTGTGACTTTGTAGTCGTCGATCTCAAAACTTGTGGATGAGTTCACGG
>CAVUOS010000033.1:0-260828 GCA_963743105.1 Terriglobia bacterium
AGGGTCACTGCGCCGTGATCCGTTTGTGATCCGTTAGCACTGCCTACCAGCGTCTTCCATCGCTTTTACGGTGCCCGCCGTGTTCTCTATGTTATTGAAACTACGTTATGAGCTGGATTCGAATCCCACTCTCTCCGCCATGTTATTCAAAATAAACGAGTTAATAGAATTCCAAGACCCACTCTCAGGGTCTCTTTTCGTCTTTGGAATGAGTGATATGCAGTTTTGCAAGGCCCCGGTGCGATCCGTTAAGGCTGAAACCGACCGATTGGGAATCAGTTTTCGAGTGGCAAAGAAAGAATTTTGCAGACCCAGGTAGATGCGTCCGATTGTGCATCGCCGAACAAGGGTAGAAAGCCAGATTAATTCACGCTATGCGCTTTCGAATCTGAACTGCAGCTTACAGCTCGCGAATCGCGGTCACTGGGTTCCGGCGCGTCGTAATCGGTCGATTCGGAGTTTCATGGACAATTTCTTGTGGCTGCTCTCGGTGTGCCTGGCTGCTATTACGGCTCCCTAAAGTGACCTTCGTAACTAAATCTTCCCATGGGTCTTGTGATGGAATTCGAGTGAGAGTCGGGCATCCTCCGTCCCCGCCGTTGAGGGTCGGGCATGAAAGTGGAGAGTCAGAATGAAGTATCTGCTTGCGGCGATCTTGTTTGTAGTGGCTTTCCCGAGTTTCGCACAAAAGGTGACAAGCAGCAGTTCGACACGGTTCAGTTGCCGATTCAACGGTTGTCAAAGCTTTAAACAACTACAAAGGACAAGCGATCCAGACGTCAAAGCGGCGGATATGGTGTGTTTCTATGACGGAGACAACCCAGCCAGCAAGGACAAGGACGCGCCAACAACCGATGAATTCCTTTTGCTTATGGACGGCAGAAAATCGGAGATGAAGAATGGCCCGCATCCTGGAGTATTTGTGAATGTTGTAACGGACGGTCTACCTGAGGGCTTCTCCGGCTGGGGTCCGAAACACGGTAGTTTGGGAGAATCCGACGCCGTGGAGAAAGTCAGCCTTTTTGAAGGCGGAAAGGCCGGCTCTGCGAAGACCTATGACGATCTGGGCGACACTGTTCGATTCGCATATTTCTTCTTTGGCCAGAAATCGTTTTGGACCGGGAAAGAATTCAAGCTGACCGATGAGCCTTTACTACGCCACTATGAAGAGACGGTCATCAGAAAATCTACTGGCCGGTTTGTGGAAAAGAGAATCGACTTTGACAGTAGATTTGTTGAAGGAGGCGAAACCTGGGAACCGGGCCCTTTTACGGTGACGTACAAAGGGCAATGTTTCAGCACAAAAGAAACTAGGTGAGAGGAGTTTAATCTGATGGGATGCCCGGCCGAAGTTTGAGGCCACGCACTCCGGTTGTGCTCAGGAACCGCACGACCGTCTGTCATTACCGTCGTAACTGCTTTACTCCCCGGATCACATCAATTTCAGCCACATAAGTGCATACTCATGGACGATGTGTACTAAGTCTGGGAGGTTTAAAGTAATGAGATCTGTCATCGCAGCCATTCTGTGCCTCGTGATCCCAACTGCCTTAGTTGCCGCCGACTCTCAGCCCGCTTTCAAGGTCAAATATGACGGCGGTTCGCTGCAAAACGCCAAAGCTGGCGCTGATCTCAAGCTCTACGTAGACTCGAATTTTGTCCGGATCATGGAGGGGAAAACCGAAATCGCAAACATCCTTCCCTCGACTATCACCGAGGTCAGCTACGGCCAAGATGTTCATCGTCGGGTCGGCGCTGCCATCGGCCTAGCGGTAGTCTCCCTTGGCATCGGCGCTTTGATGGCATTGACCAAATCCAAGAAACACTTTGTTGGCCTGACTTGGGCCGACGGCGATAAGAAGGGCGGCTTCGCGATGCAGTGCGACAAGAATGACTACCGTGGAGTCCTCGCCGCGCTGGAGGGAGTCTCTGGCAAGAAGGCTGTGAATTCGGACGCCATGACCGTAAAAAACTAGGCTCATGTGTCATTCCGAGACTTGGCGCCACATGCTTCCCCGTGCGCTACTTCTCTAAATCTTGGTCACGAACGAATTGAGCTAAACATCGTCGTGTCGGGCATCCGCAGGATCCGCATAGCATCCTGCAGGATTGCTTTACTGTGCGAATCTTGAAACATTCTGCCTCCTCAATTTCCGACCAAGATTTGACCAAAAACATGCTGCCAACAACCCCGCCAACGCGGGGTATTTCACGTCTAACTATCTGTAACCTCAACGCGATAGCGGGAACTCGTCAAAAAGTGCCTTGTTTTTGCTTCGCGTACGCCGCTGGTATAGGTCGCTTGGGGGGAGGTACGGGCCGGCTCCGATCCCAGATTAAGTATTGTTTTCTTACACTTACGCGACCTGTCGCTATCTCCCTGTCTGTCAATACAATGCGCGCGGGGTGCATGGGCGGGGTGTTGGCGGGTACATTTTGGAAATCGCACAATTTCCGCACAGCGCCTGTAACCGTTGCATTATCAACGCGCTGGGCTGCGCATCGGATCTGCAATCTAACGACATCCAGTTGACCGGCTGCGCCCGGCTGAGGAAACGCGTTAATCACGTCGCTCCCATTTGCGCGAAGCATCCCAAGACACCAACGCTGGAAATTAATCATTTCCGCCCTATAGAGAGAAAGGAATAGTATTCCGCTTCACTCCAACCCCCCCACCCATACACCCCTGCGTACCTTGGGGTGTTATGGGATGGGTGGGCCGGAGGTTGGAAGGGAAATGGTTACTCCCCCGCGTCGGCCTTCCGCGGACGGCCCGCTTTATGGATAGGGAATACCGTTCCATTCCGCTCAGCCCGGCGCTTGATCTTAAGGACCGTCTTGTCTCCGATGCCAAGCTGATCCGCGACCTTGTTGATCGCCATCCCCTTGAGCAGCAACCCAACCGCTGCCGACGTGGCTGTCTCGTCGATCTCCCAGCCAGTCGCCTGCGACCACTTCGCGCCCAAGCTCTCCAAGCGGTCGCCATAGCGAACCTTGTCGAACTCCAGGACGAACCGCGCGCCATCCCCAGGCATCCAGTCCTCAGGCGCCCGCAGCTTGATAACGAGGTCCAGGATGTCATCGTTGTCGGTCCTCCCGCGCTGGGTGCCATTCTTGCCAGCGTGATGCGTCGTGATCACCGCGAATCCTTGACTGCGCAGCGTAATCAGAAAGTCGTTCATCGCCAGCAGTTGCGGTTGGTCGTTCGTGTCATGTTTGAAGACCGAAGACTTGGTGTCGAAGATGATCACGTCCGGCCGCCAGACCGTCAGCGAACGCAGGAACTTCTCCTGCTCGGCAGGGCTCGAAAGCGGCGCAAAGTATCCCCGAGGAGTCTGAGCCAATCCGCGGACGCGAAACAACCCAGCCGGAATAGCGCCGACCAGATCCTGCAAGCGATTCTGCAGAAGCTTTTTCGGCAGTTCCCCATCGACCAGGAGGACACGGTAACCACCGCGCGACTGAAACCCAAGAAACTCGCCGCCGGTCGTCAGGATTTTCACCATCGCAGCGACGAGCACGGACTTTCCAATCCCGCGGTACGCGAAAATCTCGTTCACCGTCTCGCTTCGCAAGAGCGTCTCGTTACCTAAGCTCATCAAGATCTTCTGATCGGGCACGTCCTCCCCTCTGAAGACAGACCAGTCGATCGAGAATTCGTCCGCGTGTTCCGTGAGCCATTGCTGCAAAGCCGCTTCGTCACGGAAGACGATCGTCCCGTGCGACCAGGACGGCAACGCGTAGGGCTCGAAAACAAAAGCGTCTTTCGTTACCGCGTAGGTCGCGATGCGCTGGATCTCGTCATCGCTAACCTCACGGCCGCCAGTACAGAAGTACTCATCGCGTACGTCGCTGAGAATCTGAGCGATATCCTCCGCTGATCTCTGCCCGTCGTGTAACAATCCAGCCAAAGACGTCAGCGTATAGTGCCGCTCGTCCTCGCCGACCTCGAGGTCAGTGATCGTCAACAGATCCGCGGGATCCGCCATCTTGAGGTAAGCATCGCGAAGCTGCGCATACGGCCCAGTCTTGATGTGCTCGCCAGGTGCCGCTGAGCCGCTCGTGCCGTGATATTCCTCGCGCAGTTCCAGCAGGGCATCCAAGAGTTCGACAGGCATTGGAACAAGCGGCACATCCTTCCACCAGCGATACTCCGCGCCGCTGGGATGAACGCTTCCGCTGCCGACCACGTACTGATTACCGTTTCTAAATTCCAGCAGGCCAGGAACAGTGATGCAGCTATCGCCACATTCAGCAGTCCGTTTGAAAAACCAGTGCGGACGATTTTCCGACGCGCCACCCGTCATCGTGTCGGGCAGCGTAACTCCTCGAGCTTTGAGCAATCCGCGAAGCCGCTCGGCATCATCAGACTCAAGAATAGTTACGTTCTCGTCTGCACACACGGCCGCGTTAGCATCAGGCCATTGCTGGGCCCATACTTTGATAAGTTCAAGGTTGCGAGTGCGGGAGGTTGCGCCAGGCCCAGCCGGAGCTTTGCCCCGGGGCGTGATCGGGATGGTTGAGAATCCGCGTTCAACCAAAGCGGTCGCGCGGGAGAGAAAATCTGGAGTGTTATTTGCTGCGGAGTTCATTGGGGTTGTTCCTCATGTTTTCAAGTTTCAAGGTTTGTTCTTTCCGGATGATGGTGATATCACCGGCGTGGAAGTCGATCTGCACTGAGCCGTAGAAGCGCTCGTTCTGCAGATTGCGGAGAAATTCAATCAACTTGGTCACAGGTTTTCCTTTCCTCTGGCCCAAGCTTTGCCGACCCGTGTGGTGTCGGCCCTCTGGGCGAATATCCCGAACGTCGTAGAAATGTCGCCTTCTGAACCTTCGGTGATCTGGAACACCTGCCGCACGGTATAGCCGTCAGCTGCCAGGTCGTTGAGAAGCGCGTCGACTGTAAACTTATCGGCGAGCTCGAAAAGATAGAGCGGTTTCATTGTTTTCCTCGCAAGGAGTGATTTTGGTTGTGGCCTGATTTGCTAGCGCTCAGGCTTTAGTGCACTTGTGCGATAACACTCGCTCGATGCGTTTGGCTACCTCTTCCGCGATTCGATCGTGGACATCAGCGACCATTCGAATTAACAAACCGCCGTGCTTGTCCGGCCGAATCTCGATTTTCCAGGGTTTCATTTCGAAGCTTGCTCCAAGAGGGATGCGATGTTGTGATTGATCAGCCGGGTGTAATCCCGACGCGTTTTCCGCCGCCCGGCTTTGCGTATGCCGTAAATCGGAACGATGATCGTTTCGCCATCGATCGCGGTATGCTCTTCGGCCCTAGGCAAGGCCGTCTTCCACTCGCGCCACGGCTTCCAGTTCTTCGAAAGCGGCTTTCCTGAATCCGTCCACGCAGGTAACTTCTTCACACGACCGCTGAAGGAAAGTTCGGTGGCTGCCAGGTCGCGCCACTCGCGGCCGCTTGGCGTTTGGAAAGCGACGATGAACCGGTCGCCGTGAATGCTGGTGACAATTCCCTTGCGCTGCCCATGGATGACGCGCGAACCGGGTTCTATCCTTGGGGGCTGTTTACGCTTGCGATAGGCAGCTTGTTTGGCCGCATCCGACAGGTAGATCCGTGGGCGGCCACGCGTATTACCCCCCTCAATACTGTAGGCGGCAGATTTTGTTACGATATTCGTCACTGCTGGCCGCCGTTCTGGCGATCGCGCAGCCATTTCGCTACACCGCGAGGGTCAAAACGGACGGAAGTCGCGATGCGGAACGAAGGCAGCTCTCCCGCGGCTGCCATCTTGTAAACGGAAACGCGATGAATTTTGAGAAGGTCCGCGATCTCAGGCGCGGTGAGGCAGTGGTCTAAGTTTTCGAGGTAATCGACAAGGGATTCGGACACGAGCGCCTCTGAGCGAGTGAGTCTCGCTAGTCCGTTTCCCCATGTAGCCCGGGCACTGTGGCAACGGGCGATCAGGCCTACGGTAGAGGCGCTTCAGTATCAGTGAAGCGGTAAGGTCATTGGTGCTCTGGGCTGCATTAGCACGCGCTACGAAAGGCACTCGCCTTCTGCGCCCCAGAGGGTTCGCAATAATACAGTGCAAGGCGAATGCCAAAGTTAAGTGCCGTAGTTACAGTGAACCAGTGATGGTGTGATAGGTATCGTCCTTCCACTCGTGTGCAAGGCATTTCAGGTAACCGCTTAGTAATCAGCCTCCAGTGCCATACCTTGGCGCCCAGCATTTGTTTAGAGTCGTACACGGAGGGCAACATGTACGGTGACGGAAGGATCTATCTCAGAGGCGGGACATACTGGATTGGCTTCAACCGCGACGGTGAAGAAATTCGGATGTCGGCGAGGACCGACAAGAAATCAGAGGCGCGCAAGGTGCTAAGGCGCGAGCTCGCGAAGTCAAGAACGGACGCGTGGATTGACCCGCAAAGCCGAAAGATCACGATCGGCGAACTCGTCGCGGATCTTCAGAAGCACTATGAGGCTGAACGCATGGCTGACAGTGCTGCCGCCGTTCAACGCAAGTGGAAATTGCACCTAAAGGCGACCTTCGACCACATCCGCGCGCATGCGCTAACGACTACGCTGTTGAACGACTACAAAGGTAAGCGGCTGGCTCAGGACGACAAGCCCGCGCTAGCTACGGTGCAGCGTGAACTGCAGATGCTACGCCGCGCATACCATCTTGCCGCGGAGAGCGACCCACCGAAGGTCGCGAGAGTGCCAAAGTTCAAATTCAGCGACGAGAAGAACGCGGTGAAGGAATTCTTCACTCCTGAACAAGTCGACAAGCTTCGCGCCGCGGCCAGTGCTGAGGGTCCAGAATGGCGCGCGTTCTTAGAACTGGCATACGCGCTTGGATGGCGCCGCGGAGAACTGCTCGGGCTTCGCGTCGCGAACTTCGATCTGCTGACCGGTACCGTGCGCATCGCGACGTCAAAGAACGGCGAACCACGCGAAGCTGTGATTTCCGAACGCCTCAAGATGTTCATTGAACCTCTCCTCGTCAGCCGTGCCGCGGATGATCCGGTTTTCTCGTTCGACAAAGAGCAATTCCGGTATCCCTGGCGCCGCATAGCGAAGGCCGCGGGCGTGAAGAAATTCCACTCCTGGCGTCGGACGGCTGCCCGCGATAAGCGCGCTGCGGGAGTCGATTCATCGGTGATCATGCGCGAGCAAGGTTGGAAGACAGACGCCATCTTTAGAAGGTACGCGATCGTCGACCGGCGCGACATGGCCGAGAGTCAACGCGCCTTAGAGAAATTCCAAGACGAGACTCGGACGAAAGTCGGACAATTTGAGGATGTCGCGCAGGACCGCAAAGAGCAAGTACAATAGTTTCAACGCGGCCCCGTAGCTCAACTGGATAGAGCATCGGTCTTCGGAACCGAGGGTTGGGGGTTCGAGTCCCTCCGGGGCCGCCACTTGAAGGCCGCCGTCCTCTGTTATTGGAAATTCCGTTCCTCGATGGCAACCGCCTGCACTCCGGGGTAAAATGCATCTTCGTTTCTCCGTGTATGAAGCGAATCTTTCATTTCGGTGCCTCTTCCTCTCAGCTTGGGCCACTTGAGCAGCGCCTCCTCGAGGCGCTCTGGAATCGAGGCAATGCCACTGTCCGTGAACTGGTCGAGGACAACGGCGTGTGCTGTGACCTCGCGTACACAACTGTCATGACAACGGTCGACCGCCTTTTCAAAAAGAATCTATTGCAGCGTGAGACAGAGGGCCGTGCGTTCCGCTACACGCCGAGTTTCACTCGCGAAGCGTGGCATCGGGAAGCAGCGGGAGAGGCGTTTCGTCAATTGCTGAATGCGAGCCCGGCATCGTCGTTGCCTCTGTCGTTTCTTGTGGAGATCGTGACCGAACGCGACGCCCAATTGCTCAATGATCTGCGCGAACTAGTTGAGGCCAAGCGCCGTCAACTGCGCGCCAATGCGCACGACACTCAGACTCCCAGCAGCGCATCGCAAACCAAAAACGATAAGGATCAAGCCTGATGTTTGCCCTGCGCGGCGTCGCCGTCTCCCTTTCGGCCTTCGCGATCGTGTACTGCGCACTGTCCCTCGCAGTCTGCCTCTCTTGGACGCGCATTCAAGCTCGGGTCCGCCGCCAACCTGTCCATTGCATCGCTAACCTTTTATTCAGCCTGCGAGTCTTCCCGCTCGTAACCGCGGTCGTGATCACCGCTGCCTTCACCATACCCTCATTCCTTCTGCTTGAGCCGCGTGCCATCGACGAGCCTATGGGCGGAGTTTCTCTCGCGCTGGGCCTCTGTGGTATGGCCATCGGAGTCTTTGGCGCGGTCAATATATTTCTCGCGATCCGCACCGCATCGCACACCATCTCTGCCTGGACCAGCGAAGCTCAGTCCGTTCCCTCCACTGCGCCCGTTCCCGTGCTGCGAATCCAGCGACCGATTCCGCCGATGTCTGCGGTAGGCATTGTTCGTCCGCGGATCCTGTTCTCTTCCGCAGCCGAGTCCGTGCTCTCTGTTGGGGAACTGCAGACCGCGCTTAATCACGAAATCGCCCACATTCGCTACCGCGACAACCTGAAAAAGCTTCTACTGCGCTTCGTGTCTTTCCCTGGCATGAGTGGTTTGGAGATGGCCTGGCTCGAAGCCGCCGAAATAGCCGCCGATGACGATGCGGTTTCCACCCCGACTGAAGCTCTCGATCTCGCCGCAACTCTGATCAAGCTGTCACGCCTGCGTCCGGTCGAGGCCCCAGTAGATTTAAGCGCGGCTCTCGTCCACAGCCCCGCGTCGATCGTGAACACACGAGTCGAACGCCTGATCGCATGGCGCCGGGAGCATCAAGCCCCGTCGCGATCCCTCGCGCTCTGGTACGCTGTGCTTTCGCTCTGCGCCACCGTGGGATTTGCCATCGTTACCTATAGCGAATTGCTCGCCCGGCTGCACGAAGCCACAGAGTGGCTGGTGCGATAACTGGAAGAACTCCTTCGAGGCCGATCCGAAATCAAAAGCTAACCCGCACGCCCAGTTGCGCCGCGAAAGGAATTCCCACCGTCGTTCCCGGCCCAAAGAAATCTCCCAGACCTCCAGCCGGTACCAGCAACTGTTTCAGACTGGTGATTGGCGTGTAGTTCGTGCATGCGGGCGGATCGGTGCAAATCGCAGTTGCATTGCTCAGATCGTTCACCGGATTCGGAAGAGCCGAAATGTCAGTTACGTAGTTCGCTCCGGGGTTGTTGCGGTTGAAGACATTGAACATCTCGGCGAATGGCGTGACCGACCAACGATCGCCAAAGTGAATCGGACGGCTGATCCGCAGATCCATCTGGATGTAGGGAGTCCCGCGGACTCCATCCATGGCCGTCTTCACTCCGTTCACCACGGCCCGGTCCCCGGCCGGCGTGGTCAGAGTGAACGGCCGCGCGCTCTCTGCCTGCGTCAGCGTTGAGATCTCGACGCCTCCCGGCGCATGCAGCGTGCCCGCGAGAACGAAACGATTCGGTACGTCCTCACCCGAAGGCCCGTAGTCGCCCGCGGCAAATGGATTCAGAGGATCACACACTCCATTCACATAATCAAACAATTCACCCAGCAGGCATCCCCACGTCTTGGCTTTGGAGCGCGTGTAGTGCGCGATCAGGTTGAAACGATTCGTCACGTTTCCCTGCACCACCACGGCGAAAGAATCGTAGCTGGACCGATTATCGGAGCGAAACACATCCAGGCTCGGCGCATTGGCGTCGATATTCACTCCCGGAGTGTAGTTGTACCCGCGGTAGCCGTGATTCCCCTGTTCATGCGTATAGTCCGCGCTGACGGTCCAGTGTGAGCTGATTGCGTGCTGCACTCCAGCGCTGGCATGCAGCGCATAAGGCGTCTTGTAGTTCGGATCGATCAGTGCTCCCGGGTCGCCCGGATTCAGACAGCACATCCCCGCCGAAGAGTTGTTCACACCCTGAAACGCCGGAGCCCAACCGCCCTGCGCCAGATCGTTATAGAACAGGCCGAACCCCGCGCGGATCACCGTCTTGCCGCTATTCCCCGGCGCATAAGCGATTCCCAGCCGCGGCCCAAACTGCCTGCGGTAATCGTGCGGTGCGCCGTTGATGAGCGACACGCCCAGTTCCTGCAGCGTCAGGTAGGCCGGATTCTCCACTTGGCTGCGGCCCGAAGCAGTGAACAAACCGAATGTCGTCTGGTAGCGCAACCCGTAGTTCAACGTCAGATGCGGAGTCACACGCCACGAGTCTTGCCCGTACAGCGCGAGCCTCTGAACGTTCTGCGAGAAACTGCCATCGCCCTCCGGGGTGAACTGCGCTCCCTCCTCGTAGTCGGTTGTGAACTGTGCCAGATTCTCCGCACTCGCCGTGTAGAACGACGGATCCTCCGGAAACGAGTACAGTGTCTCCGCATTCCCCGGGAACGATCCGCTGAGCACCGGCTCGTGAATGAAATTGATGCCGAACTTGAACGCGTGATCGCCGGTCGCGTGGCTCACATCGTAACGTATCTGATATTTTTCCTGATTCCGCAGATCCGGAAATGCCGTAATCGCAGTAGCAAACTGGTTGTCGCCAAAAGTCTCCAGGCCGGAAATCGTCTGCGAAGTTGCGCTGAATGGGAACTGCAGCGCGAACCCCAGATTTGAATTCCGTGTCTGCGTCAGGTGCAATAAACTCGCGTCGAATACAAACGATCCCAGCCACGAAGGGCTGAACGCGTACGAATTGCTGATCACCATGTTCATGTAGTTGTTGTGGGTCA
The DNA here is from genome assembly GCA_963743105.1 of Terriglobia bacterium. Lineage (GTDB taxonomy): Bacteria > Acidobacteriota > Terriglobia > Terriglobales > Acidobacteriaceae > Sulfotelmatobacter. Next base: position 10,704 of record CAVUOS010000033.1, read on the forward strand.
GCAGTCCGGTCGAGGGCAACGTTCCCTGTTGCACCAGATTGTTGTGCGTGGTGTAGCTGTCTGCCGATCCGCGCCAGAACCACTGCGACTTCGCTGATTGCGCCCAATCGAACCGCAGCGAGCCGAGATAGTCGCGGAAGGGGATCAGCGTATTCTGCGGAACGTCAATCGACGTCACGCCGGGAATCAGGCCATCGGAAGCCAGCGTCGCTAGCGCGCTGAACTGCGCTTGACTGGCCGGACTGTAGGCAATGCTGGCGTTCTCATGAACGTATTCGAACGACGAGAACATCCAGATCTTGTCCTTCTTGACCGGGCCGCCGGCCGTGAACACATAGTTTTGCCGAGAGAATGGCTGCTTCGGATCGGGCGCGGGATTCTCGATCGGATACCGTGCGTTCAAGCTTGCAGCGCGATCGTAGAAAGCGCCCTCGCCATGCCAGTCATTGCCCCCGCGGCGGGTCGTAATCACGACCGATCCTGCAGTTGTCCCGCCCGTGTCCGCATCTTCATTCGCCGTTCGCATGGCGAACTCCTGAATGACCTCAGGAGAAAAGTTCTGTAGAAATCCGCCAATGAAGTCGTCGGAGTTGTCCCCGCCGTCCACGGACAACTCATTGTTCAATCCCGAACTTCCGCCCGTGGCAACCGCTGTGATCCGTGCCTTGGTCGGATCCGAAGGTTCGACCGGCTCGGTTCCTGGCGCAAGATACGCGATGTTCGCGAAACTGCGCCCCGCCAGCGGCAGGGTTTGCAAATCCTGACGGCTGATCACTCCCTGGTGCACCACGCTGACCAGATCGATCGGCTGAGTTGTAATAGACGAAGCTTGGCTCTCGACTTTGACGCTCTCCGCTGCCGTTGCCGGCTTAAGGGTGACCGTTACGTCCCGCACCGAACTCACTACGACAATAAGATCTGCCTGGGCTTGCGCAAACCCAGTCGCGCTCACCGTGATCCGGTACTTCCCGGGCAGAAGATCGTCCAGTCGGAACTCACCCCGGTCCTCGCTGCTGGCCTCGCGGCGCAGGGAGGAATCCAAAGCCTGCGCCACGATCTTCGCGGATGCGACCCGGGCACCCGTCGCGTCCTGCACCGTGCCGCGCAGCGATCCCCTGGGGTTCTGCCCCATCGCTTGCGCCAGAAAAACCAGAACTGAAGCCGCCAGAAGGGTCGCTTTCTTGAGCAAATAATTCCTCGCATTCATGGGTGTCGATGGCAAAGGAAGGGCCGGCATGGCTGCCGGCAATCAGGGAGAGTAACTTGTGCGAGTGCTCTACTACCAGTGCTCGTAGAGTGCGGGAACTGACTCTGTCGGATCTTCTTCGCTGGCCCTAGCCGTATCCTTAGTGAGCTGTTCGGTTCAGTGCTTTCTTGCTCAGAGGTCTAGTCAGACCACCGCTGCGGCCTCCGGTCCCACCGATGCTTTTTCAGTTCCGCTAGTAACCCCTTGTCCAGAGGCCCGGCGTCGCTCGCAGCAATGTTCTGCCGCACATGATCGGCTTTCCGCATCCCAGGAATCGTTGTACTTACAGCCGGATGCGACAGGATAAATCGCAGCGCCATCTCGGGCAGCGACATGCCAGCAGGCACGATCTTCTTCAGTTTCTCGACCCGCTCGATCGTTCTGGGCAGATTCTCCGGCCCGAAATATCCCGCCCGCCAGTCGCCCTTCGGGAAGCGCGTTTCCAGCGTCATCTTCCCGCCCAGGCTGCCCTCATCGAACGGTACCCGCGCGATCACGCCGATATTGAGTTCCTGGCAAACAGGGAACAACTCGTCCTCCGGCGCCTGATCAAAGATGTTGTAAATGACTTGCACCGCGTCCACCAGCCCTGTCCGCAGCGCCTTGATCGCATTTTCCGGCTCCCAGCGATTGATGCTCAGGCCGAAGAACTTGATCCACCCATCTTTTTTCAGCTTTTCGACCGTCGATCGAAACTCCGGCTCGCCGGTCCAGCTGTCGTCCCAAACGTGAAACTGCAACACATCAATGCTGTCAACTTGGAGTTTTTTGCGGATGAGATCCGCATACTTGAACACATGCTCTGCAGAAAACACATCGCGGTACTTGTACTCCGGCAAGGCGGGCCAGCGATCGTTGGCAGGAGGAATCTTCGATGCCGCATACAGCCGCTTGCCCGAATTATCCTGCAGGGTCTCGCCCAGCAGCCCATCGCTCTTTCCCTCCCCGTAGGCCCACGCCGTATCGAAGAAGTTGCAGCCAAGATCTACCGCCAGCTTCATCGATGACCGAGACTCCCTATCCTCCGACCCGGTCCACCCACTCATCCCCCAAAGCCCATCCCCAATTTCGCTGACCTCGAAGTTCGTTCGCCCTAGCTTGCGATATTTCATAATTGCGTCCTTAAAAAAAGAGTAGCGCCACCGACCGCGCGAGTTGTCCCCGCAGTTCTAAGCCGCCATGCATTTTTTTAATACCTGCCATCAAAATTATTGCGCCTGTTCCTGCCCCTCGAAGGTGTTTAATGAACTTGGATCATAAAAGTACAGAGGAGTCTCGCATGAAATCCAACATTCCTTATACTCCAACGCCGGGTAAGAACGTTCCGCCCGCGAGCGAGGAAAAGCTTCCGCCACCTTCCCGCTTCATCGATGAGAAGATCTCCGATGAATCGGGCACGGAGACGCAAGCCGATAGCGCCCTCAAGCCCGCCGGGCTCAACAACCCTTTCTGGAATTAGCTCGAATCAGCGCCGGTCCAGGCACCGGCGCTGCAACTTTTCCCCTAAAAATCAGCGAAGAATTGGCAGGCAGAGGCATGGCCGGATCGCGAAATCCAGGCCTGCCATCCGTTCCAGCGCTGGATGCAACTGCGAGTCGTGGCATGACTCCAGCGTGATCACAAACGGCAGGGAAGCCTTCTCAAACCCCGGCTTCTGCAGCAGCGAATCGATGTTGAGCCGGTGATCGGCCAGAATCTGCGCCAGCCGCGCCACAATCCCAGGCTGGTCTCTGACAAAAAACCGAAGATACCAAGGTGTCTCGAAATCGCTGCTGATCCCCGGTGAAGAGACGTAGCTAGCTACATCTCTCTTGCCACCAGCAAGTCCCTGAGCCACGAACATGATGTCCGAAACCACGGCCACAGCTGTGGGATCACCACCCGCGCCCGCCCCCAGGAACGCCATGTCTCCGCCATACTGCCCAGATGTGAGAACTAAATTGAGGTTTCTCTGCACTCGCCCGAACGGCGAATCCGATGGAACAAGGCATGGCCCGACATCTGCCAAGAGCCTGCCCTCCTTCAGATCTGCCCGCGAGATTTGCCGGATCGTGCACCCGAGGTCTGCGGCATAGTCAAAATCGACCGCGTCCACAGGCCGGATCGTCCGCGCGCGAATGGATTCGGGTTCAACCCGCGTTCGCAGTCCCGCGAGCGCCAGGATCGCCAGCTTGGCCCGCGCATCACCGCCATCAAGATCCTCGGAGGCATCCGCCTCGGCGTACCCGCGGGCCTGCGCCTCTTCCAGCGCCTCGCTGAACGGTACTCTCGCATTCTCGATCCGGCTGAGAATGTAGTTGCAGGTTCCATTCAAAATTCCCGCGATGCCGTGCAGCCGGTCTCCGCACAATCCAGTGCGCAGCGCAGGAAGCACCGGAACGCCACCAGCTACCGAGGCGCCAAACTCGAGCTGGCATCCTTTACTCGCAGCCAATTGCAGCAGATCGGGACCGCAGCGTGCGATCAGTTGCTTGTTCGCCGTAACTACTGACTTGCCCGATTCGAGCGCCTTGCGCACGATCTGTTCGGCGGGATTCAGCCCCCCGATGAGTTCGATCACAATGTCCGCGTCAGACTTCAGCACCGACTCGACGTCGTCGGTCCAAACCACATCGGCCGGAACCCAGTCCTGCTTTTTCCTTTGAACATTGCGATTGCAAATATGAGTCAGTCGAAGCGATCGATTGCCGCTCTCACACAGGATTTTCGCGACGGCGCGGCCCACAGTTCCAAAGCCGATCAGAGCGATTCTGCAGGTGCCTTCGCCCCGGGGATTGATCGCTGTGGTGGCCATTTCCGACGTCTACTTCACAGACTCCATCTCAATGGAAGATTGAATCCCCCATCATACGTGCGAGTACCATTTTTCGGGAACAACAAAACACTAGTGCCGCGGCGCGCCCAGTCTCATTTACACCTGTCGGAACACCTCCAGTCGGAATTGCCGCTACGGCAAGCGAGGGTGTAACAGTCGAGGGAAGATTCCGAGATAGCGCGGCTGGAAAAGGTACATATGCAGCGCAAAGAACGCCGTGGTCAATGCGAACGTCAGCACAAGTTTTCCGGCATCACTCCAGGATCTGTCCCGCAACCGGAGGTAGCCCCAAACACAACCTACGACCACCAGGAAGTTTGACAGCCACGCTGGGATCGCGATGAGCAAGTCCGGCCGTTGAAGATGTCCCGTCTGAATCCATTCCGAGAGTCTTTGCAGCCCGTTGTAGAGGAAGGTCGTGGCGAAGATGTTTATATAGTCCCACAAGCCCGCGGTCGAGATTCCGATGAAGTATCCCCATCGGCTTCGACGAAAGCTCAATACGATTGCGGCTAGGTACATCCAGGCCTGAAAGAAATGAAGCCAGCGGATGTCGGCTTCCCAGTAGGCCGAGATGGCCAAGGCCAGAATGAAGAAGGATGCGCCAACCAGAATCAGCCACTGCGGAGCGTTGGACTCGCGACTCGCGCTTTTCATGACCAATGGGTACGCGCATGCCTCTCGATAAGTTCCCACTCGGCCTGCAGTTTCCGATCAACCGGCCCGGATGGGCGGCATCGCGCGCGAACTCCGCATCAAAGTTGGTAATATGGAGCCTGCCTGCTGCGAGTCTGATCACGGCGGGACCATCGCGGACACGCTCTTTCTCAAGCGCCTGTCGTTGACGAGGTAGGTTCGAGCGCTCGCGTCCGCAGCCCCGGCAGCGGGAGGAGAATGAATGATTCGAAAGTTCGCTACGATTCCCGGACTCCGTTTTGTAGCAATTTTAATGACCGTTCTGATGGGAATCGCCGTAGTCCACGCCCAACAGCCTTCCGCGCAACAACCACCCGCGGCGCCTCCTCAAACCCAGCAGCAACCGGATGAATCCACCAGCCAGGAAGCCTCTCCGGAAGAGACATCGAGTTCGCGACGCAAGAAGCCGCGAGAGTACAAGAAATGGACTTTCAACGTCGGCGGCGGAGCCAATCTACCGAGCGGCACCACGGATGCTTACGTGCGCGGCGGAGGCGGCGTTGGCGCTGCCGGCGTCGCTCGCAATTACAGCAAATACTTCGGGCTTCGCCTCGATTTTCAGTTCGATAACCTGCCGCTGCGCACTTCGGCTCTGGAGTTGGCCCAGGCACCGGGGGCAACCAATCATGTGTATTCGCTGATGCTGGATCCCATCATTAACGTTTCCGTCACTAAGAAGTGGGGTGGCTACATCGTGTTCGGGCCTTCCTTTCAGCATCGTTCCGGCAAACTCGATTCCTCGACCGCTATTCCGGGTTCCGCGTGCAACGGCTTCTTTACCTGGTGGGGAACCTGCTTCGCCGCCGCCCTTCCGCTCGACGGCAACTTCCTCCATTCCAGCCAGAATGAGTGGGGCTATAACCTTGGTGGCGGCATTACCCGCAAGATTCGCCCCAACATGGATTTCTATGCCGAATTCCGCTACCTGCACGGCAAGCACAACAACATCACCACCGAATTGCGGCCAATCACTATTGGCATACGCTGGTAGGACTTAATTTTCAGATTGTGAATTCAGATTGCAGAACAAAAAACCATGGGTTACTAAAATCTGAAATCTACAATCTGCAATTAGCGCTCTACTCTGGATTGGTACGATATTTCCAAAGATCCGCGGTCAGCTTCTGCAATTGCACGAACGATCCGTGGCCGGGGTGTGCGACTTTACTCTCTAAATTTGCTTCTCGAACAGCAGATTCGACGATGCCATGCGCGGGTGCGAGCGAACACGCGGGATCCGTTGCCTTATCATCGCCCGTCAGCAGAAATGCCTGACACCGGCAACCTCCGAAGTCTTCTCCGCGGAACTCGCAACTCCGGCACGGTTCCGGCATCCATTCTTCACCGCGAAATTTGCGGAACGACTCCGAGTCTTGCCATATCCATTCCAATGACTTCTCGCCCACATTCTCAAACGACAATCCGGGGAGCACTTCCGCCGCGTGGCACGGCAGCACTTTCCCGGATGGATTGACCAGCATCAATCTTCGTCCCCAGCCTCCCATGCACGCCTTGGGATACTTCGCGTAGTAGTCGGGAACCACTGAATCGATCCGCATACGGCCTGCAAGCCGCGTCTCGGCTTCGCCGATGACGGCAACTGCCCTTTCAAGCTGTGCTCGCGTCGGCATTAGCGCGGCACGATTCGCCAGCGCCCAACCGTAGTATTGCGTGTGCGCGATCTCGACCCGCTCCGGCTGCAATTGCTCGATGAAGGCGATCATCTCCTCGAGATGATCCAGATTCTGCCGGTGCACGACCAGATTCACAGTGAATGCGATCTTGTGTCGTCGGATCGCGTGCGATAGGTCGATCTTATGAGCGTGTGCCTTTGCGCCTGCGATCCAGTTCGCCCCTTCCTCCCGCGAGTCCTGAAAGCTGATCTGGATGTGATCAAGTCCCGCCTCGACTAGACACTGCAGGCGCTCCTCGTTCAATCCAATGCCCGATGTGATGAGATTCGTATAGAGTCCCGCCCCGCGCGCCGCGGCGATCAGTTCCGTCAGGTCAGCGCGAGCCAGCGGTTCGCCGCCAGTGAAGTGCGCATGTAGCATCCCGAGCTTGCCGGCCTGCCGGAAGACGCTGATCCACTCCTCCGTCGACAGTTCGCTGCTCGCCGCAGCCAACTGCATCGGATTCGAGCAATACACGCAGTGCAGCGGGCAGCGATGCGTGACTTCGGCGATAAGGGCAAGAGGGTTGGAAACATTGCGATTGAGAAATTGCGTCATTGAGAGATTCGTAGATCGCTACGTCTGAGCGGCAACTGATGCCGAAGCCGGCTTTCAATTACCTCAATCACCACATTGCAAGCAATCTCTAGCTAGTAATCCACGATTCTTCTCTGTGCTGTAACTGCTCCAGAAACGTGCTGATGTCGGCTCGAATCTTCGCCGGATCCGTCTTTTCGAACTCTTTCTCCAACTCCGCGATGATCTCTCCGAATGTGCGCTGGCCATCGCAACGCTCGAGCACTTGCCGTCCAGTTCCTTGCAGCTTGATCGCGCCTTCGGGGAAGAGGATCATGCGATTCTCTTCCGTCCCGCCCCAGCGGCATCCAGTGGCGAGTCGCGGCGTGCTTTCGTCTGTCGGAGGAGCCATGGTCACTTCTCCTCGATCTGAAACGCGCCGGGCGGAGGCCAACCGGGCTGCACATAGGCAAAGTAGAGCGCGTCGAGCTGCGCCCAGAGAATGTCGCACTTGTCGCGCAGGGCTTGAGTTGCCACTTCCTGCTGCTCGCGCGTCCTCGCGTTCTCATACACATATTCGATGGCAAACTTTGCGTCCTCGGGAGCCTGCGTCAGCCGAGCCTGGAAGTAGTCCAAGCCTCCCGAAAGCCAGGGATAATGCTGGCGAAGTTTCTCCATCCGCAGCGAGATCAGGTCGCGCGAGAACAATTCCGTCAGCGATGATGCGACCGCTTCCAGCAAGCTGCGGCTGCGCACGATGTTCAGATATTCATTCACGGCAAAGCGCGTCGCAGGCAAGATTCCGGTTCCTCTCTGCACTTGCTCGGCATTGAGTCCGGTGGCTTCGGCGAGTTTCAACCAACGTTGGATGCCGCCTTCGCTCGAAGTGTCTCCATCATGATCGATGACGCGCTTACGCCACGCACGGCGAAACGCCGGATCGGGGCCGCGCGACAAGATGATGGAATCTTTGACCGGGATCATGCTCTGGTAGTAATAGCGATTCAAGGCCCAAGCCTGAAGTTGCCCGCGGCTCAAGCGGCCTTCGTGCATCATGAGATGGAACGGGTGCTTGTGGTGATAACGCTCTTCACCCACAGCTCGCAACTGTGCTCGCAGTTCGTCGAACGACAGCAGTGCGTCTGCTTTCTGGTCTAGAGCTCGAACTGCCATCCATCCTCCGCGATTTCCCAGCCTGCGTCGCGTACCTCGCGATATTGCGCGGAAGCCTCGTCCAGCATGGGATTCGTGTTGTTGATATGCATATAGATTTTACGTGGACACTTCAGTTGCGCCAACTGCGCAAGGCTTCCTGTCGGCGATGAGACCGGGACGTGTCCCATTTCCTGAGCCGTTTGACCACTTCCTTGAATGCGGATGAGTTCGTCGTCGCTCCAGAACGTGCTGTCGAAGAGCAGCACATCGGCGGAGTCGGCTTCCTTCAGCAACACATCATCGATTTGGGGAACTGCAGGCATGTAAGCGAGGCGTTTGCCCGAAGATGATTCGACGATCAGGCCTAATGATGCTTCGTGCCGAATGAGGTCGGTCTGGCGGCGTCGCGAAACATAAGCAGGGTAATGTCTGCCGAGAGATAACGCTCGACAGCGCAATCCGGAGTTTTCACTGCGTGGTGTGAGTAGTGAAAATGTTTCGCCGGTAACGATCTCGGTCCAACTCAGCTGGTGATCAACACGCTGCAGCATAGAGAACATCGAGTTGTCTTCGGTCAGAATTCGCCGAACGGATAGAGTCGCGTAGACGCTCAGCGGTTGCAGTTCGCGCAACAGGAGCAATCCGAGAACGTGGTCGATGTCAGCGTTCAACAGAACGGCTCCGCAGATCGGAGAATGGCGAGTGGTTTCGTCGGTGGCTCGAGGATGGAGTTCTGGAGTCGACTCGATTTGGGCGCGCAGATCGGGAGAGGCTCCGAGCAGGAACCAGTGTTCCGAATCAGAGCTGATGGCGACCTGAGCCTGTGTTCTGGATTTTCCGCGAAGAGTTCCGGCTCGCAACGAGCGGCAGTTAGGGCAGGCGCAATTCCATTGGGGGAAGCCTCCGCCAGCGGCTGAGCCGAGAATCTTGACGTGCATGCAAGGGAGTGTAGCAGTGCGGGCGAGCTTTCCTATTTTGGGAATCCTACTGGGGGTGCCTACCCCCTCCCCCCGGGTCTATTGAGATCAGAGAGTTAGGGGAAAACGTCCGCAAAAATCTTGGGCTGCAATCACTTAGGGGCAAAATCTTGAGCCACAAGGAGTTGCGCGCCGCCTGGAGATCAAAGAACTCAAGAATTACACAACAGAATGAAACAATCGAGATGCCGAGGTCAAGGAAAACCCGCTGGCGAGGCAACCGGATTTCCCGTTCTGGGACTGATGGGGAGTTCATCCGTGAAGAAGACCATGCGGCCCGATACGTCCGGGCCGCGGGACGGACGAAGGCGTCCGTCCCTACACGAGCAGAGCTCGCTATTCTCTCGCCTTGAGCGGCGTCCCGAGCAGATATTCATCCATAGTGCGGCGGGCGGGACGGATCGAAAAGCCGTCGTACAACAGCTTCCTTAAAATCGAGTCAGGACGCAGATGCCAGCTCGCCCAACTAAGTGGCGAATCGCCGTTCGCGTCCTTTACATCGAGCTTGGCGCCCGCGTCCAGAAGAAGTTGAATGGTCTCGACGGTCGCGAAGGCTGCCGCCCGGTGGAGAGGAGTCTCTTGCCGAGTGCGACAATCGCGCATGAAAGCTCCGGATTCGGCCGAAGCATTCGTGGGGAGATTAGGATCGGCGCCCGCGTCGAGCAAGACCTTTGCGACGAGGTGCTGGGACGCACGGTGAGACGAGAGTGCGGCGTGCAAGGGTGTCTCGCCCGTATCGGCCTCGCGAACGTTGGCGTCGGCGCCGTTTTCCAGAAGAAACTGGCAGAGCCGCCAATGGCCGTGAAAAGCCGCTCCATTGAGTCCCAGATCGTCTCCCAACGATTGCAGCGACTCGCCATGTGCGAGTAGGAATCGTATGGCGGAGACGTCGCCATAGTAGGCGCACCACTGGATGAGCGAAACTCCGTCGCTGTTCTTCGCGCCAGCCGGATGCCCCTGGGCCACAAATTCGAACACAAGGTCGGTACGTCCTTCAGCGATTCGCTCCAACATACGATCCTCCTGCGGAAATTCTGGAAGGGGCGCTGCGACATTCTAGCGGCAAGGATGCTGACCTTGTGGAGCCCGCTGGGACGGTAATGCGAATTTTCTTGGGAGGTCTATTTTGTCTTGACATATTCCTATATAGGAATATATATTGCTTGCATCGATGGCAAGGGCAGCGACAACGTCGGATGCTTTCAACGCGGTGGCTGAGCCGCGGCGCCGCGAGATTCTGGAGTACCTGGCGGTAGCCGAGCTTCCCGTCGGCGATCTTGTCGTGAAGATGCGTCTGGAGCAGCCTTCGGTTTCGAAGCACCTCAAGGTCCTGCGAGACGTGGGCCTGGTGCGGGTGCGGCGGAATGGGCGGCATATGATGTACAGGACCAATGCGGAAGAGATCCGTCCGTTGCATGAGTGGACGAAGGCGTTTGAGCGGCTATGGGCACATCAATTGTTAAGGATCAAAGAACGGGCGGAGGAGAAGGAGAAAAGCGAGTGAGCGCGGGGGCTAAAGCCCCAATGTCTCCTTGGGCGCTTAACGCGGCCCTTAAAGGGCCGCTCTTCCACGGTTGATCCGGCAGTGGGGTCTTCATCGAGGGGGTCTTCGTTGATCCAGCGCCCCTTCGTCGATCCGGCAGCGGGTCTCGGTTGATCCGCGATGGGATACGGGGCTGTTGCGGCCGGGCAAGAACAACGCACAACTTCTTGAGGAGGAAGAATGAGTATCAGTCCAACGATTCCGGGAATTGAGAGTTTGACCCTGACCATAACGCAAGAGATTCACGTGCAGGCATCCTTGCAGACGACGTTCGAGGCGCTGCTCGAACAGATCGGTCCGGAGAACGAGAGTGAGCAAGGCAAGATGCCGATGAAGATCGAACCCTGGCCCGGCGGGAGATGGTTCCGCGATCTGGGCGATGGGAACGGGCACCTGTGGGGGCATGTGCAGGCGGTCAAGCGTCCAACGCTGCTGGAGATCACCGGGCCGCTATTTATGTCGAACGCGGTGATGTCGAATGTGCAATACCGGCTGAGCGAAGAGAAGGGCGAGACCGTCATCCGGTTCCATCACAAAGCCTTCGGAGTGATCCAGGAAGAGCACCGGCGCGGCGTCACGCCGGGATGGACGAACGTCAACCAGCGCATTAAGCAGCGAGCGGAGCGGAAGAAGTAAGGAGGTATCTATGTGTCCAGCCTGTATTGCCAGTGCGGGAGTGGTGGTGGGCAGCGTGGTTTCAACCGGAGGGTTGACGGCTCTGGTCGCGAAAGTTCTTCGTAAAAAGAAGGGTGAGAAAAGCAATTCGAAGGAAAAGGAGTAGACGATGACGACAGCAACCATGGAAAAGACTGCGGCGAAAGTTGTATCGCACGAGGAATGGCTTGCCGCGCGGAAGAAATTCCTGGCCAGGGAAAAGGAATTCACGAAGCAGCGTGATGAGTTGAGCCGCCAGCGGCGTGAACTCCCCTGGGAGAAGGTCGAGAAGAAGTACGTGTTTGACGGAGCGAACGGCAAGGAGATGCTGGCAGATCTGTTCGATGGACGGAGCCAGCTGCTTATTTACCACTTCATGTTTGGTCCCGGATGGAAGGAAGGATGCCCGAGTTGTTCGTTCCTGGCCGATGCCTTCGATGCGATCACGACTCACATAGCGCAGCGGGACACATCGTTTGCGGTGGTCTCTCGCGCAACGCTGGTGGAGATCGATGCCTTCAAGAAGCGCATGGGATGGAAGTTCAAGTGGGTTTCGTCGAATGGAAATGATTTCAACTACGATTATGGGGTCTCGTTTTCGAAGGACGAGGCGGCGAGCGGCAAGCCTTTTTACAACTACCAGACGATTGCGTTTTCTGGTGAAGAGGGGCCGGGCGCGAGTGCGTTCATCAAGAAAGATGGAGAAATCTTCCATACGTACTCGACTTACGCACGCGGGTTGGACATCCTGCTGCCGATGTACAACTGGATCGACCTAACGGCGATGGGACGCCACGAGGAAGGTATGAAGCCGCATGAGATGGCGTGGGTGCGGCATCATGACCGGTATAGTGACGGAAAGATGGTGGACGTGGGCAAGTTGACTGCGAAGTAAATGTCGACAGAGTGCGGGGGCGAGAAGCGCCCGAGACAGCCGGCCAGAGGCCGGCGCTACTTTAAGGAGATATAGAGATGGCGACCATGGTTAGCTCTACAAATACGGTTACTCCGATGTTGCAGGAGTTTCGCGCAGAAGTTGCGATTACGAAACGCGTGCTCGATTGCGTTCCAGCGGACAAGCTGACGTGGAAGCCGCATGCGAAGTCCATGACGCTCGGGCAACTGGCTGGACATATCGCGGCGATTCCAGGCCGAATTTCGCGGATGGCGCAGCAGGACAGCTTCGACGTCCTGAAAGGATCGTTTGTTCCTTCGCAACCGAACAGCCTCGAGGAGATTCTGACGACCCATGAGCAGGGAGTTCGCGACGCGGAACAAATCCTCCAGGGGATGACGGAAGAGATGGCGCAGGCGAAATGGACGCTGATGAGGGGCGAACGAGAGATTTTCACTCAGCCGCGGTGTGGGGTCTTGCGGACGATCATGCTGAATCACTGGTATCACCATCGCGGGCAGTTGTCGGTCTATCTGCGACTACTGGAGGTGCCATTGCCAGTGATTTACGGGCGGAGCGCGGACACGGATCCTTTTGCTTGATTTCTGGAAGCAAACCTGAGCCTGCGATTTGCGACTTTGCGCGGTGAAACTGCGGGTAAAGTGAAAATATGTGCAGCCGGGGAGCGCGGTTGAGAATTGTTCTTGCGTAAGCAGCGCAGTTGGGCCATACTGCCAACTGCCTCAACGTTGGTGCACGTTCGGCCTTCTCCCGCCCTCCCCGATTTTTCCTTACTTGTCAGACGTAGAAACGGGGATATCCAGGTAAACATGCTGCCCTGGTTGCAGGCGAAGTGGCGCACGCGGCATCAGCGGGCGGCCCGCGGGCTCGAGTACGGTGACCATCAGGGTCAAGTCCTTGTCGGAAGGGACTACGAAACGGTAGTTCCCGTCAGTGACAATTGAATGCCCGTTACCCTCTCCGTCCAAAAAGCCCAGAGATGCTTTCACCAGGGAGCCTGAACTGGAGTCAAAGATCTTCCCGGAGACCACGGCAGCCTGTTGTCCGAGTTTCACGGTTACAGTCAAGAACGGGCGCCGTTGTGTGAGCGTGACCTCTGTTGGCCCGGTTGCGTCATCGCTATAGAAGCTATCGAGGGGATTCGGATACCCATCCACATCTTTTCGCGCATAGAGCTTATACTCTCGAAGCTCAAGACCACCGCGAAAATCAAACGTCCCGTTGCCGTCTGTCTTCACGGATCGGGGCGTGACGTTGTCGAGCGTTAGGCCTTGCGGCACGAGATACACAGTTGCGGAGGCCACAGCGCTGCCGCTCTCATCGATGACGGTGCCCTTGATCTCTGCTACGGAATGTTTTGTCGGTGATTGGGCGAGCAAGATTCCAGTAAGCGTGATCATGGCGAGAAGCGTTTTCATAGTGCCTCCGAAGCTGCCTACACAGGAACCTAGATGCGGCGGAGAGTGCGATGGTTTGGCGAGCGCACCACAGAGTTGATCGCGGCGGGAGATACTAGTTCATATCCCCGAGCGAGCAGGCGCCCGGACCGCGAGGATCGCCGCACGATCCGCAGGCTCCGGCAGGTCGCGTGGAGCTGGACCCGCTCTTGGCGGAGACTGCAAAGACCGAAAGCTGCGGTTCGAGTTTCTTGGTGTGACATTTGGGGCATTCGGCTTTCTCTTTGCCGTAGATGAGCGCCTCGAATTGATGGTGGCATTCTTTGCAGATGTATTCGTAGATAGGCATTTCGCGACTCCCGGTTAAGGTCAGGGGCTAAAGCCCTATTCTAGCTGATTGCAGTACGCGGCCCTAAAGGGCCGCTCTTCCACGATCGTCGACGTTCACGATCGTCGACGGGCACGATTGTTGACGCGGCGGTGAAGCTCCTACGCCCGAAGAAGCGCTCCCAGGTGGCGTCGCATTCTCTATTAAAATGAAGTTGTGGGGACACCGCAAATTTCACAATCGCATCCTGGGGAATCTTCCAATGACCAGCGGGGGAATACGTGGCGGGTAAGCTCGCCTTTCCGTCCGCGACGCTGGCTCGGCGGAGGCCATGTGCAGACCATCGCCAGCTTTCTGCTGCCGCGGCGGATCGATCTGCCGGCGGCGGAGGAGCGGCTGGTTGAGGTGGAACCTGGGATCATGGTGCGCTGCTGGTGCTATTGGCAATCCGCAAATAGGGCTCAAGCGATGACGCTGATCGTCGTGCACGGGCTTGAGGGATCGTCGGAGTCGCAGTACATGACCGGCGTCGCGCGCAACGGGCTGGCGGCTGGGATGAACGTCGTCCTGATGAACCAGCGCAACTGTGGTGGCATGGATCACTGCGCGCCGACGCTCTACAACTCCAGTTTATCGGCGGACGTTGCGGGTGTCGCGAGAAACGTGGTTGAGAAGGACGGAGTATCGCGCTTCGCGCTGATCGGATTCTCAATGGGCGGCAATCTCGTGCTCAAGTGCGCCGGTGAGTGGGGGAGCGAGGGGCCGCCGCAGTTCAAGGCCGTTGCCGCCGTATGTCCGGCCATGGATTTAGCGGTCTCGGCTGACGCGCTCCATGAGCCCGCGAACCGTCTCTACGAATGGTACTTCCTGCTGCAGTTGCACCGCCGCCTTCGAGCGAAGGCGAAACTGTTTCCCAATGACTTCGATGTCCGGCGGCTGCGCGGCGTAACCAGCCTGCGGTTGTTCGACGATCGCGTGACTGCTTATTATTGCGGATTCGCCGGCGCCGACGATTATTATGCCCGCGCCGCCGCTGCCAACGTTGTGGACCGGATCGCCGTTCCGGGGCTGATCCTCCATGCCGCCAACGATCCCTTCATTCGGGTGCAGCCCGAAACCCTGAGAAAGATCGCGGCGAATCCCAATCTTACCTACATCGAGACCGCGGACGGCGGGCATTGTTCCTTCATCGGCGAACCGGACGGCAACGGGTATGACGGACGCTGGGCGGAACGGGAAGTGGTGGAGTTCGTGCGGCATATTGCGTGCTAGCGCAGTCAGTTCGGTGGCTCTGTTCCGGGGGGAACAACTGATAGTAGCCCGGCGTTTCTAACGCCGGGTCCTGCAGCCAAAAATAACCGCGTCCCGTCCGGGAAGCCTGAACCATTCCATGTCAAGCTTCAGTCGTGCCTACGGCACGAGAGTCGGTGACGGCTTGTTTCCCGCCAGTGAAACTGGCGGGCTACTATCGGTGGACCCTCCGGGACCTATCTTCTTCATCCATTCCTTGGCGTGCGTGCGGATGTAGGCCAGCGCCAGCATCGCCAGGAAGATGATCACCAGGCCCAGGGTCGCTCCGCCGATGGTTTGCGCGTGCTTGGCGAGAATCGATACGCGCCCGTACACGAATTCGATGTGGACCCAGTACACTAGCAAGGAAGCCTGGCCCAGTTGGATCAGCGGACTGAATCCCCATTGTGCCAGCCCCCAGCGGCACCAGGCGTACGTTCCCGTCAGAATCACCAGCAACATTCCCAGGCGGACCAGGAAGAATTCAGGGCTCGTGTGCCAGTAATCGTAAATGGGATAGATGTGCCGAGGCAGCGCATCGAGCCAGCGCGAAAGTTCGATCAGCACCACGCCCACGATTCCGAGAGAGACGAAAACGCGCGCCTCCCGTGCGCGCGACCAGGGGCTTTGCAGGATGAATCCAACAGCGAGGCCGGCGAACGCGAAGGCCGTCCAGGGAAAGACAGGGAAGAGCCACGCTTGCGGTGTTCCGAGGTTGTGCACGCCATTGATATAGGACTCGAGCGGCCAGGGGAGAAAGCGCGGACGCCAGGTGGTCCACAACAGAGGTGTCAGGAGTGAGATCACGAGGGCCGTGGCAACTGCTGCCGAGATCAGAATGAAACGGCTTTTATGGGTGCCAGCGGCCTCCTGCCGGGCTTTGCCCGGCCGGACAGCCGAGGGCGGCTGTCCCCACATGTTCTGTGGAGATTCCGTCTTCCTTGGAGATTCCATTACAGCGAGGACGATCCAGCAAACGACGCCCATCAGCATCATCGAGAGGCCGATGGTGTTCAGGATGTCGACGCGCAGCAGGTCGCTCTTTGGAGCCCATCCCCAGGAGATCAGGTACTCCTGCACGCGGAAGAGCAGGCCGAAGGCGAAGATTTCCGCGCCGCGGCGGATCGTGGTGCGCGCGATCTGTGAAGGCGCGAGATTTTTCTGCAGGAGTTTGTCTGTGACCAGGGCGAACGAGATGCCCGCCAGAAAAAGAAACAGCGGCGCAGGAAACGTTCCGCCCAATTGCGAATACATGAAG
This sequence comes from Terriglobia bacterium, assembly GCA_963743105.1. Taxonomy (GTDB): domain Bacteria; phylum Acidobacteriota; class Terriglobia; order Terriglobales; family Acidobacteriaceae; genus Sulfotelmatobacter. Next base: position 27,168 of record CAVUOS010000033.1, read on the forward strand.
AACCGGCTCTGGCGCGCCGGTCCGCCCAGCCATGCGTCGTAGCAGTGGGTCTGGAACATCAGCAGGCAGGCCAGTCCGCGCATCCAGTCGATATAGGCGAGGCGGGCTTTGGGAGCGTCGGCCGCGGGCATGCTCGGTTTGCGAGGGCAGTATACGGCAGCAGGATGCCGAAAATGCAGGAAGTTTACCCGGAAGTACAGGCAAGATCCCGTTTTCATCCCTGATTTGCCGCGTTTTTTGGCCGGATTGGCAGTCTGACGTTGTCAGGAAAACTGGTTTTTTGGCATGTCAAAGTTTGTGAGGTCCCCATGACGATACAACCTTCACCTCTGATACTTGATCGAAGGAGACATAAGCCGTTAAGGTAGGCAAGCCAGTCATTGCAAAGAAAATTTAGGGGATCGTCTATGGTGAAGAGCAGTCGGGCCTGTGTGCATCTGGTGTGCGTTGGCGTCCTTCTTTCTAGTTTCAGTTATGCCGTCTCGCCCGACCGGATCAATGGCTCATTGAACGCAGGTCCGAAGGTGGCCCTGAGAGGCAATGTGCACGGTTTCGCCAAGCCGGACAACGACCTCGGCCGAGCGGATGGCAGCCGGCTGATGCAAGGTATCACCGTCGCGTTTCATCCTTCGGAGGCGCAACAGAAAGATTTGGACCAGTTCATCGCCGAACTGGGAGACCGCTCTTCGCCGAACTACCACAAATATCTGACCCCGAAGCAATTTGGCGAGCGGTTTGGGATGAGCTGGAACGATCTGAACAAGGTCATTGCTTGGCTGGAGGCTGAAGGCTTCATCAATATCAAAGTTGCGAACGGGCGGAATGAGATCACGTTTGACGGAACCGTGGGGCAAGTGGAGTCGGCATTCGGTGTTGAGATGCATCACTATCTAGTGGATGGCGTCGTCCATTTCGCAAATGTCGGCGAGCCTTCTATCCCGGCGGCGTTGGGGGGAGCCGTGCTCAACGTCGGGCATCTGCACAATTTTGCTCCCAAGCCCAGAGCTAAGGTCCAGCCCCATCTCACATCGTTTGTGAGTGGCAATCACTTTTTAAGCCCGGCTGATTTCGCCACCATCTACGATCTGAATTTACTTTACTCTGCGGGCAGCGATGGCAGCGGACAGAAAATTGCGGTTGTGGGGCAGAGTACGGTCAGCACGACCGACTTGAATAACTTCCGGACCGCGGCAGGACTTCCGGCGAGCACCGTCACCATGACTCTGCAGGGCGGTACAGGTACAAAGTGCGCGGGTGACGAAGGGGAGTCCGATCTCGACATTGAGTGGGCTGGGGGCGTCGCAAAGAAAGCGACCATCATTTTTGTATACGCTGGGCTGAACTCCGGCGATGCTTGTGGAAGCGCGCGCGCCAACAGCGTCTGGGATGCCCTCGACTACGCCGTGCAGCACAATGTCGCGCCATTCATCAGCACGAGCTACGGTTTTTGCGAATCGGGATTGGGCGCAACTTTCTCGAATCAGGTTCAAGGCTGGGCCAAGCAGGGGCAGACGCAGGGACAGACGATCGTATCGGCAACCGGCGATGCGGGCGCCGCGGATTGCGACACTGGCCAGTCGGCAACGATGGGCCTTGCAGTCGATGTTCCCGCGTCCATTCCCGAAGTGACCGGTGCAGGCGGCACCGAGTTTTTCGGCGACAGCGCCGGGATCGTTACAGGAAACACACGCTGCAGCTGACCTTCCTTATTGGGCTGCCTCGGGCGCGGGTAGCGATACCATCTCCTCGGCTTTGACGTACATCCCGGAGGAGGGGTGGAACGATACGGCGGCGTCAATCGCTGCCGGGTTTGGTTTGTCGTCGACCGGTGGGGGCGCCAGCACATTCTTCGCGAAACCGAGCTGGCAGGCAGGAGCATCGGGCACAACGCGCAACGTGCCCGACATCGCTCTTAGTTCCTCGCCCGATCATGACCCCTACCTTTTCTGCACCGAGGATGACGGAAACGGGGGCGTTGTCGCGACGTGCACCTCGGGATTCCGCACCGGGGCTGGCGGGAGTTTCACCGCAGTCGGCGGAACTTCAGTCGCCGCGCCAACGTTCTCCGCAATCCTGGCGCTGGTGAATCAATACATCGGTAACACTCCGCCCACCGGACTTGCTCCCGTCAACCCTACGCTATATGGGTTAGCAGCTAGTCACCCTGCAGTCTTCCATGATGTGCCCACGGGCGACAATAAGGTTCCCTGCACGACCGGTACGGCCAACTGCCCAGCGGGTACTACATCAATCGGCTTCTCGGCGGGCCCGGGATACGACCAAGTCACAGGCTTGGGCTCGGTGGATGGCTTCGCCCTGGCGCTGGCCATGAGCACGGCTCCGAGCTTCCAGCTCGCTTCTGCCGCTGCCAGCTACCAGGTTGCCCAGGGATCGAGCGTTACCGCGACCGTGCACCTGACGGCTTTCAATGGGTTCACTGGCCAGGTGACTTACACCTGCAGCGGGACCGTTACGGAATCGACCTGTACTGGTCCTGCCACCGCGATCGATAGTACCCAGGACGCCAGCTTTGTCATTACCACGAAGGCTCCCACCGCCAGGCTTGAGCGACCCTTCGACCAGGCCTCGCGCATCTTCTATGCAACCCTGATGCCGGGACTTCTCGGAGTCGTGTTCGTCGCGTCTTCGCGCAAGCGCTCGCTGCGCGGTGTTCGCTTCCTCGGTTTCCTGATGGTTTTGGGATTCTCGACGATTTGGCTCGGCTCGTGCGGAGGCAGTTCGAGCGGCCCGAAGGATTCGGGAACGCCGACCGGCACTTACACCCTCATGGTGACGGGAACGTCGGGGTCGCTCACTCGTCAGACCAATATCACGCTGATCGTTGTTAAGTAATCGCTAGTGTGAGGCGTCCCGAAAATACGCGCAATCAGTGTGGGAGCAAATCAGATTTCGAGCGACCTAACCCCAGGGGCTAAAGAGTGTGCGTGAGAACTTATCTTTCGCCCCGCTGGGGCTTGCTGTGTCCCACTTTTCCGACGGCTTACGCCGTGGGCTGTATTCTAACGCCGCTTCGCGGCTAAAAGAGGACCGGTTCGTTCCACCGCGTCACTGAATATCTAGTTCTCACGCACTCACTAAAGCCCTTTGTTTGCAGAGCCTCCTGCGGCACGGCTGAAGCGGTGCCCTTTCCAAGCAGTCCAATACTTATTCCACGAACTTTCGGGACACCGCGCTCGCAAGAGTGACGATAAGGTGCTCTGTTCCCGCAGCGTCTTTTCCTGTCAAGCTGCCATTGCTTTCGGAGCAACCGCGTGCCGGAACCGTGACGGCGTGGTTGCCGCCATCCTTCGAAACATTCGCGTAAAGTGGCTCTGGTCGGCGAACCCGCATTCGGCGGCGATCTCCGCCAGCGGCCACTCGGGGTCGCGCAATAACTCGCAGGCGGCCCGAAGCTGCAAGCGCTGCTGGTATTCTCCCGGAGACCGCTTCTCGAACTTGCGAAACGCGCGCGCGAGGTGAACCGGATGCACGCCGGCATCGCGCGCCAGGTCCCTCATGCGCAGGCGGTCGCGAAATTCCGCATGCAGGCGTTCCTTCACCCGGCTCAACCATCGCGGCGCAGTCTTCTCTGGCGCATCTTCTGAATCAGTGATCGCGCCGAGCAGTTCGAAGATAGGGCCTTCCAGCGTGAGCGAGTCACAACTTTCAGTCTTGAAGGCAGCAAACAGCCGCATCCCTGGCCAGAACATGGACCCTGCGCCGCAATCGCAGGTGGTGCTCGCAGGAAGTCTCAGGTCCAGCATACGCATGTTCGCCGTGCGAAATTCCACGGTAAACATCGACGCCCCAGCCGGACCGATCACCGTGGAGTGCGCGATACCCACGGGATTGAAGACCGCGGTGAGCGGGCGCAATTCTTCGAGTTTCCCACGATCTCCCTCACGATAGTGGCCGTCCAGCACCAGCGTGACATAGGCCAGTTCATGCTCGTGCCGGGGCACCAGGCGCGCGCAGGGTTGACGAAGTTCCGAGAGCACGACATCGTTCGCGCTCAGGCGAGCCTGAACCGGCGAATAGAACTCGCCCCCTCGCAGGATCTTGCCGGGCTGGACAGACTCAGGCACTGGTGTTCAGACGGCGCCCGAAGAGAATGGTCAACAACGGTTCACTGTTTCGGCTTTAGACCCGTTTAGGAAATTGTGCAGGACCCATGAACTCCCTCGCTGTGCCGGTGCTGAACAGCGAGTTGCATAGGTTCTTCGCCGCAAAAGACGCGGCTCAGGATGACAGGGTTAAGGATTGCACCCACAACGAAAGAGCTCGAACAGGTTGCGGAAAAACTCCATCCAACGCGAAAGGGCGACCACAGCTGGCTAGAGCCGCCCCGATTCCGCGCGCTTTGCGCGGCGCTGAAGCGCCGCTCTTCCACGGTATTGCCTGCATTCACGAGTTTTCCCGCAGCCTGCTAGATGTTTAATCCGTTCAAGACAAAGCCCGACGCGGTAAGCTAAGCTGCCGCTCATATGGGGAGGCCTTTATGAAGAGAATTTTGTGTGTAATCGTGCTCGGGGTGATTTGCCTGACGCTGCTGGCCGCGGCTCCGGAAGAAAAGATGCCAAAGCCGCAGTACGACGAGAAGGGCCAACTCCTGCGTCCCACCGACTATCGCGAATGGATGTTTCTTTCCGCCGGATACGGCATGAATTACAGCCCCGAGCCCGGCGGTCACGAGATGTTCACCAACGTTTTCGTGCAGCGCTGGGCCTACGACGATTTTCTGAAGTCGGGCAAATGGCCCGAGCAGAGCATGTTCGTGATCGATGAACGCGACGCAGCCAGCCGCAGTTCGATCAACCAGAAGGGCCATTATCAGACCGACTTGATGGGCTTGGCGGTCGAGGTCAAAGACTCTGCCCGCAATCCCGATAAGTGGGCGTATTACGGCTTCGCGGCCGACAGCCAGTCATCCGGCGCAATGGCACACGGCAACTCGTGCTGGTCGTGCCACGACGCGCACGCGGCCGTGGAACACACATTCGTGCAGTTCTATCCGACTGTCAAGCCGGTTGCGAAAAAGTTCGGTGTGTACAACGAGGAACGGGAGAAGGTGGCGGACGCGAAGTGAGCGGACGAACCGCTTAAACCAACAGCCGGGCAGCGGACTGCGGCTCGGCTCAGGGGGCCGGGCAGTGGTGATTGCGGCTCTCCCGTAGCAGTTCGCTCCTGCTTCATCCCAGGCGGCGCGCAATCAAAAAGCCACAGCCTGAGCTGTGGCACGGTTAGGTCAACCTATTCTTTCTCTTTCTGTAGAGAATTTATGTAGAGAAAAAGACTCGCTGGTTAGCTGAGCAGGCCTCACGGATAGCAGCTTTTTCGAACACAATCGGGGCCGGTTTAGCTGAGATCGGTTGCATTTTCGAGAGTCTCAGGAGCAGTACTTCCACCTTGCGCTGCTCATGCGGCTGGGGCAGGCTGTTCTGTGTCATGCTCTATTCTCTCACGTACCTGGCCGGAGGAGAAGCCCTGCAAACTGCACCATTTGCAAGGCATCCTCTGTGGAAATTCCGAAACATTCTGACATCTGCGGTTCGAGCACCACGATGAAAACGATGGTCGTTCCACGTCCGCTAGTCAAGTTTGATAATAGCGCTACCGGCCCAGACGGCCGCGACGATTAATGCGAATACAAATAATGCAGTCATACGAAAATTGTATGAGATATTCAAAAAGAACGAAACGCGAAGGGACTAGAACCAAATCCTGTGAAGTGCGTCGTATCAGCAAGACTCTCTGTGATCGCGATCACGGCCAACGAGACCAAAGCTTACCGGCGCTGAATTGATCGCCTCTGGCGAACGTGAGCAGCAGATGCCCGCGATCGAATACCGCAGCTAAGCGATTCCTAGAACGGAGTCCCATCCATGTCGGCAGGCCTCAGGTCGCTTCGCTGACGAATCACGTCCTTTGTTTTTTCCATCCTATCTGCGAAACTGACCACTGATCCCATACCTCTGATCCCTGAACCATGGGCCGCATCCACGTACTCTCCGAGACCGTTGCGAACCAGATCGCCGCCGGCGAAGTGGTGGAGCGCCCTGCTTCCGTTGTAAAGGAAATGCTCGAGAACTCGCTCGACGCCGGGGCCATGCGAATCAAGATCACCGTCGAGGCAGGCGGGAAGAAGCTCATCCAGATCACCGACAACGGCTGCGGCATGGTACGCGATGACGCCATGCTCGCGTTCGAGCGCCATGCGACTTCCAAAATCAAGAATGCGGAAGACTTACTGAGCGTCGCGACGCTCGGGTTCCGAGGCGAGGCGCTGCCGTCGATCGCCTCGGTGTCGCGCCTCCGGATGGAGACCCGGGCCGCGGATGAGCCTGCGGGCACTGTCATCGAGATCAATGGCGGCAAAATTGCCCGCGTGGAAGAGGCTGGCCTCCCCCCAGGCACCTCGATCACAGTTCGCGATCTCTTCTTTAATGTTCCGGCCCGCAAGAAGTTTCTGAAAGCGGAGTCGACCGAACTCTCTCACATTGCATCGCTCGTCACGCATTACGCGCTGGCGCATCCCGACAAGCATTTCGAATTGCATTCGGCCACCAACGCCATGCTGGTCGCTCCTCCGGTGGCGGGACACAGCGAGCGCGTGTACCAGGTGTTTGGCAAGGAGACGCTGGACCAGTTGATCCCGGTGGCCGCTCGGCAGGCTCTTGAGCGCGTGGGCCTCCCTCAACCCCCGCCGTGGCGGCGCAAGGAAGAAGAGGAAGACGGCGAATCTGCGGCGCCAAAAGATCCCGGAGAGATCCGCGTGCACGGCTTCGTCTCCAAGCCGGAGATTCAGAAGCTGAACCGCAATTCGATTTTTGTGTTCGTCAACGGACGTCTCATTCGCGACCGCCTGGTGCAGCACGCGCTCACCGAGGCATACCGGAACATCATTCCACCAACGGTGTACCCGGTCGTGTTGCTGTTTCTGGAATTGCCCGCCGCCGAGGTTGACGTCAATGTGCACCCGTCGAAGACCGAGGTTCGCTTCCGACAGCAGAGCGCGATACACGACTTCGTGCGCGACTCGGTGCGGGCCGCGTTGATGAAAGCGCGCCCAGTCCCGCAGTTTGTAGCGGAGATCCGCGCCCACGCCACGGCAAGCCAGGCCCTGACTCCGGGAGCCAGTTGGCATCCATCGGAAGATGGGCTTGCGGCTTCTGGCGTTCGAATTTCGGAAGCTGGACTGAACAAGCCTGGAGCTGATGGTAATTTCGCCCTACAGGCTCCGGCGCAGCCGCTGATCTCCACGCGTTTTCAGTTCGAAGGCGGCATCGCCGTCGAAGCGAATGCAGCAATCCCTGTTGCGCGCGGATTGGAGTCTGCCCCGCTCGCTCCGAATTTCACAGCGACGCTTCCTCCCCAGCAGTTCGACACGGTTCCCGACCACGGATGCTCTCCGGCGCTGGACGTCGGCGAAGAAGAGCCAACGCTCTCGGCTCTCGGCACGCTCAAGCCTCTGGGACAGATTCGCAATTCCTTCATCCTCGCGGTGAACGAAGATGGTTTGTGGATCGTGGACCAGCACGTCGCTCACGAGCGTGTACTATTCGAGCGCGTACTGAGGCAGCGGGCGGCAATGAGAGTTGAGAGCCAGCGTCTGCTCATGCCCATCGTGCTGGAGTTGTCTCCGGCGCAGCAGGCGGTCTTTCGCGAAATCTCCGAGGAACTTGCACGCAACGGTTTTGAGGCGGAGCCATTCGGCGCGCGCAGCGTTGCGATCAAGGTCGCTCCAGCGGGAGTGGAGGCCGCCGCCGTCGAACACATGCTCCATGAACTGCTCGATCAATTCTCCAGCGAGGAGCAGTCGCTGAACCTGGAGAAGATTCGCACACGCATTGCCGCCTCGATCGCATGCCACGCGGCCATCAAGGTCAACATGCCGCTGGAGCAGAACAAAATGGAGTGGCTGCTGGCCGAGTTGGCAAAGACTGATCACCCAATGTCTTGTCCTCATGGAAGGCCGGTGGTGTTGCGGTATTCTGTGAAGGATATTCAGAAGGCGTTTAAGAGAATCTAGCTTCGAGCTTGGAGCTACGAGCTACGAGTCCTGCAGAGTTTTGCAGTTCAGGTGTTTACTTCGAAGCTCATAGCTCGCAGCTCTCAGCTTCTTTATGACTGACCTCGATCTTCTACAACTTCGGCACGAGAAGTGGCGGCTGGATGGCAAGGCCATCCGGACGATCGAGGCGGCGCGCGTGTTTTTGGAGGATGTGGGATTCTGCCTCATGTATCCGCAACGGCCGGTGCTGCTGGTGCCAACGTTCATCGGTGCATTCGTTGGATCGCAGGACCGGCTGCCGGAGTGGCAGCATGCATTCAAGGATCCGCGGGCGTCTCAGGCGACAGAATTGATGGTGCGTCTGTTGCGCGAGAAGACTGCGTTTGAGGCGAACCTGGGTGAAGAGAACAATGGGTTTCTGGTATCAGCGTCGGTGTTTCCTTATTTCTACGCGTTGATGGGAGAGCGCAATCCTAAGCTGGCGCCGCGGGCGGGGTCGCGATCCGCATACTCCGCGCTCGCCTGTGACGCCTTTGAACTAATTCAGCGGGAGGGGGCGATGTCGAAGCAGAAGCTGGTGGACGCCCTGGGTGGAAGCGTGTCACTGGCCGCGCTGGATAAGGCTCTGGCAGAGTTGTGGTCAAAGCTGCGGATCACGCGCGTCGACTATAAGGCCAGCGAAGGCTCGGTGTGGGATCTGTTGCATCGCTGGGCGCCGGATGCCGTGAAAGAGGGCGTCGGACTGTCGGTGCCTGAGGCGCTTTCCGCACTGGTGTCGAAGTATCTGGATTGCGTCATCGCGGTCGAGCCGGGGGAACTCGAAACATTCTTCGGAAAATTTGTCGCCCGCTCGAAGGTGAAAGATGCGGTGAACGCGTTGCTGGCGGCACGGGAGTTGAGCTTCGTGCACGTCGGCGGAAAATCAATGCTGCAGATCACGCCGGCGAAGGTCGTGCCGACGCCGGCACCGCGGAGTGCGGCCCAGTGAATGTCGTCGCCGAATGCACGGCAATCGCAGAGCGAGGTTTTGCGCTTATGCCCGCCATTTTCTCAGCTGAATTCCTTGATCGAACCTTAGAAGAAATTGCCAGGCTGTCTCCAAAGCGCAGTCGTGCAGGTGTGCGACATGCGATCGGTCTCGATCCAGTTGTGAAGATTGCGCGATGTCCTCAACTGATCAAACTCGCCTCTGCCGTCATGGGTGCAGATGCTTTTCCTTTCAGGGCAACTCTATTTGAGAAGACGCAGGCGGCGAATTGGCTGGTTGTATGGCATCAGGACACGGCCCTTCCGCTGCACGAGCGGCACGAGTTGCAAGGCTGGGGGCCGTGGTCGGTGAAGGAAGGAATCAACTATGCGCATGCACCAGCCACAACCTTATCTCAGGTGCTTGCCCTGAGGATTCATTTCGACGATTCAACATCCGAAAATGGACCGCTTCGGGTGCTGCCCGCAACGCACACACTGGGTCTGCTCAGCGATGACGAGATTCACGACTTATCCAGGCAGGTGACGCCCGTCGATTGCGTCGTGGCGAAGGGCGGAGTCGTTGCCATGCGCCCGCTAGTGGTGCACGCTTCGTCCAAGTCGGTGGTCGAGATGCCACGCAGGGTGTTGCACATCGAGTATGCGGCCTCGGAATCTATCGTCGCCCCCTTGCGGCTGGCATCCGCTTAAAAGAGTGAACAACTTCTTTTCAGAGCAAGCGAAGTATCGCGGGCGGCTGGCGCCTTCGCCTACTGGTCTGCTCCACATCGGGCATGCGCGGACATTTTGGATCGCGACGCAGCGAGCGGCAGAGCGGCGCGGTACTTTGATCCTGAGAAATGAGGACTTGGACCGGCAGCGTTGCCGCGCCGAGTTCGTCGACGCGATGATCGAGGATCTGCGCTGGCTGGGAATTTCCTGGCAGGAAGGGCCGGATTGCGCTGGGCCGTTCGCTCCCTACACGCAGAGCGAGCGGCGAGAGTTTTATCTGGAAGCGTTGAAGCGGTTGCGGGAGATTGGGGCGATCTATCCCTGTAGTTGCTCGCGCAAGGATGTGTCGTTGGCGGCTGGGGCGCCGAACGATGACGACGATGAGCCGATTTATTCTGGGAAGTGCCGGCCGAAGAGGTCCGGGAGGAGGCGGCTCGCCCTTCGACTGCGCTCAGGGCTCGCGGGACGGACGAGGCGTCCGTCGCTACACGACCTGTGCACACCACGTGGCCTGTGCAACACGAGGAGCCTAGTGGATTTAACTGGCGATTTCGCGTTCCTGATGGTGAGGAAATCTGTTTTAACGACTTGCATCTGGGGCCACAACAGATCGTCGCTGGCCGCGATTTCGGCGACTTCATCGTTTGGCGGCGCGATGATGTTCCGGCCTACCAACTGGCGGTCGTGGTCGACGATTCCGCCATGGGCATTACGGAAGTTGTGCGTGGAGCAGACTTACTGAAATCCACCGCGCGGCAGATTCTTCTGTACCGGGCTCTCGGTCTGGCCGTGCCCGACTTCTATCACTGCGACCTGGTGCGCGACCAGGCGGGTTTACGACTGGCAAAGAGACACGACTCGCTGAGCATCCGCAAGCTGCGCGAAGCCGGACGCAATCCCGAGGATTTGCTTCCAGGAATCCTGCCCGCTCCTTGAGGGCACCACAAGCGGCGTCATCTACCAGAGTGGTTAGTAAGGGGCTGGGGCGAAGGCCGGGCTACCTCCGCCCCAGAGATTCGATAGGAGGACCTCGTTACAGAGAACGCAGGAAGTTCAACAGATCCTGCTGATCCTGCCCAGAAAGCCTCTTGAAGTTGATGATGACAGCGTTGGCTTCCGAATCTGGATAGTGGCGGTCGCCTGCGCCATAGTGGTGCAGGATTGCCTTGACCAGATCGCTGGTGCGTCCATCGTGAAGGAAGTACAGTCGTTGTCCGAGTCCCCACAGAGGTGCGGTTCGGAATTCGTCTCCCTGGGCCTGGCCTTGTGCGATGTTGTCTGCGAGTCCCGGCCCCATGTGATGCAGCAAGAGGTCCGAGAACAAGTTCGCGGGAATGTTGCTGAGCGCCCCAACGGACGACTGGCCCGTGGTGAAAGTGGGCGTGTGGCAGAGCGAGCAGCCAATCTGCTGGAAGACCTTCGCCCCGTTACGGGTGGAAAGAGTGGGAGCCGCGGGCTGGGGTTGATCGAGAAAGCGCATGAACGTTGTGAAGCGGACGACATCGCTGCTAAGCTCGGGTCCGCTCCCGTCGAAGTTCGTGGTGTCTTCGGGCGTGGCAGTGAACGAACAGCCGGGAGTTTCATCACGCTCGTTGGGGAACAACTCGTTCGTGATCCCCATCTCAACGTTGTAGGCTTCCCCAGAGAAGATTTCGAGCGACTTGTTCTGAGCCTTCCAACCGAATCGCGTGATCGTGCCGTCGTTGCCGCTGGTGTTGGGGGTTCCAGTAATGCCGCCAATCAGGAAACGGTTCGGCCGGCCGCTGATGCCCATTCTATGCTTCGCGTCGGATTGCGTGTTCACTTGCGCCAGGATCGCAGAGTCGGGAATCGCTTCAATCAGTCCGCCCCCAAAAACCGGCGTGGGAATGCGAAAGATCAAGTTGCCTGCGGCTGCAGCTTGTTGAAAGTTCGGCTGCTTCAGGTTGCAGCCCACCGCGTCGCCTCTGCCAGTGATTGTAAACAGAGCGTGAACACCGCCATCCGGGTGACGCAAGTCCTCAGTAAACGGAAATCGCGCTTCCCGCACGGGCCCGTTCACGGTGATGAAGAAGGGGACCTGGTTGGTAGCTCCTTGATTGTTGGCAGCAGCGACCTGGGGGTTCACCGAGGGACTGGTGCCGCCGGCCGCTGGTTGCGCGTGACATTGGGCGCAACTCTCCCCGTTGAATCGCGGGCCGAGACCGGCGCCAGTATTAGACACGGTTCCCTTGACCGACTCGATCTCAGAAAACTCCTCAAGGCCGGCGTCGAAATATGCCCGTTGATTCGGGGTTAGCCCCGCGATGGGTGCTCCTGCTCCTGACGGACCGGTGCGTGCTCCCGGATCGTGTGCCGCAGATTGCGTCAACGCGCGCTGGGGACCAATCAGGAAGAAAAATAGACCCACTACAACGAAGAGAGTGGCACGGCTGAATCGCGGGAGTTGTGAGTATGCTCTGGGGCGAGGAAGTAAACTGGCGATCTGGGACATAAATCTCCTTCGACGGATGGCGGGGAGGCATTGGCCGGCCTGACGGCAGATTCACGAAGAGAACGCGCTGTTAGGGAGCCATTCTTGATCCGGGAGCAGAATCCAAACAGATATCGAAGGTGCGGCTTAGCCCTGCCACAAGGCTTAATCTCCTTGTGCCCATCTGGACCCGTCAGAATGGCCGAGAGGGCAGGAGAGGACTGTAACAACTGCCCGTCTGCTGCGAAACCCGGAACCGTCGACCGTGCTTCGCGAGTGTGTACAATCTGTAGTTTCTGAATGACTGACACCCTGCAGCGCAAACTGACTATCGCCATCGACGGGCCCGCCGGAGCCGGCAAGAGCACCATTGCTGCACGGCTCGCGCGCAAGCTGGGCTACGTCAATCTCGAGAGCGGCGCCATGTACCGCGCCCTCGCACTGAAAGCCATCGACAAGGACGCCTCTTTCGATGACGAAGTGGCACTCGTGAAACTGGCGGATACTTCACGAATTCAACTGGAGCCGACGATCAGCGGAAATCGCACATTTCTAGACGGCAAGGATGTCTCTGCGCGCATTCGAGAACGCGATGTGACGGAGGGAGCCTCCCGCATTTCCGTGCACCCGAAAGTCAGAGAGTGGATGGTGTCGCACCAGCGCTCGATGGGCGCCGGTGGCGGAGTCGTGATGGAAGGCCGCGACATCGGGACGAAGGTTTTCCCCGACGCAGATCTAAAAGTCTTTCTTGATGCCGATCCTGTGATCCGCGAGCAGCGGCGCATGGCGCAACAGAAAATTTCCGGCGATGTGGCCGCGAACGTCGCTGCCGATTTGCGGGAACGCGACCGGCGTGACCGAACCAGGACGGCATCTCCGCTGGTAGCAGCCGACGATGCGATCGTCATCGACTCAACTTCGATGAGCGAGGACGACGTGCTGGCGAGGGTCGAGGAGTTGGTAAAGGAGAAACAAGGTTTCAAGGTTTCATAGTTTCAAGGTTTCAAAGTGGAGCCTTCGGCTCCGAAGCTTTGAAACCTTGACACCTTCGAAACTTTGAAACCTGTGTATCTTAGTTTTCTGTGGGTTCGACTTTCTCTTTCGGTGACGGTAGCGCCTTGGCCGGTTTGGCCGGGTTTGGCGGCGCCGGCGGCGGAGGCGGTATGGCCGACGCCTTGCGAATCTCGATTCCCTCGTGCTCGTTAGTGATCACGATATGGGACGATCCGCTCCCCACGCTTCCGCTTGCCTTGGCCTCATGCTCGTCGTTGTTGACCTTTAGCTCCGGAAACTCCGACTGAATCTCGCCGCCACGAGTCCGAGCATCCAGACGGAAGCCGGCCTTCTCGGGCACAGCCAGTTGCACGTCACCGTTCCGGTTGTCGATCTGCACATTGCCCAGCGCATGCATGATCAACTCGACGGTACCGTTGTCGTCCTTCAGTCGGACATCACCCGAGACGCCCTCCAGACGGATGTTCTTCGAGCGAGTCGTCAGACGCACCGGCCCGGCCACGCCGTCGGCGTGGAGTTCATCGGAATCCAGATCAAGCGAACCTCCGAGCTTGGAGAACTCCATGTCGGTTCGCGAAGATTTGAACGTGACGGTTTTCGCGATGCGCTCGAGCTTCACACTCTCCTGGAATTCGCCTTCGAGTTGCACCGAGCCCTTCACGTCGGCCACGGTCACATCGCTCATGCGCCCACCCACCTGCACGTCTCCCGTAACCTGCTCGACTTTCACTGAGCCTTTTTCCTGGCTGACCTTGACGTTTGCCGTGACATCGTCGACGGAGGTGTCACCGTGCTGTGCGGAAATATCGACGTTGCCACCGCGCCCGCTGACATTCACATCACCGCGCCGGGAAGAGATTGTGACTGCCGCTTTCCTCGGCACGGAAATGTCCAGGTCGGTCTCCACTGGACGATCTCCGGCGCCTTCCACCTTGGCGTCAACAGTGACCAGTCCGCCGTTCGTCGTGATCGTCGGTTTGGTTTCACTGTTGTACTTGTCACCGTCACTCTGATTATCGGCCCGGATGCGCTTGCGCACCGCGACGGTAATCTTGCCGTCATCAGACGCGTGAACGCTGACCGCGCCACGAGTGTCGATGACCTTGAGGCTGGCGTCCGCAGGGAAAGTCTCCTCGAGATTGTCGTTGTAGTTGAACGTATCTCCGAAGATCTGAGGGAAATCACCGTCATCGAAGTTGATATTGTCCCGCAATCCGGACCAGTTCACGCGCTCCATCTGGTTCGCGATCAGGCCGAACACGACGATCATGACGACGAGGAGAACTCCACCCGCTCCGATTCCAGATGAGCGGTAGCCGCCGCGCTGTGCCTGCTGATGCTCGACGATCTTGATTACTCCCCACAGAATGAGCAACACCGGCCAGTAGCTGGCGAACAGGTGAGCCAGTTTGCCTACCGAGAGCACGCGCATCGTGGTCAGCAGGAAGATGGTGCCGATCACGATCAGCACGAACGGCCCGGCAAACGAGCGGTGGCGCGGCGGCGGCAGAGGTGGCAACGGAGAGAACTGTGGCGGTGGAGGTGTCGCTACCGGGTTAGACATTTTTTGCCTCCCCAGATGTGGGATCCATGCTCTGCGTCGGTGGCTCCGGGGGATTCTGCGCTGTCCCCGAATACGTCGGCGTCACGACCGGCGGCGGTGGAGGCGCGGGCGGATAGCCGTCCGGACCAGGTGGCAGCGGACCAATGTGCCCGTCGTACGATGCGTTGCTCTGCACGAGTTTGACTACGCCGATCACCAGCAAAATCGCGGGCCAAGTTTTGCCAAAGTCTATGCTGGAGGTGTTGTCCAGCAGGAACAACACTCCGAGAGTCACGAGGATTGCCGGGCCCATGAGTCTGCGGGTCCGGCATCGTTCGCAAACGCAGCCCGGCCGATAATTTCCCAGCAGCCCCCAATTCTTGGCGAAAAGATAAACGCCCAGCAAAATCAGGATCAACGGCCAAAACCGATGCAGGCTGAAATCAAAAGCGGTGTTGATCAGGAAAAGCACACCCAGCCCGATAAGAATCACGGCCGCGATAGGAACCTTCGTCTCGCTCTTCTCGCCGGGCACTGAAGGCCCGGAGCTGTAACCAAACATCGATCCCAAGCCGAACGGATCGGGTGCGGGCTCGCCGGTCTGAAGGGCTTTGGCTGTCCGAACCGCGTCGATGATCTGGTAGAGGTAGAAGAAACCGATCCCCAGGCCGAGCACAACATGAACATACCAGGGCACATCGGAACTCTGCCCGATGATCAGCAGGACCATAATCACCAAGTGCGACAGGCCCTTGGCGTATTGCGAGCAGTAAACTGCGCCCACGCCAAATGGGAAGAATCCGGCGAGAATTCCGGCCACTGTCGGATTCGGTCCGGAGCTGACGGGAGGTGGAGGCGGCATGTAGGCCGACGGCCCTCCGATAGGTGGATACACGTTGGGCGGCGGAGGTGGAGAAGGCGGAACGTATCCTGGCGCCGACGCGGCGCCCTCCATGCGCGCGGCCAGACACGATTCGCAGTAAATCACTCCGCGGACGTCGCGGGTGCACTGGTTACAAAGTGGCTTGCCGCAAGTGCGGCAGAAAGCCACTGCAGCTTGATCGCTGTGAGTGGCGCAGTTCATACGAACCTCCTGTACGTGGTCACCGACACTACAGGCAGATCGCGATTAGATGGACCCAGCGGATCGCTGGCCAGAATGAGTTTCTCCCCTGTCTGGCTGTAATTGCGATCCTGCTTCTGCTCGGGCTGTTGTGTTGTGTCGTTCTTCCGTTCTTTTTGTTTTGCTGGTCCGGGCTCGGCGGGAGTCATGTTGCGCTTGATCCCGCGAAGAGCGGCCTGCACTTCATAGACTGCGCGGACGTTGTCGACATAGCGCACGACCCTGGCTTGGGTGTTGAAGTACGTACGCTTGATCGCCGAAGGCCGCAGGCTGACTTGCTGCAGGTCGGCAGGCTTCACGCCAGCCACGGTCAGGCCCACCGACAGCGCGAAGAATGCCATACCGAATGACATGGCGAACCGAGGCTGCCGGACTATAGCCCACACCGGCTCCAGGAACGAAGCCTGTACATGCTCCCACCACGAAATGCGAGGTTGTGGAGCGCGTGTCATCGTCCACAGGCGTTGGGTGTCAACGCCCGTTGTGGATGCCAGAATGTTATTGACCAGGCTGGCTGGAGGCTCCACCTCCGTGAGACCCTTCAGCCAAGTACGGCCTGCCTCCGCTTCAGCAAGCAGCGGCCCGCACGTCTTACATGTGCTGGCGTGAGCCTGGAAGCGGTCGAGTCCCGGCCCGCTGAGAACGCCATCAAGCGCGTCCGAAAGGAGCAGGTCGAACTCGGTGCACTGCGTTCCGTTACTGGTGTGGTCTGGCATCACATCACCTGCCTATAGGTACGTTGTAGGAGCCGGCCAAGTTCCGCCCGCCCTCTATTTATTCTTGATTTCACGGTACCCTCCGGAACCCTCAAAACAGAGGCGATTTCTTTGTAGTCCATATCCTGTAAGTCCCTTAGAATCACTGCTTCCCGAAGTTCTGGAGAAAGCTTGCCCAAGGCGTGGTGCACTGTTTCGGATACCTCCCGCTGGCGTACCCGGGCGTCCGGGGGCGCACTTTGGTCAGGGATTTGCTCACTGAGCGGCTGGGCGTCCTCGTGGTCGGACGCCATCGAGTCCATCGAATCGGTCATCCGGTCCTGCTTGGTCTTGCGGAAATGGTCGACCAGCAGGTTGCGGGTAATGGTTGTGACCCAGGTGACGAATGCGCCCTTCGATGCGTCATAGCTCGGAAGGGTGCGGTACATCTTGATGAAAACTTCCTGGGTCAGGTCCTGGGCGTCGTCCCCCGATCCGGCAAAGCGGTAGCAGATGTTGTATATCCTGCGGTTATAGGTCTGCACAATCTCCTCCCAGGCGGCGGCATCGCCGGCGATACAACGCCGGACCAGCATCGCGACGACCTGGACGTCTTCCACTTGCGCTCCCCGGAGAAAGTGCGACTTCCAACTGAGACTGGGCTTGGACGACTGAGACCGCTCAAGCCTACCCACAAGACAGTACGTGATTGCAGGCCTTGAAGTTCGCGCCCGACGGTAAGTCTGTGGGAACACGGCATTGTAGCAGCGTGTGACCTTCGTTCTCAGTGCGTACACAAATCACTGTAGGCAATAACGCGCTCGGGCCAGCATCCAAAGTAAGCTTGGTTACCGTCACATCGGGCAGTAACGTAAAAGGTTAAGGATTGCGGATTACAGTGGAGCGCGGGGCGCAACATCACGTTCAGAAAAGGGTTCCCACTATTATGAATAAAACCTTCTCAGAAGGACTCACCCTTTGTAAGCAGTTTTCGAGGCTACTCGGTGCGCTAGTCGCACTCGCGTTGCTCTCGGCTTCTTTTTCGCAGATTGCGAGAGCGCAAGATCAGGATCAAGATCAAGACGATCCTCCGGGGCGCGTCGCTCGGCTCGGGCACATGGACGGCTCCGTTTCTTTCCAGCCGGCCGGGGAGTCGGAGTGGGTGGAAGCCACGCCCAATCGCCCGATGACCACGGGCGACAAGGTCTGGGCTGATCGCGATTCGCGCGCAGAAGTGCAGCTCGGGTCGTCGAAGATTGATCTCGCTGCCAATACCGGATTTTCTTTTCTCAATCTCGACGACCGCACCGTGCAGATTCAGCTCAGCGCCGGGACGATCAACGTGCGCGTCTATGAGCTCGATCGCGACACTGATTACGAGATCGACACACCGAATCAGGCGTTCCTGATTCATCAGCCGGGGCGGTATCGCGTCGAGTCCTCCGAAAACGGCGACTACACAGTCGTGACCATTCGCGAGGGAGAAGGTGAATCGACCGGGAACGGGCAGAGCTATACGGTCCACCAGGGACAACGCGTAACCTTCAGCGGCACCAATTCTCTGAATGCCGACGTGCAGCAGATCGCCGATCCCGATTCATTTGATCGCTGGAGCGATGAACGCGAGCGTCGGTATGAAGATTCGCCATCGGCGCGATACTGCTCGCGCCAGGTCGTGGGCTTCGAAGATCTCGATGACTATGGAGACTGGCGTCCCGCGCCTGAATACGGAACCGTCTGGTATCCGCGCGTGGACGCCGGTTGGGCTCCGTATCACAACGGACATTGGGCCTGGATCGATCCCTGGGGATGGACCTGGGTCGACGATGCCAGCTGGGGCTACGCGCCCTTCCACTATGGACGCTGGGTCTTCGTCGGCAGCCGCTGGGGTTGGGTGCCGGGGCCGCGCGAAGTTCGACCCGTGTACGCACCTGCTCTCGTAGCTTTTGTTGGCGGAGTTGGAATTGGAGTCGGAGGCAACGTTGCGTGGTTTCCGCTCGGCCCGCGGGAAGTGTATGTGCCCTCGTACCGTGTGAGCCGGGGATATGTGAATCGCGTCAATGTCACGAACACTACGGTGAACGTGACGCAGGTGACGAACGTCTACAACACGACCATCGTTAAGAACAACACTACGATCAATAACGTCACGTACGTGAATAGAAACGTTCACGGTGCGGTGACTGCGGTTCCGCAGCATGCTTTCGCAACTGCCCAGCCGGTGGCGCGGACTGCGGTTGTGGTGAACCAGAGTCAGATGCAGCGAAGTCCGGTAATGTCGCGGGCAGAGGTGCCACCCGCATCACAAGCTGTGCTGGGAGCACGCGCGAACACAGGAAATCGCGTCGCGGCCCCGCCGCAGGCAGTCGTCAGCCGGCAAGTGATCGCCAGACGGGCCCCGCCGCCGCCAGCGCCGTCGTTTGCAGCCAGGCAGCAAGCACTCGAACGCAATCCTGGAGTGCCAGTGTCGCGGCCGCAACTCCAGCAGATGCGCTCTGCCAATCCTCCTGCATCTGCTCCGCGTGTGATCACGGCTCCCCCAGCCAAACCGCAGCCATTGCCGGCTGCGGGAAATCGTCCGGGCAATCCGCCGAACGCTCGACCGGCAGCACCTGGTAACGCGCCCGGCGGAAATCCGCCGGCAGCGAACGAGCGGCCGGGGATGAATCCTCCCTCGAACCGTGCTCAGCCAGGGATGCCGCTAGGACCGGCGAACCGTCCACAACCGAATCAACCCAGTCCACAACCGAACCAGCCGGAGGGTCGCCCACAACCAAATCAGCCGGAGAATCGTCCGCAACCCGGAGCCAATCGCCCGTTTGAGCCGCCAGCACACAATGATCGGCCAGCGGCTGCGCAGCCGAACGATCGTCCGGAACCGAATCAGCCGAACCAGCCTCAGCCGAATCGGCCGGAGCCGACTCAACCAGCTCCCAACAATCGACCCGAAAACAATCGGCCCGAGAACAATCGACCATCCGAGCCGCCAACGCGTAACGACAGACCGTCCTCTGCGCAACCGAACCGGCCCGAACCCAGCCAGCCCAACAACCGGCCAGAGCCTGACCAGCCGAATCCGGGCTCTCGCCCTCAGCCAAACCGTTCTGAGCCGAGTCAGCCGAACAACCGTCCGGACATGAATCGTCCAGAGCCACCGGCGCGCAATGAGCATCCGTCGACGGCTCCGCCGAACACTCGTCCCGAACCGAATCGCGCCGAACCGAATCGGCCCGAACCGAATCAGCCGCAGCCGCGTCCGGAGGTGAATCGTCCGCCGCAGCCGCGCAATGAACCCGCGCCGGCACCGCGGAACGAACCTGCTCCGCGGCCGCAGAGTCCTCCACCGAACGAGCGACAGCAGGCGCGTCCGCCTGCCGAGAATCGGCAGGCTCCGCCCCCGGCACCGCATGAGCCGAACAAACCGCAGAAACCGGAGAAACCGGACGACAAACACAAACCTCCGCAGTAGTGGCGCGACCGTTTTGTTGGGTTTGGCTGCTAAACGTACGAGACCACATCCACGCCTCCATCGGGCGTGGATGTTGTTCTTTCAGAATCGGGCGGGCCTCTTTGACACACGAAGTAAAATCTTCGTGCAGTCCCTCGATATCCAAGAATCAACATGACGAAACGCTTACACTGACATAACGAACCGGCTACATCCGTGCGTTTCGCCATCGAGTAGCTTGTGGCTTGATCCTGTTGCGGGGCGGGATGATCGGGCACAGATTGTCGCACTATCGAATCGAGGAGCAGATCGGCGCAGGCGGCATGGGAGTGGTGTATCGCGGACACGACGAACACCTCCACCGTGACGTCGCCGTCAAAGTCCTACAGCCCGGTACTCTGGCCGACGAAGATGCCCAAAAGCGCTTTCACAACGAAGCGCTCTCGCTGGCTCGCCTGAACCATCCCAACATCGCGACCGTACATGAATTCGGCAATCAGGACGGCATTAATTTTTTGGTCACGGAGTACATCGAGGGAATAACCCTGGATGCAAAACTTGCCGGCGGCCCGATGCCAGCCGCCGAAGTAATTCGCTTTGGCGCACAATTGGCCGCGGGTCTGGCAGCCGCCCATCAGCAGGGGATCGTGCACCGCGATTTGAAACCCGGCAACCTGCGTCTGACAACCGATGGGCGCCTCAAAATCCTCGATTTCGGTTTGGCTCAGAAGATGCCGGGCGCCAGTGAATTAGGCGCGACTGCCACTTTGACGGAGCCGATGCAAGCTGTTGGGACGTTGCCTTACATGTCTCCTGAGCAGTTGCGTGGCGAAGTGCTGGATGCGCGAACTGACATCTGGGCGGCGGGCGCAGTTCTTTACGAGATGTCGACCGGCAGGAAACCGTTTCTCCAGAACACCCCAGCAATGCTCATCAACGCCATTCTGAACCAGTCTCCTGACCCGCCCAGCGAGAGCGTTCCGATGGTGCCTGACGTGTTGAGCGAGATCATTTTGAAGGCATTGGCGCGAGATCCGGCACAACGGTACCAATCTGCCTCCGAGTTGGCCGACGACCTCGATCGTCTGACGGCGCCTACTGCCGCTTTGGGCCACCAGTTGTCGAAGTCTCGGCGGAGCATGTGGATGGCCTTCGCTGTTGCGGGCACATTGCTGCTGCTCATCGGTAGCTATCTTTATCTGCACCGCTCTGCTCCGCCGAGTTCAAGTCCATCAGCCGGCCGGCGCCGCTCCGTAGCGGTGCTCGGATTCAAGAATCTGTCGGAGAATCCGGAGAAGGCGTGGCTCTCTACCGCACTGTCGGAAATGCTGACGACCGAACTCGGACAGGGAGACGAGTTGCGTGCTGTTTCCGGCGAGAGCGTCGCGCAGATGAAGGCGAGTCTTGCCCTGCCCGACGCCGATAGCTTCAGCCAGCAAACCCTTACTCGTATACGGCAGAACCTGGGGAGCGATGAAGTCGTGCTCGGATCCTATGTCCCGCTGGGCGACGGTGTGCTGCGGCTTGACGTGCGCCTGCAGGATACGCTCGCAGGTGAAACGCTGTTTACCGTGTCCGAGAAAGGAAGCGAGAAGGAGATCGACGAACTGGTCGGCCGAGCAGGCGCGGAGTTACGTGCCAGGATCGGCGTCAGAGCGCTCTCTGACGCTCAGTCGGCGCTGGTGCGTGCGTCGCTGCCCTCTAATCCTGAGGCGGCGCGGCTCTACGCGCAAGGACTCCAGCAGTTGCGGCTTTTTGACGCTCAGTCGGCCCGCGTTTTATTGGAGAAGTCCGCGGCACTCGATCCCGAACATGCGCCAACCCACTCCGCACTTGCGGAAGCGTGGTCGGTCCTGGGATATGAAAGCAGGGCCAACGAACAGGCCAGGCGCGCTCTTGCTCTCTCGGCCAAGGTTTCAAGGGAAGAGCGGCTGCTGATTGAAGGCCGGGCGCATGAACTTCTGGCGGAAATGCCTGAAGCTATTGAGAGCTACCACGCCTTGTGGAGGTTCTTTCCCGACACGGTCGACTACGGTTTGTTTCTGATCCGCG
Organism: Terriglobia bacterium; assembly: GCA_963743105.1. Taxonomy (GTDB): domain Bacteria; phylum Acidobacteriota; class Terriglobia; order Terriglobales; family Acidobacteriaceae; genus Sulfotelmatobacter. The sequence continues at coordinate 49,204 of CAVUOS010000033.1, forward strand.
CCCAGGTGAGTGGCGCAAAGCCAAGTGATGCAGAGAGTACTCTTGCCGAACTGCGCAAGCTAACTGTCTCCGAAGCAGACCGGGCCCGCATTGACCTTGCCGATGCCAATATTGCCTCGGCGTTGAGCGACTTTAAGCGGAAGCAAGAACGGGCTGCGCACGCGGCAGAACTGGGTCGTAGCATTGGCGCAAACCTGATTGTGGCGCATGCAGCGCAAATGGAAGGCGACGCCTGGGAGCGAATGGGGCAATCCAGGAAGGCAATTGATCTCTCCAATCAGGCGAAGGAATTCTACATTCTCGTCGGTGACCGCCACGGAGCAGCGCGAGCTTTGCTGAGTGTCGGACAGGTCTTCTTCGATCAGGGAGACTACGAAGGTGCCAAGAAGAAATTCGAAGAGGCGCTCCCGGTCTTTCGGCAGGTCGGGGCGAAACGAGGCATACGAGCCGCCCTGGAACTCATCGGGAATGTTTTCTATTCCGAAGGGAACCTGCGGGAAGCTCGAAAGTATTACGAAGAAGTCTTGCCCTACGACCGTGAGATCAACGATTCGTCCGGTCTGGCCAGCGACTATGGAAATCTGGCGAACGCTCTTGATGGCATTGGCGACCTGCAAGGTGCGCTGAAAATGCAGCAGGACGCTCTCACGATTTTCAATGAGATCGGAGATCGTCGCGGGGTATCGTCCACCGCGAATAATCTGGGCAATCTCTACGTCGAAATGGGCGATTTGGACGAGGCGAGAAAATACTTCGACCAGTCGTTGGGGATCAAGCGGGAGATCGCCTTTCGCCGTGGCGAACCATACCCAATGACTGGTCTGGGGGACGTTTTTCTGGCGCGTGGCAAACTCGCGGAGGCTCGAAAACAGTACGAAGAAGCGCTAACCCTGTGTACGGAGATGAACAACGACGATTTAGCGGCCCAGCTTCGAGTGAGCCTGGCGCTGATCGCTTTGTTCGAGAAGCGATATGTCGAGGGCGAAACTCTGGCCCGCCAGGCGGCGGTGGGATACGAAAAAGCCAACTCAGCAGGAAATGGAGCTTGGGCTGAGTCGGTGCTAGCTCGAAACCTGCTGGGCGCCGGTCGTTTGGCGGAAGCGCAGGCTGCGGTGACGAGAGCCGCGGCTCTCCTCAAGCTAACCACAATGCAGACTCCGCCTTACGAAGTAGCCCTGGCGGACTCGCGCATAAAAGCCAAGTCAGGCAAGACTGCTGTTGCCGTTCAGGAGTTGCAGAACGCGCTCACGTCGACACGTAAGTTTGGCTACCGCGTCTACGAATATGAAATTCGACTTGCGATTGCCGAAATCGAGAAGGGGGCGGGTAGTCCCTCCGCCGATGCTAAGCTCGCCGCTTTGGAAAAGGACGCGCGGGAGCACGGGGTTCTGCTCGTCGCCAATCAGGCGCGGGCCCTGCTGTCGCAGCATCCGCCGAATGCGAGGTGACCGACGCCAAAGGGCTTGTATCGCTACGGTTTCGCTCTCCTCTTAGGAGCATATTCATACAATGCTGCTAGCATAGAAATGGGTCGAGATGCCTGTTCGGAGGTGTTTATGATTCCTCTCTCCACCGCCGTTTCGAGCGGGTTTACCTTTTCTTCCAGCAGGCGAGGGTTCGAACTCAAGCAGAACGACCAGATCGTAGCAACCCTGCGACGCCCTAGCGTCTGGTCGTCGAATTTTCTGGCGACAGCAGGCAGCGAAAACTGGGTCATCCGCCGCGGCGGATTTTGGGGCAATAAGGCGGAGATCCTCGACGCAGCCTCGCAACAGCCGATTGCCAATTTCAAATCGGCTTGGGGCGGCAAAGGCACTCTCACGTTCGCCGATGGTCAGACATTTTTTGTCGTGACGCGGGGAATCTGGCATCCCGTATGGACGGTCGCAAGCGATGCTGGTCAACCAGTGCTACAACTGCATGCGCGGGAAAAATCCGTGGAGCTGCACAATCGAGCCGCACTATCGGAGGGCCGGTTATCGCTGTTGGTCTTGTTCACGCTGTATCGCGTGCGCCAAGCGGAAGACGCGGCGGCAGCGTCTGCAACTGCGTCGTAGCACCGCCGAGAAGGCGGCGCTACCGAATCGGTGGAAACGCGATCCTCTATTTCACCGCCGGAGCTGGATAGTCCGGCAATTTTTCTTTGTTCAGATTCGCGCGCTTCACTTCCAGTTCATCGAACAGGATGGAAGGCGCCACGATGCTGTGCGGAATGTTGGTTGGACGATTCTCGACATAGGCATCGTCCCCGGCAGCAACCAGGCTGCTGCGCAACGCCCGCACATCGAGCTCTCCGAATATCGCTCCGCGGACTAACTCCTCGTGTCCATCCTTGCTCCAGACTTTGTAGAGCAAGCGCGGCGTGAGCCTGGAACCGAAGGTCTCGACGTAGTAGCAGTAGGGCAGATCGCGCTGCTGGCATTGCTCGAGCAATTTCTTTCTGAGATCTTCTTTCGCCGCGGGTTGCGAGGCGGTCACAATCAAGTTCCCCAGGCTCGGGCCGGGAGGATTCGTGGGGACACGGGCGCGCCCGTGTCCGTTGGAAGCGGGGAAATCACGGATCGGCGCGCGGCCCAGATCGTAGTTGACAAGGTTCCCCTGCTCGATCAGGGAAACACGTTGCGCCGGAACGCCCTCATCATCGATTTCATAATGGCCCAGCAGCGTGGTACCTGCATACCTTGAAATCGTCGGATCATCCACTACCGATAAAAAATCGGGTAGTACGCGAGTCTTGTAGCTGGCCGCGAAAGCGCCCGTGGTGCGGGCATTCTTGCCGAGTTCTGGCTTGCGTCCCAGAACATTCTCACCCACCAAGTCGGCAAATACTGAAGCCGCGGCGTCTGCCGAGAAAAGCACCGGACCCCGGTATTCCTCCTCCACCAGCGGCGCATTGCGCAGGTTCTTGAGGCTGTTGGCCAGTTTTTCGGCGCGCGCCGCAAATTCTGCCGCCGAGGGCAATTCCTTTATGCTCGACGCGAAAAAACTGTTATCGCGCGACAGGCTCATGCCGTCGGCGGCCTGAGTACGACACGCGATCGTCATCTCGTACAGGTTTTGTCCGCTGCGCACGACTGTTCCTTCCGAATTGACGAAGTACCGGTTGGCTGCGTGAAACTTCAAGTTCGATTCGAAGGATTCAATATCGGGGTCGTTCTTGTACTGTGCCGATGCATCCTGCAGCATTTTCTTCCACGGTTCGGGATCGAACTCCAAGTTCACCAGCGGCCCGACAGACTGCACCGGTTCGGCGTGCGCGAAATCGTCGACTGGCTGATCGATCGTGAGCTGCTTGAGCTGAGCCTGCTTCGCCGCCAGAGCCTCGGCGGCAGCTTTGTAAGCCCGATCGGTGGCGATCCACAGTTGATGCCGCAGGGCTGTCATGTCGTCATCGACCGGCATGAAGTCGAGCGTGCCTTCGCCTTGGCCGGAATAACTGTCCTGCTTGTAGTCGCCCAGACGTACCACGACGCGAAGAAAGCGAATCCGCATACGCACATCGCCTCGAAGTGCGCCGAACGATGCCTCCGCCGAATATTCGTCCAGATCGAAAATTCTGTATTCGATATAGTAGGGCGCCGCGACCTGGTCCATCTTCAACTGTGACTTGGAGCGATCGAGCTCGGCGCGCATCGCCGAGAGCACGACATCGTCTTTCGCATCGGACTTTGCCGGTTCCGCCACGACCGTTCCAGAGACAAGTGCTGCGATCAAAAGCGGGAGCAACATAGAGCGGGCGCGTCTCTTCATTGTTTTGCTCCCAAGCCTTTTGAATCCGCGCCCTCCTCGGGTGGCGCGGGCAACGTTGGCGGACGGTTGAGCGAGTGGGCTCGCTTCTGCACTTCGATCTCGGAGAACAGCATCGCTGGTGCTGCCGCAGACACCGGCACCTGACCCGATTCCGCGCCGCAAACACCATTGAACACATCCGTCTTGTCGCCGGTGACCAGGATGCGGTTCATGGCAGCGAGTGGAGTGCCGACGATATCGATGCCGCGCACAAGTTCGTCCGGATGGCCGTCCGCATAAACCCGCCACACCAGCACCGGCAGGACTTGAAACGCCTGCGGCATCGACCGCTGCGTGAGCGTGAAGCCTCCCTGAATGTCCTCGAAGTAGAGACCATAGGGCTTGCCCTGCTTCTTCACTTCCTCAATCAGTTTCTGCCGCAACTCGGCTTCTTTCACCGTGTTTGTCGACGATACGATGAGATTGCCTTGACGCCCGGTGGGCATCGCGCCGGGCTGCGAACGCCCGTGCCCATTGGAGTTTGCGAAATTCTTGATCGGCATGCGCGACATCAGGAAATTTTTCAGGACACCGTCCTTGATGACATCGACCTTTGTCGCCGGCATTCCCTCGTCATCGAACTCGTACCAGCCCCCGAGATCGACGCCGTTCAGTTTTCGCTGTGTCGGGTCGTCAATCACGCTAAGAAACTCCGGAAGCACGGGCTGCCCCACCGCCTTCGTAAAAGTTTGTCCCTCCTGCTCGCCGCGCTGCCGGTGACCCTCGAGACGATGCCCCAGTACTTCATGGAAGAAGACAGCGGAGGCGCGTCCCGAAAGCAACGCTGGACCGTCGAAAGGCTCAGCCACGGGAGCTTCCCGCAAGGCCTTCAAATCTGTGGCTATCTTCTCCACTTTGGCTGCGATCTCCGAGGCCGGAGGCAGGTGATCCATGCTTTCAGCCTGAAACGTTTCCACCCGCATCAGTTCCATGCCGTCATCGGCGCGGGTTTCCGCCTGGATCGCGACCCGAACAAATGCGGTGGGAAGAACTACATGATTGCTCTCGGTTGAAAGAAAGTGGAAGCGTGTGCTTTGCGCGCTAACCAGCACAAGCGATGAATAGATGAACGGGTATTTTCGAAAATGCGCGGAATATTCCCGCACAAACTTTTCGAGCGCCTTCTGGTCGGGCGTTGATGACATCTCCTTGTAGTCCGCGTGAGTAGGAGGCGTCTCCTCGGTAAAATCCGGAGACGTATCTTCTTCCTTTGCCTCTACCTGCGTGTTGGTCTTGACGCTCGCATAAGCCTTGGACGCCTTGCGATATTCCTCGTACGTGAGGCGCCAAAGTTCGTGGGCAATCGCGTTGCGATCGTCTTCCAGCGGAAGCGAACCGGATGTGCGCGCCGAGCCCCGATTCTGCTGATGCGAATTGTCCAGCGCGGCCGTGCCGATCCGCATGGTTACGTCGGCAGCGCGGCGCCGCGCCCGCGTGGAACTGACCAGGCCTCCCTCGCTCCCCACGGCCAATGCGATGCTCTGGTCGTACACAGAGTAGCTCAGGAAGTAAGGAGCCGGGTCCAGCTTGCCCAGGTTCGTGTGCGCACGCTGCAATTCCTCCTGCATGGTCGTAAGCAGCACGTCAGATTTCTCGTTTGGAGAGGACGCTGTCCAGCACGGAATTCCGCAGAGCAGGGGAAAAGTGAAAAATGACAAGACGATGGCGCAGAAACGACACTTCTTCATGAGGAGCTGGGACTCCTGGAACCTGAAGTAACCGGTAAGCTTAACAGACCGGTTCGTGAACGTCTTCTGGGAATCAAGGATCCAGGGGGAGTTGGCGCACACGGAAACTAACGCTGCCTGGCGACACACCTCAACGACGCCGCCGAGCTTAGCACGCACCATTCCGGAATTCAAATTGAAATTGGCTCAACGGTCACGGCGCTGCGTAGTCTGTGTGCGCCAGCAGATCGGATGGTGGTTTGGCCCGTTATTCGCTGGTGAAGTAGTCCACTGTTACCGGGTTCTCGAACAGCGAATAGTCCCGCGTGACAACCGTGATGCCGCTTTCGGTCACGAAATATCTTTGCCGGTCCGCCTCTGCGTCGTAACCGATGGTCGTGCCTTCCGGAATGTGTACGTCGCGGTCGAGAATCGCTTTGCGGATGCGGCAGCGCCGCCCCACACTCACGTGCGAGAACAGGATGGACTGGTCAACCTCAGAGTAGGAGTTGACTCGGACGTCAGGCGACAATACCGAATTTTTCACCATCCCCCCGGAAACGATGCAGCCGTTCGACACGATCGAGTCCAGCGCTGTACCGGTGCGTCCGGCTTCTGCAAACACGAATTTAGCCGGCGGATACTGACGCTGGTGGGTGCGGATCGGCCACGCTTCGTCATAAAGGTTGAAAATCGGCGAAACCGACACCACATCCATGTTCGCCTCGTAGTACGCCTCCAGCGTGCCCACGTCCCGCCAGTAATGCGCCTCTTTCTTGTTTTCGTCGACGAAGTCATAGGCGTACACGCGATAGTCGTCGACCATCTTCGGCAGGATGTCTTTCCCGAAATCGTGGCTCGACTGCGGATCCTCTGCATCCTTTAGCAGCACCGGAATCAGTACGTCGGCATTGAACAAATAAACGCCCATTGATCCAGCGACTTTTTCCGGATTCAGCGGATAGCGCAGCGTGGTCGTCTTCGGTTTTTCCTGGAATCCGTTGATGCGACCGTCCTTGTCAACGTCGACCACACCGAACTGATAAGTCGTCTCTGGATCGATCTGAATGGTGGAGAGTGTGATGTCAGCGCCCGAGTCGAGGTGCTGCTTCATCATCTTGCCGTAGTTCATCTTGTAAATGTGGTCGCCGGAAAGAATCAGAACATGTTTCGGCTGCTCCGATCCGATCGAGTAGATGTTCTGATAAACCGCGTCCGCCGTACCCTGATACCACTGATCGCTCACCCGCTTCATGGGTGGCAACACTTCAATGAACTCGCCCACCTCTCGCCCGAGAATGTTCCAGCCTTCGCGGATGTGCCGGTTCAGCGAGAGCGCCTTGTACTGGGTCAGGATATAAACCCGGCGCAGTTCGGAGTTCAGGCAATTCGAAAGCGTGATGTCAATAATGCGGTAGATACCGCCGAAGGTCACCGCTGGCTTGGCCCGATCGCGAGTGAGAGGATACAGCCTTTCGCCAGCCCCGCCAGCCAACAGCACCCCGAGAGTGTCCTTCATTCCCAGCCCTCAGATTCCGCCCGCTCTGCCGTTCGCCCGGAGATTTTTCGTTCACGGCACACGTGGCGAAAAAACAGTTGATGGTAGCACAGATCGTAAGGGTTGCCGGAAAGCACGCAGAGCCACGACTTTCGTATATCCTGCAGAGAAATTTCTCATGGAGGACAATGTTGGCTTGCGGCCTAAACGAACAAAATTCCGGCAATGACGCCAGAAACTCTGCCAGCGACAAAGCACTCGGCCTCGATCAAAGAGTTACACGGCGCGATTTCCTCAACTCGACGCTGCTGGGCTCCGGCGCGCTGCTGCTGAGCCCTCTGACGCCGGCACAATTACTGACCCAAGGTCCCGCCTCGCCCATCGCCGCTGACGATTGGACCGGCTACGGCGGTGTTGGCGATTACGCAAACTCCAACGGCAACACTCCCGCCGTTTTCGATGCGGGGCACCGGATTCGCGATGGTGAATTCGAGTTCCTCCCCGCCAACGCGATCGATACGCAGGAAACGTTCGACTGCGTGATTGTTGGAGGCGGCATTAGCGGTCTTGCAGCCGCGCTAATCTTTCAGCAACTGGGCGGAAAGGAAAGGTCGTGCCTGGTTCTCGACAATCACCCCGTCTTCGGCGGCGAAGCCAAGCGCAACGAATTCCTGGTCGATGGCCACCGCTTGATCGCGCATCAGGGATCTGCGTTCTTTCCCGTTCCGTACCCTCGCAGCTTCATCGCGCGTTTCTACGACTCAATCGGGTTGAAAACGCCCCAACTCGAATATCAGAAATGGGGAAGTTCATCGCCGGAGATGAAGCTCAGCACCACGCCGTATCTGGGCTCGGCGCCGAATGGTTTGTATTTTGGCGCAAAGTTCGGCCATCCCGAAGGCCTTTGGCTGACGGATGCATGGGGCAAAAAGCTCGAAGGTGCTCCTCTTTCCGCAAAGGTGCGCGAAGAATTGCTTAAGTATCAGGCAGCCAACGATTCCGAGGTTCCGCAGTATGCCGGCGACGAAGTCTCGCGCCGCCTCGATACCATCACTCTTGAGGACTACCGGATCAAGAGCCACGGCATCACTCGTGACACCTATAGGATATTTTTGTCGATGGATGATGGCGGCGGTTATGGCCTGGGCGGTGACGCGCTTTCCGGATTCGCCGCCTATGCGGCTGAAATGCTGCACCCGCTCGATATCAGCGATGAGACCGGCCAGCAGATGTTCCCGGATGGCAACGGAGGAATCGCGCGGCTGATTACCAAGACCCTGATCCCGGATTCAATCGCGGGTGAGCACTCCCTGCAGGATGTCACGCGCAATTCCCTGAACTTCGCTGCCTTGGACCGTCCGGGTTCCGCGGCGAGAATTCGTTTGAACTCGACTGCCGTTTGGGTCAAGCACGATGGCGATTCCGCAAAGTCGGAGTTCGTCACCATCATCTACACGCGCGATGGCAAGCTGTATCGCACACGTGCCCGCTCGGTCGTGATGGCAGGTGGCAGTTGGACCACCCGACACATTGTGCGCGATCTTCCCGCCGACCGCGTCGAGGCCTACAGCCAGTTTTACCGTTCGCCCTGCATGATGGCGAATGTCGCCGTCCGCAACTGGCGCTTCCTGTACAAGATGGGAATTTCCGGATGCCAGTGGTTTGAAGGTTTAGGGAATTACCTGCAGGTGCGCAAGATGGCGCTGTGCGGAGCAGAGTCGCCGACCATCGGTCCAGATTCGCCGACGGTGCTCACCATCAAAATCCTTTACGCCTACCCCGGCAAGGCCACCGGGGAGCAAGGCCATCTCGGTCGCGGCGAGCTGATGTCTACGCCGTTCCGCGAATACGAACGCCAGATTCGCCGCCAGCTCAGCGAAATGTTTGTCCGCTCAGGATTCGACGCCACCCGTGATATCGCCGGCATCATCCTGAATCGCTGGGGACACGCTTACCTGAGTCCGGCCCCCGGATTCTTCTTCGGCAAAAACGGCAAGCCTGCTCCCGGGGAAGTTCTCCGCGCCGCGCCCTTCGGAAGGATCGCGTTTGCCAACACAGATCTCTCCGGCGTGGCGGACCATCGATCTTCAATTATTGAGGCGAATCGGGCGGTGGGGCAGCTGCTTGATCAGGTGCTGACTTGATCTACTTGCGTTTGTCGTGGTGGTCTTCGTCGATCTTGATGCGCAGAGATTTCAGGAATTTCAAATCCTGATCGCTGACCTTCAGCTCGGGATTAGAGGACATGGTGGTGATCAGAGAGGTCTTGTCCGGCGACTTTTCGCCTTGTTTGCTCACGCCGATCGTGGCTTCCAGTACAAGAAAAATATCGTACCCGCCCTCTTTAATGCGGGACACAACTTCAGAAATCTGCTCGGAATCGGAAAGAGATTCGTTGATCGCGTCCCCGAGCTCTTTCATGAGTTGTTTGAGTTGTGGATCCACTGCGCCTCCCCGAAACAAATTCGCCAATTAGTGAGATGCTGCCGGCGGCCGAACGGTTCACCGGCAGTCGTGTTTGCGTCATTGTAGCTCCCAAGGCTGTTAAAATCGAGGCCGTGAGCCAAATTTCCAGCTTACGAACGGTGGGAGTCGCGTTACGGGTGGTTCGCGACATGGCGGGTCGCAGCCGGCGAATCAATGCCGCCATGTCTGCGGTTCGCGCCACCGCACGGTCCTTGGCCCACATCGGTCATCTTCTGTGGCTTGAGGTGACCGGCACTGTCTTTCTGGCCATGTCGGCTTTCGGCGGAATGGCGTTCGTCCGCGAATACACGAAGTACGCTGCCGGGAGGGCGACGGCCGGCCGGCTCGCCATCGCCGTTTGCTTCACGCTGACGTTTGCCTGGTTCGGCCTGAGTTCGTTCTGGAGAGTGCGCAGAAAGAGCCAGCGCCCGTGATGAGTGTCGCTACAGCAAGCTTGTCATCCTGAGCGGCGTTCTTTGCCGCGAAGGATCTGCTCTCCTCTCGCGTCGGCATAAGCAGTGAGTCTTGGTAAAGATTATTGATGACGGAAAAGCTAAAGTCTCCTGCCGACCTCGCAACTGAAATCGAGACCTCGTCCCATATTCCGGTCAAGCCACTCTACGCTCCAGCCGATCTCAAAGGCACCGATTACGAAACCGAAGTAGGCTATCCCGGCGAATACCCCTTCACGCGCGGCGTTCAAGCGACGATGTATCGCGGACGACTCTGGACCATGCGGCAATACGCCGGCATGGGTGACGCCGAGGAATCGAACAAGCGCTACAAATATTTGCTGGCAAACGGGACCACCGGCCTCTCCGTTGCCTTCGATCTACCTACACAGATCGGCCTCGACTCCGATCACGCCATGGCCCTGGGAGAAGTCGGGAAGGTTGGGGTCGCGATCGACTCCATCGAAGACATGCAGCGCCTCTTTGATGGGATCGACCTGACCAAGATCTCTACGTCGATGACCATAAATGCCACGGCCTCGATCCTGCTGGCGTTGTACGTAGCCGTTGCCAAGAGGCAGGGTGCCGACATCCGCAAACTCTCTGGCACGGTGCAGAACGATGTTCTGAAGGAATACATCGCGCGCGGGACATATATCTACCCGCCGCAACAGGCGATGCGCGTCATCACCGATATGTTCGCGTGGGCCGACGACAACATTCCCGAGTGGAACACGATCTCTATCTCCGGCTATCACATGCGTGAAGCCGGATCGACCGCTGTGCAGGAAGTCGCATTCACACTGGGCAATGGCATGGCCTATGTGGAAGCCGCCATTAAGAGCCGGACTCGATGTCGACAAATTTGCTCCGCGTGTTTCCTTCTTCTTCAACGCCCACAATAATTTTCTGGAAGAAGTCGCGAAATTCCGTGCCGCGCGTCGCATGTGGGCCCGCATCATGCGCGAGCACTTCAAGGCGAAGAGTCCGCGCTCGTGGATGCTCCGCTTCCACACCCAAACCGCCGGCTCGACGTTGACCGCGCAGCAGCCTGAGAACAACATCGTCCGCACCGCAATCCAGGCCATGGCGGCTGTTCTCGGCGGTACGCAGTCGCTGCATACGAATTCCTACGACGAGGCTTGGCCTTGCCGACGGAGCAAGCCGCTCGCATTGCTCTGCGCACGCAGCAGATCATTGCATATGAGTCGGGTGCGCCGCAGACGATCGATCCGCTTGCCGGATCCTATTACGTCGAAACTCTGACCAACGAGATCGAGCAGCATGCCGCCGAGTATCTCGGCAAGATCGAGGTTTTCGGCGGGATGCTCAAGGCTATCGAGCGCGGATTCGTGCAGCAGGAAATCCAGAACGCCGCCTACGAATACCAGCAGCAGGTTGACAATCGGGAAGCGATCGTCGTTGGCGTGAATCGGTTCGAAGTGGAAGAAGAAAAGCCGATTCCCATCCAGCGCATCGATCCTGCGCTCGAGCCCAAGCAGATTGAGCGTGTGCGCGCCCTGCGAGCGACGCGAGATGCTGGTCCATGGAAAGCGGCATTATCCGGGGTCGAAGATGCTGCGCGCTCAGGCCAAAACCTTATGCCGCGAATCCTGGCCGCCGTCGAAGCTAACGCCACCGTCGGCGAGATCTCGGACGCGATGCGAAAAGTGTTTGGCGAGTACAAAGAAGCGGTGGTGATCTAGAAGATCAAGTGGGGACAGCTGCCATCGGCTGTCCAGTCCGCCGAAAGGCGACCACGACTTGCTACGCCGGTTGCGCTTCCATCTCGGCTATGGCCGCATCAAGATGAGCCAGCGTTTCATCGACAGTCAGCGAATACATCTCCCGACCCAGCCCTTCGCCCGACTCCAGCGCCGTCTTCAGATAGTGTCCCGCGATCTCAACCGCCAGTGAGTCGGTGATGATCTTGCCCGTGCGATTCTTATATTCCACCCAAGCCGGATGCGGCAACGCGACCCAGACCTTCCGCCCGTCCACCAGAAACTTGTAATCCACGGCGTCGGCGTGACGCGTGGCAATGGCAATAATCTGGCACTGATAAGCGCAATGGACCTGCTTCTTCGTCCACTTGTCGGTCGTGGTGAAGTTCTCGAACATGCTAAAACTATATCGGACGGGAACACGCCCGGGCAAACGGACATGAAGCCGTAGACCGAAACTCGCCCGGCACCGCGAAAAAGGGGGGCGTCTCACTTCTCGCCGTTTTTGCGAGAAATGGGACTTCTCGGCTGTGCGAGCTCAAAGAAATCTGGCGATCCGCCATTCCTTGACCCGCTATTCTTTGTGCTGCTATACATATTCGCCTTCGCTCTAAAAGGAGCTCCGATCTTGAAGAATCTGCGTCTTCTGCTGGTAATCACTTCACTCTGTGCATTCCAGCCATTGCTGCCGAATAAGAGAAAGTCGCGAAGCCTACCAGTCCCCGCTTCGAGATCTCGTTTCCCAAAGAAGTGAACGCCAATCCGCTCGACGGGCACATCCTGTTGGTGTTCGCCAACAACAACGATGACGAGCCACGCTTCCAGATCAGCTTCATGACTGCCCAGTCCCAGCAGATCTTTGGTGTCGACGTCGATGCGCTGGCGCCAGGCACTCCCGCTGTCATCGATACGTCGACGCTCGGCTATCCCGCTGAGAGCCTGAATGACGTTCCCGCCGGGGATTACTGGGTGCAGGCCGTGCTCAACATTTACGACACCTTTCATCTGGGAAATGGGCGCACGCTGAAGCTGCCTCCCGACAAGGGCGAAGGACAGCACTGGCAGACCAAGCCGGGCAATCTCTTCAGCAAGCCGGAAAAGATCCACTTCGATCCAAAGTCTCCCCGGACTGTAACCATCCGGCTGATTCTAAGGAATCCCACGGTGGAACTGGACCCCACAGTGGCCGACAAGATGGCGGGCTGGAGCGGCGCGAACGACGAGCACAAAATCGTCGACAACCAGTGGGTGAAGCACATTCGTATCCAAAGCGATCTGCTGACGAAATTCTGGGGAAGACCCACATATCTCGGCGCCGTGATCCTGTCTGCCTGACGGATGGGAACAGCATCCCGAAGCTCACTATCCTGTCATGGTCGTGCAGGACCATTTTCACCGGGATCTTCCCGGGCTGCTCGCCTTTCGCACCACTCCCCCGAGTGATGGACTAAAAGGAAGCGAACTCCGCGTCGCGCAAGCCGGCTACAAGCTCTATCAGGATTGGACCGCCGGCCGCGTTCCCCGAGTCATCGTGATTTCCATCCAGCATGCCACGCCATATTTCGATGACTCCTACGCCGTGAATTCCGCCAACGTTGGCCCCTATGGCGATGCCATCACGCAGGAGTTGATTCCCTACATCGAGAAGCAATACCGCGGCATCGGCCAGGGATGGGCTCGCGCCGTTTATGGCGGTTCTACCGGAGGATGGGAGAGCTTGGCCTCGCAGGTCTTATACCCGGATTTCTATAACGGCGCCTGGGTGTTCTGCCCCGATGTCGTCGACTTCCGCGCCTACATGACCATGAATCTGTATGACGACAAGAATGCGTTCTGGATCGATGGCCCTTTTGGCCACGTGCCAAGACCGTCAGTCCGTCAGCCGGATGGGCTCGTTTTGTCGACCATGGAGCAGATGAACCGCTATGAATTGGTGCAGGGCACACACGGCCGTTCTGGCGAGCAGCTCGATACTTGGGAGGCTGTCTTCAGTTCAGTCGGCGCGGATGGATATCCCAAACGCATTTTTAACAAGCGCACTGGCGAGATCGATCACGAAGTCGCCAAGTACTGGAAGGAGCACTACGACTTGAGCGCAATCATGCAGCGGGACTGGAAAACTCTCGGCCCGAAACTGGCCGGCAAGCTGCATTTCTGGGTGGGCGAGGCCGACACGTTCTATCTCGATCGCGCCGTGCACCTGTTGAAAGATTTCCTCGATACAACGACCGATCCCCACTATCGCGGCACCTTCGAGTTCGGCATGCGCAAGCCGCATTGTTACGCCGGAGACATCGACCCGGCTGCCGGCATCAACCAACACTATTGGCCGGACATGGTGAAACACATGGAGCAAACAGCGCCCGCAGGTGCGGACCTGAAGAGCTGGAAATACTGAGAAAACGCATGTCGGGACAGCTGCTTTCGGCGGACCGTCGAGCGAAGCTCGACCTCGACGTGGTCACATCGTGCGAAGCGGTTCTAAGCAGCCACCATCCTGTAACATGGAAACGTGGTGACTGGGGCTACCAAAAACCGAACTAAAAGAACTGCATTACAGATCCTCCGCTCGCGCCGGTTGAGCGCGCTCTCATGGCTGGTCCACGGATTCTCGACCCGCGTGGGCGGATTTTCCCGCGTCTATGGCAATCCGCTCTCAACCTAGGATTTACGAAAGATGATTCTCGCACGCGGTGGAGCGAAATCGCCAGGCGTTCCTCAAGCAACTCGGCGCATTCACCCGCACCCGGTCGAGATCAACCGAAGCACAGACGCTTTGGCCGCTAGTCACGCGCGCCAGATTCACTCCGACATCATTCGCCACATCGAATCCGTCCCAATTCAACAGAAAAAGAACCACTCGCCCGGCGATGGCATGATCACCGCGACTCCGGGCCTGCTGCTCGCGATCCAGACTGCCGACTGCCTCCCCGTGATCGTCGTTGACACAGGCGCCATGCCGTCGGCGTATTTCACGCAGGGTGGCGCGGCACGGTCAAGCGCATCGTCGAAAAAGGCGTCGGAGAGATGGTGCGCTGCTTCGGCAGCCGTCCACGCGATCTGAAGGCCGCGATCGGCCCGGGAATTCAGGGCTGCTGCTACGAAGTGGGAGAAGAAGTCCGCACCAAGTTCGAGTCGCAGTTCAGCTATGCGGCCAGCTTGTTTCGTGAAGTGAAGGAATCCGATCCGGTGCGCGAGAAATATCCGCTCCTGTTTTTAACAGCGCGCGCTCCCGGACACGGTGAATTGCCGCCGAAGATTTTCCTCGACCTGGTCGAAGCTAACCGCCAGCAGTTGATTGTCGCAGGCGTGCCGAAGAAGGGTATCGAAGCCTCACCGTTATGCACGAACTGCCATCCGGAATTGCTGTTCTCCTATCGGGCCGAGAAAGGCAAGACGGGAAGGATGATGGGAGTGGTGGGAATCCGATCCTGACAAAACTCTCCTGTGCTAGTATCGCTTCGTTCCGGCCCCTACCAACATTAAACGGAGTTGCTAATGTTCCCAGCCGAATGCGTCCCCACTCGCCGCCAATTCCTTATGAGCGGTGCTACTTTCACGATCGCTGCTTCGGGTCTGACGCTCATTCCTGAGCTTGCCGTGTCAGAAGAATCCGATGCGAACATCATCGGCCCAAAGAAAGGCTACTCCCCGCAGATCGGAACGCTGGTCTCCATGATGACCTGGATGCGTTCGACCATGCTGATGTCGGTCAAGGGCATGTCGCAGAAGGACCTCGACTATCTTTTCGACGCCAACTCCAACACCATCGGCTCATTGCTCATGCATCTGGCCGCGACTGACCGGATTTATCAAATCAATACCTTTGAAGGAAACTCGCTCAAGGAATTCCCGACGCTCGTACAAGGAAAAGTGGGGAGTTGCCATGGAACTGGGCGACCCGGCGCGTAAGGCGATCAAGGGACACGATCTCGATTACTACTTAAAGCTGCTCAGCGAGACCCGGGAGCAGACTCTGGCGGAGTTCCGCAAACGTGATGACGACTGGCTCCTGACCGTCGACAAAACCTGGGGATGGGGGCCGACAAACAATTACTGCAAGTGGTTCCACGTGTGCGAACACGAATCGAACCATAATGGACAGATCAAGTTCCTGAAGAAGCGCATACCCGGAGCGAAGGCCGACAGCGAATAGCAGCCAGTCTTGAGTTGCACCGAAACGGCTCCTTGCGTGATGATGCTGGGTTCTCATCCAACTCATTCGACGGAGTTCCCTGTGAAAATGCGGCTCCCGCTCGCTTTCTTGGCTTCGTGTGTCATCCTTCTCGCCTCTGTTTCCGCCCAGGTTTCTAACAGCCAGATAGACGCCGTATTCGACTCATTGAAATCCACAACCGCTCCGGGCGCAGCCGTTCTCGTTCTGAGCAACGGAAAGCCGGTGTTCCGCCGCGGCTACGGCGTCACCGATCTTCGCACACGGACTCTCATCAATGCCGTGACCGACTTCCGGCTCGCCTCCTTCACCAAACAATTCACCGCCACGTGCATCATGTTGCTGGTGCACGATGGCAAACTGCACTACGACGACCACCTCACCGATCTTTTCCCTGAATTTCCCGCGTACGGCAAGTCGATCACGGTCCGCAACCTGCTCAACCACACTTCGGGCCTCCCCGACTACGAAGAGATATTGATGAAGCAGTATCCCAACACGCCTGACGATAAGATTCCGCAGATTCTTGACGCGGGCGTGCTGAAGTCGCTCGAGCAGCAGACTGCTGGTCAGTTTCCCCCCGGGTCGAAATGGCAGTACAGCAATTCCGGTTATGCGGTTCTGGCGATGATTGTGGAGAGAGTGTCCGGCAAGAAATTCGGCGACTTCTTGCGCGACCGAATCTTTGTCCCGCTCAAAATGAACCACACGCTTGCCTACGAGAAAGGCAAGAACGACGTGCCGCATCGCGCATACGGCCATACGAAAGAGAAGGATGGGAACTGGCGCGAGACCGATCAGAGCCCAACCTCAGCAGTCCTGGGCGATGGTGGAATCTATACGTCGATCGACGATCTGGAGAAATGGGACCGCGCCCTGCGCGAGCACACGCTGCTGAGCGAAGCAGAAATGAAGCCTGCGCTGACACCGGTCGAACCCACGGGTGGTCCAGCAAAATTCCACAGCGGCAAGACACTCAGCTACGGCTTCGGCTGGTTTCTCGATCCCTACCAGGGCCACCGTCGCATGTTTCACGACGGCGAGACGATTGGTTTCCTCACAACTATCCAGCGCTTCCCCGATGACAACCTGACCATCATCGTGTTGGCCAATCGGACGGACGTTGACCCGCAAGGCCTCGCCCTAAAAGTAGCCGACCTGTATCTGGAGAAGAGGCCTTAAACCGAAAGAATTATGTGGGGACAGCCGCCTTCGGCTGTCCGGCGGCCCAGGTTTATCGGGCCGCAGCGCTTTAAGCCTGAAGGGAAAACACGCTCTATTTCTCCGGCAACCGGTTCGCAACGAAATCCGACACGCGGCTCGCCGCCGGAGGATCCAGATTCGCGAGCACGGCGATCACATATCCCGTCCCCGGACAGATTTTAAGGTCGCCATTCATCCCCGGCGCCCCGCCGCCGTGACCAAAGCATCGCGTGCCGTTGACCAAGCGATCTTCAAACCCGTAGGCATAACTGCGATCTGGGGTCCCTGGTTTGCCGCTCGTCAGCATCTCGGTATATAGCGCATCCAGCAGTTTGTGGCTCTCGAGCGCTTGGGCGAAACGCACCAGATCCTCCACCGTCGAATACCCGCCGCCCGCCGACGAGCCGCGGTAAGGCAACGTCTCTGTGTTCGGACTCCATACAGTGGAGTCCATCTTTGTGTACCCGATACTCCGATCGCTGACCGCTTTGTCCTCCGGCTCCGACCCGGTCGCGGTCATGCCCGCCGGTCCGTAGACGTGCTCGCGCACGAAATCGTAATAACTTTCCCCGCTGACCTTTTCGATGATCGCTCCCAGCAGAATGAAACCGTAGTTGCTGTACTCCCACTGTGAGCCCGGCTCGAATTTCGGGGCGCGGTTGCCATACAGCTTCACATAATCCTGCAGCGCGCGTAGTTCCGTGCCGGTGCGATTCAAACTCTGGGCCGAAGATGTCGCCGGTGCCGCCCGTATGCGTCAGCAGCTCATGGATCGTGACCTTGGTTGCGACGTCCTTGTTCGGATAGTCAGTCAGATATTTTCCCACCGGGTCTTTCAGGTCCAGCTTGCCTGCCTGTGCCAGCTGCAGTGTCGCTACCGCGGTAAACATCTTGTTCATAGAGCCGATGCGAAAGCGAGTCTTCAGCGTATTGGCCGTCTTGTGTTCCCGGTCGGCCAGTCCGTAGGCCTCGGAGAAAACCGGCTTGCCGTCTTTTGCGATCAGCACAGCTCCCGCAAAACGGTCGGCCGCGACTTCCGCTTCAATGGTTTTTCGCGTAGCCGAAATGAGCCCGCTCTGCGAGAGGTGCGGCAACGCAAATTCGGCCGGACGCGGGGTGGCCCGCAGCTCGATACCGTTGATCTGGTGAGGTTCGTCGGCCTTCACCTCCATCGTGAGCTGCGCGAACTGATCCGATAACCGCTCCTGCACCAGCACCACCAACTTTGTCGGCGACGATTCCACCACTTTCTTCAGATCCAACCCGCCCGTCCGCTGGCGAAATTCCATCTGGCGTTCCAGTCTCGAGGGTTGCGGCGGAAAATTCTTCTCGAGGAACTCGCGGTGAGCGTTGATGTCTCCGCGGTTGAAGCTCTCCAGCCAGGCGGCGAACTGATGGCCCGCGGGAGTATCGGGAAACTTCGTTTGTGCGATGCAGACCAGGCTGATGGAAAAGAGAAGGGCAGATGCGAGCTTAGGCAAGCGCATATGACTCAGACGTCACTGTCTGTCTTTTGTGAGATGTTATTGCGAAGCTTCTAAGCCGTTGGCGGAACAGGAGTAGGTGGCGCCGCCGGGGTTGCGGTTGTCGTCGCCGTGGTCTCATTGACCAGATCCTTCAACTCCTTGCTGGGCTTGAAGAAAGGAATCTTCTTCGCGGGCACGTCCACGCGATCACCGGTCTTAGGATTACGCCCGACACGAGGCTTGCGCTGACGCGTCCGGAAACTGCCAAAGCCGCGGATTTCGATCTTGTCGCCGGCGCGCAACGAGCGCACCACACTGTCAAAAATCGTTTCCACGATTACTTCACTGTCTTTCCGCGTAAGTTCCGCCAAACGCGAGACTTCGTCAATCAGATCGGCTTTGGTCATAAACGCCCCTCTCCTGCCCGTGCTTCAGAGTGTAAAGGAAATCAAACCCGCAGCTTTACCCGATAGAACATCCCGGCTAAGGGGGACTGCCCCTGCCTGTATCCATAACCTTCTCAAATTTCAGGGGTTGGATGCAAGTTACGGGTTAGAGACCCCGGTCGGAGACCAGGGCACGATGCACCGGCCAAGTCCTTTGGCAAGCGATTTGAGGACCGACGAATAACTGTCCGCCTATTTCCAGAGATAGTAGAACCCGACCTGCTGCTCCATCAGCTTCTCGCGGCTTGGGATGTACTGCGAGACATCGCCCAGCAGCAGATCCATTAGCGTGCGCCGATCTTTCTCCGGATGCACTAGCGTCGGTTCGCCGGAAATCCCCACCGACTTCGCCGTATCCGCGACCGCAGTCTCGAAGTCGCCCACGCTATCGATCAGCTTCAGGTCCTTGGCCTGCTCGCCAGTCCAGACCTTGCCGTCAGCGATGGCTTTCACGTCGTCAAACTTCAAGCCGCGTCCGTCGGCTACCGCTTTTACGAACTGCCCGAACATGTTGTTGATCAGCGACTGCATGTACGCCTGCTCGGACGGGGTCAGATCGCGCGCCGGATTGCCCGTGTCCTTAAACTCGCCGGTCTTGATGACCACGTCTTTCAGCTTGGCCCACTTCAGCAGGTCGCCGTAGTTCACCCACTGCGCAATCACGCCAATCGATCCGACGATGCTGCCCTGGTCGGCATAAATCTTGTCGCAAGCCGAGGCGACATAGAAAGCCCCGCTGGCGCCTACCGTCTCAATCGAAACTACAACTCTTTTCTTTTTCTCCGCGCGAATGCGCTTCACTTCGCGGTAAATCTCTTCCGACGCGGCCACGCCGCCGCCTGGAGAATTCACGTGCAGGATGATGGCTTTGATCGATGAGTCATCGCCGAACTTCTTTAGCTGTCCGACGACAGGCTGAGGCGAGAGGATCACTCCTTCAAGATCAACCACGCCGATGCGGTCGCCGAAACCGCCAAGCCCAGCCTCTCCCCCCGCCGCATGCAGCGTGAGATACACCAACGTAAAGACGGCCAGCACGAAGAGGAAAAATGCTCCGCCGCCAATCAGAATCCAGAGCAGTGTGCGCGAACGTCCTTCAGACATGAGGAGAGTTTAGCACTTGGCAGGATCGGATGCGGCACAGGCTCAGGTTGCCATGGTCCTGTGCAGCGGGCAATGATTGTTCGATCCGCTTTAGCTTGGGAGATCCCTATTCGGCTTCCGATTCGTAGTCAAGCGGTTCCCGCTTCGAGAGGTCGCCGGACAGCCGAAGGCGGCTGTCCCCACATGTCGACCCTATGCGATCAAGCCGGCACTATAACCTTCAAGGCGGCCCGCTGCACGGAGACTTCAATCGGAGTCCGGCACACAAACTCTCCATCCGCATAAACATCCATCGGATCTCCGGTTTCCACACGCACCCGCGAGGCAGGGAAGTATTCCACCTCACGAACCTTCAAATGATTTCCGCTGTACACCGTCGGAAAAAGTCGCAGCAACCGCAGAGGACGCACCGCGCCCACGATGCAGACGTCAAGCAACCCGTCATCCATCTGTGCCCTTGGGGCGATCCTCATCCCTCCACCGTAAAGCGGGCTATTGGCGAACGCTGCAATCAACGTCGGCTGGTCGCTACGAACTCTCCACCCATTGTTTGCAGAGTCTTCTTCTCGGGTCAGCACTCTCACAGGAATCGGCTCGAAGCTGAAGATGGCCGGCGCCATACTCAGCACATATCCACCGTTCCCGCGCAACCAGCGCGGCAGCCGGTTCGCCCGACGCGCGACTTCGCTGTCAATTCCGACCCCCGCAACGCAGCAGAAGTAGCGTGCCCCCTGAATAGACGGCGCCTCACCCGGCGCCGGTAGACCTGAAATGGTTCCCAAATCGATCTCACGGACATTCGCCGAACCGGCGCAGAGTTTCTGCCACGCGGCCAAAGAATCGCGAACCCTTCGCAGCCCCAGTGAGCAGGCAAAATCATTCCCGCTTCCCGCCGGCACAACCAGCACCGGCATCCCCAGCTTGACCAGTTCCCCTAAATGCCGATGGATCGTCCCATCTCCACCGAACAGCAAAATGGCGTCAGCCTCATCGGCCGCAGGCATACCCACGCGCCATTCGACGCCCTCATTTTCCTGGAAAGGTTTCAGATCTTTCGCAGAGCATCCCCACCCGAGAATGGCCGCTGCGTGCATTGACGTGCAGAGAGTAACAGAGTCGAAAGCCAGGGGGGACCGCGATTCTGATTGTCCGACCGGCCATGGTCGCCCGTTGCCCTGGCCCGCGAGCGGCGTTCGCCTATGGTAATCGCGTCGCCTCTCGCCAAAACGACTGGATACTGGCATGATGAGGCATAGCCACTCGTCCTGGGGATCTCGCCGTGCAATTCTGTAAGCGGGAGTGTGTGTGTTTTTGTCTTGCACTTAGCCTCATGCTGGCGGGCTGTGGCGGCAGCGGTTCCATGGTCCAAAACGCCGCTCCCTCAATCACCACCCAGCCATCGAACCAGTCCGTCACTGTCGGGCAGACCGCGACATTTTCCGTCGCGGCGACGGGCACGACTCCCTTGAGCTACCAGTGGCAGAAGGGGACGACACCGATTTCAGGTGCAACGTCAGCAAGCTACACGACGCCAGCGACTATCTCCGCGGATGACGGTTCACAATTCCAAGCCGTCGTAAGCAATTCGCTGGGAAGCATGACCAGCAACACGGCTACGCTTAGGGTGAACGCAGCGGGCGGCGCCTCAACCGATGTCTTGACCTACCACAACGACATCGCTCGTACCGGGCAGAATCTGAATGAAACCGTCCTGACCACCGGCAATGTCACATCGGCGAAGTTTGGCAAAGTCGGATTCTTTTCCGTCGATGGCCTGGTGGACGCGCAGCCGCTCTACGCCTCGAGTGTGGCGGTTCCGGGCAATGGCACGCACAACCTGCTGATTGCTGCTACCGAGCATGGCTCGGTGTATGCCTTCGACGCGGATTCCGGGACCACGATCTGGCACACGTCGATGCTGAAAGCGGGAGAGACGACGTCCGATAAGCGAGGGTGCGACCAGGTCGCGCCCGAGATTGGCGTCACCTCGACCCCAGTCATTGATCGCACTCGCGGCACGAATGGAGCTGTGTATGTCGTCGCTATGTCGAAGGACGGGTCGAGCAATTACCACCAGAGGCTCCACGCCCTCGATCTTGCGCTAGGTGCCGAATTGTTCAGCGGGCCGGTCGACGTTCAGGCGCAGTATCCGGGAATCGGCGATAACAGTGACGGCACCAATGTGATTTTCGACCCGGGGCAATACAAGGAACGGGCCGCGCTGCTGATGATGAACGGCATCCTCTACACGAGTTGGGCTTCGCATTGCGATATCCGGCCCTACACGGGATGGATCATCGCCTACAACCCGGCGACACTGGCGCAGACCAGCGTTCTCAACGTGACTCCGAATGGTAACGAAGGTGCGATCTGGATGGCGGGAGCGGGGCTGGCCGCCGACAACGCGGGAAACATCTACTTCCTCGATGCCAACGGCGACTTCGACACCAACTTGAATTCCGGCGGCTTTCCCAGCAATGGCGACTATGGCAACGCCTTCATGAAGATCTCGACTTCCAGCGGGCTCGCTGTGGCTGACTATTTTGAGATGGACAATCAGGCTTCGGAGAACGGGAGCGATGTAGATCTTGGCTCCGGTGGCGCCATGGTGTTACCCGATCTGAACGACGGAGCGGGCCACACGATGCACCTCGCAGTCGGCGCGGGCAAGGACACGAATCTCTACGTGGTGAATCGCGACTCCATGGGCAAGTTCAACCCGAGTAATAACAGCGCCATTTATCAGGAACTCGTGGGAGCGCTGCCGAGCAGCGTTTTCGCAATGCCAGCGTACTTCAACAACACGGTGTACTACGGATCGGTCGGTAGCCCGATTCGAGCCTTCACCATCACCAATGCAAAGCTGTCGACCAGCGCCACGGCGCATACGGCGAACAGTTTTGGATATCCGGGAGCGACCCCCAGCATCTCAGCAAACGGCTCCAGCAATGGTGTTGTGTGGGCGATCGAAAACAGCGGCATCGCCGTGCTGCACGCCTACGATGCCAGCACCCTGAACGAACTCTACAACAGCAACCAGGCCAGCGGCAGCCGCGATCACTTCGGCGCCGGCAACAAGTACATGACGCCCACAATTGTGAACGGGAAAGTGTTTGTGGGAACGCCCAACGGAGTAGCGGTGTTCGGTCTGCTGCCGTAGTAGTCGTTTGGAATGTGGGGTGGCAAGAATGTGGGGACAGCCGCCTTCGGCTGTCCGCGGACCGCAGCTCCGCTGCAGCACCTCAGAACTCGGAGGCAGGTGCGAAGGGGTTGACGAACGGCTTCTTCCAAAGCCACGGATAGTCTCGCCATTCGCTGGCCAAGCCGCACCGAACTGGATTCTCCAACAGATATTGGATCTTGGCATCCAGCTCTCGGACGATCGCAAAACATGATCAAACGATTCCGGCTGCCAGACGCGTCCCTTTCTGTGGAGAGCCTTATTGATCTTGTGAGCGGAAGCTCCCTTGATCGCGTCCATGATCTTAGCCAATGAGCAGACCTCCATGGCCTCGTAATCGACAAGAGGAGTGAAGATCAAGTGAACATGATCCAGCATGACGACCACGACCTTGAGGTCGAACTTCTTCCCATTGTCATGCAGACAGCATTCGAGCACGATCGAAGCGTATGCCGGTAGGCAGTATCGAGCGGCGATCGGTGCAAAAAGTCACAAAATGCTGCCGGTCATCGACCTGAAGATGAGGCAACTGCCTTCGATAAAAAGCCTGAGGCATAGGAGGTTTATCTGGGGACAGCCGCCCTCGGCTGTCCGCGGAGCGCAGCTCCGCTGGTTTTGATTCTAGGGCGGCGTCGGCTGTTAATTTGAAGATTTTCGAGGAGGTTGGAAAGAACAGATTCCAAGTTGGGAATTCCCTAGCTGGTGAGAAAGGCGAGCTTCGCTCGCCCGGACAGCCGAGGGCGGTTGTCCCCACAAAGTCATTCAGTGATTGAGAGCCTCTTAATCTTCTTTCCCAGTCGGACCACCTTCTCGGATCCTAACTGAAGGGTCACTAGGTCTCGGATGACTGTCTTATCGTCAGCGCGAACCGCTTTCTCATCAATCTTGCGAGACGCCTCACTACGCGACGCAGCCAGGCCCGCTTCTACCAACACCTTGCTAAACCACACGAGCCGAATATTCGGAAGATTAGGATCATCGAGCGGAAAGTAGGATGCCGTGTCAGAAAGGTCCTTTGTGCTCGCGGCATTGACCTTCTGCAACGGAATCGAGATCGCGTCAGCCGTGCTGGGCACCTGATCCTTCTGGAACTGCTTCGCCCAGTCCTCGCCCGCCTTGGTCGCCGCTTCCCTCGAATGAAAGTCCGCCACGATCCTCCGAGCCAGATCTTTCTTCGCCTGCATGGGATGCGCTTCGTGCTTCATCCTCTCGATCTCGGCGACCTGCACATCTGTCAGCAGTTCGTAGTAGCGCCACATCATCGCGTCGGAGATGCTCATGACTTTCCCATACATCTCGAGCGGCGGCTCGTGAATCCCGATCGCGTTTCCCAGGGACTTCGACATCTTCTGCACGCCGTCGAGCCCCTCGAGAATCGGCGTGGTGAGCACCACCTGCGACTCCTGCCCGTACGCCCGCTGGAGTTCGCGCCCCACCAGCAGATTGAACTTCTGATCGGTGCCGCCCAACTCCACGTCAGCTTCTAAAGCAACCGAGTCATATCCCTGCACCAGCGGATACAACAGTTCGTGCACAGAAATCGGTTTCTCTTCCTGAAACCTCTTGTGAAAGTCCTCGCGTTCGAGCAGTTGCGAAACCGTATACTTCGCTAGCAACCGCACGAACTCGTCCGAGGTAAACGCCCCCATCCACCGTCGGTTGAAATCGATCACCGTCTTCTTCGGATCGAGGATCTTGAATACCTGCGCCTTATACGTCTCCGCATTCTGCTCGATCTGCTCGCGGCTCAGCGGAGGCCGCGTCGCGGACCGTCCCGTCGGATCCCCAATCATCCCGGTAAAATCGCCAATCAGAAAAATTGCAGTGTGCCCCAGATCCTGAAAGTGTTTCAGCTTGCGCAGCACAACCGTGTGACCCAAATGCAGATCGGGTGCAGTCGGATCCATTCCGAGCTTCACGCGCAGCGGTTTCCCCGTCGCCCGCGACTTTTCGAGCTTCGCGCGCAGATCGGCTTCGCGAATAATCTCCGCCGCGCCCTTCTTGAGATAAGTGAGCTGTTCCTCTACCGGTACGAAGTTGGACATGAGAAAGGACATTATATGGGGAGAGATTGCAGATTGTAGATTTCAGATTGCAGATTTCGAACTCTTCGCTGTACGCAGTGAAGCCACAAAGATGGAAACGAGTTCGTTCGCCTCTCTGCGCACCGCAGCGATTTGTTCTGGGTGCGCTGCAGCACTTTCGACGAGAAGTTCAATCAAGAACAGAGTCTCATCGGCCTCCTCGAGCACGATGCCGAGCTTGGAAACGAAGTCTGCAGTAGAACGTGCGCGGCACACAGCACGATAATTGGCTCCAACCGAGGTCGCGGATCGAAGGAGTTGGTGGCTGATGATTGTTGTTTCTTGGCTGCGAGGCAGTGTCCTGCACAACCGAATGACTTGCAAAGCAAACCGCTGGGTGCGGTCCTTCAGCAAATCAGCATTGCAGCTGGAGCCATGAAATCTAAAATCTAAAATCTGAAATCTGAAATGTAGCGATCACTCCCGCCGCGAAGATGTGACATTCATCACAAGTCGTCTGCCATTTACTATGAATTCCCTTTTTAGGACGATATTGATCGCTTCCGTGTACGCAACGTGTTCCTGTTCAAGGATCCGCGCCGCCAGTGTATGTTCGTCGTCCGAATCGAGCACAGCGACTGCTTTCTGCACGATGATCGCCCCGTGATCCAATTCCTCGTCTACAAAATGCACCGTGCACCCGGACACCTTTACGCCGTAAGCAAACGCCTGCTCCTGCGCCTCCAGCCCCGGGAAGGCGGGCAGTAACGATGGATGGATGTTGAGAATCCGTTGCGGAAACTGCTGCACGAACCACGGCGACAGCAAGCGCATATATCCAGCGAGGCAGACTAGCTCAACGCCATTCTGCTGCAACTCCGCGACCACCTCGCGATCATGCTCCTCGCGCGGCTTGCTCTTGGAAGGAATCACCAGCGCATTCAGCCCCCGTGCGCGCGCGGTCGCGATTCCCGGCGCGTCGAACTTGTTGGAGATCACAACCGCAATCCGCGCATCCGGAATTCGTCCTGCATCAATACTGTCAGCAATGGCGACGAAGTTCGAACCGCGCCCGGAGAGAAGAATCCCTAGGGAGTACATGATTTCAGAGCGTAGATTTCAGATTTGTCGGCACGACTGGCAAGCAAATCTGAAATCTACAATCTGAAATCTGCAATCTAGCTGTACGAAACTTTGCGCTCGCCTTTCACGATCCTTCCGATCGTGTAAGCTTTCTCGCCCACGCGCTCCAGCACTGATTGTGCCTTCTTGAATTTCGCCGACGGCACCACCAGCAGCATCCCCATGCCCATGTTGAACGTGCGCAGCATCTCGTCCTGCGGCACATTCCCCAGTTGCTGCAGGTGCTCGAAAATAGGTAGCACAGGCCAAGATCCGAGCTCGATCGCCGCTGCCGTCCCGCGCGGCAGGACGCGTGGCAGGTTCTCGGTAATTCCTCCGCCCGTAATGTGGGCCAGGGCCACTACGCACTGCCCGTCAATCAACTTCCGCAGCGCCGGCCAATAGCTCTTGTGCGTGCGCATCAATTCGTTGCCGACTTTGTTCTTGATCTCATTGACGTAGGTTTCCGGCGAATACTTCGCCACCTCGAACAGCAGCTTCCGCGCCAGCGAGTATCCGTTGGTATGCAGTCCGTTCGAGGGCAGGCCCAGAATGATGTCGCCGATCTGGACGTCTTTCCCGGTGACGATCTTCTCGCGATCCACCACGCCGACGATGAATCCGGCCAGATCGTACTCCCCATCGGGATAGAACCCCGGCATCTCCGCCGTCTCGCCGCCAATCAGTGCGCACCCGTTGTGCTTGCAAGCGTCGGCGATCCCCTCGACGACTTTCTCGGCCACGGCCGGATCGAGCGTCCCCGTCGCCAGATAATCCATGAAGAACAACGGCGCCGCTCCCTGCACGGCAATGTCGTTGACACAGTGATTCACCAGATCGGCGCCGACGGTCGAGTGCAGGTCCATCTCAAACGCGATCTTCAGCTTCGTGCCGACGCCATCCACGCTCGAAACCAGCACCGGGTCCGTGTACTTGGTTTTATCCACCGCAAATAGCCCGCCGAACCCGCCAATTTCGCTCAGCACGCCGCGCGTGAAGGTCTTGTGAGCCAGATACTTGATGCGCTGCTTGGTGCGGTTGGCGCGGCTGATGTCAACCCCGGCATCGGCGTACGTGATCGGCGTCGGACTGGACGTGGGAGTCTTGGGCACAGCTTCTTCCGTTAGTTAGAAAATCTCTGCGTGGGATTAACGACTGAGCGCCGAAGCAGCTACCTAAGGCCGCTCATTGTAACACGTTCAGAGGATGCCTCTGCGTGGCCGCAGGGACTGGAGAATTTCAGATTGCAGATTTTAGATTTTCAGACGCAGACCCCAAGGTTCGCGCAATCTGAAATCTGCAATCTGCAACGCCCGAGCAGTGCATGCTTATCCCGTCTCCGCGGACGCGCACGCCCGTTCACCACTGCGTCCCTGGGACTAGTGGGAGATGAAGTCCGAGAAGAAGTAGGCGAGAACCCCGAACAACGCCAGCCCCGATAGCCCGTACGCCGTAAGCACCCATGCTCCGCGGCCTTCATGCTTGATCGCGCTGGTTGTGGTAGACGACTGCTCGGTGGGAGAGACGGCAGGGGCCCGATCTTCCATGCAATAAACCTCCAACGGAAAGATCGTGGCGCAAGTACTTTATGCGTCACGGCTGCCTCCGCATCGCAGGGGAGGCAGCACTTCTGAGGCGGATTTTACTCCCGATTTTGAACACTGTTAAGCAAAATTGTGATTCCAGTCACCGTCATGTAAGTCAAATAATTTGCATATTATGAAAGTAACAACGCCCGGCGTCCCCGCCGGCTGTCGCGAGGGCTACCAGCCCTCGTACCCCGCCAGCACCCAAATCCCAACAGTTCCACGAACTCACCGCAAATCCACTCCCCACCCACGTTCTCTAGCATCCCCGCAGCATGGGATAATGACTAGGGCCCATCTTTAACTAACTTATGCGTGATCGTCTCTGTATCCTTCTGTTTTCCTGCGCGTTGATCACCGCCAACGCTCAGCAGTCAACTCCTCCGCCTGCTCGACCAGTCCACGCCGAAAGCGCCGGGCACTGCGCCTCAGTCCACCAGCAGCGGCGACAAGTCCGCCGGAACTCCGGCCGCACCGCCCAAGACCGAAAACAAGCGCGACTACGCGCAGGAATCGTTCGTCATCGAGCAGATGCACTCCCGCTACCGGTTCGAAGCGGACGGCACCGGGCGCAAGGAGACCACCGCTCGCATCCGCGTCCAGAGCGAAGCCGGCGTGCAGCAGTGGGGACAATTGCTGGAGGGCTACAACTCCGCGAACGAGCGCGTCGAGATTCCCTACGTCCGGGTTCTGAAAGAAGACGGAACTGTCGTGAAGGCCGGTGATGACGCCGTGCAGGACCTCAGCGCTCCCATCGAGCGCGAAGCTCCTGTTTACACCGACTACCGCCAGAAGCACATCACCGTTCCCGGCCTGCGCCCCGGCGAAGTCCTGGAATACGACATGGTCACGGTGATCCACACGCCACTCGCCACAGGCCAGTTCTGGGCGGAGTACGAATTCGATAAGAGCAACATCGACCTCGACGAGTCTCTCGACGTAGACGTTCCCGCTGGCCGTTCGCTCAAGCTGAAGTGCAAGCCCGGCATGGATCCCAAGATCACGGAAGAAAACGGCCGCCGAGTTTACCACTGGGCGAGCTCGCACCTCGAACGCGACGACGACGCCAAGGACAAAGACAAGAAAAAGAAGAAGCGTCGTCCCGAGGACGAACGTCCCGACGTGCAGCTCACCACCTTCGAAACTTGGGAACAGATCGGCCGCTGGTATGCCGAGCATGGAGAAAGATCGCCGTCTCCCCTCGCCTGAAGTTCGCGCCAAAGCCGCTGGAATTAACCAAGGGGATGAATGGCGATCTGGCCAAAACCGAAGGACTGTACGATTACGTCGCGAAGAACTTCCGCTACGTAAGTCTCTCGCTGGGAGTCGGCCGTTACCAGCCCCACGCCGCTTCCGACGTTCTTCACAATCAATACGGCGATTGCAAAGACAAGCACACGCTGCTGGCGTCGCTTCTCGAAGCCGAAGGCCTTCACGCCAACTCGGTTCTGATCAATTCCAGCCGCAAGCTCGATCCCGACGTCCCGTCGCCCTCGCAGTTCGATCACGTGATCACCATGCTGCCGATGGGCAGCCAGGAAGTCTGGATGGACACGACCAGCGAAGTCGCTCCCTTCCGGCTGCTCGCCTACACCTTGCGCAAGAAGCAGGCGCTGGTGATCCCGCCCGCGACTCTGTCGAATGCTCCGGCGCCGCATCTGGAAGAAACTCCCGCCGACACTCCCATGCCCGACACGGAGAACTCCGAGATCACCGGCAAGATTAACGAGATCGGGAAACTCGAGGCGCACGTCAACTATGAGTTCCGCGGCGACGAGGAACTCTTGCTGCGCTCCGTGTTCCGTCGCGTCCCGCAGGCCAACTGGCAGCGCGTCGCCGAAAACATCAATGCCGGACTCGGCGGCGACGTGACCAACCTGAAAGTCAGCGATCCCGCTGCGACCACGCGAGCCTTTCACCCTCTCTTACGACGTCTCGCGCTTGAACTTTCTCGACTGGTCGAAGAAGAAGACGCAAATCGTCCTGCCCCTCGTGCAGTTCAACCTGCCCGACGTCGGCGACGGCGACGGCGATGACGGTGACGCCGATGCCGAGCCACTGAAGCTTGGGCCCAAAGCCGAATACTCCTACAAGATCAAGCTACAGTTGCCCGAGAAATACTCCGCCCATGCGCCCCTGGCGTTTTCTTTGAAACGCGACTACGCGCAGTATGAAGCCACCTATCAGGTTGAAGGAAACACCTTCACCGCCGGGCGCAAATTGACGCTGCGTCTGGACGAACTTCCCGTCGCCCGCGCTACGGACTACGAATCCTTCCGTCGCGCCGTCGGCGCCGATCTCAATCAGCAGCTCGCGCTGGAGAACGCTTCCGCCGGAGGCTTTGTCCCTCCAGCCGACATGAAAGCCGACGAACTCGTCGAGAGCGCTCGTGCCGCGCAGGAAGTCGGCAACCTGACGGTGGCCGAAGCCCTGCTCAAGCACGCCACCGAAATCGAGCCCAAAAACAAGTTCGCGTGGAACAATCTCGGCCTGGTCTATCTCCAGATGCGTCAGAGCGATCAGGCGATCGCGGCTTTCCAGAAGCAGATCGAAGTCAATCCCTACGACGAGTTCGCTTATAACAATCTCGGCCGCGCTTATTGGAACGACCGCAAGTATGAAGAGGCGGTCAAGGCGTTTAACAAGCAGCTGGAGAATAATCCGCTCGATAAGTTTGCCCATGCCAATCTCGGCGCGATGTACGCGGAGTGGCACAAGTACGATCTTGCGGCTCCCGAACTGGAAAAGGCGGCGTCACTGAGTCCCGACAGCGCTGAACTCCAGGTCAGCCTCGGTGATGCCTACCTGAATCTCGGGCAGGACGAGAAGGCTCTCGCGACTTTCGATCACGCCGTCGAACTCAATGCCACGCCGCTGGTGTGGAACAACATCGCCTATCAGCTTTCGCTGAAGGGATCACATCTCGACCGCGCCCAGCAATATGCCGAGTCCGCCGTTTCCGCAACAGCCGCGGCCTTGCGTAATATTTCGCTAGACCGCCTGACACAAAAAGACTTGCCCCTCGTCCCCTCTCTGATCGCGTACTGGGACACGCTGGGCTGGGTGCAGTTTGGTCAAGGCCATCTCGATAAAGCGGAGAAATACATTGCCGCGGCCTGGGAACTCGGTCACCACGGCGAAGTGGGAGATCATCTCGGCCAGATCTACGAGAAGCGCGGTCAGAAAGACATGGCTGTCCGCACCTACGCGCTGTCGATGAACGGCCTGCGTCCGATTCCGGAAACCAAGGGCCGGCTGGCTTCTTTGGCGGGAGGCGATGCCAAAGCCGATGCCGTCGTCGCTCGATATAAAGAAGAGCTCGAGCACCTCAGCACCATCGATCTAGGAAAGGCCAAAGAAACCGGTAATGCCGATTTCTTCATCCTGTTGAGCGGCGGAACCGGCGCGAAAGCCAAAGTAGATGCTGTCAGGTGGGTAAGCGGGGACGAAAAGCTGAAGTCCTACACCGAAGCCCTGCGTACCGCCGACTATCACCTGACGTTCCCCGACGATACTCCGGTAAAGGTCCTCCGCCGTGGAACGCTGTCCTGCTCGGTAGCAAGCGGCAGCTGCAAATTCGTACTGACATTGCCGGATGACGTGAGAACGGTGGACTAGCCACGACCACAGCTCACGTGGAGAACCAGAGCTCATGTGGGGACAGCCGCCTTCGGCTGTCCCGCGAAGGCGAAGCCGAGCGGTCTTCGGCGAGTGCTGGTTTTGGATGGTTCTCGCCAGAGTGTCCAGAGTAGAAGGCGGACTAGCCGGCCACCAATTCCTGCGCGTGGATTGGTACCTTCGTCAGCGTCTCCACACGCGGACCATACTTGCCCAGGGTATTCTCGACGACACAATAGTCAAAACCCGGGATCACAACATCGTTCCAATGATCTCCGATGCCGCGCAGCGCAACATCGAGCATCGTGACGATCTGATTCCCCAATGGCGCCTGGCTTTCAAGTGTGATGGCGCCGAAGAATTCCTGGCACTCTGTATATCCGGAATTGTGCGTTCCGGTGTAGGGCTTTTGAGCGGCGAGGTCAATTTTTCTGCCGATCCGCCGCGAAATTTCCTCCGAGTGCTCGGCGAAGAAGTCGACCAGCGATTTCTCTTGCAGCTTTGCTGGCAACGCTTTGCACGCCACTTCGCGATACGAGCGCTCTCCCACCCCGTATGCCGCTTCCACCAGGTCAAACCAGTACTTCTGTTCCGCCGTGATCCTCGCGGGCGATTCGACCGCGATTACCGATCTGCGAATGCATGCGGTCAATCCGTCACGTTTAGGAGCCACGCCCAGGTGGACCCAATCTCCTTCGTTGATGCGGCGGTTGAGTGCCGGTCCGATGAGAGTACGGTTCGCGGTGTTGGCCCCGACCATAATTTGAAATCCATCGCGCTCGGAGCCCAGCATGCGCCCCACCCATGCGCCCCAGGCAGCGACCTCGGTCTCTAAGCGCCCCGGTCGCAGTACAGCAAGCATGGCGCGCAACATCGCATCCCCTATGACGCACGCGTCCGCGATCAGCCTCATTTCAATGTCGCTTTTCTCGTACTTCACCCGATAGTAGAGTTCCTGGGCATCGACGACGCCTTCCCGGTCATAGATTTCTTCCAGATACTCGACGAGTCCGGCCGGAATCACCTGTCTCGGGGTCAACAGAGCGATGTGGTCGACTTCCTTCCCCGCGGCGGCGAGAATTACATCTTCCAACCGCTCCGCACGAATGGGATATTTTTCGTCAGCCAACTGCAGCAGTTCCACTTTGTGCACAGTCGCTCCGGCGCGATCCGCCAATTGCTCGGCGACATATCCGCCTTCCAGTCCAGCCACCACATGAAACCCGTTTGGTCCAATGATCCCCGCGACTTGCTCGATCGAAACATTCGTATTCCCGCCGAGATACGGGACGTCCCCAGCATAGTGCTCATCTGAAAAGACCAGTCCAACCGTGTGGCCGTGTTTCTGAAGTGCCTCATTCACCCGCCGCACTCGCTTTTGAAATTCGTCCCGCGGAGCGGAGTACTCACGGTCAACTGTGGGCGTTTCCTTGAGAACGGCGAGAACCTTATCCATATCCTGACGATGCGACTCCAACCCTGGCTGAGAAATCATTTGTCCTTATCTCCTGATCGGGTTCGTGATGATGACAATCCACTAGTGCGCTTCTACACCCTTATGCACGACGTTCCAGCCTTCCACTTCGACACTCGGAAATATATTTCCAGGAGCGCGATACGTCGCCGTGATCGTTCGCGTTTCTCCCGGCAGCAAGGCAAAATAGTTATCCGTCCAAAGCACCGGCAAGATCTCGTCATCCTGCGCTCCTTCGCGACTGGCTCGACGGTTTGAGTTCTTCTTGATCTTCAGATGCACCGCAAAAGCAAGACTCGAACTCGGATTGTGCAGCGTAACGGTGGTTGAACCTTCCTCACTGTTCTTCTTCTTGTTTTCAGCATTCGCATCCAGATCCACCTTCGTCAGCCCATTCAGGGCCTTGTAGTCCGCGAAGTCCTTGGTCGGTGTCCACGTCGAAATATCGTATTGCCCACTCGTGTCCTCCTCTTGTCGCCCCCAGTCGAGCGTCTCTGCGTGCGTCGACAGCCAATAGAAGTTCCGGCTCACAATTTCTCCCGCCGATTCCAAACTAAGGCTGACGAAATACGTAGCACTGAGCCCGGGCAACGAGGGCAGGGAAAAGGCCGGCGTACTGCTATCCGGTTCCACACTCAAATCTGCCTGCTTCGAGTACTTCTCCGTCATAGCCAGGTCGAAAACCTTGGCCGTGACCTTGAGATTCGCGAACGGCCGATAATACGAGTTCACCACCACAATCGACCCATCATCGTAGGAATACTGCACGTGCAGCGGTTCGCACGCTTTCTTCACGCCGAAATACGATCCCCCCGGCCGCAGGTACCAGTCGTACATGTGCCAGATCATGCCCGGCCACGCATTATTCAACATCCACTGAATGATTCCCGTCGATGTGTACTTGTTCCGCCCATAGGCCTCCATCATCGCGCGATGCGCCTCGTATGCCTGCACCTGCGCTTTCATCGCATACTCCTCGACGGAATTCGCCTGTCCATACCGTTTATTCAAAGCCTCGGTGAATACGTTCAGCGTGCGCGACATTCCCCCGGCGTGATACTCCCAGACCGAATCAATCGGCCACAGATGATCGGGTCGGCAGCATACGCCGCAGACTCTCGACGGGAGGAATCGCCGGCCCCGGGCTGGTCTCAGTGTTGAAGCCCAAATGCGCCTCCATGCCGCTTGTCTACGTACCAGAACGACGGCGCCACATACTCATAAGGCCCGGTCATCTTTACGCCGCTTGGTCCAACGGTGGTGTTTCTCGCCCCAGCGGAAGAGATCGCGGGATTTGGCCACTCCACTTCCTTCATAATTTGCAAATACAAATTCTCAATCCGCGGCGGGGGAGCAAAGTCGCTTCCGTACAGCCACGTCATCACCGACGGATGCCGCTCCAGTCGCCGCAACTGATCGCGCAGCGAGTCGCCGGCGATCCGCTCATTTTCCTGATCCCACGCCGGCCAGTTCTCCCACTGATCGCAGCAGCACCATCCCGGCATCACCAGAATGCCCATCTGATCGGCAAGATCGAAGAAATGGTCGTCCTCCAGCTTGCCTTCCAGTCGCACCGCATTCAGATTCAGATCGCGAACGTACTCCAATTCGGCCTGTTGCCTCTCCGGCGTCGACCGCAGCATCAGGTCGAAGCTATAACCCGCTCCTCGAATCAGAATGTTCTTTCCATTGATCTGAAACAGCCGGTGCCCATTCTCATCAATTTTGGAGCTTACTTCTCGGACGCCGAATTGAATGTGAGCCGAATCCGAAACCTGTCCCTTCACCTCAACCACAAGATCAAGCGGATAGAGCTCCTGCTTGCCCACCTGCGCCGGCCACCACAGCCGCGGATTCCGCAAGATAAGTTGCGAAAACTTCTCCGCCGTAAAGTGAACCACCTGCGTTTCCTTCGGCCCGACTCGAACTGCCTGCTCGAACGCGAGATCCTCGATTCTTCCTTTCACCACTGCTTCCACCGCGTGGTCCTCCGCATTCGTCACTTCCGCTCGTACCGTCAACCGCGCCTCGTCCGTCGGAGGCAGGTTCAGCTTGGTTAACACCGCCGGGTGACGAAGCGCAACCGGACCAGTCGTGGAGATATGCACGTCCCGCCAGATTCCCATCTCCTTGTCCGGAGGCATCGGAGCCCAGTCCACCAGCGTGATTGCCAGATCGCGTGGCTGAGGAGCAAAAACTTCAATCGCCAGCGCATTTGCTGCCCCGGGTCTTGCCGCCGAAGTTACATCAAACCGAAACAGCCGCCATGTTCCCGCCAACTCCTCAGAACTGGCGATCTGCACACCGTTCATCCACGCATTCGCCCGGTAGTTGATTCCGTCGAATCCCAGCCAAATGACCTTCCCTTGGTACTCGGCGGGCAAGTTGAACTCCGTGCGATACCACCACGATTGCCGAAACGGGCTTGCCGGAGGCATGAGGATATTCGAGAAGTCTTCGAAGATTGGATAAGTTGTGCCAGGAATCGTGCGCAGATTCATTCCGTTGTAAGGATCCGGGTACACCTGATCCTTCACCAACGCGCTCAAAACCGTTGACGGCAGTGTTGCAGGATACCAGCTGGCCGTCGCAAAGCCCGGCTTCGAGATCGTCGCCCCATCAGCATGCACTTCCGCGGACGACTGAATGAACCAATTCTCCCTGAGGAGTTCAGACGTTCCTTTGGTTTGCGCCGCAGAACCCATCGAGAAGACAACGAGGAAGAGAGTAGCGACGCCGGCGGCGAATACGGACAGGGCCCGTGGCATGAGTAGCGCTCCTGGTACAGTCGAATAGAACGCCACATTCTAGTCTCTGCGAGCCCTTGCAACCACTAGCGTGCGCGTTCACTTGCGCGTGGGGAGCACTGTCGCTTATGCCAAGCCGTCGCCCGCTCGTATGTATAAGCCAACCGCAGCACAAGATCCTCACGCCAATGTGGCCCGGCAATCTGCAATCCGATGGGCAATCCACTCTGCGTAAACCCGCAGGGAACTGAAATCGCCGGCAATCCCCACACGTTAAACGGCCGCGTATTTCGCAACAGCTTCAACTCTGCCGGACGCAGCGCCCCCGGGTCAGCTCGCAGCTCGGAAATCGACGGCGCCGGGATCGGAGTCGTGGGCGTGACCAGCACATCCACCTCGGCAAATGCATCGCGAATGTTTCGCCGGGCAAACTCCAACTCGCGCCGACGTTGCATATACTCCGCCGCCGTGACGTTCTCTCCCGCGCGAATCCGCCGCAACGTCTCCGGCTGAAACATCTCAGGGTTCTTTGCCACGTTCTCCGCGTGGTAGGCACACGACTCGGCAGCCTGCAACGTCCGGTCAGTTGGCACCTCAAGCCGTACTTCCTTAACATGTGCAACTAGCGTCGCGATCCCCATCAGCGCGTGCTCCATCGCAGACGCAACTTCCGGATCGAGGTCGTCGAAGAAATATGCCCGGGGCACGCCCACTCGCAGCTCTTTGGCGTCTTTCGTAAGGACGGAAACGTAGTCAGCAACCGGAGCCTCCGTCGAAGTAATATCGCCCGGATCATAACCTGCAATAGACTGCAGCACGATTGCCGCATCCTCCACACTCGCAGCCAGCGGCCCCACATGATCCAGCGACGTCGAGAGCGGAATCACCCCGCGGCTGGAAACTCGCCCGTACGTCGGCTTCAGCCCCACGCATCCGCACAGCGCCGCCGGTTCGCGAATCGATCCGGCTGTGTCAGTCCCGATCGCGGCATAGGCCATCCCGGCAGAAACCGAAGCCGCAGACCCTCCCGAAGAGCCGCCGGCAATCCGGCTCACATCCCACGGATTATGTACGTCCCCGAAGTAGCTGACGAGCGAACTTCCGCCGTACGCGAACTCATGCAGATTGTTTTTGCCAACGATCACCGCCCCGGCCTCGCGTAGTCTCCGGACGACTTCTGCATCTGCCGTCGGAACGCGATTTCTGTGCAGCCCGCTGGCCGACGTTGTGCGCACTCCCGCGCTATCGATCAGGTCCTTCAGCGCGATCGGTATCCCATGCAGTGGCCCGCGCCATTGCCCGCGCGAAATCTCCTCCTCCGCTGCGCGCGCCTCCGCTACCGCCGACTCTGCCATGACAGTGATGAATGCATTAAGGCGGGGATTGAGCGATTCAATGCGCTGCAGGCACTCCTGCGTAACGTCAACCGGAGAGACGTCCTTCTGCCGAAACCATTGTGCAAGCTGGGAAATTGTTCTGACAGTCGTCATGTACGCGCGCTTATTGTAAAAGGTTTTCCTCTGTGCTCCCCCGTGTCCTCTGTGGTGAGCGTTTTTCTAAACCCTCTCAAAGGCTTAAAGCATCCTATAATCGCAAGAGTCGGTTTCCTGGGGGCAAGCAAAAATGGCAGAGATGACGATCGCGCCTGTTGCGACTCACGGCTTCTTCGTGGATGGACGATGGCAACAGGATGGCGACCTAATCGACATCCGTGCCCCCTATGACGGCAACCTGATCGCCCGCGTCACCCAGGGCCGCAAAGAGCACGCCGAAGCCGCCATTGCCGCCGCCGTGAAAGCCTTCGGCACCACCCGCCGCCTTCCCGCCTTCGAACGCCAGAGAGTTCTTCGCCAAATCTCCGCATTCATCGTCGAGCGCAAAGAAGAATTTGCCCGCACCCTGGCGCAAGAAGCGGGAAAGCCCATCAAAGCGGCTCGGATTGAAGTCGACCGTTCCGTCTTTACCTTCAACGTCGCCGCCGAGGAGAGCACTCGGATCTACGGCGAGTTTCTGCCCCTCGACTGGCAGGAATTCACCGCCGGACGCTGGGGCATCGTGCGCCGTTTCCCCATCGGCCCGGTCGCGGGAATCACTCCGTTTAATTTCCCCATCAACCTGGTCGCGCACAAAGTTGCTCCGGCCATCGCCGCCGGCTGCCCCATGGTCCTTAAGCCCGCGCCGCAAACGCCGCTCTGCTCGCTGCTTTTAGCCGAGTGTGTGCAGCAGGCAGGATGGCCCGATGGCGGCTTGAACGTCCTACCGCTCTCCAACGAAGATGCCGGACTCCTCGTCACGGATGACCGCATCAAACTCATCAGCTTCACCGGCAGCGTTCCTGTTGGCTGGGACATCAAGCGCCGCGCCGGAAAGAAGAAAGTCGTCCTCGAACTCGGCGGCAACGCGGCCGTCATCGTCCACAGCGATGCCGACCTCGCCTACGCCGCCGACCGCTGCGTCACCGGAGGCTTCGGATACGCCGGCCAGACCTGCATCGCAGTGCAGCGCATCCTGGTCGAGCACTCGGTCTATGGAAAGTTCACCGATCTCTTAGTCGAAGGCGTCAAGCAACTGAAAACTGGAGACCCGCTCGACGAATCCACCGACGTTGGCCCGCTCATCCGTGAAAGCGACGCAATCCGCACGATAAGCTGGATTGAAGAGGCCGTCCGCGCCGGAGCTCGTCTCCTCTGCGGAGGCCGCCGTAACAATCTCATTGTTGAGCCCACGGTCCTCACTGGCACCAAGCCCGACATGAAAGTAAACTGCCAGGAAGTTTTCGGTCCCGTGGTGACAGTCGAGCCCTATAGGGATTTCGACCAGGCCCTGCGCCAGGTCAACAACTCTGCCTACGGAATGCAGGCTGGCATTTTCACGCGCGATGCGAAGCTGCTCTTCCAGGCCTACGAGGAACTTGAAGTCGGAGGCGTCATCGCCGGCGACGTTCCCTCATTCCGCATCGATCACATGCCCTACGGCGGCGTGAAGGATTCCGGCCACGGCCGCGAAGGCCTCCGCTACGCCATCGAAGAAATGACCGAACCCAAATTGCTGGTGATGAACCTGCGCTGAGATTCGCTCGTTGTGAGGCTTTTAGCTCAGTGAAGAGTGCCGTTGCTTGCAAATCTCAACATTTCTCGACGAACGCCCGCTTCAAAACCTCTATCTTTTGCGAAATTCCAAAAACCCGCGACAAAGCTTCTTGAAATATTTATAATTTCCAGTCTCACAACCAATACGGAAAACCTGTGGGTGGTTTTCTTAATCGGAACTTAAACTGACGCACTGAGCGGACGAGTACACAACAAAGCTCCGCCGGGTCTCTTTCAGCCAGACCTCTAAAGAGAATGTCGCAGATTTTTCATCGCAGCACGAATACGCTGTCCCGCGCCACCATTTTCGGTGCAGTCTTTATTATTGCGGCATTGGGCGGAGTCATTTACGTAGTGCAGGGCTCCCCCTTCGTGACCTACGCCGGAGTCCGTAAGCCCCAGCCGGTTCCATTCAGCCATCAGCACCATGTCACCGGACTCGGCATCGATTGCCGCTACTGCCACACCTCGGTCGAGGTCTCCAGCTTCGCTGGCATCCCTCCGACCAAGACGTGCATGAACTGCCACTCGCAGATCTGGACCAACGCCCAGCTGCTCGAGCCCGTCCGCGCCAGCTACCGCTCCGGCGAATCGCTGCAGTGGACGCGTGTCAACCAGCTCCCCGACTTCGTCTATTTCAATCACAGCATTCACGTCGCTAAGGGCGTCGGCTGCAACACCTGCCACGGCCCGGTCGATCAAATGCCGATCATGTACCAGCAGGAAAGTCTGCAGATGGAATGGTGCCTGGGCTGCCATCGCGATCCCGGCAAGAATCTGCGCCCGCGAGATCAGGTCTTTAATATGCGCTACCAGCCGCCCACGACGGTCAACCCCGTCACTGTGGACGATCGCACTTTCACCGATCAGGATTCGCTTGGCGCGTACCTGATCACCAAATATCAAGTTCGCGTCGGGCATATAAAAACTTCCGACGGCCACATCAGCGTCAGCGATATCACCAGCTGCACTACGTGCCATCGCTAACTTGGGAATGAGGTAAGAAGTTGAATTTGTGGTCTTGATGTCAAGACAGCCGCCATCGCCTGTCCGTCGAGCGAAGCTCGACCTTGTTTGTTGCTTGTGGCAGTTGGCTGGCACGATGTAAGCCCCGAAGCGGCGAAAGAATCCAGCCCACGGCGCAAGCCGTGGGTGGAGAGCATCGTTAAGAGCAAGCCCCGAAGGGGCGAAAGAAGCATCCGTAACGCATGACGAACGACGAAAAAACTAACGGCGGATTGATCCAGATCAAAACGCGCGAAGACATCTGCCCCACCAAGAAGCTCGACCTGGGCAGCGTCCGCGAGAGAATCGACGCCGCCACCGCGCACGATGCGGCCGAAAAAACCGGTCCCGAATACTGGCGCTCGCTCGAAGAACTCGCCGGCAGCCCCGCCTTCCAGGAAGCCCTGCACCGCGAATTCCCCAAAGGCGCCTCCGAATGGCTCGACAGCGTCTCGCGCCGCGGGTTCCTCAAGGTCATGGGCGCCTCGCTCGGCCTCGCCGGCATGACCGGATGCGTCAAACTTCCGCTCCAGCCCATCGTCCCTTACGTTCGCCAGCCCGAAAACGTTATCCCCGGCCGCCCCATGTACTACGCCACCGCGATGACTCTGGGCGGCTATGCTAACCCGCTTCTGGTTGAAAGCCATCTTGGACGTCCGACAAAAATCGAAGGCAATGATCAGCATCCCGCGTCGATGGGCGGCACCGACATCTTCGCGCAAGCCTCGCTGCTCGGCCTCTACGATCCCGACCGCTCGCAAACTGTCACCTCCATGGGCGACGTCCGCTCGTGGCAGGCGTTCCTCGGCGCGATCCGCGGCCCGCTCAATGTCCAAAAGTCACTGCAAGGCGCAGGAATTCGCATTCTCACCACGACGATCACGTCGCCCACGCTCGCCGACCAGCTCCACAATTTCCTGAAGCTCTATCCGCAGGCCAAGTGGCACGTCTACGAGCCGGTCAATCGCGACAACGTTCTCGAAGGCGCGAAGATGGCCTTCGGCCAGCCCGTCGAGACGCGCTACGATTTCTCGAAAGCGGACGTCATCGTCTCACTCGACGCCGACTTCCTCTCCGCCGGATTCCCCGGCAACACGCGCTACATCCGCGACTTCGCCAGCCGCCGCAATCCCGACGGAAACATGAACCGCCTGTATGTAATCGAAAGCACGCCGAGTGCAACGGGAGCGAAGGCGGACCATCGATGGCCGCTGCTGGCGTCGATGTTTGATGGGTTCGCACGGTTTATCGCTTCTGTCGTTGGAGTCTATGGGCAGGGCGCAGGATCCTGGCCGTCCGCCTACGCTGCTCAACTCGTCGAGGACCTCATGGCCCATCAGGGGTCCAGTGTCGTCATAGCGGCAGAGCATCTGCCTTCGTCGGTTCATGCGTTGGCTCATCTGATGAATGCGAAGCTCGGCAATCTCGGCAAGACCGTTTTCTACACCGACTCCGTCGACTCGAATCCAATCAACCAGACCGAATCGCTCAGAGAGCTCGTCGCCGACATGCAAGCCGGCAAGGTTGATCTGCTGATCATCCTCGGCGGCAATCCGGCTTACGACGCGCCCGCTGACCTGAACTTCGCCGACGCGCTGAAGAACAACAAAGTTCCCCTGCGCGTGCATCACGGCCTCTATCAGGACGAAACCGCCGAACTCTGCCAATGGCATGTCCCCGCAACGCACGAGCTTGAATCCTGGGGTGATGCCCGCGCCTACGACGGCACAGCGAGCATCATCCAACCACTGATCGCTCCCCTATATAACGGTAGGAGCGCACTCGAGTTTGTCGCCTTACTTTCTGGTCAAGCTGAAGCCACGGGATACGAACTAGTCCGCGCCTACTGGGCAAAGTACATCACCCCGGTCTGCGCAGGGGCCGACTGCAGGACCTTCGAGGATGTCTGGCGAAAATCGCTGCATGATGGATGGATCGAAGGCACCACATTCGCTCCGAAATCGGTTACCGCAAAATCGACTCCCGCGCCTGCATCCGAAACCAAGCCCGCCGATTCCAACGCCATCGAACTCAACCTCCGCCGCGACCCCACCATCTACGATGGACAATTCTCCAACAACGGCTGGCTGCAGGAACTCCCCAAGCCGATGTCCAAGCTCACTTGGGACAACGCGATCCAGATCGGCCCGAAGATGGCCGAGCGCCTGCAGCTCGCCAGCAAGGACGTGGTCGAACTCGAGTTGAACAGCAACAAAGTCAAAGGCGCAGTCTGGATTCAAGCCGGACATCCCGACAACTCCATCACCATCACCCTAGGCTACGGCCGCAAGCGTGCCGGGCGCGTGGGTTCTGAGCAAGGCTTCAACGCCTACGAACTTCGAACCAGCGCCGCCCCATGGATCGCCTCGGGCGTAAAGATCACCAAGACGGGCGCCACGTACAAGCTCGCCTCTACGCAAGGCATGCAGTCGATGGACACGCCCGATGGGGACCATCGCCCCCTGGTCCGCGAAACGAGTCTCGAGGAATACAAGAAAGAACCGCGCTTCGCGCAGGAAGAAGAAGTTGCCAAAGACACTACGCTGTACCCCAACTACGAGTACGAAAAAGAAACCTATGCCTGGGGCATGGCGATCGATCTCAACAAGTGCGTAGGCTGCAACAACTGCATCGTAGCCTGCCAGTCGGAAAACAACATTGCCGTCGTCGGCAAGGAGCAGACTCAACTCGGCCGCCACATGCACTGGATTCGGGTCGACGCCTACTACCAGGGTGACCGCGACAATCCCAAAGCCTTCTTCCAGCCCGTTCCTTGCATGCACTGCGAGAACGCGCCCTGCGAAGTCGTCTGTCCTGTGGGCGCAACCAGCCACTCCACCGAAGGCCTGAACGATATGGTTTACAACCGGTGTGTGGGCACGCGCTACTGCTCTGATAACTGTCCGTACAAGGTGCGCCGCTTCAACTTCTTGTTGTTCTCGGACTGGGATACACAGCAATACAAAATGATGCGCAATCCCGACGTCAGCGTCCGCAGCCGCGGCGTGATGGAAAAGTGCACCTACTGCGTGCAGCGCATCAATGAACGCCGCATCGACACAGAGACCGCGTCGATCCGCGAGGGCAAGGAGATTCTCATCGGAGACGAATTGCAGACGGCCTGCCAGCAATCCTGCCCGGCTAACGCTATAGTCTTCGGCAATATTAATGATCCGAACAGCAATGTTTCCAAGTGGAAAGCGCAGTCAAGAAACTACAGCCTGCTGGGCGAACTGAATACCCGCCCACGTACCACGTACTTAGCAGAAATCCGCAACCCGAACCCGGAATTGGAAGCCAAGAGCTAGAAGCTAGGAGCTAGAGGCTAGAAGCTGACGCATGCCAGAGCAATACAAATCGTCGACCGATCTCGATCGCGCCCCGGTCATCGAACCCGGCCACACCTTCGGCACGGTCACCGAAAAGATAAGCGCCATCGTTCTCACGCGCCCGGCGACCAACGGGTGGTTCATCGGCTTCGGCATTGCCTTCATGATGACGATGATGCTGCTCTTCGCCCTCGGATATCTCTTCCTCAAGGGCGTCGGCATCTGGGGCGTCACTATCCCCATCGGATGGGGCTTCGCCATCGTCAACTTCGTCTGGTGGATC
This sequence comes from Terriglobia bacterium, assembly GCA_963743105.1. Taxonomy (GTDB): domain Bacteria; phylum Acidobacteriota; class Terriglobia; order Terriglobales; family Acidobacteriaceae; genus Sulfotelmatobacter. Next base: position 92,651 of record CAVUOS010000033.1, read on the forward strand.
GGAATCGGCCACGCCGGCACGCTCATCTCCGCCATCCTCTTATTACTGCGTCAGACGTGGCGCAATTCCATCAACCGCTTCGCCGAAGCCATGACGCTTTTCGCCGTGGCCTCCGCCGGAATTTTCCCCGCAGTCCACGTCGGACGCCCCTGGCTCGCTTACTGGCTCTTCCCTTATCCCAACACCATGCAGGTATGGCCGCAGTTCCGTAGCCCGCTGATGTGGGACGTCTTCGCGGTCTCGACCTACGCCACGATTTCCGCTCTTTTCTGGTTCACCGGCCTGATCCCTGATTTCGCCACTTTGCGCGATCGCTCCGAGAAGCGCTGGATCAAAATGATCTACGGTATGCTCTCGTTCGGATGGCGCGGATCCGCCCGCCACTGGCACCGCTACGAAACGATGTACCTGCTCCTCGCCGGATTGGCAACACCACTCGTGCTCTCGGTGCACACGGTCGTCAGCTTCGACTTCGCAGTCGGCATCGTCCCCGGATGGCACACCACTATCTTCCCGCCCTACTTTGTCGCGGGCGCCATCTACTCCGGCTTCGCCATGGTGCTGATGCTGGCCATCCCCATCCGCAAGATCTACGGCCTCGAAGATTTCATCACCGAGCGCCACTTGCAGAATTCCGCGAAAGTCATGCTCGCCACGGGATTGATTGTCGCCTACGGCTACGGGATTGAAGCGTTTATGGGCTGGTACAGCGGCGAACGCAATGACAGTTTCCTCCTCTGGAATCGCTTGCACGGTCCGTATGCTTTCTGGTATTGGTCGCTGCTCGTCTGCAATATCTTCGTCCCGCAGGTGCTCTGGATCCGCAAGCTGCGTACCAGTCCGGTTGCGCTCTTCTTTGTCTCTGGCGTTATTCTCGTCGGCATGTGGCTGGAGCGCTTCGTCATCGTCGTCCTCAGCCTGCATCGCGATTTCCTCACGTCCTCGTGGGGCATGTACTACCCCACGCGTTGGGATTACATGACGTACTTCGGCACGATCGGCATGTTCCTGGCCGCCATGTTCCTGTTCCTGCGCGTGCTGCCGGCTATCTCCATCTTCGAAATGCGCACCCTCCTGCCCGAAGCGGAGGTAAAAGAATAATGGCGAAGCGCGATCCCATCTACGGCCTCATGGCCGAATTCGATTCGGCGCAAGCCCTGGTCGACGCCGCCAAGAAGACGCATGAGGCGGGCTACACGAAAATCGACGCCTACAGCCCATTCCCGATCGAAGGTCTGGCCGAAGATATTGGAATGCACTTCGACGAAATCCCGCTGACGGTTCTCGTCGGTGGCATCATCGGTGGATGCACCGGATACCTGATGCAGTACTGGATGTCCGCCGTCGACTATCCCCTCAACATCGGCGGCAAGCCTCCGCACTCCTGGCCCGCATTCATCGTCATCACTTTTGAAATGACGATTCTGTTCGCCGGAATCTCCGCGGTTCTCGGCATGCTGGCTTTCAACGGCCTCCCCATGCCCTATCACCCTGTCTTCAACGTTCCGCGCTTTGCCTTCGCATCGAAAGATCGTTTCTTCCTGATCGTGTTTTCCTCCGACAAGAAGTACAACCCGGTAGAAACGCGCCGCTTCCTGGAAACCCTGGACCCACGCTCCCTCTCGGAGGTGCCAAGCTAAATGCACTTCCTTCGTAAAGTGAATTCGGGCAGTGGCAATGCCCATGTAGCAGGCAATGCCCATGTGGGGACGGGCGCCTTCGCCCGTCCGGTCGAGCGAAGCTCGACTGCGATTTCCTGTGCAGCGCTACTGCTGCTGATCGCCCTCACCTCCGCCTGCCGCCTGGACATGCACGTCCAGCCGCGCCAGAATCCGCTCTCCTACAGCGATTTCTACGCCGACCACCGTTCCGCGCGTCCACCAGTGGAAGGCACGGTCGCTCGCGGCCAATTGAACGCCGACACCTATTTCTACACCGGCAAGACAGGCAACAACCCCGGCGACCAGATGCCCTTCCCGGTCACCAAAGAAGTCCTGGAGCGCGGCCGCGAGCGTTTCAACATCTACTGCGCCCCATGTCACTCCCGCGTCGGCGACGGCAACGGTTTCGTCCCGTCCCGCGGTTTCGCCCGCAAGCCCCCGTCGTTCCACATCGTTCGCTTGCAGAAGGCCCCGCTGGGATACTTCTTCGACGTCATGACCAACGGCTTCGGCATCATGCCCGACTACGCATCACAGATTCCGCCGCAGGATCGCTGGGACATCGTTGCCTATATCCGCGCCTTGCAGCTCAGCCAGAACGCAACCACGGCTGACGTGCCCGCGGATCAGAAGATCCCTTCAGAGCCTCCGGCATTCCGCGAGCCCGGATCTGGCGCAACCCCGCCGATCATCGTCCCCAAACCGAATTCGCAACCAGAATCTGAAATGAACAAAGAAGGTCCGAAATGAGCGCGGCGCCCAAACAACTCGATCTGTCGGCGCCCCCGATCGTCAAAACGATCGGGCAGCGAGCCCTCATCGTCGGCGTCGTCTTCAGCCTCGGCGCCATCGCGCTCGCATTCATTCGTCCCGAAGAGTTCTATCGCGGATACCTCATCGGCTACATGGATTGGCTCGGCATCGCGCTCGGATCCATGGCCATCGTCATGATCCGCCACCTCACCGGTGGTGGATGGGGCACAGTCATCCGCCGCATCCTCGGCGCCGCCATGCGCACGCTACCCGTCCTGGCGATCCTATTCATCCCGATCATCATTGCCGTTTTGCAGCACCAGATGTATCCCTGGCTCAAGCCGCTCGACGCGATCACTGATCCGCACATCCGCGAGCATCTTCATAAGCACGACTTCGTCAAAGGCGCTTACCTAAACAGCACCGGATTCATTATCCGCGCCCTTGTCTACATCGCGATCTGGAACCTGCTCTCGTTCCTGCTCTCCCTGTGGTCGAAGCAGACCGACAATCCCAACGCGCCCGACAACACGGGCAAATTCAAAGCCGTTGCCGGACCTGGCCTCATCCTCTACGGCTTCACCATCTCTTTCGCCGCCATCGACTGGATCATGTCGCTCGATCCCAGCTGGATCTCCACCATCTATGGCCTCATCATCCTCATTGGCGAAGTCCTGGCCGCCATGTGCTTTGCCATCGTCGTTGAGCGCATCCTCGTCGACTACCAGCCCATGTCCGTGATGCTGCGCCCCGATTTCGTTCACGACCACGGCAAGTGGACGCTGGCCTTCATCATGGTCTGGGCCTACTTCAACTTCTCGCAGTGGCTCATCATCTGGGCCGGCAACCTGCCCACTGAAATCACGTTCTACCTGAAGCGCATCAATCACGGCTGGGGTTGGGTGGCGGTATTCCTCGCTTTCTTCCACTTCGTTGTCCCGTTCGTTATTCTGCTGTCGCGGCCCTTCAAGAAAGACATCCGCAAACTCGTCTGGCTCGCAGTTTGGCTCCTGTTCATGCGCTACGTCGATCTTTTCTGGAACATCGAGCCGAACTTCTCGACGAACTTCAGCGTCACCATCGCCGACATCATAGTGCCGATAGCCATCGGCAGCATCTGGATCTTTTTCTTCTGCCGTAATCTCGCTGCTCTGCCTCTGCTTCCCGTTTACGATGTCTCGGCCAACGACGTCTTCGATCCTCACTCCAGTCATCCGCGTGGAATTTCGGAGAACGCATGAGCGACGACATCCATCCCGTGAAGACCAACGGACACGCCGACTACGAGCGCCGCGATATCGGCATCCCCGCCGTTTACTATTTCCTGGTCGGCCTCGCGGTAGCCCTGGTGGTGGCCTCTTTCGCGGTCAGCGGCTTGTACCACTTCCTGGAGAATCGTTCTCAGGCCAATCAGGCGCCGGTGAGCCCGCTGGTCGCGAACGCGCCTACAGACACCCGGCGCCTGCCGCCGGAGTACAAAACAGACTCCGAAGGCAAGGATTACGAAAAATATCTGCAGAGAACTTTTCCCGCGCCTCAATTAGAAACCGACGAGCGCTCGGAACTGAACAAAGAGCGCCTGCGCGAGGAAAATATTCTCAGCACCTACGATTACGTCGACCAGAATGCGGGCACCGTCCACATTCCCATCGACCGCGCCATGGATCTCCTGGCCCAGCGCGGACTCCCCGTGCGCAAGCAAGGGGGCGAAACGGCCACGCAAACCGCCAAGTCGCAACCGCAGAACACGAAGGGGACAAAGCAGTGAAATACATCCTTGTCATTCCGACGAAGCGCGAAGCGCAAAGGAGGAATCTGCTGTCCTCTGGGTGGGCCGCCGCAATTGTCGTCGGTTTGCTAGCCTCGACAGCCTTCGGACAAGCCATGTCCAAAGGCATCATGTCCCCTCCCGCCAATGTCCGCCCGCCTTACCTGACGAACGTCGGCATAGAGCAGCGCCTGGATAGCCAAGTCCCGCCCGAGCTTGCATTCAAAGATGACACCGGCCGCCAAGTGAAACTGGGTGACTACTTCGGCAAAAAGCCCCTCATCCTCAACCTTGTTTACTACAACTGCCCCATGCTCTGCGGCGAAGCCCTGGCCGGACTCAGCGCCTCGATGAAGATGGTCAAGTTCGAAGTCGGCAACGAATTCGAAGTCGTAACGGTGAGCTTCAATCCTCAGGAAACCCCGCAGCTGGCCGCGGCTAAGAAAGCCGAGTACTTAAAGCGCTATGGACGCCCCAACGCCGCCGCAGGCTGGCATTTCCTCACGGGCCCGCCTGACTCGATTAACGCGCTCACTAAGGCCGTAGGCTTCCAATATCAATACGACGCCGCCAAGAACCAGTACGCGCACGCGACCGCGATCATGGTCCTGACGCCGCAAGGCCGCATCTCGCGCTACTTCTACGGCGTGGAGTTCCCGCCGAAAGACCTGCGCATGGGCCTGGTCGAAGCCTCGCAGGGCAAAATCGGCAACGCCGTCGATCAAGTTCTTTTGTACTGCTATCACTACGATCCCGCCACTGGCAAATACGGCGCGATCGTCAGCAACATGTTGAAAGTGGGCGGCGCGCTGACCATCTTGTTCGTCGGCGCCCTGATCCTCATCCTCCTCCGCCTGGAGCGAATCGCCCCGCGTAAAGGATGGGATCACGTGAAACCGCATCAGGCAGGGCTCAGTTAACGCAATATGTTCGATAACTTTCCATTGTGGCCGCAACGGGCCTCCAGCATGGCGGGCAACGTCGATGCTCTGTTCATCTTCCTGCTCATCGTCTCCGGGTTGATGTCCCTTCTCATCTTCGTGGCCATCATCTATTTCGCTGCGCGCTATCGCCATCGCAAAGGCGTTCCGGCCGAACAGATCGAGGGCTCTATCCCTCTCGAACTCACCTGGTCCATCATTCCGCTCGGCGTGTTCATGGTGATCTTCGCCTGGGGCGCGGTCGTTTACTTCCAGGGCCGCACGCCTCCTCGCGATGCGACAGAGGTCTACGTAGTCGCCAAGCAATGGATGTGGAAGCTCGAACATGCCGAAGGCCAGCGCGAGATCAACGAACTCCACGTCCCCGTCGGCCGCGACGTCAAACTCATCATGACCTCGCAGGACGTCATCCACAGCTTCTTCGTCCCCGCTTTCCGTATGAAGCAGGACGTGCTTCCCGGCCGCTACACCGTCGCCTGGTTCCGCGCCACCAAGCCGGGCACGTATCACCTGTTCTGCGCCGAATACTGCGGCACCCAGCACTCCGGCATGATCGGTTCCATTGTCGTCATGGAGCCCGCACAATACGAGGCCTGGATGAGCGGTGGCTCCGGCGGCCCACTCTCAGCGACCGGCGAAAAGATTTTCGCCGAACTCGGCTGCGCCACCTGCCATCGCGCCGACTCGCAGGGACGCGGCCCTAACTTACGGGGGATGTTTGGCAAGCCCGTTCAACTCGAAGATGGACGCATGATCACCGCCGATGAGAACTACGTTCGCGAATCCATCCTCGATCCCGGCTCGAAGATCGTCAAAGGCTTCAAGCCCGTCATGCCGACTTTCCAGGGACTGGTCAGTGAAGAGCAACTCAACGCGCTGGTGGCCTATGTGAAATCGCAGACGCAAACCGGCGCAGGCGCTGCCAAAGCGAGCGCCGCCACGGCCGCGCCCGAAGGCGCGCCGGGCAAAGGAAATCAGGTGCAATAGTTTATGGCTACGGCTACAGTTCCATCGGTCGAACGAGAGAATTACCTCAACAAGCACTACGGTGCCAGTTCGTGGCTCCTCACCACTGACCATAAGCGCATCGCGCTTCTCTACCTGATCTCGATCACCTTCTTCTTTTTCATCGGTGGATTTTTCGCGCTGCTGATCCGCCTCGAATTGCTCACGCCTGCCAGTGACCTTGTCCAAGCCGACACCTACAATAAGCTCTTCACCATGCACGGCCAGGTGATGGTCTTCTTCTTCCTGATTCCGTCCATCCCCGCTGTGCTCGGGAATTTCCTGATCCCGCTGATGGTCGGCGCGAAAGACCTCGCCTTCCCGCGCATTAACCTGCTGAGCTGGTATCTCTACATCATCGCCGGCATCATGATGGTGCACTGCATGCTGACCGGCGGCGTCGACACCGGATGGACCTTCTACACGCCGTTCAGCACCGCCTTCAGCAACACGAAGGTCATTGAAGCCGGGCTCGCCATTTTCGTCTCCGGATTCTCCTCCATCCTCACCGGACTGAACTTCGTCGTCACCATCCACCGCATGCGCGCTCCGGGCATGACCTGGTCACGCCTGCCTCTTTTCGTCTGGGCGCATTACGCCACCAGCATTATTCAGATTCTCGGGACCCCCGTCGTCGCCATTACGCTCGTCCTGGTCGTCGCCGAGCGGGCCCTGCATCTCGGCATCTTCGATCCGCAACTTGGCGGCGATCCACTTCTCTTCCAACACCTGTTCTGGTTCTACTCGCATCCCGCCGTCTACATCATGATTCTGCCCTCGATGGGCGTCGTCACTGAGATCATCGCCTGCTTCTCGCGCAAGCGCATCTTCGGATATACCTTTGTCGCTCTTTCCTCGATCGCCATTGCGGTTTTCGGATTCCTGGTCTGGGCGCATCATATGTTCGTCGCCGGAATCTCTGTCTATGCCGCCCTCATCTTCTCGCTGCTGAGTTATTCGGTCGCCGTACCGTCTGCCGTCAAGGTCTTCAACTGGACCGCCACTCTCTATAAGGGCTCGATTCACTACGACGCGCCCATGCTCTACGCCTTCGGATTCCTCGGCCTTTTCACGATGGGCGGACTGACCGGCCTGTTCCTCTCCGCACTCGGCGTCGATGTGCATGTGACGGACACCTATTTCGTCATCGCGCACTTCCACTACATCATGGTCGGCGGCGCTCTCATGGGCTATATGGGCGGGATGCATTTCTGGTGGCCCAAGATTACCGGCAAGCTTTATCCCGAAGGATGGGCACGGCTCGCCGCTCTCATCGTTTTCATCGGATTCAATCTGACCTTCTTCCCACAGTTTGTTCTGGGATATCTCGGCATGCCTCGCCGTTATGCCGACTACAGTCACATGCCCGAGTTCCAGGTGCTCAACGTCCTCTCTACCGCCGGTTCCACCGTCCTCGCTGTGGGCTACCTCTTGCCCATGATCTACTTCCTCTGGTCCATGCGTTACGGCAAGCCGGCCTCCGATAATCCTTGGAACGCCGCCGGACTCGAGTGGAAAACGCAGTCTCCGCCTACGACGTTCAACTTCGAGGAGGAGCCCGTCGTGACCTGGGAGGCTTATAACTACGACGAGATTGATAAAGGCCATAAAGAGGAGGTCCAAGTTGTCGGATAGCCAAGCTGCCGTCCAACATCACGCCGGTCTCCACAACCCGGCTCTGCTCCATCATTTCGCCGACGAAGAGCAGCAGCGCGATGCTTCCAGCCTCGGCATGTGGATCTTCCTCGCCACCGAAGTCATGTTCTTCGGCGGACTGTTCTGCGCGTACCTGATCTACCGCCGCGAATTCTTCGGAGATTTCGCCGCCGCCAGCAAGTCCATCAATGCCGCGCTCGGCGCCACCAATACAGCAGTTCTGATCTGCAGCAGCTTAACGGTAGTCTTGGCCATCTGGGCCGCCCAAACCGCGCGCCGCGGGCTGATGATCCTGATGCTGATTCTCACCATGCTCTTCGGCGTCGCCTTCCTCGGCATCAAGGGCATCGAGTACAAAGACAAATTCAAAGAGAACCACGTTCCGGGCGTAAGTTTCAGCTTCGACCACGAGGAGATTCCCGGTCACCCCGGTCAATACGCCAACCCACAGCACGCTCAGATCTTCTTCGCTCTTTACTTCATCATGACCGGGCTGCACGCCCTGCACATGATCGTGGGCCTCGGCATCTTCACCTGGCTTTTATGGATGGCATGGAAGGGTCGATTCACGCCCCGCTATCACACGCCGTTAGAAGTCGGCGGCTTGTACTGGCACTTCGTCGACATCGTCTGGATTTACCTGTTCCCGTTGCTGTATCTGATCGACCGTCACCCGTAAGCACTGAGACCACCGTATGCATGACCACTCCAAATCGTCGCCGCTGACAACCTATTTCGCCGTCTGGGCAGCCCTGCTGGTAGGCACTTTCTTAACCTACGAGGCCGCGTTGATCGATCTGGGCCGTTTCAACGCCGCCGTAGCTCTCATCATCGCCACCACCAAGGCCCTGCTGGTCGCCCTGTTCTTCATGCATCTCAAAGGCGCCAGCGAAAAACTCCTGAAGCTCGTCGTGGCCTCGACCATCTTCTTCCTGATCCTCCTCTTGGCCCTCTCCATGTTCGACTACGGCACTCGCTCCTTCAGCTAGGCTTGTGTAGGGACGGACGCCTTCGTCCGTCCCCGCGCGCAGCGCGGCCCGTACCGCGCGCAAGAGCCTTACCCCTAGGCAGGTCAGGCCACAACCGTGGAAGAGCGGCCCTTTAAGGGCCGCGTTAGAAGCTCTCAAATGGAAAGGCCTTTAGGCCCCGTGTTCCGCCTGAAACTCGCCCTCGAAACCATCCCTATCTGCGATATACTCGCCCGTCAAGCAACCCACGAGGTGAACCATGGCCTTCTGTAATTCCTGCGGAGCACCGCTCAACGAGGGAACAAAATTCTGCAACAAATGCGGCAATGCCGTTACCGGCGCTCCCGCCGCCGCTGCGCAGCCAATCACTCCCGCCCCGCCGCCCTCCAAAGGCAGCAGCAGCGCCCTGAAAATCGTCCTGATCATCGTTGGCGTCATCGTCCTCATCGGAATCCTCGGCGTCGCGACCATCGGCATCATCGGATACCGCATCGCCAAGAGCTCTCACGTCAACCAGAAGGGTGACAACGTCAAGGTTGAAACTCCCTTCGGGAATATGGAGACCTCCACCGATCCCGACAAAACCGCGGAGGAACTCGGTGTCGAGATTTATCCCGGAGCTCAAGTGCAGAAAGCGGGAACGGCCTCGGTAACATTCGGCAGCCTGCACACGGTCACCGCCAATTTCGAGAGCAGCGATTCGGTGGACAAGATCTGCGACTTCTATAAGCAGAAATTTCCCAGCGCCCAGGTCGCCAGTTCCGACCAGACCCACTGCAGCATCGTCTCCGGCGATAAAGGCAACTCGACAACCATCACCGCCCAGCCCAGTGGCGATGGTTCGAGATTTACCATCGTCACCCTGACAAAGAAGTCCTAGAACTGAGAAGACCCGGTTGATGTCAGACACCGCAGCAGACTCCGTGCAAGCCTCAAAATCATCGCTGACCGATCCCTTGGGGCTCTACGAAGCCCTGCGCAGAAATGTTCGCGGCGACGTAAAGTTCGACGACGGCAGCCGCGCCCTCTATGCCACTGACGGATCGAACTACCGCCAGGTCCCGATCGGCGTCGTGCTCCCCCGCGATGCCGATGACGTTCTGGCAGCCATCTCGGTCTGTCGCGAATTCGGCGCCCCGCTGCTCTGTCGCGGTGGCGGCACCTCGCTCGCCGGGCAATGCTGCAACGTCGCGTTAGTTCTCGACTTCACGAAGTACATGGGAAAGATTCTCGAGATCGATCCCGCCCGCCGCATTGCCCGAGTCCAGCCAGGAGTGGTTCTGGATCACCTCCGCAACGCTGCAGAAAAACATCACCTGACCTTCGCCCCCGATCCCGCCAGCCATGACCGCTGCACCATCGGTGGCATGATCGGCAACAATTCCTGCGGCGTCCACTCCATCATGGGCGGCAAGACGGACGACAACATCGAAGCCCTGGAAGTAGTGACCTACGACGGAGTTCGTCTAACCGTAGGCCAGAACTCAATCCGTACTCCCGGCACCCAAGATGAACCATGTGGGGACAGCCGCCCTCGGCTGTCCGGCGGCCCGGAAGTATCGGGCCGCGGCGCCTTCACTAGAGTCGACCAAATCGCCTCCACCCTAAAGCAAATATCTGAAACCTACGCCGATCTCATCCGCCAGAAATTCCCCAACATCCCCCGCCGAGTTTCTGGCTACAACCTCAACTACCTGCTTCCTGAGAATGGTTTTCACATAGCCCGCGCCTTAGTAGGCTCTGAAGGCACCTGCGCCACAATCCTGGAAGCCACCTGCCGCTTAGTCGAAAGCCCCCCGGCACGTGTGCTAGTGGTCCTCGCCTATCCCGACATCTACCAATGTGCCGACCACATCCCCGAAATCCTCGAGCACAAGCCCATCGGCCTGGAAGGTTTCGACGACCTCCTCGTCTACTACGAGCGCACAAAAGGCATCAACACCGAGGGCCTCGCGTTACTCCCCGAAGGCGCCGGATGGCTCATGGTCGAATTCGGTGCCGAATCCATCCCGGGCGCCGAAATGCAGGCGCAGCGGCTCATCGATGCGCTCCGCCGTAGTCCCAGTCCTCCCAATGTGAAGGTCTACTCCGGCGCCAACGCAAAGCGCGTCTGGGAAGTCCGCGAGTCCAGCCTCGGCGCAACTTCGCACGTCCCCGGCGAGCCGTTCAACTGGGAAGGCTGGGAAGATGCCGCCGTCGCTCCCGAAAAACTGGGCGGATACCTCCGCGACCTCCGCAAGATGATGGCGGACTTCGGTTACAAAGGCTCCCTCTACGGACACTTCGGCCACGCCTGCGTGCACACGCGCCTCAACTTCGACCTGCAATCAAAAGACGGAATCGCAAAGTATCGCCGCTTCGTCGAAGAAGCCGCTGACGTGGTCGTCAGCTACGGCGGCTCTCTCTCCGGCGAGCACGGCGACGGACAATCCCGCGCCGAACTACTCCCCAAAATGTTCGGTCCCGAACTAATGGAGGCCTTCCGCAAATTCAAAACCGCCTGGGACCCCGAGCTGGAAGATGAATCCGGGCAAGCTGATCAATCCCAACAAGCTCGATGAAAATCTCCGCCTCGGCGCGAACTATTCCCCCTGGGAGCCCCAAACCCACTTCCAGTTTCCCCAGGATCACGGTAGCCTCTCGCACGCCGCCCTGCGCTGCGTCGGCGTAGGCAAGTGCCGCCGCGAAGAAGGCGGCGTGATGTGCCCCAGCTGGCGTGCCACGCACGACGAAGAACACTCCACCCGCGGCCGCGCCCACCTTCTCTGGGAGATGACGCAGGGAGAAGTCATTCGCCACGGCTGGCGCAGCGAAGAGGTAAAGCACTCGCTGGATCTTTGCCTGGCCTGCAAGGGATGCAAAAGCGATTGCCCAGTCAGCGTAGACGTCGCGACCTATAAGGCCGAATTCCTCTCGCACTATTACGAAGGCCGCCTTCGTCCGCTGAGCGCCTACGCTTTCGGCAACATCGATTTCTGGGCCAGCCTGGCGTCGAAAGCCCCCGGCCTGGTCAATCTAACGACTCAACTCCCATTCCTGAGCGACATCGCAAAAGCCGTAGCCGGAATCCCCGCCAAGCGAAAAATCCCGGCATTCGCGCCGGAAACGTTCAAGCAATGGTTCTTCCGCACGTGTAGGGCCGGACGCCTTCGTCCGCCCCGCGAGCGCCAGCGAGCGTGGTCGACAGCATCCAGTGAACCCGCACCGAATCCATGGCGAGACAGTCCCGAAGGGGCGCCATACGAAATCCCGGATCAACCGTGGAAGAGCGGCGCTTCAGCACCGCGTCAAACGCCCGAAGAAGATGGGGCTTCAGCCCCTGAGGTGCTCCTCTGGGCCGACACCTTCAACAACTACTTCCTACCACAAACCGCCCGCGCCGCCGTCGAGGTTCTCGAAACTGCCGGATTCCGCGTCCTCGTCCCCCAATCCAACCTCTGCTGCGGACGCCCCCTCTACGACTTCGGCATGCTGGACCGCGCCGAGCGCCTGCTCCTCCAAATCCTCGACCAACTCGAACCCGAAATCGAAGCGGGCATCCCCGTCGTCGGACTCGAACCGAGCTGCGTAGCAGTTTTCCGCGACGAACTCACCAACCTGTTCCCCCACGACGCCCGCGCCCAAGCGCTGAGCAAACAAACATTCCTGCTAAGCGAATTCCTGGAACAAAGACTGACTCCCGGCGCAACGCTGCCGCAACTGAACCGCAGAGCCCTGCTCCATGGCCACTGCCACCACAAATCCATCATGAAGATGACCGCCGAGGAGTCCCTCCTCCACCGCCTGGGCGTCGACTTCACCGCTCCGGCCCCCGGATGCTGCGGCATGGCTGGATCCTTCGGCTTCCACGCCGAGCACTACGGAATCTCGCAAGCCATCGGCGAACTGGAACTCCTCCCCGCCGTGCGCCAAGCTCCCGACGACTGGCTGATCATCGCCGACGGCTTCAGCTGCCGCGAGCAGATCGCGCAAAGTACAGCGCGCCACGCTCTCCACATAGCCGAGGTCCTCCAACTAGCCCTCCACCCCAGCGCGCTGGACAAAGATGATCCCTATCCCGAATCACGAGCCGTCCGCGAACAAAAGCAAGAAATCCGCGACTCGATGCATCGCGCCGGAATCACGTTAGGAGCGGTAGCCGCAGCCGGCCTGATCACATGGGCGTTCACCCGCAAACGCTGAAAACTAAACAGCTCATGTAGGGACAGCAGCCTCGGCTGTCCAGCCGCGAGGCGGCGCCAGAATACAGCCCACGACGCCAGTCGTGGGTAGGCGCAACCACCTCGGCGAAGCCCCGAAGGGCCGAAAGAAACGCAACCGAATCAACAGCTTACCGACCACTACCCCAATCCCCGCCTTTCTGGGACAATATTAAAGAGCAGGAACCCCAATCCCGGTTGTCCACGGCCTTACTCAGCACTCAGCAACTGAGAATCGACAACTGAAACTGAGAACACCACCCATGGATCGCGACCTAACAACCCTGGTTTCCACCGATGTAGCCCACGCGCTCGACGCGCAGGTCCAGCAATCCTATGCCCGCACCGAGGGTCCGCTCCGCGGCTCCGTCCTCGTCTTGATCCAGTTCGACGTCTGCGAAGAGATACGCCTCGACGCCCTCCGCCAGATCGTCGGAGCCCGCACCGCCCAAGCCAGTTTCAAAAAAGCTCCCGCCTACGTCCGCTACCAGCGCCCTCCGGTCGAAGAAACTCTCGATCCCCTGGTCCTAGACTCCGGCGAGCGCCTTACCGGAGAGATCAAGTACTACGACTACGGCGTAGTCAGCCTGATCTTCGAGCTCCCCTTCTCCGGCGACTGGGAGAAACTGATCCAACTCTCCGCCCACTGGACCTCCGACACCAACTTTGAAAAGCTCGCCGAGCCGCGTAGTCCGCCAGAAGCTCGAGCACGCCGCTCCCGCCCTGATCAAGCCTTATAACGAAGAGAACTGGCTGCAAGAGGACTACTTCATCTTCTACGTCCGCGAGATTCAGGGAAGTCCCTCCGCCGACGATCTCCTGGCTACCTCTCGCAACCAGATAGCTCAGGTCGTCCGCGGAGAAACCGCCACCCTCTCCGAATCCGAGCGCCAGGAAATTCTCCAGTCCCGCACTTCTTACTATCCCACCGATCTCGCCGTCATCGGATGGAACGCCGCCTTCATCTACGACACCCCCTCCGGCGCTGAGACCGCCATCCAGCTCCTGCAATACGCCAACTCGCAGCTCCTGGAGTTCCGCCACTACGACGAACTCCTCACCCGCGAACTCGAAAACGTCTACGACTTCCTGGAAAAAGGAGGCACCGGGACATGGGCGCGCTGGCGCACCGCCCGCGCCGCCTCGAAACTGCATACCGTACTGCTCGACGTCAACGAACTCACCGAGCGTGCCGACAACGCCATCAAGTTCCTCAGCGACATGTTCTCCGCCCGCCTCTACAAACTCTGTGCCCAAAAAGTCGGAGTCCCCGACTACAAAGACCTGGTCAAAGAAAAACTCGACACCGCCGAAGACCTCTACCGCTTCATGATCGAGCAGTTCAACCAGTCCCGAGCCTTCGTCCTCGAATTGATGGTGGTAGTAATCCTGATCATCGAGCTGATCTACTTCTTCAAGGGACACCCCATCTAACCGCAAGCGCCACGGACCATGTAGTGAAGACGGACCATGTGGGGACGGCTGCCTTCGGCTGTCCGGCGGTCCATGGTTAAGACTGCCAGAGCAGGGGACCCAAACCCCGTCCCCCTGCTCCGGACCTCATCCCCGCTGAAACCAAAAATCAACCGAGTACTTGCATTGGGATGAGTACAGCAAACGGGGGCACTTCAGGGGAACAGGGGGAAGATGAGTGTAGAGATTTTTCGCCAAACATCTCGTGCTGATGTGTCATTCGCGGAAGCTCCCCGCGAGGTATCTATGGGTTCCGCGTTCAGGACGATTCCGGTTCGAATGTCCGAGACCAGGCATCAATATCTCTTAAACAATAGTCTTCAGGACCAAAACTGAAAGGGGAATCGCAAATGAGTATCAATGGCTCGACAGCACTTATCACAGGAGGAACGAGCGGTATTGGCCGGGCGGCGGCTAATAAACTGGCGCAGCTTGGTATCCATGTCCTGGTGGTTGGCCGCAATGTGGAGCGTGGCGAGAAGACGGTTGCCGAAATCCGCGCCGTAGGGGGCAAAGCAGATTTTATTCCTTCTGACCTTCGAGATGCGTCAAGCGCGCGCGCAGTGGCGAGAAGGGCGGTCGAACTCGGAAACGGCCAGGTCGATATTTTGATCAACAACGCGGGGATCTTCCCGTTCGGTCCAACCCATGAAATGACGGAGGAAGCGTTCGACAGTGTGTATTCGGTCAACGTCAAGGCGCCGTACTTCCTGGTTGCGGAACTTGCTCCGCTGATGGCGAAGAGAGGCAAAGGCGCAATCGTGAATGTATCGACCATGGTTGCCGATTACGGAGCATCCGGCATGAGCCTCTATGGGTCAAGCAAGGCCGCCATCAATCTCCTGACCAAAGCGTGGGCGGCTGAATATGGCCCGAGCGGTGTCCGCGTCAATGCCGTGAGCCCTGGACCTACGCGCACGGAAGGCACGGACTCAATGGGGAAGGGCCTCGAGCAACTAGCCGCTCAGGCGCCGGCGGGCCGTCCGGCTATGGCAGACGAGATTGCCGAGGCCATCGTTTTCCTGGCGACGGATCGTTCCAGTTTCATTCACGGCGCAAAACTCGCGGTCGACGGAGGGCGCACAGCGATTTGAAAATTGCTCGCCCGGCGGGTGGCCCACCCTTCGAGAGGCCGATGGTTTAGCGCTTGATCTCGTTGACACGACCATAGTGTGGGTGCCCCGTCCTTGCGTTTTTTGCAAGGGCAGGTACGATGCTGCCGACGCAAGTCTTTGTCCCCTCCGCACAAACCCGTTGCGCATGCGTTCATGGTTCCCGCCCTTCGCGAACAAACCTGCGCGAAGGACGGGGCACCCGCGGTGTTGGTAACACCAGCGAAATCAAAAGCCTGGGCCACCCGCCTCTCCAAAGAGGATTTTGAGTGAAACCGAGATGTTAGAACAGTTGAGTGCTTTCCATACCTTCCGATGACAACGCCAATGACTGCTCCCGAAAGCCCACCAGTGTTTCTCGGAGTCAAAATGCCAGATGACAAAACTAGCGCATAAGGCCCGAGAAAGGCCGTTCGTATTCTTTTCCAAAGGATCCCGGATCAATCAACCTTTAAGGGAGCAGTGATGCTGCCTACTCGACCGCTGACGTTGTCGCGGACAACGAACCTGACCGCGTATTTACCGGACGCCAACGGAAGATCACTAGAATATTTCAGGCCCTGCAGTCTGACCTTCGCAAGAAGTTCGGGCGGGAAATTAGCTTTCATGGTGTGCTGGATGGGCTCGCCAACTGTCACCTTGGTGCCCAGAGTTTCGACAATCGCAAAGATGTCCAGTTCGATTGCGTTTGGTCGCCCTGCGTGCCGATGATGTCGCCGGGAAAATGAAGCTCGAAGGCGACCTTCTTTGTGTCGCCGGCTCTGTCCTCTCCGGCTGCTGATGTGGCATCTCCAGAAACGGGCTTCCACTGCATCCATATTGGGATACCGCTTGCCTCGAAGGGGGAGTCCAGGGCAAATTCAAGATCTGCCTCTTTTGTGGTCTGCGGATTCATCGCCCCATTCGTTACGAGAAATCCACTCCGTGCACGAACGGCAGTATCTTTTTGCTGAAGCTTCACTTTCAAGCTGCGCCAGCCCGGCTTGTCGTCGCTGGTGTTGAGGTAGTATCCCAGCAAATAATAGGCCGAGGAGTCCTCGACGGCGCGTCGAAATCCTTCAGCAAGATCGTTGCTATTGTAAAAAGCGCGTCCGCCAGTCATCTCAGAGAATTCTTGCAGGGTGTCAAGGGTGGATTGCAGCAGCCACTCACGGTTCTGCAGGTAGCGAGCATATGCGGCTTCGCCTTTTCCGCCTCGTAGGTCGGCACCGGGTGCCGTGCTCACCAAGCCGCGAACGTCCACCGGATAAACTGCAATATGCGCGTCGTTGAGCGTTTCCAAGGCGTGCTCATAGAGAGTTGCAAGTCGTCCGGTGCGTGGCACCATCCCGGGTGAGCCAAGATAAAAAGGGAAGCCACTCGTCGCCCAGATCAGCGACTTGCGACCGGGAACTCCTGTAAGAGACCATGCAATCTGGAGAAAGGAACGCATCGTCATCTCTATGGCGCGCTCCTGCTGGAACTGTGCAGCCAAAACGTCGCCACGACTGACGAAGTCATAGAGTGAGCGAAATCCGTTAGGTGTTATCAGAGCATCGCTTGGCCCTGCTATGGCGGTTTGGGCACTTGCATTAACGCCTTCCATCACTGCAAGTTGACCACTTGCCTGCTTAAGAGCATCAATGAGCGGCTCCGGACTCGAAGTGAGGCCCTGGATTACTCGCATCCCTTTACTGCTCATCACGACCACTGCGAGCAGTGGCCCTGGTTTGAGATTGTCGGCGAGGTATTTAACCAATGCCTGCCGAGCAGTTAGTTGATCCAGGAACGGCGTATTAACAGAATCAATAGCAATCACCGTTACCGCCTGTGTTTCATGAAACTCTATCCCGGCGTTGCGAAATACTCCCGGCGGTGAAGGAGGCAAAGGATTCGAGTCATTGGCAGCGATCTCTTCGAAGGCGACGATCTTTTGTTCCTTACCGCCTTCGAAAACGGTGAACTGATCCTTCGACAGCTTTTGAATGTGATGCCCGGATTTGTCGGTCACAACCACTGGAACTTGCACCAGGATGGACGAGGAGTGAAACACAACCTTTCTTTCGTCGTACGCATAAGAAGAATCTGGGGGAGACGGGATGCTCCGACTGGAGACTGAAGGCTCGCCAACTGCGCGTCCTTCCTGTGCATATGAATTGAGCTGAAACGGAAGAAAAGCGAGCAGCCACAGACTCAACGCAAGGTGGTGGCGCATAGACACCTCCGGTCGGCGAATTATAGCCCAGCTCAACCTCAAGAGACGTGTACGCGCCTCGCATCCCGCCACAACCCTTTCCTTCGCATGCAAATAACCACTCCCACCAGTGCGCTGTCAGCAATTTCCGGGAAGTTGAATCGCAGTGAAAGCCGAACTTACCCGCTAGCGCCTGTGCAGTCACAGATATCCCCTGCATTCGGACAAGCGGCTCTGAATGCCTGCGATCTTAACAGCGATTGCTAAACCGCGCGGCAATACTAGAAAAAGGCTAGAGATGGTCGTCGAGCGATCCGTGTACCATTTCTCACCCGCCGGCATTGCAGACGCAGAGCCGTTTGAAAGAAAAGGAGCACGTGACACTCACTCTCAAGGGACAGGCAGTGCAACGCGCCGAAATGCCGTCCGGCCTCACTGAATTCGATTTCGGGTACTACGGCTGGCGTGTAGTGTTAGCGGCCTGTCTCGGGGTGATGGCAGGATTCGGCTCGCTGTTCGTTTACACATTCTCAGTGTTTGTGAAGCCGCTCGCTGCGGAATTCGGCTGGAGCCGCGAAGCCATCTCAGGGGGCTTCGCCATCGCAGCCGTCACGTTGGGCTTGTGCTCCCCGCTACTGGGCCGCTCGATCGATCGCTTTGGGCCTCGCCGCATCATTATTATTTGCATGACGGTGTATGGGTGCGCCATTGCCTCGTTGTCGCTGTTGCCCGCTGGATTGTGGCAGTTCTATGCGACCTGCTTCGTGCTGGGCGTCGTTGGGAATGGAGCGGCTCATCTGGCTTACTCGCGATCGATTTCCACTTGGTTTCAGCGACGTTTGGGGATGGCATTGGCCCTTGTGATGCTTGGAGCGGGATTGGGCGCCATGATTCTGCCAGTCGTCGCCCAATCCATCATCAGCCGGTCTGGCTGGCGAGCAGCGTACGCTTCACTCGGCGTTCTTGCATTGTTGCTGGGCTTGCCACTTAGCTGGCGCTACATCCGCGAGCGCGGCGGAGTCGGGGACAAGGCCGGTCCAGTCCCCCATTCTGGAATGACATGGCAGCAGGGACTGCGGTCTCTTGCTTTCTGGATTATCACCGCGATCCTTTTAGTGAGTGCGATCAGCATGAATGGGGCAATCACTCACCTGTCTGCGTTGCTGACCGATCGAGGCCTCACGGCCGGAAGTGCGGCACTATGCGCATCCATACTCGGTGGATCGAGCCTGCTCGGCAGGATTGTGGTCGGATGGCTGCTCGACCGTTTTTTCGGACCACGTGTAGCGCTTGTAATAAATCTCATTACCGCGGTGGGTATTCTGCTTCTGGCTCGGGCGAGTAGCTTTCCTGCGGGCTGTCTTGCCGCCGCGCTCATCGGCATCGGGGCCGGAGGCGAAGCCGCCACCACTCCCTACCTGCTAACGCGATATTTTGGGTTGCGTTCTTTTTCCACTCTCTACGGTCTTACCTGGACGTTCTATGCCGCTGCGGGAGCCATCGGACCGGTGATATTGGGGCGCGCATTTGATGCGACTGGCTCGTATGCCTCGTTGCTGGTATTCCTCGCGGCAGCCCTAGGGCTGGCAGCTGCAGCGAACCTTTTGCTTCCTCGATATTCAGATTCGTTCGCCATTGAGGTTCACTGATTGTGACCACATGGAAAATCCTAGTGGTTTTGAACTATTGTCCTGCAACATCGACGTGTGTAGCTTGACGCAATATTCTCCAAGGAGGATCGGCACATGAATCTTCAGAGTGCAATGAGGGTTTCGCTGGCAGTGGCGTTGGCTGTTGGCGTTCTAGCCTGGAGTAGCGACACCGGCAAGCCGACTACGGTTAAGGGCTACGTGCTGGATTCGGCTTGTGCATTCACCAAGGGACTGAAGAAACCGATCAGCGCCGAGTGTGCCACGGCGTGTGCAAAAGCTGGTTCTCCTTTGGTGATTTTAACGGACAGCGGTACGATCTACTGGCCCATTGCGGACACGACTCCATCCAGCGGGCAGAACGACCGGCTCCTGCCGTTCGCCGGACAGAAGGTTACGGCTAGCGGGAAGGTGTTTGAACGGGGAGGATCGACCGCGCTCGTGATCGAAAAAATTGAAGCTCAAAAGTAGTCCGCCATGAGAGGTCATTGACAGAATCGGAACCATTCTGCCCCTTTGACTTGGAACAGCTACAAAGTGCACGAGCTGCCCGAGGACTGGGCGGCTTTTCGATTGCATCACGCGTAAGGCGGGGAGCGTGATTGTTGTTGTAATCAGGTCGTTTTACGCCCATCTTCCCTTCGGGCGGGGTTTTGAGTTAGCCATGGGCCTTCGGCCCACCCATAGGGATGAAAATGGGATGAGTTGTGCGTGTACGCTGATGGAGGGTGGACGGCAAAGGTCTGTTTACACTCTGGATAAGTTGAGGCCGTTTTTGAGTTTGATCAGGAACGCGCGTTTTGAACCAATCTGTGTCGCGCCACCTCAGCAAGTAGGAGGGTGGTAGCACGTGACGGTGTGTAACCTTTTTCGCGTGCGTTCTGCCGCTTCCACGCTAGGAGGAAGCGATGAAGATGGCGGGGATTGACGTACACAAGAAGGTGCTGATGGTGATTGTGGTGGATACGAATACGCCGGAAGAGAAACCGGTGAGGCGGCGATTTGCCACCATGCCGAGTGAACTGCAGCGATTCCGGATCTGGTTAGAGGAACAGGGGGTGGAAGAGGCGGTGATGGAATCGACCGCCCAGTACTGGCGGTCGGTATGGTTCGAACTGGAGCCGCACATGCGATTGCACTTGGCGCAGGCGTTTTCCAACCGTGCTCCCCGTGGGCGTAAGCATGATTTCAAGGATGGCGAGAGATTAGTCCGGCGACTGATGGCCGACGAGCTGATTCTAAGTTTTGTGCCCAGCGGCGAACAACGGATCTGGCGGAGCATGACCCGCATGAAGCTGCAACTCACGCGCGATGGAGTACGACTGCAGAACCAGATCGAGTGTTTGCTGGAAGAAATGCGGATCAAGCTGTCGATCGTCGTCAGCAATCTACTGGGGGCCAGCGGGCTGCGCATTCTGCATGCTTTGGCCAACGGAGAGACCGACCCGAAGAAGCTGGCGCAACTCGGTGGCGAGCGACTGCAGTGCACCGAGGAGCAACTGGTCGATGCTCTGACGGGAAGAGCACAGCCCGTGCATGGGGAGATGTTGGCTTTGCAGCTCCAGCGACTGCAGTTGATCGATCAGCAAATGGCGCGGCTCAATAGCATGATCGCGGCCGCCATGAAAGCGCATCAAGACGCCGTGATCCGACTGGCGGAAGTACCTGGATTGGGAGTAGATTCGGCGCAACAAATCATCGCCGAGGTGGGCGCTCAGGCGAGTACGTTCGCTTCGGCAGCAGAGTTGACGTCTTGGGTAGGGACCTGTCCGGGTAAGGAGGAAAGTGCCGAGCGGAACCGCAGCAGTCGCTCCGCGAAAGGCAATAAATATCTGCGGCGAGTGCTGAACCAGGCGGCGCACGCTGCCGTGGCGAAGAAAGGCAGTTACTTTCAGATGTTATTCCGGCGTTTGCTGCCACGGTTGGGCTACCAGTCCGCCGTCTGGGCCATCGCCCACCGTCTCTGTCGACTGGTTTGGAAGATCTTGCATGAAGGGGTGCGATATATCGAGCAAGGTGGCGAAGCTGATCCACGAACCAAAAAGAAACGGGCTCAAATGCTGGCACGAGCACTTCGCAAGCTTGGATATCAGGTCACCATCACACCCATAAACCAAATTACCGCCACAAACGAAATATAGATTGGGGAGAGGATTTTCGACGGAGTGTAATGGCGATATTTCGGTGCGCCGTGAAAAGGCGCTGGTCCACAGCGGGAGACAAACCCGCCCGGGAACTGGATCGCTCCACCCGGTAACAATCGGAGCGGCGGTGGAGGTAACAAAGCCGTCGGAGCCTCCGGTGTAGAGGGTCGCTAGGCGACTTGGCGAGTCTGCAGGCCGTAACGTGAGTGAACGCTGAGCAGGCCCCGAAAACCATAATGCAGGAGCCGACCCATCCGAAATTTGGGGAAGGCCGAGGTCGAGGGATTAGTAATGAGCGATTAAGTCTCTCGGACCTGCCGGGGTAGTGGCGACAGCATGCAGACACAGGGGATCAGGCGCAACACGGGAAGCCCCAGCGGTGATCGCTGTTCGCGATCAACTGGCAACTCGCGAGAGCCAGGCCGGGCCGTTTGGGGTGGCGGAGAGGTCCGTACTACCGAAGAAGCCGGGTAACTCCGGCCGAGGGAAGGGACCTCAGTTAAAGACGGACGCAACAAGCAACGAAGGACATGGGGATTGACGATGAGTCTAGCAGCCCCAGGTTTGTGTTCAGAAGTTGCAGACGGCGCCACACGGAACATGGTGTGTCTTTTCCGAGAGCCGGATGCGGTAACTCCGCCTGTCCGGTTCGATAAGCGGGGGTGTGGAAACGAGGCATGGGGAAGCTATTGAGGCACCGGCAAACGAAAGGACCGGTCTCGGCTAGGCTTCACCTAAACTGTCGCGCCACCCCTCGACTTCACCCAACAATTCACTGTGCCGCTACGCAAGGAACTCAACGATTCCCGTTTCGAGGTTGTACATCGAGCCTGCAATCTTTATACTGCTGGCGGACTCGAGATCCCCACTCCAAGGTCAATTCGGAACCGCCACCTTTACCGACGCGCACTTGCTGCTCTCGTTGCCGTTGATATCCTGGGCCGTGACCGCGTAGTAGTAGGTACTGCCATTAGATACCGTCGAGTCACTGTAGAGCGTCGAGGCAGTTAGGCTGACGTTGATTTTCTTCCACGTGGCTCCGTCCGGGCTGCGATACACGTTATAGCCAGCGATGTTTTGCGATGTAGATGCTTGCCAGTTCAGGCTAACAACATGGTTGGCCATTGGCTGAATTGTGACCGTGTACGACTTCGTCGACGTGCCCCCGCCACAGCCCTTGACCTTGACCGTGAATGAATACGTAGCCGCATTGGTCGGAGTGCCCGCGAGGCTCAGGGAAATCGGCTTGTTTGAAGGTGTCATCGTGATGCCGGCAGGAAGAGTTCCAGAGGTGATGGTCCAGGTTGCAGGAGCACAACCGCCGGTAGTGGCGATGGCTGCGGAGTAAGCTGTGTTTACCGTTCCATTCGGCACTGCGGTCGTGGTGATTGAGATATTGGCTCGCACATAAGAACCAAGTGTGAGTAACAGCAGGGGGAGTAAATAACATTTCATGCCTCCATGCTGCCGCAGCTTCCGAGTTGTTAAAAGTTCGCAAGGTTCTCCAACTTATGAGACCGAGATTTGTAAAGTTTGATTGCTCCGAAGCAACGACGCTCGATGTTCCGAATCGGTATTCTGTGAGCCGAGGTTTATCATGTCGAGCACTCTTACTCCGAAAGAAGAACAAATCACCGCACTAGTTGTTAAGGGAATGAAGAACCACGACATCGCGAACATCATCGGCACTACGCGCAACACGATCAATAACTACCTCCGCGTAATCTTCGACAAAACTGGAACATGGACCCGTTTGGAATTGGCGCTGTGGTATCTAAAAACAAACGAATCCAAAACTGCCACTACGGGTGTGGCATGATCTTCCGCTTGGCTGTGGCCCCTGCGGGCACGCCCTCGGCCAGTCGTTGAAACTCGGCGTCAGGCTCTGAACGAGACCAGCACAGCCAAGACGATAATGTTGACGAACAGCGGCACGGCCACACCGTCAGCCCGTCTGCCACGAAGTCAGCCTTGCGTTAAATGCGGGGCTTTCCTTCGCCACACCAAGATCGTTGCTCGGTGACTTTGTTATCAGCCATTACACAAGTGAGCGACAGGAAAATTGTTTTCCCCACGGTAGATGAGTGGAATCGTACTTTTTCGACAACAACGGCTGACTTTGCGCTGCGGCTCTCAGGGCTGTCGATACTCTGGAATCACTTCCGTGAGTCCAGCAGTGTGGTGCAAAACAAAAGCGTCCCAGACTCATAGAGTCACGGGACGCTTCAGTCGAACAGCCCTCCCCCAAGGACCGTTCAAAACGGGGCCTAACATTTTGGAACAGAACTTACGATTGCTTAGCGCTCAAAACACCTGCCGGGGCTTTTGAGTTAAATGGCGATATTACGTCGCTACCCTGCGAAACCTCTCAGTTTTCGCCGCCCACATCTACGGAGAGGGATTGTGTCGCATCATTCGAGCTGCTTCCCCATAAGACGTTGCTGCCCCAGAGCACGTTGAAGGCGTCAAGGTTGCTGCTGCCCCACAACGCATTAGTGCCCCACAGGGCGTTGCTGCCCCATAATACGTTCTGAGCGCTGGTAAATACGTTGCTACCCCACAGGACATTGCTGCCCCACAGGACGTTCGTGCTGCCCAGCGTGGAACTGTCCTGCACGAAGTAAACGCAGCCGCAGGTGCTGTCATACGTTGCGATCGGAGAAAGGGCGGTCAGAGTTGTCGGAGGAACCTCGCTTGCTGAAATTGCGGCCTGCAGATCCAGATATCCGGCTCCCACTGTGAACACATCATACTGCAGCGTGTACATCAGGCCGCCGTCGATCACAGTGGAATAGTGGGGAAAGTTCTTGTAAGCCGTCTTCATCAACAGCATCTTGACCTGATCTGGAGTGAGCGCGGGAGTTTTCTGAAGCAGCAACGCCGCTCCGCCGCTTACTACCGCAGTGGCCATGCTAGTCCCGCTCAGGATGAAGTACTTGCCCGAGGGTCCAGTTGAGGTGCTGGTTTGATAGTAGCTCACAGGCGGTCGATTGCCCGGGTAGTTCTTCTGCAGGTAACCTCCGGTCTGCAGCGAAACAACGCGATTCCCGGGTGCGACGAGATCCGGCTTTACGATGTGGTCAATCGCCGTAGGTCCTTTGGAACTGTACGATGTCATCACATCATCAGAGCGATCCGCCGTACCCTTCGTGTTCATAGCTCCAACTGTGATGACAAGCGGATCATTGCCGGGCGCAGTGATCGAGCCGTATCCGTTGTAAGTGGCATAATTCGTGCGCCCGTCATTGCCCGCGGCAACAACGACAACGATTCCGGCTTTCCATGCAGCCTCCACCGCCTGGCAGAGCGGATCCAGGGCGTAGCTCTCATATACGGGCCGACCTAATGATAGGTTCATCACGCGAATGTTGTACTGGCCTTTCAGCGCAATGGCCTTATTGATCGCACCGATGACTGAGCTGTCAGTGCCCTGGCCAGCTTGTCCCAAGGCGTGGAAGTTGATGATGTTCACATTTGGTGCGATACCACGAATCGTTACATCACAGTTTGAGCATATCGAATTCTTACCATTACCCCCGATGATTCCGGCGACGTGAGTGCCATGACCGTACTGATCATCGGCCCCGCCACCCAAGGAATCAAAGTTATAAAGGATTCGATTATGTCCCTGCGCGTCTTTAAGGTCCTCGACTCCGTGTATACCGCTGTCAATCACGGCCACACCAATTCCTGAGCCGTCCAAGCCGAGGTTCCACGCGTAGTTGGCGAGCACCGCAACAGCCGCATTGTTCATCTGCCGCGTGACTGGCCTATCTGGCGAGACATACACCACATCGGGATCGTTAGAGAGTTCTCGCAAACGGAATGCAGGCACAGTCGCCAGCAGGCCTTTGACTGCGCGCAAATGTCGCTTCACCAGGCCGCTTTGCGCGACGATTCTGTCGCAATGCTTCTGTGCGGGCTTGACCTTGTACTGGATGATCACATCCAGCGCATCACTCGAATGTCGACCTTTTAATTCTGGCGAAAGTTTGCGGTCATTTCCCAGCGCTGATGTTCCAGAGCAAAGGAGAACGCATGCAAGCAACGTGGCGGTAGCTTTCATAGGATTTTCCCGCTGTATTGGGCTGCTCTCAACAGCTTAACCGCACGCCGGATTCCAAATTGGGGCTCGTAAGCGGACGAGTCCAAAGGAGTTCTAGTTACAGGAAAACGAGGAGTAGGGACATTCTGTCCCAGTGATCAGGACACGCGACTTTTTGTCCCCTCGTGGGGCAATCTTCATTGTCGCTCATCAAAGGTTGTAACCGCCTTAACACTCAAATTTCGACTTGTTTCGATTCGATTCACATCGAAGCGTTTGCCCGTAATCGGAAGATGAGTGTCATGGGGTTTTTTTCGACAGTTATCGGTGATCGGAAATCCCAGCGAGGCCAGGCTTCGTGGAGCGTGCTGCCCGAGTTATCCCTCATCAATGGTCACGGTGACCTCTTTCATTTCCTTAATTTCCGTGATCACGATCGCATGAGTCCCAGTTCGCTCAAAAACAATCCCGCTCGCCCGTACGTATTTGCCGACGAATGGCATCAGTTCCTGCCGCTGATCCGTGTCGGGCATTTTGGCGGAGATCGGGAAATACAGCCGACCATCTTTGGTCAGGATAACTAGGGGCGAGCCACCCTTCACGCAATCCTGTACGCACTTGAGGCTGAGGCCGGTCGCATGGTTGTCGAGGTTCTGAATTGGGCAGGCAACGTCCCGAACCAGGCCCTCTATGGTTTCTTTGGAAACATTTGCCCGGGCGCCCTCCATCGATGTGTGCTGTGGAGGCTGAGACGCTGCCAAGACGATCTCGCAGCATGCAAGCAAGCAAATACTCAACGGTCGGATCATCGGTTCTCCCTTTCAGGGGCATCAATTTTCTGCGGTGTTACCCGTTGGATGGAGGTCTAATCATTGCACAATAGGGACACGGCAGATTTTCAATTTTCGGTAACCAGGCCTTAGCACAAGCTTGCGCTGTCTGTTCGCCTTTCTTGAGGTCAAAACGCCAATCGAGGTTCTCGCCAACTGCGGGGGCCGCCGCCAAAGTTTTCCACAGCCCCACCCCAATATTTATTTTTTCCTTGTGACATGTGACCTTTACTGAGAAATCTGCCTGAGTAAATCTGGGACTATGCACGACCAAGGTCCCAGGCAAACTCCATCCGGCCCACAATGCCGAACGCCCCGCACCGAAAACTCAGAGGTCAAGCAGTCCTCTGTGCCCCTCCGTGCCCCCTGTGGTGAGGTTGTTGACCCGTGGATTCCCGATTCGAAACTCCCCGCCCTGCCCAAAAACAGCATTAACTCCTTAATCCGCAAGATTTTACTCGCAACCCCTGAGTTTCCAAGATTTTACGCAGACTTCATCCTGGCCCTGGCCCCTAACTCCAAAGAAGCCAGGATTTTACGGCCCCACTATCAAAACATTCTCGCAAAGGTAAACGACATGTCCAACGATCACAGCTGCACTCATATCAAAGTCACCGGAGTCCGTTGCGACTCCCCTGCTCTCCGCGGAGAGCAATTCTGTTACTTCCACCAGAACGCCCACCGCGGCGTCCGCCGTCCCAAACAATCGCGCCTCCATCCCATCGCCTTAATCGAAGACGAAGAGTCGATCCAGTACGCTCTGATGGAAGTCATCAACGCTCTGATGCGCAACACGATTGACCTGAAGCGCGCCGCGCTGATCATCCGTGCCCTGCACATCGCCGTGAAAAACGCCGCCCGCGTGAAATTCGGTATCCTGGGCAAAGGCACAGTCAAAGAGATCCCCGAATACGCCGCTCCCCCAGTCGACCTCGACGACGCCGACACGTCAGAAGCCGACCTCCCCTACAGCGCATTCCTGCCGCCGCAGTCCGAGCACCAGATCGCCGAACAGCGCCGCCGCGCCAACAAGGCCCAGGAATGGCGCGACCAACAGGCCGCAACCCGCGCCGCACTGGAACGCGCCGCCCAAACAGTTGCAGGCGGAGGGACAAGAGGTGTGAGAACGGAGGGTGTGAGGACAGGTGTAAGTGTGGGAACGAGTGTAGGTGTGAGAGCAGGTGCAGGTGTGGAGACGGGAGGTTTAAATGTGGGGACGGGCGCCTTCGCCCGTCCAGCGACCTGAGCGAAGCGAAGGGGAGCGCCCATGTAGGGGCGGACGCCCCGTCCGCCCGGTCGGAAGCGAGCGTGCCTTCCGCCGCCACAACCACAACCGCCAAAGTAGCTCCGACGCCGGCGGCGGCAATCCCCCCGCACGATTTCAAAAAGACCCCGCAGCCCGCATCACCCGTAAAAGGGCTGCCCCAGCCTTCGTGCCTTTCGAAGGCTGGGAACTCCGACTCCAATCCCGCCCCGCGCAAACCGCCCGCAACCGTGAACCCAGCTCCGAAGGAGCGCAAGCATGCAGCCCACCGCGCAAGCGGTGGGTAGATCGGAGAAAGGAGGTGCAAGCCCCGAGGGGCGAAAGAAAATTCGTGCAGGAAAATTCGCAACGTTGGTGGGCCCACCAGGATTTGAACCTGGAACCAACAGATTATGAGTCTGCTGCTCTAACCGTTGAGCTATGGGCCCGCGAAGCTGGCTCTAGCATATCAAGAGCAGAGGCCAGCGTCAGAGTCCGTCAAACTTCGACTGACCCTGAACCCTGGCCCCTGAGAACTGAGAACGATTTTAATGTGCCGTTGCTTTCTCCGCACCCAGCCCGGTGTTCGAACGCACGAGCAGTTCGTTGAACTTATCTTGCGAGGACGGTTCCGAGCTGACCAACGTGCCGAGGATGGCCCCGAGGAATCCCAGCGGGATGCTCAGGATCCCGGGATTCTCCAGCGGGAACCAGGCCTTGGCCTGAATCAGGTGCCGCGCCGTTCCGACGACCGTCGGAGGATCAACGGCCATCAAACTCGGACTGACCAGAATCAGTCCGATCGAAGCCAGCAGTCCCACCGCCAGCCCCGTAACTGCGCCCGCGGTATTGAACCGGGGCCAGAAGATCGACAGCACAATCACCGGGAGATTCGCCGATGCGGCCACCGCAAAAGCCAGCGCCACCAGGAACGCGACGTTCGCCGTTGGACCCAGCACGATCGCAATCCCGATCGCCACCGCGCCCACTACGAACGCCGAAATGCGCGCCACCAGCACTTCTTCGCCCGGCTTGCGCTCCACTCCGTTGTGGACGACGTTGGTCCAGAAATCGTGCGAGAAGGAAGTGGTTGCGCTGATCGTCAATCCGGCAACGACCGCGAGGATCGTGGCAAACGCGATCGACGAGATGAACGCGAAGAAAACATTTCCCCCCAGCGCCTGCGCCAGCAGCGGCGCGCTCATGTTCGTTCCGCCATGTCCCTTGATGAAATCCGGGCCGACGATCGTCGCCGCCCCGAATCCCAGAAACGTGGTCATGATGTAAAAGCTGCCGATCAACACCATCGCCCAAACCACGCTGTGCCGCGCGGTCTTTGCGTCGGGCACGGTGTAGAACCGGACCAGAATGTGCGGCAGCCCTGCCGTGCCGAAGATCAGCGCCATCCCCAGAGAAATCAGATCCAGCGGCCCGTATGGAGGCTTATAGCGAAGACCTGGTTGCAGGAAGTCCTTCACAACTACAGCGCCCTTGGCGTCGTGATAGGTGACCTGGCCGATGGCGCCGAAGAACTGTCCGAAGCTGAAATCGAAGTGCGCCATCACCAGAGTGCTGAGCAGAATCGTTCCCGCCATCAGCAGCACTGCTTTCACGATCTGCACCCAAGTCGTCGCCAGCATTCCGCCGAACACGACGTAGACGATCATCAGAATGCCGACGCCGATCACCGCCTGGTTGTAAGTGACGTATCCGCCGAGCAGCAATTTCACCAGCGCGCCCGCGCCGACCATCTGCGCGATCATGTAGAAGGTGCTGACGGTGAGCGTGCTCAGCGATGCCATTCCCCGCACAGGCCGCGGTTTCAACCGGTAAGCGAGAACATCGGCCATGGTGTATTTGCCGGCATTCCGCAGCGGCTCGGCAATCACCAGCAGCACAGTCAGATAAGCGACCAGCCATCCCACGGAGAAAAGGAACCCGTCATATCCCTGAAACGCAATGATGCCCGCAATGCCAAGAAACGACGCCGCACTCATATAGTCGCCCGCGACCGCGATTCCGTTCTGCCATCCCTTAATCTGCCGGCTCGCGGCAAAGTATGCCGCCGATCCTGCCGACCGCCGTGAGGCCCAGTACGTAATCCCCAGCGTGATCGCGATAAATACCAGGAACATTACAAGTGAGATATTCATGATTTACTTGTCCCCCTTGTCGGCTTTATCCAGAATGTCTTGCGCGAGCCGGTCGAAGTTGTTCGCGGCCTTCACATACAGGCCCGCAATGATCCAGGCCACGAAGAACTGTGACAGCGCGAATAGGTAGGCCAAGTTCACTTTCCCAATTTTCGTGTCCATGAACTGGGGCGCGTAGCCCACAAGGACTGGCAGGGCGAAGTAATAAACCAGAAAGAAGATGAACGCCGGCACAATGAATGTCTTTTTCGTCGCCATCAAATCTTTAAATTCCTTGCTCTCTGCAATCCTGTCCCAGATCGACTGGGACTGAGCCGGTTCCTGAGCCGGCTTCGCGGTCTCTACATTCCGGGCGGTGTTCGCCATAAAGGCCCTCCTTCACGGGTGAGTTGCAAACGTTTGCACTGCGCGGTGACCCAAAACCGTAACCGCGGTTGACGGACAGCTTACTCCCTGCTGTCAAGTTTCTGGTTTGCAAAATCGCGCCTGGAATTTGTAGCGTCAGTCCCCAAAACGCGCGTTGGAAAAATTATCGGCCGCTTCCTAAGAGCGAAAGAGCAGGGTGGACACTGGTGATGTCAGGACGACGGGAGGTTAGGTTTGTGTAGGGACGGACGCCTTCGTCCGTTCTGTGCGGCGCCGCTCGGCTTCGCCTTCGCCGGACAGCCGAAGTCGGCGGTCCCTACATGAGCGGCGGGACTTAGACCTTTGCCGACTTTGCCATCTTGCCGGCGGCGGCTAACTCCGCTAGAGACGGGATCGATTCCGGTTCCGTCACCTTGCGATCGGGAAGCATCGTTCCGCTCCTGAATGCCTCCACCAACATTTCAATCGCCAAGTCGGTGTTCGGACGAATGTAGATCGTCGCCGCCAGACTACCGTTCCGCACCCAGGCTTGGCCTGTCTTCGGCATTCCGTCGCAGCCGGTGACGGGAATCTTCATCCAACGCGCGCGATCGGACTCCGCAATCTCACTGAACGCCTTGCGAGCGCCCATCGCCATGCTGTCGTCTTGTGCGCCGACCAGATCGATATGGCTCTGCTGTGAGGTCTGCAAGCGCAGCCACGAGCTCACTGCTTTATACGAACTCTCTTCGGTCCAGTTCGCTCGTAGCGTCTTCACTTGAACGTTCGCCGGTTTGCTTTTGTTCATCCCGACCGAGCGTTGTTTCGCTGCGGAGCTGTTGTTTGGTCCTTCGATGTAGAGCACCGATCCGCCGTTCGGCAGCAGCGCGGCAAACTGCATTCCCTGAATCTTGCCGATCTCCTCGTGATCGGACGTGATGCAGCACATAGGAACCTTATACTGCCGCCGCAATTCCAGGATGTAATCCACATCGAAATTCAGCACCACCCAGCCAATGCCTGCCACGGCCGCCGCTCTGGCCACCTGGGGGAAAGCTGTTCCGCCCGTCGGCTCGAACATGATCGCATCCGGCTTGGCGGTGGAAGGACCCTGTACGTATTGCAGCAACTGCTGGCTCTGCATCAGTGGATCATTGTTGGCGTGAATGACCTTGACGTCGACGCCCAGCCTCCGCGCCGCCTTCTCCGCTGCGGTGGCCTGCTCCTGCTGGTAGTCGTTATCGTTGTTCGTGAGGGAAATAAGAAAGCTGAGCCGCTTCATGACACACACCTCTCGATTCGATCATAGGCCTAACGAAGCGATGACCAATGTGACGAGAGTAACCAAAGCTGTTCGACAGCCTTGCGGGCTGCGCGTCGGCGAGGGTGCTTGAAACACGAAAGGCGTCCCGCTGGGGACGCCTCTGAATTCGGAGGAATGGTTTCTACGCTCCCGCCGCCGCTCCCTGCGCAGTCTCGCCGAGAAACGTCTTCAACTTGGCATCGAGAATCTCGCGGCTATTTTGTGGAAGATCGACGAAGCGGAAGGGCTGCATCCAGCCTTGTGTCGCCCACATGGGAAAGAGCATTTGCGCCTTGCTGCGAATGGTTGTCTTGGTGATGTGAAAAATCATTTCCACTTCCAGCTTTTCGTCCAGAGGCTTCTCCAGATGAATGACTCCACCGCTGGTCGAGAGTTGGTGAATCGCAGCGCGCACCGCCCGCTTGTTGGGTAGACGAACCAGCACCAGCACCGATCCGCGAAGCTTCACGCGGAACGGCCGATCCAGTGGGGCAGTCTGAGCAGGTTTGCTCTCAGCAGGCTTGCTCTCCGCCACGGGCAGCAATCGCGCCGATGATTCGAACTCGTCTTCCATACGCTTTGCCACAGTATGGCAGCCCGCTAACCCGCGGCGAAGTTACGGAAGAACAAGACCGTTTCACCACAAAGGACACAAGGAGGAAGGTAGATCTTATTTCGATTTGGTTAGGAACCGTTTACTTCCGACCGGGATGGACTTCGGCGCCTTCCGAGAACACGTTATAAGGCCAGGACTTCTTCTGGACGGACGCCTTCGGTACGCTCGCGGGTTGAGGAATCGCGGCGACCGGATCGTCCTTCGCGGTGACATTCCAGTCTTCGGGCGCGTCGACAATGCCCCAGACATTGCCGTGATTGTAGAGCGAGGCGCCGATAAGGAAGCCGTCATTTCCCAAGGGCAGGCAGTTCGCCACGCGCGCGGTCACGCTGCCTCCGCCGGGGAGATCGCCAATGATGACTGGCGTTTCTAACTGCAACGCGCGGGAACTGCGGAAGCCACAGCCTTGCGCACTTGCGACGAGCACCAGGCATCGCTCCGCAAACGGGCGCATACGATCGAGACTGGTCACGGTGACCGGGATCTCAACCCGCAGCCGCGTGCTGCGCCGCATCGTTTTAGGTGTGTGCACTTCCATAGACAGAGGGAATCACAACGCGGGCGGACGCCCCGCTCAACCTTTGTTATTGTGTCAGATTCATTGGCTTGAAGGACGGTGACGGAAGTAACCGCAGCGAGCGCGGAGCGGTACTCAGAAAAAATCGGCCCATGAAGAGAAAACTGCGGGTTCCCTCAGGGGCTGAAGAGCGCAGATTTGGCGGCTTCAGCGGCACGACTGAAGAAGCTGCGGAAAAACTCCATCCACCGCGAAAGGGCGACCACAGCCGGCTAAAGCCGCATTGATTCTGCGTGCTTTATGCGGCGCTGAAGCGCCGCTTTTCCACGGTGCCGCCTGCATTCATCAGTTTTTCTGCAGCCTGTGAAGTCGTGGCCATTCTTTCCTGACCATTCTTCCTGACCATTCCTTCCTAACTTTTAGGAGGGCCTCACAGTGGTCAATTCGCAGGTATCTTGGGTAGTGCTGTCTATAACATCGAAGCTTTCGGGCCGACGTACGGTCCCTCAGGGCGGCTTAGCCGCCCTTCAGGATGACATCGTGAGTTGGAATGTTCGGCGGGCCCGGGCGGCGGCACTGCTAACTCCACCAAGAATCGTTTCGGGAGACGTTTTCTGAGGGGCTCCTATTTCCGGGACTTCTTCGCGTTTCGGCGGGCCTGGGCGATCCCTGCCGCCAGGCCCTTGGACATAACGCGCGCGTAACCAGCTTGATCCATCGCGGCTATCGTCGCGGCCGCGATTCCTCCGGGCGTTGCCGCTTCCTGCAAAAGCTCGGCGAGTTTCAGCCCGCTCGTCCGCCAATACGCGATGCCATCGCTCAGGGCGTGCGCCGCCGCGATCAGAGCCGCCTTCCGATTCAGGCCTTCCCGTTGTGCTGCCTCGGCGAGCTTCGCCAGCGCATGATATCCGTGCGTTGGCGAGTGCGTTGCTGTGATCGCGTCCATTTGCGACTCGGGCAAGTCGATTACCGGACCAACGAGCGCAAATAATTTGCGGATGCGTACGCGATCGCCGTTCGCGACGCCGCGGTCGAAACTCACAGGTGTCAGCCCTCTTCCAATACGGCACACCGGACTCGGCATGGCACGCGTCCAGCGCACCGGAGATCCCATCCACTTCCGCAAATTGCGGAACGGAATGCCCGCGGCCAGGCTGACACACAGACGCGGAGGCGCAGCGCCACAGCCGAGCACTTCCCTAAGCATCTCGTTCACTGATCCAGGCCTGACCGCGACAATCAGTACTGCAGCATTCGTGACTGCGGATTTCAGGTCCGGCGCAATCTCGATGCGTGATTCCTTCCGTAAGCCGCGCAGCTTTTCTGGGTTGCGATCGTAGACCACGATCCGCCGTCGATCTCCTGCCAGCCGCAACCCGGCCGCCAGCGCTCCGGTGATTCTCCCGCCGCCAAGAAAAACAGTCGCTTTCATTAGTCCGCGGTGCCTCCTCCATCCACTGCCAGCGCGGCCCCGGTCATAAACGAGGAGTCGTCCGACGCCAGAAACAACACCGCCTTCGCAATTTCTTCTGCGGTCCCCACCCGTCCCAGGGGGCGATTCGCGCACCCCGCGATGTAATCCTCCCACTTTTGCCCGCGCATCTTTGCGTCTGCGGGAAGCATTGGAGTCTCGACGTCCCCCGGACAAACGCAATTCACTCGAATCCCCTGTGCTCCATGATCGATGGCCATCGCCTTCGTCATCAGCACCACGCCGCCTTTCGACGCGCAATAGGCCACCGCGTGATCCCCGCCTACGATGCCCCATCCCGAAGCGTTATTGATAATCACTCCGCGTCTTTGCGCAATCATCATCGGCAACACGAACTTCGACATCAGGAACGTGCCCTTCAGATTGATATCAATCTGCTCGTCCCATTCCTTCTCCGAACATTCCAATGCGGTGTGCGGATAAAAAACGCCCGCATTATTGAATAGAATGTCGAGGCGTCCGAACGCCTGCACCGTTTCCTCGACTGCCCGCCGGCAATCGCCCGCCATGCTCACATCCGCGTGTAGGAAAATGCCATCTGATCCGACCGCTTTGATTCGCTCCAGCACTGCCGCGCCGCGTTCCCGATTTCTGCCGGTGATTGCGACCTCCGCACCCTCTTTGGCGAACAGCAATGCCGTCGCTTCGCCGATACCCGAAGTCCCGCCCGTGATTAGTGCAACTTTGTCATTCAGACGCATATTCAGTTCCAACTAACTTCGTTGCCGCTGATTCGCGCGGATCAACGCTAGACTGTAAAATCACCCACCACGAAGGACACGAAGAACCACGAAGGAAAATCGCTTGCTCGAATTTGACCTCAACGGCTTGCCAGTCCTCCCGCAGTTTCGCCACCATCGAGCGTGTACACTTGCCCCGTCGCGAACGCTGCATCATCCGATGCTAGGTACGCGAACAGCGCCGCAATCTCCTCCGGGGAAGCGTGCCTACGCATCGGAATCTTGCCGTTCACCTCGGCCAGCATTGCGTCGGAATATTCTGCGCGCTGCATTGGGGTCAGGACGTATCCTGGGGCCACCGCGCAGACGCGCACTTTCGGGGCCAGTTCCAGTGCCATCGATTTCGTCAGCTCGATCACTCCCGCCTTGGTCGCGTTGTAGCCTGCGTAAAACGGATATCCCATCAGTCCATTGGTCGACGCGGTCTGGAGAATCACTCCGCTGCCACGCTCCCACATATGCCGCGCTCCAGTCTGCGCCACGTAGAACACGCCGGTCAGGTTCACGGCGATTACGCGATCCCACTCCTCCGGTGTGATATCGAGAAACTTGTGCCGGATGCTGATTCCGGCATTGTTGATCAGAACGTCCACGCCATCCATCAGGCGGATCGCCTCGGCGAAGGCGGCTTCGACCTGCATGAGATCGGTGACGTCGGCGATAATTGCTTCGCCCAAGGCAGGCAGTTCGTGCTTGATGCGCGCGCCAGCCGCGTCGTCGCGATCGAGCACACACACGCGCGATCCCTCTTCCAGGAAGCGAGCAGCAGTAGCGGCGCCGATGCCGCTGGCCCCGCCGGTGATCAGTACTCGTTTGTCCTTCAATCCACGCATGGCATCTCCTCAGTACATGTAGGGACGGACGCCTTCGTCTGTCCTCCGAACGAAGCTCGGATGTGGAACATCGGATATCGGATATGCAGCGTCGCTCGTGGCCAGCTTGCTCACTCGCTTCGCTCGGGACGGACGAAGGCGTCCGTCCCTACACAATCAACATCCTGCTGCCCGCACTGCGATCGTATGCGGTACTGCACGCAACTGGCCCATCAACTCCGCATCGCACGGACGGTTAATGTCGTAGATCGCATACCCCAGCGTGCCGCGCGTATTCAGCGACTGCCGCTCGATGTTGATCCCGCGATCGCCGAGAATATCGTTAATGGCGCGCAGAATACCCGGCACATTGTGATGGATATGCATCAGGCGGTACGATCCTTCCTCGTATTCCAGATGGCACTGCGGCAGATTTACGCTCAGGGTGGAATCGCCGCTGCGAACATAGTCCAGCAGCTTCGCCGAAACAAACTGACCGATGTTCTGCTGCGCCTCCTCGGTCGAGCCGCCGACGTGCGGCGTCAGAATCACGTTCGGGAGACCCTGCAAAGCGCTCGCGAACCCCGCGCCGCTCTCCGGCTCCTTGGGGAAGACGTCAATGGCTGCGCCCGCGATCTTGCCGGACTTCAGGCAGGCCGCCAGGGCTTCGTGGTCCACCACGAATCCACGGCTTAGATTAAGGAAGCACGCACCATCCTTCATGGCTGCAAATTCTTCTGCGCCAAACAGATCCTGATTTTCCTTTTTCCCGTCAACATGCAGCGTTACCACATCCGAGGTCTCGAGCAATTCTCGAAAGCTAACGCCGCGCGCGTTGCCCCGTGCCAACACGTGCGAGACATCGTAGAAGACGACGCGCATACCCATGGCCTCGGCCAGTTCAGAAATCTGCGAGCCGATCTTGCCATAGCCGACGATGCCAAGCGTGAGCCCGCGGACTTCGTGCGCGCCTGCCGCCGACTTGTTCCACACGCCGCTGTGCATCTCGGTCGATGCCTGGAAGGTGCGCCGGAGCAGCACGATGATCTCTCCCAGGGTCAACTCGGCGACAGAGCGCGAGTTGGAGTGGGGATCGTTGAACACGGCAACGCCGCGCTCGCTGGCAGTAGCGCGGTCAATTTTGTCGACGCCGATGCAGAACGCGCCTACGGCAACCAGCTTGTCCCCAGCCTGAATCACTGCCGTCGAGACGGAAGTCTTCGAGCGCACGCCGAGAATGGTAGCCGTGCGAACCTTCTCGACGAGTTCGCGCTCTTCCAGTGCCGCTTTGTGCGACTCGACTTCGTATCCCGCGGCGCGAAACTGATCGACCGCCACCGCGCTGATGTTTTCCAGCAACAGGGCCTTCAAGTCCCCTCCCTCGAGCCGGTCGGAAAACAGAAAAACACCGATGTTCAGGATAAACAGCAAACGCGATTTGCGGGTAGAAAGTTGCGGGCATTACCAGCAGAGTAAGCTGAACCGCGAGTGTGCTAGATTTGTCAGTTTGTAGGCCTGTTGTGATCCACCCTTTGAGGGATCCCCACATGCACAGTGCTCATCGTCGGACAGTTGCCGTTCTGTTGCTCCTCGTCGCCAATCAATCGATCTCTGAGACTACAAAGGCGGCGGACGCGCATCTGGTCGTCGTGCGGGCGGCGAAGATGCTGGACGTGAAAGCCGGAAGAGTCGTGGCGAATCCCGTGATCATCATTGAGGGAGAGCGCATCAAGGACGCTGGTCCCGGTCTCGCGGTTCCAGGGGGCGCGAAAGTCATTGATCTCGGAAGTGCGACCTTGATGCCCGGCCTGATTGATGCGCACACGCATTTGCTGCAGAACTACGACTTCGCGCTGAGTGGCGACGATAACAACATGCTTCTGACGGTGGCGCAGATGAGTCCGGCTGAACGGGCGCTTCTCGGCGCAAAGATGGGACGCGAGGATCTGGAGGCGGGAATCACGACCGTTCGCGACGTAGGTAATTCGGGCATCAACGGCGATGTGGCTCTTCGCCGAGCGATTGATCATGGCTGGGTGATCGGGCCACGGATTGTGGCTTGTACGAGAGCCTTGGCGGCGGCCGGTGGACAGTTCGGCAAACTGCAGCACGACGCGCAGGTTCTGGTGGAGCAAGAGTACATCGAGATAGCGACGGTGGACGATGCGCGACGGGCGGTGCAGCGGGCATTTTATGACGGAGCGGATTGCATCAAGGTAATCGTCAATACAGGTCCGCGGGTGGTGTCGCTCGAGGAGATGAAGGCCATTGTCGAGGAGGTGCATCGGGTCCATAAGAAGGTCGCCGCCCACGCGATTGGAGATGATGCAACCCGGATCGCCGCCGACGCGGGAGTCGACTCCATCGAACATGCCTACATCGTGCCCGACGACGTGCTGAAGACGATGGCATCGAAAAAGATATTTATGGTTCCCACCGATTATCCAGAGGAGTTGTACACGGGCTTTATTCCCGCGAGTGCAACGCCCGAAGAGCGCAAAGAGGCGGAAGCGGGGATGAAGAAATTCGCGCAGGGCAGCCGTGAGCGGTTGAAGCGGGCGGTGGCCGCGGGCGTGCGCATTGCCGCAGGATCGGACGAGTACTATCAGATGGGAAAGCGCACGCGCGGCGAGAGCAGCACTCTGATCTACGAGGCGTATCGCGATTCGGGCATGACCCCGTGGCAGATCATCCAGGCGGCTACCGTGAATGGCGCTGAATTGCTGGATTGGCAGGACCGGGTCGGGTCGATCGAGGCTGGGAAATTCGCCGACATTGTGGCGACGTCGGGAGATCCCTCGCAAGAGGTCACGGAGTTGGAAAAGGTCAAGTTCGTGATGAAGGGTGGGGAGGTGGTTCGGAACGACTTTACCCAGACAGCCGTGCGATAGGGAGGAGAAGTCAAAATCCTCATCCCTTTGACTTCGTTCTGTCGAAATACCACCTCTCACAAAGGCAATGAGAAGTGGGGCACCGACTTAACCTGCGTCTTCTTTCGGGTGAAATACCCATTCCCGTTCTAAAATTCAAGCCAGCAGTTTGAGCGGAATCAGAATGAGTGAGGGGAAGACCTCATGATCGGTGCGGTCGACATTGGCGGAACGAAAATCGCTGTCGGCATGGTAGATGACAACGGGCGTGTGCTTGCCCGAGCGGAAACTCCCACGAAAGCAGATCACTATTCGAATGGACTGGCTGCGATTGTGCGCATGCTGCGCGAAACTGCGGATGCGGCAGGCACATCCATTAGCGGCATCGGGATTGGAGCGACTGGGCCGGTGGACCCGATTGGCGGCGTGTTCGGTGACGTAGATTTCCTTCCCGGCTGGAGAGGCCAGAATCTGGTCCGAGACCTGGAGCAGAGCTTTCCCGTGCGCGTGGCCATGGAGAATGATGGCGACGCGGCCGCCCTTGCTGAGGCGGGATGGGGCGCGGGCCGGAACCGCACGCGTCTTATTTATGTCACGGTTGGGACTGGGATCGGCGGCGGCATCATTATTGACGGGAAGCTTTATCGCGGAGTGGATGGGGCGCATCCGGAAGTCGGGCATCATGTGCTCGATCCGTCTGGCCCCGAGTGCTCGTGCGGATTCCGCGGATGCTGGGAATCGCTGGCCGCCGGTCCGGCCATGGTGGCGTGGATGGATAAGCACGCGCCAGTTGGTTATTTACATCGACAAGGGATCACGGCAAAAAGAATCTGCGAACTGGCGCAGCAGGGAGACGCGATCGCCGGGCAGGCGGTTGAGCATGAAGGCTACTATCTGGGACTTGGGCTCGCGAATCTGATCAGCCTGTTTACGCCGGATGCGATTGT
Organism: Terriglobia bacterium; assembly: GCA_963743105.1. Taxonomy (GTDB): domain Bacteria; phylum Acidobacteriota; class Terriglobia; order Terriglobales; family Acidobacteriaceae; genus Sulfotelmatobacter. Next base: position 132,066 of record CAVUOS010000033.1, read on the forward strand.
GTTAAGCGGAAGCGTGATGAAGAGCGCGCCACTGTTCATGGGCCGGATTCGTGAAGTAATCCGCGGTGGGTGCCGGTTTGTGCCGGCGGAAAAGACTGAGTTGACGCTGGCCTCCCTGGGAGACGACACCAACCTCATTGGTGCGGCGCGCGTGTGGCATTATCGCTTTTCGTAGGGCCGGCGAGACGCCGGCGCTACCGATCTGATACTGTTTCCAGTTCGCTTTTTTCTGTGACGCATGTCACAGATTTCGCACGCTGCCCCGTGAAAAACTCGTCTCCGGAGCAGGAGCTTATTGCCACCGCGGCCAAGGGGAAGGTTGATGGCCACGGAAAGGACGAAGTCGCGTGATCGTAGGAGTTCCGAAAGAAAGCTATCCCGGGGAACAGCGGGTTGCCCTTGTTCCCGTCGCGATTCCCAATCTCATCAAAGCCGGGCTGGAAGTCGTCGTCGAAGCCGGGGCGGGCGAGCAGGCCGGGTATCCTGACGCCGCGTACGCCGAGAAAGGCGCGAAGATTCTTCCGGACCGCGCCGCCGTGTTCAGCGCGGCCGACATTATTGTGCAGGTGCTCTGCTATGGGTCGAACGATGTAACCGGCCAAGCCGACCTACCGCTCTTCAGGCGGGGTCAGACGCTGATCGGATTCCTCAGACCCTTCGGATCGGCCGAGATTGTGCAGCAAATCGCGCAGGCGGGGGTCACCGCGTTCTCCGTCGAATTGATGCCGCGCACCACGCGGGCGCAGAGCATGGATGCGTTGTCTTCCATGGCAACGGTGTGCGGTTACAAGGCAGTGCTGTTAGCCGCCGAGACCTCACCTCGCATTTTTCCGATGATGACTACGGCTGCGGGAACCATTACGCCGGCCCGTGTGTTTGTGATCGGCGCGGGAGTCGCGGGTTTGCAGGCGATCTCGACGGCCCGCCGCCTGGGAGCTGTGGCCTCGGCGTACGACATGCGTCCCGCGGCTAAGGAGCAGGTGCAGAGCCTGGGTGGACGCTTCGTCGAGCTACCGATCGAGGCCCAGAATGCGCAGGACGCCCGCGGCTACGGCACCGCGCAGGATGAAACCTTCTATGCCCGGCAACGTGAGCTGCTGACGCGCGTAGTCGCCGAGAGCGACATCGTTATCAGTGCGGCGGTCATTCCAGGCAAGAAATCGCCGGTGCTCATCACCGCCGACATGGTCAAAGGGATGGCGCCTGGGTCGGTGATCGTCGATCTGGCGGCAGAGCGCGGCGGCAATTGCGAACTGACCCGGACGGGCGAGACCGTGAAGGCGCACGGCGTCACGATCATTGGCGCAATCAACCTGGCGAGCAGCGTTCCGTACCATGCCAGCCAGATGTATGCCCGTAACCTGATCACCTATCTGACTTACATGGTGAAAGACGGCAAACTGCAGATGAATTTGCAGGATGAGATTACGCGCGAGACTTTGATCACCAACGGCGGAGAGATCGTAAATGCGCGCGTACGGGAGTTCTTCAAGCTGCCGGCGCTGGCGCCTGCGGGGTAATAATTGAAGTTGTCATCCTGAGCGGAGCAAGAGTCTACGAAGCGAACTCTTGCGCAGTCGAAGGATCCCCACGCTACGACGAGTTCCGGGTACGAGTAGGGATCCTTCGACTCCGTGTCTGCTCCGCTTCGCGGACCAGCCACTTCGCTCAGGATGACAGGCTTTTGAAGGATGACTAACGACTGACGATTAACGACTAACGACTGAGGTAGCACATGGGTTCCAATCTGATCGACGCGCTCTTCGTATTCATGCTGGCGGCCTTCATCGGATTTGAAGTCATCCGCCATGTCTCGCCGCTGCTGCACACGCCGTTGATGTCGCTCACTAACGCTCTCGATGCGATCGCGGTGGTCGGCGCGATCGTGCTGGTGGGCGAAAAGAAGAGTACGTTTGCGACTGTCCTGGGCGTGATCGCCATCATCGCCGCGACCAGCAACGTGGTCGGAGGATTCATCATCACCGACCGCATGCTGCGGATGTTCAAAACCAGTCGTCCTGCCAAAGCCCAAGGGACGAAATCCTAATGACGCCCGAGTTCGCTGGAAGCCAGTACGTACTGGAAATCATTTATCTCGTCGCCAGCGCGTTGTTTATTTTGTCGCTGAAGTGGATGAGTTCGCCGGCCACCGCCCGGCACGGCATTCTCGCCGGCGAAATCGGCATGGTGCTGGCCATTGGGGGCACGCTGCTGCGCCACGGCATCGTCGACTGGAAGTGGATCATCATCGCGCTCGTGCTCGGCTCGGGCATCGGCATCCCGCTCGGCATGGTGCAGATGACCGCGGTCCCGCAGCGGACGGCTTTGAGCCACGCATTTGGCGCGGCGTGCGTGACGCTGGTCGGCACCGCGGAATTCTATTTGCGCTCGCCCGACGTGCCGAAATTCATGATGTCGGTGCTGTCGATGGAAGTGATTCTGGGTGCGCTTACTTTTACAGGCAGTCTAATGGCCGCCGGAAAACTGCAAGAAGTCCTGCCTCAACGGCCCATTACTTACAAAGGACAGAATCTCGTCAACTTCTTGCTCTTCGCGGGTGCGGTCGGCAGTGCTGTTTATCTGGTGCTGCATCCCGGGGCGAAAGAACTGTTTCCGGTGGTTGTCGGGATCTCGCTCGTGATCGGCGTCCTGCTGGTGATTCCGATCGGCGGCGCTGATATGCCCACCGTGATCTCGCTGTTGAACTCCTATGCCGGACTGTCCGCCGCAGCTATGGGCTTCGTGCTCAACTCCAAGTTGCTGATCATCGCCGGTGCGCTCGATGGGTCTTCCGGTTTCATTCTTTCAGTGATCATGTCGAAGGCGATGAACCGCTCGTTCACGAACGTTCTGTTCGGCGCCTTCGGACAAGTGCAGACGTCGGCGGCCGCGGGGCAGGAGGCGAAGCCGGTTCGCAGCGCCACGCCCGAGGAGGCGGCGGCGATTCTCTCGGCGGCAAATAAGGTTGTCATAGTTCCCGGATACGGGATGGCCGTCGCCCAGGCGCAGCACAAAGTGCGCGAACTCTATGATCTGCTCTCCAAGAAGGGGGTTGATGTGCGCTTCGCGATTCATCCTGTCGCGGGCCGCATGCCGGGCCACATGAACGTGCTGCTGGCCGAAGCCGACATACCGTATGACCGGCTCATTGAGATGGATGAAATCAATGGTGACTTTCCGCAGACAGACGTGGCGTTGATCATCGGCGCTAACGACGTAACGAATCCGGCCGCGCGCACCGATCAGTCGAGCCCGATTTTCGGTATGCCCATTCTCGACGTGGACAAGGCGCACACCGTGATGGTGATCAAGCGCGGCATGAGCCCGGGATTTGCGGGGATTGATAATCCCCTTTATTACCTTGACCGGACGCTGATGCTGTTCGGCGACGCCAAACAGTTTGTGGGCGGGATCGTCAAGGAACTGGGCGTGCACTAGTTGACCCGAACTTCGATTTGACGATGCGTTTGGTGTTTGCCGTGGTATTGAAACGTTTTAATATTGTTGGTCGCAATCCACACCTCAGGTGACCTTATGCGTACTCTTTTGTTAACCAGTTTTCTACTCATCCTTAGCAGCCTTGCTGTGTCGCAATCTCAACCGCAACTGAATCTCATGCCCATGCCCGCCAGCGTGCAGCAGGGCGCAGGACAATTGCTGATCACTCAGTCATTTTCAGTGAGTGTTAGCGGTGCTCACGATCCTGCACTCGAGGCCGGCGTGCGGCGGTTCGTCGCGCAACTTTCGTGGCAGACTGGGATTCCGCTTCGCCCCAAAGCTGCCGCAACTGCGACGCTGACCGTGCATGCCGATAAGGCTTTGGACGGCTTGCTGAAACTCGGCGAAGAAGAGTCGTACCAGTTGACAGTCAGCGATTCCGGTGCGCAGCTCATAGCGCCCACGACACTGGGTGCGCTTCACGGCCTGCAGACTTTTCTGCAACTGGTCACGATCACTCCGAGCGGTTTCGCCGCCCCGGCGGTCACTATTAAAGACCAGCCACGTTTCCCCTGGCGCGGCATGCTGATCGACGTGAGCCGGCACTTCATTCCTATCGATGTCCTCAAGCGCAATCTTGACGGCATGGCCTTCGTGAAGATGAACGTGCTGCACTGGCATCTTTCCGACGATCAGGGATTCCGCGCCGAGAGCAAGGTATTCCCGAAGCTCACCGGGATGGGATCGGAGGGCATGTTTTACACGCAGGCGGAAATTCGCGAACTGATCCAGTACGCGCATGATCGCGGTATCCGTGTGATCCCTGAGTTCGATACGCCCGGCCACAGCCGCTCCTGGTTTGTCGGTTATCCCGAACTGGCCAGCGGTGAAGGCTCCTTTACGGTTGAGACGGAGGCGGGCCCTTCGTCCGTCACCGATCCCACGCGTGAAGAGACTTACAAGTTCATGGACAAGTTCGTCGAGGAGATGGGAAAGCTCTTTCCCGACGCTTATTTCCACATCGGCGGCGACGAGGTCGACGGTAAGTTCTGGGACGGTAATCCCAAGATCCAAGCCTTCAAACAAGCGCACGGCATGAAGACCAATCAGGATCTACAGGCTTATTACAATCAGCGCCTGCAGAAGATTCTGGCCAAGCATCACAAGATCATGATTGGCTGGGATGAGATTCTGCATCCCGATCTTCCCAAGACGATTGTGGTGCAGTCCTGGCGAGGGCAGGAATCGCTGGCGACGGCTGCGAAGCAGGGCTATAGTGGACTGCTTTCTTACGGCTACTATCTCGACCTGATGTGGCCGGCCGCGCGACATTACGCTGTCGATCCGATGAGCGGGGCTGCCGCTACGATTACGCCAGAGCAGCAGAAGCTGATTCTGGGTGGTGAATCGTGCCAGTGGGCGGAGTGGGTCACGCCGGAGAATATTGACTCGCACATCTGGCCACGCAACGCGGCGATTGCTGAGAGGCTCTGGTCGCCGCAGGATCTGACGGATGTGCACTCCATGTATGAGCGGATGCAGGCGGTGAGTCTCGAACTTGAGCCGCTGGGGCTAGCGCATAGTTCGGCGCGAGATCGGATGCTGCAGCGCATGGCGGGAGGCGCAGACACGACGCAGTTGCGCTTCCTGGCCGGTGTCGTCGAACCGGTAAAAGATTATAACCGGTGGAGCGACGAGAAGGGTCCAATCGATTTCCATGCGCCTTTGAATCGCATGATTGACGCGGCTTATCCGGAGAGCGATACGGCGCGCGAGTTCAGCCGTTTGGTGCAGCAGTTCATGCAGAGCGGATTCAAAGATCAGGCTGCTGAGGCGCAGATTCGCACCTTGCTGACGCTGTGGCGCAATAACGATGCGAAGCTCCATGTGCTGCTGCAGCAGTCGGCGTTGCTGCAGGAGGATATTCCTATCTCGCAGAATTTAGCGATGCTGGGTGCGGCGGGCCTGCAGGCGCTCGACTATCTCGATAAAGGACAGCCGGAGCCCGATCTCTGGAAGACGCAGCAGATGGCGGTGATTGAGCAGGCGAAGAAGCCGGTGGCGGGGCTGCTGCTGATGGTGGTCGCTCCGGTGCAGCAGTTAGTCGAGGCTAACGGACAGGCCTCGCACTGAAGGCGAGTGTCAGGGCCATTGACTTGCTCAGCAGGAAGAAGCACGGCCGCAGCATGGAGGAAGAGGTACCTGACATTCTGCGGAACGCTGCCAACGAGCCCGATGCTCCGACTGTGGGATTAGGCACTCAGATCGCATCGCTATTCAGGGGCAAAGGCTTCAATTTTGAAGTGGAAGAGTTGCGTGGATATCCTGTCCGTCCCGCCTCGTTCGATGAAGAGTGAGAATGATCATTCTTGATACGACCGTTCTCTACGCTCTGATGCGGGACGTACCTGACGTCAAAGTTGCCTCTTGGCTCGATCAGCAGCCCGGAACCTCCATCTGGACGACCTCGATCACAATGTTTGAAATTCAAGTCGGGCTGCAGACTATGCCCGTTGGCAAGAAAAAGACGGCTTTGTCCGAGGAATTCGAACGATTGCTGGACCAAATGGGCCATCGCATAGCCGTTTTCGACGAGCATGCAGCGCGTCTGGCCGCGAACCTTTCCGCCGTGAGGCAAAAGAAAGGCCGGGTGGGAGAAATGCGCGACACCATGATTGCCGGTATCGTGCTGGCTCATCACGCGTCTTTGGCGACGCGGAATGTCACTCACTTCTCTGACATTCAGGCCACAGTTGTCAATCCCTGGGTTAACTGAAAGGCACGGCGAGCCTTGTCATTCCGAGCGCGAAAGCGGAGGAATCTGCTTTTGCAGCGGGAATAGTGTCGAGGACAGCAGATTCCTCACGGCAAACTGCGCCGTTCGGAATGACAACGTGGCGAGTCTTGTTATTCCCAGTGCAAAGGGGAGGAATCTGCTTTTTGGAGCGGCGTGATATCCTAGTAGAACCAGCTGCGCACCGTCTTGGCGGAAATTTCCTCGCGGTTCCTGAAGAAATTAAGAAGTCAGCAAGAGAGAAGCCACAACCATGCTTTCAGTCAGTAATGTGTCGATGCGCTACGGCGCCAAAGTTCTGTTTGAAGAGGTTTCCACGGCGTTTACGCCAGGGAAGCGCTACGGCCTGACCGGGCCCAACGGCGCCGGGAAATCCACGTTCATGAAGTTGCTGAGCGGCGAGATGGAGCCGCAAAAGGGCACAGTCGTCCGCCCACGCAAACTCGGCGTCTTGAGCCAGGACCAATTTGCCTTCGACGCTTACAGCGTGCTCGACACCGTCATCATGGGCAATAAACGCCTGTGGGCGGCGATGCAGGAGCGCGATGCAATTTACGCCAAGCACGACATGACCGACGAAGACGGCATGAAGCTGGGGGAACTGGAAGGCATCGTCGGCGAAGAAGACGGCTATGCGGCCGAGAGCGATGCCGCCGTTCTGCTGCAAGGTCTCGATATTCCGGAGGAACTGCAGTCGCGCAAAATGGGTGAGTTGCAGGGTGGACAGAAGGTTCGCATACTGTTGGCACAGGCCCTGTTCGGTCATCCGCAGGCCCTGCTGCTCGATGAGCCCACCAACCACCTCGATTTGGACTCGATTCACTGGCTGCAGGGATTTCTGAACGTATATGACGGCGTTGTCATCGCCATCTCGCACGACCGCCATTTCCTGAACAGCATCTGCACGCACATCGCCGACATCGATTACCAGACGATCATCACTTACACCGGCACGTACGACGACATGGTCGTCGCTAAAACGCAGATCCGCTCGCAGATCGAGTCACAGAACTCGCAACGCGAGAAGAAGATCGCGCAGTTGAACGAATTCATCGCCCGATTCGCGGCCGGTACACGGTCGAGCCAGGTGCAATCCCGGCGTAAGGAAGTGGAACGATTGCAGGTCACGGAGCTGGCGAAATCGAATATCCAGCGGCCGTTCATAAAGTTTGAGCAAAAGCGGCCTTCGGGGAAGCACATCCTTGAAATCGAGCACCTCGGTAAGAGCTACGCCGACAACCGCGTGATTCGCAACTTTACCGCCAGTGTCGGCCGCGGCGAGAAGATCGCGCTGATGGGGCGCAACGGGGCAGGGAAGACTACGCTGGTGAATGCCCTGCTGGCGAACTCCCCGACGACGCCGGAGTCCGAACTGCGCAAGACCAGTGGATACGACGGGCCATTCGTCGATGAGGGTAAAGTGATCTGGGGACATGAGGCCTCGATCGGCTACTTCGCGCAAGACCATCGCAGCCTGATCGAGACGGGTACGACGGCCATCGAGTGGCTGCATCAATGGGATCCCTCGGCTGTGAACGAAGAGCTGCGTGGAATTCTTGGACAGATGCTGTTTGCCCGCGACGAAGCAACCAAGTCAACGATCGTGCTCTCGGGAGGCGAGGCGGCACGAATGCTGTTCTGCAAGCTGATGCTGCAGAAGCCGAACGTGCTCGTGCTCGACGAACCGACGAACCATCTTGATCTCGAATCGATCAACGCTCTGAATATCGCGTTGCAGCGTTATCAGGGGACGGTGCTGCTGGTGACGCACGATCACGACCTGATCGACGAAGTCGCCACCCGCATCTGGCACTTTGAGAGCGATCACAAGATCACCGACTTCAAGGGCACGTACGAGGACTACCAGGCGGCAGTGGTGGCGGTGTAGCAGCAATTGGCACTTAGCATTTGGCCAAACCTGCGCCGCGAATTTCGCCGAAAGGTCGATGGCCCAATGCCATTGCCAATGCCTGCCTTTTGTTGCACCATTTTCGCTGCATGTAAGTAAGTCAGGTTCTCCACAGGTTTTCACAAGTGTTTGCAGTTGCGTTACGTTCACAAGTTGAAGATAATGAACGCGAACAGTCCTCTGACGGCTTTCAGGGGGTTGCATTAGGTTCTGTGTACAGTCGATCTGATCTACTCAGGATTCTGCACCTTACACCGCGCCAGTTGGCGAACTGGGAGCGGAATGGCTTGGTCACTTCTGCCGAGTCCTACTCGTTCTCTGATCTGCTGGAAATCAAGAAGATTCGAGATTTGTGCGCGATGAGCGTGCGGCCCAACGTGATTCGCCAGTCACTTGACGCGATGCGGAAGCAGGCGGCAGGGCTGGAGAATCCGCTCTTGGAAGCCACCGCCTCGTCCACGGCAAAGCGTCGCGTGGCCTTCCGTCATGATGGCAAGTTGCTCGAGCCGATCGCCGGGCAGTTCCTGATGGATTTTTCCGAACGCGAAAAGGTGGTCACTAGCGCACCGGTCGGTCGCCCAGAGCCGGTGACCAACGAGAACGAGATCAGTTCGTGGTTTGCGCGCGGCATCGCCCTGGAAGAAGATCCCAGCACCCATGGCGAAGCGATTGCCGCCTATCACCGGGTGCTCGACCTGGCTCCGAACCACGCGGCTGCTCACATCAACCTGGGAACGCTCCATTACAATCGCCAGGAATTCGGCCTCGCCGAACGCCACTATCGCGCGGCGATCGAAGCCGATCCTCGCTATGCCCTTGCCTATTTCGATCTGGGTAACGTGCTCGACGAGACTGGGCGCATCCAGGAGGCCGTTCAGACCTACAAGGCCGCGCTGCTGTTAGCTCCCACCTACGCGGATGCCCATTACAATCTCGCGCTCGCCTTTGAAAAACTGCGTGAGCCCCGCAAAGCGCTCAAGCACTGGCAGGCCTATGTGAAGCTCGATACTTCAGGCCCCTGGTCGGTGCACGCCCGCAGCCAGATCAAGCGCATCCTCCAGGCGGATGGCTTGAAGCTGGTTTACAAGCGCGGGTAAGCAAGCCCATCAACCTCAAAGGACACTAAGGAAAGCTTCTTCAAGACTAGGTTTTTCCTTCGTGAACCTTCGTGCCCTTCGTGGTTAAGGGTTTTGCCGGAGTGCTACCATAAGAAGTTTGCCGAATTCACCCGCGAAGGTGTTCTCATGCCCGAGACTCTGCAAGCCGCTCCACCGACCCCGCTGACCACGCTTGCCGAAGACGAAATCCTGTTCCGCGACAACATCCGGCAGTTTGCTGACGAGAAAGTGCGGCCGCTGGTCAAAGAGATGGACGAAAAGGCCGTCTTCGAGAAAGACCTGATCCACGATTTCTTCCAGCTCGGTCTCATGGGCATTGAGATCCCAGAGCAGTATGGCGGCGGTGGCGCAAAGTTTTTCGAGGCGATTCTGGCGGTGGAGGAACTCTCGCGCGTGGACGCGTCCTCCGGCGTGATCGTGGACGTGCAGAATACACTGGTCAACAACGCATTTCTGCGTTGGGGCAGTGAGGAGCAGAAGAAACGCTATCTCCCGAAAATGGCTGCAGAGACGCTCGGAGCCTATGCCCTCAGTGAGGCCGGTTCCGGATCGGATGCTTTTGCGTTGCAGACGCGCGCCACCCTCAAGGGCTCAGAATACGTCCTGAACGGCCGCAAACTCTGGATCACCAATGGCAAAGAGGCTGGACTTTTCGTCCTCTTTGCCACGCTTGATCCTACGGCCGGATACAAGGGCATCACCGCTTTCTTGATCGAGAAGGATTTCCCGGGATTTACCGTCGGCAAGAAGGAAGACAAGCTGGGCATCCGGGCGTCGTCCACTTGCGAGCTGATTCTCGAAGATTGCCGCGTGCCCAAGGAAAACGTGTTGGGCGAGCCTGGCAAGGGCTACAAGATCGCGATCGAGACCCTGAATGAAGGCCGCATCGGCATCGGCGCTCAGATGATTGGCCTGGCCCGCGGGGCCTGGGAATTCGCGTGCAAGTATGCTGTCGAGCGCAAACAGTTCGGCAAACCAATTGCCGACTTCCAGGGAATCCAGTTTCAGATCGCGCAGATGGCCACCGAACTCGAAGCCGCGCGCCTGATGGTTTACAACTGCGCCCGCATGAAAGACGCCGGCGTGAACTTCGTGAAGGAGGCCGCCATGACCAAGCTCTTCGCATCGCAAGTAGCCGAGCGGGTCACCTCGCTCGCCATCGAAATCTACGGCGGCTATGGCTTCACGAAAGACTATCCCGTCGAAAAGTACTGGCGCGATGCGAAGATCGGGAAAATCTACGAGGGCACGTCGAACATGCAGCTGGCGACCATCGCCAAGCTGGTCTTCGGCAAATAGCGGCCGCAGGCAGCCGGGCCTGGGACGTCGCCAGCAGCCTACGGCGTGAAGTGCAATTCCACGCTCTCCTGCGATTCCGCACCGGGAGAGTATTTCCACTGGGAAATTGCAGTTTCGGCGGCCTGCACCAGAATTGGACTGCCGCCGACCGGTTCGACTTTCTTAACGCTTCCATCGGGGCCGACCACGGCAACGACCTTGACCGTTCCGCCCAGCCCGATTCTCTTTGCAGCGGTTGGATACTCCGGAGCCACTTTGTGGACGACTCGGCGTCTGCTTTCGGGGGAGGGTTGTTGGTTCTGGGCCCATACGGCTGGCGCCAGAGAACAAGAGAGGGCAAAAGTTATGACAATAGCGAACAGACTCTTCATACTTTGGGGGATCCTGATTTAGTTTAATTATCGTTTACGGCGTATACGTAATTGGGATCCTATCGAAGCATCGTCTGCTTCCGAAAGTAACGACCGTAACCTGGGAGTGCACCAGCGTACTGGGCGCGCGGTAATCCGTGAGCCGGCGCGGCCCAACCGGCGCGGCTTTCAAGCCAATCGGGCTTGCTCATAATGTGCAGCGAGTTGCACTTGGGGAACTTTTGCTCCCCTCTGTTTCCTCCTACAAGTATTTCAATATCAACAACTTATTAAGTTCTAGCGAATTGGCGTCCTGGGTGCAATTCCCAGTGTGCCTGCGTGCTTGAGGCAAATAACCGGGGTGCACCTTGACGACGTTATTCGGGACGATCGAATACAAAGAAGTCACCGAAGTTGCTGAAACCCCCCGCAAGAAATTAGGCTGGCTGCCGCTGCTTACGGTATTGTTCATGATCTCCTACGGCTTGATGACGATGCTGATCGTCGAGCAGGGGCAGACCATCGAATCGCAACGCGCCCTGATCCGCGAGCTGTTTCGCGACAGCAGCGAACTGTCGGCTACCAAAATGAAGGCTGTAGAAGAACACAATCACGCCCAGGCATTAGCACAGAACCCGTCTTCCCGGAACCCGTCAACCCAGGCACCATCAATCCAGACTCCGTCGACCCAGGCTCCAATGAAACAGGCCCCGTCTTCCCAGGCGGTACCGCAGCAACGTGCGCAGATTCAGGCGAAACCGAAGGCTAATTTTCAGATGCCGTCAAAACCGGCCGCTGATCTGGCTGACCATCGCCGGTCTCTGATGACGATTTAGTTAAGAGACGATCGATAACAACGATCGCAGTCACTGAATTTTGTTTAACCGGTAGGCGCAAGCAAGCAGGAAGCAATGAAGGTTCTGACCCTAGCCTTGTTGTTCAGTCTGCATGTGGGGACCCTAACCCCACAGAAGCCCTTGCGCCAGCCCACCAGCCAGCTGTCCAAGCGCGCCAAAGGGGGACGCTGGTACTTCGCCGCCAGCGGACACGCCGTCTACTGCTACGGCCCGGTCATGACCGTTCCCGCCTCCAATGGAGAACTGCAGCGCGTCGCGACCTTCTGCCGGGATGGCAGCGCTGTCGTTCCTCTCAAAGACTAGATGTCGCGAACCGGCACCACGCCAATTCGTTTTTTGTCTGAAAACTGAGGGATGCTGGAATTAGGAACCCAGGGACAATCATCAGGGCCACGAGTGCCATCTGACACTAGCCCATTGACCGTCCCCGGGTGAAACGCCAAGCCAAAACTATCCCTCAGCAATGCCATAATAAAATCGGGCGAACTCTGTACGCAACCGTACACACCCCATTAACACAGGGGTCAATGAGTTTAGTGGGGATGTGACAACATCAAGCCCTCTCTCTTGGGATTGTCGGTCACTCGATCACCCTACGCCTCCGCCGCTGGCCGCAGTTTGTGCCATCCGGTGAACGCAAGATGGAAAAGCAGGTTCGTGGGCACCATCAGCGATATATAGACAATCGGAATCATGTAGACGTTGGTGCCTGGAAAGCAGTAACGCGCCACATACAGCACGACAATCACGCTGCGCATGCCGGTGGAGGTCGCCAATACCCGGCGTGACTCACGGTCTGGTCCGCCGATCAGCCAGCCGATCAACATGGACAGAAGCAGCAACGAGAGCATCGCTAGGATGGTCCCACCGCCGCGGATGGCATTAAAGGCTTCACGGCGCGCCAGGCGCGTCTCCCACATAAGAAAAATGAAGACAATCGAGGCCAGAACGCCCAGCGGCAATACCAGCCGGGGGGCAATTTTCGGTGCGCGTCGCGCCGCCCACAAGCCGGCGCACAGTGGCAGCGCAATGTACAGAGCAATACTCGTGACCAGGAGCAGCATCGGCCGCTGATTGCGCTGCGCCGTCTCCGGCATCAACTCGACGGCCAGAGGGGTCATTACGATGCTTACCAGAGAGAGCACGAAAGTCATGGCGGCAGCGAAAGCCAGGCGCGTCTTTGCCTGGCGCGTGAACTGCAACGCGATAGGCGTTCCCGGTATTGCGGCCAGCAGCAAGATGCCAACACTGGCGTCGGGTGTCAGCGGGAAGATGCGAACCAGCAGGAAGCCTATGGCCGGTATGAGGAAGCAATTCGCCAGCAGGGTACGGACAAACAGGACGCGCTTGCGCAGGATATCAAGTAGCTCTCCGCTGCTGACCCGCAGCCCGATAGAGAGCATGACGATGACAACGAACAGGTTCAACAACAGCAAGGGCGGAATCGGCACGCTTCCCTCCGGCGGCAGCTGCCCCTACGGCGTCATTTGCCAAGTCCGCCTAACCGATCTCTGCTCGGCTCGAGTAGCCACACGTTGGAACTGTTACTGCCTTTGACAATAGCGAGGTGGCGGCCATCGGGGGACGGTATTGCCCACTCCAGGTCTACACTCTGGTATGAAAGCATTTTCCTGACTTTCCCATCGAAGCCAACATTCAAGAGAGCACGCGCACCCCTCGTGCTGTAGGCTGTGGCCCACAAGCTCTTGCTATCCGGTGCCCAATCCAGCCCGTAAATCTCTGTCCAGCCCGGTACCTCAAGATCCCGGGTCCATCCGTGCGCCAACGAAAGCACTCGAACTCCGAATGGTTTCTGCGCTGTGCGATTGCGCGCCCAGGCGATGTACCTTCCGTCATGCGAGAGTGACCAATCAAACGTGTCGCCGCCTGTGTCCTCAACTTTCAGTTCCACCTGTTTTCCATTGGTCGGATCGAAGCGGAAGAATGTGTGTCGTCCGAATTCGATCGTGCTGTAGATGCACGATGCGGATGCCAGTCGCGTACACTGAATGTCCCAAATGCCAGAGCCTTCCAGCACAGGCTTAGGTGGACCGCCGGCAAGTGGAACGCGCATTAGCTGAGCCTTATCGGATGGTCCGCCTGGCTTGGCGCGAACCACATAGAGTAGGCTGGACCCATCCGGACTCAGGCGTGGCATGTAAAGGTCATCGTTTCCTCCTACGAGTAGCACGGGCTGTGTGGCGTCGATGTTTTGCTTGAAAATGTGAAACGGACCGTCACGGTTTGAGTAGAAAAGGACGGCCTTGCTGTCCGGGGTCCAAGATGTCGCGTAATCCAGCCTCTCATCCAAGGTCAGGCGCCGGAGGGTGTTCGTTATCCTCCCGCTGGAATCCAGGTCCGCAACGTACACATCCGTCTGTGGAGCATGCCTTCTTAGAGCAATGCGCTTCCCGTCATTGCTAGCGCTGAGTTGCACTGCAGTGCCGCGGCCACTCGTGAGCCTGATGGCCCGGCCTTGCGGTTGTGCTGTTTCAGGGTTCATTCGCACCCACCACAGATTGGTATCCTGTTGGTTGGGCTGAGGCTCACGGAGAGGGTAGATCAATCGTCCGTCCGACATCCAGCCGAGAGCTGCCCCTCCGCGAGGCAGGCCTCTCTCGAATAAGTCCCGGATGACTGCGGTTTGTTCGCTCTTCAGGTCGAAGACTTCGATCTGCGTATCGGGTCCACTGCGGCTCGCGTAGTACCTTGTTTTTGTTCTGGCGTAAGCGAACCGTTTTCCATCTGGAGCCCAGGCTATTCGACTAAAGCTATCTTGTTCGCTGCCGACGAGTTTTCTCGCTCTATCGCCATCTGCTTGCGTCAGCCAGATTTCTTCGCCAGCTGTGCTGCGTTTCAAGAATGCGATCTTGGACCCATCCGGCGACACGGACGCGGAGAAGCCATCATCCGTGATTCTTCGAGCCGTGCCGCCCACAACCGACACTTCCCAAAGGCTAGGCGATACCTGTAAATGCTCCACCCAAGATACGACTATGTGGTTACTGTCCGGGAACCAACTTTCTGCGATCGGATCGAAACCCCTCATCAAGGGCACAGGATGTGTTTCGCCATTGTCCACCTGCCGGAGGTAGAAACCGGTCGAATCCGTATAAGCCAGATACTTGCCATCAGGCGAGATCACGCTGCTTGTCACCGGTGTGTCGTCAGGATTTGCGGTCAACCGCCGCTCACTCAGCGCAGCTTGACTGAAGCGAGGGTGCCAGACGCCGATACCGCGCAGAAAGGTCTCTAGGCCGGTATGGGCGAGATAGCTATTCTCATTGGACAAGAGAAGAATTGTTGCTACAACGAAGCAGACCGCCGCGGTGAACGCGACGGTCGCCCAGGGAATTCCCCGATGCGCTGGAGCATTGGCCTCTGGCACCGGCGCTGCTTCCGCCGGAATCGCCATACGGCTATGGTCTGCACGATTATGATCGGCATCAGGTATCCACTCCACAGGAACGATGAATCGGTAGCCGATCTTGGGCAGGGTTTCGATGAACTTGGGATGCTCGACCGAGTCTTCCAGCGCTTGCCGTAATTTCTTCACGGCGGTATTGACCCCATGCTCGAAGTCAACGAACGTTTCGCCTGGCCAAAGAGCGGATCGCAGTTGCTCGCGGGTTACGACTCTCCCCTCGCCGTCTAGCAGCAGGCGCAGCACCTGCAATGGCTTCGGCTGAATCCGAACCGAGAGGCCATCGGACTTCCGCAGTTCCCCGCTGCTCAGATCTACTTCGAACCTGTCGAAGCGAGCACCTATCGAAGGTGAGCTGGTGCGCCCCATGCCGACCCCCATGATCTAGTCCTGGATTCTACCGTAGGTAGCCAGGCCGAAGAACCGAGTTTGCTCAAGTTAGGTGAAACTCCTGACCTTGTGAAGCACTGCTAACTCTAATATCACCCGACAGTTCCGCTGTTCACCTTTTTTTCACCACGATGTTCACCATCCGTGCATTGTGCAGTCCTGTCAGTCGTGCAATGGTTCAGCCACATGGGGTCAGGATTCCTAGTAGCTTCGATCCCAATTCTGAGAGGTCACAATGACAAAGATAAAGATATCGATACGGGCAGTCCTGATCGTTTGCGTCGTGCTAGTTGTCGCAAGTTTCGCTGCGGCTCAGGGGGCCGAGCGGGCAGCTCGCACCCAACGCTGCTCGAACCGAACGCTTTCCGGTGACTACGGCGCAAAAATCGAAGGCACCATTCTTGGCCCTAACCTGCAGCTTCGAACCATATCGATGATGCACTATGACGGCATAGGAAATCTTACGGAGGTGGCTTACGTCGTCGTCAACGGAGTGCCGCCGACGGAAGAGTGGAGGCCAGCCAGCGGAACTTACAGCGTCAATCCGGATTGCACCGGAACAGCGGCGTTCTCGGTGGCACCAGGTAACCCTCCATTGAGCATCCACTTCGTACTAGTCAAGCATGGCAAGGAGATTCACGCAGTGGTGGACGGCGGCGCAATAACCCTAAGCGCGTACAGGGTTGATTGAAACGTCGTGGATGGGGAGGAATCGACCTCATATGAGTATTGAGGAAGACCCGTCCACGAATGTGTGACTGACGAAGAGCCGGTTACAATGCGCATCTCGATTCTGGCCGTGATGCGGTCTTCCACCCGAATCACGCTAGTGCTTTTTCGGGCGCGATGTGATGAGTGCTCAAGGCTGAAAGAAGGTGTGAGGCGTCGTGTTCGAAAAGGCCGTCAGAAGGAAGCCGCTGGCGTGGCGGACGCGGGAGTTATGCAAATTGAATGGGGCGAGCGAGGGGTGTAGAAGTTCGTGGGAGTCGGCAAGACCGCTGGAGTAGCAGCCGGGGCACTCGTGCAAGAACGAGTCGATGGCCGAAATGAGCCTAGGCGGCGAGACGAAGAAGATATTTGGGTGTAACGGAAACACACTTCGGCGAGAGGCTGTGAATCGCGTCGACAGGTGCGTTAGCCACCTTCTCACGAGGTAAAAGCCCACGCCTCTTGCGGCGCCCAAACGGGACGGCCGAGCCGTGTCCTTGCAAAAATCCATTTATAAGACGACTTTTCAAAACCCCAGCATCCAACTTGAGAACTCCGGCCATTTGCTTATTGCGTCCTTCGCCCAGGCGGTGTTCTTGTCTTTGTGGCATGACGTGCACGGATTCGGAATCCCGTATTTGTCCGTCATCTCCGGTGCGATGAACCGGAAGGTGTGGGCATGCACGAACGTCCCGGGCACGCCCTCGCTTTCAATCGCCGGCATATGACAGGCAACACACTGAGTTCCCGGGCTTCCATCCTTGTGGTGGGTGTGCTCCTCGAGGGTGGCGGTGTGCGGGCCATTCGGGCTCGAAGGACCGTGACAATCGAGGCAGATTTGCTCGGAAGGCTTTCGCAGTTGAGCGTAGTTCGCGGTCCCGTGCACATCGTGGCAAGACGAGCAGGTGATGCCACGGCGGTACATCACGCTCTGGGCAAAGTCGTTTCCCTGCATGCGATTCTTGTGGGCCGTGCAGTCGGGGAAATAGTAGAAAGTTGTCTGACCCAGCGTGCAGTCCTCCAGCTTCCAATAGTCGGCCAGCTTCGCCCCCACGTTGTAGCCGACTGGCCAGTCGTAGTACTTCCCCTCGATCGGGCTCGATCGTGGCTGGCCTTGCGAGTGGCACTGGATGCAGGTATCGCTCGCAGCCACTGGCTCCATCAGACCGGGATTCACAATGTTGCCGCGTGACGGATGCGCCACGTGCTCGCTCCCCGGACCGTGGCAGCGCTCACAGCCAACGTTCCACTCGGCCACTTGCTTGGTATGAATGTCGTATCCGACGGAATGACAGCCGTCGCAAGTCGGGCCGGTTGGACGCTGCATGTTGTCCGAAGGATAGAAGGCTGTCCACCAGTCTCCGCCCTTGTCCGGCACGTGATACGGACGCCAGGAGTGATCGGCGAAATCCCACTGCACCGGTAGAGGAAAATAGTCGTCGCCGACCTTGGTGAAATAGCGCTGCTTCCACAGACTGCCGTAAACGAACGCCACCTGATCTTTCGTAAGCCGCGCCACATTGTTCGTGGCCAGATCGGCAGCGTTGGCCTCGGGATGCTCGCGCGGATCGCGCACGACGTTCGCCATCGGTGTCTTCTTCCAGCGCGCATAGATTTCCCGATGGCACTTTTCGCATGACTGCGAACCTGTGTAGTGCGCCGAAGCCATGATGGTTGACTGCTGTGCACGTTCGTCGGGACTGAGTGGGCCAAAGCTTCTCACGAAGAGAACCAGTTTCCAGATGTCGTCTTCTGATCCGGCTTTGTTCCATGCCGGCATTCCCGTGAGTTGTACTCCGTTCTCGATGATGTAGTGAATCTCGCCGTCGGTGAGACGTTGCGTTGGCGCCGATCGCAGATCGGGCACCCGCGGGTAAAGATTCGACCCGACCGGCGTCTTCCCGCTACCGTCAATGCCATGACACTCCGCGCAGTGAGCCAGGAACGAGTCTCGCCCTTCTTGCAGTAACTGGGCATTCGCGGCGACGGGATTCTTCTTCTCGATCTCCGCTCCGGGGATCGACAGGTTCCGCACTCCTCGCGCCACTTTGGCCTCCCACGGTGGTACTGGGGCATTGGCGCGAAAGCCGCGGCGGAGCAGCAGATCGGCAGCAAATGCCGCAAGCACTGCAATCGCCAAGAACAACAAGATCAGGCGCCTCATCGTATTCTCACTTTCTGGGAATCTGGCTCTATGTGTCAAGCCCATTGGCCGAAGCGTGGCCGTGCGTCCAGTGAGAGGTTCGCCGCATCAATATGGCTAAGTGTAGAGTGGATGAGTAAAATTCCGGCGGACCGAGGGGAACATCTATGTCCATTCGTCCAGTAAAGCGACTGATCAAATCCAAGCCTACGCTCGAAGGAGCCGGGGTGCATCTCCGCCGCGCGTTCGGTTTCGGCAATACGCATGAGTTCGATCCTTTCCTGCTGCTGGACGACTTCCGCAACGACGTCCCGAAAGACTACCTGGCGGGTTTTCCCTGGCATCCGCATCGCGGCATCGAGACAATCACATATGTTCTGGCCGGAACCGTCGAACACGGCGACAGCATGGGCAATCACGGCGCCATTGCCGCCGGCGATGTGCAGTGGATGACCGCCGGCAGCGGGATCATTCACCAGGAAATGCCCAAGGGCGATCAGACGGGCCGCATGCACGGCTTTCAGCTCTGGGCAAATCTGCCGTCTGCTCTCAAGATGACTGCGCCGCGCTATCAGGAAGTGAAGACTGGCGAGATCCCAGAAATCACCGACGATGACGGGACACACGTCCGCGTCGTTTGCGGAAGTTTCTGGGGCAAGAAGGGCCCGGTGGAAGGCATCGCGGCCGACCCAATCTATCTCGATGTTTCGGTCCCTCCGGGCGAGCGAAAGACGTTGCCGGTTGAAACCACGCGCCACGCTTTCGCGTACGTTTTCTCTGGCGACGGCAAATTCTGCAATGCATCTGGCCCACTGGCTGTTCCCACCGAGAGCGTGGGGTGGCTCGACACAAAGCCTCCGTCAGATGCCGAGAATCGCTCGCTGGTAGTGTTCGACCGCGGCGACGAGGTCTCCGTGCAAGCCGGAGAGGACGGCATCCGCTTCCTCCTCGTTTCAGGCAAGCCGCTGGAGGAGCCGGTTGCCTGGTACGGCCCCATCGTCATGAACACGCAGGAGCAACTCCAACAGGCGTTCCAGGAACTGCAGCAGGGAACGTTTCTGAAGAAGTAACGCTAAGCTCACCACAGAGGGCACAGAGGAGCACAGAGGAAAGCCAGAGCGGATGGCGCAGTGGATGGGGTTCCTTCGTGGACCTTCGTGCCCTTCGTGGTTATTGATTTTCGATCACCATGCCCGAGCTCCCCGAAGTCGAAACCATAGCCCGCGGCCTCGCCAAGCGCATCACCGGAGACGTCATCGAATCCGTCTGGCTGGGCCAGAAGAAGGAGCCGTTAAAGTCGCCAGCCGTGGAGATTGCCTCGGTCCTCGAGCATAGCCACATCGCGGAAGTCCGCCGCATGGGGAAGCACATCATCTTCGACCTGGACCGTCTGGAGCAGACTCGTGTGGCGCGGGCACTCCTGCCCGCGAAAGGCCGCAGCCCGAAACGCAGCCTAAAGCAATCGAATGCGAATTTGCCGACTCTGCGCTCAGAGGCGGGCGGGGGCGCCCGCCCCAGACAAACCAGCAGAGCGCAATGGATCGTCCATCTCGGCATGACGGGACGCCTTCAGGTCTGCGACCCGCAAACGGAAATTGCCAAACATACGCACGCGATCCTCAAATTGTCTTCCGGCAGGGAACTGCGTTTTGTCGATCCGCGGCGTTTTGGTCGCCTGAGCGTAGCCTCCTCCGCCGGATTTGATGCAAGCGGCGTCGAACCGCTCGAGGTCGATCTCGACCGTTTCGTGAGGTTATTCCGGGGCCGCAAGACTCCGATCAAAAGCGCGCTGCTGAACCAGAAACTCCTGCGCGGCGTGGGAAACATCTATGCCGATGAGTCTCTGTTCCGCGCTGGAATCCGCCCACGCCGCCGCGCTGCCTCGATCACCCAGGAGCAATTGAGAAAACTCCATCTCTCGATCCAGGAAGTGCTGAAGGAAGCAATTGCTTTAGGTGGATCATCAGTGTCTGACTACGTGAACGCCGACGGCGAAGAAGGATTTTTCCAACTGCAACACCGCGTTTACGGGCGCGAAGGCGAGCCCTGCCTGGTCTGCAAGAGTCCTATTAAGCGGGTAGTGATTGCGGGCCGCAGCAGCCACTATTGCCCGAAGTGCCAGAAGTAAAATTGCCGATTGCCAATTTCCGATTGCCGAATGCAAGTCTGCGCGTTTTCAATCGGCAATCGGCATTCGTCAATGCTTTTCTGTTACCCTCATTCGTTATGCCTGACTACTCAATCGGTGTAGACATGGGCGGGACGAACCTGCGGATTGCGGCCATCACCACGGACGGGCAGCTCCTCGAAAAAATCACTCTGGGTGTGAAGGTAGCGATGGGGCGCGACTACGTCATCGGCGAGATGTGCGATGCTATTCATCGGCTCAGCGACCAGTACCGCGGAACGGGGCGCTTCGTCGGCGCGGGCATTGGCGTGCCGGGCATCATCGACATGGAAGCTGGCATGATGCGGAAGTCGGCGAATCTTCCGGGATGGTCCGACTATCCGGTACGCGATGAGATTGAGCGCCGGTTGGGAGCGAAGGTTTTTCTCGACAATGACGCCAATGTGGCCGCTCTGGGAGAGAAATGGCTGGGCGCGGGCCGCGATGCGGACAACATGGCGATGATCACTCTGGGCACGGGCATTGGCGGGGCCATCGTCCTCAATGGAAAACTTTTCTATGGCATGAGCGGCATGGCGGGAGAATTCGGCCACGTCACGGTCGAGCCCAACGGCGTCCTCTGCGGATGCGGAAATCGCGGGTGCGCCGAGCGTTATGCCTCTGCCACGGCCATTGTCCGCATGGCGCGCGAGGCTATCGAGTCCGGTGAGGCTCCCGAACTTGCAAAAGCGGCCAACGCCGATCCTGAGTTCAGCGCGAAGTCTATCTACAATCTCGCGATCCAGGGAGACGCCGCAGCCCAGCGCATCTTCCAGCGCTTTGGTGAGGTCTTGGGGATTCTTCTCGCGGATCTGGTCAATGTTCTCGATCTTGATATGTTCGTGATTGGCGGCGGCGTAGTCAGCGCGTGGGACGCTTTCGCTCCGAGGATGTTCGCAGAATTGCGGGAGCGTTCTCTGGTTTACGCCGCGTCGGCGCCGGAAGATCCGCTGGCGAAAAAGGAAGGCGCGTCCGCGCAAATCGCGAACTACACCAGGAAGAAGACGATCATTACCCAGGCGTTGCTGGGTAGCGATGCAGGACTGTACGGCGCGGCAAGAATTCCGGCCACCCAGTAGCGCCGCCGTCCCGGCGGCTATCGCGGGTGCGTATCGCCCCCCACGTTCGAGGGCAACTAAACGATGCAGGTCTCACCCGTTTGGCGAAAACAACGGTACCGGGATCTTGCGCATTGCTTTCAGAAATTTCGCATTCTGCTGCGCCGTCCCGATGCTGACGCGAATACAGGCCGGTGCACCCCACGCACCGAGCGGCCGCACGCTGACGCCTTCATCCCGCAGACGGCGGGAGACTTCCGCTGCATCCTGCCCGAGGTCGCAGTAGAGAAAATTCGCCCAGGTCGGCACAACTTTGAACCCAAGTTCCGACAAGCCGGCGGCCAGAGTCTGCGCCTGCTCAGCATTGTGCGCAACAGATCGCGCGACGTGGTCTTCGTCATCGAGCGCCGCGAGCGCCGCCGCCTGCGCAACCGATGACACTGAATATGTATCCTGCATGTGTCGGCAATAAGAGAGGAGCTCCGCCGGGCCGAGCCCGTATCCGATGCGCAGTCCTGCCAGCCCATGTGCCTTCGATAGTGTCCGCAACACCACCACGCTCGCGCCCTGCCGCAGGTACGTCAGCGAGCGCGAATACTCGACTTTACGCTGCCCGGCGAAGTGTGCCGCGAACTCGTAATAGGCTTCGTCGAGAACGACAACCGCATGGTTAGGAAGGTCGCGTATGAATTGCTCGAGTTCGTCGACCTCGAGCATCGTGCCAGTCGGGTTATTCGGGTTGGCCAGCAATACGAGCCGAGTACGATCGTTGATCGCGGCCCGAATCGCAGCGAGATCGAATCCGTCGCTCCTGGTCGGCGTTTCGATCAGTGCTGCCCCGGTCGCGCGCACGGCCATGCCATAGACGATGAAAGATTTCTCGCTGGTCACCGTGTTCAGCCCCGGAGCCAGCAGCGTGTGACACAGCAGAGTGAGCATACCAGTGGAGCCAGGCGTCACCAGAATTTGCTCGGGCGGAATCCCGTGTCGCTCGGACAGCTTTTCCGTCAGCACAGAGCAATCGTTGTCGGGATACGCGTGTGCGTCGACGAGAGTGCGCTGCATCGCTTCGAGAGCCCGCGGAGAAGGGCCGAGCGGATTTTCGTTCGAATCAAGGCGGATAATTCCGGGCTCCCGAGCCGCCGTACTCGGCGCATAGCAGCCCATCTCGTGCGCCTGCTTCGTGACGAGATCATTAAACCGGGTCATTTGTTATCACAGACACTGGGTGCCCCACTTCTTGCCGGTAGTGGGACTGTCGAGTCGGAAGGGCTGTTCCCCTCGCTAGCGTCGAGGATACGAGCCTAAGACGCCCGCTTCTTCTCGCCGCCAGCGCTCGCCGACTTCAACCGCTGCACTTCTTTCAGCGTGAGCGAGCGGTATTCCCCAGGCGGCACATCCAGCGTAAGCGGTCCATAGCGGACGCGCTTGATCTTCTCTACATGATGCCCCACGGCTTCAAACATGCGCCGAATCTGGCGATTGCGGCCTTCGATCAGCGTCATCTCATACCACGGGTTGGCGGCTTGCTTCACAATGCGAACCGCAGCCGCCCCAGTTCTCACGCGCTTGCCGTCATCGGTAGCAATCGAAACACCGGCGCGCAATTTGGCGATTGCCGCTTCTGTTGGCGAGCCGGAAACTTTTACCAGATAAGTTTTCGCGACGTGCGACGCTGCTTTCATCAACCGGTTCGCAAGTTCGCCGTCATTGGTCAGCAGCAACAGGCCTTCACTGGCGTAATCGAGCCGGCCAATCGGATACACGCGTCCCCGGACGCCGCGGAGCAGGTCCATCACGGTGGGCCGATCCTCCGGATCGCTCACGGTGGTGACGTATCCTTTTGGCTTGTTCAGCAGCAAGTACACGTGCCGCTGCTGCTCGCGCTGGAGCAGCTTCCCGTTGACGCGAATGTGATCGGTTTCCGGATCGGCTTTGCTGCCAAGTTCGGTGATGGTTGTGCCGTTGACCTGCACGTGGCCAGACGTGATGAGTTCCTCGGCCTTGCGCCGTGAAGCAACTCCAGCGGTCGCGATGATCTTTTGCAGGCGTTCGAGAGGCATTTGAGAACCGTGGAAGAGCGTCCCTTTTAAGGGCCGCGTCATGGAGATTTCATTCGATCAGGGCTTTAGCACCTGCGGGGAGCGTCAACCCGCTTTTTCTTCGGTTACATGCTCACTCACCGGCGCCGATTCTGCCGGCTGAGTGTTGTCCGACACGGGCGCAGCCGCATTCTCTCCGGCCGCGCTCTCTGCGGGGACCAGTTCCTCCTGGAATGACTGCGCCACCAACTTCTCGAACTCCTCCATGCTGGGCAACTCGTTGACGTCCTTCAACCCAAATCGCATCAGGAATTCCTTGGTGGTCTTGTAAAGAATCGGACGCCCGATCACCTGTTTGCGCCCGGCAGTGGTGATCAGCTTGCGATCAAGCAGGGTGCCGATGACTCCGCCCGAATCGACGC
Organism: Terriglobia bacterium; assembly: GCA_963743105.1. Lineage (GTDB taxonomy): Bacteria > Acidobacteriota > Terriglobia > Terriglobales > Acidobacteriaceae > Sulfotelmatobacter. The sequence continues at coordinate 156,185 of CAVUOS010000033.1, forward strand.
CGCGAATCTCATTGATCTCCGGTACGGTGACAGGTTGCTTGTAAGCGATGACTGCCAAGGTCTCGAGCGCCGGGAGTGAAAGCCGGACAGGCGGTTTCAAACTCTTGGCAAACGCCCGCACAACTTCGTGCTGTTCGGGCTTGGTGGACATGCGGTATCCGCCCGCAACTTCGCGAATCTCAATTCCATGGTCGGGCGACCCGTACTCTCCCACAAGCTCCAACAGGCAAGAACGCACGCGCGACTTGATCTCCGACTCCTCCGAAACACCTTCTGCGGCGATGGAATCTTTGACCAGCGCGGTGATCTGCTCCACTGTGATCGGCGTTTCCGCCGCGTAGATAATAGCTTCGAGTTGAGCTTTTAAAGACATAAGGGTCAGTGGCCAGTGGTCAGTGGTCAGTGAGAGCAACAATCCACTGACCACTGATCACTAACCACTGCTTTTCATCTCCAGTCGTCCCTTACGGCCGCGCGTTCGTTCATCACTTCGTCAAAATGCGTATGCTTGCGCACGGCAATCTCGCCGAACAATTTCTCCTGCCGCACCTGGATCGCCTGCAATCGCACCAATTCCAACAGCGCCAGGAACATGCACACCAGCGCCTGCCGCGACGGGATACGCATCAGAAGCTGCTTCAGGCGGATCGGACGGTCCTCGAGTGACAAACGGCGGTGCAGATATTCGATCATCTGACCAACGGTGACCGTCTCTTCGTCGACATTCAGGACGGGACGCGTGCGTACCCGCTCGAGCACCTGCTGAAACGTCTTGACCAGGTCGATCATGTCGGCCGCGAGCTCGGGCTCAGCGCCATCCGGGTCCATGAATTCCTTCAGCGCGGGATTGCTCAGTACCGCCTCTTCAATTTGCTGCTTCTGCAAAAGCATCTGCGCCGCCGATTTGAACTTCTCATGCTCGAGTAACCGGTTGACCAGCTCCATTCGCGGATCTTCAGGCTCGTCGGCAGAGGCCATGGGATCGCGCGGCAGCAGCATCTTCGACTTGATATGAATCAGCACGGCCGCCATGTAGATGAAGTCGGCCGCGACGTTCACATCCAGCTCGCGAATCTTCTCCACATACGCGAGATATTGCGCTGTGATCTTGGCAATCGGGATGTCGTAAATGTCGATGTCCTGCTTGCGAATCAGGTCCAGCAGCAGATCGAGAGGCCCTTCATAGACGTCCAAGACAGCAACGGTAAAAGGGAAGTCGCTCTCTTCCTTCTTCACCGCGTCTTTCGCCTTTGGATCGGGAGCCCCGGTAACGATCCCCGGCGAAACCGCCGCATCCCCAGAAACGATTTTTGCTTCTTCGCTCATCGCAGCTTACCCATTCCGGGTGCCCCATCCTTGTCGCGTCTTTTGCGACAGGGTGGGAATTTTGACTTTTGTTCCCATCGTAAGAACTGGCATTTTACTTAAGTCCCGGTGCCTCGTACTCCAGCGACATCCCCATCGACGCGCGCACATCCTTCATCGTCTCACCCGACGTCTTGCGCGCCCGCTCCGACCCAGCTTCCAGAATATCCCACGCCAGCTTCGGATTGTCCTCGAATTTCTTGCGCCGTTCCTGGATGGGATTCAGCAACCCCACCAGGGCATCGGCCCCCCAGCTCTTGCACTCGATGCACCCGATGCCCGCCGACCGGCAGCCCTCATTCACTTTAGCCATCGTGTCTTTACTGCTGAAAATTTTGTGCAGATCGCCCACTGGGCACACATCCGGATTCCCCGGATCCGACCGCCGCACCCGTGCCGGATCGGTCACCATGGTCTTCAGCTTCTGCCGTACGACCGGTTCCGGATCGGCGAGCATGATCGTGTTGCCATACGACTTCGACATCTTGCGCCCGTCAGTGCCGGGAAGCTTGGCGGCCGGCGTAAGCAAGCTCGCAGGCTCGGGAAACACAGGCTTTTTCGCGCCATAAAATCCGTTGAACCGCCGCGCGATTTCCCGCGTCAACTCAATGTGCGCCACCTGATCTTCGCCCACCGGGACCACGTCCGCCTTGTAAATCAGAATGTCTGCCGCCTGCAGCACCGGATATCCCAGGAACCCGTAGGTTCCCAAATCCTTATCCTTGATATTCTCCCGCTGCTCTTTGTACGTCGGCACGCGCTCCAGCCAGCCCAGCGGTGTGATCATCGAAAGCAGTAAATGCAGCTCTGCATGCGCGGGAACATGCGACTGCATGAAGATCACCGACTTCTCCGGATCGAGTCCGGCGGCGATCCAATCGAACACGACTTCCAGCGAGTTTTCTTTCACCTTCGACGTGTCCGCATAATCGGTGGTCAGCGCATGCCAATCGACCACGCAGAAGTAGCATTCATACTGGTCCTGCATTCCAACCCAGTTCTGCAGTGCACCCACGTAGTTGCCCAGGTGCAACTTTCCGGTCGGACGCATGCCGCTGAGCACACGTTTACGTTTTTCGGACAAAGCGGTCATTTTCCGGGAAGCCCCACTTGCACAGACACGATGACCCATGCAGAGGTTCCGAGATCACTGAAATGTAGACGTGTCATGCGGGGCTGGATTCGATACTAACACGTGAAATGCGCATTTGGCGCGGGAAACAAAGCCCCAACCAGCGCGATGCGGATGCTTTATAATTCGCGCCGCTCCCTATTTCGAATCTGATTCGTGACTACTCTCGCCCGCAAACTGCGCGCCACCGACTACTTCACTCTGGGATGGGGCACCATGGTCGGCGTCGGCTGGCTCGTCATCATGGACGACTGGCTGCTGCGCGGCGGCTCCCTTGGAACCGCGCTTGGATTCTTGCTCGGTGGGGCGTTGTTGCTTCCCATCGGCTGGGTCTACGGGAAACTCGTCATTGCCATGCCGGATGCCGCGAGCGAAATCGCCTACACTGCGGTGGTTTTCTCGCCTGCCATTAGTTTCGGCACCGGCTGGATGATGACTCTCGCCTACTTCATCGTGTGTCCGTGGGAGGCTGTCGCGGTCGGACGTATTGCCGCCTACATGTTTCCCGGACTCGACTCGATGGAGATTTATCGCATCGCCGGTCGCCCGGTGTATCTGCCTCACCTGATCGTCGGGCTCGTACTCACCGCGCTGCTCACGATCCTTAACTATCGCGGCGTGCGCCTCAGTGCCACGTTTCAGAACTGGACCAGTTTCGGTACGCTGACGCTTTTCGTGGTATTCGTTGTCGCCGGTGCAAGCCGAGGGAGTATTGCCCATTTTCCCCCGCTCTTCACGCACGCCCCGCTGGTTTCGATTCTGCTGGTGATTCAGATCGTCCCTTACTTCATGACCGGATTCGAGTCGGTGGGCAAAGCCGCCGAAGAAGCGGGACCCGAATTCCGCGCTCGCGGATTCTTTCGCGCCATCTGGATGGCGATTCTCATCGGCACTCTTTTCTATGCCAGCATCGTCGCGGCGGTTGCGTTTGTGGCGCCGTGGCGACAGCTAACTGGCGAGAAGTTCATGACGGCCGTTGCATTTCAGCAAGCTGTCGGGAGTCGCTGGATCGTCAACATCATTCTGGCCTCCGCGTTGTTGTCGCTGTTCAAGTGCTTCAATGGAAACTTCGTCGCGGCCAGCCGCCTGTTCTTCGCTTTGGGCCGCCGCCGCATGATTTCGCCGGCTGCGGGACGAGTTCACCCACAATTTCGGACTCCAGCGGCTGCGGTCCTCTGCGTCGGAATCGCGACCGGGGCGTGTATGCTGCTGGGTGACGCCATTCTGGTGCCCGTCACTGAAGTTGGCTCGGTCGCTTGCGCCATCGGTTGGGCAGCCGCGTGCGCGGCATGCCTGGCGCTGGCTTACTGGAAGCCTGATGTCATCGCGTTGTCCTCAGCAGAGAGAGCGATAGCGTTTTTCGGTTTAGTTGTAGCGGTTGCATTAGCCCTGATGAAAATCATCCCGACAGTCCCCGGCCACTTCACGCTGTACGAATGGCTGGCCCTGGCGGTGTGGTGCGTTCTAGGCGCCGTCGCCGCGCTAACAAAGTAGCGCCGCCGTCCCGGCGGCTGTTCGGGCGGCCGTCGGGCCCGCCCCGCCGGAAGAGGCAATGAAGGAGATAGCATGACATCGATACTTGTGCGTCGGTTCTACTTCGCAATCATCGGGGGGATTCTCGCGCTCGCCGTCAACGCGTCGGCGCAATCCATCGATATCGTCATCACCAACGGCCACGTCATTGACGGCACCGGTTCCCCGTGGTACTCGGGAGACATCGGCATCCGCGACGGAAAGATCGCCGCTATCGGCAACCTCTCCGCAGCGCCACGCCTGCGCACCATCGACGCTGCCGGCAAGGTGGTCGCGCCCGGATTCATTGACATGCTGGGCCAATCGGAGCTGACGATTCTCGTCGACCCGCGCTTGCCCTCGAAGATCTATCAAGGCATCACGTCTGAAATCACTGGGGAAGGGAACTCGATCGCTCCGCTCAACGATGCCATCATCGAATCCGATCGCATCAGCTACGAACATTACAAAATCACACCCGACTGGCGCACGCTGCGCCAGTACTTCACGCGTCTCGAGAACCAGGGAATTGGCATCAACCTCGCCACCTATGTCGGCGCGACGCAGGTTCGCCGCATGGTCCTGGGCGACGATAACAAGCAGCCCACACCCGAGCAACTCGAGCAGATGAAGATCTTGGTGCGCGAAGCTATGAAAGACGGTGCAGTGGGAGTTTCGACATCACTAGAATACGCTCCCGCGCCCTATGCCAAAACCGATGAACTGATCGCCCTTACGACCGAAGCCGGCAAGGTCGGCGGCATTTATGCCACGCACATGCGCAACGAAAGCGACTCCGTCCTCGAGGCCATCGACGAAGCCCTGCGCATCGGCCGTGAGGCCCATGTACCTGTCGAGATCTGGCACATCAAGGTCGCCGGCAAGAACAACTGGGGACGCATGCCGCAAGTCGTCGCCAAGATCAACGCGGCTCGCGCGAGCGGCGCCGACGTCACCGCCGATACCTACGCTTACACCGCGTGGTATAACGACTTCTCCGCCTTCATTCCTGCATGGGCCCACGATGGCGGTACTGCAAAACTTGTGGAGCGCCTGAAAGATCCCGCCACCCGCGAGCGCATTCGTAAGGACATGCTCAGTCCTTCGCGTGATTGGGACAACGAGTGGCAGGAGATTCCCGGCCCTGACGCCATCATGATCGGCGCCGTCGCCAATCCGAAGTTGGCTCCCCTGCAAGGGAAGCGCCTTTCGGAAATCGCCAAGGTGTGGAACAAAGATCCCATGGATGCGCTCTTCGATTTTCTCGTCGAAGACCCGATCACGGGCGTCGCGGTCTTTGGCATGTCGCAACCCGACGTGACCCTTGCGCTGCAACAGCCCTGGGTCTCGATAGACAATGATTCGGAAGGCACTTCACCGGAAGGAACCCTCGGCCAAGCGCACCCGCACCCACGTGCCTACGGCACGTTCCCCCGCATTCTGAGCAAATATGTTCGCGAAGAAAAAGCTCTCACGCTGGAAGATGCGATCCGCAAGATGTCAGCGCTCCCGGCGCAGCGCCTGCGCCTGACGGATCGCGGGGTGCTCAAGCAGGGAATGTGGGCCGACGTCGTGATCTTCGATCCTGCAACTGTTCACGACCGAGCCACCTTCGATAGTCCAAATCAGCTCTCGGAGGGGATGGAATATGTGCTGGTCAACGGAGTGCCAGTAATCGATCAGGGGAGGATGACGGACAAGTTGCCGGGAAAGGTTTTGCGTGGCCCTGGGTACGTGCAGTAGATGGACTATTTCGCCGGAGGCTTCAGCCGCGCCTGTTCGGTTCCGTTAATGGGCGCAATGCGCGGTTCGGCGAGAGTTCCGGTAACCGTGTAGGCGTTGATCCCTGCTCCAGCTGGAACTCGCGCCATCTTGAAATCAATTTCTCTCTGGAGCGTGGCCGTGCCGCTGACCTCGTACGTTGCTTCTGGAGAGTCCAATTTCCCATCGATGACTTCAATCTTGCCGCCGTGAAGCCGCGCCTTGGCGGTGAACTTCTGCACCTTCAATGTGTCTGCATTCTCCCCAAACTGCACGTGGGGAAGGCTTCCATCCGCCACATTCACCTGCAGCATCCCCTCGGACGATTGCCAGAAATCAGCAGCGCACGGTCCTCGCATCTCATAGGTCGCACCGGCGGTGCCCTCAACCCAATCGTCCTTCATCAATCTGGAAACGCTCGCGAGAGAAATCCCGGTGACATTCCCACTCCCGCTGCACACCGCCGGTTTCACGCCGAAGTCCGCCTGCCATTTCCCTCGATATTTGCCGCCAAGCAGTTCTGCGTCGAGTGATGAAACCTCCAGCCTTCCTGCATTGAGGCTGACATTCGCCGATAGTCCAGACGCCGAGACACCGCGCAGCACAAACCGATCGGCAGTGACGCGACCTGAGGCCCACACTCGCGCCAACAATGAGGGCGCGGGCTGTGCACTTCCCAGCCGATACCAGGGCCGACTTTTCGGACTCGGATATGCCCAGTCATTCACTTCATCGAGCGAAATCGCGTCGGTATTGAGCTGGAAGCGAACCGGACAGTTCTCAGGAGTTCCGCAGCCGCGCGGCATTGCGAAAGATCCTTTCCAAAGGGTCCCGGCAGCCTTTACATTCAACTTCGCAACGCGCACTTCGTCTGGTGAGAATTGCATTTCGGCCGAAGAGATCTCCACCGGTTCGCCCGCGCCACGAAGGCCGAAGCGAACGTTTCGCAATTTCGCCGATCCCGTGACTTGCGGTCCTGCGAACGCCGCCGTTCCGCCCTGCCCCAGCCATGAGCCGGCAATTCGCAGGTTCAATTGTGCCGAGCCTTCGGCTACCGAATTGATGGCTCGCAGTCCGAACATTCGTGCCACCCGCATAGTCCTTCCCACTTCTGCATCGCCCAGAACGGTGAAGCCATATCCCGCTCGGTCGAGCCACCCGTGTGCGACTGCGGCTCCTGGGCGCGCCTTCTCGATCGTGAATGGTCCCAACTCCAGTTGCGCATGTTGTGGCAATCGTGTCTTTGGTCGATCGCGGGGGCCGCTCGCCGTAGGGCCCGTCATGACGATCGGAACTGTAACCGGGCCTAATTCAACCTTGTCGGACGCAGAACTCACCCGCAAGCCTTCGATCTCGCCGTGCCCGTCCACACTGTACTTCGCACCAGAGCCGGTGCCTTCTGAGATCGAGAGCTTGCCCCGCAGCGTGCCTTCCAGCATCAAGTCCTCAGGTAGGTCTTTCTTCGCGCGCCGCGCGAGTGCCCCGATCGCGCTTGCGGGCACGTCCTGCGCCGTCACGGCCAGCGCATACCGATGGCTGCCGGGAAGGGCCGCATCTCCCGTGACTTTGAGCAGGCCCGCTCCCACCGGGGCGCTACAGGCGATCTGGTGAAACTCGTGCTCCTGCGTGCTGTACTCGCCGTCGCAGCGTCCTGCGAGGTGCAGCGAAGTCCCACTCGTGATGTCGTAACGCCGGAAGTCATCTGCAAGAACCGTGCTCGAAATTTTCAACAGCGCAGGAGTTCCCGTGACCGTGGCGTCGAATTGAATGTTCCCCCGCCAGCCCCGGTCGTTCCCGGTAAAGAATTTTGTGAGCTGCCCTAACTGTGCCCGGGCCCACTCCACATCGAACTGCAGGGGAGTGTCGCGGAAAGTCCCAGCCCGTTGCCACGTGCCGTCAACTTGTAGTTGTCCAGTGTCGTTCAGATTCATGTCGCTGCGGAAAGGGCGAAGCCTTAAGGCGGAGGCCCCAGGCATCCTCCGATTCCTGCCACAACGTAAAATCCGCGTTCGTCAGCGCGTACGGTTTCTTCTCCGGGCCATTTTTGAAATTGATCCGGCCGGATGATCCTTCGATATAAGGAAAAATCTGGCCTCGGCTCCGACTTAATCTTTCCGGTCGGCGCCAGCGGCGTGCGCGCTGCGCGCTCCAGCAGGCCCTGAAGGTTCCATCCGCCGCCGGCGTGGTGAACGAGGTTGAGACTCGGCTCCGTGAGGTCCAGCTTTGCTACTTCCAGCCTACCCCGCAGCAGCGAACTCAGGCGAAGATCCGCCGTTACTTCGCTCGCCCGTAGCATGGGCTCAGAGCCGAAGGCTGGATCGTCATATACGACCAGGTTCTCCAGATCAAAACCGGGTCGAGGCAGCAGTCGTATGTGAACTGAGCCGAGATCGACCGGTCGGCCCACGGCGGCACTCAGAGAAGTAATGATTCTCGATTTCAGGCGGGATGCGCCGGGTCGCACGAGAAACAGCAACAGCAGCACCAATGCTGCCGCCACGGCCACTCGGCGTCGGAGGAGAAAGATATTCACCGCTTCATTCCCGAAGGTTTGACGCGCCTACCGGACGCCATGCAGCGTCCGCTTCCACCGCGTCTCGTCGAAGAAGTGCAGTACCACTTTGCCCAGGAACAAGACACGATCGCTCCACGCCGTCTTCAGGTACTGGTTATCCGGAGTTTCGAACGACCAATAAATAAACATTGGCCGCCCGATAATATTTTCTTTCGGTATGAAGCCCCAGTACCGGCTGTCGAGACTCACTGCGCGGTGATCACCCATCGCGAAGTAATGGTTGGGGGGAACTACGATGTCATCGCCCTGAATGTATGCGGCCATATCGATCGCCCAGTTCGTCCACACATTCGGATCGTCGCCTGGCGGAATCGCTGGAAAATTATTGCGGTAAACATCCGCCGGATTATCTTTGTCGGTGTTCACATATGTGCTCTCATCCAGCGCCTGCCCGTTGCGATACACCACTCCATTGCGCAAGTGGATTCTATCTCCAGGTATGCCGATGATCCGCTTCACCACATAGAGTCCGGGCGTCTCCGGCGACAAGAACACGACGATGTCGCGGAAGTGAACATCGCGATACGGAAGCAGCGGCCCAACCCAGCCAGTCTTGGGCGCAAATTGAACTCGATTAACGAAAACGTGATCGCCGATCAGCAGCGTATCCTCCATCGAACTCGATGGAATCTCAAACGCCTGCACGACAAAGGTAATGATGAAAAGCCCGGTCACCAGCACCGCGGCCAGCGACGAAAGAAACTCAACCGTAGTCTCTTTCGGCTTTTCTTCCGCGCCGTTCTTTTCTGCCTTGTCTGGCTTGTCTTCTTTCTTCGCCACAGTGTGCTTTCGTCTTCGCTTTCGGCCCGATTCGTTAGGGAACTCCTGCGCTACTTCGAGCCGCTCTAATTACCGTGGAAGAGCGGCCCTTCCGGGCCGCGTCAGTCAGCCCAAAATCGAAACGGGTTTCAGCCCCGGCACCGCGAGCCTATTCAGTGTACCAGCCGTAGCGTCCGGTTCCATCGCGTGATCTGAAACAGATGCGTGACGGCATACGCCAGATGATGCAATCGCCCGCTAAAGCTCGATGATGGATTCTTGTCCCAGTCCTGCACCGACCAGTAGATCACGAGCGGTCTTCCAATGATGTTCTCCTGTGGAACGAACCCCCAATAGCGGCTGTCCTGGCTGTCGTCGCGGTTATCGCCCATCACGAAATAGTGCCCTTGCGGGATGATCAGTTCGCCGTCTTCCACCAGTTTCCGCATCTGCAGCCACCAGGAGCCTTCCATGTTTGCTGCTGGAATATCGGTTCTCGGGAAGTCGTCGCGGTAAAGGTTGTTGGCCGGTTCCAGGAAATGCACGTACGGCTCGTCTATCGGCTTACCATTGATGAGAACTTTTTTATTCACCATCCGCAGCCGGTCTCCGGGGAGCCCGATCACTCGCTTCACGAAATGCTGCTGCGGGTCCACCGGATAATGGAAGACGATGATGTCCCTGCGCGCGATCTTCTGATATGGCATCAGGTGATCGCCCAGTCCGGTCCCTCCATAGCAAAGCTTGTTGACCAGCAGATAATCGCCGACCAGCAGCGTATTCTCCATCGATTCCGAAGGGATCTGGAATGCCTGCACGATAAATGTGATCACAAAAATCGCAATCACCACCGTGCCCATGAGCGATTGCATGGAACTGATCAGGTCCGAGCCAAAGCTGCTTGTAACTTTTCGAGAAGGAGTTGGCACCGGTTCCGACTGAGAGGGTGAGGGAGACAGAGTAGGCGCGGGGGGCGTTGTGGGCTCGCCGGAAAGCGAGAAACCCGCAGACGGATCCACCGCACCGGGCAAAGGCGCCGGCTCGGTCTGCGAAACAGTGGGCTGGTTGACAGAATCCATGAATCCTACTTATCCACCGCCTGCGAGGACCGTGCCGTTTTCCCGTCTGTATCCTTCGGCCGCGATGCCAGGTACGTCAGCAATTGCCGTGCCGCATCTTGTTCGGCCGTCTTCTTGGTTGAGCCTTGTGCGCGTCCAACAAACTCCGGAGCGCGGTTCTCGCGCGTATGCAGGCGAGCTTCAACGGTGAACGTCTTGCTGTGTTCCGGTCCCGCTTCCTCGACCAGCACGTACAAGGGTTGCGGCAATCCCAGGCTCTGCACGGCCTCCTGCAACGCGGACTTGAAATCCGTAATTGGCAGCGTTCCGCCGCCGCGTTCCATCCGCTCCAATTCGGGGGCAATCACATTCCTCAAAACAAATTCGCGCGCCACTTCCAGCCCACCATCGAGATAGATCGCCGCCAGAATGGCTTCCAATGCATCGACCAGCAGCGCTGTCTTACTGCGTCCGCCACTCTTTTCCTCGCCACGGCCCAGGCGCAGATAGTGCCCCAACTCCAGTTGCTGCGCTACCTGGATCAGATGCCGCTCGCTTACCAGATGCGCCCGCAGCTTCGAGAGTTCCCCTTCCCGAAAATGGGGGAAGCGCTGAAACAATTCTTCGCTGGTCACCAGCGCCAGCACCGCGTCTCCCAGGAACTCCAACTGCTCGTTGTCGCTGACCTTATACTTGCTTTCGCCAGCCTGCTGCGCTTCCATCTCGCGCGCCTGCGAACTGTGCGTGACCGCCTGCTCGATCATCGCCCGCCGCCGAAAATGGTAGCCGAGCCCTTCCTCGAGCGCCGTGATTTCCCGTTCCTTCATAGGTAGAGACGTTTGCTTGCAACGTCTCGCTTGACAACGTTTTTCTTCGAACGTCTCGCGCGAAAACTTCCCTGTGGCGGGCTAGTTCTTCGGAGGTGTGCCGGCCTGTCCGGAGGTGCCGCCGGACGCATACTTCATCAGACGGTCCTGCTCCTGCCGTGCTGCCTTCCCGGCGGGCGAATCGGGATTATCCTTCGTCAGCTCTACGGCCTGCTGCGCCGCCTTCAAGGCCTCTGGAATCTTGTTCTGAAAGTCGAGCGACAGCGCCAGGTGGTACACGGCGACCACGTCCGGCGACTGCGGAAGCGCGTCAATCGACTTCCTCAGATTCGCCTCAGCTTCCGGCCAGTTGCTCGCCTTGTAGGCAGCCATCCCGATGACAAAGTAGGCCTGAGACCGGATGAAGTTCTTGTAGTTCTTCAGTTGCTCCTCCGGATATCCCGCCGTCGGTACGTCCGTGTCCACCGTCACCAGGGCGCGTTCGGCACCTTTCTTGGCTTCGGCCAGACGCTGGTCCTTGTCCAGACTGTCATCTTTGGTCTGGTCGACTTCTACCTGGGCCATCGCTACCAGCGCTTCAGGATCGTCCGGATCGATTGCCAGCACTTTCTTTGCGATCTCATCCGTCTTGGCGTTGTTGCTAGTCTGCTCATAACGCGCCATCGCCGCCTTGTAGACGAGCGTACGTACCTCGCTTGCGGGATACTTCGCAGCAAAATCGTTCGCCGCCTTCTCGCACTCCGCGGGGTCAGCTATCTTAACCGCTGCCTGGTAGGCCGCATATTCTTCCTGATTGTTCACCTTCGGCGGACGCTTTCCCTGGGGAGCTGCGGCCTGGCCCGCTGCTTGTCCGGAAGACTGTCCGGCCGCCTGCCCTGCGGGAGGATTCTGCGTTGCCGGTTTGTCCTGTCCCCAACTCCCAACGCAGATTCCGAGCACTGCCACGATGATCGCTATGCGCTTCATGCGTTCTCCTCGACACCCAAAACGTCCTTTATTTTCATTGGAATCCTGCAACATGCATTCTATCGCAGCTATAGCGCTGCAGGGTCGTAGCGCTGCAGTGCAGTAGCGCCGGCATTTTGCCGCGCAGCCTTATTTCGCCGAATCCTGCTGCTTCGGCCTCGCCGGAGGTTCGTACGCCGCCTGCAGCCCACGCTCGGCCGCAGCCTTTGCCTCCGGCAGATCTGCTCCCGCACTCAGCGCCGCCCGATACTCGTTCAACGCAGCTTCGCGCTCCGGCGGGTCCTTCATATCCAGCATTCGTCCCAGGTACACGTGCGACCACGCCACAACTTTCGGATCTTTTGTCGCCTGGATGGCTTTATGGAAGTTCTCCGTCGCCCCATCCGGATTCTTATTCGCCACCGCCACCTGGGCCAGGATGAATAGTGCTCGTCCCTCGTCCCCGATCTTCTTATCCAGGGCCTGTTGCGCCAGTTCCTGCGCCCCCTTGGGATCGCCCGCCACCAGCCGCTTTTCGGCCGTCACCAGCATTCGCCGGTCCTCGAGGCGCGACAGTTGCACCAGTTCGGGCGCCGTATTGTGCGCATACTGTATCTCGCTGGCCGCCTTCTGTTGCTGCTTAATATCGAGTGCATACAGAATGTCCCCGTACGCCGTCCTCAATCCGGCCGGATCCTTCTCGAACGTCACGATTGCGCTATAGAAATACTTGGTCAGGATATAGCCCTGCTTCTGCGCATCATCGACAGCCTGCAGCCGCATCGCTTCCGCAGTCTGCTTCGTGCCTGAGGTCCGAATCTCGATCGCCCGTACCATGCACTCGGTCACCAGCAGGGAAATATCTTTCTTGAAGTTCTCCTCCAGCGGCGCCTGCTTGACCGACTGCAGCAACGGCTCCAGCCGCTTGATGGCGGTGAAATGCTTTTCCGCCATCGGATCGAGCAGGTAGTGCAGGTACGTGTGCCGGATCTGCGGCATCTTCAACGGGTCGACGCTTGAGGGGTCGGGCGAGGGAAACACCACGACGTAATAATCGGCGCCATAGTTACGCGCGTTCGCCTCATTCGGATCACCCATGAAATCGAGCAGAACGGTGAACGTTCTTCCCAGGTATCCGCCCGACTGCAGCTTTAAATAGATGTCCGTATCGAAGACCATTTTCTGCAGGGGCACATGATAGCGCGCCACCAGCGCCGCGTAATCCGAGCGGTGCGCCTCCCAGATCGAGTGCAGGGCCGCCTTGTCGTAGAACCGCTCCAGAAGCGCCCCAAACCCCGTAATGGGCGCCGCATCCGGGGGCATGTCGTCATCCTTCACCTTGGGCAGAAAATGCGGGGGCCCCTGCATATAAAGCGCCAGCGACACAAACTTCGACAGGTCATGCTCCGGATCCTTTCCCTTGTGCGCCAGATACCACTCGCACATGGAAGTCAGCGCCGCCTGCGCTTCCTCCGAGTTGCGGAGATTCCTTTGCACTTCGACGCGCACATTGATTCGCTGCGCATCAGAAATGTTCTGGTCGACGTCGTACCCGCACGCGTTCATTGCGGTAAGCACGGCAAACAGCGTCTCGCTGGTGTCGAGGGTGATGGGAGTCTGGTTCTGAGGCTGAGGCGGCGCTTGGGGTCGATTCTGTGGTTGAGCCGGGGGCTGAGTTTGCGGTTGAGCTTGGTTCTCAGTCTTGCTTTCGGCCTGGTTCGGCGCCTGGCTTTGAGCCGGGCAGACAACCGCGAGCAGCCCTGCAAAAGCTGCAATCAGGAATGTTCGAAGTCCAACACCAAGGAAACGACTCAGGAATCCCTCCCGCAGAATGGCCGCACGCCCGGCCAGCAATTGAAGATAGGCGGAGAACACTCCTAAGTTTAAGGGGTGAGGGGCAGAGGGTCAAACCGCGTTAGGGTTGGAATATACATGCGGCACAATGCCTCTTGCCCTCGGGCCCAAATCTTGCCTTTCCTGGCAAACTCTGCCGGTGGCAAGTAGTCCAACGAGCTATGCGGACGTTGCTGGTTGTAATCTTGCCGCCAGGTTTCGATTTTTCGTCGTGCGTCCGTCAGACCGGTAAACCAGTTCGCATTCAGGCATTCATCGCGCAGTCGCCCGTTGAAGCTCTCCACATAGGCGTTCTGTACCGGCTTGCCCGGTTGGATGAACTCCAGCCGCACGCTGCGTTCAGCGCGTGAGTTGCAGCTTCATGTGGGTCATGCTACGCCAGATTCGCTGTTCGGCGTTGGGCACAAAACTTAAAATCAGCTCGCTGGCGATCAATCGCCGCACCAACCGCTCGGCATCCTTGAAATCATGCTTACGCCCACGTGGTGCACGGTTGGAAAACGCCTGCGCCAAGTGCAAACGCATGTGGGGCTCCAGTTCCATCCACACTGACCGCCAGTACTGCGCAGTCGACTCCATCACCGCCTCTTCCACTCCCTGCTCCCGCAACCACGTCAAAAGGCGGTGCAACTCGCTCGGCACCGTGACGAATCGCCGCCGTGCTGGTTTCTCTTCCGGCCTCGCATCCACGACAACGACCATCAACACTTTCTTGTGTACGTCATCCCCGCAACCTTCATCGCTTCCTCCTGGCGTGGAAGCGGCAGAACGCACGCGAAAAAGGTTACACCCCGTCACGTGCTACCACCTCTGCTACGGGCAGGAGTGGCCGCCGCACAGATTGGTTCAAAACGCGCGTTCCCGATCAAACTCAAAAACGGCCTCACTTCATCCAGAGTGCAAACAGACCTTCGCCGTCCACGCTCCATCAGCCTACACGCACAACTCAACCCCATTTTCATCTCAATGGGTGGGCCCCCAGGCCCATGCGTAACTCAAAACCCCCTCGCCCGCTCGTTCCCTCGCACGCACGAGCCCCCCGCGGGCCCCGGCCCCAACGTCAAAACCAGCTCCGTGGCGGGAGGGAGGGGTGGAGGAATTTTCCCGGCCTCTATAGCTATCCCTGTCAAACGCGCGCGAACGAGGTTAGGACGGCTGATGTGCCAGAATCGGAGCAAAAAATCTGGGGAGCCCGAAGGCTCCCCGAGAAACCAAGCGAATTCCGGATTTAGAAGTTGAACTTCGCAACCAGAATCAGATTGCGCGGATGGTTGGTGAACACCGCTTGGGTTGGTTGAAGGTCTGCGTGTTGGGCTCCAGCATAGTTGCGAACGTTGCTGCCGGTGTAGCCAAGCGGGGCAACATCGCTGACATACCCGGGACGTACTGCGCGTGGTTGAAGATGTTCGTCGCCGAAACTGAGAACTCAAACGACTGGTGCTCGGTGAAATTGACTCGCTTCAGAATGGAGAAGTCCCAGTTGTTGATGCCAGGGATGGCCATACGTATTGCGACGCGGCATTAGGCAGCGTGAACTTCCCAGCCGTGACGTACTGGGCATTCGGATTGTCTGCCACGTACGCCACTGTCTCCCCCGCAATTGGTGAGCGCCGTTGAGTCGAACCTGTCCCCTGAACACCGGCAGGGTTTAATGAAGTCGGTCAGCCGCGATCGCCGTTCAGGTTGGCGTCTCCGCCGCTCTGGCACGGTCGCATATTCAGGGGACTGAATGTGTAAACCGGCGTGATCTGCCAGTTGCCAACCACGTTCTTCATCGAACCAGTTATCATTCTTCAAGAATGGCAGATCGTAAGTCGCCTGCAGGGTGATGCGATGGCGGCGGTCCAGAGCCGAATCGCCCCGGTCGCAAGTAAAGCACTGGAAGTCCTGCGGACGACGCGGCGTCAGAACGGTCGAGAACACATCTGCCGTCGAGTCGTCCAGGCGTGGCTCCAGGTCCAAGCGGCCTGGAACTGCAGGCCGTTGTGAAGCTTCGCGACACTGCGTTTGTAAACCGTGATACTTCGAACTGCCGTACGGCATGAATCCAACAACGTTTGCACCGTTAAATCCCGCAGCATCGTACGCGGAACAAACTCGGGTTCGCATTGATTTGCGCATAGGTGGTCGTCAAGCCATCGAGCGTCGCCTGGTCGGGCGCGGTGAAATACATCGGCAGGAACAGCGTAGCTGATGTTTTTGCCTGCCGATTGATTCGTTGCTGAACTGGCAGGTGAATTCCCCGCGTCCCAACATAACGAACCTCAACCGTGTACTTGTTAGCAAAAATGTGCTGCACGCCAAGATTCCACGTCTCCGAATACGGCAATTTCTGGTCGGGAATAAAGCCGGCAGTCGAATCCCGCGCTACAGTCGGGTCGGTGATCGGAGGAATTGTGCTGATGGTAGGTATACCCCCACCCGCCAGGAAACCGGTTCCGTTTGTGCCGGGGTCGTTCCAGACGCACAGTGACCCCGGGGCAGCTTCCGTCCCACCTGAGAACGCGTCGCAGGTCTGCTGCACCTGGGGAGGCGCGGAGAGCAGGCCGAGGTTGTCGTACAGTACGTCCTGTGCCATGGAGAACCCGCCGCGGATTGATGTGGTTCCACTGCTACCGGGTGAGTACGCAAACCCGATGCGGGGCAGGAAGTTCGTCTTCTGCTCTTTCGGAGCCCCAAAGTGATCAACCCGGGGACGTTGGAGATCGCGTTCTGAGGCTGCCATTGCTTTTCTGACAGCGGAACCTGCGTGAACTCGTAGCGAATTCCAAGGTTGATTGACAGGTTCCTCTTGATCTTCCAATCATCGTTGGCCCACCAGTAAAGCATGTTCTGGTTGCCGTAATAGGTGACGTTTCCCATCGATCTTTCGGCGAGATAGTCCGGAACCTGATCAGTGAAGTATTGATTGAAGGTCGTGTAGTCATAGTCGCCACGTTTACGCTGAGTGAAGCCCTGCGGCGAAATGTACTCGCCGATCTGGCCGCCAAACTTAAAGTTGTGGTTGCCCTTGATCCAACTCACGTTGTCCACCAACTGATAAAAGTTCTGGACTGCGAACTGAGGAGCATTGGGGTCAGGACCGATCTGTACACCGTTGCCCTCGAAGAAACCCACAATCAGGTTGGGAAACGAATCCGTTCCCGGGAAGGAGAAGCCGCCGTCTGTAAAGGTCTGCGAGAAGCGGTTGAATCCCACCCGCACTTCGTTGGTCAGGTTCGGAGTGAAATTGTGGTACTCGCTGAATGTGAAAACGTGGAACCTCTGAGGAAGGGGCGTCCAGAACGTGGGGATCTGCCCCGCGATGTCGATCTGGGTGTTCTTGGAGTACAGGTAGCGGCCACGAACCTGATCCTTGTCGGAAATGTTCCAGTCCATCGAGTTTGTGCCGGTCAGCCAGTTGTTGTAATAATCCGCCGCATAGCCGATGTCACCGATTTCGACATTCAACGCACCAGGACCGCCCGGCGAGTCAATCGATGTGCTCGAAGCGCAGTTCAAGTCCGTCGCTGATGCCGGGCCTCCCAATGTTCCAGGCTGCTGAACTGGGTCACCGAATGTACTGATTTCACGCCTGGTGACCCGCGAGCGCCGCATATCCGGCGCAGTCGGAACGCAGCCAGTGGAAAAACCGTAGCTCTTGATCGGGTTGTATTCCCAGTTCGTAAAGAAGAACAGCTTGTTCTTGATGATCGGACCACCGATCTCCGCCGAACCGATTGTTGTCGTAAGGGGTGTGTTCACTGGCAGATTGTTGCTGACCAAGGACAGAGCCAGCTGCGAGTCGACCGCGTTCAGATTGCGATTCTGGAAGTACTCGTACACGCAGACCATGGAAGCTGTTGGTGCCGCTCTTGATCGAGGTGGTTGAACTGTCCACCGGTGGAGTGGCCAAACTCAGGGCTGAACTGATTCTGAAGAACGGTGAAGTTCCGACCGCGTCATTGGAGACTGCACGAGCGGACCCGTCACGCCCTTGTCGTTATTGTCGACGCCCTCGATCGTAAAGTTGTTATTGCGCGGACGCTGTCCGCCGACTGCGGGCCGGTGCCCGCACCCAAGCCGCCCGAGCTGCCCACACCAGCTTGCAGCAGCGAAAGATTGATCACGCCAAGTCCTACCAGCGGCAGCCGTCGGGAATCGACCTTCAGCGATTGTTCATAGGTTGACTGCAGCTGCGCCGTGGTGGTGTCGATAATCGGAGGCGCGCCAGATACTTCCACCGTCTCGGTGGTCGCCCCCGGCGTCACGGTCACGTTCAGCGTGCCCGTCTTGTTCATTACTTCACGTCGTTTGCGCAAACGACTTGAACCCTGAGCCCTCACGGTTACGTGGTAAGTTCCCGGAAGCAGGTTGTCGATTTGATACTCGCCCGTTCCGTTGGTTTTGGTCGTTGCAGAACGTTCGTGCTCGACGTTGGTGGCTTCTACGTCCGCTCCCACGACCGCGGCGCCGCTGAAGCATCAATCATGGTTCCGAACAACGTTTCCGCTGATCGTCTGACCAAGCGAGATTGACAGCCAAGGCCATTACGCTCAACACTGCAAGCACGAAAGCCACAAACTTAAAATTCCGCGCTCCATGTTTCATATTTGTTTTCTCCTGAACTCTCTGGAAGACTTCGAGCCATCACAACAGCTGAAACTCGTAACAGCCGGTTGAGAGAGCACGCCTGCGCAGCATCGGGCAAGCACAGATCAACACTCCGCCCTCACATCTTCTGTGCAAGTCACAATCCAAAACACAGCGTCTGTAAAGTGTTTGTTTACTGTATGTTATGTCTCGACAGCGGGCACATCATACCAAAATCCGGAGATGTCTGCATCAAGAATATGAGGTTTGGTATCAGGTGCTTCATGTAGGCGGCCCGGGTCTGTCTCTGCACCCTCAATTCGCCGATGTCATCCCCAACGCTAACAATCAGTGAGTGTTTCGAAGTGCTTCGAGAAGAGACCCATTCTCGGCCGCCTTCGCCAGCAAACTTGACGCTCCAAGGTATAATCCACCGAACTCATGCCACTCGTTGCGGGGAGTAGGCTCGGACCTTACGAGATCCAATCTGCCGTCGGCGCCGGCGGTATGGGAGAGGTTTATCGCGCCCGCGACACACGGCTCGATCGCATCGTAGCCATCAAGGTCCTGCCGGGTCACCTCAGTTCGAATCCCGATCTGCGTGCCCGCTTTGAGCGCGAAGCCAAAGCCATTTCCGGACTCCAGCATCCAAATATCTGCGTTCTCTATGACATCGGGTCGCAAGAGGGCGTGGACTTCCTCGTCATGGAGTACCTGGAAGGCGAGACGCTTTACGCTCGCCTCGCGCGCAAGCCGCTCACTCCCGACGAGAGCCTGAAGATCGCCATCGAAATTGCCGACGCACTCGACAAGGCACACCGCAGCGGAATCGTCCATCGCGACCTGAAGCCTGGCAACGTCATGCTCACCAAGAGCGGCGCCAAGCTGATGGACTTCGGATTGGCCAAGCCTCTCGGCCTGGGCAGTGGGCCAAAATCGGGTTCGGCGAGCATGGCTTCAGTCGCGACGATGGCCGCCACCATGGCCGACTTAGCCTCACCTGTCACAGTCGCAGGCTCGCTCGTCGGCACCGTGCAGTACATGAGCCCCGAGCAAATTCAAGGCAAAGAAGCCGACGCCCGCAGCGACATCTTTGCCTTCGGAGCGTTGCTCTACGAAATGCTCACCGGCAAACGCGCTTTCGAAGGCAAGAGCCAGCTCTCGCTGGCCAGCGCGATTCTCGAAAAAGATCCCGATCCAATTTCTGTTGCGCGACCGCTTACACCTCCGGCGCTGGAGCAGATCGTCCGCACCTGCCTGGCGAAAGAGGCCGACGATCGCTTCCAAAGCGCCCACGATCTCAAGCTGCAATTGCAATGGATCGCAGCCGGCGGCAGTCAGTTCGGCACGCCCGCGGTGGTGACCTCCCGCCGAAGGAAAAGATTCACCGCGCTCACCGCCGCTCTCGCAGCGGGCTGGCTCGTCGCGGCATTGGCGGGCACACTCGTTCTGATCTATGCCAAGCGGCTCACACAGGCGCAGCAGCCCATTCATGCTTCCATCAAAAAACTGCCGGCTTTCGACTTTACGCCCGTGCTGGGCGGCGCTCCAGCGCTCTCTCCGGATGGACGGCAACTCGCCTTCATCGCATGGGAAAAGAATACCAGCCAGCTTGGCGGGGCGGATTTCGGCGGAGTACTCGTCATTCGCGAGATGAGCAGCGGAGAAGCGACAGCTTTACCGGGCACGGACGGCGCTGCCTTCCCTTTCTGGTCTCCCGACGGCCAGTATCTCGGCTTCTTCGCGCAGGGCAAGTTGAAGAAAATGGGAGTTCGCGGCGGAGCCGTACAAATCCTTTGCGATGCGCCCGCGGGCCGTGGCGCGAGTTGGAGCTCGCGCGGCACCATCGTTCTCGCTCCCGCTATCGCCGGACCGTTGCAGGCCGTATCCGACGGCGGAGGTATGCCCACGCAGCTTGTACCGGCGCGCCAGGATACGGCGGAGTTCACCAATCGCAATCCATACTTTCTGCCGGATGGTGACCACTACCTCTTTACGGCTCGCGGCGGCAAAGACGCCCTCGGCGGCGTTTACGCCGGATCCCTTTCTGGAGAGCCGCCGCGCGAGATTTTGCCAGTTGGCTCCAACGTCGCCTATAGCAAGGGATATCTCTTCTACCTGAAAGAAAGCACTCTGACGGCCCAGAAATTCGATGCCGCTAAGCTGCGCTTCGAAGGCAAACCCATCTCGATCGCGGCCAACATCGAATACTACAATCCCCGCGATCTGGGATACTTTTCCGTCAGCGGCGATACCCTCGTCTTCAACATCGCTACTCCCAAGAACCGCCAACTCACATGGCTTGACGCTTCCGGCAAGGAACTCGATCACTTTGGCGACCCCGCCACCTATACGAACGGAATCTTTTCGTCGGCGACGCAGAGTGCAGTCGTCTCCCGCGCCAACACCAATGGGAGTGGAAACAGTTTGTGGCTGGCAGACGTGCAACACAAAACCGTAACTCGCCTCACCAACGACAGTGAACTCGAACAGTACGGCGTCATGGCCGCCGACGGTAACAGTGTCATCATCAGCAGCAGCAGTGGTTACGTGACCACTCTCCTGCGCCGCTGGCTGACTGCCTCCGGCAAAGAAGAAAAAATTCTCGAGGAGCCCCGCAGTTTCTTCTCCATCACCGGAATTTCCCGTGATGGCCGATACCTTTTCGTTTCGCAGCAGGACCCCAAGACGAGCTGGGACATTTATTACATGGACCTGCAAGGCGATCACAAAGTCGTTTCTCTGCTCAATAGTCCCTACGCCGAGCAAGACGGCCGACCTTCTCCGGACAACAAGTGGCTGGCTTATCTTTCGAACGAAACCGGCCGCGATGAGGTCTATATCACCTCCTTTCCCAGAGTAGGTTCCAAGTGGCAAGTCTCCAACGGAGGCATCCGGATCCAGAAATCGAATGGCGTGATGGAATGGTCCGCCGATGGCAAGCATCTGCGCTACCAGCAGGCAGACAAGCTCTTCGATGTCGCCGTTCGCGACGTGGGTGACAAGCTCGAAATCTCGGCCCCGACGGAGATCATGACCTTGCCCGCCGACTCTGTTGTGATCGCAATCCTCCCCGACGGCAAACGCACCCTGGTGGCCCGCTCCGCCTCCGACCAAACCGCGGCCTCGCTGGACCTGGTCCTCAACTGGCAAGCCCAACTCCACTGATTTTCCTCTGTGTGACTCTGTGCCCTCTGTGGTGAGTTCTTTGTCGGTCTCTTTCGTCACGCTGAAGGCCGGCAACCCCCACTCCCAAAACCGCAACCTATCTGCGGATAGTTATGCAGTACCGCCCGCGTCTGCTCTGTGGGCACAAACAGGAGGGACATTCAATGACGAATAAATGGACTCGTGTATTGCTGTGTGTGGTAGTAGTAGCTTTCACTTCGCTGTGGGCGCTCGGGCAAGACGACACGAGCAACAAGTCGAAGGGCGAAGTCAGAAAGGTTACCGGATGTCTTACCAAGTCCGGCAGTGGCGATGAATATCTCCTGACTGCCACCGACGGCAGCACCTGGGAGGTCCACGAGAACAACGCGGTCAACCTCGCGTCTCACGTGAACCAGACGGTCGACCTGAAAGGCGTTGTTTCCAACGAGAAGATGCATAACATGAAGGAAGACGCCAAGGACATGGCGAGTGACACCGGCGCGACCAAGCCCAAAGCCGAGCACGGACACCTGAAGGCCACCAATATCCACAAGGTGAGCGATTCCTGCCAGTAATGTTTTCGGGGAATAGCGAAAAGAAAAGGGCGGAACGAAAGTTCCGCCCTTAGCTTCTTAACTGAGAACTGCTCTTACCCCTTCACATTAATCTTCGAGAACGACAATACTGCCCGGCTCGGCGTCGGACGCCCCATCGACAGCGCCGGACGGAAGGTGGTGAAGATCAGCATCTGTTTCACTTTCGGCAGCACTTCTTGCGACTCGTTCGAATCCGAAAGAATGCGGTAATCCTGCACCCGCCCGTTCGCGTCAACGTAGGCTTCGATCACCAGCGAATCGTCGTCGATGGTGTCCATTGACAAACCAAAAGTGCTGGGCTGCAACTCCGGCCCGGTGTTGACCATGACCAGCGGCACATCGTTGTCGGCGCGCAGCGATGACGGCACCACGAAGTACACCATCGCGATCCCGAAAAGAATTACCGCGCTGACGAAGCCCGCCGCTGCCGGAACCATGAATGCGTGGAATGCATTCTCGAGACGCACCATGAGTCCTTCAAACCGGGCCCGCCGCGCCGTTGCGACCTCGCGCGAAATCGCCAGGCGCAACTTCAATCCAAGATCCGCGGGAACCTTCGGGCGCGCCACGTTCACCAGCAGCTGCTGCGTTCGCCGCAGCGCCTGATACTCGCCATGGCAGGCCGGGCATTGCGCAAAATGGTTCTGCAGCGCAAGCATCTCCGTGCCTGTCACGGCTCCGTCCAAATATGGCGAGAATAATTGCTTCGCCTGGGGGCACTGCAGTACCACTGATTTTTTCGTGCCCGTCTTTCCAATGCCAATCATGGCATCACCTCGACCCTTCTACCCCCTCCAGCTACCTGTGACCGCTTGTTCCGGCCTTCCTCTGATTCCGGAGCGGTCAGTCCCAACTCGTTTCCTACTTCTCGTACGTACGGTGCGAGCCGTTGCCGCAATGCATCTCGGCCTCGCGTCAGCCTTGACTTCACCGTGCCGAGAGAAACTTCCAGCACCTCGGCGATCTCTTCATATGACATTTCTTCGAGGTCGCGCAGTATCAGCGTTGTCCGGTACGGCTCGGGTACCTTTCGCAGTTCTTGTTCGACGCGCTGCTGTACTTCGTGATGCGCGACGCTTTCGAACGGGGAATCTGCGCGGTCCGTAAGCGCTACCTGGATGTCATTTTCGACCATGCCGTTTGTGTCTGTCTCCGGCTCAATCGAAGTCTCCTTCGCTTTGTGCCGGAACCACCAGCGCCGCCGGTTCGCTGCCTCGTGCAGGGCGATCCGGTAGATCCATGTCTTTAAACTTGACTCGCCGTGGAAGTGCCTCATGCCGCGAAACACTTTCAGGAACACATCCTGCGTTGTATCCGCTGCGTCCGCCGGATCATTCACAATCCGATACACCAGCCCGTACACCGGTTGCTGGAATTCTCCGATGAGCCAGGCGTACGCGGCTTCCGAGCCCGCTTTTAATTCGGCGACAATCGCCGACTCTTCTTGCGATCGGACTCCTATCGCACTCGCTAAATCACCCAAGGTGGTTGCTCCCGCCATAGTGGCGTCCTCTGATTATAGGATTTTCCACCCCTTCGCGCCCTGAAAATTCACGGTCGCCAAGTCCAGACCAACGGCCCGCGGAGCCAAATCTTTCACCTAACATAGACTCCGCCGGGGTGTCAGGAGTTCCCACCAACAACCCATTTATTTTCAGAGAGATCTCAGACCGTAAACGCGCAGGGCTTCAGTATTGGCCGCAAATGCCAAGAAAATCGCGAAGTTACTTAGGTTCCGCAGACTCCGGCTGTCTCCGAGGCCATGCGAAGTTGCCGTTTTGAAAGGGTGTCGCAATAGATCCAGCAATATCAATGGCGGTTTACCCCTGATGAGGTCACCGAAACGCCTCAGTGCCTGTTCATTAGCCTGGAGTCGTTAGCCCCCGGTCCTCGGCTTACGACCGCCACCTAGTGAGTCAGTGCTGCGATGACCTTGATTTCAGTAGTCACGGTCAAGGGGTGGCCTGCAGATAAACGCCATTACAGAGGTAATTGGCATACTCAAATGTTTGCACCTACGATAACCGGAGCTAATTTCAGCTTCGGTTCGTGTCCGGCAGCGACATCAGGAGTGTTTATGGCTACTACAGCGATGGCATATGGAGAACGTCGGTTCGGAGCCGCGTACACAGCACGGATCATTCTGGTCTTAGTTGTTCTAGGACTTTTGGCAGGGGTGTGGGCATCGCAAGACGACCCGCGCGTTGCATCCCATCCAGTTTTGCTCTGGATTTCGCTTGCGCTGGGATTCGCAGGCGTGGGGTTGTGGATCGTCATGGGGAAAAGCGCCCTGATAATCAGCGACTCTGGCGTGCGACGGGAGTCAGTGTTCGGCCAGCAGGAATTGGCTTGGAGCCAAATCGTAGAGACCCGCTATCAAGTGGTTCCTATTAATGTTTACGCACATTTCGGATTGATCGGCGCTTTGATCGCAATGTCCAGTAAAAAGTCGGCGCGAGCGCATCTTACGCTGGAACTGATCGGCCAGGATCGCAAGAAACTAAAGGTGACATCGAATTTCCAGAATGCCGACGAGGCCATCGGCATCATTCTTGGCCGGCTCTTGCCTCCGATGGTGCAGAACGTGAAAGGGAGAGTACAGCGAGGCGAGACCGTACCGTTCGGTGGCCTGAGTCTTTCGGCAACGGCTATCGCATGGAAGGGAACATCCATCCCGGTCACGGAGATCACCAAGGCTGAACTGGTGAAAAGTAATTTGCATATCAAACGGCAGGGAAAATGGCTCAGCGCGGTCAATGTTAAGTCTAGCAAGGTGCCCGACGTGCTCGTGTTCCTTGAGGTGCTTGAGTCCCTGGCCCCGCAAATCAAGTCGGCGGGAGTGGATCCGTTGGCGCGTGTACGCATGTAAGTGAATGGATTGCAGCCTCCCAAGTCCGCAATCCTGTCATTACTTGACCGACCGGAACGCCCCGTAAACAAGGTCAATACGCGTAGTCGTCTTGATTGCAACAGTTACCGATTGATTCCACTAATTAGTCAGCCCATGCGCAGGCGACTCCGCCGTCCAGTTGCTCAGTCCTGTGACGCCTTGGCCAGAGCCCGCGGTGTGTCCTTTCGTTCTCGATTGCGGTGGCGGCTTCCATCGGCTTCAGATCAATAGTCACCTTGTCGATGGTTCCCGTGAACTTGAACGGCACGTCGCAGGTGAGATTCACAAGGCGTCCCAGTATCTCGCCTACATGGAGCCCTTCGTCCGAAACTAGAAGGCGCAAGGCATCGAGGACGGCGCTTACGCCTTCTCCACGCGATCAGGATCGCGCGGCAATGCCGATGCCAGGGCGAGTGCTGCTCCGGCGTAGAGCAATGTGTCAGCGACGTAATTTAACTCCTCATTGATCTGCGGCGCTGATCCCCCGCGGGCGAGGATCAAAATGAACAGATATAGGAACAGAGTGAGGGCAGTCATTAATGCGCCAATCGAAGCTGCGGCTATCCGGGAATATTTGTTCAGGGCTAAGCCGATTCCAGCGGCCAGCAGGATCGCTCCTGCGAGGTATCCCCATACGCTGGGGAATGGAACCCATGATGGCATCATCTTTTCCAAAGGAACGCCGGGCGCAAACTCCGGATGAAGAAAATGTTGTACCGCAAAAAAGATCGCAGCAATCGCAATGACAATGCGTGCAAATAGGATCATCCACTTGGATAGTTGCGGCGACGAGGCACGGCTATGCAGTCCGGCGAGAGCCCATGCGCCTCCGGCAAAAGAAAGATCTCTTAGCGCGAAGATCCACACGAATCGATTTCCGGGATGCGCGAGCACACCCGGTAGATAAATCATGCAGACAAATAGAAAGAACATCAATCCCAGCAGTGTGGACGACAAGCGCACGAACTTCCTCAAAGTAAGACTGGTCGCTGCTGCGAGCAGCGCGCATCCGACAAAATAGGGCCAGAACCAGCGCGCCGGCATATAGGACGGGGCCATATTTTGGATATACGTCGGACCGCCGTGGAAATGCTCGGGCGCGAATACAGCGAGTGAAACAGCGATGAAGACACAGCTCAAGGCGATGAGCTTCTCCCAGCCGCGAGCCGCGCTGATCTCTTTTCGGAGTATAAAGACTCCGGCGAAAAGACAGACAAGCCCGGCCAGACCCATCCAGTAATTTGTTGATGAAAGCATCAGAAGCCGCAGTCTAGAAAATCATCTGGTCTACCTGCGTGCAGAGGCAATAGCCGCTTAACAGATTTTAATCATGACCACATTCCACAACTCGGGGACTTTTCACTTCATGGCAAGCAGGTTGCGGAGCTTCCGTACGGCATTGGGGATCTCCGTCAACTTGGTACCGCCAAAACCCAGGATGAAGCCCTGGCGCGACGCCTCGCCCACATAGGAAGGAGACAGCGGCCAAAGCGAGAGGTTCAGACGGGCGGCTCGCTGGGCGATGTCCAGATCGCAACTCCCGTTTTGCAGCGTCACGGCCACATGCATGCCAGCTTCGTCACCGAGCAATTCGACCAACGGGCCCAGTTCTCTCCTGAGGCTGACTACCAACTCCTTCCTTAGCTCGCCGTAGTGAACCCGCATTCTTCGGATGTGGCGTGCAAAATGCCCTTCCCGAATAAAGTCCGAAACCACTTCCTGATAGAAGCGTGGGGGGCTAAGGTCCATGACCCGGCGGACGGCGTGAAAACGCTCGACGAGGTCCGAGGGAATAACGATATATCCGAGACGCAAAGACGGAAACAAAACTTTGCTGAAGGTTCCGATGTAGATCACGCGGGAGTTGGAGTCGAGCCCCTGCAAGGATGCGATCGGCAGGCTTTCGTACCGAAACTCGCTGTCGTAGTCGTCCTCGATGATCCAGGAGCCCGAGGTCTGAGCCCAATCCACCAATTGCAGGCGGCGTGAGGCGCTCATAGTTACGCCCAGGGGAAATTGATGCGAGGGCGTAACAAATGCGGCTCGCGCCTTGCGACACTGCTTGATGCCGGCGGCGACATCCAAACCTTCCCTGTCAACTGGCACGGGCACGGGATAACAGCCGGCCAGCGCAAAGGCCTCCCGCGCCAAGTGGTAACCGGGTTGTTCCACCCACACACGATTCCCAGGATCGAGGAGAACCCGAGCCGAAATCTCAAGGGCCTGCTGGGAACCTCCAACGATCATGATCTGCTCAGCTTCGCAGTGCAACGATCGGGCGGTTCTCAGATAGTTTGCGATCGTTTCGCGGAACACCATGGAGCCCATCTGATCGCCGTAATGAAATGCATGCGCGTCCGAATTTCGGCAACGGCGCGCGACCAGGTTGGACCAGACCCCCAGCGGAAACTGGTCGAATGCGACCTGCCCAACGCGGAATGCTCCCCATTTCTGCAGCCAAGGGAAGCGAACAACCCGGGGAAGGACCGAACAACACCGCGCGACCGGCCGAGGCCCAGAGGGGATTGACGCATGCGCCCTGCCGGCTGGCTTCGTCGACGTCAGTTGATCGGGAAGGGAACTGGCGATGACAGTTCCAGCGCCCACGCGGCTCTCGAAATAGCCTTCCGCAAGAAGCTGGGCGTAAGCATTGAGAACGGGAAAACGCGAAACCCGAATTTCGGAGGCAAGCACTCGGGTCGAGGGAATTCGTTGCCCTGGCCGCAGGCGACCATCGACAATCGCCGCGCGGTAGGCGTCATAAATCTGCCGATGAAGAGCCTTCGGGCCCTTCCGGTTGACCGCGATCATAGGGAGAATTCCGGAAGCTACCCTCTTCATTTCCTCGGATCGTAGTGGCTATGTCCAAATCACGTCAAGTGGTTATTGATTCCGACCACTTTCGAGACGAGGCTAGTAGCACCGAGTCGGAGGAGTTAGTTCCATCGGCGCATTTCTTATGTCGCGTATTCGCCATTGCGTGGAATGTCCGCAGTGCCGCACACGATATCTCATTGCCTTCAGTCCCTATAAAAATGGATCTTATCTGGTCCCTGCCGTATATGGCTCTTCGGAGGCATACAGCCTCTATTGTTACTGCCGCGGATTGCCGGTTGTCAGCCATTGGACGTGGAAGGAAACGAGAGCCTGTGAGGTCTCGAACCAGGCCTATGATCGTGGCTACGGAACAGCCGAGGAAGTCTTGCCGGTAAGCAAGCAGCCTTGCTGGTCATTTGACTCCTTTGGATACCTCAATTCGAAACCGATGCAGAAAGGGTGACCTCCGCGTTGAGATCCCCTTCCGGCAAGCGTTCACAGAAGTTGGAAACTGGACGGCTTGGGCGATGCTGAGCCAATGGTGTACCGGGTCCAGATTCGACTATGATGGGTTCCGTGTTGGATGTTTGCATAAGGCTCGCTCAGTTGTCGGATCACGACCAACTGTTGCCCTTCCGCAAAGCCCTGTGGCCCAAGTCTTCCGTCGAGGAACATGGCCGAGAACTTACATTGATTCTCAAAGGCAAGGCTCCTGTAACCATGCCGCTCGTCATCCTGGTTGCCGAGGCGAGTAATCGAATATTAGCTGGTTTCCTGGAAGTCGACTTACGTTCACACGCGGACGGCTGCAACCCAGCACGTCCGGTGGGCTATGTCGAGGGTTGGTACGTTGCGGAGAACCATCGACACAAGGGGATAGGCAGGAAACTCCTGGCTGCGGCGGAAGACTGGGCACGCAACCAGGGGTGCGTCGAGATAGCGTCCGATACCTGGCTCGACAATCAAGTGTCCCAACGCGTGCATGAAGTGCTGGGGTACGAGGTGGTAGACCGCTGTGTGCATTACCGGAAGACGTTGTGACATGCACCCAGGGCTATGAAGTAACCCGCGATAGTCAACCAACCATCGGCACTGCGTAGAACGCAGCCTATCAATACACCTTTCGCAGCGAGCAAAGCAGCCGGATCTTTTGAAGAATCCGTGCAGAGCATTCAGCCGTTCATTCCAGGCGAAGCTGATTTTGCCTTTATTTCAGAACGTCGAGTTACCCTCTCGGTAAGAACCGCCGTACCCTTCACTGGTAAACCGTGTTCAAGGACTTGCAACTCGTGTTCGGGAATGGTGAACTCCGTGAAGCCGCAATGAAAACAGACCACAAGCTTCGGAAAGACAAAAACCATTGGTTTGTTCAGACCATCGCGACCGGGGAAATGGATGGCAACTTCACTGTGGAAAACGCTCTGCTTATCGGACTGGCATCCTTTACAACTCATGGGGGTACTCCGGGCTAATGAGCCACTCTATGTGCTTATTTTCATTGATTCCTCGTTGGGATTACATCCGGTAACCTTGTTGCCAAAATGATACTACTGGCGGCTAACGTGCGGGTGTTCAAAATGGAACACCACTTAACATTTTACAAAGAATTGATCGCCGTGGGATTCCGACCCGCGCGAGGGTTCCCTGATTGACTCGTGGGACTCCGTCCGCTCACCGCTGGCGTTTCGGCTTGAGGTTCAGGGTGCGAATCAGGCGGAATAAGTGGTTGGCGTGCACCCCAAGGATTTTCGCAGCCTCAGTGTAGTTTCCATTGGCCTGCTCGATAGCCCGCTCGATCAGCACTTTTTTCGCTTCGCGGATGCCTTCAGCCAGCGCATTTACTGGCTGTCCTGAAGCGGCGGTTTCCTCCAGGATCGAGTCAGGCAGATCCTCGGCGAGAATCACTTCCGTCGAGCCCAGCACGACCGCCCGCTCAATGGCATTCTCGAGTTCGCGCACGTTGCCGGGCCACTCGTAGCGCATGAGACACGCACGAGCTTCGGGAGAAATTCCGGCAACCCGGCGTTTCACCTTCTCAGCGTGCTGGGCAGCGAAAAAAGCCGCGAGCAGAGGAATATCCTCCCGCCGCTCCCTCAACGCTGGCATTTGGAGCGACACCACGTTCAGCCGATAGTAGAGATCCGAGCGAAACACTCCGGTCCGGGAGGCTTCTTTGAGATCGCGATTGGTCGCGGCGATCAGCCGCACGTCCAGTTTGATGGGCCGTGTGCCGCCGACGCGCTCGAATTCGCGCTCCTGCAAAACGCGCAGGAGTTTGGCCTGCATGGCAAGCGCAAGTTCTCCGATTTCGTCGAGAAAAACGGTTCCACCTTCCGCGACTTCCAACTTTCCTTTCTTTTGAGCAACCGCGCCGGTAAATGCTCCTCGTTCGTGTCCGAACAGCTCGCTTTCGAGCAGAGTTTCGGTAATGGCTGCACAGTTGATAGCGACGAACGGTTTGTCCACCCTGGGGCTGTTCGAATGGACGGCCCGCGCGACCAGTTCTTTTCCCGTTCCGCTCTCTCCCGAGATCAGTACCGTCGAATCCCGTCCAGCAACTCTCGAAACGAATTCGTAGACTTCACGCATGGCCTTGCTCTCGCCGATCATGCTGTGATGAATATTCAATTCCTCATGCAGGCGGCGGTTTTCGCCATCGAGCCTCTCCAGGTGCCGGGCATTCTCTATGGCGAGCGCGGTGATGTTTCCGAGGGTCGTTACGAGTTGCAGCAGATCGGAGTCGAAACGTGAGCCCGGAGAACTGGCCTCGAGATACATCACTCCCAGCACCTTCCCTTGCACTTCAAGAGGCACGGCCAGGACCGAATGCACCCGGCGTTCTAGCAGGCTTTCCGCCTCGCGGTAAGAGTCGTCGCTTTGGACGTCGCTCGAAAGCACGGCGAGATTTTCTTTGAGTACCTGGTTGAGGATGGTTTGGCTGGCATGGATCGACTGGTTGGCTCCAAGGCGGCGGTCGCGGCCGGTGATGGAAGAAAATCCGTCGGCTCCATCTTCTGTTAACAGGATCGCGGCGTGGTCGGCGGGGACAGCCGCAAGAACAGCCTCCAGAGCTTTCTCTTGCAGCGTCGCGAGGCCGCGCGCGGAATTTAACGTCCGGCTGAAATCGAGCAGCACATTCAGGTCGCGGACGGTTCTTGGGGTCGCCGGAAGACCGTCCGGCCGCGGAGGCTGCAGGTAGAGAGCATCCTCTTTGCGCAGGATGACGGTCGCCGCCCCCGGCGCAGGAGTGGCATCAAGCTGCAGCGAAGCGTCGGTACTGGATTCGCCGGCAGGCCCCTGGAAAACGAGAACTGAGTTGCCCACGCGGATCTGGTCCCCGGGTACAAGGACTCTCTCGCGCACGGGCACGCCGCTGACGAACGTATTGTTGCGGCTTTCCAGATCCACCAGGCGGAAGGCCTCGGCCTCTTTTCGGATAAGGCAGTGGCGGCGGGATACCAGCGAGTCGAGAAGCGAGATCTGATTAGAGGGATCGCGGCCAATTGAGAACTCGCCCTCGGCCAGAGAGAAGACCTTACCCTTTAGCGGTCCGCTGACGGCCTCCAGCCGTGCGCCGCCAGGAACCGCGCCCTGTTCGCCCAAGTGGCCCATGACGCCATGAGTATACGCGGCCCCCGCAGGCTGCGCCGTGCTCGCACCTAACAGAAAGGTTAGGTGCTCGCGTTTTTGTTTGGGATTTCCAGGCCGAAACTGAGGGATCGTCCCGGTGAACCGAAGCGGGAAATGGAAACCCCCTTATTTTTCAGTGGTTGTCCTGGTATTCGAACAAAAGGCTGTTGTGTCCAGGATTTGGAACAGCGCTTGCTTTCTAGAAAAGCACTTGCGACGGTCCGACCGAGCAAGAATTCCCCAGGTCCCAGAGGAGCACGACAATGACCCTAAAGATGAATGCAAAGCTGGTAGCGAAAATCGCGATTCTGACCGCCGTAATGATCGGCGCATTCCTGGCAGCAAGCGTTCAACCAGTGCCTACCGCTGACGGTGGCCCGCTCATTCTGTGCCCGCCCAGAGCAACGCATTGCCAATCCACCCTGCCGACCCTGCGTCGCAGCTAGTTCATCGCAGAGCCGAGCACAATCCAACCGGACGCAAATCGCGCAAAGATCTTCGGGCCGGCCCCTTTGGGGGCCGGCCCTTTTTGTTCGTGAGAGTCCTGTCATCTAAGTCAAGTTTCGACGGAACGGCCGCTGTCCCCAGATTGGCTGAGTCAAAACTTGATACCCATGCCTTCTGGGTAACCATCTCTCCGGTTACCTCCGACATCTCCGCCCACACTCCCGGAAGACCCTAATCTACTTGTGTTTCAATCGCTTGTCGCAAATTACTCCGGTGGTTCTACTCCCTTCGGAGAGATTGTCGCCCCCTCCGCTCCACGCCTATAATCGACCTACTCTGGTGGATGTTTCTCCGTTCAGGTTCCGGGTAGAACACGGGAGGGCGTAGTTTGTCTGCCGCGCCTTCCAGCGAAGGATTGGTGAAAGGACAAGGCCCGGATATGCGAAAGCGCCTGCAACTAACCTGGATGCTGACGGCTTCGACAGTACTCGCGACCTCCTTCACTCTCATTAGTTCGGCGGCACGCGCCGCCGAAGGGGATGGCGTCGCGCGCGGCATCGCCACCACCGAGGAGCACGGCCGCACGATTTATGTGAACGAAGACGCTCCTGCGAAGGAGCATCAGCCAGCCGCAACTCCGCAGCCGAAGCGCTCCTACCTGGCGTACTGGAGCAGCAAAGAGAACCGGTGGAAGCCAGTTCCCGGGGCTAACACTGCCTCAGGCAAGGCCGCCCGATCGGCGGCGGCAGAAGTCAGCCAGTTTTACGGGCACGAATCGGTGCAATCGGCAAATGCCAAGATTCTGCAGGCCAATTCTCACGGACATCAGGCCTCGCCGGAAGAGATTGATCAGTCGATCGTAATGGCCGCTGCGCGGCACAATGTGGATCCGAATCTGGTGCGGGCCGTGGTGAAGGTCGAATCGAACTTCAACTCGAACGCTGTCTCGCGCACGGGCGCGATGGGACTGATGCAGTTGATGCCCAAGACGGCTCGCGAGCTGAGAGTGAAGAACCCGTTCGATCCGCAGCAGAACGTGGATGCCGGAGTTCGACATCTCAAGTACTTGCTGGAAAACTACAATGGCGACGTGAATTTGACATTAGCCGCCTATAACGCGGGTGAGGGAGCGGTGCGGCGCAGTGCGGGTATTCCGCACTATAGCGAAACCCAGGACTACGTACGGAAGATTACGCATCTTTACTATGGTGGCTTTGATCTTTCGCAAACTGGCGCCAGCCGCGATCCCGTGAAGGTTCAACGAGATGAGCGGGGCGTGCTTTACATCAGCAACACCGATTAGGTTGGGAGCATCTGTAGTAAGGGTAGGCAGAGCCGTGAAAACCCCACTTCTCGCAAAGGCGGCGGGAAATGGGGGGCCCAAGTTGGATTTTTGAATTCTCTCAGGTACCCCGGCAGTTCAACTGCAACGGCGTAATAATGAAGCGAGCCAAATGCGCGACTTGTTCGTCCGCAAGAAACGCGGACGATTCGCGCGGCTTGCCCAGGTCCTTCGGGCCGCACAAAGCGCGACCCCCAGGATGACAATGGATTGAGCTTGAAAGTGACCCTAAGCCAGCGCGCATTGTCCTGGGGAGTGCTGCTGTTCGTGGCGGCTCTTTCCGGAACGCCGGCGCACGCCCGCGTGCGTCACGGTGAAGGTTGGGCGCGCGACCACTTTGCCGCCGCAGACCGCATGCGCGAAGCGCTGAACGGCCGTCCTCCGACCGAGCGCACCCGCCGCGACTACCAGCGCGTCCTCAATGCCTATCGCAGCGTCTACTACGGTGCACCGACTTCCACCAAGGCTGATCCCAGCGCGGTCGCAGTCGCCGAAACCCTGGTTGAGATGGGGCGCCGCTTCGAAGATGACAAAATCCTGAATTCGGCAATCGCGCAATACAAGTTCCTGCGCCGTGAATATCCCGGCAGCAAGTATCGTTGCGACGCTTTATTCACCATCGGCGAAATCTACAAAGACGACCTGAACGATGCCGAGCAGGCGCGCGCAACCTTTGAAGAGTTTCTGAAGCGCTATCCGCGCAGTCGACTCGTCGAGGATGCGCAGCAGGCCATTGCCGAACTCAAGAAGGAGTCGGCCGAGAAGAAGGTTCAGGCGGAGCAAGACGCGCAATCAGAGAAGAAAGCCGAAGCGCGACCCGGTTCTGGCATCGGGGACAAACCGAAAACCACCGCTCACGCCGAGAACGTTGCGGAGCCGCAAGCTAAAGAGAGAGATATAGACAACGACGCAGACAGCGCGAGCGGGAGTGAAACTGCGAGTTCAGAAGGTTCTGAATCGAATCCCCATCATCTGCCACGCGTGACCGCTATCCGCCATTGGTCCAACCTCGATTACACTCGGGTGGCCATCGATCTCGAGAGCGAAGTGAAGTTCGGCTCGCACCGCATCTCCAAGCCCGACCGCATCTTCTTCGACTTGCGTGACACCAAGCTTGCTTCCACCCTGGTGGGCAAGACCTTCGAAGTGGATGATGGCTTCCTGAAGAAGATTCGCGTGGCCCAGTTCCAGCCGGGACGCACCCGCGTGGTGCTCGAAGTCGCCGACCTCTCCACTTACGAGGCATTCCTGCTGCCGAACCCCTACCGCCTGATCATTGATATTCACGGGAAAAACGACAAGATCGCGCACGCGAAGCTGACAAAAGAAGAAGCCGCCACGCTGGCCGACGTGGAAGTGCCGCCGCAGGCCGAGGCGAAGGCGCATGTCCCGCAGCCGGTCGTGAAGGCTGACATGAAGGCTCTGGCGGGCAAGCCGCTCACCAAGAAGGAAGAGATTCACGATCAGAAAGTGACCGCCAAGAACGAAGCTCAGGATACCCACTCATCGAAGGAGAGCGCGAACTCCGGAGAGACAGCCAAAACTACAAACCCACCGGTGAAGAAGGTCATCGTGGAGG
The DNA here is from genome assembly GCA_963743105.1 of Terriglobia bacterium. Classification (GTDB taxonomy): domain Bacteria; phylum Acidobacteriota; class Terriglobia; order Terriglobales; family Acidobacteriaceae; genus Sulfotelmatobacter. The sequence continues at coordinate 190,996 of CAVUOS010000033.1, forward strand.
CCGACGACGATGATGACACCGAGTCGTCGACCACGGCAAAGAACGAGGCTCCCACACCGCATTCTTCCTCGAAGACGAAACGCAAGACCAGCAAGGCTGATAACGCGGCAGACGACGAGTCCCCAGCCGAAACGGCAATGAACGATGTGTCGTCTACACCTCGGGCGAAGGGGAAATCTTCCTCACGGCTGAACACCAACAAGAAAGAATCAGACCTCGACATCCGGGTCGCGAAGCCCACGGCCCGCGGCGACCGTTCCCTGATTCGCACGCTGGGCCTGAAGATCGGCAAGATCGTGATTGACCCGGGCCACGGCGGCCATGATACGGGCACCATCGGCCCCAACGGCCTCGAAGAAAAGGACCTGGTGCTCGAAGTCGGGCGCCGCCTCGGCAAGCTGCTCGAGACTCGGCTGGGCGCGGAAGTCGTTTACACCCGCAAGAACGACACGTTTATCCCGCTCGAGACGCGCACGGCCATCGCCAACCAGCAACGGGCTGATTTATTCATCTCCATCCATGCCAATTCCAGTCACGACTCGGCGGCGCGCGGAGTTGAGACCTATTATCTGAACTTTACTTCGTCGCCGGACGCGCTCGAAGTCGCGGCGCGCGAGAATGCCGTCTCCGAAAAGTCCATCTACGAACTGCAGGACCTGGTGAAGAAGATCGCTCTGAAGGAAAAGATCGAAGAATCCCGCGAGTTCGCCGCCGACGTACAGTCGTCCCTGCATAGCGGCCTGTCAGCCAAGAATCCCGGGATTCGAAACCGTGGCGTGAAGAAGGCTCCGTTCATCGTTCTGATCGGCGCCAACATGCCTTCGATTCTGGCGGAGATTTCCTTCGTCTCCAACCCCGGCGACGAGCACCGTCTCGAAACCAGCGAATACCGCCAGCGGATCGCTGAATCGCTCTACCGCGGCATCGCCAAGTACGTCGATGGCCTAAGCGGCGTGAAGATGGCCAGCAAGCTCGACAAGGCCGCGGGGCAGTAAGCCCGGATCTGCTTCTCAGTCTCTTCGGAAGAAATTCTATTCAAACCTGGCGCTGACTTGTGGCCGAAAAAGAAACAGCAACAAAGCACCGGCGATGACCACTCCAGTTCCGCCGCGCAGCCAGTCGCCGCTCACGCAGTTCACGACATCTCCCAGAACCTGAGTGCCGATGATTGCAATCGCCAGTCTCCATCCCCAGAGGCGGCGTCGGAACCACCCAATTCCTGCGGTGATGAGGACTGCGCTGAGAGCCAGGAAGAAAATCCCGACGATACGGCCCAGAGGAGCGAGTTGCGCGTACGCAGTTGGATTAAGGCTCCAGACGCGATCAAGAGGCGTGCCTCGCCAGACCAGAGTAATAGCCGCAAGGCTCGCCATGGCGGGGCCGAAGAACAAGAAAATCTCCATCGCAGTGAATCCGGGTGTCTTGGACGCGAGAGCCTGCCGAGGCTCGTGAGATTCGCTGCTCCGCACCTGCTGAATATAAGCCAACGCTCCCAAATTCCCGATTTTTGGTTTTCTTTGGCGTTGTTTCGTTACTTCGCACCCTGACGCTTGTTACTTTGCACTTGCAAGGCGAAGCTCAGCACTGCGTGGCGTAGATTGTCGAACGTTCTCAGCGGTGACGACGAGCGGCTCTACAGCGGATTCCGGCTACAGGCGTGTCTGCGAGAGCCATCAGCAATAGACCAGCGAAGTTGAGCGTCGATTTTACATGAAGGAGACAATTCCAATGAATAAAGCGCAGATAGTCACTCCTACCAGGAAGGCGATTCAATTCGCGAGACAATGTCGGTATTCCATCATGGCGTTTGCTCTCGTGAACGTCTGTTTCTTGCGCGCCGTGGCGCAAGATGTCCATTCTCACCCGACGACAACACAAGATGAACAGGCCCGCGACCAGCAGAGCGCCCTTCTCCGAAGTGTGCGGCGAGCCACTGAACGGTTCAAGGACGTGAGAGTGGCCGAGAACGATGGGTATCGCCTTGAATTCGGTTGCGTAAGCGGAGACGACTTTGGGGCCATGGGTCTCCACTACGTAAACGACGCACTGGTGGGCGAGGGGATCGTGGACGTCAATCGTCCCCAGATCGTTCTCTATGAGGCGCAGCCGGACGGAAGCGTCAAACTGACCGGAGCCGACTATCTCGTGATCGCCAGCGCGTGGGATGAGAAGCATCCGGGCACGTCGCCATTCCTTATGGGACAGATCTTCCACTACTTCCCGGCTCCGAATCGCTTCGGACTGCCGGCCTTCTACACCCTGCACGTCTGGGCGTGGAAAGAGAATCCCAAAGGCGCATTCGTCAACTGGCACCCCAACGTTTCCTGCCAGTCATTCGTTGGCCCAACCACCCCTTAGTTCGGGGCAAGAGTCGGACCGTGAGCGGCGGCCCCTCAGACCGAAGGGGCCGCCCGCATCGCAGAGTAGGAGCGTGCCCAGAGTTCTGAGCGCTAACACCTTGTTGGTAAGAACTGGGAACCGATCTACAGGAATCAATGTCACAAGCCAACAGTTCTGATTATTTGCGGATACAGCTGTATCGCTCATCCGGCCGTAAACTTTCACTTCTGGCTCTGCTTAACGCTTGGCAGGAAGGCTATTCACGAAGTCGGTGATCTGTGAGATCACTTCCTGCTCACGTGAGAGGAATATGTAGTGGGTGGCGCTGGGAATCACGATCACCTTGGCGTGGGGCTGCTCCCGAAAGATCGCAATCTGCGATTCCTTGCGACTCGTTTCTGCGGCTCGAGAGGCTGCGAGTTTTGCCGGGTCGCTCGTCTGACCTGGATTGGGAGCTCCGGGATAAGCAATAATCGCTAGAAGGGGGGTATCGATGGAGTGGAAACGTTCTTCTGCGAGCATCACAGATTGGTTTGCATACCCATGCCCAAGCCACTCGCCGACCCTCCCGTCCTCACCGATACGAAAATCCTGGCGCACCTCCGATTCGGGGATGATGCCACCGAGGTAGCCCTTCATGTAACTCTGGAAGGCAGAAATGCTGGCAAGGTCACTGGCTTTCGGAGACGGACCGGTTCCGCCTTCGACTTCGGCTTGGAGGTTGGCAAGGTTCGCTTGAAAAAGCGCCATGTCCGTCAATGTCTTCGATATGAGGCCTTCATCGAAGAGGTTCTTTTGTAGCGCCGAAAGATCGTCTCTGAGCTGCGCCAAAGCCGGGGTGTAGTCGCCATACTTGGGGTCGTAGAGCGCGAAAGTGCCTGTGGCATCGAGATAGATGAGCGCTGCAGCACGCCCTGGATGGTACGTGGAGACGGCGCTCAGCTCTTCTCCTGCAATCGAATGCCCGACGAGGACAGGATCAGTGATGTGCAATGCGTCAAGAACCGCGACGACATCATCTCCGAGCCGCCTTGGGTCATAACCCGTTTGGGGCGCCGAGGACTGACCAAACCCGCGCCGCGTGATCCCAATGACGTGATGGTGCGCCGCGAGCTTTGGACCTAAGCTGTCAAAAACGTGAGCTGTGTTTCCGAGACCTGCGAGAAGTACGAGGTTGCGCCCGGTTCCTCCCCAGTCGAGCACCTCGAGCTTGACATCTGGCTGAACGGCGACGAACTGGGTTTTGAGCGCAGTCTCGCCCTGAGACGAGGGACGGTTCTGGGCAAAAGCTGCGCAGGCTATCAGGGCAAAGGCAGTCATCCGGATTTGCTGACCCATTTACATCCACCTTCACCTTTGCTGTCTTGCAATCCTACCGCATGAGGGTTTGCTGGTCTCTGCTCAGCCGCCAATCGAAGGATGAGGTTTGGACCATTGGCGATAAATCGGTTAACGACAGTTGACCTAAGCGGTTACGGTAGCGGCTCAAAGTGCGTGGGCTGAACGCCGAGTGCTGCAAACACCCTCGTCGATGGTGTGCACGACTTGCCGGACCGGGATCTTAGGCTCGGCGACGATCTCAAACATGCGAGCCAAACCATAGATCGAGGTCTTCGGGGCAACGATGAAGCGAGCTGGAGCAGGGTCCCCCCGGCGGTTTCAGACGAGCCAACTGACGGATAAGGTCGGCGGATGCATCAAACTCGGTCACGGATGACAAGTCGGTAATCGTCACGTGAGCATCGCTCGCGGTGGAATACTTTTGGATCGCCGAGTAAATATCCAAGGCAGATTGATCGGTGACCCGGCCCTCAACTCGTGTCTGGAGGATCTTGTTCACATTATCGAACTCACAATGGAACGACATGAGGGGACTAATTCTACCGGTCCTTCACAGGCAGATCACGCGAAAGCGGCCCAACAGCTACCGGGAGGCTACAGCCATGCGACTCTCGCCATATCGCTCATTGACCACCGGTCAAAACCTGTAAAGCCTGTTTTCGTCAATATCGATTGCGTCAACGGCAAGCGATAACATTTTCAGTTGTGGTGTGCCCTTACAATACGTTACCGCGAAGCGAGACACTCGCTGACCCGAACAGGTGGCCGAGTGTAATCACTGTTCTCGACACTTACGCTGCCTGCTTATGAAAACTGCACGGGTGGACGTGTCGTTGCCTCCGTGCAGGAGACTTCGCGTTAATCTAATGGAACCAGAGGGAGCCCCTCACTCGCCTTGCCACCACTTCATCCTCGGGATTGTCGAAATGACCCTGAGTTCAATCATCACCTCCAGTTCCTGCTGAATCTGGTAGAAGCGGACGAGTCGCCTGGGTGAGAGCGCGGTAGCGAATTGCGGGCGATATTTCTCGTCCAACTGGTTCCGCAGCTTCAACTGCTCGACCCTGCGATTCAACATTTCCTGTGCCTTGGCATCCGTCATTTTGTCGAAATTGTCGGCGTAGTCCAAGATCAGGGCAAGCCGGGCATCGAAGAACTTACCGCGCTCCGCCATATAAGACTCGTAGATCGGCCAAAACCGTTTGGCCTCCTCATCGGTGAATGTCACCATCCCTTTGCTGATGTAATCTCTCGCGTTGGCTTTGAGATCGGTCTTGAGAAGGCGAATGTATTCGTCCAGGTCATCTGCAAATGATGGCATGGCAAACAACAAGGCAAAGACAATCAGGAGTTTCTTCATTTTCTAACCTCTCTTTTGGAATTCGCTTGAAAAGATCCCTTGCGGATCGGGCCCCTCTGCCTCCGCGCCTCTACCGCAGCCACGGACCTCCGGCACAGTCGTTTGACACTCCCTATCTGACACACTGACCAAGTGCCCTTATAACGCCCGGCGCGGCCAGGATGAATTGTCAGAATTAACAGGAGGGCGATGATTCAGTGACCGACTTTGACCCCGCTGCAGACCTGGAGCGGGTGCGCATCTCCACTAACCGGTGGGTCTCAGGATTTTCCCACCAACCCGGGGGTCATCAGGCGATTTGGCGGCGAGGACTTAGGCTGGAACTCACGTAGACAGGCCGAATGGAAAAATGGCCAGCAGCCTTGCGAAGCGCTGCTGGCCCGTGAGTCTTACTCGACACGAACCTACGACTTACTGAAGCGAGCTACCGACCTGCGAAAAGACGTTATTCGCGTTGGATCCGATCAGGCGCACTGTGCCCATTACGATTACGAGAATGACTGCCAGCATCACGGAGTATTCTGCGATATCCTGACCGCGTTCCTCGGACCAAAGCTGCTTCAACCACGCGAACGACCGATTGCTATTTTCCTCCATGGCTCTCCCCTTGATTTTATGCAAGCGCCGAAACTAGAGATGCGCTAAACGCCTGGGCGGTCTCATTTGCCGGCTCGGCAAAGTTCACTCCCCAAGCTTCTCGCTCCTGCGTCAAAGCCTGCAGTCCAACTTGAAACTCAGACGTGCCTTTCATCTTCTTCGTCCAGACCACGCGAAACTGCATTCTTCGCTGGCGGAACAAAATCGTTACTTCTTCCTGCGTACTCAACTCGCGCCGAACCGAGCCCAACCGTACACCGGAGGCCGTGACATCGAGCGTGTGCGCCAATTCCTCAAAAGCCTTGCCACTGCTGTCTTTGCCCTTAATCCTCACCGGAAGTACGGCCTTGGTGCGGCTTCCCCGGCGCTTGTTTGTGTCCACACCGCTCACTTGCATTCCTTCTCCCACCATTATTGTGCAAGTCTGCGTTCCATCTGTGAATGGCCCTCACGTGTAGTGGACCGGCACGACGGTGCAGCCACTTGGCTCGCAGGTGCCGTCTTTTCCGGTACTTAGCTGCTTCGGGTATGGAACCTTTCAGCTGGGTGACTCGGTGACCGCCCGTGCCTTCATCACGAAACTTTTCTGGCGCTCCTGTGGTCTAATGATTGTGCGGGTCTTGCCCGCAGTGTCATGAAATTGCCCCGTTTTCTACTGGTTTTTCCGATCTTAGGCTGCCTTTCTGCGATATCGTTCGCGGCATCGTCGTCCGCAGCGCAGGCCCCAGCGATTCTTCCCCAGTCATTCGCCGGCTGGCAGATGCAAGGCAACCCGCAGAAAAGCACCAATGCCGCTATGGCCGATCCGACCAACGCGCCCGTACTCAATGAATACCGCTTCAGCGATTTCGAGTCGGCGACCTATACGCGGGATGATGGCCGCACGTTGAAGATTCGCGCCGCGCGCTTTGCCGACGCTTCCGGAGCCTTCGGCTCCTATACGTTTTACCTGCAGCCGGCGATGAATAAGGAGCAGGTCGGCGAACAGGGTGCTTCGTTGGGCGATCGGGTTCTTTTCTATCGCGGCCACGTGCTGATCGACGCGCAATTCAGCAAGGAAACCCCGATGTCGGGGGCGGAGCTGCGCGAATTAGCTGGAACGCTGCCGCGTCCGGGAGGAAGTGCGGGGAACCTGCCATCCTTCATCCAATTCCTGCCGCGCCGCCAGTACATCAGCAACACGCAGAAATATGTAATGGGGCCGGCCGCTCTGGCTTCGCTCGAACTGCCCGTGACCGTGGATCAAGTTGATTTCGGCGCCAGTTCTGAGCTCACTCTCGGCCACTATCAGACGCCCAGCGGCGAAGCCACACTGGTTCTGATCTACTATCCCACTCCGCAACTTGCAGCCGAGCATCTGCGCCGTATCGAAGCGGCTCATGGCGTGACCGACTCCAGCCACAGCGGCGTTTCCACCATCAATGGTTCAGGCAGCTTCTTCGACAAACGCACTGGACCGATCGTCGCCGTTGCTTCAGGCGGAATCTCCGACAGCGATGCGAAGACTCTACTGGGCATGGTGAACTACGAGGCCAGCGTCACCTGGAATACCCCCACCAGTGATACACAAGTCCGCGACCTGTACATGCTGATCCTCAACATCGTGATCCTCTGCGCGATCCTCGCAGGGTTTGCGATTGTCGCCGGCGTGGCGTTCGGAGGATTCCGCATTTTGATGAAGCGTTTGTATCCCGATAGGGTTTTCGATCGCCCAGAACAGATGGAATTCATCTCACTTCACCTGACCGAGACGGCGGTCAACGGGTGCCTCAACGGCTCGGGCAGATGCGGCGCCCGACCGGCCCCCGAACCCATCTTGAGACCCGGTAAGTGCCTCAGAAGTATCGGCTTACAACCGTTCTTGGGGCGTTTTGTCTCAAATTGGTACAGTTCTCAATCCTGTTAACCCATTCCCTAAGTGATTGAAAACACTAGCATTTATTTCCCAAAAATCGCTTGACACTCCCGTTTTTCGGCTCATAAGATTTCCGCAGAAAGTTTTGACGGAATTTAAGCCTCCGTTGGAACTATTCTCCCTTGAAGAAAAGGCCGCCCAGTTGCCGGGTGGCCTTTTCGTTTTCGTGATCTTCTTCCGAGCGTGCCCGATTTAAGTCGTCAGATCGTATCTTTAGTTTCACACGAATCACTAAACACAAAGGACAAGAAGTCGCAAGAAGGAAACGAACGAAGCGTTCGTAGACAGCTCCGTACATTTCACAACCGCGCTGAGATCTGTGATTTCTCGGAAGGGCCAAAGCGATTTGATAAACTAATCAAGTCCCTTTCGAAGCCGACGTAGCTCAGTTGGTAGAGCAGCCGATTCGTAATCGGCAGGTCAGCGGTTCAAGTCCGCTCGTCGGCTCCATTCTTTCACTTACGATCAGTTCATCGCGACCTGCTGCACAACTGCTGCACGAGCTATTCTTGCCTCCAACTGATTCATGGCGTCGGTCACAACTTGGGGCACGGTCTTGATGTAGCTTCTCTGCGTGGTGCTGACATCTTCGTGGCGCAGGATAGCTTGGATCACTTTGTCCGGCACTCCGAGTTCGTGAAGGTTCGTGGCTAGACCGCGACGATATGCGTGCCAGCCCTTCCACTCCATCCCATTTGCCTTGAAAACGGGTTTGATCACGCGGTCAGCGAGGTTGTCCAAATCCAGCGCCCCGCCAATCGTGTTCGGGAACATCCACCCAGAAGCATTTTCTGGCTTGATCGCGTCGAGCACGAGCCTCAGACGCTTGATGATCGGAACGACACCGGGGTCTTCATCATCCTCGTGGGTCTTGGTCTCATCTTTTAGGTGAGTCCTCCACACCGAGCGCCGGATATTGAGAATATCCCCGTCGTCATCTTCCCACCATTGCCCTCGAATCTCGCCCTGACGCAAACCAGCGAATGCCGCCACTCCGATAACCGCCCGGACGACAGTCTGAGCAATTTCGGGAGTGTACGCGCCATCCTCGGTGGGGATGACGATGGGCTTCGTGCCGGAGAAAAGCTCAAGGTGCTTTTCCACCTCTGATCCGCGCTGCTATTGAGAGGCATCTGCAACGACGGACTCCGCTGCTGCGAAGGTCGTTCGTAGCAGTCGCCATTATTCTGGAGCCAACCCGGCTTTTCTTAGCTCATCTGTGATCTCGTTGAGCAATTCCTTGATGTGGGATGCTGGTTCGACAGTAGCCACTCCTTGTGAAATCAAGAAGGTTCCGGCTGGTATCTTAACTGGTGCCAGTTCAAGTCCCTTCACAACACCAACGACGAGCGGTGTCAGTTCGCGAAACCGGAACGGGTTGAAGTGGAACTCTGGTCCGTAGACCATGACTGGGGCACCGCTCAGACCCGGAGTGTTCTGCAATTCGATTACGTATGCCTGTTCGTACCGATGCCATTCTGGGTTGAAGAACCATCGTTCCGAACTCAAGATCGAAATCTTTCCGAATTTAGTAATTGGGTAATTCTGCTTTTGTCCCGAATAACCGTAGAAGTAGCCGACCGTAAACACATTCGTGCCAACTTTGATGTCACCCTTTGCCATCGAATCGGGATCGAGCAGCATGGAGATTCCAAAAATCGTGGGAGCCGTGCCGGGGATGTTGGGGAGCGATACTGCGGCTATATCCGCCGCGTCCTCGTCTTTCAAGACAAACACGTTCTTCTCGTCCCCATCGTAGAACAATGAAATTGGAAGGCACGCGAATCCTGCCCCATCAGACCGGTTTAGTCGCACAATTATTTTTCCACTGCTCTGATGCAAGACATGAGCAGCGGTTACAAGAAGTTCCCACCCATTCCACTTGTCAGGGGTAGCTGATTTGCTCGTGATGCCCGCAACGAATCCACTACCCAATGGCAGAAGTGTTGAATTCGCGGATTGTTCACATGGCTTGGTACTACCGTCATAAATAAAGATTGAACTCGCTGCCGCCCTTTGCAAATAGTCCTCTGACGGCGTCGGCTGGCTCGCTGGTTCGGACTTGGTCGCAGCCGCAGCACTATTCGATGTTTGCTGGGCAACAACAGACGAGCAACAGACGATAATTACGATGATAATTTTGAAGCGCATTTGCACTGCTCCGAAGAACTCAGTTTGAGAACACGTTATCAATCTTCCGCATGATCCGCTCAGCCCACTGGACGGCAGCGGTCGATTTGTGGTGTCGGTTCAGGGCTGCGCTGCAGACCGCTCAGGTGACACGCCGCGAGGGTTGGCAATCTCCGCGTATCGAGATGCAACAATTGTCTTGAACGACACCCGCATCGTGTGCATAATACATCCGCCTCTCCGAAGAGCCGTTCCCGCCAGTTGAGACGCAACACCCCCTGAGGCGCATAGGCTGAGTCCTGCGAGGTGCGTCGTGAAGTTAAGATGCTACCTGTTGTCCCTCCTGAGAATCCACCGTCCGGACTGTGAACATTGCAAAGCTCGTGAAAAGTCCGGGCTTGAGATGCGAGTACGGCTGGATGAGTTGAATTGGCGGACGCAGCCGTATTCGCCAAACAATGGCGATCATGGAGAGGTTGTGGAGGTCTTCGATTCCAAGCCCGGCGAAGTTGTAGCGAGGACGCCTATTTCGTTGGCGCACCAAGGGAAGAAGGCTGGTTAGAGCCAAACGGAGCCTGCCGCGAGCAAAGACCACGTTCGGATTGCCCGCTAGGCTGGTCACAAAGGCTGCCCGCACCTCTGGAACGGCTTAGCCGACCCGACCCCTCCCAGCAGCCAAATCCCGGCAGAATCGCTTTGCCGAATGGTTCACCCAAGGCAGACCGTCCATGGGAAAATGACCCCCAAGCATGACTGCCGCAATCCCTGAACGCAGACCCGCGACCGAGGAAATCTCCGGTGTGATCGAGCGCGTCACTTTCCACAACGACGAAAGCGGCTTCTGCGTCCTGCGCGTGAAAGCACGAGGGCAGCGGGATGAGACAACGGTCATCGGGTCGCTGCCTTCCGTGACCGCAGGGGAATGGCTGAGCGCGGAGGGCTGGTGGGTCAGGGACAAGGAACACGGGCTGCAATTCAAGGCGACAAGCATGAAGACCGTGCCGCCGACCACAGCCGAGGGGATCGAGCGGTACCTCGGCAGCGGCTTGGTGAAAGGGCATCGGACCGATTCTCGCGAAGAAGCTGGTCGGGCGGTTCGGAGCCGAGGTTCTCGCCGTGATCGAGAACCGAGCCGCCGAACTGCAAACCGTCGATGGCATCGGCCCCAAGCGCCGGGAGCGGATCGCGCATGCGTGGCAGGAGGCAAGGCAAGTCCGCGAAATCATGCTGTTCCTGCACAGCCACGGCGTCAGCACCAGCCGAGCGGTGCGAATCTTCAAGACCTATGGCGAGCAGGCAATCGAGAAGGTGCGGAGCAATCCGTACATGCTGGCGAAGGACATCTACGGGATCGGCTTCGCGACCGCCGACCAGATCGCGCAGAAGGTCGGGATTCCTCGGGACTCGCTTAACCGGGCAAGGGCGGGCATCGACCATGTCCTGCTGGAAGCGACTTCGGACGGACATTGTGCGCTGCCGCTGGAGAAACTCAAGCTGGCGGCAGTGAAGCTGCTGGAGGTGCCCGGAAGGGACTGTCGAGCAGGCGTTGTCGCAGATGCTCACCAGCGGCTCCCTGCTGCTGGAGGAGATCGACGGCGATGCCCTGATCTTCCTGCCACACCTCAGGAGGGCGGAAGAGGGCATCGCGGCAAGGATCAAGAGCCTAGCCGAAGCGGAGCCGATCTATCCGCCGATTGATTTCGAGAAGGCGGTCGCGTGGTGCGAGCAGCGGACGGGCAAGACGCTCGCCCCCAGCCAGCGCGAGGCGCTGAAGACGGTTCTCGCGAACCGGGTGGTGGTCATCACCGGAGGACCGGGGGTGGGCAAGACGACGCTGGTGAACTCGATCCTGATGATCCTGCGTGCCAAGGGCGTGAAGTGCCTGCTGTGCGCCCCGACCGGACGGGCGGCGAAGCGGCTCACCGAGACCACGGGCATGGAAGCGAAGACGATCCATCGCCTGCTGGAGATTGATCCCGCAACCGGGCGGTTCAGCAGAAACGAGTCGAACACACTCGCCTGCGGTCTTCTGGTCGTGGACGAGACCTCGATGGTGGATGTGCCGCTGATGCACTCGCTGGTGCGGGCTGTCCCCAACCGCGCCGGGTTGGTTCTGGTCGGCGACGTAGACCAGCTTCCGTCGGTGGGACCGGGCACGGTGCTTGCAGGACTTGATCGAGAGCGGCGTCGTGCCGGTCGTGCGCCTCACCGAAGTGTTCAGGCAGGCGGCGGACAGCCACATCATCACCAACGCGCACCGCATCCGCCGAGGGCAGATGCCCGATATGCGCGGAGCAGACCCGAGTTCCGACTTCCATTTCGTCGAGCGGGACGACCCGGAAAAGATCGCGGCAACGCTGGTCAAGCTGGTGCAGGAGAGAATTCCAGAACGGTTTCGTCTCGACCCGATCCGCGACGTTCAGGTTCTTTGCCCGATGAACCGGGGATCGCTCGGCGTGCGGGAACTGAACACAGCCTTGCAGAAGGTATTGAACCCAGCCCGACCCGGTCAGCCCGCCGTGGAGCGGTTCGGATGGCGATTCCAGATCGGCGACAAGGTCATCCAGACGGAGAACGACTACGACAAGGACGTGTTCAACGGCGACATGGGGATCGTCGAGCGAGTCGATTCGGTCGAGCAGCAGGTCGCCGTGCGCTTCGACGAGCGGCTGGTCAAGTACGACTTCGGGGAACTGGACGAGATTTCGCTGGCTTACGCGATCACGATCCACAAGTCGCAGGGATCGGAGTTCCCGGCAGTAGTGATCCCGCTCGCCACGCAGCACTACATGCTGCTGCAGCGCAACCTGATCTACACGGGGATCACGCGGGGCAAGCGGCTGCTCGTGCTGATCGGGCAGAAGAAGGCGCTGGGCATCGCCGTCCGCAACGACCGTCCGCAGAGGCGGTATTCGGGGCTGCTGGCAAGCCTCAGAGGCGACAGACGGGCGGGGATGAATTGAGGGGAAGCACCCCGACCCGAAGTGCAATAATTGAAGCCGAAGAGGTCGCAGTCATGAAGAGCAGGCTGGGGCACAAAGGCTACGTTATCGAGGCACGGTCATACCAGCAACAGGATGGGGGATTCTCAGCGGAGCTTTGGATCGAAGAACATGATGCCTCCGGCGTGACCGAAACTCAGTTCTATCTGCCCGCCACCTTCCCGACGCAGGAATTGGCGATTGAGGCAGCGGTTCAAGCCGGGCGTCAGAAGATCGACGTGGGCTTTGAACGGGGGTCGGCAGTCGTGAATCGTTGAGGCAAGGAAGAGCAAAGACCAGCCGTCCAGAAATCGGCAAGTCAAATTGCTGCACAAACTGCTGCACAATCGCTTCCCAGAACACCCCGAAACGCACAAAAACCACTTCGAAGCACCTATGCTTCACAACAACATACGCAAGGTTGGGTCATTTCGTAATCGGCAGGTCAGCGGTTCAAGTCCGCTCGTCGGCTCCAGCCCTTCAATCAACTGCGTGTGAGCCGCCCAAAGGAGTAGTCACTTGCCGGTGCGCCAATCCCACACCGGCTTGCCCTTGTCGTCGCGGAACATTAGCGTGTCTGTGCCCTTTATCAGTTCTCGCGCCAGGATCACCTCCGATGCTTCTTGCTTTACCTTTGAGCCTGTCACTTCAACTCGGTCCCCCTTGCCAAGACTGAGACCTATCTCATCCTGAAATGGTTTGGGGCACACGTAGATGTGGAGTTTGTCATCGCCGCGCTTGATGATCAGTTCGATGAAATCTTTCCTGCCTCCGACCGAAAGCTGGTTCACTTCATCGATCAAGCCGTCGGTTTTCGTCTCGGTGTGCAGGTCATACTTGGCCAGGCTGCTGTCTTCTGGATGTGCTTTTTGTGAGAGCGACGGGGGCACCCACACCATTAGCAACAAAAGGATGCATACAACTTTGAGGGCTCGACGCGGCGGGATACTAGCTTCAAGGCTGAGTAGCACGGCTCCTCCTCATTCACCGGACATCCGATGCGGAGGGCGGAGGCGCCTTGAAATGCGCCACGGCCCTGAGAAAGGATCCGGCTGCCTGATTACTTCCAGACGATAAGGCCGTTTACTCAAATCGCTTCTAAAAAGATACGGAATCGTACACCCACCGGCCGTCTCACGCCAAATGCTACCTATTGCAAGAAGCCCCAACCTCTCCTCAAAAATCGGAGGACCAAGATCGGGGCAATTAGGAGTTGATTGCCTTCCCTACGGCCGCGTCAGGAAGATCGGCAGCCCTAGCTTGTGGTCGTACTTCGGACGGCAGCGTTCGATGTTGTACATCGATGCGATGTCCACCTTCCGTGGACCCAGTTTTGGATCGGGAATGGATACCATCGCGTATCGGCCCTCGTTGATTGCGGTCATCAGTCCGGACTTGCCTTCTTCCAGCGCGTCCATGGCCATTCCCGCGAATGTGAATGCTACCAGGCGATCGACGAAGTCAGGACTGCCCGAGCGCAGGTCGTAAGTAAGATCGCTGACCACGGTTTCCTCCCCGGTCGCTCGCTTGATTTCATCGCTCAGGTCTTCGGCGACGCTCATCTTCTTGCGATGGCCGAACGCGTCGGCTTCCCCGTATTCCCTCACCGCGTAGCCCTGCCACTCGGCGCCTTCCGAGAGGATCACCAGTGAGTAATTGCTCGGGTTGTTCCGCTTGTCATTCATGAGCAGCTCGATCAGTTGCCTGAGATCGACCTTATACTCAGGAATGCAGCAGCGCACTGCGGTGACGTACGCCGTGTAGAGCGCGGTGTAGCCAGCATCCCGGCCAAACACGCGGAAGATCCCGATGCGCTCGTGTGAACCCACGGTCGTACGCTGGCGGTCGATCGCATCCATGGCCCGTGTTATCGCAGTTGAGAATCCGATGCAGTATTCCGTGTTGCGGACGTCGTTATCCATGGTCTTCGGCACCGCGAGCACCTTCATCCCTTTGCGATCGAGTTCTGCGGCATAGCTCAAGGTGTCATCGCCGCCGATGGCGATCAGGTAGTCGAGGCCGAGCGTTTCGATGTTTTTCAGCACCGCCGGAGTCACATCGAATACCGTGCTGGTCACGCCCTTCTTGGTCGATTCTTTGGCCTCGAATTTCTGCCCTTCGAGAGCCGGAGGTACCTTCTTCATCTTGGTGGGATTGGTACGCGAACTGTGCAGGAAGGTTCCGCCCGTGCGATCGATGGTGCGTGTGTTCTCGCGGTTCAGAGGCAGGATGTATCTCGTCTTGCTTGCCTGATCCTGCAGATTGACATGAGTCAATCCTTCCCAGCCACGGCGGATCCCGATCACTTCGCACCCGATTTCGGCTCCGCGGTAGACCACGGACTTGATCACCGAGTTCAGTCCGGGAACATCGCCGCCTCCGGTGAGTATGCCAACGCGCTTCTTTGCCATGATGTATGACTCCTTGATTTATGAGGAAGTAGCTGAGGTGGAATTCAGGAGCTGATATCAGCCGCTAAACCTGACCCTCGTTACAGCGGAAAACTGTATATTCTATCGCTTCCAGCCGTGGTCCAAACGTGAAAGCTCCCGAATCCCGTTACGATAGATGGAACTTCCGCTGAAGGCGCCGATGGTTAGAGCCGTTAAGGAAATTGCGAAGTCCTCTTACACTGTCATCGTGAGCAGCGTTGTTCGCAAACAAGGACCTACGAACTCCCTCTCTGCGCCGATGCTTGCCGGCGATTTGCATAGGTCCTTCGCCGCAAAAGACGCGGCTCAGGATGACATCGTTATGCCGTGGTCCAAGTCGGAAGCTTGTTTTTTCACTTCTCCTCGATGAGAATCAAATCCCACGGCTTCACCGTCACCTTCTGTGACCGCTCGACGCCGGCCTGTCTCAGCAGTTCCGCCCCCTCTCCATACGGATAGCTGAACGTCTGTTCTTCGCTCGAGTAATTCAGGAAGTAATGAACCATTTTCCCGTTGCGATTCGTTCCATGCTTTGCCCGCACGCCGGCCGGAAGGGTCTGGTCCGGCCCCGCGATTCCCGCGCGCTGCAAAACATCCAGCAGCACCTTCGTCTGCAGCGCATCCGACAGCACCGTTCCCTCATACGTGAGGCTTCCTTTCCCGAAGGAATTCCGCGTAATCGCAGGATATTTCCCGAAGAACGGGTGATCGTAAAACGCGATGGGCGTGGCCGTATCGACGGTCAGCATCTCCGCCCAATCGGACACCTTGTTCTCTTCCCCCGCATGCAAGGGATCGCCTTTCAACGCCAGAGGCTGGCGCAGATTGGAGAACTCCTGATAGTGGAATCCAGCGGCCTCGCGAAGGGGTCCCGGCATCGTTGTCCACCGCACGGTATCGAACTCGTTGGTGAATCCGCTCTTGAACGACATCACGACATGGCCGCCATTTCTGACGTAATCGACCAGCTTGTTCAGAAGAGCGTCGCTCGCAACATATAACGGCGGCACGACGATCACTTTATAATCCGAAAAATTCGTGCTGTCCGGAAACACGAAATCAACGCCGACGTTGCTCTTGTAGAGCACGTGGTACATCTGCTTCAGAATCGCCCGGTAATTATCGTGATCATTGAACTTCATGAACTCAATGCCCCAATACGAATCCGAGCTGTACAGGATTGCGACCTGACTACTGCGCTTGAGATCCACAATCTGCGGCCCGATACGGCGCAATTCGTGCGCTGTCTTGCTCATCTCCTGATAGGGGCGTCCCGGTTCCAGGTCATGTCCGAGAATGCCTTTCCAGTAAGTTTCCTGTCCGTAATGAAGCGAATGCCAATGCCAGTACTCAACCATGTTCGCGCCCGAGGAGAGATGCGTGTACACGTCGAGCCGCAACTGCCCGTCGTACGGCGGAAACTGGCTCTTCGAGTCCCATCCGATCGTGTCCGCGTTAGTCTCAGTGACCAGATAATTCGTGTGCTTCAGGGAACGACCGTAGTCTCCCTGGTAAGAAGAGTCCTCTCCGTCATATTCATCCTGCGGGGCGTGGTGATAGGGGTTCACCGCGACAATGTCGAGACTGCGGGAGATGTCGTCTTCATTGACCTCGGGCCGCGGCGGCCCGGCGAAATCCTGCGTCACAAACTGATCCGGGCGCTTGTACTGGTCGACGATCGAAGCCTGCCAAGCCAGAAAGTCCGTCGTGATCCACTGCGAGTAGCGAGTCCACTCCAGCTTCCATCCCGGATTGAGAATGCCGCTTTCCGGGGGAATCTCCGTCCAGTCGTTCAGCCGCTGGCCCCAGTAATTCAGCCCCCAGTTCTTGTTCAACTCATCGACCGTCTTGAAATTGTGTTGCAGGTACTCTACAAATCCATCCTGCACGTCTTTGTTCGCAGCCCCGCCCGGCGGCGTCTCGTTATCGATCTGCCATCCAATGATTGCCGGATTGTCTTTGTAGTGCTCGGCGAGCTTGCGGATAATGCGTTCGCAATAAAACCGGTAGGTGGGATTCAACAGGTCGGCATTCTGGCGCATTCCGTACGTGATCGTCCGCCCATCGAGCCGCGTCATCACGATCTCCGGGTGCTTCTTGTACATCCACGCCGGAATCGAGTACGTCGGCGTGCCCATGATGACCTTGATCCCAGCCTTGTGCATCCGGTCCACGACGCGATCCATCCAGGCGTACTCGAAGCGCCCGTCTTCCGGCTCCCACAATCCCCAACTGGATTCGCCCACGCGCACAACGGAAATGCCAGCCTGCGTCATAAGCTCGACATCTTTATCGAGACGTTCATAAGGCATGTATTCGGGGTAGTAGGCCGCGCCATAAAGAACGGTCTCCATCTTGTCGGGACGGAAGCTGGCCTGTGAGAATGTTTGCGGAAATGTGAAAAGCACTATCAAGGCTGCGAGCAGAATCGTGCGATTTCGGATCATCTGTCCTCGTGCGTGAGTGGAAATCTTGGCCGCGCCATTGTTTTCCATCATCTGGTCTGAGTCAAATGTGGAATACTCCTGGCTGTGGGCAACAACCAACGGCGGTTCTTCGTAACGCTCGCGTCCATGTCGGTCGTGCGTTACGGCTGCGTGAATTTCGCGCGGGCAATCGGCGCTATCGGCTCAGGAAAACCAGTGCTTTCATATGCTTACGGAAGACTACCCGTTCGTGCCATATCTGGCACCGAGGAGCCATTTACCCTATCCGGGGTCAGGGATACATTAGCAATCGAGCAGCACTTGGGGGAGGGCTGATCAACAGACGTCCCAAGACTCAAACTGAGTCTGGGGCGTTTTGTTTTGCGCGCAAAAAATCGTAGCGCCGTCCCCGCCGCACAGCCAATAGCAAAGAGCTGTCGAAGTATCCAATACCAGAAAACTCCTACACCACTCGTGCCATTCCTAGCACGGAGGGGCCATTTACCGATTTTGCCCTCAAGGTTAGAGTGTTCTTGAGCAGCACTTGGGGGAGGGCTGATCAGCAAACGTCCCAAGACTCAAATCGAGTCTGGGGCGTTTTGTTTTGCGCGCGAAATTTCTCTCTCGTCAAAGCTGCTGCGCCGTTCTGCAATATCCCCAGTACCTAATACTCTCGGGCCATGCCTGGCACTGTGGGGCCATTTGCCGGATTCGGGTTCAGGAATACATTAGCAATCGAGCAGCACTTGGGGGAGGGCTGATCAACAAACGTCCTGGGACTCAAACTGAGTCCGGGACGTTTTGTTTTGCTCGCGAAAACCCCTCGTTCCCACATTTCGTAGAGGCGTAGCTTGCTACGTCGCTGCCGGCAGCTCTGGCGAGGCTTGAGTACGGGTTGCCGCCGGCAGAGACGTTGCAAGCAACGTCTCTGCAGAATTTCGCCGTGCGATCTTCCTCTTCGGCTACCGTCCGGTATTTCAATGGTGGTAGATTTATCTGCACTGAACCCCGAGGAGCCCTGATGTCCGTAATGCCCCGCCGCGAATTCCTGGTTGGGATGGCCGCCATGACCGCCGTGACCCTTACGTCCCGCCTCGCGTTCGGCAATTCCAGCTCTCCATTCCGCGTCTCCGTGATCAACGACGAGATCTCGCAGGATTTTGGCCACGTCTGCGAAGTAGCGTCCCAGGAATTCGGCATGAACTGGATCGAACTCCGCAGCCTGTGGGAAAAGAACATCGTCAGCCTCGACGAAAAAGAAGTCGCCGAGGCCCGCCGCCTGCTCGACAAACATCAGCTGAAAGTGACCGACATCGCCAGCCCGCTCTTTAAGGTCGATTGGCCGGGTGCCCCAAAATCAAAGTACAGCGAGGCCAAGAGCTTCAACGCCAGTTTCACTCTGGCCGAGCAGGACGAAGTCCTCGACCGAGCCATCGCTATGGCCAAAGCCTTCGGCACCGACCGCGTTCGCTGCTTCGATTTCTGGCGCCTGGACGATCAAGCTCCCTATCGCGATGCCATCAACGATAAGCTGCGTGATGCTGCCGCCAAAGTCGAGAAGAAGGGAATCATCCTCGTGCTGGAAAACGAGCCCGCCTGCAACACGGCCACTGGCGCCGAAGCCGCCAAGGTTCTGAGCGCGGTTCAGTCGCGCTCGTTCATGCTGAACTGGGACCCCGGCAATGCCGCCGCCCAAGGCGAGATCCCATATCCCGATGGCTACAATCTCCTACCCAAAGACCGCATCGGACACTGCCATTGCAAGGATGTTGCGAAAAAGGGGAAGGACGAGTGGGCCCCGATGGGCGGTGGCATCATCGACTGGGCGGGACAGTTCAAAGTCCTCAAACGCGATGGCTACCACTTCGCCGTGAGCCTGGAAACCCACTGGAACGGTGGCGGCTCTCGCGAAGAATCTTCGCGCAAAAGCTGGGCAGGAATGAAAAAACTCCTGCAAGAAGCAGATGCCTTATAGCACGGTTTTGAAAGGGCGAGGCTTCAGCCGCGCTGTCGATGGCCAGGAAGAAGGCGGGCTTCAGCCCCTGAGGACTATAGAAACTCGGAATGACTGACTGAGAACTGGCAACTAAGAACTGAGACCTGACCTCTGATCCCTGACCCCTAAACTGGAGGACCCATGCCCGATCAAACCCGCCGCACTTTCCTCAAGCAAGCCGCCCTCGGCGCCGCCGTGCTCGCCTATACTTCGTCGAGAGTTCTCGGCGCAAATGACCGCGTCCGTGTCGGCATGATCGGAGTAGGCGACCGCGGCAATGATCTGCTGGACCAGATCGTCAAAGTTCCGAACGTGGAACTCGTGGTCATGGCCGACATCTACAGCCGCCGCCGCGACCAGGCCAAGAGCAAAGTCCCCAGCATACAGACGCTCGACGACTATCGCCGCCTGCTCGACATGAAAGACATTGATGGCGTCATCGTGGCGAGCCCGCTCCACATCCACGCCCGGCACTTCCTCGACACGCTTGCTGCGGGCAAAGATCTGTACGCGGAGAAGACCATGACCTGGTCGATCCCCGAAGCCGACAAATGCCTGGCTGCCGCCAAGTCCTCAGACCGCGTGGTGCAGATCGGCTTGCAGCATGAGAGTTCCGGCGCCCTCGTTGACACGAGGCAGCTGATCAAAGACGGTGCAGTCGGCAAAGTCACCCACGTCGAGTCCTGGATGAGCCGCAACACTGCCCACGGCAAAGGCCAATGGGTGCGGCCCGTTCCCTCCGATTGCACGCCGCAGAACGTCGACTGGAGCGCATTCCTGAACGGACGCCCCGACCGCCCCTTCGACGGATTCAGGCTCATCAACTGGCGCCTGTTCTGGGAATTCGCCGGCGGCAATTGCGCCGAGAACATGGTCCACCAGATTGCTTGGATCATGTCGGCTCTCGACCTACCCTTGCCCTCGGCCGCCTACATGTCTGGCGGCGTCTTCTCCGAAAGAGACGGACGCGAAGTTCCTGACACCATTGCAGTGACGATCGACTTTCCGACAGACACCGTCGTGACCTGGCAGTCCACCTTCAGCAACCGGCACTACGAACTCGGCGACCGCATCCTCGGCAGCGACGGAACCATCGAGCATCACCTCGAAGAGCCCATTCAGTACTGGCCCGAAAAAACCAATCGTCCGACCGGCGAGGCGATGAAGGGCAAGACCCCTAACCAGAACCACATGCAGAACTGGATCGATTGCATCCGCACCCGCAACGCCCCAAACGCCCCGGCGGAAATTGGATACCGCTCCGCCATCGCAGTCCATATGGCGAACCTTTCGTACAAAAAGAAGCAGCGAATCACGTTGGAGGAAGCGAAGACGTTTATGCCCGAGTATTGAGCTGCGAGGGCATCCTGCCGGCTGTTGTGTGGGTGTCTCTCCTAGCCACAGCGGGCAAGAAGCCGTTCTTCTGTGAGAGGGAATTATGCAGACCCGCGAAGCTCTGCAGTCTCGCCTTCTTTTGCTGGGAGTGTTTCTCTTACTTTCAGCAACAGCCCTTGCCCAGGATACAGCCACACTCACCGGCACCGTCCGCGACAACACTGGTGCAGTGATCCCGGGAGCGGTCGTCACCGTGAAGAATGCGGCTACGGCCATCGTTCGTGAATTGACAACGAACTCCGCCGGCGAATATGTCGCCGCGGCACTGCCGCCCGGCCAGTACGACCTCACGGTCACGGCGTCCGGATTTCGCAACTACCAGGCACAAGGAGTCACCTTGCGCGTTGCCCAGAATGCCCGCATCGATGTCTCGATGCAGATTGGCAGCGCTCACCAGGAAGTCACCGTTCAAGGCGAGGGGCTTGCCCAGGTCGACACCGAGTCCTCCCAGTTAGGCGGCACGATCACTGGCAAGGAGGTCGTTCAGTTGCAGCTCAACGGGCGCAATTTCACGCAACTCATCACCCTCGTCCCCGGCGTCAGTAATCAGACCGGCCAGGATGAAGGTGTTGTCGGCGCCGAAGGCAGCATCAGCTACAGCGTAAACGGTGGCCGCACCGAGTACAACAACTGGGAAGTTGATGGCGGCGACATGATGGACAACGGCAGCAACTTCTCGCTCAACGTCTATCCAAGCGTAGAAGCCATCGAAGAAGTGCAAGTGCTGACGTCGAATTACGGAGCGCAATACGGAAAGAATGGATCAGGTACCGTCGAGGTCGAGACCAAGTCTGGCACCAATCAATTCCACGGATCGCTCTGGGAGTTCGCTCGAAATGAAGCCTTTAACGCGCACAACTACTTCGATGTCCCGGGTACTCCAAAGGCGGGTTACAAGAAGCACGACTTCGGCTACAGCGTTGGAGGTCCGATCTGGAAGAAACACACGTTCTTTTTCTGGCTTCAGAACTGGCGCCGCGAGAATGTGCCCCAGAACTTCTACAACTTTGTTCCTTCAGTGGACAATCGCAACGGAGACTTCAGCGATGTCTGCGACGCTGGGTCCGATTGCCCCGTCGATCCCAGCACTGGGATTCCCTTTCCCAATAACCAACTGCCCTCCATCGACCCCAACGCGCTGCTCCTGCTGAATATGATCCCTGAGCCGAACATCGGCTCTGGAGCCAATTCGATATTTGCTGCGGCCGTTGGCCAGCCCACCCATTGGAGAGAAGAACTGGTTCGGCTCGATCACGAATTCAATTCCAAGAACCGGTTCACTTTCCGCACCATACACGATTCCTGGGATACGACCAAAGCGACCGTGACGTGGGGCGACATGACATTCCCGACGATCGGCACCCACTTCATCGGTCCCGGAGTCGAAATGGTTGCCCGGTTGACCAGTACTGCCTCTCCCAAGCTGTTGAACGAATTTGTAGCCAGCTATACGACCGACCACATCCAGCAAATCAACACAAACCCCTCCGTCTGGACTTACACCTCGGCCTTCACCATGCCCGGCTTATTTCCGGATTTCGGCGGGAAGCTCCCCGGCCTTTGCCTCTCCACCAGCGGTGCCTACGGCGGCGGTTTCTGTGAGGGCCCCACAGCGTTTCCGTGGCAGAACTCGAATCCGACCTTTACCTTCCGCGATAACGTCACCATGAGTCGCGGAAAGCACAAACTCACTTTCGGCGGCTACTTCATGAACGCCGAAAAGAACGAGATGGCCTATACCGATCTCGGCGGCGACCTGTACTTCGACTCTACCTTCCCTGTCTCGACCGGTAACGCCTTCGCCGATCTTTTGATGGGAAACATCGCAAGCTTTTCCCAGGCCAACGCCCAGCCCAAGTACCACATCAATTTCAAGATCTTCGAACCTTACTTCCAGGACGATTACCACATCTCGAAGAACCTGACTCTGAATCTTGGTGTGCGCATCAGCCTATACGGCACGTTCTGGGAAAGAAACCATCTGATCTCGAACTGGTTTCCCTCCGCTTACGATCCCACTACCGCTCCCCGCCTTCAGGTCAATGACACTCCTGACGTTCCGCAAGGCGCGATCATTCCCGGCAGTGGAGATCCGTTCGATGGAACGGTCCAGTGCGGGGTGAACGGTATTCCACGAGGCTGTTTGAAAGGCCACCTTTTCAACCCCGCGCCACGCCTGGGTTTTTCCTGGGACCCGCTGGGCAACGGCAAGATGGCGGTCCGCGGCGGATATGGAATCTTCTTCGAGCACACCAACGGCCTGGAAGCTAACGCCGAGGACCTCGAGGGCACGCCGCCCATCGTTGAAACCCCCACGCAATACAACATCAGTGCCTATGCCAACGTCGGCGGGCAGGGCTTGCTGTTCCCGCTCTCGACGACTTCGATTCCCGATCGCGCCGTGTGGCCCTACGTGCAGCAGTGGCATCTTGATCTGCAGCGGGAGTTCATCCGCCAGACGGTGGCGACCATCGCTTACGTGGGCGCCAAGGGAACGCATCTGACCTTGCAGCACGAAATGAATCAACTGCCTGTTATCGCCTCGGATCAGAATCCGTTCCAGGCGGGACAGCCGATCACCGACGACATCTGCAATTCGCAGGCAGGGAGTGTGCTGAAACCCAGTTTCAGAGTGAACGGCAAAAGAATCAGAGGACAGCCGGGGATCAATATAGCCGTTGCCTGCGGAAACAATCCTGATCTGTTCCGCATCAACTATCCCGGTCTGGGATCGATTCAGCGCGTCGAATCAGTGGCGAACTCCAACTACAATGCGCTTCAGTTTTCGCTGCGCAAGACCAGCGGGGCGCTCACCATGGATGTGGCTTACACCTACAGTCACTCGCTCGACAATTCGTCTGACAATCAGGACAGCAACTTCGTGAACTCCGCCGACCTGCACGCCAACTACGCCAGCTCGAACTTTGATCAACGCCATATTCTGAACGTGGCGTGGACCTACGACGTTCCATTCCACGGTAAGGGATTTTCGAGGACTCTCCTGGGAGGCTGGCAATACGCGGGCATCATGACCGCGCAGGCGGGCACTCCTTTTTCCGTGGTCAATGGCGTATATGGCGATAGCGCCGGTGTGGCCGATGGCACAACCGGTCTCGGTTCGTACGCGGACCGTGTGGGTGATCCGTACGGCGTCCCCATCTGTCCGCCGCTTGCGGCCGACACCAAAGGTGTGCCCCTCTACAACTGCAGCGCGTACGTCGAGACCCAGGGCCTGACTTTCGGGAATTCCGGCCGCAACAGCCTGAGAAATCCCCGCCGCGTGAACTTCGACATGTCGATCTTCAAAGTGTTCAAGCCCATTGAGAGGTTAAACGTCCAGTTCCGCGCAGAGACCTTCAACATCTTCAACCACACGGAGTGGACCGGCGTGAATTCGTACGTGAGCACCACGAATTTCCTGTATACAACCGGCGCTCACATGCCGCGCGTACTGCAATTCGCGCTGAGACTTACGTTTTAGAAGTCAACCGGTACCGTGTTGGGACAGCCGCCTCGGCTGTCCGGCGGCCTGGACGTATCGGGCCGCAGGCCCTCGCGTTTTCCTGTATCACCGGAATCCACCCACCGTGAAACAGAAGCATTATCATTGACGCCAATGCCGCCATCGACCGCAGCGAAGTGGAAACTCGCCTCCCTTCTCGGTCTCGCGAGCTTCCTGTCTTTCATCTATTTCTACGAGGGCGGCGGATGGAACCAGAACTCCCGTTTCGACCTCCTGCGCGCGATCGTTGAGCGGCACACGCTTCAGATCGACGCTTACCATGAGAACACTCAAGACAAGGCCTACGCACGGGGGCACTACTACTCCGATAAAGCGCCCGGTCTGGTCTTTCTCGCGGTTCCGTTTGCTGAAGCGGCCCGCGTGGTGATGCGAGCCGCAGGAGTCGATCCGGAATCTGTGCGCGGCGAGTACGCTCTTTCCTACATCGTGACAGCCTGCGCAGTCGCGCTGCCAACGGCGTTGGCGGGAGTATGCCTTTTCTTCCTCGCACTGCGATTCGGATCTGACGTCACCGGCGCGGCGTTCGCTACGATTGTGCTCGCCGTCGGCACACCGATGCTGGCGTACGCCACCCTGTTCTGGGCCCATGCCTTGGTCGCTGCCTGTTTGCTTTTCGCTTTTGCGGCCGCGTTGAAAGTTGGAGACGGCATGCACGAGTTCTGGTGGGCTCTCGCCGTGGGATTCACTGCTGGATGGGCAACAGTCACGGAGTATCCCGCAGCTCCCGCATCGGGCTTGCTCGCCTTCCTGGCTTTGTCACAAGTCTGGTCGCGAGGCAATGCCGCCCGAGGGCGCGTCGTGCTTGGGGTTGGCATTGGCGCAACCGCCTGCGCCATTGTTCTTTTCACTTATCTGCATGCCGCCTTCGGCGGATTTCGTCCGAGCTATTCGTATTACGGTCCCAACTCGTTTTCCTTCATGCAGCAGCAGGGATACCTGGGCCTGACCTATCCCCATCCCGACCGCCTGCTGAAGCTTCTGTTCGGTTGCTCGCGCGGCCTTTTCTTCGCGTCTCCGGTGCTGCTAGCGGCGGTCGCCGGATTATGGTGGTTAAGAAAAATATTCCGCGGGCCGGCTCTGGTGGCCGCTGCAATCGTGCTCTACTACTTCCTGTTCAACGCATCGTTTTATTGGTGGAAGGCCGGGCTGACCTTCGGCCCCCGCTACGCTGGCGCATCCATTCCCCTGCTGTGCGTGGGGCTTGGAGCCGCATGGAACCAAGCATCGCTGGCGTGGCGTCGCGTCTTGATCGCGCTGGCCTGCTGCAGCATCTTCGTCACGATCATGGTCGTCTCAACTACGTCGCAGCTGGCCATGCAAGATAGCTGTCCCATCGTGCATTCCTCCTGGCCGGCATTCTGGGCGGGGAACATAGCGAGCAATCGCGAGTCAATGCTGCTGGCCATCGAGGCGGTTGGAAGCTACGGTGCTTTCAATTTAGGTCAGTTGATCGGCCTGCGCGGCCTCGGCACTCTGATCCCGCTGCTAGCGATGTGGGGCGGAGTAGGCGGTCTATGGCTGCGGCTCCGTCGCAAGAGTTAGTTGCACAAGCGCCTGAGCGTGGAAATGTGGAGACAGCCGCGAAGCGGCGAAAGAATGCAGTCCGAGTCGCAAGGCGTCGGTTTTTGTGCAGAAGCCCCGGAAAGCCCCGAAGGGGCGTAAAGAAACCGCCCTCCCACGCGACTCGCGCCCGCATCCCCTCCGCTATCCCCACATCGAATCAGATGTAAGATAAACATTCCGCCTAGCGCGGTTAGACTTCATCATAGTGAGGTATTTATGGCGCACATGGTTCATTGCGTGAAGCTCAACAAAGAAATGCCCGGGCTCGACGAGCCCCCGTTCGACAACGAACTCGGCCAGAAGGTCTACGACAATGTCTCCCAGGAAGCCTGGCGCATGTGGATGGAGCACTGCAAAATGCTCCTGAACGAATACCGCCTCAATCCAGCCCGCCGCGAAGATCAGGAAGTTATTGTCAAGCAGTTGGAGATGTTCTTCTTCGGCGAGGGCTCGGCCAAGCCCAAAGAGTACGTGCCCCCGGCCCAGTAATCCCCCTGAATCTGGGCCAATGTAGGGACAGCCGCCTCGGCTGTCCGCGGTGTGTGTCGCCGCTACTTTCCTGCAAGTTCCCGCCAGCCCGCCGTTCTCACTCCGAATCCAGGAAGGAGCGGCCAATGACATATCAAAGAGGTTTCACTCTGCTGGAACTGATGATCGTTGTTGCGCTGATCATGATCCTCGCAGCCGTTGCGATTCCCTGTTTGACGGACTCGAAAATCAGCGCGAATGAGGCTTCCGCCGTCGCCTCACTTCGCGCCATCAACACGGCAGAAGTGTCATATCAGGCGGTCTATGGCGGATATGCCAACTCTCTCGCAAGCCTCGGCGGTCCCGATCCGTGTACCAAGTCCGCGGAAACCGCCTGCCTGCTCGATCAGAGCCTTGCCGGAGGCGTGAAGTCCGGCTACAGGTTTGTGGCAGCAGGCGGAAATCCGTCGGGCGGCTTGAACACGAGTTATGCCACGGGCGCAGCTCCCGAGGTGTTTGATCGCACCGGAAGACGCCTGTTCTGTTCGACCGACAAGAATGTGATCCGCGTAGACCTAAACGCGAATGGGAGCACGATTCCCCCGGGGGCCGAACAATGCGCAGGTTTTAGCGCGCTGAAGTAGTCTGTAGCGCCGCCGTTCCCGTCGGCTAGTCTGCCCTGAGCGCAGTCGAAGGGTCGGGGCGGCGTCTCACCTTCCCTGCGTCGATCGTCAAAACAGCCGCATCGACTAATCTCGCATCGCTCCCGCCAATGAGGGGTCTGTGCAGATCCCGCACACAGACTGGTATTTGTATTAGTTGTGCACCTTTCCTCTGTGACCTAAAAAAGGAGGATAGCGCGCTGGCCGACCGCTGATCACTTCGACCAGAGTGCAGTTCCATCGGTGCGGCACGTTCTCGACGAACGCAAGGAGGCTTTTTATGCTTCGTGAACGATACGCAAATTCCCTGGTTATCGCCGGGATCCTTCTGTTTGCAGCAGCTGGATCTTTTGCCAAGGATGCGAAGGTGCGAATTCAAGTGAACCCCAAGGAAGCCTATGTGTTCGTGGACGGATCAACCTTCGGTCATGGCAGCCGCAAAATCACCGTGGCCCCAGGAAAGCACACGATCGGCGTCTATAACTACGGCTTCAAACCAGAAGTTCGCGAGGTTTCGCTGCAAGACGGAAAAAACTCGCAACTGGATTTCACCCTGGCAGCGGTTCCCGGAGCGATTGACGGACCGTGGGGACGTCTACAGATTGAAGGGGCACCCAAAGCCGCGGTTTATCTCAACGGCAAGGATCCAGCGTACTTCGTTGGCCATGCCGACGAGTTTGACCATGGCGGAGAGTGGTTCCACTGCTGCACTCAACAGCTCGTGCTTCCGGCCGGGACTCACGAGGTCACGGTGGTTGATGTGCACGCGAAAGAAGTGTGGTCGGGCTCAGTCGTTGTGCCAGCGAATCAGCGGGTGATTCTGAACGCGAAGAATGGCAAGCAGAAGGTAACACCGTGGCCCGAGGGTGCAGCCATGAGCTCGCTTCCGCGATTCAAGGCCGGGACGGCTAGCGCATCGATTGCTATTGCTCCCGTCAGCGGAAAGATAAGCGCCGCGCCCGCACAGATCAATTGCGGAGATTCGACCGTCGTCTCCTGGCAGACATCTGAAACCGTGCAAAGAACAATTACCGCGGATGCCGACACTACAAAACCGACGGATGCGACCGGAGAGTTGTCGGTCCAGCCGAAGAAAGCAACCACCTACGAACTGCAGGCTTCCGGGCCAGGTGGAAAGGTCACTTCGTCCACAAGCGTTGCGGTCAATGCAGATGTCCAGGTCTCGCTCGATGCGTCATCGCCAGAAATCCGATATCGCCAAATTGGCGACAAGGTACTAGAGCAGGGCACGTCAGACTTGGGCTGGAAGGCCACGAACGCCAACCAGATCACCATCGACCCCTTTGGGCCGGTTGCGGCAGACGGCACGCGAACCATCAAGGCTACGCCGAAACAGCAAAGCAATGGGCCGATTAACGAAGTGCAGACCTACACGATCGTTGCCAAGAATGACTGCGGAGGCTCGAATACGCAGACCGCGTCGATTCGGGTTACGGGTTTGATTGAACCTACACCTGAGATTCCGCTGGTTAGCGTTTTCTTCCCGACGGGATACCCTGATGCCGGCCATCCGACGGTAGGTCTGGTACTGAGTCAGCAGCAGGCTCTGGACCGCATCGCTGCAGGTTTCAAAAAATACCTCGAGTACGATCCGGACGCGCGGCTAACCATCGCCGGCAATGCGGACGAGCGCGACTCGAACGCTAGAAACAAGCCCCTCAGCGAGCGCCGCGCCGACCTCGTGAAGGAGTACCTGGTCTCAGTGGGAATCTCCGAGAACAAGATTGAAACCGTTGCCAACGGAAATACGAAGCAACTGGATGCCACTCAGGTAAAGACGCTGCATGAAGCGAACCCCAATAAACTTGCCGTGAAGGGATCGTTTCGACACATCGTATGGGCCTACAACCGGCGCGTTGACATTGTCCTGCAACCTAAGGAGGTGCTCTCAGCGCAATATTTTCCTGGCAATGTTCCGGAAGCCCAATTCTTAGCGAGCAGCCGTTGGCCCGGGAACAAACAAATCCTAACGATGGCCGCGGAAAAGACCAGGCTTCCGAACGATTCGGGACCCCAGAACTAAGCCGAGAACTAAGAAAAGGAAACAGACGCCTGCTCGCTCAAAGGCCTCCTCGGAGGCATGAAGTCCGGGCGCCGAACAGTGTGGCCTATTCAGCGCGCTGAAATAGTTCTGTGCCTCAGCGCAGGGTCGATTGTGATACCCGCATTCGTGGGCTGTTCACGTTGACAAAGTGCCCCGACCGGCGTACGGTCATCGGCAACTTGGGGTTCGTCCCGTGAAGCGCGTGCATTGGACAATTGCTTTTCTCGGAATTTGTGTAGTGTCCATCTCGTCGGTCGTGCTTCGAGTTGACGACCCAGAGACCGCTAACCGCGAATCTGAAACTCCGGTTTACCTCGCTACTTCGGTCAGCACTACCGCTGATGCTGGTACTCACCTGATCGTTGGGCGTCCTATTGGAATCGTGCGAGGACAGCGAACCGGCTGGGATGTTGCCGCGATGAGGTACGCGAACATCGCCACACAGGGGGCACGCCCTCATTCCGCACTCAAGTTTGCCTGCCCGCTTCTCTGCTAGACAGCCTGCTTTCCTTCCTCTCTCTTCCCCTTAATTGCGCCACCGTACGAGCGACTAGAAAGTGTGCGCGTTCCAGGCGTTTGCGCTCATCAAGATGCCCTAGCCCGTCGGATTTGATCCACGAAGCCGGAGAGAGCAATCGCCTGAGCAGACAAAGTCCGCTCATTACGGGTCACTCGGATTGTCTCGACGTTTTTGTTTCAGGGCCCAGTCAAGGAGCAAAACCAAAAAAATTCGCTGAAGGGAGAGTAAGAACATGTTTGCAAGAAACCGTTTTTTCCCGGCAACAAAACTGTTTTTCATGATCACTCTGCTTGCGGGTTTGGTGACGGTGAATCCGGTCCAGGCCGGCACCTCGGTCCCCGACCCCGTGCTGGAATGGATCGGGGTTATGAACGATACCGTGCTCGCAGGGGCTACGACTCCTCTGCTAACAACACGCGTGACTGCACTGGTTTCCGCGTCGGTGTTTGATTCCGTCAACGGCATCCACCCGACTCACCGATGGCTGTTCGTGAGGCCAAATGCCCCCGGGCACGCTTCACGGCGCGCCGCTGCGGTGCAGGCGGCATACGTGATCCTGAGTGCTGTTTATCCAGCGCAAGCGGGATCACTTGGCGCAAAGCGCGACGCGTCCATCACTGCGATCAGCGCTACGGAATCGCAAAAATCTGTCCAGGCAGGCATCGCATGGGGCCAGACCGTTGCGACCGCTATTCTGGCATTGCGCTCCACGGACGGGCTCACACCACCGCCGCCGCCATTTGTTGGAGTGCTGGGAATCGAAACATCGCCTGCAGCCGTGGGCGTGTGGCGACCCACTCCCTTGCTGTATGCCTCGGGCGCCGGACCGCAATTCGCAACCATGACGCCTTGGGTCTTAACGCGACCATCTCAGTTCCGCCTTCCGCCGCCGAACGCCCTCAACAGTCCTGAGTACGCTGCTGACTACAACGAACTCAAGACTATGGGAGTGTACTCAGGCTCGCTCCGTTCGGATGATCAATCGGAGTTGTCGCTGTTTTGGGCAGGCAACACGCCTCTCTACTGGAACCGCATCGCTTCGCAGATTTCCGTGAGCCGATCCTTGAGCATGACAGAGAACGCCCATTTGTTTGCCTTGCTGAACTTGGCGATGGCCGACGCCGGGATCGCGTGCTGGGATTCCAAGTACCGATACGTTTACTGGCGGCCGATCACGGCAATCCGTCTCGGAGATACGGACGGGAATGCGAGCACGGATCCAGATCCAGGATGGATTCCATGGTTGGACTCCTTGCCGCCTGGCACTCCGGCGCATCCCGAGTACCCTTCGGGGCACTCCACCGTAAGCGGTTCCGCTGCATATATCCTTGCCGCCACGTTCGGCGACAACACCGCGTTCACTGTCACGTCCGAAATACGGTCAGGTACACGATCCTTTTCGAGCTTTTCAGCAGCTGTGGCTGAGATCGCTGATGCCAGAGTATTCGGTGGCATTCACTTCAGAGTGTCCTGCGTGCGCGGCAATGCGCTGGGGCAATCCGTGGCTGCGTATGTTTCAGCGCACGCGATGCGTCGGTTAGACGACTAACGCAATTTGGAATGAAGGGCTGGCCGATTTTGGCTGGCCCTTTACCCCTGAGCTGATGACCAATCAGCCGTGGGAACTTGCTGAATATGGGCTCTATTCCAGGCGTTTTCCCCGTATTACCTCCTAGTTACTATATGCACCAATATTGATGCAATCTTAATCACCCCGTAACAATCCCTTGCTACAACCAAACCATGGATCCGCATGCCTACAACACGCTGATCCTTTCGGACCTGCACCTCGGCGCGGAAACGAGCCATGCGCGGGAAGCTACCGATCTGTTAAAAAAGAGCCGCTTTCAGCGGCTCATCCTGCTGGGCGACATCTTCGCCGACCTCAACTTCGCCCGTCTCACCAAGGATCACTGGAAGTTCCTCGGCCATATCCGCAAGCTGTCGAACCCCAAGCGCGGCATCGAAGTCGTGTGGGTCGAAGGCAACCATGATCATGGCTTGGCCAACATCATGTCGCATCTGGTTGGCGTGCGCGTGTACCAGCATTACGCATGGGACTACCGCTGCATGCGCCACATCGCGATTCACGGCCACCAGTTCGATGGATTCCAGCTCAACAATCTGCGGCTGAGCCGGTTGGGCACGTCGCTGTATCTGCAACTGCAAAAGCTGGACTTCAAGAGCAAGCCCATCGCGCGCACCATCGACCGCCTCAATACGCGTTGGCTGCGAATGTCGACCAAGGTCTCGGCGGGCGCAATTGCTTTTGCCAAACATCAAGAGGCGCAACGCATCTTCTGCGGCCATACGCATGAAGCGCTGCACGTGGAAAAAGACGGCGTCAGTTACTTCAATTCTGGCGGGTGGGTCGATTCCCGGCTCACCTATTTAACGATTGACGAAACGGGGGTAAAAATCCATGAATACACCAAACGAGCTGACCATCGTGATTCCGGCGAAGAACGAAGCGAAGCTGATTCCGCGTTTGCTGACCTCGCTGACGAATCAGGATTACTCGAAGATGTCGAGTACGAGGGTGTTGGTCGCTGACGCGAATTCAACCGATGGCACTCCCGAAATCGTCATGAGCTTCCGCGACCGCCTGAACGTTGGCGTGATTCGCGGCGGCATGCCCTCCTATGGACGGAATCAGGGAGCGGCGCAGGCTGATTCTCAGTATGTGCTGTTCCTCGACGCCGACATCGAGCTTGCCGACAATTCACTTATCCGCCGCTGCATGGAGAAAATGCAGAGGACACAGTTGCACTGCGTCACCACGAACATCGTCTGCAAGGACGGAAGCTGGGTTGACAAGCTCTTCTATGCCGGCAACGACTTCTTCCAGTACCTGTCGTACCTGCACCGTCCGTTCGCGACCGGAATGTTTATGCTCTTCGACCGCAAGAAATTCTGGGAGTTCGGCGGATTTCACGAGCAGATCTTGTTCGCCGAGGACTACCGCCTGAGCCAGAAAGTAGAGCCCAAGCGCTTCGCCATCGTCCGCGGCGGCGTCTACACGACCAACCGGCGCTTCAAGCGCATGGGCCATCTGAAAGTAGGATGGCTTTTCTTGAAAACCGCAGTGAATTTCTGGAACGAGAAGTACTTCCTGCGCGACCACAAATACTGGGCCAACGAGGCAGACAGCCTGCCGCCCGCCTAGAACGTGTGTGACAAGACGCGCCTGGAACTTGCCCGAGAAATGGCGGACGAAGAGCAGCAGCCAAGTTTTGGTGGAAGCTCTTGGTGGAAGAGCGGCGCTTTAGCGCCGCGTCAGGCGCGCACATTGATTCGGGCTTCAGCCCCTGAGGGAAGCTCCGGGTTCTGCAGGTAGGTTCTTGTTGTGGCCACGGAAGACAGGGTTCAGCCAACCATCTGAACCCTGTTTCTCATACCTTTCCTCGTAAATGGATTGAACTAGAACCGGAAGACAAGCCCCGGAGAGATACGCAGGTTGTTCTGCTTCGTGTCGAAGAACCGGGTCCCCACATAGTCGACTTCGAGGCGCACAGCAAGAATTCGGATCAGCCGGTAATCCAGTCCTCCGCCAAGTGCGGTCGCGAACGAAGTATTGGAGGAACTAGGCAGGTCGCCGCCATTGTGGATGTGCGCAACACCGATCATGCCCTCAGCGAAGGGCGTAAAATTCCCGATCGGAATCGAAAGTCGCGGCCCGAACAGGATTTCCCATTCATGTCCCGTAACATTCACCCGGAGGGGACCGGTAGGTGATTCCGAAACGAAGCTCTCGGAACCGTAATGAGAGCTGAAGTCGGTCACGATGCCCACGTGCGGAAACACCTTTCCTTCCAGCGAAGCCTCCCACCCATGCAGATTTGGACGCGCCAATCCCGAGTCGATCCCCGACCAGTTGGTATTCTCGAAGGAATATCCAACAAAGATGTTTCCTGAGGTTGGAATCTGGGCTGCCGCGAAACTCGCCAGCAAAAAAACGCCCAGACCTATGTATGCCATCTTTCGCATGAAACTTTTCTCCTTCCGGTTTCGTAACACAGATAGACGCAGAAAGTTCTTGGATGCGGGAAGGAGGACAGCAGATAACGCAATTTGGTACCAGAAATGGTTCTCAAGTAGTTGCAGAAAGCTCGGCTTCAGCAGAGCCTGAAGCGTGAGCGCATTCAAAAATCTTCTGGGAACTCCGATTGCGGCAGATTTGGTCGAAGATTTTGATCGAGGATTCTGTCAAAGATTCTCTAAGAGATTCTGTGAAACATTCTGGCGGAAGATGTTGGTGGAAGAGCGGCGCTTTAGCGCCGCGTCAGACGCGAATACAACTCGGGCTTCAGCCCCTGAGGGAATGCAGTCGGTCAGGAATCAGAACCGCCACACAATTCCGGTAGAAGCGCGGTAGTCGTTCTGAGAAGCGCTGGCATAATTCGAGTGCATGTAGTCGCCCTGCAGGCGCCAGGAGAAATTCTTGAACCAGAGCTTGTAATCCGCGCCGCCCCCGACGTCGATGAGCAACGGCCGATACGTAAGCCCGCTCGAATCCACCCGCCGGATGCCGGCCATCGCATGAACGAAAGGCCGCCACTTTCCCATGTTGGTCGAAAGGCGCGGGCCGCCCGCGAGGTCGTATTCCGTAACGCCGGTCCGGTAAAAGCCGCTGCCATCGGCCACCAGTCCGAGGTGCGGAAAACGAACGAATGGCAGTGCTTCAAACGAAGCATTCCATCCCCGGTAGCTTTGCTGGTTGATCACATTCGTCAGTTGACCATAAGAAAATCCGCCGTAGACGTTTCCACTGGGAAGAAGTCCGTTGAACTGTGCTGACATGGGAACGGAGCACAAAAATAAGGCCGCGAAGGCCAGCACGGCGGCAGCGGTTTTTGACACGAAACATTCCTCCCCGGCTATGAGGCCGGCAAAAAAGCATTTTAGTCAACGAAATCCGTTAGATGCAGTGTACCGGATGGGCAAGATGTATCGCCCGACAAATTTTGTTTTCAAGGAGATGGAAGCTTTCCTCCAAGGGTATTGGGCACCTGCCAGCTGAGCGGAAATTTACCTGAGTTTCATGGTGCCAAAACCAATCGAGGAACGTCTATCTACTACCATGCAAACTATGAATCTCGATTGCGAGACTTGCGAATATCCAGTGGGGCCGGCGCCGTTTGCGCTGGACAAGGAGTCGAAGTTGAAACTCAGTGTGGAAGCTCAAAATCATGGGGATGTTATTGTCGTGCACTGCCAGGGCCGCGTCGTTTACCGCGATGAGGCGGCCGCGCTGTCGCGCGTGGTGGGAGAAGTATTGCACGAAGGAAGCAAACTGGTGCTCGATCTCAGTGGCGTCAGTTCGATGGACAGCGCGGGGATCGGAGAATTGGCACTACTGCAAACCTGGGCTCAGGAGCGCAACGCCGAACTCAAATGCGCTGCGCCGAGCACGGTTGTGCGCACATTGCTCGATCTCACGAATCTGGATTCGGTGCTGGACGTGCACGCAAGCCTGGATTCCGCCTTGGAATCCTTTCGTGAACAGCAAGTCTGGGCCGATTGATGAACTCGTAACTGAAAAGTCGAGTTCAATGCCAGCCGGGGAGCAAAGAGGGACTTTGCTCCCCTTCGATTTTGTGCAGCCAGGTTTGTGTAGGGGCGGACGCCTCGTCCGCTCCGCGAGCGAAGGCGAGCGTGCGATTGCGGCAATCCTGGCAGGGCTTCTTGTTGCAACCCGGCACATGCAATTGCGCTTCACGACATCCCGGACGAATGCGTCCGGGCCTACCCAATCTAATTCTCCCGCTGAAACCGGTAATGCCCCTTGCGCTCGATCGCCACAGCCTCAGCCACTTTCAAAAACGCCCGCCCTGCATGCGACAGGTTCGCACCCTTCCGATAAATCAATCTCAACTTGCGCTTGAGCTGCAACTCGCGCACCGGAATCCTCACCAACTCCCCGCGCGCAATCTCCGTCTCGACACTGATCTCCGGCACCAGCGCCACTCCGTTCCCCATCGCCACAAATTGTTTGATGGCCTGCAACGTGGGCAGTTCCAGATCCATGTGCAGCGGAGTCTTGTGGCTCTTGAATAGCTGGATGACTTTTTCCCGGTAAGGTGAAGGCACGATGTGCGCGACGAATGACTCAGCTCCCATCTGTCGGATGCTCACCTGCCGGGCCGACGCCAACGGATGTCTAGGTGGAACCACGAATGCCAGTTCGTCCAGATAGACCACCACCGAATGCAGATTAGGTTCCTGGGGCTCGTACGAAAGCACGCCGAATTCCACCGCATGCCGCACGACGTCATCCGGAATGTGGCTGCCCAGCGCGCGCTCCACCGTGATCTTGATCATCGGATGCAGCCGCCGGAATTCCGCCATCACCGGCAGCAGGTAGAGCACGGTAAACTCGTTGGCCGCAATCACGAGTTTTCCTTTTTGCAGCTCGCGCAGTTCCGTAAGCGATTCCGCCGCCTCGCCGCGCAGGTTGATCAGCTTTTCCGCGTATTCGTAAAGAACCTTCCCGGCATCGGTCAGCACGCCCTCGCGCGACGACCGGTCGAACAGCGCCTCGCCGAGTTCGTCCTCGAGCTTGCGGATCGTTTGGCTCACCGCCGACTGCGTCCGGAACAACTTGTCCGCGGCACGCGAGAATCGGTGTTCGCGGGCTACGGCGAGAAAGACTTCCAGTTGAGAGAGCTCCATGAACACTCCATAATGGAGTTTTGCAAACTATTAGGTATACTTATACTACAAGCATAGCTAATGGTTGCTGAATAAATATAAGTTTCGCTTCTACACCCGATATCCGTAACATAGAGAGATCAGGCAAACAAGGGTTGGCCTCGGTACGCCACCCTGTCGTGTGGGCGATGTTCCCACCCGTCAGCCGGCACGTCCGGCGCTACAGGAAATGACTATGGACAAAGCACGAGTTACTGTATTCGATACCACTCTTCGAGATGGCGAGCAATCCCCCGGCTGCAGCATGAACCAGCAGGAAAAGCTGCGCCTGGCCCATCAACTCGACCGCCTCGGCGTCGACGTCATCGAGGCCGGCTTCCCCATCGCCTCCGATGGCGATTTCGAGTCCGTACAGGCGATCGCAGAAGTCGTGCGCCGCCCCATCATCGCTGGCCTGGCGCGGGCCTGCCGGCCGGACATTGAGCGCGCCTGGGAAGCCCTGAAGGATGCGGCCCGTCCCCGGATTCACGTGTTCCTCGCGACCTCCGACATTCACCTGCAATACAAGCTCCGCCTGTCACGCGACCAGTGTGTGTCCCAGGCGCGCGAAGCCATCCGCCTCGCCAAGTCACTCTGTGACGACGTCGAGTTCTCGCCCGAAGATGCCACGCGGACCGATCCTGATTTTCTCTGCCGCGTGCTCGACGCCGTAGTCGAAGCCGGCGCCACCACGTTGAACATCCCCGACACCGTCGGGTACACGGTGCCCTCGGAATTCGGCGAGTTGATCGCCATGATCCGCCGCTGCGTGAAGGGAATTGAGCACGTCACCATCTCCGCACACTGTCACAACGATCTCGGCATGGCTGTAGCGAATGCTCTGGCCGCAGTCGCCGCTGGGGCTCGCCAGGTCGAGTGCACCATCAACGGTATCGGCGAGCGCGCAGGCAATGCCTCGCTGGAAGAAATTGTCATGGCGATGCATGTGCGCCCCGATCGCTTTCCCTATGAGACGGGCGTAGTGAGCGAGCAGATTTTCGCCGCCAGCCAGATGCTGAGCGAGATCACCGGCGTTCCAGTCCAGCCCAACAAGGCCATCACCGGACGCAATGCCTTCGCCCACGAGGCTGGCATCCATCAGGATGGCGTCCTGAAGAATCCGCTGACCTACGAGATCATGACGCCAAAGTCGGTCGGCGTCCCCGATTCCAAACTGGTCCTGGGCAAGCACTCCGGACGTCATGCCCTCAGCATGCGCTGCGAGCAACTTGGGTATCAGTTCGACCGCCGCGCTCTCGATGACATCTATCGGCGTTTCGTCAGGCTTGCTGACAAGATCAAGCACGTCGAGGATCATCATCTGCTCGAGTTGATTCGCGACACGCACAAGCCCACCATGTCGGCGACCCCGTTGATCGAGCCCATCATCGGCGCCGCGAACGCGGCCGTGGTCAGCAATCCGTCTGAACCTGCTAGGGCGGTAGCGTCAGAAACCAATCACTTCGGTGTGCCCCTGCCCGTGCAGTCCGATTCACAGCACGAGCAGACCCAGCAGGAAGACTACCTCTGGGGCGTTTAAGGAGTTGGCTCGCCAACTTTTGCTTTGAAAAGGCGCGGCTCCAGTCGCTGACGATGCGCAGTCTGAAGCCGCCCCTCACATAGGTTCCTTTCTAGCTTCGCTGCGAAAACAACATAGGTTTCGTGGTACTCTTTTGCACCCCAAATCGTAAACAGGGTAGCTCTACGCCATTTGCTCTTTATCCAGGAGGTCCACGATGGATTCGTACCGGGCGCTATGCGTGGGTGCACTCGTCCTGCTCATTGCTACCACTGGCTGCGGAAGTAGCGGGTTCAATCCCAATAACGTGACTGTGACCGTTTCACCGATGTCTGTCACGATCCCTTCAAGCGGCCAAGTGACATTGCAGGCGACGG
The DNA here is from genome assembly GCA_963743105.1 of Terriglobia bacterium. GTDB lineage: Bacteria > Acidobacteriota > Terriglobia > Terriglobales > Acidobacteriaceae > Sulfotelmatobacter. The sequence goes on from CAVUOS010000033.1 coordinate 229,296, forward strand.
TCAAGGGCGCTCCCGCTCCATTTGCGATTTGGACCATCACCGAACTGGCGGTAAATGGTGCCAGCGGCGCGCAGTGCAACTGGTCGGGTACTACCCAGCCGGTTGGACCATGCCCAGATGGGACGATTGAGGGAGCGGATGCTTCGACGGCGCTGACAGTGACGTACCATGCTCCTGGCACTCCGGGTACGTTCCACGTCAAAGCTGAGTGGTCCACTGCGTTCAATCCGGTGGTTGTTAAGGATGCGACGTCAGTCATCACTGTCGGACCCTAAATGGATTTACATCTTACCGGGATCCCCAATGGTAGCCGCCGCTGAGCGACGACGAAGCTTTCACCAATCTGACCTGCCAGGTTGGCGGCTTTCTCTTTGAGCGCTTAGAATTACCAATTCACCCGATCACAAAATCACTCAATCACCCAATTCCAAAATGCTCCTAAACATCACTGTTCTCCCCGGCGACGGCATCGGCCCCGAAGTCACCGAACAAGCGGTCCTCGTCCTCCAGGCCGTAGCAAATCACTTCGGTCATCAACTCCAGCTCCAGCACAAGCTCATCGGCGGCGCCGCCCTCAAGGCCACCAACGATCCCTTGCCGGCAGATACCGTGCAGGCGTGCCTGTCGTCGTCAGCAGTCCTGTTAGGCGCCGTGGGCAGTCCTGAGTTCGATAAAAATCCCGGCCATCTGCGCCCCGAAGCGGGATTACTCCGCATCCGTCGTGAACTGGGCGCCTACGCAAATCTCCGTCCCGCCGTCTTCTTTCCAGCGCTCGAAGATTCCTCACCCCTGCGCCCCGAGATCGTCCGTGGAACCGACATCATGATCGTCCGCGAACTACTCGGCGGAGCCTACTTCGGCCAGCCCCGCTCAATTGACGGAGAACCGGGCGCGCGCGTAGCCGTCAACACCATGCGCTATGCCGAGCATGAAGTCGAGCGCATCGCACGAGTTGCCTTCGATCTCGCGATGAAGCGCAAAAAAAAAGTTCTCTCAGTCGACAAAGCCAACGTCCTCGAGTGCTCGCGCCTCTGGCGTGACGTAGTAACCCGCATCGGCAAAGATTATCCCGAGGTGAAACTCGGCCATCAGTATGTTGATTCCGCTGCAATGCTGCTGGTCCAGCGCCCCACGGATTTCGATGTCGTCCTCACCGAAAATATGTTCGGCGACATCTTGTCGGATCAGGCCGGCGGGGTAGTCGGATCACTAGGTCTGCTGGCCTCCGCCAGCATCGGTGGCAAGGTCGGCCTCTACGAGCCAGTCCACGGATCCGCTCCAGACATTGCCGGCAAGGGAATCGCCAATCCTCTGGGAGCAATCTTGTCGGCAGCAATGTTGCTACGGCACTCGCTTCACCTGGAGCGCGAAGCAGCGTGCATAGAGCAGGCGGTCTCGGCAGTCTTGTCACAAGGCGCCCGCACCGCCGATCTGGCAGGCAAGATTCATAAGTCGATTTCAACCGCCGAGATGGGAAGCTGGGTAGTCGCAGCGCTAAAGGAAGGGAAATAGACCGAACGAGACGAGTCCTTCGTGAACCGTAGCCTGCCCTGAGCGAAGCCGAAGGGTGCCCTCAGTGGTTCCAGCTTTTGGCCGGCTGACACGCTACGCTAGGCGCTTTCTTTGTGGCTCTTACCCGCGATTGGAACTGCCCGACTATCGCCACTCGCCACGGCACTCGCCGCGTCATATTCGCCCATCATCGAATACCACCGCACGCGCAACATTTCCTGAAACATGCGCGCCCCGTCGGTCACAGGATTAATGCGCGCCCCGCCACTATGTCCCCAAAGAACGGGAACTTCCTCCACCTTGAATCCCAACCTGCGGGCCAGAAAAAGAATCTCCGGATCGAATCCCCACCGCTCAATCTTCTGCAATGGAAAGATCGCCTGCGCCGCCGCGCGCTTGAATGCCTTGAACCCGCACTGCGTATCGGCATACTGCAGTCCCAGCGACGCGCGCAACATCAGGTTGAATATGCGTCCGAAAATCTGCCGGTGCATCGGTTGCCGCTGCGTCTGCGTCTCGGCCCGCAGCCAGCGCGAACCAATGGCGATATCAGCCCCGGCGTCCAGCGCACCCAGCAGTCTTGGCGCCTCTTCAATCGGCGCTGACAGATCCGCATCGGTGAACAGGAGGATCCGCCCCAGCGCATTCAACATCCCGTTGCGCACGCTGTATCCCTTGCCGCGGTTGCCAGGATTCTCCAGCAGTTTCACCATGGAATCCTTCGCCATGAAGTTCAGAACGATCTCCGCCGTGTTGTCCCGGGACCCGTCATTCACCACAATGACTTCAGCGTCCCATCGCTGCGCGTGCACATAAGCCGAGAACTTTCTCCAGGCTGGCGCCCAGCCGGGCGCTCTCGTTGTAAGCGGGGATGATGATGCTGTAGGTTGGCGGCAAGTTTCGTTCTCAGTACAACCATCGCTATTGTACTTTGTATATTGTGGGTTTCGGAAATAAGAGATTCCCGCAAAAACGCGAATAAAAATACTTAGTGTGATGAGGAGCTGAGCCAGAATTCCGGCCGGATGTCATAAGCCCTTACGCCCGACGCCTGCTCTCTATGCCACCTGCCGCTTCTGCTCCAGCATCGAGAAATACTCAGCCACCAGTTCCGCATCCCACAGCCCGCGCGCGGCCTCCTCGCGCATGGTCTGGGCCGCGGCCTCGTGGGTCAACGCCGGTTTGTAAGAGCGGGCAGTGCGTAGCGCGTCATAAACATCCACAACCTGCAATACCCGCGGCAGCACCGGAATGTCTGCTGCTGTCAGCCCGTCCGGATAACCCGACCCATCCGAGTGCTCATGGTGATGCCGAATAATCGGCAGCACCAGCCGCAGAGAGTGCAAAGGTTTGCAGATATTTTCCCCGGTAATGGGATGGAGCTTCATAACCTCCCACTCGGCCGGGGTCAGGATCGTGACCTTTCTTCAGAATGTCGTCCGGCACCGCAATCTTGCCCAGGTCATGCAGATACCCGCCACGTTTCAGAGCAAGAATGGAATCCTCATCCATCCCCAGATGCCGCCCCAAATCGGAGGCATGCACCGCCAGCCGCTCGCAATGTCCCTCGGTATACGGATCACGCCCTTCCACGATCAGCCCCAAAGTACAAAGCACGGAATCAGCAGTCTCCAGCTCATCAGTGAACTCTTTCAGCCGTAACAGCGACTTCACCCGCGCAATCAACTCTTCGGCGAGCACCGGCTTGTTCAGAAAATCGTCCGCGCCGGCTTCAATCCCGCGCACTTTGTCGCTGCTGTCGCTAAGCCCCGTAATCAGAACAAAAGGAATTAGTCGCGTTGCCGGATTCTCTTTCAGGCTGCGGCACAAGTCGTACCCAGACTTGCCCGGCATCATCACGTCGGAAAGAATCAGATCGGGAGCCAGCTTCCGCACTTCCGCCTCCGCCTGGTCCGCGTTCGACGCGGTGACCACGCTGTATCCGCGGATGGTCAGCAACTGGCTCATCAGTCCAGCGATGCTGGGCTGGTCATCGACCACCAGAATCCGCGGCGCGCGACGCCTTGGAAGTAAATCTCCCATACTTTGATATGAAGCTGCTTCCTCCTCCGCAGTTGTCCGTGCTCTGGGACCCTGGGTACGCGAGGAGGGAAAGCTACTCATAGCGAAAATCGTTTTTCTAGTTCGATCTTACCGCCATTTTCCACTTTTCGGGGGTAGGTGTCGAGTTTTGAACACTTACCCCTCTTTTGACCTTACCTCGCAATTCCCGGAATGGAACTCCTGCCGGAGAATGTGACCCGAAACCTTGCAGCCACCGCACGCCTTGCCTACTCTCACCCTTATGCGATGCAATCTTATAACCAACTGCTCCACTTTATTGCTGGCGGCTCTCCTTCTCACCAGTTCGTCAGTAGCTGTCACGAAACCTCATGTGATCACCTTCGGAAAATGGATGCCGGTGCCGTGGACAGCAGGAACAACCTCGGACGACAAGCCGGTGACCCTGAAGATTCGTCCTCTAATCGTAGATGGCCGGGTGCGGGAGTATGTACTCGGATCGCCTCACGAAATTACCGAGCGCCTGTTCGTGGTGCGCCGCGTCTTTCGCATGAACGACAGTCTCCCCGAAGACTCCGTGCCGCGATGGCAATGGCAGCGCGGCGGTTGGCTGCTCGTCGATCGCATGACGGGCCGCATCTCGCCCGTGAACCTGCCGGAATTCGATGTGGTGTACTCCCCCGCGACCTGGTATCGAGACTACGTTGCCTACTGCGGAGTCTCGGACGACGGAAACAAGCGATTCGCAATCGTCGCCGAATTGAACCGCAGAAAGCCGGTATTGAAGAAGCCTCTTTCGACGGCCATGCCCGACGACGCTGCGCCCGACTCGGCATGTTCCGCGCCCGTCTGGCAGCGATCCCCTGTCCGAGTCAGCTTCGAAGCCCCCGGCAATGACAAGCAAACCTTCGCCATCCGCGGCCACGTAGCGGACATAGTGAATGATGCCGAGGAAGACGAGCAGGCGAGCCAGTAAATTTTAGATTTCAGATTGAGATATCAGATTGAGAAAACAGAAGGGCTAAAATGGAAAATCGCAATCTAGACTCTGCAATCAACCATAGCAATCGACAATGCAATCCAAAATCTGCAATCGACAATAAGTGATGTCATCCTGAGGAGGGCGAAAGCCCTCCGAGGGACCTTACGAAGCGCATAAGGCGGCAATGCGGTAGCCGAGATCCCGTACACCGCATGCACTTCGGGCCTTGTCACATCGAAGCCTTCCGGCCGTCATACGGTCCCTCGCGGCTTCGCCACCGTTCAGGATGACATCGCAAGGAGAGAGATCTGAAATCTTCAATCTGAAATCTGAAATCTGAAATCGTCAATCGGCAATCGCCAATTCTCCCTCAGTCCCCCGCCGCTTCCACCGCCGCCATCTCCTCAGCAGCCGCCTTTTCCCTCACCTTAGCGCTGGTCACGAGAATCACCGACAGCACCACGATCGCGCTCCCCGCCAGGATGAACCGGTCCACCTTCTCATGCAGCACCAGCCATCCCAGAAAAACCGCGACCACAGGATTCACGTACGCATACGTCGACACCTTCGAGGTCGGCACATGCTCCAGCAGCCAGATGTAGGCCGTGTATCCAATCCACGATCCGCACACCACCAAATATCCCACCGCCGCCAGGCTGCGCGGCGCCCATGTTGCATGTCTCAAATCCCCATTCAAGAGCGCGAACAGAAGATTCCCCACGCCCGCTGCCGTGACTTGCCATCCCGTGGCGCCGAACACATCCATGCCCGACTGCCATTTCTTCGATAGCACCGAGCCCAGCGCCCAACTGAACGACCCGCCGATCAGACTGAGTGACGCGATGAGTTCTCGCCGTCCCAGGCTGCCCGCCTGCAGATCCGGCCACACCAGCACGAACAGTCCGACGATCCCCAGCGCCAGCCCAGCCTTCCCGCGCCCGGAGATGTGGTGGTCCCCCAGCAACAACGAATCGAGCACCAGAAACCACAGCGGCGTGATCGCGATAATGAGCGCCGACAGCCCCGACGACACGGTCAGCTCCGCATACGACAGCGTAAGATTCCCGCCCATCAGCAGCAGCAAGCCCACGATTGCCGCCAACGCAATCTGCCGCGGCGAGTACAGAATCCTGTGCCCGGTCGCGGCACAAACCGCCAGCATCACCACTCCCGCCACCGAAAAGCGCAGCCCGCACATCAGCGCAGGAGGAATGGTCTGCACCGCAATATCGATCCCGAGGTACGTCGAGCCCCAGAACAGATACACGAGTCCGAAGGCAAGAATCACCATCCACCGGCTTGGGCGTTGAGTAGAGTGCATTGAATCTGGGGCAACAGGCGAAAACTACAACATATCAGACGAGCGGGAACAGGAGTTGGATTCTAAAGTTGAAAATGAGCCAATGATTGAAATCACGATTCTTGGTCAGCTAATGCGCATTCCCGATTTACTATCAACGAATCTTGTAGCCCTGAAGATCGGAGGACGCAGTGGAATATCTTGAAACAATCAGATCAATCTCCCCTCGGTCGCTTGAACTCCAGCCTGCGGCTCGCGTCAGGCATCTATGCTGGATTGCGATGCTGATCGCGTTCTCTTTGATCCCATCATCAATGCCGCTCAATCGCCAGTACCCGCGAAGGCTGCCGACCCGTTTCCTCAATCAGCTATTCCGGCAATCCTTGCGGCTTTCGACAAGTACGAAGTCGTCGGCATGCCGCAAGGGCATGGAATGCAGGACCTCGGCCCACAGGATTTGAGATTGAGGGAGAAAATCCCAGCCGATATCGCCTTGGACACGACTTATCAAAAGCAATTCCAGTAAGGGGGATCCATGATCGGATTTCCCGTGGCTTCATCGGAAACGCCGGAGGAGTTCTATCGGCAGATTGTAAACAGTGCCGCCGATCCTCTGTTTGTGATTCCCAAGCCGAAGGACACCGGCATGTCAGACCCGCAGCTTTCCGAAGCCGTTCAGAGGTGCCGTGCCAGGAACTCTCACAGCAAAGCACAGCAGTAAACTCCACACAAAAATCGCGGTTATCTCGGTGCCTGTCAATTGACATCATCAGGCGTTCTCAAATTCCCCGTTGCCGAGGAAGATGAGGGTAATTATCGATTTTCGGTGCGCCGTGAAAAGGCGCTGGTCCACAGCGGGAGACAAACCCGCCCGGGAACTGGATCGCTCCACCCGGTAACAATCGGAGCGGCGGTGGAGGTAACAAAGCCGTCGGAGCCTCCGGTGTAGAGGGTCGCTAGGCGACTTGGCGAGTCTGCAGGCCGTAACGTGAGTGAACGCTGAGCAGGCCCCGAAAACCATAATGCAGGAGCCGACCCATCCGAAATTTGGGGAAGGCCGAGGTCGAGGGATTAGTAATGAGCGATTAAGTCTCTCGGACCTGCCGGGGTAGTGGCGACAGCATGCAGACACAGGGGATCAGGCGCAACACGGGAAGCCCCAGCGGTGATCGCTGTTCGCGATCAACTGGCAACTCGCGAGAGCCAGGCCGGGCCGTTTGGGGTGGCGGAGAGGTCCGTACTACCGAAGAAGCCGGGTAACTCCGGCCGAGGGAAGGGACCTCAGTTAAAGACGGACGCAACAAGCAACGAAGGACATGGGGATTGACGATGAGTCTAGCAGCCCCAGGTTTGTGTTCAGAAGTTGCAGACGGCGCCACACGGAACATGGTGTGTCTTTTCCGAGAGCCGGATGCGGTAACTCCGCCTGTCCGGTTCGATAAGCGGGGGTGTGGAAACGAGGCATGGGGAAGCTATTGAGGCACCGGCAAACGAAAGGACCGGTCTCGGCTAGGCTTCACCTAAACTGTCGCGCCACCCCTCGACTTCACCCAACGATCCCTTGTCCTGCTGACGCTCGTCGTGCAAGTCGAGCACCAGCGAGCCGATTAAAACAATATTTAGCGGACCCTTTCTAACATCCAGATACTTCCTGAGACCTCAGCCAGGTTGACGACCAACTTGTCTTTGGCGATGGACAGCTCGTAGGGTGGAATAAAGGTTGGAACCATTAAATCGAGGCTTTGAAATCTTGTGACGCGAAACGGCTTTCCAATCGGGATCCCACGGTCCGTGTCAAAATGTATTCCCCACACATTGAAAAATCCATGCTTCTCCGAGAGGTAGTAAATCACTTTTCCGTCCGGTGACCACCGCGGCTTGTCGTCCCAGTGTCCAACAGCGGGGATTGGAACCCATCGTCCACCATTTGCGGGAACAACGTACAGAACCGAGTCGGGGGAAGCAACTGGACCCCCCTCAAAAACTATCCATCGTCCATCCGGGGAGAAATGCGGCTGATATAAGTCATAACCTGGATCGGCCGCAATTTTGCGCGCCACTGTGTCAGTCGCCCGCGACGCCGGTAAAGACCATAGCTCAGACCGAGAGCCATGTTTCATAATCTGCGCAATTAACAACTCGCGCCCATCAGGAGACCAATCGTACGGCAATTTGAAAACCGTAGCGGGGGACGTCAACATCTGTTCAGTTCGGGTGTCCGAGGACCATACGTCGATCTCACTCTCTCCTGCGCCGGATTTCTCACAATAATGTGCCAACCGTTTGCCATCCGGCGACCAACTCGGTGCCCTCGGTGCGTGATCATCAACGAGGACGGGGATTTCGCTGTCATTTACGAGAGATTTCTCCCATAGCTCCAATCTTCCGTTCCTTTCCGTCAGAAGCGCGATTTTGGAGCCGTCATTGGTCATCGCATGAGCGCTTGTTCCTGAACCTGGCGCAGCGATTGCCGTGCCCGCACCAGTGAGTCGCCCAGAAGAAGCATCAAAAGGAAACAGCCAGGCTGCGACGTGTACAACCTCCGAAGTAAATGCTAATTTCGTCCCGTCGGGAGAGAGAGACAATTCTGTGTCGGCTCCAGATCCTGTGGTTACCCGCTCGATTCCGGTCCCGCCCAGCGTGGCTCGATCAATGGCTATTTTCCAAAGATTCTTTACGCCGCGGAGAGTGCGCTCGAAGTAGATGGCATCACCCGAGGGCGCCCAGCGGAACTTGAAGTCCAGGAATTCCATTCCGATGGAGTAATTCGCAGAGGCCTCTATCAGTTGCGCGGTTACCGCTGGATCGATTTTGGTTTTTACTCCATCTGCACCGCCGATCATGACTGTCCAGAACTCAGGAATCGGCGTTAGGTTCCATATCGACACCGAAATTCTCTTCCCATCCGGGTACCAGGCCGCGGTTACAGCGTCCAGTTTGTGGGTTGCAAAGAAATCGTTCAGTACCGATTGCGGCGGTCCGCCGTCGAGTCCGACAACGAAGAAGCTGTTCGCTGCTGCAAACTCAGTTAGCTGAAATAGAATCCGCGAACCGTCCGGTGACCACTGTGGATAGGAACCGAAGCTTGAGATTTTGCGCTCCTGTCCATCGCCGCCCACTGCGGGCACAACGAAAAGGCCGCCGTCACCTTCCTCAGATCGGTACACAAGAAACTTGCCGTCAGGCGACCAGTCGGGCTGCCAATTGTTCCCAGGCCGATGAGTGACTTGAACCGGATTCCCGCCGCTTACTTGCTGCACCCATACGTCAAACTTTCCCGAATGGTTGGAAGCGTAAGCGAGAAAGCGCCCGTCTGGAGACCAGGTCGCGCCAATCTGCAATCCTTTGTCGAATGTGACACGGGTGAGGATGCGCTCTTTAACACGGTCTTGAAGTTGATTCCGGCGATGGAAATGGTAACCCCCTACAATGGCCAATCCCGCGAGAAAAATCGCCAGATAAGGCCAAGTCCGACGATTCAAGGCAACAGTCGGTTGACTCGCTGATTCATGGCTGCTTCCTGACTGTCCCGCCAGGCGTTCTCCAATACCGCGTGATTGATCCGTTGTGGGCTCCGGGTTAAGAGAACCGATGAATCGGTAGCCACGCCGCGGAACCGTCTCGATGAAACGCGGACTTTCAGCTGAATCACTCAGGATTTCGCGCAACCGGTTGATTGCCTTCTTCAACGCCAGTTCGTAATCAACGAAGGTGTTGTCTGGCCACACTCTTTCGCGGAATTCTTCACGGGTCACGACTTGCTGTGGATGTTCTAGCAGTACCTGCAGTACTTGGAAGGGCTGGGGAGCCAGCCTTAGCCTCATGCCGGCTTTGCGAATCTCGCCTGCGGCGAGATCTACCTCAAACATCCCGAACTTCACCAGTTGGCGTTGGCTTGTGGAGGAGGCCACAACACACCCCCAAAGAGTGCGCCAAGTCTAACACGCGTTATCGCCAGCATCACGATCACCGCCGGGAACCCGCACTGATTACTCTTTGTGTTTCAACAGGTCCCAGTGGAACCAACAAACCACCGGGGCGGTTCTTGATGCAGGACTGCTTTCGCGCAAAGGTGAGCGCTGCGCCAGCCGACTGTTGGTGTGGGAACGAAACGGATGCAGCCTCGGTTTGAGGAGCACCGTTCGGTTCTCCCTTCGGGCTGCATCGAGGCACATGGCATGGCAAACACAATTTCGAGACGACCCAAGAACCCCCTGCGGCTTTTGACTGTCCTCGCGTTGCTTGGCTTTCAAACCCAGGTCCCAACTCTAAGCGCGCAGACATACGACCCAAAGCAACACTTCGTGTGCAATACCGGGTATAAGCCGCAGGAGTGCCAGGCCGCTGCTGCTGCCTTGAGAAGAGCTCAGGCTCGATATCCGGTGGACGCACTCGGCGAATGGACATGGGTACTGGTGCGCACTGAGGATTGGAAACGGGTTCTATTGGAAAGGAGGTTCGATTCAAACAATCCAGCGTTCAGCTACCTACCGAAGCGAGAGACGTTTCTCGACGGCGCGTTAGTGGTCAGAGCATCGATTCGCGGCGTGGAGCTTAGTGCGATATGGCATATGCCGATCGAGGACTTGCTCGATCTTTCAATCCGGCACGAGCTTGCACACGCTTTGTGTAACGATCGCGACGAAGCCAAAGCTTACCGCGTAGCGATTGCCTTGAAAGATGGTGCGCCTTTGTCCTGCCGCGGAACTATGGTTGGAACGCGCCATGCGGACGAAACGAGAACCACCAGCGTCGTGGGCTCCAATCGGCGCGAAACAAGAGGGGTACTTCCGGAGCGATAGACGTCAATTGTCGTAACCAAGGCGTTAGCACAAGCTTGCGCCCTCTGTTCGCCCCTCTTCGATTTCAAAGGGGGATTTTGAGTGAAATTGATTCCATAACAATGTCGGCTCCCACGCCCGGATAGACTTTGGTGGTGCCAACCAACCAAGGCCCGGAAGAAAGGAGCCGAACATGAGGATTATAGGATGTGACTACCACCCGGCCTTCCAACAAATTGCGTTTGTGGATACCGACGCTGGAGAACTTGAAGAGCGACGGCAGCAGCACCGCGAAGAAGCGGAGAAGTTCTACCGTAATCTCGGGGAATAAAGGTGCGCGTGGGGATGGAAGCCAGCGGCGATGTTACGCCAAGCCGACCCGAGCAGAGCAAACATTGAGCAATTTTGACCAGACGCTCGATTGACTGCGTTGATAAGCTGCTTTCCAAAGTGAAGGAACTATCGCGGGTAGCCCCGACAACCCTCAGCGGTCGTTTCCTTGTTCCTCTGGTGGCGCAGCTTGTTCACTCCTTTGCTGCGCCACATCTATGTTGTCCAGAGTGGTCGCTTCTGACCATACGCCGAATCGGAATACCGCGTAACGTGAAGGTACATCCCGGTCCGTCAGATCGCATCTTCGATACGATTGATCGCAAATTGGAGGAAGTGGAATGGCTACTCAACTATGCCAGAAATGCAAACAAGCCCATCCTGGTCGCGTCTGCGATTACGACGAAAAAGGTGAATGCGCCGAGACGATCGACACCAACGAGGTTGCTCAACCCCGTGACGCACCATCGAAAGACGAAGTCGGCCTACGTTCCGGAAATTAACGCCGAGGCCGGAAGTCCCCACTATCTGTCAGATTTGCAGCTTGACCTGGGTCAATGGGTCAATGAGCTCTATAAAAAGCAGTTGATCGCGCCCTGGGCGCAGTCGCTGTGTCAGAAACTTGTCGCGGCACCGCAATATTTGCGAGTCTTGTCGAGGATTCGGTTCGGGGAGCTAAGGCCGACTTCCCACTGGTGCTTAGTGCCCGGTAAAAAGCATGGCTCCGGTACTGGCGATCGCTGGCATGGTGGCAAGGGCAGTCGATACGACGTCCCTTTGACCCCGTTGGGGAGATTTTCTAAACCTTTCGTCACCGGCCCGAACCGGATTCCATTTTTCAACGAGGAGAGTAGCGATGACGACAGGCAAGTTGTGGCGGAACCGGAAGGAGAGGAAAGACTGGGCACGGCGATTACGATCGGAAGATCCTGGACTGGAAGTAGTTCATCCGCATGCGGCAGGAATCGATGTGGGGAACAGCGCGCATTACGTTGCCGTGCGACCAGACCGAGATCCCGAACCGGTACGCCGGTTTGAGTGTTTTACCGCAGACTTGTACCGTCTGGCGGACTGGCTAGAAAGCTGTGGAGTGAAGACGGTGGCCATGCAGTCGACCGGAGTCTACTGGATTCCGCTCTACGAAATTCTGGAAGAACATGGCTTTGAGGTGTATCTCGTCAATGCACGGCACACCAAAAATCTTCCGGGACGCAAGAGCGACGTGCAGGAAAGTCAGTGGCTGCTGAAGTTGCACACTTACGGGCTTCTGAATAACTCATTCCAACCCACAGCGGAGATTCGGGTTCTTCGCACCTACTGGCGACAACGAGCAGAACACGTATCCGGAGCAGCGACTTGCATTCAACGAATGCAGAAAGCGCTGACGCAGATGAATCTGCAACTGGCAAACGTTATCAGCGATCTGAGCGGGGTGACCGGACAGGCGATTGTGCGAGCCATTGTCGCGGGTGAGCGCGATCCGCAGAAATTGGCAGAGCTCAGTCATCCGCGGATCGAGGCTAGCCGAGAGGAGGTTGCCAAAAGCTTGGAGGGCAACTGGCGTCCCGAACTAGTGTTTGTGTTACGGCAGGAAGTTGAGATGTATGACACCTACCAGTGGCGGATCACTGAGTGCGACCAGCAATTGCAAAAGCACTTGGCCAGTTTTGCCGACACCGAGTTGCCGCAAACGCCGAAGGCAGAGTCTAAGGAAAAGAGGGCGAAGTCAACAAAAAACGCTCCGCGGTTTGATCTCAGCAGCGAACTGAAGCGTATCACCGGAGTAGACCTGACGCGCATCGACGGCATCGACGTGATGGTAGCCCAAACGCTCCTGAGTGAAGTGGGAATGGACATGAGTCGGTGGAACACCGAAGCACACTTCTCCTCATGGTTAGGCCTATGTCCGGACAATCGCATCAGCGGTGACAAGTTGTTGGGCAAAGGCACGCGGCATGTGGTCAACCGCGCCGCCACAGCACTGCGGTTGGCTGCCAGAAATCTGATCCGCAGCCGCAGCTACCTGGGCGCTCAATACCGCCGTTTGCGCACCAAGCTGGGTGCCCCCAAGGCCATCACCGCTATGGCTCACCGCCTCGCACGACTCGTCTATCGTATGCTGAAGTACGGTCAGCAATACGTCGACAAAGGGACTGAGTACTACGAGAACCGATACCGCCAACAGCAAATCAACTTACTTCAAAAGAACGCGGCCAAACTCGGCCTCCAGATCACAGTAGCGGCGCAATCCTGAGTTGTTTCTGGGGAGGGATGTAAAGAAAAAACTTCTCCGTCGACCGGAGGGCGAGACTTTGTCTCGAGATCTAGCCCACTTCACTGATATGAGTGCCTCTCGATTTGCGCGAGAGTTTTGCTTCTGAGTATTCTTCCATTCCGGTAGCTTTCATCGTTCGGTGGTGAACACGCGAATGGAGTCTTGAGACATGGCAAGCGAGACGGATACTTAAGTGGCAACCATAGTTCTATCGGAGGCTGGCGGCCTATCGCTATTTCTGGTTATCCGAGGAGGCATAGCGTGTGATGGGTGACTCAGTGCCGAAGCACACAGGGCCGATCTCATTGACTGGTACTCACCTCGAACCGAGCGTCTTGAGAACCCGACCGACCACCACCAGAGAGAATCGTCGGAGATGGAAAGGCCTCATTGCGCGAGACACTCAAGCTGCTTGCCGATTCAATTGTTTGGCGTCGAACTCCACTCCTTTCTTCCAAATGGTTAACGTAATGGCGGCCATCTTTCGTGCCAGGGTGAGACGGGCAATCGTCGCCCGCATCCCTTTCTCTACCAGAGCAACATAGAAATCGCAGAGTGGTCCAGGCCGAGTACTGCAGATATGGCAACGCCTTTGAACAGATTGTTCAGGTTGTGATTAGCCACAGGCATTTACACTCAAATCCCCCGTCGTAGGCTCAGTGAGCAACCACGAAGTTACGACCTGGCCAATCCATCTTCTGCATAGAGTTGCCGTTCCCATGCAGTCGTTGCTCCGGATCCTCGACGAAATCGGATGTGGCTGCTCTGTCCCTCCTGTGTGTTCAGCATCACGCCGGAGCGTGATGGCTGTCACCGCGCAGCGTAGCCACGGCGGAGAGGCTTGAACTTGAAGTCTTCTGAGTCCTGCCTTAGCGAACCCAAGTCAAGGCGAATCAGAAAACTTTCCGATTCCCGCGCCCGCATAGCGGAACGCACGCGAACATCGCAGTCAGTAGGAACTTAGTTGTTCTAATGTTCGTAACTTAGGTTATGAGGCGATTTCTCGGCAGTTTCAGCGAGGTGTTGCGTGCCATGTGGACACACAAACTTCGCTCCTTCCTCACCATGTTTGGTATTGCGTGGGGTGTGGGTTCGCTGCTGCTCCTGGTTGGGCTAGGAGAGGGTTTTCGTGCGGGCACCACCAAGAGCATGGCGAGCTTCGGCGAGGACTTCATGCAGATCTACAACGGACGAGTGCCCGCCGTTGGTGGCAGCCAGCTCTCCTCTCGCCAGTACTACCTGAACTACCAAGACTATCTGGATATTCGCGGTTCGCGGTTTGTCCGCAATGCCACGCCGGTGATCTACCGTGGTGACCTTCGCCTCGTAAGCGAGTACGGCAGCAGCAACGGCTATGTGGATGGCGCCGAGCCGCAGTTCTTTGGCATTCGCTATCAGCCGATCGATCAGGGGCGCGCATTGAATTGGAACGACGAACGCGAGCGTCACAATGTCTGCGTGATCGGAAGCGAATTTGTGCGGATATTATTTCCCGGACGGCCAGCCGTAGGCAGCACACTCCTTATCAATGGCGTGCCGTTCGAGGTGGCTGGGACGATGCAGAAGGTGGGTCACGGAAACAACAACGGCGAGAACATGCGCCTGATCATGCCTTATACCACCATGTCGATTTATTTCCCGCTGCAGGGAGCAGGCAACGCAAAGGCCGTCAAGTATGTGGTCTACCAGCCGATTACACGGGAGCAGCACGCGCAAGCCAAGAAGGCTGTGCGCAGCATCGTGGCAAGGAACCATAACTTTGATCCCGAGACGCCCGACGCCTTTGACGATTGGGATTCGATCGCCGCCGCCGAGATGATCGGCAAAATCTCCGATGCCATGGATACATTCCTGGGAGCCGTCGGTCTGGTGACACTCGGTCTGGGCGCAATCGGAGTGATCAACATTATGCTGGTGTCGGTCACGGAGCGCACGCGGGAGATCGGCCTGCGCAAGGCTTTGGGCGCCACCAAACGCAACATCTTGTTCCAGTTCTTTCTAGAAGGGCTGACGCTTACCGGAATCAGCGGCGCGATTGGCGTGGGTGCAGCTTACGTGGCCACCAAGCTATTCGGACTTGTGCCGCCGATCGACGGATTCGAATTGCCTCACATTTACCCAGCGACTGCTGTGCTCGCTATGGGCAGCCTTGCCTTGGCTGGCGTTATCGCCGGCCTCTATCCCGCGCGGCGGGCGGCCTCGCTTCAGCCCGTGGAAGCGCTTCGACAGGAGTAGCGAATGGTCCGGGCAAAAGACGTGTTCTCGGAGGCGTATCGATCACTCAGGCACAACCGTCTGCGAAGTGCTCTTACCATGCTGGGTATGGCCTGGGGAATTGCTACCGTAGTACTGTTGCTGGCCTATGGCACCGGTTTCTCAACAGCCATCGTCAATATATTCAGGAGCTATGCCAGCATGTCGGCGATGGGCATCGCGGGCGGACGCACGTCTATGCAGGCCGGGGGAAACAAGGCCGGTACCAGTATCCGGTTGACCAGGGATGACATTGATCGCGTCGTGG
This sequence comes from Terriglobia bacterium, assembly GCA_963743105.1. GTDB lineage: Bacteria > Acidobacteriota > Terriglobia > Terriglobales > Acidobacteriaceae > Sulfotelmatobacter. The sequence goes on from CAVUOS010000033.1 coordinate 245,019, forward strand.
TGAATGTGCCGGAAGTGACCCGCATTACTCCCGAATCGTTTTTCGATGCGTCCGTCGGTTATGAGGGGCGTTCCTATACCTGGAGAGTTGATGGCGGCAATCCCTCGCTCCAGGAAATTCAGAACCTGCAATTGAGTCTCGGTCGTTTCTACAGTGCAGAAGATTTGCAACTGCGCGCGCGCGTCTGTGTGTTGGGCTCGGAATCCAGGGAAAAACTATTCTCCGGCCGTTTCCCCTTGGGCGAGAAGATTCGGATCAGCGGAATTCCTTACGAAGTAATTGGAGTGCTTAAGCCCAGACCGCAGGAAGGCACCGAGAACAGCATCAACCGCGTCGTCTACATCCCTTTCCCCACCATGAGCGACTTCCGCAATACTTATTACATTGACATGATCTGGTTAGATTTTCTCGGCTACAACTATGTAGGCGTCGAGAAGTCGGTTCGTAATACGCTGGCAGCGCAACACAATTTTCGCGCTGACGATCAGCGCGCTCTGTTCGTGTTCAGCATCATGGAGCAGCTCTCGCAATTCCGTATTATTACCATGGCGCTGCAGGTGCTGCTTGCCTTTATTGGGACTCTGACTCTCGGTATTGGCGGAGTAGGACTCATGAACATCATGCTGGTGAGCGTAACCCAGCGAACGCGTGAGATCGGGGTGGAGAAGGCTTTGGGCGCTCGCCGCTTCGATATCCTCGTGCAGTTCTTGTCCGAAGCTCTTGCGATTACCTTTTTTGGCGGCCTGTTAGGTATTGTGCTCGCCCACATCATTTCCTTCTCTGTGGGGAACCTCACCTTTTACAGTGCGCTTGCCCAGCACGGAGAAGCAGGCGACATCCGACTCATCATTTCACCCGTCAGCGTGTTGGTCTCTACAATAATCCTGGCGCTGGTGGGATTGGTGAGCGGCATGATTCCAGCCATACGCGCCTCACGTCTCGATCCTATTGAGTCATTACGCTACGAATAGGTCACGGCTACTTCGTCGCTTCGTCCCATTCCTGCTGGCCCCGATGGATCAGTGCCTCACGATCCTCCCGCAGAATCCACCGTTGTTTGACGAGTTCGTCCGTTGCTTTGGTGAAGCGTGACATGTAGTCGTCGTGTCCCGCGTATCGTTCTGCAATCGACTTGCGTGGGTCGCCTGCTCTCTCGCGCTCGGCAGCGGTCTTCGGAAATGGAATGTAAGAGATCTCGAAGGCAAGCCGTTGATCGGGCGCGCCAATTGAAGGATCACGGAGATTCCAACTCGCGTAGGTTCCCAGCGGAACGGTGATCTCCGGCAAACGCACGCCATCGCGCTCGTTGCCGTCGGCATCCACCTGCGGCACCAGCACCGGAAACGCCTCGCCAATCTTCGGCGGTTGCAGGCTGAGAATTCCTTCCCGCCAGTTCGGGCCGTAATCCAGACGGTAAGCTGCATTGGCTTCATGCGGCTGATTCACGCCAGGGATCTTCGGGAAAGAGTACTCGCCCAGCGGGACGAGTGTCCCAGCCGAAATTTTGGGATAGCTGCTTGTGGGTGGCAGGGTGCCATTGCGTGCCCACGCGTCCATGTTGGCGATCATGGCACGCCAGAAGTACCTGATCGGCAGCGCCGACTGCGGTTGCTGTCCCGCGAGATAGTCTTGACCCTTGGCCGGCGGAAATGGCCCGGGGAAGTGCTGATGGCCGGTGAAGTGATAGATACGAACGTTCTCTGATATCGGCATGTCCTGCTTGCCATCCGCGGTAGTGTGAATCAAAGCCGCCACGCGGCCCCAGTACTCGAACGATGTGTTGGAGAAGAAAATCTTCGGCACAACTTTGTCAGCCACAGCACGGTCGAGGAGCCCCCCCGAGTCGCCGGTGACGGGATCTCTCTCAGGCTGATCGGTAAAAGGGAAGATGTCTGTCGGAAAGAAGACCGCCGACGTGGGCTGGCCGTCGCGCGAGGGCTGCGCAAAGCGGTAGTTGAAGCTTCCTCGACCCGCGCCGGCAACGTGGGCGAGCACTCCATCGAGCGCTATCCGTCCTTCTTCATCAGCGTTGAATCCCTGGTAGAGGAAGTCCCGCAGGAAGCGTCCATTCTGCGAGATGCCTTCGCCATACACTCGTGCAGCGGGGGCGATGGCGTCGGCCGTGTGCTTGGCGTACGAAGCGAAGTCGCGAACGGCAGCGAACCCTCCGCCAGCAACGACGGGATCGGCGACCGCGTACACATATTCATAAATTTTGCCGGCTTTGAAACCAGCCATTCAGATGGATGTGCCGGTCACTCGGCGTGAGCTTGCCGTCAACAGAATGCGCGAACTGCCACTCCGAACGCGGGATCACGCTGCGAGAGGCCTCTCGAGAGTCGCGCACCGTGAGCGTATTGCGCGGATCGTCAGGCGCCGACACAGGATATTCGCTCCCGCCGATCGTGCCCATCATCAAATGCCCGAGCGAAACCTCCTGCGCTTCCTTTGTCAGCATGAAGTCGCCGCGCAGCAGGCCGGTGATCGTCTTGCCGTTTTCTTTCGCGATGGGTGCATCGAGGCGTAGCGCGTCGTCGCCATAGGCGTCCCACTGCCAGCCGAGGCTCACGACGGTGAAGCCGTTGCGCAGCAGCCACGCGTCTCCCGCGTCCTTGGATGCATCCCAATCGCCTCCGTCGACCACCGCCACGATGCGCGAGTGCCCGCGATTGGGGACCTCGAGCAGCAGCGAGCCATTGCCCTTGTGTGCATCTTTCGGGCGGAGCGCCATGAAGTTGGCGGAGAATTCGACCTCGCCGTTCTTCAAATTCACTGCGTTGTTCAGATCGACGATGCGCTGGTTGTGCGAATTGGCGACGGGTAGTGAGAAGTAAACCCGTCCGGTGATGCGCTCGTAGGCTCCCGCCTCACCAAATATCTTCCCGTTAAGAATGTCCTGGCGAGACGCAATCTCGACGCGAACCACACGCGCGGTCGAGGGGTAGAGCACTTAGCAGAAGGAGAGAAGAAGCGAGTCGAAGGAGGAGCCGCATGCGCGGAAGGATAACACGCAACGATTGCGTAGCTGCGGCCGCTTTCGTCCGCGGGCAGGCACTTCAGTGCCCAGTGCAGTCCCGTATGAGGCCCCACCGCTCGGCTACGCCATCGCGGGAACGGACGAGGCGTCCGCCCCTACACAAGAACTAGACGGCGACGTTCATGGACTCGTTCGCGACTTCGACTCGCGCAAACTCTTCCACCCGCCTCGTCCTCAGCTTGCCGAGCACGTAGTCCAGCAAAGGCCGGTCACCGCGCCGGATCTGCTGGAACTCGACGCCCATGCCGAGATTGTCCACGAGATACTTTACCTGCGCCTTGAGCGCGAGCCTGACGTCGAACACATTCAGCATCAGCCGAAAATCTGTGCCCGGACGCAGCGGCTCCATTGCGGCCAGGCGTGCTCCGTACTCGGAAATCTGCTGCACTTCGCCGGCCACGCGCAGCACGCCGTCGCTCACCTCCGCCTGTCCTTCTACATAAAAACGCGGGCGCCGGCGCCGGTTCGCATCCGGCCGTCCAAATCCGCGGCGCTCGACCCCATCGAGAATGATGGGCTGATACTGCTCTTCCATCTGACGCAACTCTTCATCCCAAGGTGTCCTGCCCTCAACACACTGCACAGTGAACTGTCCGCGCAGAGGCGAAGCGGGATCGCCTGACCACACGACCTGGCAGATCGCCTTATTGCGTCCGCGCTCCACCATGACGAGGTCGCCAATATTGAGGTCGCGCGAGCTAAGCAACCGTGCCCCGTGCGGATGAATGTCGTAGGTGCACGCCATCTCCGGCGCGCTGCGGCCCTCCTGGCCAATCAGCGTCCAGCGCACGGGCAGCGCTAGATGAACGACTTTGGTCGTTAGCAGGCCGTCCTCAGGCGACAGATTGGGATTGCTGGGCACGTTCTCAAATCCTGCTAAAAAAGTTACCAGTACATGTACGACCGGGCAATGTACGTGCGTAATCCAGAGGATGGTTACCGATTGACGTTACCGAGGTGGCGGAGGCTCGGAAGCGTGAGTGGAAAGCAGATTCCTCGCGGCGCTTCGCTCGCGCGGGAATGACAACGCGCGCCGTGTGCCTTCTAGGCTGTCCCGCAATGGCGACGCCGAGCCGCATAGAGACCGCCGATTGTTGGCTGAAATTCCTGTTGCGCGAATCTCCACTTGCATGATTGACTCGTCTCGGTGAAGATGAAAGCAACTTCCTTGGATCTGTGATGAGGTCTCCCGTCTCGAAAGAGCCGTCTGCGCGTCCACTCTCTGCGTCAGCGGCCAAGCTGCGCCTGTTGAAGCGGTTGCGTTGCACGCTGCGGTACGAGAAAGAGAGCCTGGGGATCAGGCGCGCGCCTGGTGGCTGGCGTCGACGAGGTAGGACGCGGATCGTTGTTCGGCTGCGTCGTGGCTGCGGCGGTGATCCTTGATCCAACGTACCGCGTGCGTGGATTGCGCGATTCCAAATTGCTGCTGCCTGAGCGACGCGAGGTGCTGGCGCAGCGCATTCGCGAGCACGCTGTGGCGTGGGCCGTGGCCGCGGTGGACGCGGCGCGCATCGATCAGATCAACATCTATCACGCGTCGCGCGCGGCCATGCGTGACGCGGTGCTGCAGCTCGCCCCAACGCCTGACCATCTGCTGATTGACGCAATGAAGATCGATTGCGATTTGCCTCAGAACGCGATCATTCATGGCGATGCGCTCTCGGCCTCGATTGCGGCGGCATCTATCCTGGCCAAGGTGGAGCGTGACCGCATGATGTGCGAGTGGGACGCGGTATTCCCGCAGTATGGATTGGCTTCGCACAAAGGCTACAGCACGCCCAAACATCTGGCTGCTCTGCGCGAACTTGGCCCCACGCCGCTGCATCGTCAGTCGTTTGCTCCGGTGTGGCAGAACCCGGTGCCCCAGGAGGCCTTTGCCTTCATGAGCGAGGACGACGCAGAAGTGCTTGCAGCTGAGGACCTTGCGGGATAAGCCTAGGAGTTTTCCACAGTGTTCCTGAAGGAACATTTGTTTTACAATGTTGTATGTACATTTTGGGGAATCCCTGCAAGTCCACCGGGAAGAATGGGTTATGAAGAACGTAAAAAGTGAACGCGGGTCACAATCGAAGGGAAGGAAGAGCAAGGCGACCGGACGGCGGCGCTCGCCGAATCGTCGTCGGCGGGCGGCTCTGGGGTTCTCGGGATTGATGGAAGAGAATCTGCAGAACATGAAGATCGGGGATCTGTATCGCCCGTTAAAGAAGCCGGTGACGCTGCGACTGGATGCCGATGTGCTGGCCTGGTTCAAGAAGGATGGACGCCGGTACCAGACGCGGATTAATAGCGCGTTGCGCAAGGTGATGGAACGGGAGATGAAGTAGTCTTAATTCTGACGAGCACAGCCCTCCTCACTTCTCGCGCGCCTTCCTCAAGCGGTGGAGTTAGCATTGCTCGTAGCATTTTTCGTCTCGTCGCGACTGAAACGGAAGCGGGTCCCCAGGATCGTGACGCGGTAAAGGACCTTTATGGCAGCGGAGGTCCAGTCGTGGTGGACTCGGCGAAGCCGAAGGGCAGCCCACCCACTTGCGGAACTCTGTCACTGCATTGCCGCGTTATGCGGTCGTAAGGTCCTTCGGAGGGCTATCGCCCTCCTCAGGATGACAATTTCTTGGAGTGAACCTACATCGAACCCATCGACGGACACCGGTAGTGGACATCAAGCCCCTGCTTTGCGGAATGCAGGATTTCTGACGGCTTCGGCTCCCTGTACAACCCTTGTGCGCTAGGTCACAGACATTCTCCAGGCGAACAGCTAGAAATTCTGCGGGAGATGTCTTTCATGAAACGATGCGGTTTCGCGATGCTGTTCGCAGCCTTCGTTCTCTGCCTTTCAACCTGTGCGCAAGATGCGCCAATGTTTCGCGGGGATTTGCAGCATACGGGAGTTTACGACGGATCTGGTGTTCCGAAACAGACTGGGATCAAATGGAAGTTTCACACCGGCGGTCGTGTGATTTCATCGCCCGCTGTGGTGAACGGAGTCGCCTATGTCGGCAGCACGGATGGGAATCTGTATGCGATCGATGCCAGTACGGGCGCGTTGAAGTGGAAGTTCGAGACCAAGAGTTGGGAAGTTTCGTCGCCGGCTGTCGCGTCAGGTGTGGTGTATTTCCTGAGCTATGACGGCCACCTTTATGCCTTGGATGCGGCCACGGGGCAGGTGAGATGGAAGTTTGCCACCGGCGGCGAGAAGCGTTACGCGGGAACGCATCTGCATCACCTTGAGCCGGCGGCTGAGAGCATGCCCGATCCCTGGGATTTCTATCTGTCGTCTCCGAGCGTTTGGAGGGGCGCGGTGCACTTCGGCAGCAGCGATGGCAACGTCTATGCCGTGGATGCCGCTACGGGCGCGTTGAAGTGGAAATTTCACACCGGAGATGTCGTGCATTCCTCGCCCGCAATTGCCGATGGTGTTTTGTACATCGGAAGCTGGGATACACATCTCTATGCGCTCGACGCGGCGAGCGGGGCGGAGAAGTGGAGATTCAAGACCGGGGAGGATCCTGACATCCACAATCATGTGGGGATACAGTCGTCGCCAGCCATCGCAGATGGGATTGTGTTTTTCGGGAGCCGTGATTCGTATGCGTACGGTGTCGATACCGCAACCGGCAAGCAACTCTGGAAGTTTTCTACGAACGGGTCGTGGGTGAACAACTCGATGGTTGTGCATGACGGGAAGGCTTACTTCGGAACTTCTATTCCAGGGTTTCTGCATGCGGTCGACGCCAAGACAGGGAAGGTCGTATTCGATCTGCCGACAGGCACTCCGGTATTCGCTTCGATGGCGCTGGCCGGAGACATGCTCTACCTCGGGAACTTCGGCGGGAAGCTGACGGCGATCGATTTGAAAACGCAGAAACCTGCATGGGTGTTCGAAACCGACGGAACCAAGCAGAATGCCGCTGCCCTCACCAACGCGGACGGATCCATCAAGTTCGAGGTCGTGTTTTCGTCTCCAAACCTTTTCTACGACGACATGGTGATCGCGGTGCACAAGCTATTCACGATGGGGACGATCTTGTCTTCGCCCGTAGTGGTTGGAAACACGGTCTATTTCGGGAGCACGGATGGGAATCTATACGCGCTGCAGTGAGAGGAGGAGTCATGAGGAAAGTCAGGATCCCCACGCTCCGACTTCGCTCAGGGCTGGCCCTGTCTCCGCAAACGGTGCGGAGACAAGGATGCACTCTTTGCATTCTATGTTTCGCTTTTGTGATGACCCTCAGTTCCGTTGCATTGGCACAGCAAAAACCAGTACCAGTCTCGTACGACCTGCAGGTAACCATCGAGCCGACGCTGGGCACAATGGTGGTGCGTGGAGATATCGGGGTGCCTGTCGAGGGCGACGCAAAGCCGCTGCAGTTTGGCTTGCATGAGACGTTCGCGATCAAGAAACTGATGATCAACCATCGCCCCGCGACATTTTCTATTCAACCCGGAGATCGCAGCCCGATATTTCCGGCCAGCAAGAAGGTACTCGTGAATCTGCCGGCGTCCGTTCCAGCGGAAACGGTTCAGCTGGAGATCGAATATGGAGGCAAGCTGAAGGAAATTCCAGAGTTCGGGACGTATCCCGATCAGAAGCAAGCGCTGGACGATCAAATCAACTCGCGACTGGTTGAGTTGGCGAATTATTCCGTCTGGTATCCGCAGTTCTTCGTGTACGGACATCCCATTGCGACAAGGCTGGAGGTCTCATTGCCCAAGGGATGGATCGCGATCTGCTCGGGAAAGAAACTCGATGACCGGGAACAAGACGGAAGAACAGTGACGCGCTGGTCGTCGGCGCAGGATACGGACATCCTGATTACAGCGGCTCCGAACTACAAGCGTAAGTTGATTCCTGCACCGGACGGTCAGATCGAGATCTACAACACGCAACTGTCCGACGAGTTCATTGACCGAGACGGCGGGGAGATCGCAGCGGTCGTGAACCTGCTCACCGAAGAGCTGGGAAGTACGACGATTCCGTCGGGGTCGGTGAAACATGTGTTTTCTCCCAAACGTAAAGGGCAGGGACGGGCGGGAATTGCACGGCCAGGGATGATTGTGACGTCAGAGGGGCGGGTGCTTGAGGAACTGGCGAACGATCCTAAGTTCTCTTTGCTTCAGGACGTGGCGCACGAGATCGCGCATTTCTGGTGGGGTTTCGGCGCGGGCCAGGGAGACTGGATCAACGAGGCTTTCGCGGAATACTCCTCGGCGGTTGCTGTTGAACGGATTCAGTCCGAGGAACAGTTTCAGAAAGTGCTTGAGGGCTATCGGAGCGAGGTGCGCGAATTGCCGACGGACGCTCCTTCTTTGGCGAAGGTACCGTTCGACGGTTCGGGCTTTGTGATTCGCTATTACAAAGGGTCGTTGATGCTCGATTACTTGAGACAGGTGATGGGCAGCGATCAGTTTTATGCAGCCGCGCGCACCTTCTTCCAGACTTACAAAGGGCGATCGATTGGCACGGCGGAGTTTCGCAGTTTCTGGCGAGAGAAGTTGGCGGACCATAAACATTCACTGGATCTGTGGCTGGATTCCACGGGCGGGCTGCCGGACTTGGGGAAAACGAAAGCTGCGCGAGAATGAACAGCAGGGTGAGAGTCAAAATCCCCACCCCTCGACATCGTTCAGGGCAACCTGGGTCGCAAAGACCGCGACAAGGGTGGGGCACCCGCTGTCTGAACTATTTCGCGATCCGTCTATCCCCTGAGGTTGCGAGGCTTGCTTTCTGTTGCGCCACCCAGTCGTGGATGCGGTCTCCTAACACGTCCATGGGCAGTGCTCCTCCGGTGAGCACTTGATCATGGAAAGCGCGCAGGTCGAAGCGGTCGCCGAGTTGATCTTTGGCGTAGGCGCGCAGTTTGAGAATCTCCAGCTGGCCGATCTTGTAGCCCAGAGCCTGCGCGGGCCAGGCCATGTAGCGGTCGGTTTCTGACTGCACTTCGGGCTCGTCGATAAGCGAGTGATCGTGGAAGAAATCGACGACCTGCTGGCGTGACCAGTGTTTGTAGTGGAATCCGGTGTCGACCACCAACCGTATAGCGCGCAGCATGTCATCTTGCAGGTGCCCGAAGTAGCTGTAGGGATCCTGGAAGAATCCGACCTCCTTGCCCAAGCGCTCGGAGTAGAGCGCCCAGCCTTCGGTGTATGCAGTGTAGTACTCCTGCTGGCGAAATTTCGGCAGTTCGGGCAGTTCCTGTGCCAGCGCGATCTGCAGGTGATGTCCCGGAACTCCCTCGTGATACGCAGTGGTCTCGATGTCGAGCGTCAAGCGCTTCGCGAAATCTCCGGTGTTCACCATGACGTGCGCCTTCCGCGAACCGTCGGGAGTGCCCTGCAGGTAGTGCGTGGAAGCCTCTTTCTCGCGGAATTCTTCGATCGGCATGACGTCGAGGCGCCCCTTTGGCAGGCGGCCGAACAGGTCCGGCAGCTTGGTGTACATGCCGTCGATGTACTTGGTGTAGAGATCGAGAATTTGCTGGCGCGATTGCGGGTGCAACTTGGGATCTTCTTTCATAGCCGCGCCGAAACTCTTCAGGTCCTTGTAGCCGAGCTGGTTGGCGATCTGCAGCATGCGGCCTTCGATTTCCTTGACCTGAGCGAGGCCGATCTGATGGATCTCTTCAGGCGTGAGATTTGTAGTGGTGCTTTCTTTCACCCGGAAGGCGTAGCGCTCGGCTCCGTCCGGCAGAGACCAGACGCCGGGCTCCGTGCGGCCTTTGGGGGCATATTCATCGCGGACGAAAGCGGTGAACTTTGTGTACGCAGGGTTAACGGAGTCGCGAATAGCGGCGATGGCGGCTTCGCGCAGGCGTTTGCGATCAGCTTCGGGGACGGAATCGGGGAACTTGTCGAAGGGATGAATGAATGGAGATTGCTCGGGCGCCATGGTACCGATCGCCTGGGACTGGGTCACCACTTTCTCAAGTAGCATGCGCGGCGGCATCAGGCCGTCGGCCATTCCTTGCCGCATGTGAGCGATGGTCTGATCGAAGAGGCGAGGAAACAGCTTCATGCGGGTGATGAAATCTTCATAGTCCTTCACGGAGTCGAAGGGGAGAACGTTGACCAACTGGGGCAGGTTGGTATGAACGCCGTTCATCTGGTCGACCGGCATCTCCCAGGGCTTGAAGCGTGCGCCATCGACGTCGATGCGTAGATCGCGAATCATCAAGCGCTTGTTGAGAACTTCCTGGTCGGGGAAGCCGGTGGTGTCGATGGCCTCGAAGCGGGTGACGAAGCGGCGCTCCTGCTCGAGATGCGCGTCGATGGCCTGCTGCGAGAAATCGTCGAGCTGGTCGTTGTAGCGCTTGTCACCCAGGACCGAAGCGTAGAGCGGACTGTTGCGCATGGTGTCTTCCCATTGCTCATTGAGGAGATCGTTGAGCGTCTTGCGACGGGATTCGAGATCAGCGGCGGGACCGGCCGCAAGCAAGGAAGTGGCCAGGAAAACTGCAAGCGGGACACAGACGAGCGAACGCAGCATGGTACCTCCGGAGCATTTAGTTTCGGGGTCACCCAAGGGGAAGTTGGATGTATGGTAGCACTGCGATAAAGGAAACGTGTGCTATTTAGGGCCGACGCGCTCAGCCAATTCGTGCAACAGCTGCGCGTTGTTATGCAGGGCGCGCTCGAGAATCTCGGCTTGCTGCTTCGCTGTGGACCAGTCTTGTTTCTCGACTGCCTCTGTGAGGCCAGGGAGCTCCAGATGTGCGTACGTGAATCTGGCGCCATAGAGGATGTGCTTGAACCACGGGCGTCCGGGAATGCCGTCGGGATTGAGCCAGTTCCGTTCGACTTGCATCATGCCATGATTGAGGGTGGCTGCGAGTTTGGGATCGAGGGAGCCGGAGGAAAGTTGGCGGGTAAGGGAGTCGTTCAGTTTTTTTCCTGCGGCTTCAAGGTCGTCGATCGCGGTGAGGATCGCCTTCACATCCACCGCAGGCTGTCGAGCTTCGTTCGACCGGACAGCCGAAGGCGGCTGTCCCCACATGTTCTTCTCGTTGGCCTGGGCCAGTTCATTTACGAATTGGCGGATGTTGCTCGCATAAGTGGCGAAGTCGAATGGAAGCAGGTCAGCGTTTGCCAGGCGAAGCGCGGCGACTCCCCAGAGCTGCGACATCAGCGTGTGGTACTTGTAGCCGGGGTCGCCGAAGTGGTTCATCCAGTAGAAATCGTCGTAGGCGGAGTGGTAGACGCCGTAGTCGCCATCGAAGCCCAGGCCGAGAACGGGCATGCCGATGAAGTTGAGGAAGACCGTGTGATCGCTGCCGCTGCCGATGCGGGTGTCAGCGAGCATCTCACTGGCAACGCCGGAAGCGCTGAATTGGCTGGATTGTTGGCCCTCTTTCTCTCGCTTCACGGTATCCTTCCACGCTTCGTACAGACTTTTTCCTGAGGGATCCTTCAAGGAGCGGGTTGTCTCTTCCAGCATCGGCGCGAGCGAGGCGACGGCTTGTCCGTGGAAGTTGGGCCCGGAAGTGGCCTCGTCGACGTTGATGTAAGCGACGGCCTTGGCGCGAAGTTCGTCGGCAAATTGTTCTCCCCACTCAGTCGAGCCGGTGAGGCCGACTTCTTCGCCGTCCCAACTGCAGACGACGAGACTGCGGCGCGGGCGCATGTCCTGTTTCTTCAGCTCGCCTAGCGCGCGCGTCAGTTCCATCATGCTCGCGGTGCCACTGGACGGATCAACGCCGCCGAAAACCCAGGCATCGCGGTGATTGCCCATGACGACCCATTCATCGGGAAGTTCCGAGCCGCGAATACGGCCTTCAACCACGTAATAAGGTTGGATTCCATTGTCCATTTCGATCTTGAGGTGGACTTTCACGCGATCGCCGCCGAGGTGATACTGGAACGGCAGTCCGCCTTGCCAGTCCTTAGGAGCGACGGGGCCATCCATGTTTTCGAGCAGTGGCCTGGCATCATGGGAGGAGAGCGGCAGAGCGATGATCTTCGGCGCCGACATTGCTTCTTCGATGGGAATGCGTTTCGCGCCGGGAACGGAAGCCCAGCCCGGAGTTTGCGGATCGCCGGGGACCATGAAGTCGTACGTGATCGCACCGCGCTGGATGTGATATTCCGGGCCCCACGGGCCGTCAGGATCGACTTTGCCTTTCTTGTATCCGTCTTCCTGCGGATCACTGTAGACGAGCATTGCGGCCGCACCTTCCCGCTGGGCGGTGAGCGCTTTGAATCCACGATAGCTGTAGGGATTGGAGTAGCGGACGAGGACGATCTTGCCTTTCACGCTGATGCCGTTCTTCCGCAGCAGATCGTAGTCTTCGGGATTGCCGCTGTGCGCGTAGATGACGGGCGCGGTGACTTCTCCGGAAATCGACATGCCCAGCCATGCGCCGCTGATCGCGGGATTCTTCGAGTCATCGTCTCTCGGGAGCGGCATCTCGCGGAGAAGAGCCTGATAGTGAGTAGGGGCGATCATCTCCAGCGATGCGCTCTTGGGATTGGTGCCGTAGACATCGTAGCGGTGGATGACCACGTCTTCGAGTCCTTGTTTCTTCCATTCGTCGGCGATGTAGTTGGCGAGTTCGGTGTTGCGCTTCGATCCGGCGGTGTGAGGCTCTTGCGTGAAGATACGGTGCTGCCGCCGTTCTTCATCGGGGGTGGGGATGGATTTGAACTTGTTTTCGACTTCGGTTTCGCGGGTGGCAGAGGTGGGAGTGAAGCCGAGAATCGATTGGGCGGAAGCGATTGTGCAAAGTGAGAGAGCGGCCAGAGAGAGGAGAGCGATGTGTTTGCGGGTCATGGGATGGCTATAGATCGCAGACATGCTAACAGGAGTTTGCGGATGTTGTGATCTTGTGTTGGGATCTTGTCATCCTGAACGGCGGCGAAGCCGACGTGAGGGACCGTACGACAGCAGGAAGATTTGATGTTGTGGATGGGAATGCCCAAGGTGCATGCAGCGTGTAAGATCTCGGCGGGGTGTGTCAAGTTATCTGTGTAAACGACCTTGGTTTTGTTGTTGGTGTTGATCTTGGTGTTGATCTTGGTGTTGAACTTGGTTTGATGTTGGTCCAGTCCTCTGTAACCCGTCGTCGTCGTGGCTGTGGGAATGTGGGAATCCCGCGTTTGTTGCGGGATTTCCAAGTGCGGTGGGAGCGGTGGAAAAGTCGGGGTAGGACTTTTCCACGGGTTCCACCGCGCGTCATTTCCACAGCCAAGCTTTTTCCCGGTTCTTGCGGCGAGCCGGTTTTTGTTGGTTGTTGACGTTGGTTTTGGGGATGGAGTGCAGGGGATGCGGGCATTTCCCCTCCCTTGCATATCCGCGTAGAAAGAATCAGAGATGGCATTATGCCAATCTCCCTGGCCGGGCCATGCGCTCTGGCCACAGGACGGCGAAGTAATTTAACGCTTCGCTCCAGTTCTTCACCGGCATCGTCCACTTCTTGGACGCCTGCCGAATCGCCAAAAACAGCAACTTCAGCGCCGACTCTTGGTTGGGAAATGCGCCCCGCGTTTTTAGGATCTTGCGCAGCGAGCGATGCAGTGCCTCTACACTATTGGTGGTGTAAATCGCTTTGCGTATGTCGGCCGGATAGTGGAAAAAGGGTGTGATGCGATCCCAGTTCCGTTGCCACACCTGGCCTACGCTGGGATAGGCCGTCCACTTCAGCATCATCTCCTCTAGGGAGAGTCTGAATAAGGCCTCCCTTTCCACAGGAATATAGAGTAAGTTGCGTCAGATGAGGTCGACAAACAAACAACAAAGGACTCTGGCGACGATGAATGGTTTTGAGCAGTACACGAAAAAGACACGACGAGAAGTGTTTCTGGAAGAGATGGAGCAGGTTGTGCCGTGGCGCGAGCTGTGCGCGCTGATTGAGCCACACTATCCCAAACCCGGGAACGGGCGGCCAGCGGTGGGAGTGGAGCGTATGCTGCGTATGTATTTCTTGCAGCAATGGTTCAATTTGTCGGACCCGGCCGTGGAAGAGGCTCTGTATGACTCGCCGGTGATGAGGCGGTTCGTGGGGATCGATTTGGGGCATGAGCCGGCGCCGGACGAAACCACGGTGTGCAAGTTTCGGCATTTGCTGGAAGAACATGGACTTGGGGAAAAGATTCTGGGCACGGTCAATCTGCACCTGCAAGCCCGCGGAGTGCGCATCACCACCGGCACGATCGTGGACGCAACCATCTTGCACGCACCCGCGTCGACCAAGAACCGAGAGCAGCAGCGCGATCCGGAGATGCACCAGACCAAGAAAGGCAACCAGTGGTTTTTCGGGATGAAGGCCCACGTGGGAGTGGACAGCAAGACCAAGATCATCCACACGGCGGTGGCCACGGCGGCCAATGTTGCGGATTCGGCGGTGCTGGCGGATCTGCTGCACGGGGAAGAAACCCGGGTCTGGGGTGACCAGGCCTATCGTGGACAAACCGAAGTGATCCGGGAGTGCGCTCCCCTGGCGCAGGACCACACTCACCGTCGCTATCGTTATAAGAACGGGATTGACGAACAAGAACGGGCGAAGAACCGAACGAAATCGAGCGTGCGGTCGAAGGTGGAGCACCCGTTTCAGGTCATGAAGCTGAAATTCGGATTTGTGAAGGTGCGTTACCGAGGACTAAAGAAGAACGCGCATCAGCTGTTTGTCATTTGTGGGTTGGTCAATCTGTTTCTCAGCCGAAAGAAGCTGCTGTTGGCGACCAGCGCATAACTGGAAGATGCCGCTTCGCGCTGCGGTGAACGAAGGCGAAGGCAAGAGACCTGAGTAGAAGCCGAGCTTCACCGACCTTCTATTTCCTGAGGTACGTCATTTCAGGGATCAGAAACGTACTTGTTCAGAGAGTCCCTAGGTGCTGTCGGGCTTCTTCCGCCGTAGCCGATTGATAGATCCCTCGCAGATCGGCGGCTACCAACTTACGGTACTTCCAGGGCACATAGTTCAGCGACGCCCGCACCAGATGCACAATGCACAGCTGCACCTCAGTCTGCGGATAGAGCGCTTCGATGGCTTCAGGAAATCCTTTCAACCCATCCACGCAGGCGATGAAGATATCCTTCACCCCACGGTTCTTCAACTCGGTCAGAACTTGCAGCCAAAACTTGGCTCCCTCCTGCTCCGCTACCCATAGTCCCAGAACGTCCTTTTGCCCCTCTCGATCCACACCCAGAACCACATACACCGCCTGGTTCTGCACGTGTCCGTTGTCCCGCATCTTCACCATCATCGCGTCTAGATAGACGATCGGATACAGCTCCTCCAGCGGCCGGCTCTGCCAGGCTTTTACTTCCTCCACAATCGCTTCCGTCACATTGGAGATCAGCGTCGGCGATACCTCGATGCCATAGATCTCTTCCAGATGCCCCTGGATCTCCCGCGTGCTCATGCCCCGCGCATACATCGAGATGATCTTGTCATCAAAGCCGGTGAATCGGCTCTGCCCCTTGGCCACGATCTTGGGTTCAAAACTCCCTTGCCGATCCCGTGGCGTCTCCAGTTCCAGTTCTCCAAAATCTCCCTTTAGTACCTTGCGGCCGCTCCCATTACGGCTGTTTCCGCTATGCTGTCCTGCCGGATCGTGTTTCTCATACCCCAGGTGGTCGGTCAGTTCCGCCTGCAGCGCTCGCTCCAGGATTGCTTTCGTGAGTTGTTTCAGTAGGCCGTTCTCGCCGATGATGTCTTCCGGCTTCTTATACCCGGCCAGCATTTGGTCGATCAGTGCGTTGTCGATTGCCATCGGTGCCGATTCTCCTCTTCCGATGGTCGGTTACACAGTACCTTATACAGCTCCTCTCGGCGACCGCA
>CAVUOS010000034.1:0-117790 GCA_963743105.1 Terriglobia bacterium
TCGAGCGTTGATCGAGAAAACTCATGAAAGACAATCTCAAATCCCACTACTTCCATGCGGAAGCCTATGCGCTTACCGCCAGGTTGACGGCGCCGTTTGAAGCGCAGCTCAGGAAACAGGCCTACGTGAAGTTGGAAGGCGATAGCCAGAAGGTGCTCCTCGAAGGAGAGGAGCAAAAGCGCCTCAAGGACAAAAAGACACCCGACAATTATTTCTCGGAACACCCGAAACCTTATCGCTTCGAAGGACTCTTTTCTTATTCGGCTGCCCACACCCAGGTATCGGGACATAGGAGCAAAAAAATTGATGGTGCGTTCGTTACACTGGCGACCTCCGTTGTCGAGAATCTGAACGTGCTGAATGTGGTCACCGCGGACAAGGTTGTCGCTCAGATTTCCACAACGCATCTACCCGACCAGTATTCGCCCAAGGTCACGTTTCTTGGTACTCACTTCGAAAACCTCAGGATTGCCAACCACAAGATCACACCTGCCCTGAGACTTGACCTTGTTGGAGACCCGCCGATAGAGCAGCAAGACGAAGTCAAATTCTATCTACCGCACGGAACCACTCTGATGGAGTCTCTGAAGAAACAGTACAACAAATGGGAGACGGGATTCGAGGCGTTCCTATCAGGAATCGAGGGGAAACATCGCGAGCGTCTGAAAGACGACGACAGTTGTCCGTCCGCGCTGTATTATAAATCCTCTAATCTCCTCACAGAAGCGCTTCAGGTAGACGCTGCGGCAGCAGCAGCCAAAGACAAAGGACGTGAAGCGCCTGTCAGCAATGGCGCCAAGTGGAAGGGCTTGACATGTTCGTTGGTCGAACACGTCGATATCGAACCCATCGTGATCCCGGTGAGGACCGAGAATCCGAAAGAGCCGCCCATTGTGTACCAGCCATCGGCGCACTGCCTCGGCAACATGATCCACGTCAAGGATTTCGGAACAATCTTCCTCGCGGAACTGAGGGTGAGTCACAATTCCTTCCACCTGACCATGATCCGCACGGAACTGGGGTGCATCGCGGACGGCAGCGGATCATTCGTGTCCTGCGCCGTCAACGGGAAAGGTTCCAAGGGAGGCCCATAGACGCAACGGCAGCTCGAGCTGGACTGGGATCGTTATACTTGTCATTATTGGTTTGCTAGCATGTAGTCGGAACAACGATCCGCAGGCTGCCTTCGATCGCGCTGTCTCCACATTCAGGCATGGCAAGATCGTAGCCTCGATCGATCAATCAAGAACAGGTTACAACCAATTTCACAAACATAGTGCGGAGTGGGCGTGGAAGTTTCGACTCCTGAAGCTGCCGGCCTCATCTGGCGAGGCATGGACGAAGACGCACTCCGTCTCCTTCTTCTGAGACCTCGCCCCTTCCGGATGGCGAAATTACAGTTAAGAAGAATCGGCTTGAATGCTCGGCCCACATCGATCTTCATCAGTTTCCAGAAGCGCAAGAATCACTCAGACAGGCTGAAGCTTTGTGTGCGAGTTCCTCTTATCCAGCGTGCGTCGACGTGAAGCTTGCGAAAGGCGCCCTCGAGATGGAACTAGGCAGCTTTCCTGACGCAGAAAACGCCTTTCAGCAGGCCCTGGCTTTGGCGAGATCCGAGAAAGATCAATCGCGGAGGCAAATGCACTCTTGAGCCTCGGATGGTCGGCACTACAGCAGGAACACTACGACCAGACAATCGAGTGGTCCGATGCCGCTTACAAAAGCGCGGTAGCGATCGATGCCGACCGCATAACTCAAAGCGCGCTAGGCAATGAAGGTTGGGCATATTACAAGCTTGGCGAGCCTGAAAAGGCCTTAAGTCTGTTTCTAGACGCCCAGCGGAGGGCTCACGCATTGGCGCCACGACCTATGAGGTGACGTGGCTCACCAATGCAGGGTATGTCTACCTCGATGCTCGTGATTACGACAAAGCTGAGCTGCACTACCAGCAAGCCCTCGGGTTGGCAAAGCAGACAACTAAGCAAGACATCATCGACGCCCTTATGTCCCTTGCCTTTGTCTCCGAGCGAACGGGCAAGCTCGATCAAGCCCGCGACTACGCCGACAAGACCATCGCTCTTGCCCCCAAGGACGGCAACCGCCTCGACGTGCTTTATCCCATGCTGGTCAAGGGGCACGTGGCCGCCCGCATGCACGACACGCAGCATGCCGAGAAAATTTATCGCGAGATTGAACAGGACCCCAAGAGCCACGTCTTTCTGAAATGGGAGGCCGAGCACTCCCTGGCCCAACTCTACGAAGACGAAAACCAGCCGGATGCCGCCGAGCGCGAATATCACGCTGCACTCAACACCTTCGAGGTCGCCCGTTGTTCTCTGCACGAAGATACATCGCTGCCGTTTCCGGCCAATGCGGCGAGCATCTATGACGATTACATTCACTTCCTCGCGGGCAAAGGGAAGGCGAGCGAAGCGTTAAAGATTGCCGAATACCAGCGCGGACGCACGCTGGCCGAAGGACTCGGAGTGCTGCAGAAGGGCGTCGGGTTCAAGCCAGATCCTCCCAATGCTCAGGCGATCGCCCGTAAGGTCGCCGGAACGATTCTGTTTTACTGGCTTGGAGAAAAGCAGTCTCACCTGTGGGCGATCACGCCGCAAAAAATAATCACTTTCACTCTGCCGCCGAAATCCGAAATCGAGCCCATCGCCCAGCGTTATCGGAAAGCTCTCTCCGAGCAGCAGGAATTTCTGCAGCAAACGACGGATGACGGCCTCGCGCTCTATCACATGCTCGTCGAGCCAGTCGGCAACTTACTCCGTCCGAACGCCAAGGTCTTCATCATCCCCGACGGCAGCCTGAATACACTGAACTTCGAAACTCTATTGGTTCCAGGCTCTACTCCGCACTACTGGATCGAAGACGTCACCATCACGGATGCCAGTTCCCTTCGCCTGCTCGCCGCTTCGCCCACTAATCCAAATCACACGGACAATGTGCTGCTTTTCGGAAACGCCGTTTCGCCGAACACCGACTATCCTGAACTGCGAAAAGCAGCCAGCGAGATGGAGGTCATAGAGAAGCATTTCCAACCGAAACAACAGGGAGTATTCGCGCGCGAGCAGGCGAACCCGGCCGCCTATCTTGCGAGCAAGCCCGAGCAGTATTCCTACATCCATTTCGTCGCGCACGGAACAGCCAGCCGCATGAGCCCGCTCGATTCTGCCATCGTTCTATCGCGCTCGAATACTCAGGAAGATTCCTTCAAACTCTACGCCCGCGACATCATTCATCTCCCGCTGCGGGCCCAGTTGGTCACGATCTCCACCTGCTACGGAGCAGGCGCGCGCGCCTACTCAGGCGAGGGCCTCGTCGGACTGTCGTGGGCATTTCTTCGTGCCGGAGCGCATAACGTGATCGGCGCTCTGTGGGAAGTCAGCGACGTCTCCACTCCCAAGCTCATGGATGAACTCTACCGAAATCTCGAAAGAGGAGAGACTCCTGATGCAGCTCTCCGTAACGCCAAACTCACTCTGCTTCGCTCGAATAGCGCCTTCCACAAACCATTTTACTGGGCACCCTTTCAGCTCTATACCGGATCCTGACGTCGCCCGCGCGATTCCACAAATCGGACGAATAAACTCTCTGTGTCCTCTGTGGTGAGCTCTTGAGGTTTTATCGCATTCGGAACCGCTTCGGCGAATATCGATTGCAGAACACTCGTAACTGTCGCTGATACGTTCCGCAGCTAATCTGCACCATTGTTATGTTGGTCGGAAAAGCGCAGTGGCTCCCCGCTCGGCGAATCCCTACCGAACCAAACACCCAAACAATAAAACTGGAGAATTCAATGAAGAGTCTCATAGTAGCAGTGTCAGCTTTTTCTCTAGCGCTGGGAGCCCTGGCGCAAGAAACATCGCGGGGTGCTGGACAGCCTGAAGCACTTCAAACCAGCGAGCCTACTCCGCAAGCCGGGCAAATCTTTAGGCCCGAGAGCAGCAAGCCCCAACCCGGACGTGTTCACACTACCTACGTTCTGCGCAGTAACGATAGCAGCAAGCCTCTCGTGGTGGAGAGTCCTGCTGCCTTGAATCCGAGCGCGCAGGGTTTGATCAGCCCGCTCGCCACAACCGAACTGGCCGAGACACCCCAATCCCTGGGTTGTATCTATGTCGGAAGCCCCGCCAGTGCCGGATGTATTCCAAACTACAGCTCAGGCTCCGGTGGCCCAACCGCTGCCGGTTACGGCGCGATTGCGCTCGTGGACGCCTATGACAATCCCAATGCAGCTTCTGACTTGGCAGCCTTTGATTCGTATTGGGGTTTGCTCCCAGCTCCGTTTGTGAAAGTTTATGCGAATGGAAACGGTTCCTGCACCAAGCCTCCCGCGGACGCTGGCTGGTCCGTTGAATCGTCCATGGACATCGAGTACGCGCACGTCTTCGCCCCCAGCGCCGCGATCATCCTGGTCGAGGCTTGCTCGAGCTCCTGGACCGACATGCTCTACGCCGAGCAGGTCGCCTTCAACTACATCGTCACCCACTATCCGGCAGGCGGACAAGTCTCCAACAGCTGGCAAGGCGGTGAGTTTGCAGGGCAGATCGCGGATGACTCGCTATTCGCCGATTTCACGTACAACTGGAGCACCGGCTACAAAACTCCGATTCTTGCCTTCGCCTCTTCTGGCGATGGCGGCTTTGGCGTCGGCTATCCCAGCACAAATCCATGGGTGATCTCGGCCGGTGGCACGTCCATTCTGCGCAACTCTACAACGCTCAAGGTCGCTTCGGAATCCTGCTGGGGAGGTTCCGGCGGCGGCGAGAGCACGGTTGAGACCTACACGAGCGCCTTCAGCGGTGGCAATATGGGTCCCTGGGCCGATTTTCAGTACCCGATCTTCGGGCAGTCCAATCGCAGGACGCCTGACCTGTCTTTTGACGCGGACCCGGCTTCCGGAGCGTGGGTCTATAGCGGCTTCGGCATGGGCGGATGGGGCGTTGTCGGCGGCACAAGTCTGTCCTCTCCTGCGCTCGCCGGCATCGTCAACCGCATGGGCAATAAGCTGGGCTCGGTTTTCCTTACCCCGGCAACCAGCGGCGGTGACTGGTTCAGCACTTGGGAAAACAATATGTTGTATTCCCAGCTGGCCGCGACGAAGGCCTACAAGGCCAACTTCTACGACGTTAAGACCGGGTCCAATGGAGTCTCGGCAGTGGCGTCGTGGGACTTCTGCACGGGAGTCGGTAGTCCGCGCGGAACCAACGGTAAGTAAGTTATCACTCTGTTTACTATGAAAAATTGCGGAGGGGTCCCATGGCTGCCGCGGGGCCTCTTCGCTTGTTAGTCCAAATCTACGTTCTGGTCTTCGGAGGATTCATGCAATTACAGAAACTTTTTCGCAAGGTTACGATCACAGGGTTGGTTCTCGTACCCGGAACTCTCGCTCATGCGCAGGACGCCTTGAGCTTCCCCGATTTCTCAGCCACGCAGGTCCTAGAGTCGCGAAAGGCGGACGTCTCGATGAAGGTCTACCACTCCGGGGACAGTGTGCGCATTGAGCGGAGCGGAGCCATATCGACGTTGTATATGCCGTTGAAGAGCAAGGTCTATAACTTGACGACCTATCCTGACCACAGCCGTCAATGTGTCGTGATGAAGCCGGAACAGGCGAGAATGCTGCCCAGTCCCCTCGAGCTATTGCAAGGCTCTCATCTAGAGCGCACTGCTCTCGGCACGGAAGTTGTGGAAGGACACCCGTGCAAAATCGAGAACGTGGTAGTGAAGCGGCCCGACGGAGGAACCATCGAATCCAAGGTCTGGGAAGCACAGGACCTGCGAGGCATACCCGTCAAAATCGAGTCTCACATCGGAGAACTCACACTGTCAGCCGTGTACCGCGACATCGCAATGGAGACTCCAGACCAGAACCTGTTCATAGTCCCTGAAAAGTGCACGCCCTTCGAAAACATGGGGCAAGTCGTGGAGCAAAAGACCCTCAAGTAGCGGAATCCACTTGAGGAACTTGAAGAATTTAAAACCGCTATGCAACGAGAGAGACCGGATTGCCATTATCCAAACGGCCAAACCGTTTTTTGGTCCGTATCAGTCTGCTCGCTTACCGGTCAACAAATTCCTGAAGAAACCTGGCGGAGAGGGAGGGATTCGATTACCGCCATTTCTAGCAAGTCGTGGCGATTCCTACACATAGCGATAATACCCTGTGTTTATGAGGGTTTCAAGCACATTCTCAACCTAGGGTCGGTTGTCTGAGACGACCTCTAATGACCTCCATTGCCCATCAAAACGATATCACTAGTATCACCTGCAAGTGGTGCGGTACCAATGGCTGCTGAGAACGCATCGGGCTATGTGGAAGTAAATTCCAGAAAGCTCGATTCGCGTCGTTACTTCCTGTTAGCCGACAAGGACGAAGCCGCTGGCGCGGCGGACGCTACCGCGTGGTGAACCCGGACATTTTCGGCACGGCTGACGTAGTTTGGGTCACGGAGAAAGGAGACTCCCGTGACCCGTTTACGAAAAATCATGCTGGAAGAACTCCAGCGCCGCAACTACTCTGCAATCACCACGCGCAATTACCTGCGGGTCGTGGCTGACTTCGCCAAGCATTTCGGCAAGTCACCCGACAAACTCGGCCTGAACGAACTTCGAACCTACCAAGCCTATCTGCTGCGAGAGCGCAAGCTGACGCCGGGCACTGTAATCAACCAAGTAGCGGCACTGCGTTTCTTTTTCGTCAAGACACTCAAGCGCCATCAGTTCCGCGATTTTTTGCCTTATCCGCAGGACCAGCGTCGACTGCCAACGGTGTTGAGCCACGAGGAAGTGTCGCGTCTGATCAACGCCGCGGGGACATTGTTTCGACGGACCCTGCTGATGACGCTCTATGGCACCGGCATGCGTCGCTCCGAACTGGCTCATCTCAAGGTGGGCGACATTGATAGCCAACGGATGATCATCCGTGTGGTAGCGGGCAAGCGTGGCAAGGATCGCGATCTGCCCCTGAGTCCAGCCCTACTCGAAACTCTGCGGGAGTACTGGCGCTGGCGCAAGCCAAAGCTCTACCTGTTTCCCACTCGCACTCGTCGCGTGCAGAGTGAAGAGTCGATCTCGGATAAGACCGTCTGGATCGCATGTAGCGAAGCTGCGCGTCGGGCAGGCATCCACAAACGCGTTACTCCGCACACACTGCGCCACAGTTGGGCCACCCATTTGTTGGAAGCGGGCACCGACTTGCGCACGATCCAGGTTCTACTTGGACACGGAGATCTGGAGACCACTGCTCAGTACTTGCACTTGTCGCAACGGCATTTGCAGATGGTCGCCAATCCGCTGGACACGCTCACTCTGTCCAGCAGCGAGAAAGTCCCCCGACGCTTTAGACGAAAAGACAACGAATGACTCGGCCCACCCTCGAGGTGGCCGACATTCTACGGGTGCAGGGCGATCGCTTCTTGGATCGGTATCGATCGAGCTTTGATTATCAGCAGCTCAAAGCCTTTCGTGCCATTCAACGCTGCCGCACTGCCGCCCTCGGCGGGCATCGCGATGCTTGCCCTCGTTGCGGGTATCAGGCCATCTCCTACAACTCGTGTCGCAATCGCCACTGTCCCAAGTGTCAGGCACAAGCGCGCCAACGCTGGTTGGCGGCACGGGAACGCGAACTCTTCGACACCAGCTATTTCCACGTGGTCTTCACCGTACCTCACGAGCTGAATGTCTTGGCTTTGGAGAACCCGCGCTTGTTTTACGATCTATTGTTCACAGCCAGTGCACAAACGCTGCTGGAAATCGCATCCGATCCGAAGCACCTCGGAGCCGAGATCGGTGTCATCGCCATCCTGCACACCTGGGGGCAGAACCTGCTCCTGAACCCTCACTCATGATGCCTGGCATTATCATCTCCTTCTTTTTCAGCAAATAGGGTAGATTGGTTTTCCGAACTACCCCCTTGCAGAACCAGCTTGCCTGTGCGCAGGAGTCTTTCGATGACACTTCGAACCGACTCATCGTTCAAATCTGTACGACGAATCCTCCAAGGTGCGCGAGCAGTAACCTGTTCACGCTTCAACAGGCCTGCCTCCACTAACCGTTCGATGGTGCGATGACTGACTCCACATATCCGAGCTGCTTCGTTCAGACTTACGGTTTCCGGATCGGGTAGCGCGTGCTTTTGCCCGGCAATCGAGTAGTTGCGCCGGGCAGTCGCCACACGGGTTTGATTCCAGCGCTTATTTTTGCCTGTCGAATATCCAAGCCGGTTCAACACTGAGGCTATCTGATCATCGCCGTGGCGCACGGCCATCCGGCGAATGATCTCCAGCGCCTCCATCGGCGTCGCGGTTTCCGTCGCCGAACGCGGTCGCTCCATCGTGAGCTGTGTATGGGTACCGCCCTTCCAATGAATCGTGAACTGCAGAGCCCTTTTCTCCAGATCTGTGCGTACGATAATCTCCTCCACGACGGTGCGGAAGATCATCTTCTTGAGTACTGGAGGGCACTGATCGTTTTGCCAGATCTCAGCGAAGTTCTCGCCCATCGTCAAAATTTGCGCTTCTTCCTCAGCGGTCAACGAATAGCGCTTTCCGTTAAGACTGGCCAGTCGCTGTTTGGTCTTTGCTATCTCTTCCAGCTTTTCGTTCCAGCGACGCTCCAACTCGCCGGCCGCTAGACGATTCCTGGCGTCAACAGCATCGTATTGCTCAAAAGCCTTTCTGGCTTCGTATCCCAGTTGTTCGAGCTTGCTGCTCAAAGCGATGCGCTGTGCCGCATCTCCGGCGCTTAATTCCTCAAGCGCACGCAGGCTCGCTTCCACCCCCAGCGGGGAAATCGCCTTGAGCAGTTCCTGACCCAACCGACGATCCACCGAGGCACCACCAAAGCCCAGGCAGTACTGCCCACCATCGTCGTAATCCCCCTTGCAGAGATAACGTGCGTGGGTGCCTCGCCCACCCCAGTAACGTACGTGCAGCTTGCGACCACAGTGGCCACAACGAAGCAGTCCTACTAGCAGACCTTGTCCGGCACGAATCGCCGCCATGCATTCGTCCCCTTGCCAGTTTACGGAATTACGCCGCGTCATTCGTTGATTCTCTTCGTAGGTCGCCCAGTCAATATATCCCTCGTGATGATGGGGGATGAACACTCGGCATTCTTCCGCTCGACGCATGGCGCTCTGACGTTTCTGCAACCGGCCGTCCACCAGCAGCGTTGTGACCGGACGGCGGCCCCATACATAGGCGCCCGCATAGAATGGGTTGATCAAAATATCGCGCACCAGGCTCTGGGTGGGGACCTTCCAAATCAGCTTTGTCCCACGGATCGGATTCGCAGGGAGCTCGATGTCGTGATCCCGAAACCACTGGAAGGTTTGACGTATGCTCCACCGTTCGCGAAACTTCATAAACACGAGTCGAATGGCTTCGCCAATCCGCTGATCGGGATGCAAGACGACCTTACCTGTGAGATCCCGCTGGTAGCCCACCGGCAGCCGCTTGAACAACTCGCCGCGGCGTGCTTTCGATTCCTGACCGGCTTGCATCCGTTGCCGAAGTACTTTCAGTTCGACAACGCTGAGTGTCCCTTTGATTCCCAGCACCAATTGGTCATCCAGGTAATTCAGATCGTAGATCTGTTGCTCGTCGGCGATCAGCGTTCCAAAAATCTGGCACACCTCCAACAACCGACACCAGTCTTTGTCCGTGCGGGACAAGCGCGAGACCTCCCGGCTACCCACGATTCCAACTTCCCCCAGAGCTACCAAGCTGAGGACGCGCTCGAATCCTTCCCGACGGTCCGCCGCCATACCCGCACTGGAACCGAGATCACTGTCGATGATCTCCACATATCTCCAGCCCAAGTTTCGTATCCGATCGGCCACCTCATACTGAAGGCGTTGACTCTCCAGGTTGTAGCGCACCTGTTTCTCGCTTGATTGGCGCAAGTAAACGATCGCCTTTCGCGCCAGATGTTCCGGCTTGATCTTGGGACTGTAAAGAAGCTCTGTCATCAACCCTTTCTCCTCTCGCTTCAAACACTGCCACCAGAATGCGAGCCATCAGATCGACCAGATCGGCGCGCACTGTCGCATCTACGGACACGATTCCGCTTTTTTCCCGAATCACCAGGCCCGATAGTTCCAGTTGCTCCACGATGACCTCCCTTGCATTCATCAACAGCAGTTGGCAGAAGGTTATCGTGGCCGTGATCTTCACCGGCTCGTACAGAAAGCAACGAGACTAGAGAAAGAAGAGCTTCTTTACTGAGATGAATCTGTTCACTGATCACTGTCCCGGCGGCTTCCGGCGACAGCATCCACGCAGGAATCTTCAGCCGCCTCCCCGTCTGGTCAATGACGGAGACTGCACCATCTCCCCGCTTCGGCCTGCGCACGATCTGAAGGGTAGTACTACAGAGTGGGTGAAAACGGTAGAAGACGTGGACGTGCGTGGTTTCTGCACTCAGGGTACTGTGGGCGTGGGTGTCTGCATCCCCACATTCACTGTGTCATTCCTGCGGGCGGGCTCTCACCAGATCATCGTCAATGGGTTCGTCCGCGCTATCCCTTTTTCTTGCCCGTCAGAGTCCTGAGTCGTGTCTTTCGCGGCAAGTTTCTCGCTGGTCTCAAACGCCTCCACCGCAGCAAGAAGCTACAGTGTGCGGGCCCGGCTACGACTCTCGCCGATCCACCACAGTTTGCAAAACTACTCCGCCGGCTCCATCGTCACGACTGGGTGGTCTACGCCAAGCCTGCTTTCGGCGGTCCCATGCAGGTGTTGCGCTATCTGGGTCGCTACACCCATCGCGTAGCGATTTCCAATCATCGCTTGTTAGCCTTCGATCAGGAACGCGTCACTTTCCGCTGGAAGGATTACGCCCACGGTGGCAAGCATGGCAAGATGACTCTGGCGCGTCCGAGTTTTTACGTCGCTTCTTTCTGCACGTGCTGCCCAAAGGCTTTGTCCGCATCCGTCACTTCGGCTTTCTTGCCAATCGTCTTCGGGCTTCTCGTTTGGCCTTGGGTCGACAGCTGCTGACTTCCAATAGGTCGACGCCAGAGGAAGTTACAGCACACGAGTTCCGATCTGAAAGCTCTTCTCTCTGGCACTGCCCACGCTGCGGCACATCGATGATGGTGATTCAGAGATTTACTGCTGCGGAACTATCAGCATGCACATACTTCGATTCTTCCTGATGCCTTCATCACCGACGACCCGAGGATGTGCTCCGGCACGCCGATACATCCGTGTGCTCACCCGAAGTCCACGACATCTCTCACCACCCTCCACCAACCCTCCGGCAGCTCTCTGCACCACCGCACACGGTCTCGATCGGCTTTTCCGGTGCCTACTCATCGACCTGTTGCGCCCCAAACCGCCGTTCAAATCCCATAGCGCACCGCGTCCGCCGCAAACGCCAGCGGCTTCCTCCTAGTCTCCTTATCGAAAACGCCTCGGAACGACCTCCTCTTCCAACCCGAAGTGTCATGCCGAGGCGTTTCCGATCAAGGCTAGCGACAAACCGGGAGTGAAGCGACCAGAAACAGTTTTTCGAGATCAAGCCTGTTTTGGTGTCCAAGTCCCGTCCAATGCGCGCATTGGACGGG
Source organism: Terriglobia bacterium (assembly GCA_963743105.1). Taxonomy (GTDB): domain Bacteria; phylum Acidobacteriota; class Terriglobia; order Terriglobales; family Acidobacteriaceae; genus Sulfotelmatobacter. The sequence continues at coordinate 11,582 of CAVUOS010000034.1, forward strand.
AACATCACATCACCAGGGGGCCGCAAGAAGTCTCCACGTCGTTTTCTGGTCACGCTAGTGCTTTTTCGGACGCGACGCTGGGATGAGTGCTCAAGGCGGAAAGAAGGTGTGTGGCGTCGCGTTCGAAAAAGCCGTCAGAAGGAAGCCGCTGGCGCGGCGGACGCGGGACTTATGGAAATTGAATGGAGCGAGCGAGGGGTGTAGAAGTTCGCGGGAGTCTTCAAGGTCGGTGGAGTAGCAGCCGGCGCACCGGTGCAAAGACGAGTCGATGGCCGAAGTGAGCCTAGGCGGGGAGAGGAAGAGGATGTCTGGGTGCAAGGGAGACACACTTCGGCGAGACGCTCTGAAGCGCGCCGACAGTGCGGTGAGTGGGGGAGTGATTTCATGCAGCCGTGGCCAGGAGTGGTGGGAGAACGGAGTTGGAGTTGTGCGGCTGTGAAGCGTTCGACGACGGCCATCGGTCCCCCGCACTTGGGACAGCGCCACAGCGGGTGCGCAGTAGGAGCGGTCGACGTTTCCGATTCGTATTTCGGTGGAGTGGCGTGGAGAGCGGCGAAGCACGGTGGCAGCAGGGCGGCGCGCCTTCGATTGGCGAGGAAGCCGAAGTGGCGGATGCGGACGAAGCCCTTGGGGAGCAGATGAAGGAGGAAGCGACGGAGAAACTCATCGCGCGAGACGGTCATCACTTTCTGTCGATTGTGGTCGGCGGAGTCACGCCAGCGAAGGGTAACCTGGCCGTCCGCCAATGCGACCAAGCGATGGTTGGAGATGGCGACGCGATGAGTATAGCGGCCCAGATACTGCAGCACGTACTCGGGTCCGCCGAAGGGTGGTTTGGAGTAGACGATCCAATCTTTGCGGAAGAGCGGACGCAGCCAGGCAGCGAAGAACTGGGGATGGGTGAGCGGTGCGAGTTCTCCGGCCAGGTGCAGTTGACGGCGTTCGAAGGCAGACTTCAGAGCAGCCACGAACTTGCCGCGAAACGCGCGCCGCAGCACAGCAATGGGAAGGAAGAAGCGTGGGTGGGATCGAATCCAGCAGGCGTGATCGCGGGAGAGTCCGCCGGCGGGAACGACACAGTGGACATGGGGATGAAGTTGGAGTTTCTGGTTCCAGGTATGGAGCACGCTGAAGAAGCCGATCTCGGCTCCGAGATGGGCGGGATTGCGCGCCACCTCCAGCAGGGTTTCGGCGCTGGCCCGAAGCAGCAAACCGTAGATGAGTTTTCTGTTCTGGAGAGCCAACGCAGCCAGTTGCGGCGGCAGGGTGAAGACGACGTGGACATAGGGCGTGGGCAGCAGTTCACGACGACGCGCCGCGATCCAGCGTTCACGCGCAGCAGTCTGACACTTCGGGCAGTGCCGGTTGCGGCACGAGTTGTAGGAGATGGTGGCACGATGTCCGCAGCCGGTGCACTCATCGATATGACCGCCGAGAGCGGCGGTGCGACAGCGCGCGATGGCCAGCAGGACCTTGAGGTGGGTCCAGCGGGGGCCCACTTTCGCCACTGCTATCCAACCTCGTGCTCGACGAACTCGACCGAGAGCTAGAGCGACGCGGACATCGCTACCTCCGCTACGCGGATGATTGCAACATCTACGTGCGCAGCCAGCGGGCCGGTCAACGGGTGATGGAGGGCATCACGCGATTCATCACACACCAACTCAAGCTCAAGGTGAATGAGGCAAAGAGTGCGGTGGCACGACCGCAGGAGCGGAAGATCCTCGGATTTAGCTTCAGCACGGGTCCAGAGGTCAAGCGCATCATCGCGCCGAAAGCTCTGGAGCGGTTTAGGCACCGAATCCGGGAAGTCACGCGCAGGGCAAAAGGCGTCAGCATGGAGACGACGATAGCGGAACTCGCTCCGTATCTGCGGGGTTGGCGCAGCTATTTTGGCTTCTGCGAAACGCCCGATGAGCTGATGTACCTGACCCGCTGGGTCCGATTGCGGTTGCGGGCAGCGATGTGGCGGCAATGGAAAACACCACGCCGTCGCCGCGCCGCTCTGTTGTCGCTGGGGGTCCGTCCGCGACTCGCCAATAACACGGCTGGCAGTGGACGTGGCCCTTGGTACCTGGCTCGAGCCAAGGCCCTCTCTGTTGGGCTTTCCAATGCTTACTTCAAATCGCTGGGACTTCCGACGTTGATCGATGGCTGTTAGCGCAACCAACTCGAACCGCCGTGTACGGACCCGTACGCACGGTGGTGTGGCAGGGGTCGGCGGGTGACCGCCGCCCCTATGCCGATCTGACGCGCTATCAATCATATGAGTGTCGACTCGGGTACTCTCAGTGTCGCATTTACCTCACAACCTCGAGGAAAAGGTTTATTGCTTCGTAGCGTTAGGCTCTCCTCCGACAGAGCGCCTCGTCATGTCACAGCGCGGCTGAAAGGAGGACACTAGGGCGTCGGACTGAGAGCGGAAGCGGGCAAACCTGTGGCGGAGGAATTCTGATGAAAGCAACGCCGAGGGTCCTTGCGGTCGATATCGGGGGGACCAACGTGAAGATTCTTGCGACTGGCGAGGCTGAACCGCGAAAGTTCGCGTCCGGCAAAGACTTGACGCCCCGCAAGATGGTCGCCGGTGTCATGAAGCTCGCCGGCAATTGGAAGTACGACGTGGTTTCCATCGGCTATCCCGGGCAGGTCGTCGCAGACCGAGCGGTCACCGAACCCCGCAACCTCGCCCACGGCTGGGTCGGGTTCGATTTCGCGGCGGCGTTTGGTCGTCCCGTGAAGGTCATCAACGATGCCGCGATGCAGGCCCTCGGGAGCTACCAGGGTGGAACGATGCTCTTCCTCGGCCTCGGGACGGGTCTCGGCTCCGCCCTGATGGTGCGCGGGCACATCGTGCCGATGGAACTCGGGGCCCTCTCTTACAGGAAGCGGACCATCGAGGACTATCTAGGAACTCGCGGGCTCCAGAGGCTCGGGAAGAAGAAGTGGCGCAAGGCCGTCGCATATTGGGTGAAACGGCTCACATCCGCGCTTCTGCTCGATGACGTCGTCATCGGCGGCGGAAACGCCAAGAGGCTGAAGCAGATGCCCCTCGGCTGCCGGCTGGGCGGCAACGCCAAAGCGTTCGTTGGCGGGTTCCAAATGTGGGAGCCGTGGGCGAGTCGCAACCGGACCCGCCAACGGCCAGGTAAACAAAGCGAAATAAACAGTTGACGTAGACAGACCCTGACACGTTTTCACCGCTGGTCAGTGAGTGTAACGGCGATTTCCGCCACCTACCTGAAGCCGGCCCGTTCGTTACCTCACGATAAGTTCTGAGTGGCTGGCTGGACACTGCGAGTATCGGGGCTCGAACCGAGAATGATCAAGAGCGGACATCCCAAAGCTATTTTTTCAGCACCAGCTGCGCATTTCCGGGCCTCAGCCCTCGTTAGGTTTGCGGTTTTCTTGGCTACGATCGTAAGCTGGCCTAGTCTCGATACCAGCGCTGAGGTTGAGAGCACTGTTGACGAGCGCAAGATGAGAGAACGCCTGCGGAAAATTTCCCAGCTGGCGGTGTTCTTTGGCATCGTATTCTTCCGCCAAAAGGCCGACATCGTTGCGCAGCGAAAGCAGATGCTCGAAAAGCGAGCGCGCTTCGTCGATCCGGCCTTGCAGGACGTAGTTGTCAACCATCCAAAAACTACAGGCGAGAAAGGCTCCTTCGTTCCCCACCAGGCCGTCCACCGAGCTTCTTGTGTCATAACGTGCGACCAAGCCATCTTGCATCAAGTTCTTCTCGATCGCGGCTACTGTGCCTTGGATGCGGTGGTCTTCGGGAGGGAGAAATCCGACCAAAGGCAGTAGCAATAAGCTGGCATCAAGCTCTTTGCTTCCATAGTACTGGACAAACGAATTTAGCTCCCGGCTGAACCCGAGGCTACAGACCTCGTCATGGATATCGCTGCGTAGCCTGACCCAGCGGTCGAGCGGTCCATCGACTCCAAACTCTTGCACCATACGAACCGCGCGGTCAAAGGCTAGCCACGCCATCACCTTGGAATGAACAAAATGCCGTTGCGGCCCGCGGATCTCCCAAATTCCCGCATCTGGCTCGGTCCAGATTTGTTCAAGATGATTGACGAGCGCTCTTCCTAGTTCCCAGCCCGCCTCGTTTTGTCGCAGTCCCTTGTGCCGGGCCAGGTAGGCGGAATCGAGAAGCTCGCCATAGACATCGAGCTGCCGCTGTCCAGAGGCGGCGTTCCCGATTCTTACAGGCCGAGAGGCCTCATAACCGGATAGTTCCGCCAGTTCAAACTCCGGGAGGCGCCGCTCTCCAGCGATACCATACATGATCTGTATACGATCCGGCTTCCCAGCCACAGCGCGAAGCAGCCAATCTCGCCAAGCTTCGGCTTCGTCCATGAAGCCACTCCCCATAAGTGCATATAGTGTGTAGGCGGCGTCGCGGATCCAGCAAAATCGGTAGTCCCAGTTGCGAATCCCGCCGATTTGCTCCGGCAAGGAAGTGGTGGCTGCCGCCACGATACCGCCGGTTTCGTGGTGAGTGAGGGCTTTCAGCGTGATGACAGAGCGGAGAGTTGCTTCGGCATAAGGACCCTTGAAGGCGTGCTTGCTCGACCATTTCTTCCACTCGTCTGTGACGTCCTCGACGACGGCGGCGGCATCGGGTGGACTTGGCAGGGAGCCGAAGGAATGGGACCATGTCAACGCGAAAGGGACGGTTTGGCCTTCTTCGACTTCGAAATCGGCCCTGGTTTTGAGGTCCTCGCCGCGGAGCGCGACGGTAGTGTAAAAAACGATCCGATCCGGTCCGGCAACCGCGCATAGCCGGTTGTCCTCCAACCGGGTGACCCAGGGAACCACGGTTCCATAATCGAAACGCAATGTGAGTTCTGTCTGCATAGGCACACGACCGCGAATGCCACGGACAAGTCTGATTACATCCTGATGCCCGCCACGACGATGCATGCAGTCGATCAACACGACCGCTCCTTCTGGGACAGAGAACTCGCTCTCCAGAACTAAAGTGCCTTCGCGGTAGCGGCGCGTGACCTTCGGGTGCGAGGCCTTGGGAGCGATGCTCCAGTGGCCGTTATCCGGCGATCCCAAGAGAGCGGCGAAGCAAGCGGTGGAGTCAAATCGCGGGAAGCAAAGCCAGTCAATGGACCCATTTCGGCCAACGAGAGCAGCCGTAGCCTTGTTGCCAATCAGTGCGTAGTCTTCGATTAGTAAAGTCATGGACAAGGCTACCCGCCACCACGATATCCTAGTTCGCAGCGTTGAACAAAGGAAACAAGATGTCGCGACGTGCACGGGGTAATCGACGAACGAAATCTCGGTTGGCGAAATCGGTTGGCGAAACCAGATGAGATGAGAAGGCCGGTCTCCGGCGGGATGCGGTGTACGCTCCCAAGTTATCGACGTGCTCGAAGCACAGATAAAAAGGGGACCGGCAATGAAGAAGGGTAGCATCGCGGCAACCAAGCTGAGCAGGAATATTTCGCAGCAGAAACTGACCATTGGATTGGATCTTGGAGATCGCAACTGTTGGTACTGCGTGGTGGATGAAGCAGGCCAGATACAACGGGTGAAAGAACGCCTGCTTCAGGGCCTCGACAAAGGCATCTATTGACCTGGCGAGAAGCCCAAGATGCTCACGTCTCTGGTTTTGGGCAAGCCAGCAACCGCCCTTTGCGCCGTTCCCTTACCGATCCTGCTGAATGGCTCTCTCCAGCGCAGGAACACGCAAGATTCCTCCGAAGATCAGATTCCTGAATTAGCTGAATTTAGGGCGGTAAATTTTGAAGACTCTGCGGCCACACCTGGGGCATTCCAGACATAGGCTCCGACTGCTGTTCGTCGTTCGGCAAATGGTCGGCCAATTCAAGCACTGCGCAACGCGTGTCCGCCGGAGCTAAATGCGGTTACTGTGCTGCTTCGGCTTTGCCCGTGGCGATCCACAGTTCGGCCAGTTTCGGATGCAGTTCCACGATCTGACCAGGCGCATAGCCGAAGTCCGGCAAGTCATACCGGGCATCAGCGCCACCCGCTACCGTGATCAGCATTTTTACTTTCGTTTTCTTAACGGCCATACAAACTCCTTTTCTTTGGTTGATGGCTGATGGTTGAGGCGCGAGCGATTCACGCCGCTAGAGGGGGCTATCTAAATCTTCACAGTCTTAAGCGGCAAAGACCGTTTGCCACGGACGTGCGTGCAGCCGCGAAAAAAGAGTTTCGAAAACCCTTTTTCTGGCACCGCACGCGTGTCGTTAACCATCGGTCCCCAAGTCGAAAGACTCCCAAGATTTTGATCCCCCTGGGTACCCCTATCAACGGACACACTTCCTCGCGTGTATCGCTCCGCGAGCGTGGTGATTTTGTCTTGGGGTGGTGTGGGTTGTTGGGCGTGTAACTGGTGTTCTTTGTGACTTACTCACGTGGTACCTGTCGTGGTACCAGTTGAAGGAAAGTTAAGTGCGTTTCAGTGACTTAGAGGTACCGTCCGTGCTCTTAAGTTAATCACTTACCGTGGCAGTTGTGAAAAAGCGATGTCCTAGGCCGGGCTAGACGACGGGGACATTTAGCAGATTCAACAACTTGCCATCTTTCCGATTATAACAGCCTGAGCCTGTGGTACCTGTTGTGGTAGGAGAAGCCGAATTTACGCTACTGTGCGCGTTCCGTTTGTCGTCGGTGGAGCGCCTGCATGTAAACGTCGGTCGTCACTTTCCTGCTTGCATGTCCAGCGGTTGTTTGAACAATCTTCGTGTCGTTCCCGTTGGCATTCAAGAGTGTTCAGTACGTGTGGTGAAGAGTGTTCAAATTGGCCACGTGACAGACATTTCAACCTAAGGGCACTGCCAAGCCTCACTTGTGACCCGCTCTGCCTTCCGTCGTTGCTGGCTCCTGCTTCCAACCGAAATTACTCATTAAGACTTTCTGCCAGAGCATTCAAACCTACTTCCATCTTGAGCCGCCAGCGTTCGATGGAAAGTCTCGCCAGATGCTCCATGGAGTTCTCGAAAACCTGCAAAGCATTCGCTGTCTGGCCCTTCAGCGACTCGGAGGCCGAGGCGACGATTCCATTCTGGGCAACCTTCATTTTCTCCGTGGCTTCATCGAGCTGATCGCTGAGCGCGCTGATGCTGCGCGCTGTCAATTCCCCGAGAATCTCATTCGCCAGCTTCTCGAATTGGCTGCGTGTCTCCTTTACGGTCTCGCTGGACATCCGGCTCAGACGATGGTCGAGGCCTGACTCCAGGCAGCGCGTAGATTCGTCCAGTTTCGCGATGCGAGCGTCCAGATATTCAACCTGTTCTTGCAAACGCGACGATTCTGACGCAACCGCGGATCGAAGTTGTTCCAAGTCTCCGCGGCGCGCCTCGTGCTCGGCATTTAAATTATCTTGGAGGAACTCCAGAAGCTCTTCGCTCAAGCCTTTGAGGGAGTTCCCTCCCTCCAATAATTTCTGGTGAAAATCTTCCAAACCACGACGCAGGTGCTCCTGGGTTTTCTCGGAGATGTGCGCGGAAATGTCGTATGCCCGTTTCTCGACGACTTCAAGTTCTTCCTCGACCCGGCGTAGCAAATTGTCGTGGCTGTCCGCAACTCGCTGGTCAATCGTCGCCTTGGCCGATTCCAGCAAATGCACGGACTGTTGGCGAACCTCGTCCAAGACTCTTGGTCCGAGATCCTTTCGCAGACGTGCCTCGATTTGTTGTTCGAGCTCAGGAGGAATTTTCGAGAGCGAAACCTCAAAGCGGCTAGGATTGGCCTCTCGTTGCGCAACTCGCTCATTGAGCGCGATGACCTCAGCTTGGAGCGGGCGAACCGATTCTGCAATCATCCTCCGCACCTGTTCTTCCAATTGCCGTGCGAAGCGATCACGGACGGCTTCCGAGGGCTGGTTTCCTTGGCCGGACGAGAGATGGGAGGCCGAACTGTTTATGGACTTAAGTATCTGGGGGGGCCGCGGGGGCGCCACCGGCGAGGGAACTAACCAATCTTTAGGACAATCTCTCAGGCCCCAGAAATTCTCGGGTCGGTCGAGCTTCGCTCCCAGCCTCCAGATCCGGTGATCTGAGCCGATCGGTTGGCATGTGACCACATGAGCAGTAGTCTTGCGGCCGTCCTTGCTGTGAAGGTTCAGAGGAACACCTGTGTCGAGCTTAACTCGTGTCAGAATTGCACAACCATGTGCGTTGACTACCAGAGTCTCACACACCTCTGAGAAGTGAGTTCCTTCCAGACTGGTAACCAGGATTTGGAGTGCAGTCGGCACTCTCGAACTGCGCCGAAGTATCGTGGAGGCTTGTCCGTTGTGCATGTCACTGTACCTTGCTGTTCCGAAGGATTAGGTGCCAGTCGGCCAGTGCAAGCACCACATAGTTCCCACCTTAACTCCAAATTGGTCTGTAACTGAAAAGTCGGAAGGATCGTGGCCGGGGTGTCCGCTGGTACAGTATTTGAATGAACTTTGGTAACGACCTGCAGAGAGAGCCTAACAACCGGCGAGTCAGAGTTCTCACTCGGTGACATAGTGGCTTCGTTGCCTTGGCGAAGGCTAGTTGGGCGAAAGCTCTAGTATCCTTCTTTCTTTTCGTGATGTCGACGAGGTCGAAGCGCCTCAGGATCGCATAGTTTCCAAGTAAGCTCACTGATTGAAAGAGTTATTTCGATACGATAGACCGCTTCACGGAAGGAAGATTCCAGGGCCGAGGTAAACTCGTGGCGTATGGCGCCGACGATTGAAAACATTTCTGCGGTCACTTTTCGGGTTGCGAACATGACGGGGTCTGTGCGGTTTTACAGAGATCTTCTGGGCATGGAGCTTCTCTACGGTGGAGAGAGCACAGGATTCTCTTCCCTGCGCGCAAGAGACACCCAATCTGCGATCCTTAATCTGGAGCTGGGTAAGCCTGAAACTCGCTGGGGGCGGCTGATTTTCTACGTCACCGATGTTGACGCCCTCTGGGATCATCTGAAGGACCACGGATTTGATCCGGAGATTCCCCAAGATGCCTCGTGGGGAGAACGCTATTTCCACATGCGCGATCCGGACGGCCACGAGCTGTCGTTCGCCCGGCCGCTCCGATGATTTGAAAAGAGTGACGCGCCGCAGAGGAGAGCCTACCCACAACACAATTACTTATTCCAGTGGCGGCGGTCAGGTGGCGTCGCTCACCGACCGGAATCGCCATAGGGCCAACTCATACCCCTTTCGAAGACTCTGCGGCAGAATCTTCGTACCGGTTGGCGTGTGCTAGCGTGAACATTCCGTCCAATTGTTTCCCAGGGATGGCCTGAGATAGCCCCGAGGGTGTACGATTCTCCTGTCTCTTTCTAATAGCCACTGAGTGAACGGCCTTATCGTTAGCGAACATCAGGCAACCCGGGAACCAATGCAAATCTTCTGCGGGCCGTGGCGCAGCTAGAGAGGCACCCCGCCCAACGCATTGAGTTTTCGTGAGCACGAGGAGGATTCGTGCTACTCAGTCCGGCTACTCACGGCCTGTCGCGCAAAGTAATCGATGTCGCTCTCTACGTACCCCTGTTTCTGCTCCTCCGTGTAACCACGGGGTTCGCGCAAAGGGCGCAGCCCGAAGACATCGGCCTCCCCAAATGTGACGTTCACACCGAGATGAAAATCAAGGGCGTGGTGAATGAAGTCCAAGCTGCTCCAAAAGGAGACGGGCATCACTTTCAGTAAAGGTGGACCAGATCCCTGACAGGTTCGCAGGTGAAGCGGAACGCGGCAAGTAACGGCTCGGCAAGGGGGTTCTGATGAAACTCTCCGACACGATTGAGTTGGTGCTGAAGAGCAAAGAACAGAATCGGGTCCTTTCGGTAGCGCCCGATCAGTCGGTCTATGAAGCGATTGAGAAGATGGCCGAGCACGGTATTGGCGCCTTGCTGGTGATCTCCAACGACAGACTCGTGGGTATCCTGTCGGAGCGCGATTACGCCCGCAAGGTAATCCTCGTGGGTCACTCCTCTAAGCAAACCCTGGTCCGCCAGATCATGACCAGCCCAGTGGTCTTCGTTAGTCTGCAACACACCGTAGACGAATGCATGGCCATTATGACCAAACACCGTTTTCGCCACCTGCCGGTCGTGCGGGATGACACAGTGGTCGGAGTAGTGTCGATCGGCGACTTGGTGAAGTGGATTATTTCGGGTCAGGCTCAAACCATTCAGGAGTTGGAAGGCTACATTACGGGAGCGTATCCCAGGTAGGAGATTGCAATGAGGCAAACCTTAGCCATCGGAATCGGAGGGGCCGCGGGCCAGGGTGTCGCAACACCGGGCGACATCTTCGCGAAGATTTTCAGCCGCCGCGGCTTGCACTTAAATGCGTACAACGCCTATCAGTCGATCATTCGCGGCGGCCACACGTTTCTTACTATTCGCACCGGCCCGGAACGCGTCACAAATATGGGCGATCGCCTCGATTTGCTGATCCCGCTGAATCAGGACGCGATGGATCGGCACCTTAATCTGCTCACCGACGGCGCAGCGTGTACCTACAACTCTGACACGATCAAGCCTGGCGTCGCAGCGAAGGGCGTACAGCTCTGTGCCCTTCCCGTCGCCAAGCTGGCTGACATTTCGCGGAACAAGGTGGCTCAGAACACGCTCGCAGTCGGTGCCGCTCTCAGCATGATGGGCATAGGTTTCAAGGCACTGGAAGAAGTTCTGACCGAACAGTTCAAGAAAAAGGGCGATGCCATAGTGGCTGAAAACATTGGAATTGCACTGTCCGGCTACGACTACGCAACTGCGAATTTCAAGCCTTTTGCCTGGCCCCTTCCGATGACCGGGAACCGCTATGCGGTGCTCAGCGGCAACATCGCAATGGCCATGGGAGGCGCAGCAGCTGGAGTGAAATTCTATTGTGCTTATCCGATGAGCCCTTCCACCGGAGTTCTGCACTGGATGGCGGCCCATGCCCGCAAGGCCGGCATCATGGTCCGGCAGGTGGAAGACGAGATTGGCGTGGTAAATATGGCGATTGGTGCTGCTCACGCCGGCACCCGGTCCATGTGTGCCACATCCGGTGGCGGCTTTGCCCTGATGAGTGAGGGGCTCGGCCTTTCTGCCATGATGGAAACTCCCGTCGTAGTCATCGACTGCCAACGGGCTGGCCCATCCACAGGCGTTCCGACCAAAACCGAACAAGGCGATCTCTGGCAAATGTTGGGTGCTGCCTTCGGCGATTATCCTCGTGCAATCGCTGCCCCGCTCGATATCGGTGACTGCTTCAAGATCATCCCTGAGATTTTCAACGTCGCCGACCGGTTCCAGTGCCCGGGTATTGTGCTCTGCGATCTACTGCTGTCGGAAGGCAGACTGAGCGTCGATCCGAAGGACTTGGACTTTGCTCCCGTTGTTGATCGCGGGGAATTGATAACCACTGCGTCAGCCGTGCCAAATGGCGACGGAGTCTACAAGCGATATAAGATCACCGAAAGTGGAATTTCCCCGCGTGCCGTTCCGGGTGTTCCTGGCCATACCCACACCGCTGCGAGTGACGAGCACGATGAAGACGGCGTATTGATCAGCGACGAATTCACGAACCCAACCAAGCGCCGCGCCATGATGGAAAAGCGCATGCGGAAGGTCGCAGGTATTGAGGCGGCGGTGCCTCCGCCTGTGCTGTCGGGGCACCGCGATGCTGATGTCACGCTGATCGGCTGGGGTTCCACCAAAGGCGTGATCGAGGAGGCGTGCGAGATCCTCAGTGAACAAGGCATTTCCGCCAATCAGCTGCAGATCCGCTGGCTCGTTCCTCTCCACGGCGAAGCAATTCTGGACATCCTCAAACATGCCCGGCACACGATCATTGTGGAGAATAATTACAGTGGCCAGTTCGCCCGATACCTGCGCAGCGAAACCAGCTTCGTGCCGGATGGGCACATCCGAAAGTATGACGGAGAACCATTCATGCCCCACCACATCGTCGAGGCTGTAAAGGAACAACTGGGCGGCAAGTCCAAGCTCTCCGTCCCCGCACATGAAATTCTGGTTTGAGGAGAATAGAAAATGGCAACAGCTCAAGCGCCGATCAACCACGTGGCAATATCCGACTTGAAAGGCAAAGTCGATCCCGACTGGTGTCCCGGGTGCGGCGATTTTGGAGTGCTCGCGGCAGTCCAAAAGGCCCTGGTCGAGTTGCAGATCCCGAACCACAACGTGGTGACCATTAGTGGGATCGGCTGTTCGTCAAACTTTCCCGGCTTCATCAATACCTATGGCATGCACACCTTGCACGGACGGGCTCTAGCTGTAGCCACAGGAGTGAAGCTGGCAAACCACGAGCTTACCGTGCTGGTGACCGGCGGCGACGGTGATGGCTTCGGCATTGGTGGCAATCACTTCGTGCACAGCATGCGCCGGAACGTTGACTTGCTCTACATCGTGATGGACAACCAGATTTACGGTCTCACCACTGGCCAGACCTCACCCACCAGTCGCGTCGGCATGAAAACGAAGAGCATGCCCTTCGGCAATATCGAAGCCCCTGTGAATCCACTTTCGTTAGCTCTCGCCGCCGGAGCCACATTCGTCGCCCGCGGCTTCAGCGCGGAACAGAAACACTTGACCGAACTGATCAAACAAGGCATACGGCACAAGGGCTTCTCGTTCTTGGATGTATTCAGCCCGTGCGTTACCTACAACCACGACAACACCTACCAATGGTTTCGCCCTCGGGTGAAAAAGCTAGAGGACGATCCAACATACGATTCCGGCGACTGGATGTCCGCGATGGGAAAGTCTCTGCTTTGGGGTGAAGAGATTCCAATCGGGACGTTTTTTGAACGCACCGATGTGCCGGCCCTTCACGAGGCAGAACCAGTACTGAACGCAGGGGCCCTTGTACATGCCGACACCCGGATACCGGCAGATGTGACTCGATCTTTCGTTGAGGAGTTGATGTAGAACGCAGAAGCGCTTGCCGGGGCCAAATAGACTTCTCGTAGGGCTCGCCAGTGCTTACCTCACATGGCTCGGACCGCACTCTGAGGGCTAAGCGTCTGCGATTCTGGAGCCTGCTTCGTCGTGCTCCCACGCCTCTGCGGGCTCGTTCTCAGGGGCCGGTCGGATATCTAGATTCTGCATGATCACGCGCGCACAGGTGTTCCATCGCAGAATGGCATCGTCGTTTCCGGGTATCGCGAAATTCATCGCCTTCTCATAGTGGTCCATCGCTTCCCGCAGCGCGTGATATGCGGATGCGCCGGCTCCAGTGCCTCCGTGGCGAATGCGCGCATTTCCCAAACGCTCCCAGATGATTCCCTGATAGTAGTCCCTCTCGTAGTCGCCCTTGATCTGTGCAAGAACCTGTTGTGCGGCTTTCACATGCACATCAGAATCGAATTGGTCGGTTCGCGCGAGCAGAAGCGAAATCAGCGCCTCCTGGTGATTGGGCGCGATGGCCAAAATATCGAGGCAAATACTTTCCGCCAGGGTGGGTTCATTCAATAGTCTGTAGCGCTCGACCTTCGCCAGCGCTTCGGGAATACTCTGCTCGGAAATGGATTTCAGTTCGAAATGCATAACATCTCCTATTCCTATCGTTTCGAATTGCTGAATACCCGGAACAGTTTCGACAGCGGATCGAAGAAGCGATCTACGACCCGCTCCTTGAGCGGGATGATCGCATTGTCGGTGATCGTGATGCTTTCGGGACAAACTTTGGTACAGCACTTGGTGATGTTGCAGAGACCAATGCCGAATTGTTTTCTCAGACCTTCAACGCGATCTCCCACGTCCAACGGATGCATCTCGAGCGCGGCCGCATATACCAGAAATCGCGGACCGATGAATTGCTCGTGCATGTGATGATCGCGCAAGACGTGGCAGACATCCTGACAGAGATAGCACTCGATGCACTTTCGAAACTCCTGCACCCGTTCGACATCCTCCTGGGCAATGCGCCAGGTGCCATCGGGCGCGTCGGGCTGCCGCGGCTGGAACTTCGGGATGCGCCTCTTTACCTCGTAATTCCACGATACGTCCGTGACCAGGTCCCGCATGTGCGGAAATGCCTTCATGGGTTCGACAGTTACAGGCCTATCCAGCGGGAGAGTGTTCAGCCGCGTCATGCACAACAATTTCGGCATACCATTGATTTCGGCCGAGCACGAGCCGCATTTTCCCGCTTTGCAGTTCCAGCGAACCGCGAGATCGCCGGCCTGTTCCGCCTGTATTTGATGCACGGCATCGAGGACCACCATGCCCGCTGAGACTTCTGTAGTGTAATCTTGGAACTTCCCTTGGCCTTTTTCCCCACGCCATATCCGAAACGTGGCCGTCGCCATTACTTCATCTCCTGGATGATTTGCTGCAGATCCTGTCGCATCGGGGGAATGGGCTCGCGCGTGAGTTGCATTTCTCCACCGGCGCCTTTTCGCGCGACAATGTTGAAGCCGTCGTACTGCTTGTCCTTGGTGGGAAAATCATCGCGGAAATGCGCCCCGCGGCTCTCTTTCCGCTCCAGCGCCGCCCGAGTAACGATTTCCGAGACGGTCAGCAGGCTGTGCAAGTCGAGCGCTGTGTGCCAGCCTGCGTTGTATTCCCGGTTTCCATCCACACTGACCCGCTCGCTGGCGCCCTTCAACTCTCGAAGGCGCTCGAGCGCTTGCAGCATCTCCTGTTCCTGACGTACGATCCCCACCAGTTCCTGCATCACGTCCTGCAATGTGTGTTGTACGGCGTAAGGATTGTCGGACCCCTTGTGCTCAAAGGCCTGCAACGCCCACCTTTCCGCGGACCCGAGTTCATCCGTGTACACTGCGCCCAGCGAGTTCTGTTTTGCATAAGCCGCGGCGCACTCACCGGCCCGCTTGCCGAAGACTAACAAATCGGAGAGTGAGTTTCCGCCAAGCCGGTTGGCGCCATGCAGACCTGCCGCACACTCTCCCGCTGCAAACAGGCCCGCCACGTCCGACATTTGGGAATCAGCGTCCACCTTGACACCTCCCATCATGTAGTGGGTCGTTGGACCCACTTCCATCGGCTCCTTCGTAATGTCAATGTCGGCAAGCTGCTTGAACTGGTGATACATACTGGGCAGCTTCTTCTTTATATGTTCCGCTGCGTTCGGAATTCTCTCCTTGATCCACGCGATGTCCAGGAGCACACCGCCGTGAGGACTGCCCCGCCCTTCTCGAACCTCCCGGCGGATGCAGCGGGCTACGTGGTCGCGGGTCAGCAGTTCGGGAGGGCGTTTCGCGTTCTTGTCGCCCTGCGTGTACCGCCAGCCTTCTTCCTCCGTGTCCGCGGTCTGGTTGACGTATAGCGGCGGAATATCTTTGAACATGAATCTCTCGCCATTCCGATTACGCAGCACCCCTCCCTCGCCGCGCACTCCTTCCGTGACCAGAATGCCGCGCACGCTGGGAGGCCAAATCATTCCCGTAGGATGGAACTGCACGAATTCCATGTCCATCAGAGCCGCACCGGCATGGTAGGCGAGCGAGTGGCCGTCTCCCGTATATTCCCAACTGTTGCTGGTGATTTTGTAAGCCCTTCCAATTCCTCCCGTCGCCAGCACTACGGCTTTGGCGCGGAACAGGTGAAATCGGCCGCGCTCGCGGTCGTATCCAAACGCGCCTGCGATGCGGCCGCCGTCCTTCAACAGCGTGACGACCGTGTGTTCCATGAAAACGTCGAGACCGAGATGGATTCCATGGTCTTGAAGAGTGCGGATCATTTCCAGGCCGGTGCGGTCGCCAACATGGGCGAGCCGGGGATACCGATGGCCGCCGAAATTCCGCTGGAGAATTCGGCCGTCGCTGGTGCGATCGAAAAGCGCTCCCCAGGCCTCCAGTTCGCGTACGCATGCCGGAGCTTCCTTGGCATGCAGTTCCGCCATCCGCCAGTTACTCAGGTATTGACCGCCGCGCATCGTATCGGCAAAGTGAACGCGCCAGCTGTCCCGGTCGTCCACATTTCCCATCGCCGCGGCTATACCGCCTTCGGCCATGACGGTGTGTGCTTTGCCAAGAAGAGATTTCGAAATGACCGCGACCTTTGCGCCAGTGGCCGACACCTCGACGGCAGCCCGCAGGCCGGCGCCCCCAGCTCCGATGATCAGAACGTCGTGTTCATGCGTGATGTACTCGCTCACTAGACGATCCTCCAATCTGTCCAGATACCCATCGAGCACATCCGCACGTACAAATCAGAAAACGCAACAGAGAAGAGGCTGCACCAGGCGAACAGCATGTGACGCCGGTTCAGGCAACTCACGCAATCGTAAACTCGCTTGCGGGCCGGCCTCCCCGCCAACCGGTCGCGGAAACCGCCGACCAGATGACGAAAGGAGTGGCATCCCAGCGTGTAGGAGCTTAACAGCACAAGGTTCGTCAACAAGACGAGAGTGCCGACACCGATGCCAAACCGGCCGTCGAACCAGAACGCATCCCACACGTCCCGCCCCAGAATTACGAGAAACACCAGGGCCAGATAAAGAAAATACCGGTGGACGTTTTGCAGAATCAAAGGAAACGATCGTTCGCCGAGATATGTCTTCCTCGGTTCGCCTACGGTGCATGAAGGCGGATCCGCCCAAAAAGCCTTGTAATACGCCCCGCGGTAGTAGTAGCACGTCACTCGAAAGCCGCCCGGCGCCCACAGAATGAGCATCGCCCCTGTAACCCAAACAGGCATCCAGTTTGGATTTGGACCAAACCAAGCCTCATGGCCGGGGCCGAACAACTCGGGCGAATAAAACGGTGAGAGATAGGGTCCGAACCTGAAATGCTGCCCCTGCAGAGCCGCCCACGTGGAGTAACCGATGAACGCCGACAAACCAAGAAACACAACCAGTGGCTGTACCCACCAATGGTCCGCTCGTTGCGTTTGTCCGAAACCCGCACGAGACAATGGGACATCGATCTGAGCCATCGAGCCTCCTCACGCGGTGCCGACCTTGCATCCGCTATTAAGCGCTAGGCTGATTGCGATTGAACCCGAGTGGTAGCCATGATACAGGGAAATTCATTCTCATTGTTTTCGGAAACGATGTCTCAAGTAGTCGGTCGATCAACAACTAACCCGAGAGCACGGGCACCGCAGCAATCGAACCCCGGCGCGGGCGCGCTATGGTACAGTTTTTGAGACCGCCAGCGTGAAGACCGGCCGTCTGGGTGGCTGGATCGATGAGCTCAGGACGTGAGATTCGAAGCTACGACTATGTGAACCGTCCCTACGAGCGCGTCCGCGATGCGTTGAGGCAAGACGCACTCACGGTGTTCCAGTCGGCTACCAAAGCAGCTGCTTCCCGGGCACAATCAATCGCCGCTGAACTGCACGTCGACTTTGGCGGTGTTGGCGTGAAGACCGACATCAATATCCACGTGAAAGATATTGACGAAAAGATCATTGATGCCACTTCAGGTCCCACCATGCGGTTGCGGCTGGAATGGGAGGCCACAACCATGCCGGGATTGTTTCCGCTCATGAGGGGCGAGCTTTCCGTGTACCCGCTGACCTCAACCGAGACGCAGTTGGATTTCTCCGGTGTCTACGAACCACCTTTCGGCGCTGTCGGAAGAACCGTGAACGCAATCATCGGCCACCGTATTGCCGAGGTGTCGGTGCATACCTTCGTTAACGACGTGGCAGGATATCTCCGGCAGGCCCTTGCCTAGTTAATCGTATCGGCGTGCTTCCGGAGCTTCAGCCTATGAATAAGAGGACCTTTATCAAACTCTTCGCCGGCGCACTTGCATCTCCGCCGGTAACGCGCATGCTGGCTTGGGCCGGACCGGAAAGGGCCAGAAACTGGGCCGGCAATGTGGAGTACAGCACCGACCGAGTTCAGACTTTCACTTCGCTCGAACAACTGCAAGACTGCGTCAAGAAAGAAAACAAGCTGAAAGTACTCGGCACACGTCACTGTTTCAACAACATTGCCGACAGCAAAGACCTGCTCCTATCGCTGAAGCCGATGGACAACGTGATCGCCATCGATCCGACGAAGCGCACCGTCACTGTCGCCGCGGGTATCACGTATGGGCAGTTGTGCCCGTATCTCGACGGCAAAGGATTTGCGCTTCATAACCTTGCGTCATTGCCCCATATCTCAGTGGCAGGCGCCATTAGCACGGCAACTCATGGGTCGGGCCAGAAAAACGGGAACTTGGCCACGGCGGCATCTGGACTGGAAATCGTGACAGCAGACGGCAAGGTTGTGAACCTGTCGCGGGAGCGAGACGCCGAAACATTCAACGGGGCGGTGGTTGGACTGGGAGCGCTGGGCGTGATCACAAAGGTCACTCTCGATATACAGCCCAGTTTCAAGATGCGCCAGTACGTTTACGAAGAGCTGCATCTCAGTGAGCTAAAAGATCACTTCGATGCGATCGAATCCAGCGCGTACAGCGTGAGTTTGTTTACGGACTGGCAAAAGCAACGCATCAACGAAGTGTGGATCAAGAGCCGCATCGAAGAAGGACAGGCATTTCACGCTACTCCAGAGTTCTTCGGAGCGAAGCTTGCCACCAGGAATTTGCACCCGATTGCCGCACTGTCGCCAGAAAACTGTACCGAGCAGATGGGGGTACCCGGTACTTGGTACGAGCGCCTGCCGCACTTTCGCATGGGTTTCACGCCGAGTGCCGGCAAAGAACTGCAGTCCGAATACTTTGTGCCAAGGCAACACGCGGTGGAAGCAATTCTGGCGGTTGAGCGACTACGCGATCAAGTCAGTCCGGCCTTGCTGATTTCTGAAATTCGCACAATCGCCGCCGACAATTTATGGATGAGCCCTTGCTACGAGCAAGACTGCGTGACTATCCACTTCACCTGGAAACCAGACTGGCCTGCCGTCAGCCAGCTGTTGCCCGCCATCGAGAAGGAACTCGCCCCGTTCAATGCACGCCCGCACTGGGGAAAGCTGTTCACCATCTCGCCGGCGGAACTCAAGCGAATTTACAGGAAGATGCCCGACTTTATCGAGCTCAGTAAGCAGTACGATCCGCACGGTAAGTTTCGCAACGAATATCTGAACACGAACATCTTTGCTGCGTAGCTTTGTAGGATTGTCGCTGCGGTTTCGAAGAAATCTGATGAATGGAAATTTCCCGTCGCCTCAGCAGCTAGCAGCGCAGTTGCCGACCTTCAGGACGAAACTCAGTTCGGCTGCCGAAACCTCGGAGGATTCGGCAAGAACTCGATTCAAATAGGCAAACCGTCGAAGAGAACGCAATCTACAACATAGCTGGTCGCCCGTGGGCGGCATTCGCAGGTTCAGTTGCGTCCGAAGCACGCAACATAGCCGCCCTGCGGGCTGAGGATTACACTGTATGGCGCACTCACCCGAACCGGAATAAAATCTTGCCAAACGCAAGTGAAATCTCTCTAGGTCGCACCGCGAATTGCGGAATGCGACGTCCAATTGGAGCTTGGGGTTAGCAGCATGAGAGGTGACCCAGCATGGATGAGAAGCAAGAAGTCACGGTAGACCAAGCGATGAAGGCTGTCTCTCGGCGTAACTTCATCAAGGGAGTCATCGCAGGTGGCGTAGCTGCTTCATCAGCGACCTACCTGTTTCGCGCTTCTTCGCTCTTAGGTCAACAGCCGCCAGGCCTCGGCGAGCGCCTCATCACTCTGAACGTCAATGGGCAGCAGCGTCGCGTCGACGTCATGAAGCAGGAAACGCTGGCGTGGACGCTTCGCTACAAACTGGGACTCACCGGCACCAAGCTCGGCTGTGACCGAGCCGAGTGCGGCGCCTGCACCGTTTTGCTCGATGACGTGGCGCATTACTCGTGCTCCGTCCTGACTCACGCCGTGCGCGGCAGAAAAATCCTGACAATTGAGGGACTGGCCAACCCTGATGGCACGCTGCATCCAGTGCAGCAAGGCGTCATTGATGAACAAGGCTTTCAGTGCGCGTTTTGCATGTCCGGATTCATCGTGTCCGCGGTTGGATTTCTCAAGACGAATCCCAATCCCACTCGATTAGAAATGGCTCAGGGGCTTTCGGGGAATCTGTGCCGCTGCCAGGACTACGACAAAATCCTCACCGCAATGATGCGCGGCGCAGAACATATGAGGAACACGCACCATGCCTAGCTCAGAATGGAAACCCAATCAGCAGAAGTTCGGGTCGCAATACAAACTCATTGGCAAAGACTATCCCACGCCCGATCTGTATGCGAAAGTGACGGGAAAAGCGAAATACGCCGAGGATTTCCGCGTCGACGGCATGTTGTTCTGCAAATTGCTGCTCAGCCCCGTCGCCCATGGGCGTGTAAAGCATTTGGATGTCAGCAAGGCAATGGCGATGTCCGGCGTGAAGGCAATCCTCACGCAGGACGACCTGCCCGCGCCAGCAGACAGCGTGACCGATCTTGGCGTCACGATCAAAGCCAACCCGCTGGGCGAAAAAGCGCTCACCATGGAACCCCTGTACCACGGCGAACCAGTGCTGGCGGTGGCGGCGGTTGACGAATACACAGCAGCGGAGGCAATCGAGGCGATCAACATCGAATTTGAACCTCTCCCCTTCGCGATCGATCCGCTAGACACGCTTCGTCCGGGAGGGCCGAACCCGC
Organism: Terriglobia bacterium; assembly: GCA_963743105.1. GTDB lineage: Bacteria > Acidobacteriota > Terriglobia > Terriglobales > Acidobacteriaceae > Sulfotelmatobacter. The sequence goes on from CAVUOS010000034.1 coordinate 32,110, forward strand.
GCATCGGCGGCAACGTCTGGGTCAGACCGCCCATGCCGCAAGCGAAACCGGGAGAGAGGCCGCCGAGCCCGCCGGTGCCACACATCGGAGAGCTGAAATGGGCTGAGTCCGATTTCGCCGAGGCCAAACATGGCCGCTTGCCCATGGGAAAGGCACAGGACGAGTGGGTTGTGGGCGACATGGATGCCGGGCTTAAGAATGCGGCGTTAGTTCTTGACGAAACCTTCGTTACTCCCGATACGAGTCACGAGACTCTGGAGCCGCGCACAACTTTGGCTTATTGGCAGAACGGGAAAGTATTCGTGCACATGGGGACGCAGAGCACGGTGCAGACACTGGCCAGCCTCGCACGCTGGCTGAATATGGACCAGAACCAAGTGGTGCTCATCAGCGAGTACACCGGCGGGGGATTCGGAAGCAAAGCCACCGGTTACATCTTCGCGATCATTCCGGCTTTGTTGTCGAAGAAGGCGAATGCTCCAGTGATGATGCGCATCAGCCGCGAAGAGGAGCATTTTATCGGACGGGCGCGGCCTGGATTCCAGGGTCGGATGAAGGTCGGGTTTGCAAAAGACGGGCGTATCACTGCACTCGATATGTTCGTCATTTGCAACAACGGTCCATACGACGCCGTGGGAGACGCCGGCACGTCAGGGACGATTGTATCGCTGTTGTATCAACCGCTCGCCATGCGCTGGCGCGGCACCACCGTGCTGACCAATACTCCGCCGCGCGGCGCCCAGAGTTCGCCCGGCGGCATGCAAGGAATCGTCATCATGGAAACGATCGTCTCCAAAGCCGCGCGTAAACTTGGGCTTGATCAGGTCGACATTCGGCGAATCAACTGCCCGGAAGGCAAGTCGCCAGTGGGGCCTGTGAGGAATGGAACGCGAAACCATTGCACAAGTGCATTCCTGAAAGAAGCGTTTGACCGCGGTGCGGAACAGTTCCAATGGAAAGAGCGGATCGCCCGTCCAAAGCGAAGCGGCACTAAGGTTCGCGGGGTCGGTGTCTCTTCGAGTTGCTTTGTGGGCGGGTCGACCGGATACGACGGCCTCTTTGTAATCAAACCGGATGGCCGCATCGCAATCCAATCAGGAATCGGAAATTTAGGGACCGAATCCCTTCTCGACGTACATCGAGTGGTGGCTGAAGTTCTTGGTGTGCCTTGGGACAGGTGCGACGTGACCTGGGGCAATACCGCAAAGAATTTGCCTTGGACGTGTGTCTCGGGAGGAAGCCAGACGACTCATGCGATGACGCGCGCCGCGCACGCCGCCGCCATGGATGGCAAGCAAAAGCTGCAGGAGATCGCGGCAAAAACTCTTGGCGGCAAGCCGGAGCAGTATGAAGTAGCGAATGAACGGGTGTTTCACAAAGGCGGCGGCAGAAGCATGACGCTCGCGCAGGCCGCGCGGCGTGCGATTCAACTGGGCGGCAAATATGATGGCCACGAACCCCCTGACGACATAAACAAGTTCACCAAGTCCTCGATCGCCGGGCTAGCGGGGCAAGGCTTGGTCGCAGCCGCCAAGGATAAATATCCGCGCGACGGCCAGACATTTTCCTATGTGGCCGCCTTCGCCGAAGTCGAGGTCGATATTGAAACCGGCAAGTATGAGATCACAGACTTTCTTGCCGTGGCCGACGTGGGGACGGTCCTCCATCCCAAGTCCCTTTCTGGCCAGATCCTCGGTCGATCAATCCTGGGCATTGGTCACGCCATCGGCCAGAAGTGGGTCTTCGATCCTAACTACGGTCACACGATCTCGCTGCGTTTCTATCATACCAAGCCCCCGACAATTTTGGACGTGCCCGTCAACATGCAGTGGGCCGCTTTGGATATTCCTGATCCGGAGACGCCAGTGGGAGCTAGAGGAATCGGAGAACCGCCAGTCGGGGGCGGTTGCGGGGCGATCTTGAATGCGCTGTCGGATGCGCTCGGCGATGAGATTTTCCGCCGAGCACCCGTTAACCTCGACACAATTCTTACTTCGCTCGAAGCCGGGCGGCCGATGCAGGATCCGCTGACTGCGCACATTTAGCCGATTTGAACGGAGAGCATTATGGCAGTGATCCGAGATGTGATGCCAGCATTCCAGTTGTATCAGCCGATTTCCGTCTCTGACGCGCAGAAGCTTCTACAACAGAACGGGGAAGATGCGTTGGTCTTGGCGGGCGGACTCGACAGCATGGATTGGCTGAAAGATCGCATTAAGAAGCCCAAGGTGCTTGTCGATCTGAGCGGAATCGATGAACTTAAGGGAATTCGTGAGATCGCAGATGGCATTGAAATTGGAGCCATGACTACGCTCACTCAGGTCTCGCAAAACCCGGTCATCCGGCAGAAATATGGCGTGCTGGCACAGGCAGCGGAGTTGGTGGCGTCGCCGCAAATTCGCAACCAGGGCACGATTGGCGGCAATCTTTCCCAGGACACACGCTGCTGGTATTACCGCGCTGGGTGGCCGTGTTATCGCGCGGGAGGAAACATCTGCTACGCCGACACGCCTGTAGGCAGAAATCGCGAACATGCAATTCTGGAGGCGGAACGGTGCGTGGCCGTGAATCCTTCCGATACAGCCCCGGCTTGCATCGCGCTGGATGCCAAGTTCGTCGTCATGACCTCGAAAGGCCAGCAGGTGATCGACGCCGAACATTACTTTGTTGGCCCTGATCTTGACATCACGCGCATGAACATTCTGCGCTCTGGATATTTACTGACGGCCGTCCGCATTCCCTCGACTTGGGCAGGTGCAGATTTTTATTTCGAGAAGATTCGAGATCGGAACGTCTGGGATTTCCCGTTGCTGAATGTTGCATCCGCCCTGAGGTCGTCTGGTGACACCATTCAGGACATTCGTATTGCTGTGAATGCCGCGGCTGCGCGGCCCTTGCGCCTGAAGGTGGTGGAGGATTCTGTACGTGGCAAACCGCGCAATGCCGCGACGGGTGAAGCCGCCGGAAAGCTGGCCGTGCAGGGAGCTGTCCCGTTGCAGTTCAACGCCTACAAAATCCCGCTGATGCGAAACCTCGTAAAGCGTGCCATTAGCGGAGTGCAGGAGGCGGCATGGGCATCTTAGAGTGGGCGATGAGTCCTTTGGGACAAAGAGTCCCGATTCACATTGCATGGTTCTTGATCTGGGTTGCGCTCATTGGCGGACTGTTGTTCTTGATCGTGCATGCGATCTATGTTCGGTATTTCGCAAAGGATAAGGAGTTCGCCGCCGATCCGCAATCCGCAGAAAGCCTCGAGTTCCCTGCGCGCATTCCAAGGCACTCGCTGACCGCGAGATTGTTTCATTGGATTATGGCAGCGGCCATGTTCGCATTGTTGTTCACGGCGTTCTTGCCCAGGGTCGGAATTCAGTTTAATTGGGTGACGTATCACTGGATTGCCGGAACAGTGCTGACCATCTCGATTCTATTTCACATCGTCCACGCCAGTTTCTATTTGGATTTCTGGTCGATCTGGCCGGATCGATCCGATCTCGAAGACGCATGGAAGCGTTTTCAGCGCTTCATGGGGAAATCGACAGCTTTACCGCGGAAGTTTGCCAAATATCCGCTAGAGAATAAGCTCTATCATGGCGTCGTCATGTTGACCGGCCTAGCGGTGATCGTTACCGGCGTCTGCATGATGGTTCGGGTACGCACAATATTTTTCCCCCGCAATCCTTATCTATTCAGCGACATGACTTGGGGAATGATGTATGTGCTACATGGGCTGGCTGGCGTGGGGTTTATTACCCTGACCATTGTTCACGTGTATTTCGCCATCCGGCCAGAAAAGCTGCCGATCACGGCATCGATGATTGTCGGCTCGATGAGCCGCGAGTTCTATTTGAAGGAACATGATCCGAAGCGATGGATTATCAACCGCGTATCCGGTCGGAGGAACATGGCGGATGGTGACTGAATTTCTGGAGCGCTGTGAGGTCATCGAGGAGTGTTATGAATTCCTGCTCGCCTATGCAGCGCAGGGATTGCCGACGGATGAGGGCAGTTCTGCCGGCCGAGAAGGTCGAACACATCTTCATCGAGCGAGTGAAGCATTACTCGGATTGGCCGAAAGTTACAGACAAGCTATCACTGACCACCAGCTCGAACCAACGGCGAAGTACGATGCGTTTTGTTCCGTATTGGAGCGCGATGCAGCGGACTCCCTGGCAGCCATTGACTTGGTGCTCGCGCAACCTGCGCTCAGTTCTCAGTTGATAGACAACCTCAATGCTTCAAGCCACCTGCGAGCCTTACTGACAGATTTATTCCTTGTTGGCGAGATCTTGCGAACGCGCGAGAAGGCCGGCGTTGCAGACTGAACTGGACAGCCACTAAGCCGTCCTTACTCAGGCGCTTCGGGGCAAATGTCACCGCGCACCTTATCAAAGATCCAATCGGGGGTGCCGCTGCTGAAGTTGAGTCAGATTCAAACGGCCCGGGCCTTCCCCACAACACATGTAGAGGGCCGTTGTTCTGTGAGATTGCGGAGAATCTAGCAAAAGACGCAGTCTCCGGAGGACTACAACCTTCGGCACCCCTTCCACATCTTCTGTCGATGTATATCTTAAAGAAAGCTTGTTATTCCGCTAGTTGCCGTTACGGCTGAGTGGAGTAATTTGTACAGCCGCTTCTGTTTTAAATACGCGCCCAATTGAAGAGCACAACCTGCCAATCGGAGGGCAGGACACACAAAAAAAATGCCCGATTGGCGGGACTAGACCATTGACCCAGAGGACGTTACCTCTGGCGTAACTTCGGGCTAAGCTCTAGAACTCGATACTCTAGTTGGACTGCGAATTGCGGAAGCCGACATTCAATTTGTCTTCGGCTACGTTCTTCTAAATTCTTGGGGTTAGAGAACGCAGGCAAGGGACAGGTCATGCGCGCTGGGGTCACACCTAAACTGAAATCAGTTTTCGTTCTGCTACTCGCGCTTTCCGGACTCCTGGGAGCTGTGCGTGCGCAGGTCGCTGAAGTAAGGCACAGTCCGCACGGCAGCCTGTCTATCCCGTGCCAGAACTGCCACACCGCGAATGGCTGGAGGCCGATCCGCGCCGTTCCCGAGTTCGACCATAACCAGACGCGCTATCCTCTGCGCGGTATGCACGCCGCCGTGGCTTGCACCCAGTGTCACGTCAAAATGGTCTTCTCGAGTGTCGGTCAACGCTGCCAGGACTGCCATGCTGACATTCACAAGCGGCAACTGGGCGCGAATTGCGAACAATGCCATTCCGTCCGCGGATGGACGGTCGCTATTAAAGACATTGAGCAGCACAACAACCGCTTCCCGCTGACCGGTGCCCACGCGGCGGTCGACTGCAATGCCTGCCACAAGAACGGCGCCAACAGCAAGTTCCAGATCATGTCGACGGCATGCAACTCTTGCCACTTGAAAGACTTTCACGTCGACACCAACCCGAGCCACGTTAAAGCGCAGTTCTCGACCACTTGCGAGAGCTGTCATACGACAGACAACTGGCTGAACGCCAAAATCACGGGTTTCGACCACAGCTCGACCGGATTCCTTCTGACTGGAGGCCACGCGGTTCCGCCCCGCCTGTGCGTCGATTGCCACGTCAACAACAATTACAACTTGGCCGCCGGCACCTGCTTCTCCTGTCACCAGAAGGATTTCGCCAGCGCCGTGAGTCCGGTGCCGCACAGCGGCTTCCCGAACACATGTGAGCAGTGTCACGACACGGTGCAGTGGTCCGATGCAAAGTTCGACCACTCCACGACCGGCTTTACCTTGACAGGGCTGCACATTGTGCCACCGCGGCAGTGCTCCGATTGCCACGTCAACAATAACTACACTCTGAACAGCACCGCGTGCGTGTCGTGCCATCTCAAGGATTTCCAGGGAACCACGAATCCCAACCACGCGACTTCAAATTTCCCGCAGACTTGCGAGCAGTGTCATACCACCAGCACTTGGCTGAATGCCTCGTTTAATCACGACAGCACCGGATTCCCGCTCACCGGATTGCACACGGTGCCGCCGCGCGCCTGCACCGATTGTCACGTCAACAACAACTACACTTTAAGCAACACCGCGTGCGTGTCGTGCCACCTGAAGGATTTCCAGGGAGCCACCAATCCCAACCACGCGACTTCGAACTTCCCGCAGACTTGCGAGCAGTGCCATAACACCAGCAACTGGACGGACGCGAAGTTCAACCACGACAGCACCGGGTTCTCGCTCACCGGACTGCACACCGTGCCACCGCGCGCCTGCACCGATTGTCACGTCAACAACAACTACACTTTAAGCAACACCGCTTGCGTGTCGTGCCACCTGAAGGATTTCCAGGGAACCACCAATCCCAACCACGCGACTTCGAACTTCCCGCAGACTTGCGAGCAGTGCCATAACACCAGCAACTGGACGGACGCGAAGTTCAACCACGACAGCACTGGGTTCTCGCTCACCGGACTGCATACCGTCCCACCACGCGCCTGCACCGATTGTCACGTCAACAACAACTACACCTTAAGCAACGCCTCCTGTGTGTCGTGCCACCTGAAGGATTTCCAGGGAACCACGAATCCCAACCACGCGACTTCGAACTTCCCGCAGACTTGCGAGCAGTGCCATAACACCAGCAACTGGACGGACGCGAAGTTCAACCACGACAGCACCGGGTTTTCGCTCACTGGACTGCACACCGTGCCACCGCGCGCCTGCACCGATTGTCACGTTAACAACAACTACACCTTAAGCAACGCCTCCTGTGTGTCGTGCCACCTGAAGGATTTCCAGGGAACCACCAATCCCAACCACGCGACTTCGAACTTCCCGCAGACTTGCGAGCAGTGCCATAACACCAGCAACTGGACGGACGCGAAGTTCAACCACGACAGCACCGGGTTTTCACTCACTGGACTGCACACCGTGCCACCGCGCGCCTGCACCGATTGTCACGTTAACAACAACTACAACCTGAACGGCACGGCCTGCGTCACTTGCCACTTAAAGGACTTTAAAGGAACGACGAACCCCAACCACACGACTTCAAACTTCCCGCAGACGTGCGAGCAGTGCCATAACACCAGCAACTGGACGGACGCGAAGTTCAACCACGATAGCACCGGGTTTTCGCTCACCGGACTGCACACCGTGCCACCGCGCGCCTGCACTGACTGCCACGTCAATAACAACTACAACTTGACCACTAACACCTGCGTGTCGTGCCACATGAAGGATTTCCAGGGAACCACCAATCCCAACCATGCGACCTCGAACTTCCCGCAGACTTGCGAGCAGTGCCATAACACCAGCAACTGGACGGACGCGAAGTTCAACCACGATAGCACCGGGTTTTCGCTCACCGGACTGCACACCGTGCCACCGCGCGCCTGCACCGACTGCCACGTCAATAACAACTACAACCTGACCACTAACACCTGCGTGTCGTGCCACATGAAGGATTTCCAGGGAACCACCAATCCCAACCACGCGACGTCAAACTTCCCACAGACCTGCGAGCAGTGCCATAACACCAGCAACTGGACGAACGCGAAGTTCAACCACGACAGCACCGGCTTCTCGCTCACCGGACTGCACACCGTGCCACCACGCTCCTGCACCGATTGCCACGTCAACAACAACTACAATCTAACCACCACCATTTGCGTGTCGTGTCACCTGAAGGATTTCCAGGGAACCACGAATCCCAACCACGTTACCGGCGGATTCTCGCAGACCTGCAACACCTGCCATACCACTGCAGGCTGGACGGGGGCCACCTTCGATCACAACACCGTCAACTTCCCGCTGACGGGTGCGCATACTGTCCCGCCGCGGGCTTGCACCGACTGCCACGTCAACAACAACTACAACCTGACCACCAACACCTGCGTTTCGTGCCACCTCAAGGATTTCCAGGGAACCACGAATCCCAACCACGTTGCCGGCGGATTTGCGCAGACTTGCGGTACGTGCCACAACACTGCGGCCTGGCAGCCCGCAACCTTCGATCACTCCAAGTCGGGATTCCCGCTGACCGGTTCGCATATGGTGCCGCCGCGCCAGTGCGCCGATTGCCACGTCAACAACAACTACAACATCACGGTTACAACCTGCGTCAGTTGCCACCAGACCGACTACAACAACGCCACCACTCCGGTGCCCCATACGGGATTCCCGACGACCTGCCAGCAGTGCCACGACACCGTGCAGTGGACCGACGCCAAGTTCGATCACTCCACTACCGGCTTTATCTTGACGGGCGTGCACACCGTGCCGCCACGCGCTTGCACCGACTGCCACGTCAACAACAACTACAACCTGACCAGCACGCGCCTGCGTGAGCTGCCACCTGAAGGATTTCCAGGGAACCACCAATCCCAACCACGTGACGGCGAACTTCCCGCAGACTTGCGACACCTGTCACGACACCACCAACTGGATGAACGCAACGTTCAACCACAACAGCACCGGGTTCCCGCTGACCGGCTTGCACACCGTTCCGCCGCGCGCCTGCACCGACTGCCACGTCAACAACAACTACAACCTGAACAGCACGGCCTGCGCGACCTGCCACCTGAAGGACTACCAGGGAACCACCAATCCCAACCACGTCACAGCGAACTTCCCGCAGACCTGCAACCAGTGCCACAGCACCAGCACCTGGCTGAATGCCACGTTTAATCACGACAGCACCGGGTTCCCGCTTACCGGATTGCACACGGTCCCGCCGCGCGCCTGCACCGATTGCCACGTCAACAACAATTACAACCTGAACAGCACGGCCTGCGCGACCTGCCACCTGAAGGACTACCAGGGAACCACCAATCCCAATCACGTGACGGCGAACTTCCCGCAGACCTGCAACCAGTGCCACAACACCAGCACCTGGCTGAATGCCACGTTTAATCACGACAGCACCGGGTTCCCGCTCACCGGCTTGCACACGGTACCGCCGCGCGCCTGCACCGACTGCCACGTCAACAACAACTACAACCTCACCACCGCGGCCTGCGTGAGCTGCCACTTGAAGGATTTCCAGGGAACCACCAATCCGAATCACGTCACTGCGAATTTCCCGCAGACCTGCGAACAGTGTCACAGCACCAGCACCTGGCTCAACGCCACCTTCAATCACAACAGCACCGGGTTCCCGCTCACCGGCTTGCACACCGTGCCGCCACGTGCCTGCACCGACTGCCACGTCAACAACAACTACAACCTGACCAGCGGCGCCTGCGTGAGCTGCCACCTCAAGGATTTCCAGGGAACCACCAATCCCAACCACGTCACGGCAAACTTCCCGCAGACTTGCGACACCTGTCACGACACCACCAACTGGATGAACGCAACGTTCAACCACAACAGCACCGGGTTCCCGCTTACCGGCTTGCACACCGTTCCGCCGCGCGCCTGCACCGACTGCCACGTCAACAACAACTACAACCTGAACAGCACAGCCTGCGCGACCTGCCACCTGAAGGACTACCAGGGAACCACCAATCCCAACCACGTCACAGCGAACTTCCCGCAGACCTGCAACCAGTGCCACAGCACCAGCACCTGGCTGAATGCCACGTTTAATCACGACAGCACCGGGTTCCCGCTTACCGGCTTGCACACGGTCCCGCCGCGCGCCTGCACCGATTGCCACGTCAACAACAACTACAACCTGACCAGCACGGCCTGCGCGACCTGCCACTTAAAGGACTTCCAGGGAACCACCAATCCCAACCACGTCACGGCGAACTTCCCGCAGACCTGCAACCAGTGCCACAACACCAGTACCTGGCTCAATGCCACGTTCAATCACGACAGCACCGGATTCCCGCTCACCGGCTTGCACACGGTGCCACCGCGCGCCTGCACCGATTGCCACGTCAACAACAACTACAACCTGACCAGCACGGCCTGCGTGACCTGCCACTTAAAGGACTATCCAGGGAACCACCAATCCGAATCACGTCACTGCGAACTTCCCGCAGACCTGCAACCAGTGCCACAGCACCAGCACCTGGCTGAATGCCACGTTCGATCACGACAGCACCGGATTCCCGCTGACCGGATTGCACACCGTCCCGCCTCGCGCCTGCACCGATTGCCACGTCAACAACAACTACAACCTGACCAGCACGGCCTGCGCGACCTGCCACCTGAAGGACTACCAGGGAACCACCAATCCCAACCACGTCACAGCGAACTTCCCGCAGACCTGCAACCAGTGCCACAGCACCAGCACCTGGCTCAATGCCACGTTCAATCACGACAGCACCGGGTTCCCGCTTACCGGATTGCACACGGTCCCGCCGCGCGCCTGCACCGATTGCCACGTCAACAACAACTACAACCTGAACAGCACGGCCTGCGCGACCTGCCACCTGAAGGACTACCAGGGAACCACCAATCCCAATCACGTGACGGCGAACTTCCCGCAGACCTGCAACCAGTGCCACGACACCAGTTCCTGGCTCAATGCCACGTTCAACCACAACAGCACCGGATTCCCGCTCACCGGCTTGCACACCGTTCCGCCGCGCGCCTGCACCGATTGCCATGTCAACAACAACTACAACCTCAACACCGCGGCCTGCGTGAGCTGCCACTTGAAGGATTTCCAGGGAACCACCAATCCCAATCACGTCACTGCGAATTTCCCGCAGACCTGCGAACAGTGCCACAGCACCAGCACCTGGCTCAACGCCACCTTCAATCACAACAGCACGGGGTTCCCGCTCACCGGCAGTCACACCGTGCCGCCACGTGCCTGTACCGATTGTCACGTCAACAACAATTACAACCTGACCACCGCCGCCTGCGTCTCGTGCCATCAGACGGATTACAACAATGCGAAGACGCCCGTGGATCACATCGCAGCCGCATTCCCGACCACTTGCGAAAGCTGTCACGACACCAGTCTGTGGACCAACGCCACGTTTAACCATGCGTCCACAGGCTTCACGTTGACCGGCGCGCATACGGTTCCGCCGCGCCTGTGCACCGATTGCCACGTCAACGGCAACTACTCGCTCAACAGCACAGCGTGCTATTCGTGCCACCAGAAGGATTACACCGGTACCACCAATCCGGCCCACGCGACGGCCGGATTCCCGACCACCTGCGAACTCTGCCATGACACGACTGTGTGGACAGATTCCACGTTCAATCACAACAACACGGCATTCCCCCTGACCGGCTCTCACCAGACACCGCCGAGGGTATGCACTGACTGCCATGTCAACGGCAACTACACCACGTTGCCCACGACCTGTATCGGCTGCCATCAGACCGATTACAACAACACCACCAACCCCGGCCATGCCGCGCAGCCGCAGTTCTTCCCGACCACTTGCACGACCTGCCATACCACGACCGCCTGGACTGGTGCGACGTTCAATCACACGCAGTACACGCGATTCCCAGTTAACCATGGCAACGCCAACGGTGTTTGCGCCACGTGCCATACGAATTCCAATGACTACTCCGTGTTCCAGTGCACTAACTGCCACACGAAATCCAACACGGACGGAGATCACCAGGGCGTGAAAGGCTACGTCTACAACAGCATCAACTGTTACCAGTGCCATTCGAGCGGCAACGGCGGATAGTCGCGAATCGCCGGAGAAGACAAGCACGTTTCTCACGGGGCACCGGTAGCTGCTACGTCGGGCAATATTCTTGCGGGCGTCTTCGTCGGCGTCACGACGGCATTAGGCCCGGTAATCAGTGAATATCTTCGCTCCGTTTATCTTAACGGACGAACATTTTCTCCATTTCCAACTGGGCGGGACACGATCGCATGCTCGATCAGATCGCAGACAGCGTCTGCAAAAACGGAGCAGGGGTGCTTGATGCTCTGTCTCTCGAAGTGCTCGAGGTGATTGCAGAGCACAAACGCTGGATAATGTCTCGGCCCAAGTAGGCCACTATTCCTCATTTGGCATAACGTCCTCATTTGCACTCACTGGCTGTTCCTTGCGATGTTCGTTCTTAATCGCGGCCTGTAGTGTGCCGGGAATTGTGTCGAAAGTTGTCCCCTTCGCATCAGAAGACCATCTGCGCGGATTCGTATTCGGGTATGGAGGAGTCGATGAAAGAAGCTAGTTCCATTCCACCTCGCGTTAACGGCGTACTTGAAACTTCGCTGTACGTTCAGAGTGCGGCTCGTTCTGCCGAGTTTTACCACCGTGTTTTCGGTTTTGAGCCGCTAGAAGCTAATGAACCGCCCAATGATAAAACGCGGCTATGGCCGATGCGTGCAGGTGACAGAAGCGTATTGTTACTGTTTAGGAGCGGAGCTACGCTCGACACTGACGCAGTCGGCTCAATTCACATTGCTTTTGGGATAGCTCGCTCGGATTTGACAAGATGGGAGCAGTGGCTGGCAGAACAGGGCATCTCAATTGAGCTCCGAAAGACGTGGAAATATGGGGGCGAGGCACTCTACTTCCGCGATCTTGACGGCCATCTGCTTGAAGTCGTGACGCCGGGTGTATGGAGTATCTACTGACACCACCCAGGGATGAACCCCAGCAAGCCGTAGCTGTGCAACATCCTATAGGACTCATCGATAGATCAAAGCATAGGATCGCCTGATGACCAGTCTCGTTTGAAGCAGCTTGAGCAGTGAACTTGACCACGCGGAGGGAGATAGTCTTCCTAGTGGTTCTTTGAGCGGGTGACACGGTTTGCAACAAGCGGGACAGTGGGATCAAAGAGGGAAAAACAGGCGGTGAGGGGTGACGCGGCTTCGCGTAGCGGCTAATTGCGGTAATTGAAGGAGAGTCTGTGATCCGTGACAAGCGTAAGGCCGTAGTCTGGTTGCTCATCATGGCCTGGTGGGTCGCGTGCGGGTTGTGTCCCGGGGGCGCCGCCCAGCAGAACCCGTCCGGTGCCTTGCCCGATGCACCTTCCAGCAGCGCGCAGTCGCCGCCGCAGACGACCAAGGGGAACAATCCAATCCAGGACAGCGTGGCGCTGGTACAGCTGCTCGAGCGGAAGTCGCTGGTCTTTCCTGATATCGCTACCGCCAAGGTAAAACTGAGCCCATGGGAGAAGTTCGAGCTGGCGGCCAACAACAGCGTCGCTGTCTCCAACATCGGCGCGTCTCTGGTCGGCGCCGCTTACGGCCAGGCCGTCGACAGCCCCGTAGGGTATGGCCAGGGTGGCGAAGGATATGCCAAGCGTTTCGGTGCAAACATGGCGCGTGCCGCATCCGACAACATGTTCGGCATATTCCTGATTGCCTCCATCATGCACGAGGATCCGCGCTTCTTCGTAAAGAAGGGCCTCTCATTCCGCCAATCGGTGAAGTACGCCGCCGTCCGAGTCGTGAAAACCCGCAGCGACGACGGGCAAACGGTCACCAACTTCGCTGGACTGCTGGGTCCTCTGGCTGGCGAAGCCCTGGCCAACACTTACTATCCTGAAGGTAGCCGAGGCGTCGGCGACACGTTCATCCGCTATTCTGCCGACCTCGGCTGGAAGTTCGCCGGACACCTTATGAAACAGTACTGGCCTGACATCAATAAGAAACTGCGCCTCGCGCCCGCCGCACCCGAGGCGAATCCGAAAAAGAAGTGACTGCTGGAAAGCCTCGCGCGATCCACTCGATGAGCCGTTTGGCAGCACCTTTCGCCAATCCTCTTCATCATAAGCAACTTCAGGCCGAAGTGGGCGAAGAAAGCTCGCGGTCACGGATGGCAGGTCAACGAAGTCAACACCGGCCTTAAGAACGCCAGGGCATCCTCAGCCGTTAACTAGCGCGTTCGCCTTACGATGGCGTGGGGGCCCCGGGCAGAGTCGAACTGCCGACCAACGGTTTAGGAAACCGCTGCTCTATCCATCTGAGCTACGGGGCCAAGGAACAAGGTAATTATCTCATGCGGATTTCGAGTTCCTGCGGAGACCCGTTGGCGAAATGTCGTAACTGATAACGGCGACGTTCTCAAGAGAACGGATCTGAGAAAAGGAACTCGCTACTCTCGGGGTTCGAATCGATGTCCCATCCATGGTTCGATGGAAAGATAGCGTCGCGAACCAGCGTTCGTTTCGAGGCTATTGCGCAACTGGCCGACACGACACAGAGGTACTTCATCCCCTGTACTCTGGCCAGCGCAATGTCATCGTCGAGGCAATGGCGGAACCATTGGCATAATCTGTCGAATTATTTTTCGCTGCCGGGTATAGCACTTTGGCAGTTTTTCATGGCTGCTAGGCTACAATTCGGAGTGCAATTCACGAAAACATTCATCCTGAGGCGGTTTGGTTCACGTCCCGTGTACCGGGTGTGAACAATAAATATGATGGCTCAAATGACGACTAGCACTCCGTCGGTTCTCGATGACAAGAAAGTTTTTTACAACCGCTTTCTTCTGATCGTGGCCGGCCTCGGAGGGCTGTTGTATGGCGTCGACGTTGGCATTATTGCGGGGGCACTGCCGTATCTGGAAGCGACCTCGGGGCTCAACCGCAGCGAACTTTCCCTCGTTGTCGCCGCCGTTTTGCTGGGCAGCGTGTTCTCGACACTTTTCGCCGGATTGCTTGCCGACTGGATGGGTCGGAAAGCACTGATGGCGATAAGCGGGGTGATGTTTGTCGTCAGTATCCCCGTCATTGCGCTGGCGCAAGGCTACACTCCTCTCGTTTTCGGCCGATTGTTGCAAGGAACGAGTGCAGGACTCATCGGCGTCGTAGTCCCACTTTATCTCGCCGAATGCCTCACGGCGGCAAACCGTGGCAAGGGCACCGGCATTTTTCAATGGCTCCTCACTGCGGGTATTGCAATCGCGGCGCTGATCGGATTGCTCTTCAGTTTCCGCCTCGATCACATCACTAAGCTCGGAGATCCCGCCGCAATCTTGGCGTTTAAGAATGCCGCATGGCGCGGCATCTTTTGGGTATCGCTTCCGCCAGGCATTCTCTTCGTAATCGGCAGTCTCATGCTGTCGGAGTCTCCCCGTTGGCTTCTCCGGCGAGGGAAGAACGAGGCGGCATATACTGCACTGCTCCGCTCTCGCTCCACCGAACAAGCTGACCTCGAACTTAAAGAGATGCAGGAATTGACTGCTTCGGAGAGTTCGAAAGGTGCCTCCGGTGCGAAGATGAGAGATTCGTTCCTTCGGCGAAAATATATTATTCCCTTCGTACTCGCCTGCATCATTCTCGCCTGCAACCAAACCACCGGCATCAACTCCATCATCGCCTATAACACCAATATTCTTCTTCAAAGCGGGCTTTCCGATCTGGCCGCACATATTGGCTACGTTATTTTCACCTTTGTGAATTTCTTCATAACTCTCATCGGAGTGGCGTTGGTCGACCGCAAAGGCCGCAAGTTTCTGTTAGGCATCGGCACGGCGGGGATCATTTTGGCAATGCTGTTTACCGGCATTCTGTTTCGCCGGACTGAGAGGCTGGGTGTTGATTCGAGGGCAGCGGTGCAATCGATGGCCGCCCCGGACCAGACCGCACGCTTAGTTTACAACCAGGAACTGGCTACAAAGTTGTTGGAAACATCTGGCGGTTCCATCGCGCCCGGTGCTCCGACGTCGCTGGTTGTAATCTACGCATACGGAGATTTTCGAACCGCGAGCCAAGCCGTGCGCTCTGATGATCCGGCGGCAAAGCCCATCGAAATCACCCGTGAAAGTTGCGTCCCTGCGAATAAGATTGTCGCGTTTTTCTCGAATCCGTTCGGAGACCTCGATGCGGCACGTCAAGCTCCGTTGCGGATTGAGAATGCCTTGATTACTCCAGTTCCCTCCGAGCAGAACGGCTGGATCGTAGCCGTAGCTCTGTTTGTTTTCATGGCATTTTTCGCGGTGGGGCCGGGTGTGTGCGTGTGGCTGGCACTTTCGGAATTGATGCCGACACGGATTCGATCGAATGGGATGAGCATCGCGCTTGGTGATCAATCAGGCGGTTTCGACCACGATTGCCGCCATCTTTCTGCCCACGGTCGGGAAGTATGGGTATTCGACGATGTTCTTCGGGTTCGCGGCCTGCACGGTGATTTACTTTGTGACCGCGACTTGGTTCCTGCCGGAGACGAAGGGGAAAACGCTGGAGGAGATTGAGGCGCACTTCGAGGGGGCGGCTGCGAAAGCGTAGGGAAGCCGAGTGTCGTGCCAGGACTTGTCCTGAGCGGAGTCGAAGGACGTCCCCGCGATAGCCGCCGGGGACGTCGGTGCCAGTTTGGAGCATCGTTTAGTCTTATCCTAAGTCGTAACTTTCATCATCATGACCACTGACAAAAACCCCAAACCTTCCAGCGACTCCTTTTCCCACGCGATGCTGCGGGAAATCTACGAGCAGCCTGACGCGATTGCCCGGACGATCGACAAGCACCTCAAAGACGACATCATTTTCCCGGGCGAACTGCATCCCATCGAGGGTGCACTGCTGACGTTTGAAAAGCTGATCATCGCCGCCAGCGGATCGAGCCGGCACGCGGGGTTGGCCGGCGAAATCATGATCGAGGATCTTTCCGGCGTTGCCGTCGATGTCGAATATGCAAGCGAGTATTGCTACCGCTCGACCCACGCAGCCATCGATCCGATCGTAATCGTCATTACGCAGTCGGGCGAAACGGCTGACACGCTTGCGGCGCAGCGCGAGGCGCTGACGCGGGGAATAAAGACCATTGCGATTTCCAACATGCCGGACACAACCATTGTTCGCGAGGCAGGTGCGGCCCTCATTACAGGAGCCGGGCCCGAGCGGTCGATTCCGGCGACGAAGAGTTTTACCACACAGGTCACCATTCTTTATCTGATGGCGCTTTTTCTCGCCCGGAAGCGCGGACGCATGACCTCGGAGGTCACGCGATCGTACCTGAAGCGTTTGCTACAGCTGCCCGAGGCGATCGAGAAGAGTCTTTCCGCTTGGGATCGTCTCGCAGAGGAATTCGGGAGAGTGCACTTTCAGGCCGAGAAGTTCCTGTACCTCGGACGCGGCGTGCACTATGCGATCGCGCGCGAGGGAGCACTGAAGCTGAAGGAAATCTCGTACGCACACGCGGAGGGATATCCCGTGGGAGAACTGAAGCACGGTCCCAATGCACTCGTAGACGAAAAGCTTCCCGTGGTGGTGCTGGCGACTTGTGATCGCCGCGATCCCGATTCTGTGCTTGCGATACCGCCGCACACTTGACGTCATGAAAGAAGTGCGGTCACGGCGCGGACAGCTGGTGACAGTTGCAACCGAGGGCGACCAGGATGTTGCGGCGATTGCCGATCAGGTGTTCTATGTTCCAGCTGCCCCAGAACTCCTGCTGCCGATTCTGGAAGTCGTTCCTCTGCAGTTGTTCGCCTACTACGTGGCCGTGAAGAAGGGATATGACGTTGACCATCCACGGAATCTGGTCAAGGCAGTGGTGACGGAATGACCGACAAAGATATTCACCACCAAACTCGTTGAGGGGCTTCTCGGGTTGCCGATGCCGAAAGAGGGCCGATGCCCTACGCCTAAGGCGTCGGCTTCGCAGGGCTGGCAGGATCATCATCGTGACATAAGCCCAAGCATGCAATCGTCCCGGCAACACCTCCAGCTATGATCTTGGCCCACATTGAATTCATCCAGGGGCCTAAGGCTGGCCTGGAGTCGCCCCTCAGAGAGGCGCCTCCACATTTCTCTTCGCGGGACTTCTGTTCGCCCTCGCGGACCAGATCCCGGCTCGAGCGGGATGGATTCTTCGCTTCCTGCGGCTTCTTCGATCGAGCGTCGATGTAGACATCATTCTTAGCGGCGTTGACCGTTACTTTACCCTCCAAATCTGAGACGTGGTACTGCGTCCTTTCCGATACGTTGACTGGGGTCACCGTCAAACAGCCCACGCGCACCCGCAACCCTCGCGTGGTATTCACTGACACGTTGCCATGATCGAGAGCTAGTTCGTCAGTTTCGAACTGCACCATGGTTTCGGGACCGATATCGGCGGCGGAACCTGTAATTTCAAGCCTCGCCACCATGTTCTTAGGAGTTTCGACCAGGTCGTCCGGGAACAGCGCAATCGATTCGGGAGAGGGATTCTTGTTTACGAGAACGCCGGCAACACTACTGCGCAACAGGGCCGCAGCATTCTCTTGTGCAAAAAGCGACACTGGAAGAATGACAGCCACGGGAATACCCACGAGATGGCACCATCTCAACAAGAAGACGCCCCAAACTTTTCCGCACGAACTGCTGTTACGAGCTTAGCGTCGAAATTTGGGATCGACTATTAGCTAGCCGGGTGCGCCTGCCACAGTTGGCATTTGACATGATTGCGGGTCCGAGATTTTAAGCGCGGGCGAAATCTATGTATCCACTGCGTACATCGGCGCGGATGAGCCTGGCTTTGAGTTTATCGCCGACGTCGAGACCCTGCGCGCCTTGGGCGAGCAGCCCCTCAACGTGGGGCTGCAGAACGCGGACGAAGGTGCCATGATCTGTGTCACCGGTGACGATCGCGTCGAAGACTTCGCCGATGCGGTGTTGCATGGCGACAGCCGCCAGACGCTTGGACATCTCGCGTTCCACTTTCCGAGCTGCGTCCTCTTTTTGCGTGCAGCTGGAAGCGATCGCGGTCAACTCGTCATCGGAATAGGGATTCGGCTGACCCGCAAGCATTGCTTTGATCAGTCGTTGCGTGACCACGTCAGCGAAGCGGCGGTTCGGCGCGGTGGAGTGTGTGTAGTCCTGTACCGCCAGGCCAAAGTGACCGGGAGCGGTATCGCCCGCGCGCTCCAGAACGTACTCACCAGGACCGATGAGTTTGATGACGGCAAGGGAGAGGTCGGCAAAATGATCGGGGTCGGCAGCCTTGCGCCGCAGCAGAAACTCGTTCAGGGCTTTCGAGTCGGGTTGCGCGGGAAGCATTTCGCTCTTGGTGGCTGCGAGTTGCACGATGCGGTCCCAGCGCTTGGGCGTGCGTACAATGCGGCGCAAGGATGAAACATTTTCCAGCAGGCGGGCCACGACTCCGTTAGCTGCCACCATGAAGTCTTCGATCAATTCGGTGGCATGGTTCTTCTGCTGTTTCACAACGTCGACTACTTGATCGTTAAGCACGAGCGGATGCACTTCGTCGGTTTGCAGGTTGAGAGCGCCGTTTTGAAAGCGCTCGCTCTTGAGCTTCTGCGCGACTTCGCTCTGCAATTTCAATTGATCTTGTAGCTCGGTCGAAGCGGCGACCTTGGACGGAGGCGCAGCAGCTCCCTCCAGCCAGGCTCCTACGGAGTTGTACTGGAGTTGAGCTTTGTTTCGAACCAGGGCTCGATATACGTCGGAAGACTTGACCTTCCCCGTAGAATCCGCCACGAATTCAATGACGATGCCGAGGCGATCCTGGTTTTCGAGCAGCGAAGTGATGCCGGTCGAAAGCTCCTCGGGCAGCATGGGGAAGTTTTGAATCCCGGTATAAACGGTCGTTGTTTCCCGGGCGGCATGTTGATCGATCGGAGTCTGTTTCGGCACGAAAGCATCGATCTCGGCGATGCCAATCATGACCTTGACGTCATCATTGGATGCACGTTCAACAACCTCGATCTGATCCAAATCACGCGAAGTGTCGTTGTCAATCGAAGACCAAAGAAGGTTGCGCATGTCGCGGACATCGCCAGCCGGTGAAATCACCGACTGCTTCCCCAGACTCAGGAGCTGCGCCTGGACCGGCGCCGGAAAATCCGGCTCGAAGCCGTGCCGCTGCATGATTTCTCTTGCTGTAGCTTGTAGGTCCAAGTGTGAGGGATTCGGGTCCTGCATGGGTCCTCATGCGAATGGAAGTGGGTTTCAGGCTAACATGAACAGAACTATTCCGCGTTAACACACCGCGTGTGCTGGAGAATTGACATGCACAGGTTACGTTATGGACTTGCGTTTGCAATTTGCTGGATGTTGGTGTTAGTGAGTCTGTGTTCTTCACAGGAGAAAGCCATGGAAGACAAGCCCGGTGCGACATCGCAGGAGCAGGCGACGCGCGCGACGATCAATCGTTTCAACGAGGCGTTCAATCGCCATGACGCTGACGCGTTGGCGGCACTTTTGACCGAGGACACAGTATTTGAGGATACCTCGCCCGCGCCGGACGGGCGTCGTGTCGAGGGAAAGCAGGCGGTCGTTGACTTTTGGCGAGCGTGGTTCGAGCGGAATCCAGACGCTCGATTCGAAGCCGAAGATCTCATCGTGAGCGGCAACCGAGCCACAGTGTTGTGGGTCTATCACAAGATGCGCAACGGCCAGCCGTGGCACCTGCGTGGAGTCGACGTGTTCACAGTAAGAGACGGGAAGGTCACCGCGAAGCTCGCCTATGTGAAGGGCTGAAAGACGAGCGCACTGTCTCATTGTTGTCGAAGATCTCCGCAGCACGTCGTGAGCTATCCCCTCGGACGAATGACATCCGAATTTGTAAAAACACGAGCGGCAGTTCGCCGGTGGGATTTCCAGTACGCAGCAACATCTCCAAGAGATGTTTCGAATCCGCGTTCCCGAAGAGTTGAAGCAGCGGCACTTCCTGTCACGCCTACATCCAATATGCTCGCCGGTATGTTGGCGGGCATTGGAGCGCCAGAAAGTTCTATGACGCTGGATCCGGCCGCGGATGCGGTGGTTTCCGCGGACGGTGCGGGAGCCGAAGATGTCAGCTGACTGGCAACAAAATTCATATACCAACCCGTTTGGTCCGGACTCATGATCGGCGGTTCAACGCGCCGCGCCACGACCTCATCGGATTTGTGCTCGCCCCAGTAGACATTGTCAAGATATACGACGGTTTCAAGCGGAGCAAAAGCGGGCGGCTCAGTAGGAGTCGGAACCTCGCTCGTCCCCGCCAGGGTCTCCCCGCTGAGGGACAAGGACGGAGTCGCAATTGGACGGAGCAGCATCGGATTTCCGATCGTGACCAGGTATTGTGGTCCAACGGCAAAGTTCGTGTCTTGCGCGACGGAGAATCCAACCAGAACCAGGAGCGGGAGAAGTACGCGGTGAAGGTGCATATCTACCTCCTACAGCCGAAACTTATGCTCGGCAATTATGAACCCACGCGGCATAATTTGCCATAGGGTTACGGCCAGAATCCGCTTCCGGAGCGGCATTCGGCGTTACCGTGAGGTCGTGAGCGTGTTCCGCCTCTCGCGGCGATTCTGAAGAATGACGTAGAGCATGTAGCAGACGATCGCCAGGTTCCCGATGAGCAGAGCGCAGCGCCAGAAGGTTACTGCTCGCATAAGCTCCCGAATTTCCAGCGGCAGCAGAAGAGTTCCGGAAACGAATGCAACCCATTCAGCCCAGGTTCTTGCCTTCCACAACCCATAGGCTTCCGTGAATCTCAGGGCAGCGTAGGCGAAGGCGATGCTCGCCGCGGCCCAGAGGCGGGCGTCGGTGACGCTGTCGGCGAAGTCGAGAAATATTTGCGCCGAACGCCGGTCCGTACTGATACGAAGCCGCGTCAGCAGGCTTTCGGCGATGAGCCAGGCGTCTTTGTGGACAAGCGCAAGGGCGCAGATGCCCATCACTACCACGAACACGCCTTTGAAGAACTCCAGGGCGGCTACGGCTCGCAGCACGCGCCGCTGATTAAGATGAGGATCAGTTTTCTTTTCGTCCTGACACATGAACGCTGACGAGTGCAAAGATGCAGAGTATCACGGCCAGTCGCAGTCTCCCAGAAGCGGCGTCACTTTATCGCCAATGTTTTGACTTACCTCAGTAACTGGATGACGCACCGGGGACATGTCACGATCACGGCGAGGAAATCATTATGCGAAGAGTTGTTAGTGTGCTTGCCGTCGTAGCGATTTGCAGCTCGGCATTGGCCGCTCAGGAGGCTTCGACTCCGCAGACAGCGCGGCAAGCGCTACTCGAAATGTTCTTCAGCAAGACGCCGGGGACTTTGGTCAAGCACCTTCCGGCCGTGACTCAGGCCGCTCTTGAGAAATCAGGGACACTGGCGACTCTGCAGCAGTACTCGCTCTTAGCGAGTCAAATGCAAACGCAAGGAACGAACTTTCAGACCTTCGAAACTGGTTCGGTGCTTTTGTCGGGCGAGGATCCGAAGACCGGTCAGAAGCTGGAAGTGACGGTGGAGAACGATGCTCTGCGCGGGGATCAAGACGATATCGAATTGTCGTTCCAGACCTACAAAAATGGCGAGGCGCAACGTACTCCTTTCATGCCGCGCATGACTTTCACCATGAAGCAGGAAGTGCGGGTGTGGAAGTTGAATGAGATTTCGGTTACTGTCCGCTTGCCGCTGGCGGATCCGGATTTGCTGAAAGCGCTGACTGAGAACATGAAGGCTCGGGGGAGTGCGAATGCTTCCGTTACCCCTCACCCGCAAGTCACCACTTCAGCAGCAGGGAGCGATGCGCAGGTGATCGCAGCTATGCGCGCGATTCTTACGGCGGAAGTTGCGTATGCGTCCAGTTATCCCAGAGTCGGCTACACCTGCACGCTGTCGGATCTCGATGGCTTCGGAGGGGGCGAACCAAACGAACACCAGGCGATGCTGATCAATAGCGGCCTCGCCAGCGGGAAGCGGTTTGGATTTGTGTTAACGCTTACCGGTTGTGGAGGAGCGCCCGCAACCAGCTTCCACTTATCGGCTGCGCCGAACGCAAACACCTTCGGTCGGAAAACATTCTGCGCGGATCAGTCGGGGACGATTCGATCATCGGACGACGGTAACGCGGCTGCCTGCTTCGCCGGCGGGTCTCAGGTTCAATAGAAAAGCATCACCACAGAGGACGCCGAGGAACACAGAGTTTCTTCAGCCCTTCTTCTGACGGATGGCGGACCGCAATTCCTCGACGATCTCCTGCGAGGCTTTGATCGCCGCGGCGTGCTGATTCACGTTGAATGAGATGGCTCCGACACGAGCGTGTCCGCCTCCGCCGTAGCGCTCACAGATACGCGCAAGATTCACTTCAGGCTCCTGCGGCGCCCAGGGATTCGATCCCACAGAAACCTTCACACGAAAGCTGCTCTTGCTGAGCCCGACGCTGTACACCGACTCAGGATGCACGTAATAGGGGATGAACTTGTTGTAGCCCTCGAGATCGTGATCGGTCACGTCGAAGAAGATCGTGCCGTCCTTGCACTCGGTGCGCTCTTTCAGGATTCCAATCGAAAGCTCGTGACGCTTGAGCAGCGGCGCAAGCAGCGGGGCGACGAACGGCTCCTGCAGAATCTCCCCCAACGACTTGCTTGCGAGGAGAGGGATGAGATTCGGCACAAAGCCGTGATCCGGAGCTGACTCGATCACCATGGTGAGCTTCATCGCAGGAGCTTCCATCTCGACGGCGGTCTTCGCATCCGGATAAAGAGCTCCATCGATCACGTCGGTCCAGTGCACGAGATCGGCGACCGGAGTTGGGTCAAAGCCGAAGCGCTGCTGCGCGATCATGGCGATGAAACTGGTGCAGGACTTGAATGCCGGATCGTAGAACTTGCGATTGCTCTGGTCCTGCTCGAAGTGCTCGGCATCCGAGGAAGTCAGGAATGCGCTCTCGTGATGATCGAACCACCAGGTAATCCTGGGGGAACTGGAGTACTTGAAATCGACAATGGCATTTTCGTCACCATCGAATTGCTTTTCATCAAACAACGCGCCGGCACGGTGGACCAGTCCGGTGAATTCGAAATGGACGTCGCCGCGAATGCGCTCACGATAGAAACGAGAGAACAGCGCGGCCGAGGAAGCTCCGTCAAAACACTTGTCGTGATAAAAAACCCGGACTCGCAATGAATTCCCCGATCCTTCGAGATTCCGGCGCACGGGCATCTAGAAAGAGATGACCCGCGACGCAGGTAAAAGCTAATAGGATGGACAGCTTAGGGGACGAAAGTCAAGAGCTTGCGCGAAATAGGAACAATGATCGCTACGAACACAGATTCGAAGCAAAGCGTTCGTGCCCTCAGACTGGTGAGACCTACATAGCGTTCGCTTGCTTTTCCGCCAAGTCGCCGATCACCGGCAGCTTCCACATCTGCCCCTGGTTTGCCTTGAGCAGCAGGACGATCCAAAGAATAAATCCGCCAAGGCTGACGAGAAGGTGAAGTGGAAAAGTGATCAGAGCCAGGAATGGCACGATAGTGAAAATGGAAAGACCGATGTGAAGGATAATCAGCGCCGCTGCGAAGAACAGGCACTGGAAGGCGTGGAAGCGGATGAATCGATTCCGGTTGTAAGGCTCCATCACCAGAAAAATAATCGCAGGAATGATAGTGATATAGGCCAGCATGCCGGCAACATTGTCGGCCATGCCTTGAGCTGGAGCGGACGCCGTGGCAGCAGGAGCAGCCGGTATGCGACTGGCGCAGGCGGCGCAGGTAGTGGTTCCGTCAGCGATCTGTGCGCCACACATGTTGCAAAAAGCCATAGAGATATCCTCCGAGTCTTGCGGGATCGGAATGCCGGGTCAGACTACAAGCTGCCGCTCCAAGCCGCGTCGCGGCAAGGTACCAAAAAACTAGTGCCAAAGCAATCGCCAATTTAGCCACGCAAGAACTTATACGCCAGAATACTGCTCGGCCAGATCGCCGATCACAGGAAGCGCAAGTCTCTCGCCCTGAAAAGCTTTTGCCAGGAGAACGATCCAAGTGAAAACTGCGGCCAGCGCGACGATCATCACCAGAAGCACTGTCAGCAAAGGGCCGACTACGGGGATGAAAAGCAAGACAAGACTGGCCATCCTGAGAAGAGCTGCCACGACTACCGTGGCGAGCCAGAACAGCAGACACTGCACCGAATGGAAGCGCACAAAGGGATTTCTTCGATAAGGTTCGAGTAGAAGAAAAGCGAGCGCTGGCAGAAAAGTGACGTAAGCGAGAGCGCCCGCGAAGTTTTCACGCAGGATACCCAGTTTCTGCTTAGACGCTGCTTCGATCCGCATGGAACGGCCACAGCCGGGGCAGAAGGCCGCGGAATCGGGCATCTGGGCGGCACAGTCCGGGCATGACTTCAAGCTGACTGCGGTGTCTTCCATCGCGGGCAACATACCAGACCGACGTGCCAGGCACAAATGGGAGGGAACCAATGTAGCGCATTGACGCAGGCAATTGCGAAGAGTATGTTTCGTGCAAATTTTGATGCGTCGCCGCTTTTAGTGCGGCGGGAGGATGAATGAGCACGTTCTGCATGCGTTGCGGCAACAGCATCAACGCCGAAGATCAGTTCTGCCGGGCGTGTGGAGCGCCGGCATCTGCACTTGCAGCACCCACGAGCGTGCCGCCGATGGTTCCCGCGGCTCCAGCGCAGACCAGTGGAAAGGCCATCGCCAGCTTGGTCTGCGGGCTGCTCTTTTTCGTACCGTTCGCGTTTGTCGCGGCCGTCATTTTCGGCCATCTCGGCTTGTCGGAGATTAAGAGAAGCGCGGGACGACTGAAAGGAGACGGTCTCGCCATCGCTGGATTAGTCCTGGGCTACATGTGGGTGGTGAGCATTCCAATTGTTCTGATCATCGCCGCGATTGCGATTCCGAACCTGTTGCGAGCGCGCATCGCCGCCAATGAGTCGGCGGCGGCAGCTTCGGTTCGCACCATAGTCATCGCGCAAATGTCGTACTCGCAGTCCCATCCCGAGTCCGGATACGCGTGTTCACTCTCTGCGCTGAGCGACGCACAGATGATCGACACCGGCCTGGCGAGCGGACAGAAGAACGGATACCGATTCGAGATCACAGGATGCGAAGCGGAGCCTACGGGTGGGGCTAACAAGAAGTACCAGGTAGTGGCATATCCGGTTACGGCGAATCAGACGGGGATTCGCGCGTTCTGCTCGGATGAATCCGCCGTGATTAAGCAGCACTCCGGAGGATCGGCGCAGAAGTGTTTGGAGAGTGGCGTTGCGTTGTAATGAGACTTCATTGCCTGGAGGAGAGAAATGTTTTGTCCGCAATGCGGGGCGAGTAACGCAGATAACTCTGCGGTCTGTGTTCAGTGTGGAAGAAATTTGCAGGCCGTAGTCCCACCGGCTCCCATCCAGCCGCCCGGAGTCAGTTCTTCCTCCCGGCGCCGCGATCCAGAACTATCTTGTCTTCGCGATTTTGAGCACGGTTCTTTGTTGCCCTGCCACGGGGATTCCAGCCATCATTTATGCGGCTCAGGTCAATGGCAAACTGCAGGCCGGTGACCTTGCCGGAGCAAAAACCGCGTCCAATAACGCGAAGATGTGGTGCTGGATTTCATTGGGCATTGGACTCGCGGGAACCGTGCTCTGGCTCCTCCTTATGATGCTGGGCATCTTGAGCGGACTGCATCGGAGTTAACATGCACAGTCTGGTAGCGCTGCGCAACCATCGGATGCTGGTGGCGATGTTCCTGTTAGGCGGCGCCGCGATCGTCTTGCTGTGCGTCTTCGACCCGGCCACCTCAGGTGTCTTTCCGCCCTGTCCCGTGCGCTATTTGACGGGGCTGTATTGTCCCGGATGCGGATCGCTGCGGGCCTTGCACGCGCTTCTTCACGGGGAACTCGGACGGGCGTTCGCCATGAATCCGTTAATGATTGTGACGCTTCCGTTCGTCACTTACTGGTTTAGTCTCGGCAGCGCTTCTCGAACTGCGCGGAAAGGGCTTGCCAGAGGTCATACTCCCCGCAAACTTGATTCGCGCTTTCTGTGTTGTGGTCATTCTGTACGCCGTGGCGAGAAATCTTCCTCTCTATCCCTTCGACTTGTTAGCGCCCGGAGCGATGTCGCATCTCTGATGAAGCTTCTGGCCAAAGGAGAATCTTGGTGAGTTCGTTTTGCCTGGCTTGCGGCAACAGCCTCGGACTGAGAGGAGGAGTCAGGAGGAAGTCGAAGGCCGGCTTCTTCACGTACGCTGGGCGTCGTTCTTCTTACGGCACTCTTCGCAAATCCCGTAGATCTGAAACGTGTGCCGGGTGGTCAGGTAATGATATTTGCGGCCGATTTCCAGTCTCCAGCTGGCTGACTTCCGGGGAAAAGAACTCGACTGAACTCCCGCAATCGGTGCACACCATGTGGTGATGGCTGCGACGGTTGTATTGATGCTCGTAACGGGCGATGCCATCGTGGAAGGCGACCTCGCTGGCCAAGCCGCATTCGGCCAGTAATTTCAAAGTGCGGTAAACCGTGGTGTAGCCGATGCCCGGGTCCTTCTTTTGGACAAGCCGGTGAAGCTCGTCGGTCGAGAGATGGTCGCGGGTTTCCAGGAACGTGCGCAGGATGGTGTCGCGCTGGGCAGTCTGCTTCAAGCCTACCCCTTTCAGATGGCGGTGGAGGATTTCCTGAGCCTCGCGAACCATCTGGCGGGAAAGAGTGGGCTGGTCGTCAATGCGCTTCTGCAGCATGGGCAGCAATTCAGAATACCATCCAGGCATATTGAAAATGAAATTCATTTTCAGCATGCCCGGGCCCGCGCTGGAATACAATCAGAGATTCTTTATGAGCACGATGGCAGAAATCCGGACTCCTACCGTCCGCCGTTCCCCTATCATTCGCGTTCTCCTCTGGCTGTTTTTGGCGGTGCTTCTGCTGGTGGCTTGCGCCACCGGCTACGCCTATTACGTTGTCCACTCTGCCCTGCCCCAGTTGGATGGACAGTTACCGGTTTCGGGGCTCTCCGCACCGGTAACTATCACGCGCGACTCGCACGGTGTGCCGACCATCGAGGCAGCGACGCTGGAAGACCTTTTCTTCGCCCAAGGCTACGTTACCGCGCAGGATCGGTTGTGGGAGATGGACGTGATGCGCCGTTTCGCGAGCGGCGAACTTTCGGAGGTATTGGGTTCAGACACGCTCCCCCACGATCGGGAGCAGAAGATTCTTGGCCTCCGTGCAGCCGCGAGGAAGTCGCTGGAGATGGCAAGCCTGCGCGATCGAGCTTTCTTTGAAGCCTACTCGCGCGGGGTGAACGCCTATATCGGCACGCACGGCAGGCGGCTGCCTATCGAATTCCGGATCCTCGGCTATGCCCCCAAGCCGTGGACCCCCGAGGATTCAGTCGTGATCGCCAACCAGATGGTGAAGGATCTGAATTATCGCTACTTCTACGACGCGCTCGCGCGGGAGAAGATTCTGGCCAAGCTCGGACCGGAACTCACCGCGGATTTGTATGTGAACCGGTCGTGGCATGATCGTCCGCCTACAGTCATGCGCGAGGACGTGAATGAACCAGACAACAATCCAGGCGATTCCGACGACGACGACGACGATTCGCCGGATACCTCGGTGACACAGAATCGATTTCAATCGGAGCGCACTGGCGAATTTGCCATCGCAAGACTTGCCGGTGAACGGATCGAACGACTGGGTCGTTTCCGGGGCGCACACGGTTACGGGAAAACCGCTTCTGTCGAACGATATGCATCTGGGCCACCAGATGCCGAATCTGTGGTATGAAGCGCATCTGCATTCTGGCACGTTCGATGTAGCAGGCGTGACGCTGCCTGGAATGCCGTTCGTCATCGTAGGTCACAACCAGCGCGTGGCCTGGGGATTCACCAACGTTGGCCCAACCGTGACCGACGTTTACATCGAGAACTTCAACGATCAGGGCGCGTATCAGACACCCAAAGGATGGGTGCAGCCTGAGCACCGGGCGGAGGTCATTCACGTTAAGGGCAAGCCAGACGTAAACCTCGACGTTAAGATTACCCGCCATGGGCCGGTTATCACGGAACTGGTGGCGGGAGAAACGCGGCCGCTGGCGCTGCGTTGGACACTCTACGATGGGCTGCGGATACCATTCTTCGATGTCAATGCGTCACAGAACTGGGAGGAATTCACTAAGGCATTCTCGCAACTGGACGCCCCCGGCCAGAACGTGGTGTACGCAGACATCGATGGAAACATCGGATATCACACGACGGGGAAAGTTCCCATTCGTGCCTCGGGCGATGGCAGCCTGCCGGTTTCCGGCGCCGATGATGCGCACGAGTGGACGTCGTACATTCCGTTCGACAAGCTGCCGAACATCTACAATCCGCCATCGGGAATCATCGCCACGGCGAACGGGAGAATTACTCCGGACGGCTATCCGAATTCGGTCAGCATGGAGTGGGAGGCGCCCTGGCGCACGGCGCGGATTTATCACGTGCTCGAGTCGGGAAGAAAATTCTCTCCCGCGGACATGCTCGCCCTGCAGACGGACATTCACTCGGACCCAACCCTGTTTGCCGCGGAGCGCTTGGTTTATGCGGTAGATCACGCTGCAAAGCCCTCCGCGCGCGCCAAACAGGCCGCGGACTTGATGCGCGTCTGGGACGGCCGAATGCTGGCTACCTCGGCAGCACCCACGATCACGGAAAATGCAATCGGCGAACTGCGCCGCCTGCTTCTCGAACCAAAATTGGGAGCGGCTGCTCCGCAACCCCGCAAGGATGCCGACTCCGAGCTTTATAGAGAAACTCAGAAGAGCGCCATCGATTGGAATACCTATACGTGGCTGCAGAGATCGGTGTGGATGGAGAACATCCTGCTGCATCGCCCCAAGCGGTGGCTGCCGGACAAATATCCGAACTACGACGAGTTGTTAACCGCAGCCGTGGAAGCGGCGGTGAACGGTCCGGGCGCGCCCAAAGACCTGGCTTCGTGGCGCTGGGGCGCGTTCAATGCCGTGGAGATCCAGCATCCGATCCTGGGAAAGATTCCGTTGATCAAGTACTGGTCTGGACCCGGCGTGCAGGAGCAATCGGGGAGCGGGTACACCGTCAAAGCGGTGACGACATTTCACGGGCCTTCGGAGCGGTTCACGGCGAATCTTGCCGATCTTGACCAGTCGACTTTGAATACCGTGACTGGACAAGGCGGCAACTTCTTGAGCCCGTACTATATGGATCAGTGGAAGGCGTGGTACGAAGGCACGACGTTCACGTTGCCCTTCAGCGCGAAAGCGGTGCGTGCCGCGAAAGAGCACCAACTTACACTTGAGCCCACGAAGTGAAGACGGCGGAGTTCTGAAGCGAGCAGGACTTGCCGGGAATTAGCGTATGTGTGCTAGCCAGGACTTGACCTTGTACACCACGCTGTCGGATGTGGTCGCTACTGTCAGGCCGTAACAGGGTTCTCCATCAAGGCTGAAGGGCGAACAAACGGCGCAAAGTTGTGTAAAGGCCCGGTTACAACAGTTGGACCTGACGCAGGGTCGCCTGAGCCTTTAAGAGGATTTAGTTTTTCTTGTCTGCGGTCAATTGAACAAAATAGGTCACCAGACCCCATTCAGGTTGCGAGAGCGGTACGGTCGTAGCGCCACCATTCAACACATCACCGGATCGGCGAAGTAGCTGAAGGTCGAGAGCAAGGGCCTTCTTGGCATCCCTGTCATACAATCCCGAGGGGCCAGAGATTTTCGCTCGGAACTGCCCATTGCGATACTCGGGCCCATCCTCAACAACAGTGGGTTGCGAAGCCACCGATGCGTGTACGACGCCAGACTTGTCCACAATCAGCGTCAGCGGAACTTCTCTTGTGTCCGTGTGAACGAGTCCGCTCCACGTTCCGGCGATCGACGCCAGCATATTTGGTGAAGTATGCGACGACTGTTCTACTGTGCGCGCTGCTTTAGCCCGGTTTTCTCGATACGCGGGGACAACCGAAGACACTACTTCGTCCGCCACTTCTTGTGCCAACGTCGAATGACCGGTGTTCATCAGCACGACGACAACGATTTTTTCCGAGGGTACGGTGAAGAGCAATGCTTGCGCATATTCATAACCGCCGCTGACGTAGATTACCTTGTACCCAAAACGATCCTCATGCCACCACCCAAACCCGTATCGGAGGCCGTCGTCAGCGGGTACGGCTGAGTCCTGCATTTCCTCAATTGCCGAAGGGGCAAGGACCGCCTTCTCACCCACGTGTTCTTTTAGATGGAACATTCCAAATCGCAGCAGATCGTGTGCGCTGCAAAACACAGACGATGCGGCTTCTTGACTGCTGGGTTCGTTTGCGTTCCAGTCGGCGGGGCTGCCATCAGAACTGCTGTACCTTTGCGCTTCGTACGCCTCAAGACCGGACGCGATACCGACGGAACAGTGCGTCATCCCGAGTGGCGCCAGAATCTGCTTTGTCAGAAACTCACCATACTTCATTCCTGACGCATGCTGGATTACATCGCCCAGAACTCCGTAACCCAAATTTGAGTAGTCGAAGCGCTCGCCGGGCCGCCAAATCAGGACTCCGAAACGGCGGACCATGATGTCCTCGCAATTGCCTTCATTGCCCCGGCAGTAATAACCGTTGTCGTAGGTGGCAAGGCCTGCCGTATGCGTGCCGACCCGTCGCACGGTAGCTTCTGACGGATTCCACACCGGGCTCGTTAACTTCGCTGAGCCGAGATAATCATTGACTGGTCGATCGAGTTCGAGTTGCTTACCGTCGCGCAGCACCATGATCGCGCTCGCCGTCATTAGTTTTGTGACTGAAGCGAGCGAGTACATGCTCTGCTCGCTGGCTGGCAGACGTTTTTCCCGATTTGCCCATCCGAATCCCTTCTCCCAAACAATCTCGCCGTTTTGAGCAACGGCTACGCTGATCGATGGTATGTGGTCGCTCGCAATTTTCTTTTCGATGAAGGATTGAACCGAAGCGAAATCGGGTTTGTTGGTCACGTTTGCAGATTGTGACTGCGCGGCAGACGAGGCGAGTAAAGGGATTGTCAGTGCAGCAGCGATTATCAGGATCGCTCGGAGCAGGCAGGGCTGACGCATTGCGCTCGCGGAGTTGATTCCCATCCCGCGCCTCCAGGAAGGCAAACCATTGTAGCTCTCGTGGCCCTTTTCCCACCAGAATGCAGGTATTCAGCTCAATTTGTGTAACATCCCCATTCCACTCAAAATCCCCGGATTCGGATGTCGGTTTGTGTCCGACGCGCGGAGCCTTCTCAACCCTATCCCCATCATCGAGTTCGAACTATTACAGCCCATGACAAGTCACGAACGCGTCTGCGCAGCACTTTCCATCGCGCTGCAGAGCTTTCGCATGCCCTCGGGGATGCCACTCTCCAGTGCCGGGCCGAATGTCTTCGCGAAAGTATCGGCCTGCTCGCCCTCCAAGGTGCAGCGCTGCGTAATTCTGGTGCCTTGCACGGTTTCTTCAAACGTCCAGTCGAATCGTCCCACAGCGCCGGGCAGAGGAAACTCGATTGAGGCTTTACCGGAGTGTGCTTCGACAATTCTCCATTCGATGCGGCCGGAACTCTTGCTGTTCGTGACGCCTCTCGCGCCTGCGGCAAACGGCCCGTCAATGTCAACCGAGTCTACGTCCGCGTCGAGTGCCCAATTGCTCACTTGGGTCCAGAAGTTCCAGGCAAATTCCGCAGCCACACTGCAGTCGATGGTGTACTGGAATGTCCAGGCGGGTTCATGGAGGGTCATGGCTACCTCCATCTAGAAGAAGTCGATAGCCTTCACGTCATACACAAAACCCACGATGTCGATGGTCCCCTGCGGCACGAAATCGTTGATCAGAAGAATGTCTTTCGTGGTGTCGTACACGCGAAGCTGGCCGCCCTCGGCCACGTATTCGACGTTGCGGGTGGTGAAACTTTGCAGGCCAGTCACGTCTCCATTATCGGGCGGAATGATCACGGATCCGTTTGCGATGTTGTAAATGGACAGGCATCCGCGTATTTCGTCGCCCGTCGGATTGTTGACGTTGCCAATGTTTATGCAGCGGCGCGAGCCAACGAATACCTGGCCGTTCGTGGTTATGTCCATGCGGTCATGATAGCCGTCGGTGATAGCGGCACTGCTGGTGACCTGCATCGAAGTCAGATCGACGACATCAAGGGTTCCGCAATTCGTTGCTGTTGTGTTCTGCGAGGAGGGACAAGGACTGTTTGCAGGTGTGCCCGCCACGTACAGCGTGGAACCATTCAGCAGTGCCATTGTGGCGGCGTCGACCGTGACCGTCTGGGTGATGGACAGGCTTCCGAGATCGAAGACCGCAACGCTGGCGGGAGCGGGACTTCCGTCGGGCAACGTGCCACCGCACTCAAAACCGCAGTTCAAGATGTAAGCGGTACTTCCGTTGATGATGGCGTTGACCGGCCGACTCAAGCGCAAATCCTGCACAATAATGCAGACCGCGTTCGGAGGATTGGTGTAGCAGCTGGTATCAACTGGCGGCACCGCGGCGCCGGGGGACAAAACCGTCACGGCATCGGAATCCGGGCTGAAGACCAGCAACTGAGTTCCCTGCGAGTTCGACACCACGGTTTGGGCATTGCTCGCGGCAATGGTGGTACGCGAGCCGGTAGAGAAATTCAGAACCTCGACCGCACCAAGAAACGCAAAGCCATTCACCACTGCGGTCGGAACGGCGGCATATCCGGTCGGGTCGGTCGTGGGAACCACGATGCTCGAAGTCGGGCCCGGGAGAGGTACGCCGTTTCCAATGGAAGACTGTCTGGCCGTATTCACCGCAAAAACGTTGTTTGAACTCGAGTCGAAGGTCGCGGCGATGTTCCGCGTCGGGGATAGTGCGATCAGACCTGGGGAGCTTCCACCGTTCAGAGGGGACACCCGCGGGAGAGTGTCGTTCTGTCCGTTGATGATCACGAGTCGCCCCGCAGGCGCAACCGACTGAGACGCGAGAACCCGGTTGGGCAAGTTCGGAGTGCTGCTCGACGATCCCCCACACGCAACGAAGTTCAGGCTGGCGCACAATCCCAGCACCACGATTAGAACGCGTTTCGTCAAACGGCAGGCTCCTAAGAACATGAAATAGTTAGATTTAACTGTGAAATCGTGGATTATAGCAGACCCGAACGGCGCCTTCCGCCCGCCCTGAGCAGCAGAGTGCGGCCATGCGCACCTGCCTGCCTCAGGATGCGCGAAACCGGCTTCATCCTGTATTCTCAAAAATCATGGCGGCGGTTGACCTTCTATCTCGGATCAAGCAGTCTCCTGTGTTATGCGACGGAGCAATGGGCACCCTTTTGTATGCCAAGGGCATTTTCATCAACCGGTCTTACGATGAATTGAACCTTTCGCAGCCCGACCTGATTCGTGGCATCCACCACGATTATCTACAGGCCGGAGCCGAAATTATTGAAACCAACACCTTTGGCGCGAATTCATTTCGCCTGGCCCGGCACAGCCTGGCTGATAAAGTACGGGGCGTTAACCGCGCCGGGGCGCGTCTCGCTCGAGAAGCCGCCAAAAGCTTCGATGTGTGGGTTGCGGGATCGGTTGGCCCGCTCGGGACCAGGATCGAACCTCTCGGCAAAACCTCGTTCCAGGAGGCTCGCGACGCCTTCCGTGACCAGATTGAGGCGCTCGTAGAAGGCGGCGTTGATTTGCTTATTCTGGAAACGTTCGGATACGTGGAGGAAATTCATCAAGCCATGCTCGCGGCGCGAGAAGTAGCGCCTTCTCTGCCGCTGGTCGCGCAGGTGACCATCGACGAGGACAGCAACTGCCTTGACGGCTCGGATCCAGAGACTTTCGCTCCCAAACTGGCAGAATGGGGAGCCGACGTCATCGGCTGCAATTGCAGTGTCGGGCCGGTGGCGATGCTGGATGCGATCGAGCGCGTCCGCGCGGTGACTTCCCTTCCTCTGGCAGCACAGCCCAACGCCGGAATCCCGCGCT
Organism: Terriglobia bacterium; assembly: GCA_963743105.1. Lineage (GTDB taxonomy): Bacteria > Acidobacteriota > Terriglobia > Terriglobales > Acidobacteriaceae > Sulfotelmatobacter. Next base: position 66,609 of record CAVUOS010000034.1, read on the forward strand.
CGGTGGACGGTAGAAATATCTATCTGTGCTCTCCCGAGTACATGGCCAGCTACGCGCGCAAATTCGTCGCCAACGGGGTTCGGATCGTCGGCGGATGCTGCGGCACCACGCCCGACCACATTCGAGTCATGAAGTCCGCTCTGCGAGCAGGCGAGGCTCGGGGAAAAACAACTTCAGCACATGCAAGTGGCGGACCTGCACCGAAGGCAATTCCGGCTGTTCCGCTCGAGATACGGTCTCCGTTAGGTGCAAAGCTGGCTCGCGGCGAGTTTGTAACCATGGTTGAGATTGTCCCGCCTAAGGGAACCGACATCAGCAAAGAAGTCGAGGGCGCGCGCTTCTTGAAGTCGGTCGGTGTGGATGCGGTCAATATTCCGGACAGTCCGCGAGCGTCGGCTCGCATGAGCAACCAGGCGCTTTCGCTGCTGATCCAACGCGAGGCTGGCATCGACGCGATCCTCCATTACACCTGCCGCGACCGGAACGTACTCTGCATCCAGAGCGATTTGCTGGGCGCGGCCGCAGTCGGAATCAGGAATCTGATCTGCATCACGGGTGATCCTCCGAAGATGGGCAACTATCCGGATGCGACGGCGGTTTTCGACGTGGATGCGATCGGTCTGGTGAACATCGTCCGTAGCTTGAATCAGGGGCTCGACCTCGGAGGAAATCCGATTGGGACGGGAACTGGATTTGTGATCGGCGTGGGCGCGAACCCCGGACTCACGGATCTGGACGAGGAGGTCCGGCGCTTTGAATACAAGGTCGAGGCCGGCGCGGAATATGCTGTGACTCAGCCGGTGTTCGACCTGCGTTTGCTGGAGAACTTCCTGCGGCGGATCGAGCATTGCCGCATTCCGGTGGTAGCAGGAATCTGGCCGCTGGTGAGCGTGCGCAACGCCGAGTTCATGAAGAACGAACTGCGTGTCTCCGTCCCCGATTCAATTCTGGAACGCATGTCGCGCTCCCAAAATCCGGAGGCAGCGAGATCTGAAGGTGTTGCGATCGCCCGCGAAATGTTGATCGCCGCACGGCAGATGGTACAAGGAGCGCAGATCAGCGCGCCGATGGGCCGATACAGCTCCGCGGTGGACGTGCTCGAAGCGCTCGGCACCCAGCCAGCGGCTTCCGCGTAGGTCTTCGTCTATTGTATCCATCGAACAACTATTGAACGCGTTTAACAAATCGATCTTGCAGTCGCAACCCCGCTATTGGCGCGGCTTTTACAAAGTTATTACAAAGCGTGCCCGTTTTTGCGGAGTTCCGTATCGGAACGTTACGCTCACATTTTTTTTGATTCATTTCACAAAAAAGACTGGACACTTCCACCAAATAGTTGCATTACAATAGAGACACGGAGCGAAACCCCGTTGGCTAAGTTTGAAGAGTGTCTCCAGCGACTGGAAAAGATAGTTCAGGAACTGGAGAAGGGAGAGGTTCCTCTGGAAAAGTCTCTGACGCTCTTCGAAGAAGGAATGCAGCTTTCTTCCGCCTGCCGGAAGGAACTGGAGCAGGCGGAAGGCAAAGTAGAAGTCCTGCTGAAGAAGAACGGGAAACTCCAGGCCGAACCATTCGAGCCGTCGGCAGAAAAGGCATCCAACCGCCGGTAAGCTGCCGCGACTCGGGAATCCAATAGCTGTCTGTGGAGTTGTGGTGTTCCCAGCCACCCCGCAGCCTAGTCGAGCGTTGACAACCAGCCGTTGACGACGATTGAAGATCGGGGGATGTAATATGGCTCAAAACGTACTCGTCCTTGAAAAGGATCCGCGAGTGGCACGTTCACTGGCCGGTGGACTTCGCCCTCATTTTTCCGTGGATGTAACTGGCTCCCGCGAGGAGTTGCGGGACAAAGTGGAACGGAATCAACCCGAGGCCGTAGTTCTCAATATCGAGTACTGGCGGCTCACCGACGTCGAGAGTCTGCATCGAGACTTTCCCAAACTGCCCATCGTCTGCACCCATCGCATTCCTGATGAAGAGATGTGGATGGCTGCCTTGGAAGCGGGTGCGAGTGACGTGTGCCCCACCGATGACGTGGGCAACGTGCTGACCTCCGTGCTGAGGAGCACCGCTGTGTCGCGCGGCGCCGCAGCTTAATTCTATCGCTGTGCATGAGGACGCCCGCGGGCGTCCTTTTTGTGTTCGTGCTACAGGTGGAGCCCTCGCGGCATATCGCTGCCCTGCTTGTTATACTGCCACGTCATGTTGAAGGAAACTCTGCTGGAGGGACAGCAACTGGCCGACGCCGCGCTCGACCGCGTTATCCCGCTGGAGACACAGCATCCGGTTTCCATCCACAAAGCCATGCGGCACAGCGTATTCGCCGGCGGCAAGCGTCTGCGCCCGATTTTGTGCATGGAGGCGGGGCGGATGGTCGCAGGTTCGTTTCCGGCAGGAATCGACGAACTCGGCGCCGCACTGGAAATGCTGCACACCTACTCGCTGATCCATGACGACCTCCCCGCCCTCGACAACGATGACCTGCGGCGCGGGCGTCCGACGTGCCACAAAGTATTTGGCGAGGCGATCGCAATCCTTGCCGGCGACGCCCTCCAGACGCAGGCCTACGAAGTGCTGTCGCGGCTGAAATGTTCCGCTGAGGCACGGGTTCGGATTGTCGAGGAAATTGCTCACGGCACCGGCACGGTTGATGGCATGATCGGCGGGCAGGTGGTCGACCTCGAGGCGGAACACACGAAGCCTACCGCCGAGATGCTGGAGTACATACATCGTTCGAAGACGGCAGCGCTGATCACGGCGAGTCTGGTCAGCGGCGGTTTATACGCCGAGGCAAAGCAGAGCGAAGTAGCCAAGCTGCGCGCCTTCGGCATGGGCATCGGACTGGCTTTTCAAATTGTCGACGACGTCCTCGACGTGACCCAGACTTCCGAGCAACTGGGCAAGACAGCCGGCAAGGATACGGCATCCGAGAAAGCGACCTATCCCGCGTTGTTCGGCATCGAGGCCTCCGTGCGTAAGGCAGACGCATTGGTCAACGATGCATTCTCGGAGTTGGAAAGTTTCGGCGAGCGCGCTGAGACGTTGAAGGAACTGGCGCGGTTTCTGGTGGAGCGGAAGAAGTGAAAGAATAGATTTCAGATTTGAGATTGATACCTCATCAGTTTTTTAATCTGAAATCTGAAATCATCAATCTGAAATCTGAATTTGTTCTTTCCTTCGCGTCCTTTGTGGTTTAATGATTCGACGGCGATGGAGTTCGCCATAACCGCCTGAACGGCTGATAACTCCTACAGAATTGAAATCCATTTTTGTAGGAGACTCCGCTTGAAAGACTTTCTCGCCATATCCATCGCCGCAGTTCTCGGCGCCAACCTCCGATACCTGCTGGGCCGAGTAACCGCCCGCGAGTTCGGGCCCGATATTCCCCTACGGAACTCTGATCATCAACGTTCTGGGGAGCTTCATCGTAGGCCTGTTCGTGATCTGGACAACGGAGCGCGTGCTGGTCGATCCCCGCTGGCGACTGCTGGTAGTGGTTGGCTTCTGCGGATCGTTCACCACATTTTCGGGCTATGCCTTCGAGACCGTGTCGTTCTTTGAGCAAGGCCAATGGGGACTGATGATCGCGAACATCCTCGGCAATAACCTGCTCTGCCTGGCCGGAGCCCTGGCCGGCATGGCGCTCGCCCGAGCGCTCTCGGTATGACTTCCCCACCGACGCTCGAAACCGAGAGGCTGCTCATTCGTCCTTACTGCGAGGCCGATATTCCGGAACTCCTGCCCCTGATCGGCACGCGCGAAGTCGCAGCCACCACTTTGCGCATCGCCCATCCTTATACCGAACAGGACGCGCGAGCGTTTCTAGAACTTGCGAAAGAGCCGGACAAGCTTTGGCTGGCCATCACGCTCCGTGCGGACAGGCGGCAGATTGGCGGCATCGGCCTGCGCCTCGAGCCCCAGCATCAGCATGCCGAACTGGGCTACTGGCTGGGCGTTCCCTACTGGGGTCGGGGCTACGCAACCGAGGCTGCGCGCGAAGTGCTGCGCTACGGATTTGAAGACCTTGGGCTGCACCGGATTTTCGCCTCGCATTTCAAGCACAATCCTGCATCCGGAAATACTCTTAGGAAGCTTGGCATGCGCTATGAAGGCTGCCGGCGCGAACATCTACGCAAGTGGGATCAATTTGTGGATTCGGAGCTTTACGGCATCTTGCGGCGGGAGTGGCGGATTTCCAGAGAGGATCGCGAGTAAAATGCCAGATGCGATGGCAGTACAAGTCACGATCTACTTGAACGAAGGTGACCAGTGGCATCACAGGCCGCTGCACATGGAGATTCTCGCGTATCTTCGCAGGGAGAATGTCTATGCGGCCACGGCGATCCATTGTGTCGCTGGATTTCTGGGACGGCATCAGGTCGAGAGCGCGCACCTGGTCGAAGCGGGAGGCAAGCTGCCGGTAATCATCATCTTCGTCGATACGGATGAGCACGTGAATCGCGTTCTGCCTACGTTGAAGGAAATGGCGGCGCACCGCCTGATCGTGCGCGAAAACGTCGTGCTGGAGCAGGGCAATCTCGACTAAGATGACTTCCCTCCCGCAGGGCCAATCTCTCGATATTCTGGCTATCGCCGCGCACCGCGATGACGTGGAGCAGACCTGCGGCGGCACTCTACTCAAAGCAGCTCAGCGCGGACAGAAGACGGGCATTCTGGATCTCACTCGCGGAGAAATGGGCACTCGAGGCACGGCCGAAGATCGCGAGCGCGAGGCGAACGATGCCGCAAAGATTCTGGGCGTCAGCTGGCGACGCGCGCTCGACATCCCAGACGGGCGGGTGGAGAACACGTGGGAGAACCGGCTGAAAGTCGCCAGCGTGATCCGCGAGACCCGGCCCCGCGTGGTGATTCTGCCCTATTGGAAAGGGCGGCATCCGGATCATTACACCGCTTCGACTCTGGGATATGAAGCTTGCTTTCTAGCGGGGCTGGCAAAACTAGGGACTGCTGGTCAGGGACCAGGGGCCAGTACGGGCACACATGAGATTTCTGCCCTGCCCCCTTATCGACCGTTTAAGATCATCTACGCCACTCTTTATTACGACATTCGGCCCACCTTCGTGGTCGATATCAGCGATCAGTTCGAAAAGAAGTTCGCCTCCATCCTTGCCTACAAATCGCAATTCGGCGATCAGGAGGCCGGGAAGGACATCTTTCCTGCCCATCAGGAAATCCGTGCCCGCGTGGACGCCATGGCCCGCTTCTACGGCATGCTTGGGGGCGTGACCTACGGCGAGCCCTTCCTGCAAAAAGAAGTGGGCCTGGTCGACGACCTCTTGGCGATTCCGGTCAAATCCATTTAGCATGGCTGAACTCGGTTTCTGAAAGGAAGGCTTTCACTATGCATCGTTTCGCATTCGTTCTCACGGTTGTTCTGGCGATGGCGGCTGCCGCGGCAGCGCAGGCTGGTACCTGGCAGATCGATCCCAATCATTCCGCGGCGCAGTTCTCGGTGCGGCACCTGGGCGTATCAACCGTCCGCGGAGCTTTCATGAAGGTTACCGGCTCAGCGAAATACGACCCGGCAGACCCCACCAAGAATTCTACGGAGGTGACGATCGACGCCACCTCGGTGGACACGCGGGTGCAGATGCGTGACAACGATCTTCGCAGTCCCAATTTCCTTGATGTCCAGAAATTCCCCACGATTACTTTCCAATCCAAGCAAACAAAGTCGGCCGGGCCTGGAAAACTGCAGATCGTTGGTGACCTGACGATTCACGGCGTAACCAAGGAAGTCACACTCGACGTAGATGGTCCCTCCGCTCCCATTAAAGATCCCTGGGGCAACCAGCGCATCGGCGCGTCGGCCTCGACGAAAATCAATCGCAAGGATTTCGGCGTCAATGGCGCATCGGGAGTCGTCGGGGACGAGATCACCATTACGATCGACACAGAATTAATTCAGCCACCCGCTAAATAGCGTAGACTTTGGTAGAGAGCGGGAAACGCTTGGATTTGAACCCAACGTGAATTGTGGGAATATAGTTCAGGAATGTTACAGGGATGTTAAGAAATGGCTGCTCAAACACCACTCGAAGCAGACGTCGTGTTTCTGTTCGCTACTTCTTGAGTGCCACGGCCAGTCCATCGCGGATGGGCAGGATAGTCGTGTAGAACTCTTTCGAGTCCTGCAGCTTTCGATTGAACTCCACAATCGCCTTGGTACGCGAATCGGTCGGGTTTTTCTCGGCGACACGGCCGCTCCACAGAACATTATCGGTGATGAATAGCCCACCCTTCCGCAGGCGCGGGGCGACAAGGCGCAACACGCGCGGGTAATCCTCTTTGTCCACATCATTGAAAATGATGTCGAACTCCTGCTTCTGCTCGGAGAGTACTTCCAGCGCATCTCCGGTATGCAGCGTAATCCTTTTGGAAATGCCTGCGCGCGCGAAGTATCCCCTTGCACGCTCGGCATTCTTGGCATCGCCGTCGGTGTAGATGACGCGCCCGTTCTCGCCCACTGCCTGCGCCCACCAGATCGTCGAATAGCCGATCGCCGAGCCCAGTTCGAAAACCGTGCGCGCGTTGATCATCAACGCCAGTTGCTGCAATACGCGCGCCACCGCGGGACCGACAATGGGCACGTTATGTTTGGTCGCGTACTCTTCCATCTCGACAAGTACGTCGTCCCGCTTGGGCAGCATGGAGTAGAGATAGTCGTCCACCGGTCCGGCTGTCGTCATGTCGTAGTGGCGCCAACTGGGGCGCGAGCTTTTCTTGCTTGAAGTCACACTCTTCCCTTTCTGTGAGAGGCCGACTGTGCGTCGTTCATCCGCCGATCGTCTGACCCGGTTTCATCTCCAGAACTTCCACGCCGGGCACGAGCTTCTGCAATTCGCCCGGTCGTCCTACGAGCACCGGGAAGGTTCCGAAATGCATTGGGATCACCGTCTTCGGCTTGAGGAGATTACACGCGTATGCGGCTTCCCGCGGGCCCATGGTGTAGTGATCTCCGATCGGCAGCATCACGATGTCGGGTCCATACAGGTCGCGAATGATGGCCATGTCGCCGAAGACATTGGTATCGCCCGCGTGATAAATCTTCTGACCGCCTGGAAACTCGATGACATAGCCGACGGCTTCGCCGCCGTAGATCATCTGGTCGCCGTCCTGAATGCCGCACGAATGATCGGCATGGACCATGGTCACTTTGATGTCGCCAACAGTTTGCGTTCCGCCCTTATTCATTTCGGCGATCTGCCTGGCGCCCTTTTTTCCAAGCCAGCGGGTCAATTCGGGGATACCGACGACAATCGGATTGTGCTTTTTGCATATTTCCACCGCGTCGCCGATGTGGTCTCCGTGGCCATGAGTGCAGAGCAGGATGTCGACCTTCTTTACGTTCTTCTCGGAATCCGGGCACATGGGATTGTTCATTACCCAGGGATCGATGATGACAGTCTTGCCTGCGGGGGTTTCAATGCGGAAGGTTGCGTGGCCTAACCAGGTGAGTTTGACGCCTTTCAAATTCATATCGCTACTAGCTCCTGACGTTAGCTATTAGCGCTCGGCGATTCGCATTCAGCGTTGCTTTCGGTAATTTCAAACGCGTTTCCAGTTCGCTGAATGCGGAGTGCTGAGTGCTGACGGCTTTTTTAGTTTAATATGAAACGCCATGCCAGAACTGAAGGTGCTGATTTCGCGGCAGGACATCGCGAAACGTGTGAGCGAATTAGGTGCGCAGATCTCGAAAGACTTCGCGGGCCAATCGGTCATCCTCGTGGGAGTTCTGAAGGGCGCCGCAATTTTCTTGTCTGACTTGGCGCGTCATCTTGAACTGGACGCCACCTTCGACTTCATCGGAGTCTCCAGCTACGGCAACCGTCCTACGCCCACGCAGGAACTCAAAAGCGGTTGGGATTCGACCGGCGAAGTGAAATTGACCAAAGACGTCGATCAGACCATCAAAGATAAGAACATCATCCTTGTAGAAGATATTCTCGACACCGGCCTCACAATGAGTTACCTGAAGCGAATGCTGCAGGCAAGGCAGCCCAAATCATTGAAGGTTGCCGCATTGCTCGACAAACCGTCCCGGCGGAAACTTCCGTTGGAAGGCGATTACGTGGGCTTCAAAATTCCAGATGAATTCGTCGTGGGCTACGGTCTCGATTATGCCGAGAGGTACCGCAATCTTTCGGATATCTGCGTCGTGCCGCGCGAGTAGAGAGCCGGTTCACGCGCAGCAACATCTTTAAGCTAAGCCCGAAGCCACTGGGGCGCGGCTGCTATCATTACGGTCGATGGGTTCCGCCATTTCCAAGCCGGATCGCTTGCCGTTCGAGTCATTGCTGCTTGACGTGGCCGACGTGTTGGCGACATCGCTGGACCTCGACACCACCTTGCGCCGCGTGGCAGAAGTCGTCCGCAAGGTCATCGATTACGAAATCTTCGCCATTCTTTTGCTCAACGAAAAGACGCAGGAGTTGCGCGTCCGTTTTCAGATCGGGTATCCGCCGGAGTTCGCCGAACGCACTCGGATCAAAGTCGGTCAGGGCGTCACCGGCATCGCAGCCCAGTCGCGTCAGCCTGTGTTAATCAATGACGTGCGAGAAGATCCTCGCTACATCGAGGGTGTCCCGAATGTATGTTCGGAACTGGCCATTCCGCTGATCACCAAGAACCGGGTAATCGGAGTCATCGACATCGAGGCGCGCGAGCCCCGTGCCTTCAGCGAGGAACACGTCCGCATTCTCACCCTCGTTGCCTCGCGGATGGCCGCGGGCATCGAAAATGCCCAGCTCTATACCAGGACCACCAAGCAGGCGCGCATCCTGCTTTTGTTGAATGAGATCGCGCGCGAGCTCACATCGATCCTGAATCTCGACGAATTGCTCGGACGCGTCGCCGAACTCGTCCGCCGGTTGATTGACTATCAGATGTTCAGCATTTTGCTGCTCGACTCTACCGGAGAACAATTGCAACACCGTTTCTCGCTGCGCTTCAATGAGAACATCCACCTCAAACACGAGATTCCCCTTGGACGCGGACTGGTGGGCTACGCGGCGCAGAACAAACAAGCAGTCCTTGTTCCCGATGTGACGAAGGACCCTCGCTACGTGGAGGCGAATCCCGAAACACGCTCGGAACTGGCGGTTCCTCTGATCTACAAGGGCAAAGTGGTGGGCGTGCTCGACCTCGAGCACACCCGACGCGGCTTTTTCACGGAAGAGCATCAGCGCACCATGAGCACCTTGGCCGCGCAGATTGCCATTGCCCTCGAGAATGCCCGGCTGTATGAAGAGATCGAGCGGCAAGAACGCCGGCTGGAGCGCGATCTGTCCCTTGCCCGTGAATTGCAGGGCCGCTTGCTGCCGCAGTCGAGCCCGAAACTGGCGCATCTCGACGTCGCCGCAAAATTCGTTCCGGCCCGTACGATTGGCGGCGATCTTTACGACTTCATTCCGTATTCCATGTCGCGCCTCGGCATTGTAATCGGTGATGTGAGCGGCAAGGGTGCGCCCGCCGCCATCTACGCGGCGCTCGTGAGTGGAATTATCCGTTCCCATGCGCCGATCGAACCTGCGCCCTCGGAAATGCTGTCGGCCGTCAACTTGTCGCTCGCGGAGCGGCGCATCGAAGCGCAATTCGTGTCGATCATCTATGCGGTTTGGGACGACGCGCAGCGCACCTTGACGGTCTCCAACTCTGGCTTGCCCCGGCCCATTTACTGCCACGGAGGCAAGAATGAGGTGATCGAAGCCACCGGCCTGCCGTTGGGCCTTTTCGACGAGGCCGAGTATGACGAATTCCACTTCCGCATGAAGCCGGGTGACATGTTCGTCTTCTTCAGCGACGGCATCCTTGACGCGCGCAACCGCAAAGGAGAACTTTTCGGCAGAGGGCGGGTCGAGAAGATCGTTTCGGAATGCAGCGGGAATTCGGCAGCTTCGGTGGTCGAGTCGCTGTTCAAGGCCGTCGCCGAGCACTCGGCCGGAGTGGAAACTTTCGACGATCAGACCGTGGTCGCGATCCGGGTACACGGCTCGACCCACAGCTCCGCCAAGAAGAAATGACCTCCCGTAATCAGAATCTTCCCGGGCGGCCACCGGGGTTCGCCTATCAGCACACCAGGCGCGGACTCTTGCGTACGAAGGGTCCACTCGTGCTGCAATGCGAGGACATTCCCCTACCCAGACTCGCGGAGAAATTCGGTACGCCGCTGTACGTGTATTCCACTGAGACCATCTCCGAACGCCACTACGCCTTCGATCGGGCCTTTCGCGATATTCCCCACACAATCTGCTATTCCGTCAAAGCCAATTCCAATTTAAGCATTCTGCGCCTGCTGGCAAAGAAAGGATGCGGTTTTGATGTTGTCTCGGGCGGCGAACTTGAACGTGTACTGACCGCCGAACGACGGGCCGCAAAGAAGGTAGTCTTTTCAGGCGTCGGCAAGACCCGTCAAGAACTCACAGCCGCCTTGAAGGCTCGCATTCTCCTGTTCAACATCGAGAGTGAATCGGAACTGTGGACTCTGGCGGAGTGCGCGGGACGCCTTCGCGCTACTGCTCCCATCGCCCTGCGCGTGAACCCCGACGTCGCTGCCGAAACGCATCCATATATTTCCACGGGACTGCACAAGCACAAGTTCGGAGTTCCCATCAGCGAAGCCCGGGCTTTATACGCAAAAGCGTCGGGCGTGCGATATCTCAGAGTTCGTGGAGTCAGCGTACACATCGGCTCGCAGATCACGGATGCCGGACCTTTCGGGGAAGCGATGTCGCGTGTGGCAGAGCTTGTAGGCGAATTGCGCGGCGACGGTCACCAAATCGACTACGTCGATGCGGGTGGCGGGCTCGGTATCCCCTACGATCAGCCAAGTGCCGCCTCATTTCCCGATCAGGTTGCAAAATATGCTGCCGCTCTTGTCAGGCCGTTGCGGGCATTGGATATACATTTGCTGCTGGAACCGGGCCGATCCATCGTCGGCCCCGCGGGCGTGTTACTGACTTCGATCGTTTACAAGAAGTCGAATAACGGAAAGAGATTTCTGATCGTCGATGCCGCGATGAATGACCTCATCCGACCGGCCCTCTACGGCGCGTATCACGAGATCATCCCGGTTACGCTGCACGCGGACCCAGTCCCAAAATCAGAGACCGCGGATATTGTGGGACCGGTCTGCGAAACGGGAGACTTCTTCGTGCGGGATCGAGCGCTGCCCATCGTGGCAGAAGGCGACCTGCTCGCGATTCTCGACGCGGGAGCGTACGGAATGGTGCTGGCCTCTAACTACAACACCCGGCCGCGTCCAGCCGAGGTGCTGGTTTCGGAGAAGTCTGCAAAGATAATTCGGCGGCGCGAGAAGATTTCAGATCTGCTGCGTCCGGAAGTTTAAGAAACCATTTCTCAGGAGACCGGGCATGCGAATTAGCGTCATTGTCGTCCTTGCTGTTTGTTGCGTCAGCCTAGCTCAAACTGCCAGACGCGTAACGGGTGATTACAGCAACCCAGCGCTCGGGTATGAGGTCACGGTACCCGAGGGGCTCGTCGGCCTAACTGGGGACCAGGCTGGCCCGGAGCGAGGATTCACGGTATCTCTACCTTCCGGTGGGACCATCGCTGTTTATGCTGAACCCAACAGTCTGGGATGGAGAAGTCCGATGGACGGTATACGACGTGCCCTCGCTCTCGAGAAATGCGACTCCGATCGGCGGCAGGCTACTGCATTTGGGCGCATGGGTAGACTCACGGCTACGAAGGGTACTCTCGCGTGCGGCGATCGGCTGCTGGAGATGCTATCGACCTTTCACCCGGGAGGCGGACCCGTTTATTGGCTGACACTGCGCACAACGGCTCAAAAGAGAGCTGAGGATGAGGCTGCACTTAACAAGTTGGCAGCCACTTTTCGGTTGACTCCCTCGCAGTAAGATTTTATTGAGGTCAGCTTCAAAAATAAGCTCGGGCGATAACGAAGCAATTCCCTATGGGGCTAAGGTGCATTCCTGGTGGCCCTATCAGTCCTGGCGTTCTCCCCACTTCAACTTCCTGCGCAACACCTGAAAAAAGTCCGATCCGGTACGAAACAGATTGACGGTATGCCGGGATCGCCGGCATCGCACTCGGTCGCCGTCGCTCAGATCGAGGCCGGGCTGTCCGTCCAGGCTGAGGTAAGCTACTTCCTCTTCGCTGCGCAGCAGAATCTCGATCTGCGAGGAGTCGGGCACCACCAGCGGCCGGTGGGTGAGCGAGTGCGGTGCCACCGGCGTGACTAACAGAGCGCTGACGGTGGGCATGAGCACCGGCCCGCCTGCGGAGAGCGAATACGCAGTCGATCCGGTTGGTGTGGCGACGATCATGCCGTCCGCTCGATAGCTGGAAACAAAAACGCCATCGATATACAGATCGTAAGTGTTGAGTCGCGCCAGAGCGGTCTTGTTAGCAACCGCATCGTTAAAGACCAGGTAACTCCCGCGCACCTCGTCGCCGCGCAGCAGCGTGCATTCCATGAGAGCACGGTGCTCGACTTTGGCCCGGCCTTGCACGATCGCATCCAGCATCGTGTAGAGCGATTGCAGTGGAACTTCTGTAAGAAATCCGAGCGACCCGAGATTGACTCCCAGCAGGGGCACATCGATCGCAGCCGTGGCTCTGGCTGCCGAGAGCAGAGTGCCGTCGCCGCCCAGCACAATGACGAGATCGAGTGGCCTCGATCCTAGCTGTGAGCGAGGCACGGATTCTTTTCCAGCGGCATACGCCGACGTTTCCAGATCAGTTATAACTTCGTAACCATGCTCGCCGAGCCAGATGAGAAGGCCGGGCACGATCTGCGCTACTTCAGGACGGTCTGGACGCGAAATGATCGCTGCGGTTTTATTCAGAGATTGCGGCTTGCCAGTTGCCATGATGAAAGGTGATTGTACCGAAACTCGTGCTGGTGTACAGGAAGCCGGCCACCCAGATTAGAAACAAGCGTAAAGAAGGAACTCCCGGTTCCCTTCCGCTCCGAGGATCGGCGAATCGATACTGTCGGTCTTTGTAGCGCCTAGCGCAGTCAGAGCGGCCCTGACCTTCTCCAACGAAGCCAACTGCGCGTCCGCGTCGCGAACAATGCCTCCCTTCCCAACATGTTCGCGGCCTGCCTCAAACTGAGGCTTCACCAGCACGACAATCTGACCTCCCGAGTCCGCACCGAAAGCGGAGGAAATAACCGCGGGAAGGATCAGCGTCGCAGAGATGAACGAAACATCCATCGCGATAAACTCCGCAGACTCGCCGAGCATCTCGCGCGTTAGATAACGGGCATTGGTTTTTTCCAGCAATCGGACTCGCCGATCCTGACGGAGCTTGAAATCCATTTGGCCATAGCCCGTATCGACGGCGATCACTCGCGCAGCGCCGTGCTGGAGCAGACAGTCGGTAAATCCTCCGGTGGATGCGCCCACATCAAGGCATGTTCGTCCTGCCACCTCGATGTTCCAGTGTTCCAGGGCACGCTCCAGTTTCAGTCCGCCGCGGCTCACATACTTCAGATCTTCTCCCAGCAGACGAATCGAGGAGGCTTCGTCAATTTGCGCACCCGCTTTTTCCATCTTCTGTTCGTCGACGAGCACTTTCCCGGCAAGAATCATCGCCTGTGCTCGCTCGCGCGAGGCGACGAGCCCGCGGTCAACTAGAATTTTGTCGAGTCTGGATTTCACGAAATCTCAGTCGGCAGATCTACCACGAAAGTGCCAGCACTCACTCCGGTGCAATCTGTTGAAGCATCTTCCGATGAATCACTTACGCAGTTACTTTGGCCCGTTTTGCACAGAATTTTCCACGAACATGTTGAAAACTTCGGCTGGCAAAGTGCGACAACGAAAAAGCCGCCCCTTCTCGGGCGGCCTCAATTCTTTGCAGAAGAACCGGATTATCCGGCAACTTCTTCGAGCAGCTTCTGGTCGATGTCGAAGTTAGCGTGGACGTTCTGCACGTCGTCGTGTTCTTCGAGCGCTTCCATCAGCCGAATCATTGTCGACGCCTGCGGTCCTTCGAGCTTGATGTAGGTATCGGGAATCATGCTCACACTCGACGAAGCCGGCTCGATACCAGCCCTCTTCAGGGCCTCGACCATGCCTTCATAGGCGGAAGCCGCAGTCAGGATTTCCCAGTTCTCGCCATCGTCAATGGGCTCATCCTCGCCGTTCGCTTCGATGATGATATTCATCAGATCGTCCGCTTTGGCCGCCGACTTGGGGATGATGATGTCGCCTTTTTTGTGGAACATATACGCGACGGCACCGGCTGAAGCCATGTTGCCGCCGTTTTTGCCGAAGACGTGACGAATTTCGCTGACCGTGCGGTTGCGATTGTCGGTATTGATATCCAGCAGAATCGCAACGCCACCTGGTCCGTAGCCCTCAAGTGTGAATTCTTCGTAGGTGGCTCCGGGGAGTTCGCCGGTACCGCGCTGGATGGCCCGCTTGATGTTATCGGCAGGCATATTTTCGGCCTTGGCTGCGAGAATGGCAGTCCGCAGGCGCGGATTGGAATCAGGATCGCCTCCGCCGTTCTTGGCGGCGATGCTGATTTCCTTAATAAGTCGGGTAAAAATCTTGCCGCGCTTGGCGTCAAGCGCGCCCTTCTTGTGCTTAATTGTGGCCCATTTGGAATGGCCGGACATGGTTCGACCTCGTATTTAAAGAACTTGGATGGCGCAGGATTCGCCTTCAGAGGAGATCACGGAGTTGCCTCAGTAAGCAAGCCTCGATCGGAATGCAGGCGAACCAAGATTATAGCACGACCAACCAACAAGTCTTCACACCTTCGGAGGCTTGATCTTATAGCCTTGCGGAATCTGAAACACCGAGGGATGCGGGTCATCCGTGGAAATGGGCTTGCAATAAGTCGTTTGCTCCCCGGCGGACGTGGTCACTTTCGTGAGGACAGGAGCCTTCAGTTTCACGCTGGTCCAGACCTCAGTCACGCTGGGCACTGGCGGCAGCTTTGGAGCTTTCGGCGCAGCCGGTGCGCCGGGAGGCTTCGGCGCGCCAGGCGCGCTCACCTGGGGAGCGCCGGGCATCTTGACTTGCGGCACCTCGGGCTTCGCAGGAGGTGAAAACGGCGGCAGAGTAAACCGCTTGCCCTCCACTTCATGGCCCTCGATCATCGACTTGCCCAAATCTTCCACTTTTATCTGTGGAGCTTGCCCCTGGGCTGCCAGGACCTGCGGAGAACCTTGCGGCGCACTTCCGGAAGCAGCGGGCGTCATCGGGACAATCGTTGCCTCCTTCTTTACGTGATCCAGCAAGATGGCCTTCTGCGAAGCCGGGTCGGTAATGACGCTGGTGGAGGGCGTGTCGAGGCGAAACTTTCCGTCACTTGCTCGCCACATCCGCGATGCAGACTGGGCCGGCGGCCCTCCCCCAGCTGGCTGCGTCTTGGTCGCGCAGTCGGAGCAGAATGGGGGCGCAGAAGGCGGTGTTGGAGGGTGGCCCACGGCGTCGATCAGTTTAGCACGCAGGGCAGAACCGCTCGATTGTATAAAACTCCAAAGCTATTGACGCCTAAAAGCGCTCCCCCTACCATTCCAAGTTACAGCAAACGGGACCTTTCATGATCGGGCAGTTAATCGGGCATTACCGTGTGCTCGAGAAAATCGGTGCAGGGGGCATGGGAGAAGTCTTTCGCGCACGCGACGAAAGGCTTGGACGGGATGTCGCCCTGAAGCTGATACGGCCCGCCTCGACCGACAATCCGGATCATCTCCGCCGCTTCGAGCAGGAAGCTCGTGCGGCCGCAGCCCTCAACCATCCCAACATTGTTGCGATTTATGACGTCGGTTTCGAAGGGACAACTCCCTACATCGTTCAGGAACTGCTCGAAGGCAGGACGCTCCGCCTACGGCTCGGGGAAGGACCCATCCCAATTCGCCAAGGAGCCGGATACGCTCTACAGATTGCTCAAGGATTGAGCGCCGCCCACGCCCGCAACATCGTGCACCGCGATCTGAAGCCGGAGAATCTGTTTCTCACCAACGACGATCGCATCAAGATTCTCGACTTCGGAGTAGCCAAGCTTCAGCCCCCTCCGGAGGATCATCGCTCCGTCGAAAACCTTACGACGGTCACCAAACATGGCGCAGTCATCGGCACCGTCGCCTACATGTCTCCCGAGCAGCTCCGAGGAAAGACGGTCGACCACCGCAGCGACATCTTCAGCTTTGGCGCGATTCTCTACGAGATGCTGTCAGGCCAGCGAGCCTTTAAAGGTGAGACCGAAGTTGACACCATGACGGCCGTCCTGCGCGAGGAACCTGCTGACGCAAATCTGGAGCAGGCTGCGATCCCCACCCCGTATCAGGACATCGTTCACCACTGCCTGGAGAAGGAGCCGGAGAATCGCTTTCAGTCGGCTAAAGATCTGGTATTTGCGCTGCAAACTATTTCCGGTTCTTCACCCGTCAGGGTCTCAACACGCAAACGAGTGAAGACGACTTCGTTTCCCTGGGCCCTCGCCGGAGTATTGGCTCTGGCAACCCTGATCTTGGGCCTGGTCCAATTGCTTCGCGTCCCGAACGCGCCTCCCGGCTATCGCCGGCTGACGTTCGAAGCGGGCACGATCTATTCGGCACGGTTCGCTCCGGATGGACAGTCCATCGTTTACGGAGCTGCATGGAACAACAAGCCGGTGCAGCTTTTCACCACCGTCGGCAATTCATTGCTTTCGCAGCCGCTGGAATTCACCGACGCGATCTTGCTCGGCATCTCGCGCAGTAACGATCTGGCGCTGGTGGTTGGGGGTACGCATACCGGACAGCTCGAAACTACCAACGGCATGCTGGCCAATGCCCCTCTGGCCGGCGGAGCTCCAAGAGAACTGCTCTCCGATGTCCGTTGGGCCGACTGGGACGAAACCGGCAGCATGGCCGTCGTTCACTACGTTGAAGGTCAAAGCCGCCTCGAGTATCCCATTGGCAAGGTGCTTTACCAGAGTGGCGCGTGGATCAGCAATATTCGGATCTCGCCGCATGGGGACCTGATCGCTTTCATGGATCATCCCGCACTCTGGGACAATCGCGGAGTCGTCTCAGTGGTCGATCTGTCGGGACATGTTCGAACCCTCTGCGGAAGTTGGGAAAATCGAGAGCGGCTTGGCGTGGCGGCCTGACGGTAAGGAAATCTGGTTTACCGCCGCTGCAAAGGGCAACAATCTGAACCTGATGGCGGTGAATCTCTCTGGCAAGGTTCGACCGTTGCTGGATGTTCCCATGGGAGTCGTATTACAGGACATCTCATCGGATGGCCGCGTTCTGGTTGCTCTCACCTCCAGCCGCTTGGCCATGGGCTTCACACGCGTGGGCGACAAAGAGGACGTAGACCTCTCCTGGCACGACTGGAATTCTGCGCGAGATATTTCTGCTGATGGGAAATCTGTCCTGTTCGAAGATGCCAGCGAAGCTGGCGGACCAAACTATGCGGTCGTCATCCGGCCTGTGGATGGTAAACGACCGATACGGTTAGGAGACGGCAGCTCCGGCAGTCTATCTCCCGATGGAAAATGGGCAGCCTCTGTTTCGATCAGTGAGCCGGCGGAAATCACTTTGCTTCCGGTCGGCCCCGGACAGCCGCGTACGATTCCGGTGACTGGACTTCAACACGTGCATAGCGGTTGGGCCCGCTTTCTGCCGGATGGTCAGCACCTCGCCGTCAGCGGAGATGAAACTGGTCACGCAGCCAGGTGTTACGTCGTGGACCTTTCCAACGGACGCGCAAAAGCGGTGACACCGGAGGGGCTCGTCTGCGGCCCAATCTCTCCTGACGGCCGCATGATCATTGGCAAAGGAGACAATGGGGGTATATCTGCCTATCCAACGGATGGCAGCGCGCCAAAGTCACTCGTTGCCAAGAAGACCAACTTCAATCCCGTGCAATGGTCTGAGGATGGGTCTTCCCTGTACGGCTATCATGCCGGAGAATTCCCCAGCAGGGTTTACAGCCTGAGTCTCGCCACTGGCAAGGAAAATCCTCTTCAGGGACTCAAACCGGGATCGCCCGCCGGCGTCGTCATGATCGCTCCGGTTATAGTAAGCCGCGACGGCAAGAGTTTCGCCTACAGCTACAATCAGACCCTCTCGGTCCTCTACCTCGTCTCCGGATTGCACTAGTACGGATTCTAACTGGATGTGTTCCGCACTGACTTTCCGCCTTGAAGGGACGCGGCTTTCAGCCGCGCCGAAGAAGCGCCGGCGAATACGCGCTTTAGGCGTTGGGGGGGCGGATATACCTTTCGAAAGACAACCCTTGCTCGGAGCGCTTAATCCAACGATCCCGCAAAATCCGCCGCCACGTAATGAAAGAAAATCGACGTCGACGCTTGACCGTCCCCCAGTTTCGAACGGTAATGCGGCAAGCGCGTTCCGCGATAGGCCAGTCCGTCCCCCAAAGCCTGATACACGGTAACCTTACCCGTTGGAGTATCCAACGAGATCGGCCACGGTGTGGCCAGCGCGGGCTCCGGCGAAAAGTCCAGGCACAAGGTAATGCTGAACTCGCATTGCTCCCGGTCAACGTGCTTCTTCAGTTCTGCGCCGCTCATGTACGAGGCCATATACACATAAGACGGCTTGACCGGCTCCCCAACTACCGCACTGAAGGGAATCGCGATCTGCCGGTGAAAAAACCGCGCGACCGGATCATTGTAAGCAACGTAGCGGCGTGAACTTTGCCCATCCCCAAGGGAAATCGCCCCAGTCCGGATCCGATAGCGATAGTAGCGGCGCAGAGCTGCGATGTGAAACGGATGGATCAGGCCATGAAGCGGCGCGTATCCCTTCGTTCGGAATAACTCCGCCGCCCTTCCCATCGCCTCTTCCCTCTCCACGCGTTGTCGAGTAATCGAATCCGTGCAAACCAAAATTCCAGCGCTCTCCAGAATGGATCGCGCAGATGCAGGCACGGAACCAGGAATCGGCTCCTCAACTCGCAACCCCCGTACCAGGGACTCCAGTTTCGTTCCCAACCAGAACGGAACTAGCGCGCGGGTACCCGCGTCGCGCACCCACGCGATGCTTCCTTGCAATGCGAACGCCGACAAGATTTCCCTCTGCGATGCCACCTCCTCCGGCAATTCCTCTCCTGCATAGAGCCTGCAGTCCGGATTCAAAAAGAGTTCGCGACCGGCCGGCTGCGATTAGCCGCCAACGCCGGTCGCGCCACCAGGTGCGAAGGCAACTCGTCGAGCAGGCAGTAGAAGCGGTCTGGAGGGAATGTCGCGGAGTGCGTCTGCCGCGGCCCTCCCCCCATAAGCCCCGCCATCCATTCCAGCCAAGCCGGGTTGTTTATCGACGAAGCCATCCGTTTAAGGTGAATCGGCTGTCGGCGAAGAGTTGAGACGGACACTTCACCGGGGTAATTTCATGCTGCAGCTCACATGGGAAAAAGACGATCTGATTCGCCTGGGGACCAATCGCCTGGTAGCTTCCGTCGCTTACGTACACGCCGTCCTGCAGATGCGCGTCGTGAATGCGAAGTTCTCCACCGTCAAATGGACGCGGTTCCCGATGGAAGAAGTAAACGAATGTGAGGTAACGCGAGGCGACTCCCTCACTTCCATTGTCGTCGTGGACGTGGAAGAAGTCGCCATCATTGCTGGCCGTTATCTGAGCTTCCACATCCGCGATTGTGAATTCCTCCATCCCGAGTCTATCCAGTACCTGCGGCAGCACGGACTTGACGCGCGCCAGAATCATCTCCTGCTGCTCGTCCAGTTCCATCAGTACGCAAGAACGCCGGAAGTCATCGTTGATCACACCCTTTTCCACGCTGGGAGAGTAGATTTCGCTGGCCTGAAAGTCGGCCTCATGTTCTAGGGTGAAGCGAGTCAGTCCCTCCAACTCCTGGGGTGAAAGGAATTCGTCGAGAACAACGCAATTCGCCCGCAGCACTTCAGGACGTTCCGCCGCCGCCACACTGCTTCCATGGACCACCGTCCGGGTGATGGAACCTCCGGGATGCTGCGGCTGCGGCGCAGGCGGGGCCGGATCGCCCAATGGTGTTCCGGGGTGCTGTGGCTGGGATGGCGAGGGAGACTCGCGCTGCGGACGATGGGGCTTCTCCGGATGACGATGCGGGGGCTGCGGTTCTTTCGGCGGTGCCTTCACCCCAGGGTGTTGCGGTTGCGGTCCTGGCGGCGTGGGTGTGCCCATCGTGCTCACCGGCCTGTCAGGGATTCCACCGGTAGTTTCAGCCAGCGGCACTGAACTGCTCTCAATGATTCGTTCGACGATGCTCCCGCCAAGCACCGAGAAGGCGCGCTGCGCCACGGTCTCGCCAATAGCCGACGCGATGACCGCTCTTACCGCCTCATGCGTCTCGGGATTAGCGCTCGCCGCGCTCTTGGCATGTTGCAACAGGTTCGCAACCAGCGCGCGCTCTTGCGCGCTCAGGATGCGTTCATCTCGCATTAGTGTTTCGGAAAAAGAATCGAGAATCTGCTTCGGTGTCATTGAAGACACGCCTCCCTGCGTGTGCTTTGCGAAAAGTCAGGTCTGTAACTGGGCCGTAGGGGAAGCAGGGACGACGATATACCGAAAGTCTGTTGATCGCCAAGAAAATTCTTGGCGGCAGCGCGATAACTACGAACCACACCAAGAGGAACCCGTTCTCCTTCCTTTGTGTCCTCTGTGGTGAAGGGTCTTTATTTCTCCGTCCACTTCGTCTTTGGGGGTTAATGCTTTGATTATCGCGAAACGAGAGCCCCAACCATCGACTGGAAGATCTTGACTCCGTCCACTCCGCCCAATTCCGGCTCGGCCGACCGCTCCGGATGAGGCATCATTCCCAGCACGTTGCGGCCAGGGCTGCAGATTCCAGCGATATTTTCCAGCGATCCGTTGGGATTGGCCGCTGTGGTAGTCGTACCTGAGGGTTCGCAATACCGAAACACAATTCGATTCTCGCGCTGGAGTTCTTCGAGCGTCTCCTGATCGCAGAAGTAGTTCCCTTCCATATGCCCGATAGGAATAGTCAATACTTCCCCGCTGGAGCAGGTATTCGTGAAAGGAGTGTCGACACTCTCCACCCGCACCTGGACGGGCTTGCACACATACTTCAAGCCGACATTGCGCATGAGCGCACCCGGCAGCAACCCTGACTCGCAAAGGATCTGGAAGCCGTTGCAGATTCCAAGAACCAGCCCACCCGACTCAGCAAACTTGCGCACCGACTCCATCACCGGCGAAAACTTGGCGATGGCTCCCGTCCGCAAGTAGTCCCCAAAGGCGAAGCCCCCCGGCACGATGACGGCGTCGCAATTCTCCAGATCGTGGGACTCATGCCACAGGAACGTAACCGGCTGCTTGGCGACGTGCTGGATGGTCCAATAGGCATCGTGGTCGCAGTTGGAGCCAGGAAAGATGATGACGCCAAATTTCATGGATGCCTCAGTTACTTGGAATAAATTCAGTCTAGCACGCCTGTTAGTGGGGCTTTAACAAGAACCCTAAGAGGTACCCTGAAAGACGCGGCTTTATGTGGAGACAGCCGCCTTCGGCTGTCCGCGACGCGCCAGCGTCGCTGGCCACGAAACGTTCTTGGGAGCGTCGGTTTTCGAGTGTGATCGTCGCCATAGACAGAAAGCCGGCTTTGTGTTTCTATTTCGCTTCGATTTTCTTGACAGGTGCGGGATGTAATTGTATTGTCTCGACCCATAAGTCGGATGGTTTGCTTAGCCGTTTAGCAAACCCTGCAGAGCTACTCCGGCCCTCCCTTCCCCTTCAGGCTGGCGGGTTCTACAGCGAACCAGAACGCCACAGGTGAGAACTGCCATGTCTACGCGTTGGGGCTTGAGCCTTCGCTTATTTGCCACTATTTTCTTTCTGATCACCCTGCTGTCGACTCCCCTTTGGTCGATCAGCTTTCAGCCTGTCTCCCCAGAAGAGTTGAAAATGACCACCGAGCCGAAGGCCCCGGGAGCTCCCGCCATCATTCTTTTCCGTGAAGTCGATCGCGACGATCGCGGCAATACTGCACATGAGGACGTTTACTTCAGGATCAAGGTGCTGACGGAAGAAGGACGCAAGTATGCCGACATCGAGATCCCTTTCTTCAAGGGTGAAGGCACCATCATCAACATCCACGCGCGCACCATCAAGCCCGACGGCACAATTGTCGATTTCAACGGCAAGGCGTTCGATAAGTCGATCATGAAGGCGCGAGGACTGAAATACATGGCCAAGACCTTCACCATGCCCGATGTTCAGGTGGGAAGCATCCTTGAGTACTACTACACCGAGAATCTCGAATTCGTCTTCGACTCGCGCTGGATTCTCAGCAATGAGCTCTACACGAAGAAGGCAAAGTTCACTCTGAACCCCTACGACAGCCAATACATATCGGTTAACCTTCGCTGGACGTGGAACCTGCTGCCCCCCGGGACTGCCCAACCAGCTCAAGCGCCCAATCACATAATCTCGCTGGAAGCAGCCGACATCCCGGCCTTTCAGACGGAGGACTACATGCCTCCGGAAAATGAACTGAAATCCCGCGTGGACTTTATCTACAGCGAGGACACATTCGAAAAAGATCCTGACAAGTACTGGAAGAAACTGGGGAAAAAGCGCAATGAGCAGATGGAAAGCTTCATCGGCAAGCACAAAGCCATGGAGCAGGCGGTAGCCGGCATCATTTCACCCAGCGATTCCCCGGAAGTGAAATTGCAGAAGATCTACGCCCGGGTACAACAGATCCGCAACACCAGCTATGAGCAGGAAAAGACCGAACAGGAGCAGAAACGAAGCAAGGAAAAAGAACCCGAAAACGTCGAGGCGATCTGGAAGAAACAGTATGGCTATGGCAGTGATCTGACCTGGCTTTTCCTCGCCCTTGTCCGAGCCGCAGGATTCGAGGCTTCCGGCATGTGGGTTGCCGACCGTCGCAACTACTTCTTCCGGACTAACAGCATGGACGGGCGCCGGCTGGATGAAAATGTTGTCGTCGTAAAGCTCGAGGGGAAGGATGTGTTCTTTGACCCCGGCGCTGAATTCACCCCGTTCGGCATGCTCCCATGGGCCGAAACCGGGGTGACGGGACTGAAGCTCGATAAAGACGGCGGCACTTGGGCCTCAACTCCTGTCCCGTCCAGCCAGGACTCCAGCATCACGCGCAAAGCGGAACTGAAACTGAGTGACACCGGCGAGTTGGAGGGCAAACTGGTGGTCACCTATACGGGACTCGAGGCTTCCCTGCGCCGCGTGGACCAGCGCTTCGGCGATGACGCTGAGCACAAGAAGTTCCTCGAGGATGAAGTCAAAGAGGCCGTCCCCATCGTCTGCGACGTCGAACTCACGAACCAGCCTGATTGGAAGAATTCCGCGCCGCCGTTAGTCGCGGAATACACCTTCAAGGTGGGCGGCTGGGTCTCCGGAGCCGGGCGCCGCGCGCTTTTTCCGGTGGGACTGTTCAGCGCCCCCGAGAAACACCTCTTCGATCACGCCGACCGCGTACATCCGATCTATTTCGAATTTCCCTTTCAGCGGTCGGACGATATCACCGTCGATCTGCCTTTGGGCTGGCAAATCTCTAGCGTACCCGAACCGCAGAACCTGGACGCCAAGTCGATCACTTACAAGCTCGATGCCAAGAATGAAAAGGGATCGCTGCACGTAAACCGGTTCGTGAATGTTGATCTGTTGCTGCTGCAGCAGGATAAATATGACGCGCTGCGGAAAGTCTTTCAAATCGTGAGGACAGTCGATGAACAACAAGTCGCATTGTTGCCCGGCACATCTACCGGGGGCAACTGAAACCAAACTCCTGCGGTCTATGTTGTTCGCTGCCCTCTGTGTGCTAACCGTAGTGCGTCCGGCCCAGGCCGGCGACGCTCCGCAGTGGATGCATGCCGTGGTGTCGGCTCCCCTTCCAGTTCACGATGAGAAGACTGACGCCGTGCTCTTGTACTCAGAGCGAAGCGTCAACGTGCAGTCGGTGGACAAGATCAAAACCCATGTCCGTGTGGCTTATAAAATCCTCCGCCCGAGCGGCCGTGATTATGGGGTCGTCGTGGTCTCGTTTAACGCCCATAGCAAGATCAATGGGTTGCGCGGTTGGTGCATTCCGGCGCAGGGCAAAGACTATGAAGTGAAGGACAAGGAGGCCATTGAAGTCTCTCTTCCCAAAATTGCCGGCAGCGAACTGATCTCCGACGTGAAAGACAAGCTGCTGCAGATTCCCGCCGCCGATCCCGGCAATATCGTTGGCTACGAATACGAGGAAGAAGAGCAGCCGATGGTGTTGCAGACCGTGTGGGTCTTCCAGCGCGAAATTCCTGGACGCGAACTCCATTTCTCGCTACAGCTCCCCGCCGGATGGGAATACAAGGCATCGTGGATCAACTACTCTGAAGTGAAACCCACCCAGAGCGGGAATCAGTCGGAATGGGTACTCAACGACATCAAGGCAATTCGGAAGGAAGCCGAGATGCCCCCGATTCAAGGTGTCGCCGGCCAGTTGGCTATTTCATTCTTTCCTCCCGGCGGAGCATCTACCAACGGGTTTACCAGTTGGCCGGAGATGGGCAAGTGGTATCTGAATCTGACCAATGGCCGTCGTGATGGATCTCCACAAATCACTCAACAAGTCACTAGTCTGACCGCATCGGCCAAGACTCAATTGGAAAAAATGAAGGCCGTAGCTCATTTTGTGCAGCACGATATTCGATATGTTGCCATCGAACTGGGCATCGGCGGCTGGCAGCCCCATCCGGCATCAGAAGTTTTCACTCACCATTACGGGGATTGCAAGGATAAGGCGACTCTGATGAGTTCCATGCTGAGCCAGATTGGAGTCGAGTCATTCTATGTACTTATCAACGTGGAACGCGGGGCGATATTCCCCGAGACCCCTGCCAGGATTGGCTTCAATCACGCAATTATCGCGATGAAAATGCCGGCCGGCCTCTCCGATCCGTCGCTGGTCGCCACCGTTCAGCATCCCCGGCTTGGTACGCTTCTCTATTTCGATCCCACGAACGAACTGACGCCGTTCGGAGAAATCGGAGGCTACCTTCAGGCGAACTACGGCTTGCTTGTGACCACGGAGGGTGGCGAACTCGTCGAACTGCCGAAACAGGCACCCTCCATGAACAGTATCGTGAGGTCAGGGAACCTGACGCTGGATCTCAACGGAACGTTGAAAGGGGAAGTGACCGAGACCCGCATGGGAGATCGCGCCTGGTCGGAGCGCGAGCGCCTGCGTACCGTTAACAAAGACACCGATAAGATCAAACCGATCGAAGATCTGCTGGCCGGATCGCTCTCACTGTTCCGGATCACCAAGGCCAGCATTACGAATCTCAATCAGACCGACCAGCCTTTTGGTTTCAACTACGCCTTCGAGGCCCAAGGTTATGCCAAGAATGCTGGCGGCCTGATCCTCGTCCGTCCGCGCGTCCTGGGAGTTAAGACCAGCGCCCTGTTGGAGACGAAAGAGCCGCGCAAGTTCCCCATTGAATTCGAGGGCCCCTCTCGCGACACCGACACCTTCGAGATCACGCTCCCGGCCGGACTGGCGGTCGACGATGTGCCTCCACCCGTAGACGCTGATTACGGCTTCGCCAGCTATCACTCGAAGACCGAAGTGAACGGCAACCTGATTCACTACAGTCGCACCTTCGAGATAAAAGAACTCAGCGTGCCGGTCGCCAAGGCCGACGAACTGAAAAAGTTCTACCGCCTGGTCGCGGGCGACGAGCGCAACACCGTGGTCTTGAAAGCAGGAGCAAAGTAAGCCGCCGGCCGGCGGCCCATTCAAGCCCGATTTTGCCGGCCCACTCAAGCCCGATTTTGCCTTGAGTGGGGAGTTCAGCCGGCGCTAAATCACTCTTTCTTCCCGATGCGCTTGCACGGCGGGCCTTGAACCTCTTTTGCCGCCCGCGGAGCCGTGACGTTCGGACTTCATCCACCCGGGCGTTACGGCTCCCTCCAAATTTGCGCCAGAATGGATCGTCTTCAGCGAGAGCGAAATGGCGCTCTTCTCCGAGTGCTCGCTGAAGTGCGCGCGAAAAATGCTTGACGCCGCCGACATTGTCAGAGACGTGATTTTGCAACACTTGAGCAACCCCTTTGTGCGCCTTCCTTTCGCTCTTCTTTCGGGATGATGTGTGAAATCGAGATGTTACGCCAACACTCGTCGTAGCGTGAGCCAATCAAGCGTTTCTCATCAATCCTGCTGCTCAGCTTCGGGTTTTCCTCCCGGAGGCGGATTTGGTCCCGAACGGGCTGGTATTCCCCCGCAAGGTCCATGGCCGCCTCCAGCGGCGGGGTGTCCGCCTCCGGGGTGCCCTGCTCCGGGATTACGAGACATTTGACAGGACTTCAACGCTTCCATCTGTTTCGGCGACACGAGCGCGTCGAGTTCGTGCCTCGCCTGTTCGTGGATCTGCCGAATCTTCTGCTGCCGCTGCTGCGGGCTGAGGGAAGGATCGGCACAAACGGCTTCGACTTCGGAGCTCGTCCTCAGCTGGATGGCGCGACGCTGCTCCATAGCAGACTTCGAGATGCCAGCCACTTCCCAACAAGGTGGCTGATGCGACTGCGGCGAACGGGCAACCGTGCCAGGATGCCGTGGCAAGGGCTCCTGAACACCAATCGGGAGAATCTGCGCCGCTGCACGTTGGCTAATCGCAGCGAAACCGACAACCACGAACAGGCAAGTGTTGAGGGAGAGAGCGCGTTTGGGCATACATGGTCCTCCGGTAGGAGTGAACTCGACACTTGGCAAAAAGTTGCAAACGAACTCCAATGAGTGATATGAAGGCGAATAGCGCTCATTGACTTTCGGAGACGGCCGTAGTGCAGTATCTGTAAGCGCGAGAAGACCTGCGATTGCTCCTAATCTGACCACCAGTCGGCTGCCCCAGCTTCACGCAGACGTGTGCTTCGAAAAATCATACTCGCTGGAGGAAGACTGTGGAATTGCGAACGGCTGGCCGAACGGGCAAATCCGTTCGGGTTCTTGTGGTCGAGGATTCGGAGCCTTTTCGGAAATTCATTTGTTCGTCGCTTGGGAAAAGACCAGAATTGCAGATCGTCGGAGAGGTCATAGACGGATTAGAAGCAGTTCAAAGAGCCGAAGAACTACTACCCGACTTGATTGTGCTCGACATCGGACTTCCATCGCTCAATGGAATGGAAGCGGCGCGACGAATCCGCAAGGTCTCCCCCGAATCCAAGATACTCTTTCTAAGCCAGGAATCCTCTGCCGATGTGGCGCAAGAAGGTCTCTGCTTGGGGGCGCTGGGCTACGTTGTAAAAGCGCATGCTGGTAGTGAACTCCTAATTGCCGTCGAAGCTGTTCTTCGAGGCGAACGGTTTCTCAGTAGTGGATTAGGGAGTTGAGGAGCGTCGATAACCTATAGGGTTGACGCGAGCAAGAGACTAATTCACACCACGTGCGTTGGGTCGACTACCTTCGTACAGGTGATCCGTCATTTTCGGGAATTGCGGCGGGATCCGGGGTGCCCAAATCGTGTTGACGTGTTCTTGGATCTTCGTGAAGCGCTGAGGCGGATAAATGGCTCACGTGGCAGAGACTGTCGGATGAATAACGTCGCAGCGTCAACTCCTTCTCTGGGACGAAAAGTGAAGCGGACTAAGAGTTCGGACTCCGCGCTTTCGGTGCTCGATACCCGGCTGCAAGCATCGAATCGCTCCCCGAATTGACAGGCACGCGGGCATGGATTGTGGTGCCACCCTTCGGTTGGGAGTTGATGGAAAACTCTCCATGCACTAACCGCAGGCGCTCCTGCATGCTCGTAAGGCCAAGCCCAGTGCTCTCCTTTGCGGTTTCTGCGTCAAAACCTGCGCCAAGGTCGCTCACAGTTAGGTGAATCTCTCCCGGGCTCCCCCACAGGCGCACTTCGAAACGCTTTACCCCACTGTGCTTCATGGCGTTGCGCAGAGCTTCCTGAAGAACTCGGAATAGAGAAAGAGACACTTCGGCCGGCAAGTCCGCAGGTACGTCGTGGCTCTGGAAATCAATTTCCATCTTGTAGCGCTCGCCAAACTCCTTGCAGAAGTTTCTTGCCGCTCCAATAATGCCCAGGTAATCCAGTTTCGAAGAGTGCAATTCATGCGATAGCAATTGCACATCGTTCGTTATGTGCGTGGTTTGGTTTCGCAGATCGCCGATTCGCCTGCCGAGATCGGCCACCGAGTCAGGAACGTCTGTTTGGATTGCGTCGAGTTCTACCGCCAGAAGCGCGAGTCGTTGCACAACGTCGTCGTGCAGGTCTCTTCCAATCCGAGTCCGTTCCTGCTCGTGTGCTTCAACCAGCTTTCGGCTCATATCCAGGAGCGCCTCTTCAGCCTCCTTGCTTTTGGAAATGTCCTCGGCGAAGATCAGAATCCCTCCTATTATCCCGCTAGGTGTCTTCCAAGGGCGAACCTCCCAACGAACCCACGTGGTGGTTCCATCTTCACGATCCCAAGGGTCTTCGTCGGCCCGGAATGTTTCTCCGTCAAGAGCTCGGCGATGCATTTCTTTCCAGCGCGGGGGAACGTCAGGGAAAAGCTCGTAGTGCGAACGTCCAAGTACCAGCGAGCTATCGAGTGAGTAATCAGCACACCAGCGGTCACTCACTTGTAGGTAGCGCATGTCACGGTCAAGCATGGCTACTCCGCTTGGCACGCTCTTGACGAAGATTTTGAGCAGGTCCTCCCGTGATTGCAGTAACGCGGTCTGCGCTTCTAAAGTGCGGTTCATGTGTAAGAGCGCTTCTTCTGCACGCTTCCGCTCCGTCACATCCATATTCACGCCAACCACTCGCGACCGCTCGCCAGACTCATCCATCAGAACTTGCCAGCGTCCGGCTATCCAATGGACACTTCCATCAGGCCAGACCACCCGCCACTCTCCCTTCGTTGGTTTTCCTGTTTTCAACGCCCAGTTATTTAACTCAATAACTCCTGCCCGATCGTCGGGGTGAACCAGATTCTCGAAAGCGGTCTGCGTTCCCCCAAATCCGCTCGGCGGCAAACCGTACATCTCCTCCAGTTCCGGCGTCCAAGTATTCACTCCCGTCTGCATGTTCCACTCAAAAGTTCCTATGCGAGCGGCCTGCTGTGCCAAGCGCAACCGTTCCTCGCTGCCACGCAGCTCCTCTTCTGCCGTCTTTTTGTCAGTAATCTCCTCCACCATCGCGATTACCAGTGGAGAGGGACGACTGTTCAACAGAGAGATACTCAGGCGGCCCCACACCAACGAGCCGTCCCGGCGAAAATAGCGCTTCTCCAGTTGATAGTGATCGATTGAGCCTGCGCGCAATTGCTGGAAAAGAACCCAGTCTTTTTCGGCATCCTCGGGAGGCGAAAATTGAACACAGTGTTTTCTGTGCAACTCCTCCTCACTGAAACCCAGCATTGCGCAAAAGGCCGGATTAACAAAGAGAGGCTGTCCCTCTAGGTCCTCCACCGCAATCCCAATGGGGCTCGCGTTGAAAATATCGCGGTAGAGCTGATTGTCGGGTGTCAGGGTCTGCGATGCCTGTGCCATAGCAAAGGTGTATAGCACCGTCCGCTTCTAACCGCAACGAGATTGCGATGCTCCTCAGCGGAGCGCAGCTTGGAGGCGTGTTTGCAAATTAGGGAACTGTCGAAGCTTACTCGGCTTGGTGGCCCGTCGCTGCTGATTTCACTCAAAACCCTCCCGCGAAGGATGATGAGCGAACCACTAACAGATCGTATTAGACGGGAAGGGCCTTCTCTTCGGTCCATAGACGATTTGGAACAGGTCGCCCTTCTTCCCCCATTTGGAGTCTTCCTCATGGAGCCAGCACTGCAGCCCGAACGTATCGCTGCACACATCGAATGAAATGTTGAACTCGGACAAAGATGAGTGGCAATGGGCAAATCGTGGAGGGAATTTCAATGTAGCCATCGGAATGACGCCATACGGTCTGAGGATTATTTCTGCTAGCGAACCCAGCGTTGGGTTGTAGTTTGCCTGACCCGCCGACAGGATATGTCGCGGTGCATTAGCCGTGACTTCCAACCGGACGGTGGAACCCGGTTAGCAGTTCCCCCCTCCCACTTCCTTTTCTCCGCTGCCCCCAACTCACCGGCTTTGGGACATTCCTGGGACAGTGCATGTTTTCAGCCGGTGCAGTTGATCACCTGCCACGATCAGCGGTTTGGCAATGGGAAGATCAAACATACAGCCCGATGTGATCTCAATCATTGCGCTCGATCTCGCGAGAGCCGATCATAGCCAACCGCGAAAGCGGTATAAGCACCAATCAACCAACAGGACCTAAGTCCTTGTGGCTCAAGATTTTACCCCTAAGCTGTTGAGCCAGATAGATTACTTTGAGTTTTACCGCCAACTGCATGTTTCCGATAGACCGAGAGGGGAGGGGGTACCCCGAAAATCCGTCGCTTTCCCAAAATGAAACCCGCTTCCCGCTCCTCCATCATCGCAAAGAGGTGCCGAAAAACCGGCGATCATGCCGTGAAGCGGCTATTGATGTGGTTCTTTTGAGGTAGCGTTCTCGGCTTCGGCAGACTTCAGGGATACAGCGGACGGAATGGACTCCTGCCTCGCGGGTTCTGTCACGAGCGGTTTCACGCTGCTGCCGTATGTCTCCGGGGGATAACCCTTGGCCTGCACGATGGCCCAATGCCATTCTTCCCCTGGATCGAATTCCAGATTCAGCGGTGCGCTGAAAACCGCATTCGACCACGGCAGCGCCGCGGCCCTCATCCGGTAGATCATCGTGACATCTGGCCTCTTCTCGGGACGTACCCGCTGAAAAGCGTCGGTTCCCATCTCCCGTGTGAACTGCGGCGTGTCCTCCGCAGAAACAGAACTCACGCCATCCTGGCTCAAAGGCAGGACGCCTGTTCTGGCTCTCTTGACCACCGTAAAGGCCACCGCAAGCTCGCTCAAATGCCACTGCGTTCCATTGAACACAGGAATGGTCAACGCATCCCCTTCCACCACGGCCTTCCCTTCGATCTTCGCCATTTCCCCCGATGGAAGATCCATTTGGTCATATTGGCTGGAGAGCAGGGTTTTCACATTCGCCGTAAACGCCAGGCTGCAGGTCACGTCGGGTGCCGACACCTGAAAACCTCGGCTGTTTCCTGACATGAGGAAGGTCAGCCCCGAGCCGCCGTCACGGTGACTGTCGGCCTGCTGCATGACTTGCGGCAGATTGTCGTCGTCAATGACCGGCCTCGCCGGAGGAGTCTTCTTGCGCAGCGTCCGGGCAACGTCCCCCAAAGGAATCTGGTCAGGATCGTCTTGCGCCGTCGCCCGCATCGCTCCCAGAGGCGCCAGCAGAACGACCACCAGAAGCAGCCGAATTCCGAAGAGTCGAGACATGAACGCGCACGGGACCGCTCCCGAGGACTTCGGGATCAAAGGAGACAGTCTCTAGCGCAATTGTATGGAGAGCACGATGAAACGGGGATGATACCGGCAAACCTTGGTAACAGTACCAAGGGGGGAAGCGGGGCGCGCGCGCGTGGACGAAATGGGCGCAACGGGTGCGCGCGCCCGAGCTTTTCGAGAACCCTTCTACAAAAGGCCCTGTGACCGGAAACGGGTAACGGGATCTACAACTGGCAATGCCTGCCGTCGGAAAATCCAGCGGGCCACTGCAAAGCCTATTGCCGCATAGCACAGATGCATCATTCGCATATCACGCCCCCCACTTGGCTATTCGATCACCTCAAGGGGAGGAACCTCACCAACTCTATCGGCACAATAGCAGCAGGCTTGAGGATGGAACAGGGCACAACCGTGCTATCAGCCTGGCACGGAAGTAATAGGAGTAATCCGGAGCAGTACTGCCTCGAGCAAGGAGCGGATTTCAGAGCGCCGGTCTTGGGTCCGGGTTTCTGGTCTTGGGTCTTAGGTCTTAGGATGGCGGGTCGTGTCCGAAGGTTTCGGGAGTTAGGGCCTAACACCTAACCCCCAAGACCTAAGACCTCCTCTGAGATCAATGCGCCGCGACCGGCTCTTCCGAAGCCTTCCCCGCCGGCGGCACCATCACGGTCGACAAGCTGCCCTCTGCCGTCAGCTTCTGAAAAGCCGCCAGATCCCGCCGTTGCAGGTCCTCCCACTTCGCAAGCAGCTCTCCACTCTGCCGCTTCAGCTTTTCCAGTTGCCGCTGTTCGGCCTCGGTCGGCGCAGAATCGGCGGACCCTGCATCCATCGCCAGAAACGCCAGCTTGGCATCCAGTTGTGGAGGATACGCCAGCGAATCCTCATTCGCGCTGATATCCAGGTTCAAAATATCATCCCGAACAGCCACCAGCTTTTTCTCCAAACCGTCGGCCGCCGCAACGATGTTTTTCGCGCTGGCATTCTCTGGCAGTCGCCGCTTCAACCCGGATAGCTGCCCCCGCACATCCTGAATCTGGTTGACCGCGTCGTACACGCGGCTCAGTTCATCGCGCGTCTCCATCAGCAGATTGAATTGCGCCTCGAGATCAGCCTGGCTGACCTTCACCCGCGGATCCAGCTTCAAATCAAAATCCGCCGTCTGGCTCTGCCCGTCCACCGTCAGCCGCACCTGATAATGCCCCGGCACCGCCACCGGCCCGTTCGCGCCTGCCCCGTACTCCCAAAGGTAGTAGCCCGGCACCCGATGCGCTTCCTCGTACCGCAGATTCCACACGAAACGATTCAGCCCCGCGTCCGGCTTCAGTTGTTTCTCCGGCTTCTTGTCATCTGGATCGAGAGGCTCGTCCAGCGGTTCGTACTCGGTGCTGGAGTACTTACGGATCACTTTGCCCGATACATCCAGAATCTCGATCTTCGCCTCCGTGTCTTTCTTGGGAGCATCCTTGAGGAAGTAATAGATCACTGCCCCTGCGGGCGGATTCTGTCCCGTCCGCTTCGAAGGACGCCGTTCTCCTCCCGCTCCAGCCTGTATGCGGTACGCCGTCGACGGCTTGTACAAAAACGCATCTTTCGCCGCGATCTCATCGCTGTACTGCCGAAGCGGACTCAGATCATCCAGAATCCAGAACGCCCGCCCGTGCGTCGCGACCAGAAGATCGTTGTCTTTGATCACGAGGTCGTGAATCGGCGTGGTCGGCAGATTCAACTTCATCGCCCGCCAGTTCGCGCCGTCGTCAAACGATACGAATACCCCGCTTTCGGTCCCGGCGTAGAGCAAGCCCTTCTTCTTGGGATCCTCACGCACCACTCTGACAAAGGTCGTGTCGGGAATTCCCTTCCCCAGCCTGGTCCAGGTCTTGCCGTAATCGCTGGTCTTGTAAATGTACGGTTTCAAATCGTCGAACTGATGTCGATCCACGGCCACATACGCTGTCCCCGCATCGACCGGCGACGCATCGATCTGGCTGATGCGGCTCCACTCCGGCATGTCTTTCGGAGTAACGTTCGCCCATGTCTTGCCTTCATCCTGCGTAAGCTGGATCAGGCCGTCGTCCGTTCCCACCCATAGCAGGCCTTTCTTCAGGGGCGACTCCGCCAGAGCGAAGATCGTGTCGTAATACTCGGTGCCGGAGTCATCGAGCGTGATATCCCCGCCCGATACTTTCTGCTTGCTCTTGTCGTTGCGCGTCAAGTCGGAACTGATCGCCTGCCAGTGCACTCCGCCGTCGGTCGTCTTGAACAGCATCTCGCCCGCGTGATAGAGCGTTTCCGGATCGTGGGGAGAAATCATGACCGGAGCCGTCCACTGAAAGCGGTGCTCCAGATTGGCCGCACCGTGGGCATCAGAAAGCTCGGGCTGCTCAGTGATCGATTTGACCTGGCCGATTTTCCGGTCGAATCGCGTGATGTTACCCTGATAATCCGCCGCATAAACAATATTCGGATCGGGCGGGTACGGTGCGATGTATCCTGCCTCCCCGCCGCCCACGTCATACCAATCGCTGCGGCTGATCGAGCCGTCGTCGCTGCGGCTGACAATGGCCACAGTCCCAGAGTCCTGCTGCAGCCCCGTAAACCCGATAAGGCGATCACCGTATCAGTGGTCACGTGATAGAACTGCGCGGTCGGCTGGTTGTCCTGTGGCGTCCAGTTCTTCCCTCCGTCGAGCGTGACGGTGACTCCCCCATCATTGGAAGCGATCATGCGCTTCGTGTTCGCCGGATCAATCCACAATCCGTGATTGTCGCCATGTGGAACCTTAACCTTGTTGAAGAGATGCCCGCCATCGGTGGACTTGTAGGCGTCCACATCCATGATGTAGAGCACGTTCTCGTCGCGCGGATCGGCGATGACATGCATGTAGTACCACGGCCGCTGCCACAAGCTGTGGCTGGCGTTTACCAACTGCCACGACTCGCCGCCGTCGTCCGACCGATACAGCCCGCCATCTGGATTGTGGGCCTCGATCAGCGCGTACACGCGATCAGAATTCGCCGCCACCGCCACTCCGATCTTGCCGTACGGGCCCTTTCGGCAGCCCGTGCTCTTCCAGATGCTTCCAGGTCGTTCCGGCGTCGCTGGACCGATAGATGCCGCTACCCGGCCCGCCACTGGCCATGCTCCACGAAGTCCGTCGCGCCTGCCACAACGCAGCAAAGATGATGTTGGGATTGTGCGGATCGAAAGCAACGTCGACCCCGCCGGTATTCTCATCCTTGTAGAGAACTTTCTCCCAAGTCTTCCCGCCATCAGTCGTGCGGAAAATGCCGCGCTCGCTGTTCGGCCCATACGGATGTCCCAGCGCCGCCACGAAGGCGATGTCAGGATTCGTTGGATTGACGATGACCTTGCCGATCGCGCGCGAATCCTTCAGTCCTACATTCTTCCACGTCTTGCCGCCGTCGAGGGTCTTGTACACTCCGTCGCCGTGCGAGATGTTGCCGCGAATGCAAGCTTCCCCAGTGCCCACGTAGACGACATTATGATTCGAGTTCGCAACCGCGATACTCCCGATCGCCGACGTTCCCTCTTTGTCGAACACTGACGACCAGGTCATGGCGCCATCGCTCGACTTCCACACTCCCCCGCCCGTCGCGCCAAAGTAATAGGTCGTCGGATCTCCCGGAATGCCCGCAGCCGTCAGCGATCGCCCTCCGCGGAACGGACCGATAAGCCGGTACTTCATTCCCTTGAACGCCTTCTCTTCCGGCTTGGACTCTTCCTTATCCTTATCCTTATCGGTGTCGCTCGCATTCGAGGCATCCGCACTCTGCGCGGTCGGAGCATTCTGCACAGATTGCGCCGACTTCGCGGCCTTCGATTGACGCTCCGGCTTGGTCTGCGCATTCGCCGCAACGAAGCAAAGAGTCGCGAGAAAAATAGCAAGGATCAAACGTGCAGCCGACGACGCACTGCTACGAAAGCTGTGTGCACCCATGGTCAAGTAATCTCCCGGGGAAAGTTGTGAACAATGTCACCTATGGTAATGCGTCGAGGGCTTACTGCAAAGCTTGGACCCGTGGTCACATGACGACGACACAAATGTTCAATGTGGGGACAGCCTCTGTTCAATGTGGCGACAACTGCCTTCGGCTGTCCGTCCGGCCGAAGCCTCCACAGTCTCTATTCTTTCTTTTCGCAGCCCGGGCAGTCTCCGTAATAGGCATTCCCTCGGTAGTCGAGATCCTTAAGTCCCGCAACGGAGGTGTAGTAGCCGCGGATGGCTTGGGTGCGGGTGAGTTCGAAAAGCTGACGCAATGGGTTGCCTGGTGAGACCTTAGCAAGCGACGTCACCAGATCGACCTGCTCGGAGCCGGTGAGCGCAGTGAAATCGCGGGCATAGGTGTGCTGCGAGAACTCGTACAGGGCGCGGAGTCCCATACGAGCCGCGGACGATGGGTCAGTGCTTTCGAGTTCACGCACGGATGCCTCTCCATAAAACGCAACGGCCAAGGATCGGTGCATGGGATCGAGGCGTTGTGCCGCGGCACGCACTCCCGCTGCGGAGTGCAGCCAGAGGTCAAACCATTGCGCGGCTTGTGAGAGAGGGACGGCATCTACTTTGCCCAGAAGGATCTCGATAATCCTGATGACATCGCTGAATTCTTTGGGTGAGAAGAACTGCGGATGATACGGAAGCAAGGTGGGCGTGAAGTATTCGGTTTCACTGCCCAGAGGCGGACTCCAGGTTTTCCCCTCGCTGCTCAGCGCGTGCACAAGGTGATCTTGCGAAGGTTCGTAGAGCCCGGGAGGCAGCACGGTTGTGTTCTTCTGCTGGGCGCCCGGCGATGCCGACAACTCTGGAATCATTCCGCTGACACCCGCGAGAGCGACGAACTCGCTCAGTCGCAGGATCCATTCGCGGCGCGTTACTTCGTCGGAGCGCTGCGCGAATTCGTCAGATTTTTCGTTATCCCTCACAGATCACCTTTACCTCGGAAATCAAAATCCCACCCTGCTTAAGTCGCCTTTTTATTCACAATTCCCCTCTTTGGAAAGCTCCCGCTATGTACCCTCCGGCACGCGCCGAGATCGCCATGATTGTGAGCGTGGGCTCGTAGCATCCTTGCGTGGTAAAGACGGCTCCGTCCGTCACGAACACGTTGGGAGCGCTGTGCACTTTGCAGTTCGCATCGACCACGCTCTTTTTCGGGTCGGCGCCCATGCGTGCGGTACCGCATTCGTGGATGTTTTTGCCGAAGATGCTAAGTTCAGTTTTCGCCGGAGTGGCATCGCTGAGTTGCATGGCGTCGAGGATGCTACTCACATCATTGTGCATCGCAATCGCCATCGCTTTCTCGTTTTCCCCATAGCTGGCACTGATATGCAGCACGGGGATTCCCCACGCGTCCTTCTTCTGTGGATCGAGTTGCACGAAATTGTCAAAGCGCGGCAGGCACTCGCCTTGCGCCTCCATGCCGAAACCGTAGGGAATTTCTTCGCGCACCCGCTTGCGCCATGCGTCCCCGAACTCGGGCAGCAGAAAGGCGTGACCGTAGAGTTCCTGGCTGCCGTCGCCGTCGAAGCGGTAGCCGCGAAGGAACTTGGAGTTTCGCTCCTTCGGCGAACTGGTGGCGGTGTTGACATACTTCGGAATCAAAAAGCCGCAGGGACGCCCGACCGGCTCCCGTTTGGAAGATTGCAAGTCAGGCATCAAGCCGTTGGCGCCCTCGACGGTGAAATGATCCATGAGGTAGTGGCCGAGTACTCCGTTGGAGTTTCCGATGCCTTGGGGATGCGCTGTTGATTTCGAGTTCAGCAGAATGCGCGTGGATTCGAGAGCACCGGCGGCAACGACTACGACTTTGGCGTATGCCTCCCGATGCTCGCGCGTGACGCGGTCGATGTAGTGGACGCCTTTAGCGCGCCCACTCGCGTCGACGATTACATCGCTCACAATAGCATCGCTGACCAGAGTAAATTTTCCCGTGCGTGCGGCGGCAGGAAGTGTGACTGATGGGCTGTTGAAATAGGAAGCGGTGTAACATCCACGCTGGCATTGATCGCAGTAATGGCAAGCGGGCCGTCCGCGATGATCGACGGTCAGATTAGCCACGCGGTCCGGCATGACCCGCCAGCCGAATTTCCGTTCGATCACTTCTTTCGCCTTCAGCGCGCCGCACGAAAGATTCATGGGTGGCAGGAACTGACCGTCGGGCATTTGAGCCAGGCCCTCGCGCGATCCGCTGACGCCGATGTAGCTCTCGACCATGTCGTAATACGGTTCGAGTTCCTTGTAGCTGATCGGCCAGTCTTCGCCATAGCCATCGTAGCTCGCCGCTTTGAATTCGTTGTCCGTGAAGCGGTAGCTCTCGCGCGCCCAGCAAAAGGTTTTGCCTCCGACCTGGCGCCCGCGAATCCACAGGAACGGCTTGTCCATTGGGAAGGTGTAGGGGTGCTCGAGGTCGTTGACGAAGAATTGCTGGCTGTATTCGTCGCAGGCGTAACAGAGCCGTTGCACCGGCTGCGTTTCCAGCAGGCGTTGCTGGTTGCCGAAGCCGCGGAATTTTAGCTGGTAGGGCCAGATATGCTCGGTGAAATCGCGAGTTGGAACTCGGGGCGGCCCGGCTTCGAGCATCACGACTCTGATGCCGCGCTCCGTGAGTTCCTTGGCGACCCATCCACCAGTGGCGCCGGAACCGATGATCAAGACTTCGTGGATGCTGCGCGGGGTGGGCACGAGGGAGCAGTTTAGCAGAGGTGGGCCACACGCCACCTCTGAGTCGAGATGCGTGCAAAGCTATTTCTTCACAGCTTGCTCTCCCCACGTATCCTAGGCGGCAGCAGTTGAGGAGGCCTCTGGAGTGGAACTCAAATCCTGCCGCGATGAGGTTTCAGAAATGGGCAGACGCGCGATTATTTTTGTACCCGTACGATCGGAGCTGATTTCCAAAGTTCCGCCCAGTTGCCTGACCCTTTCTTTCATCCCAGTAATTCCCACGCCAGGGGCACCAGCGGACGCCATGCGATCCAGCTTCTCAGTCGGAATACCTTTGCCCTTATCTTCCACCTCAATAACAACCTCGTGGTCGGAGCGATGTAGGCCAATTTTCGCCGTCGGACTTCCAGAATGCCGGTGGATGTTGGTGAGGCATTCCTGCACGAGTCGGAAAACTGCAGTCTCCATCTCGCGCGGCATCCGGCCGAAATCATCGGGACAGTCAAGGTCCACGTCGATCCTGCTCCGCTGCGCAAAGCCATCGGTAAACCAACTGAGAGCCGAAGATAGCCCCGCTTCATCGAGCAATGGGGGATGAAGCAAATGAGAAATTGTGCGGACTTCCTTGCTCATCTCCCGAACCAGATCATCGCTGTCGGTGAGTGTGGACAGGGTCGTTGTCAGGCGATCGATGTCGGCTCGCACTCTCGAAAGATTCATCCCCAGGGCCGCCAACATCTGGCCAATGCTGTCGTGCAGTTCGCGAGCGATGCGACGTCTTTCCTCGTCTTGCAATTCGAGCAGCCGGGTAGTGAGCCTGCGTAGCTTTTGGTTCGCTGCATCGAGTTCCGAGGTTCGTTCCTGGACGCGATCTTCGAGTTCTCCTTGTGCGTTTCGCAGCCTTTCGTTTTCGCGACGACGCACTTCTCCCAAAATTACGATGACTGTGGAAGTGACCAGAAACGCAAGGGCACCAGCCGATTGAGCCGGGTTGGGGGCTGACAGTGAATGTGCAGGAATCGACCAGTACAGCGTTCCAACGATCGCGAGGACGATCGTGATGAGGGATGGCCCGACTCCGCCGTACCACGCTACAAAAGCAACCACCGGAGTAAGAACGAGAAACGTCAAATTATCGCCGACAAACGCATGCAGCCAGCGGCACGTTAGGAGGAAGGCTAATGTGAGGGCGATCGCGAGGATGTAACGGATCGCAGCGTTTCGCGGCGTTCGCGCGGAGAGAGCAACACCGGGCAGCATAGTCCTACCTCACACTCCTGATGAGAGGATCACTAAGGCAAAGCAGGACGAAGTAGGCTGATCGATCATAACAGGACGCAATCATCACGGAAACAGCCTTCTGTCATGGTGTCCCAGAAGTTAGGACCCGGCCTACTTCTGATCCTTGGGTTGCCAGGGAACATCTCAAGCACCTGCCGGAGGCGTTGGTGCAGGATCACGGGTGAGCCGTTGGACTCACCCGTGGGTCCTTCGGTGAACACCGGACAACGGGAATTTCAGGCAGCTCTTTCAGCCTCGTTCTGCCCGGTCCAGGTGTGAACATCGAATGTACGGATGTTCGGTTCGGTTTGGAGGAGGTGCCGCAGGGATTCGTGGATGTTCCTATACTGCTCGCGGTGATAACGCTCAGCGTCCTCTTTCGTCTTCCAAAAGCTGAGGGCGAGCACTCTATTAGGCTCTGCCTCCGAGTTGAGGATGATTTCATCCGCGAAGCCATTCTGTTTCTTCAGAATGGGCACGCCTTTTTCATTGATAGTGTTGCAGAGTTCTTTCGCTTTTCCGGGTTTGCTGGTGAGTTCGACTACGCGTGTAAACATCTGCTTGCTCCTTTCGAGGGTTAGTGGGTGAAAGGAACCGCCGGGGGCGCAGCGACGGAGCAATTAGTCTGTATGAGTCCACCGTACTCCTCGCTCGCAGTCGCGGTCAATTATCTGGGATAGCTGCTACTCTTCCTATCTGCCTAAATTACAACGACTTGCGTTCGGCTGGTTGGTTCTTGGATCAATTCTGGGGTGGGTACGGTATGGTACATTTGGGCAATTCCTGTGAGGCTAATGTTCATGAGCCAAGGTGCCGCTTCGCCAAAAAGGAAGGCATCATGGAAATGAATCACGTCGAAGAACTGCGGGCCGAACTTAATCAGTTGCTCCAGAAGCAGAGCGAGGTTCTGGAATCACGAGTCTTTGGAGGAGCAACCGACACTGAACTCTTAGAATACGAGCTTAGGCAGGAAGTCATCCATGAAATTTGCAATCAACTCGCCAATTCCTCTTGAGGCATCAAGGAGCCCCGGGCTGATTAGATGACCGTGTCAGACCCGTGGCCCGACCCCTTCTTCGTTGACTCCATCACGAGGGAGGGTGTGTCACCCTTGCGTTCCTTGCATGGGTGGGAACCACGGAGCACCCGGCAGCAGAAAGGGTCTGCTTCACGAAGCCGACAGACTGCCGACTTCGATCCTTGCCTCCAGACTAAGGGATTCATTTCTTCAAGGTCGCCTGCCAATTCAGCACCACCGTAAAGGGTACGGAAGCGCTTTGCGCCAAAGGCACGCCGACGAGAAAACGTCTGCCGTCTGCTGTAACTTCGCCGCCAATAAAACCAGGCGGTAATTGGAACAGAGGCCTAGGCGCTCCTGCCTGGAATACCGGCTTGGCGCTGATATCGACGGCCATAAGCTTCCCGTCGGAGGCCACATAGAACAACTCTTTGCCATCCCCGCGCCATCTGGGATCGGTTCCGCCCCCCTTGGAGATCAGCCACTTGCTCCCGGCATCCCAAGGTCCTTGAGCTGAGCCGGAGTAGAATTCCCGGACGTAAATTTCATCGCTGCCGGACTCGTCCGATATGTAAGCGATCCAACGCCCATCGGGAGAAAACTGACCTGAGCGTTCGTTAAACTGCGTGCGCAGCAATGGTATCGGCTTACGATCGCCCTGCAATGGCAGCACCCACAAGTCACTTTTTGTCTCACGGATTTTCCACGGTATATAACAGGAATCGCCCGTCTCGGGACGAGCTCGTGGCGTATTTGTATCCAGCATCTGACTTC
The DNA here is from genome assembly GCA_963743105.1 of Terriglobia bacterium. GTDB lineage: Bacteria > Acidobacteriota > Terriglobia > Terriglobales > Acidobacteriaceae > Sulfotelmatobacter. The sequence continues at coordinate 107,698 of CAVUOS010000034.1, forward strand.
AGCAAGAGCCGCTCGTCGCCTGCACCGCTCGCCAGCTTGAGATAAAGGTTAACCTCGCCCCCCGGATTGAATCAAAAATGACACTACTCCCGTCAGCAGACCAGACAGGGAACGTAGCCCGGACCTGTTCGTACGTCAACCGTGTGCTCGTGTTCCGCCCTACGTCGAGCAGCCACACATCCCAATTGGGCGTATTTTCGGGATTCGTGCGGGAAACAGCGACCCGCCTTCCGTCCGGTGATAGTGCCATGCTGTTGTAACGGCCGGGTTCCGCCACTTTAGCGAGCACTCTCCCCTGCCGGTCAAGCCATGTGAGTTGGTAATCCATCCCAGCACCGCTCCTGTAAACCAGGACACCGTTGTTCGAAGCCGAGAAAAAGCCGTAGTCGAGGAAGGAGCCAACCTTCTCGGCGACCGGAACGGCCTCGCCAGAAAGTTCCAGCCGATCGGGCATCAAACGGCTGAGCCATCAATGTCCCTTGGCGCAAGAACAGCACTTGCCCAGAATCCGAATCTGAGGAAGGCACATACACCGGCCCCGACGTGGTTGCCAGCAGTCGTCTGGAGCCCTGTTCCTCCGGTTTGGTATTGAGGGAGCCGACATAAACGCCACTGTTTTCGGGGATGCTGGAGGCGCGCAGGTACAGAAAATGTCGGCCATCCGGAAGGAAAGATGGGAGGACGTGCACAATTTCTTTGCGCGAGGGATCAATAGTGGTCAGCGGAGATGCGACTCCACCCGCCGCAGAAACCTGCATTAAGCCTTTCATGCTATCCGCAAAAACGATCACACCATCGCGGTTCCAGGAACCACCCACTACGGTCCCCTGCACCTCACACAGTGTTTGCGCCGGGCCGCCAGAGATCTCGATTTTTGCGAGTTTGCCCCCGGATTGAAATCCAATGAACCGACTGTCGGGAGACCAGAAGAACGGCGGTACCACCGCGGTATCGTTTACGTGCAGGCTTTGAGGGTAGCTATTTGAAAGTGCCCGAACCTCTAGCGACTCCAGGTCGCGGATCCACAAGCGTGCTACGCCATCAGAACCGGTCGCGGCGAACGCGAGATGGCGGCCGTCAGGCGATACCGCGAACGCTGCGGCCTTCGAGCAGGCTTCCGGATGGAGAGATCTGAAATTGAACCGGCGCGGACACCAATGGCCTCTCGCGGAAATGAATGAGGGATAGCGCCGCGAAGGCCACGAGAAACACCGCCTACGGCGCCCCACGCAAGCCAAGGTCGGTGAGTCTGGACAGGAACCGAAGCGGTCTCGAGTAACAGGTACATGTCCCCGATGTCGCGCAGACGCCGCTTGGGATCTTTTTCGAGACAATGCTGCAGGAGGGGACGCATCTTGACCGGAATGCGGTTCCAATCCGGTTCCTCCTTCAGTACTGCCGCCAAGGTGTCCGAAGCAGTCTCGCGTTGAAACAGGTGCCGACCTGTGAGTAACTCGTAAAGCACCACGCCGAATGCCCAGATATCGGCCCGCTTATCAACTGGCTTACCTTTCGCCTGTTCCGGACTCATGTACGCAGCGGTACCTAGGATCATTCCCTCAAGCGTGGTAGGGTTGGCCATAGGCGGGGGATGGCGAGGGATCGGAATCTAGATTTTCGGGCCCTTCCAGCACCTTCGCCAAACCGAAATCGAGTACTTTCACATTCCCTTCGGGGGTGATCTTGATGTTGGCGGGCTTCAGATCGCGATGGGTAACTCCCTTTTCGTGTGCGTACGCCATGGCCTCCGCGATCTGCCGCGCAATCGCCAACGCCTCTTCCAGGGGGATGGCGCCTCCGGTGATGCGATCGGCGAGTGTGGGCCCCTCCACTAACTCAAGCACTAAGACGCGGAGATTGTTCCAGTCTTCCAGTCCGTAAATGGATCCAATGTTGGGATGGTTCAGCGATGCCAGCACCTGCGCTTCCCGGCGGAAACGGGTCATGCGCTCGGCGTCATCGGTGAACATCGCGGGCAGGATTTTCAAGGCGACATCGCGATTGAGCTTGCTGTCGCTGGCCCGATACACCTCTCCCATGCCGCCCGCGCCCAGCGGCGCCAGGATTTCATACGGTCCGAGTTTCGTGCCCGATCTCTGAACCATACGTAGGGCCTGCCTCTCAGCTAATTGCTTGGCCACCACCTCCAAGGCCGGAACTCTCCATGAAGTTCTCGGCTTTCCCTTCGTAAGCGAGCAGCGATTCCACCTCGCAGCGCAAATCCTCATCCCCAGCACACGCATCGTCAAGGAACGCAGCTCGCCGACTTTCTTCATATTGCAGCGCGGCGCGATGCAACTGCGCTACGTGCTCCCAATGTTCAGGCGTCATTGGGACTCGTCCACGCTCAGCTCGCGCAGGAGCCACGCCTTTGCCAGCTTCCAATCGTGCATCACTGTTTCCGGTGAAACCTTCAGCACTTCGGCTGTCTCCTCTACGCTCAGCCCGCCGAAGAAACGTAGCTCCACAACGCTGCTCCGCCTGTGGTCAATGGTAGCCAGACTCCTTCAGAGCGTCATCGAGTGCCACCACGTCCGCCCCTCGGTCCGGAGATACGATCAGAGCTTCCTCCAGCGACAGGGTGTTGGCGTCTCCACCCCGCTTAAGAGAGTGGCGAGAACGTGCTAAATCGACCAAAATTCGCCGCATCAGCTGGGCGGAGACGCCAAAGAAGTGGGCCCGGTTTTGCCAGCTCACTTTCTTTACGTCCACCAATCGCAGGTAAGCCTCATTCACTAATGCTGTGGTTTGAAGGGTGTGGCCGGGAGATTCACCGGCCATGTAACGCCGAGCCAGCCGGTGCAACTCCTTGTGCACCAGGGGAATGAGCTTTCCCAGCGCCTGCTCATCCCCCACGCTCCAAGCCTGGAGCAATTGGGTCACTTCATGCGCGGGAACATCCGTCAACAAATCCTCTCGATCTGAAGGACAGGGGCCAACTATATACCGATTCCGAATCGGTCAGAAAGAAACTTCTCCCGCACTACAGTTTTCGCGTGGCATTTCCGCTTTAGACAATGAAGCGCAAAAGTGGCCCGGAGAGCATGGGCGACTAAATTTACACGAGGTAACGAAGATGAAATGCAGACTGAACGTAGCAGTCATGATCGTCGCGATGTGCCTGATCACCACCGCAACCCATGCCCAGAGGAGCGCGGGGCCCCTTGTGCTCCGGTTCCGTGTGCCGTTTCCATTCATGGTCGAGAACAAGACGTTTGCGGCAGGTGAATATGAGGTGACGCAGCAATCCCATTTCATTCTTGCTTTACGCAACGTGGAGGACCAGACAGTCGTATTCGAGCATGTGCAGCCTGCTGGTTCCGGAAAGAAAGCAGACGTGCGGGCAAAAGCCGACTTCCACCGCTACGGCGGGGCATATTTCCTGGCGGCAATATCCGATGGATCGTGGCAGTCAACCTACGATTTAGATCGGTCGAGGAAAGAGGTGCAACTGGCCAATCAGAGTCCAACGCGGCAACCGCAAGTCGTTAGCATCCTCCCCAACGGCACCGTTGTCACCGCCTACATCGGAAAGTAACCACTATCTCAGCCTCTGTCGCACAAGCCTTTGTCGATGCTCGAATCAGGCCGAAGTTGTCAGCAACTCGGAACCAAAACATCGGATTCCGGAAATCGTAGCGCTTAAACCTTAAAGGAGGTCTCCATGAAAAACAATTCAATTGTGAAAAGTCTCTTCTTAGCGAAGGCAAACGCGAAACGTACAATGATGGCCCTGTTGCTTGGATTCGCCAGTTTCTCACTGGCGGTGGGTGGCATGAGTTCAACCGCCACGGCCCAAACCGATTCATCTAGGAACATCGAAGGGACTTGGCTCTTTACAATAACCCCTTCTCCTGACTCAGGTGCAGTTCCTTTCACCGCCGTGGCCTCCTTTACTGCCGGGGGAGTCTTCTTGGCGACGGGCTCAAACGATCGGCTGAATCCCGTTTCACCGCTCTATGGCAGCTGGGAGCAGATTGGACACAACCGCTTCGGCTCAACAACCCACATGTTCGCTTTTGATCCCACCGGCAATCCACTCGCTCTTCTCAAAACCAACCAGGTCTTTCAGGTCACGAAAAGGAATGAACTGATGGGGATTGCGAATTTGAGCGTCTGCGATTTGCATGGCGAGAATTGCACGCCGCTTCCCGGCGTCTCACAGGTAACCGGCAAGAGGGTCAAGATTGAAAAGCTGGAAATTCATTAGGAGGCTGGCCGATCACAATCGTGCGAACTTGCGAGGTTAGCCCGTCCAAGCTCCGCTTGGGCGGGGTTTTCTGCCGACCATCGCTCCAGCACCGTCGGAAGGGTTCCGAGCGGGGGGCGTTTCGGCGCTGTACGGAGTTGGGCGCGCCACTAAAGAGGAGACCGTACTCCCTCTTCCTTCTTCACGGACGTACCCTGGCTCAGGCCGATTTCGCTTCCAGCGCGTCCCGGTCCCACTTACCCGTCGTTGCTCCCGCTTCATACGTGCTCTGGAGAAAGTCCAGCAATGCCGCGCTCGGTGAGGGAGTGCTCCTCGCCTGGTCGTACATCAACAGGTACTCGCCCACACCCGGGTGATAGAACGCGCTGGCGGGCCGGACCTTTTGTTCCGCGAATCCGGACGGAGCGGGCGCGGCGTAGCAGTAGAACGCGGCCTCCTTGATCTCGCCGCCGGCCGGCCACCATCCCGCGCTGATCACCTCGTGCGAATACGCTTCCTGCATGATCTTGCGCAGGACCGGATCGGGATCGTTGCGCTCGGGCGCTCGCCGTCCCGAAAAACGAGTGATCGCCAGATCAAAGCTGCCCCAGAAAAAATGCACTGGACTGGATTTCCCGACAAAGCGCGAACGAAAGACTTGGAACACTTCGTCCACCGATAGCAGAATTCGCCACAGGCGCCGGACGTATTCGGCATCGTAGGCAGCGTGCACCTTGTCCTCGTCGAAAGGGATGGGATCGGCCACTTCCACCGGCAGTTTCCATATCTTCACCTCGATGCCCAGTGAGCGCAGCGTCGACATCAGTTCGTGATAGAAATCGGCCACCGAACGTGGAGCGAGAGCAACCGAAGCAGTGCGTGGGTCCGTGGTGCGAATGATCAGCTTGCTCTCAACGAAATCGAATTCCATGTCGAAGTGCCGATTTCCATACGGAATGATCGAAGTGCTGAGCCCGCGCGAACTGACATAGAGCGGCACGTTCCACCAGTGGTTCACTCTCGGGGTCAGCTCAAGTCGTATCTTGCCGACGATCTGGGTCCACATGTGCAGGGTGGCGTAGGTCCCTTGCCAGTCAGCAAGCCGAAATGCCGGCCAGCATTCTGGCAAGTCCGAGGAGGAGGCATAATGTGTCTTGGTCATCGAACGCTCCGTTTGTTATTCAGTAGTTTCTCACGGTTCACAGTGACCGATCATTCCGAAGACGCCGTCTTCTATTTCCGCCTCCACGTTGTCATTCCGAAGGCGTAGCCGAGGAATCTGCTTCTTCCCGCCCACGCAAAGATTTGTCAGAATCAGAGATCACGCTCGTTCGCTCGCAGAACGAACCCATGCGTCCGTCCCGGCACATGATGACATGGCCATTTGGTCCGCCCCGCTTACCTGCTGTAAACTTCCCGCGATTTCGAACCCCATCCCAGGAGCCCCGCCATGCGTCTCACGTCTCGATGGATTCTCGCCATCTTCATCCTGCTTGCCTTCCTGACGTCGTCCGTTGGTCAAAACAAAAAGGAAGACAAGAGCCAGGAAAAATCCGACCGCCTGACTGCGATGGACGTTTTCAACCTGCAGTACGCCGTCGATCCGCAGATTTCGCCGGACGGAAAGCGCATCGTCTACGTGCGGCAGTTCAGCGACCTGATGAACGACAAGCGGGAGTCGAACCTGTGGATGATCAGCGTCGATGGCAACGACAATCGGGCGCTGACCAACGGGAACTACAGCGACAGTTCACCGCGCTGGTCGCCGGACGGAACGCGCATCGCGTATATCTCCGATCGCGACGGGAAGCCGCAGATCTACGTGCGCTGGATGGACAACGGGCAGACGGCGGAATTGACGAATCTGGAGAACGCTCCGTCGGAGCTCGTCTGGTCCCCGGATGGCAAGCTGATTTCCTTTTCCATGCTGGTTCCGTCGGATCCAGTGAAGATTGCGAACCTGCCGAAGGCACCCGAGGGCGCGAAATGGGCGGATCCGCCGAAGGCGTACGACCGGCTTGTCTATCGTTTCAATGGCCGCGGATATCTGAAATCTGGATTCATGCAACGCTTCCTGGTGTCGGCCGACGGTGGAGCGCCTCGTCAATTGACCAGCGGCAACTTCCCCAATGGGGGGTTTGAAGGTGCGTTTGGGGGAGGACGCGCAGCGTGGACTCCGGATGGAAAGTATTTGATCTTCTCGACGAACCTGCACTCCGATTATGAATATGATCCGCTGAACACCGAGATCTACGAGTTGTCGCTTGCCGATGGAACCGTGAATCCCCTGACCAGCCGCAAAGGTCCGGACAACTCTCCCACGGTATCGCCCGATGGAAAGACCATCGCGTACGTGGGCTTCGATGATCGCTACCAGGGACATCAGACTACGCATCTTTATCTGATGAACCGCGATGGCAGCAATCCGCACATCGCGACGCCGCAACTGGATCGCGATGTCGAGGAACCGAGATGGGCGCTGGATGGCAGCGGCATCTACTTCATTTACGACGACCAGGGTGACACGAAGTTCGCTTTCTATTCTGTGGACGGAAAGGTCAAGGATCTTGCGACTCATGTGGGCAGCGGTGGCTCGAGCTATTCGGGCGGCGCTTCATTCACGGTGGCAAAGAATGGAGTGTTCGCCGTGTCCTACGACACGCCCTCAGACGCGGGCGATATCGCCGTGGGATCCACTTCGGACTCGAAGACTCGCGTGCTTACCGCGATGAACCAGCAGCTGTTCATGCAGAAGAAGCTGGGCGCGGTGGAGGAATTCTGGTTCGAGTCGTCGGTCGATAAACGCAAGGTGCAAGGATGGATCGTGAAGCCACCGGACTTCGATCCGGCGAAGAAGTATCCGCTGATTCTGGAAATTCACGGCGGCCCCTTCGCCAATTACGGAGACCGCTTTGACACCAACAAGCAGATCTGGGCGGCCAAGGGATTCGTGGTGCTATACATCAATCCGCGTGGCAGCACGAGTTATGGAGAGGAGTTCGCGAACCTGATTCACCACGCCTATCCCGGCGACGATTTTTTTGATTTGAATTCCGGAGTGGACGCGCTGATCGCGAAAGGCTACATCGACTCCGACAATTTATTTGTCACCGGCGGCTCGGGGGGCGGAGTGCTCACCTGCTGGATGATTGACCGCACGACTCGCTTCCGAGCGGCGGCCAGTTTGTATCCGGTCATCAACTGGTACAGTTGGGCGCTCACGTCGGATCTGCCATCGTTCGGGACCCTGTATTGGTTTTCTGGGCCGCCGTGGGAGAAGTCGGATGAGTATGTGAAGCGGTCGGTGCTCTCTTACGTGGACAAGGTTACGACGCCGACGTTGTTGGCAACCGGTGAAGACGATTTTCGCACGCCGATCTCGGAGGCCGAGCAGTATTACGCCGCGTTGAAGCTGCGCAAAGTGGAATCTGTGCTGGTGCGGTTTCCAGGCGAGCCGCACGGGCTGAGTGCGCGGCCAAGCCATCAGATCGCCAAAATTCTCTACGTTTCGGACTGGTTCGATCAGCACAAGAAGAAGTAGGCAGTCACCTCCTCTGGGTGCGTGGGCATTCAAGCTCTGAACGAAGACGCCGATAGATGCGTTGGGAGGAGCATTATGCCTCGACGCGCGGTTGGCATATTCGTGTTCTGTCTGTGGGCCGCAGGGCTTGCGGCGCAGGACCTGGAGAGCCTGCAGGTGCACGGTTTTGTCACCCAGGGATTTCTGTTCAGTTCCAACAACAATTACCTGACCATGAAGTCCAGTTCGGGAAGCATGCAATGGACTGAAGGCGGGGTTAGCCTGAATGACTCGTTCTCGGAGAAGTTGCGGGTTGGAATTCAACTCCATATGTACCACATGGGAGAGATTGGCGGCCCGAATGTGCTGGTCGATTGGGTATCGGGAGACTACAAGATCAACGACCAACTGGGAGTCCGTGCCGGCAAGGTCAAGGTTCCTCTGGGATTATTCAACGACTCGCAGGACGTGGACTCGCTGTTTTTGTGGACTCTGCTGCCGCAGGCGAATTATCCGGATGACAACCGCGACTTCGATCTCGCAGTCCTGGGAGGCGAAGTCTACGGGTGGGTCTCTCTGGGCCGCAGTGGCAGGCTCCACGGCCGCGGGTATGTGGGAGAAAACCGTCTGGATGCTAACGGCGGATACATGCGCAATTTGGCCGATTATGGATTCACGTTTCCGGATGCTCCGAGTGGAAAAGCTTTCGGCGGCGATGTGCGCTGGGAGACTCCCTGGAAGGGACTGACGTTTGGCGCCAGTGTCGAATCCCAGGGACTGGACGGCGGCGGTCCCGAGGGCACGCTGCATATGGCTCCCGCGTTCATTACGGCCTGCTACGCAGAGTGGACTAACGGTAAGTGGCACATTGCCGGAGAATATTGGCGCGTCCCGTTCATTCTTAACCTGCAAGCAGGAACAGAGTCCTTCACGGTGCCCATCGATCAGCGGTCGTGGTACCCGATGGTGAGCTATCAACTGACGAAGAGGCTGCAGGTGGGCACCTACTACAGCCACTACCTCAACAAAGCGGGCGACGTCTCGCAACCGGAGAACCAGTCAAAGGACTGGGCTCTTTCCGGACGTTACGACTTCAACTCGAATTTCTACGCCAAAGTGGAGACGCACTTTCTTCACGGAACTGGCATTGGCTACTACGACGGGACTAATCCCGACGGATTGAAACCCAAGTCCGTTTTGCTGGCCGCCCGGGTTGGCTTCACCTTCTAGGAGGCGTGATGAGAGCAAAAGGCGCAATCCATCTTGCCATGCTTGGGATAGCGATCATCCTGTTTGGCGCTCTGCTGCGCGCCCAGGACGTGATGATTGTGGTCAACCGGGGATCGTCGGTTTCGCAGATTACGGAAGCGCAACTGCGCGATATTTTCACCGGTACGCGATCTCGATTCGATGACGGCGCTCGCGCCATCCCTGTGCTGCTGAAAGGCGGTCCGGCGCACGAAGTGTTTTTGCACCGTCACATTCGAGAAACTCCCGACGAGTTTCGTGCCCGCTGGCGCAAGGCCGTATTCACCGGACAGGGCTCCATGCCCAAAGAGTTTGCTTCAGAAGCGGCGGTGCTCGACTACGTTGCCGTGACTCCGGGAGCGATCGGCTATGTCAGCCGGGTAAAAGACCCCGAAGCAGTTAAGGCATTGACCGTCTATGACCGGAAGTGAAGGCCCCGCAGCTTACTGCGCGAGGTAACCTCATCGACAATAGCGCTCACCAGGCCAGGGATGGTGAACTCCGTGGCCGCGATGTCCACCGATAGACCGAGTTCTCGAAGCGTCGCGGAAGTTACTGGGCCAATGGATGCCGTCTGCACTCCGTCGAGCAGTCTTGATCTGTGCCGTGTACCAAGCAGTTCGACGAAATTCTTAACGGTTGACGAACTGGTAAAGGTCACAACATTGGGGCGCTTCTTCGGATTTTTGAGCGCGGCTTGCAGGCGGCGACGCGAAGATTGTCGGGACTACGGTTTCGTACGCTTCGACAACCTCGACGTGAGCTCCGGCTTTGCGCAACTCGCGGGGGATCACGTCGCGCGCGACCTTGGCGCGGACCAGCAGCACGCGCTTGCCTTTTACTTTTCCTTTCAAACTGCGGACCACGGATTCGGCGACGTATTCCTTGGGCATGACGTCGACCTTCACGCCGCGTTGTTCGATCGCTTTCTTTGTAGCTGGGCCGATGGCGGCGATGCGGAGTCCGCGGGACTCAGGGGCTAAAGCCCGAGAACTCTTTGCGCTCGAACGCGGCCCTAAAGGGCCGCTCTTCCACGTTGACTCGGGCCGAATCTTCTTTGCAGCCGATTCCACATCGCTTCCACGCCATTCACGCTAGTCAAGATGAGCCAGTCGTAGGTTTCGAGATTCTTCAGC